>NZ_BAAHWZ010000001.1:0-1071701 GCF_054657255.1 Galenea microaerophila
TTGACGTTACCCACAGAAGAAGCACCGGCTAACTCTGTGCCAGCAGCCGCGGTAATACAGAGGGTGCAAGCGTTATTCGGAATTACTGGGCGTAAAGCGCGCGTAGGCGGAATGTTAAGTCAGTTGTGAAATCCCCGGGCTCAACCTGGGAACTGCATCTGATACTGGCATTCTAGAGTTTAGTAGAGGGAAGTGGAATTCCAGGTGTAGCAGTGAAATGCGTAGATATCTGGAGGAACACCAGTGGCGAAGGCGACTTCCTGGACTAAAACTGACGCTGAGGTGCGAAAGCGTGGGGAGCGAACGGGATTAGATACCCCGGTAGTCCACGCCGTAAACGATGTCAACTAGCTGTTGGCCCTATTAAAAGGGTTAGTAGCGAAGCTAACGCGATAAGTTGACCGCCTGGGGAGTACGGTCGCAAGATTAAAACTCAAAGGAATTGACGGGGGCCCGCACAAGCGGTGGAGCATGTGGTTTAATTCGATGCAACGCGAAGAACCTTACCCTCCCTTGACATCCTGCGAAGGCGCCAGAGATGGCGCTGTGCCTTCGGGAACGCAGTGACAGGTGCTGCATGGCTGTCGTCAGCTCGTGTCGTGAGATGTTGGGTTAAGTCCCGCAACGAGCGCAACCCTTATCATTAGTTGCTACCATTTAGTTGAGAACTCTAATGAGACTGCCGGTGATAAACCGGAGGAAGGCGGGGACGACGTCAAGTCATCATGGCCCTTATGGGAGGGGCTACACACGTGCTACAATGGGAAGTACAAAGAGCAGCCAACTGGCGACAGTGCGCAAATCTCAAAAAACTTCTCGTAGTCCGGATTGGAGTCTGCAACTCGACTCCATGAAGTCGGAATCGCTAGTAATCGCGAATCAGAATGTCGCGGTGAATACGTTCCCGGGCCTTGTACACACCGCCCGTCACACCATGGGAGTGGGCTGCACCAGAAGTGGCTAGGCTAACCTTCGGGAGGCCGGTCACCACGGTGTGGTTCATGACTGGGGTGAAGTCGTAACAAGGTAGCCGTAGGGGAACCTGCGGCTGGATCACCTCCTTTAAGATAAAAAAGAAAGCGAGCTTAAGGCAGCTTCCACATAAATTCTCTCTGAATTACCGAAGACACGAAAGTGTTGTAGAAGGAAAAGAACCGGGTCTGTAGCTCAGTTGGTTAGAGCGCACCCCTGATAAGGGTGAGGTCGGTGGTTCAAATCCACCCAGACCCACCATGGGGCTATAGCTCAGCTGGGAGAGCGCCTGCCTTGCACGCAGGAGGTCTGCGGTTCGATCCCGCATAGCTCCACCAATAACAACCGCTTATAAGTTCTTGTATCAAAGCAAAGAATCTATAAGCGGTTCTTATTGAGAACAAGAAGTGTGAATGCTATAATTCCTCTTCTCAGTTCATTAAGACTGAAAGCAAAGTGATCAAAGCCTTTAAGCTTTGAAAACAAAAAGCTCTTTAACAATTTGGAATAGATTCACCCAGATGAAAATCAAAGACAACAGTCCGAGACAACCATCTGAGTGAAGTGCTTAAATACCGACATATTTAAGCATGTAAAGTCGCATATCATCTGCTCCAACGGATGATATGCAGTAAAGATATAGGTAACAATGTATCTTACAGAGTTCAAAACAATCAAGTAAGAACATGTCAGCGAAACTTTTAATCACAGCAACCTCAAAAAACAAAGCATGATTGAGCGCAAGCTCAACACAAAAGGTCATGCCAGCCAAGCGCAAGCAAGGTTATTTTTGAGTTGTATAGTTAAGTGATTAAGCGTACACGGTGGATGCCTAGGCGGTAGAAGGCGATGAAGGACGTGGTAGCCTGCGATAAGCCTCGGTAAGGTGGCAAACAACCTATGACCCGAGGATTTCCGAATGGGAAAACCCAACCAGCACCAGCTGGTTATCCCCTAGTGGGAGGCAAACCCGGAGAACTGAAACATCTAAGTACCCGGAGGAAAAGAAATCAACCGAGATTCCCTAAGTAGCGGCGAGCGAACGGGGACTAGCCCTTAAGCCGATAATAAGTTAGTAGAATGGTCTGGAAAGTCCAACGATACAGGGTGATAGTCCCGTATACGAAAACTTATTATGGGTGAAAACGAGTAGGACGGGACACGAGAAATCCTGTCTGAAGATGGGGGGACCACCCTCCAAGGCTAAATACTCTCTACCGACCGATAGTGAACCAGTACCGTGAGGGAAAGGCGAAAAGAACCCCTGGAGGGGAGTGAAATAGAACCTGAAACCGTGTACGTACAAGCAGTGGGAGCCCCTCGGGGTGACTGCGTACCTTTTGTATAATGGGTCAGCGACTTACTCTATGTTGCGAGGTTAACCGAATAGGGGAGCCGTAGGGAAACCGAGTCTTAACTGGGCGCAAGTAGCATGGAGTAGACCCGAAACCGGGCGATCTATCCATGGCCAGGCTGAAGGTTGGGTAACACCAACTGGAGGGCCGAACCCACGTATGTTGAAAAATGCGGGGATGAGCTGTGGATCGGAGTGAAAGGCTAATCAAGCTCGGAGATAGCTGGTTCTCCTCGAAAACTATTTAGGTAGTGCCTCATGTCTCACTGTTGGGGGTAGAGCACTGTTATGGTCTAGCGGGCCGTCAAGGCTTAGCAGCCCATGGCAAACTCCGAATACCAACAAGTGCAATCATGGGAGACAGACTGCGGGTGCTAACGTCCGTAGTCAAGAGGGAAACAACCCAGACCGCCAGCTAAGGTCCCTAAACACTACTCAGTGGGAAAGGATGTGGGAAGGCTTAGACAGTCAGGAGGTTGGCTTAGAAGCAGCCACCCTTTAAAGAAAGCGTAATAGCTCACTGATCGAGTCGGCCTGCGCCGAAGATTTAACGGGGCTAAGTAGTGTACCGAAGCTGCGGATGCCGTAAGGCATGGTAGAGGAGCGTTGTGTAAGTCTGCGAAGGTAAATCGAAAGGTTTACTGGAGATATCACAAGTGCGAATGCTGACATAAGTAGCGATAAAGGGAGTGAAAAGCTCCCTCGCCGAAAGACCAAGGGTTCCTACGCAACGTTAATCGACGTAGGGTTAGTCGGCCCCTAAGGCGAGGCCGAAAGGCGTAGTCGATGGGAAACAGGCTAATATTCCTGTACTTCTATATACCGCGATGGAGGGACGGAGAAGGCTAGATCATCCTGGTGATGGTTATCCAGGTTCAAGCCAGTAGGGAGATTCGCTAGGCAAATCCGGCGAATCAATCCTCAGAGGTGATGACGAGCCCATTATGGGCGAAGTGATTGATGCCATGCTTCCAAGAAAAGCTTCTAAGCTTCAAGTATATAGAAACCGTACCCCAAACCAACACAGGTGGTCAGGATGAGAATTCCAAGGCGCTTGAGAGAACTCGGGTGAAGGAACTAGGCAAAATGACACCGTAACTTCGGGAGAAGGTGTGCCTAAAGTAGGTGAAGCCCCTTGCGGGTGGAGCCGAACTAGGTTGCAGAGACCAGGTGGCTGCAACTGTTTACTAAAAACACAGCACTCTGCAAACTCGAAAGAGGAAGTATAGGGTGTGACGCCTGCCCGGTGCCGGAAGGTTAAGTGATGGGGTGCAAGCTCCTGATCGAAGCCCCGGTAAACGGCGGCCGTAACTATAACGGTCCTAAGGTAGCGAAATTCCTTGTCGGGTAAGTTCCGACCTGCACGAATGGCGTAATGATGGCCACACTGTCTCCACCCGAGACTCAGCGAAATTGAACTCGCAGTTAAGATGCTGCGTACCCGCGGCTAGACGGAAAGACCCCGTGAACCTTTACTACAGCTTTGCACTGGACTTTGACACGACCTGTGTAGGATAGGTGGGAGCCTGAGAAACCGAGACGCCAGTCTCGGCGGAGGCGTCCTTGAAATACCACCCTGGTCGTGTTGAGGTTCTAACCTAGATCAGTGAATCCTGGTCAGGGACAGTGTATGGTGGGTAGTTTGACTGGGGCGGTCTCCTCCCAAAGAGTAACGGAGGAGCGCGAAGGTACCCTCAGCACGGTCGGACATCGTGCAATGAGCGCAAGAGTAGAAGGGTGCTTGACTGCGAGACAGACACGTCGAGCAGGTGCGAAAGCAGGTTCTAGTGATCCGGTGGTTCTGTGTGGAAGGGCCATCGCTCAACGGATAAAAGGTACTCCGGGGATAACAGGCTGATACCGCCCAAGAGTTCATATCGACGGCGGTGTTTGGCACCTCGATGTCGGCTCATCACATCCTGGGGCTGAAGTCGGTCCCAAGGGTATGGCTGTTCGCCATTTAAAGTGGTACGCGAGCTGGGTTTAGAACGTCGTGAGACAGTTCGGTCCCTATCTGCCGTGGGCGTTGGAGAATTGAGGGGGGCTGCTCCTAGTACGAGAGGACCGGAGTGGACGAACCTCTGGTGTTCCGGTTGTCACGCCAGTGGCATTGCCGGGTAGCTAAGTTCGGAAGAGATAACCGCTGAAAGCATCTAAGCGGGAAACTTGCCCCAAGATGAGTTCTCCCTGAGACTTTAAGTCTCCTGAAGAGCCGTTCAAGACTAGGACGTTGATAGGCCAGGTGTGGAAGCTCAGTAATGGGTGAAGCTAACTGGTACTAATTACTCGTGAGGCTTAACTATACAACTCAAAAGTAACCTTAAGCAGTGGGCTTAAGCGAAGGTTGAGTGATTAAAAGAAGATGACAAGTTCTAAAGATTGAATAAAACTTGTAAGGACATTGACCTGACGTTACAACTTTACAAAAGACTTAAAAGTGAATCTATTCCGAATTCAGTGCAGTGTGCATTTAGCATTTACACACTGTACATAACCCAATTGCTTGGGGACCATAGCGAGATGGAACCACCTGATCCCATTCCGAACTCAGAAGTGAAACGTCTCAGCGCCGATGGTAGTGTGGCAGGTGCCATGTGAGAGTAGGTCATCCCCAAGCTTATCTATTCCAAAAACCCAGCTGGCTGATGTCGGTTGGGTTTTTTTATATTTAGAATTCCTAAGCATTTATATCATTTCCCTAAATCGATTTGTAATACCGCTTTGTTTAAGGGCTGTGCAATAGGCGCTTCTGTCGGTTATAAATTATGTAACCAAATCTTGGCCTATCTTAAAAAACTATTCATCTATGATTGAATAGGATACTAAGTTTTCTGTCTTAAGTGAGATGAGATGTTCGTTTTAAACCCTAAATTATCTGAGTTCCATTAAAGGTTATAATTATTAAGGTTAGCTAATGATCGTGCTGACCTGAGTTATTAGGGCGATTTAGATTTATATAATGGAAAAAACTACAACCTTTTTAAAGCTTTTTATGAAGGCCATTAAATGACTTCTCCGAAAACAATCCAAATTTTCTTGCCTGATGGGGATCCAACAGGCATTCGCATTGCGGAAATGACAACCAGTATTATGCAACTGATTGAGTTTCCAAGAGTTCAGTTTTCCCAATTTTGTCAGATGCCTGCGTCTTCTCAAGTGGGTATCTACTTTCTATTTGGTCAAGATGAGGAGACAGGAGAAGAACTGCTTTATATTGGGCAGTCAGGTGAGTTAAAAAAACGGCTGACAAATCATGCTAAGAAAAAAGAATTTTGGACAAAGGCTGCTGTTGCAGTGTCATTAACGCAGAACTTGACACAAACTCATGCACTTTACCTTGAGTGGCTGGCCATTCAGAAAGCGAATGAGGCTGAGCGTTATCACCTTCATAATGAAAACAGTGGTTCTAAACCTCATGTGCCGCCTCCATTAGAGGCAGATTGTCATGAGATATTTTCTATTTTAACAACTTTGCTGGGCACTTTAGGGCATCCAGTATTTCGAAAAATTTCCACCTATGCAGAAGATACACATTCTGATAATGTCAATTCAACTCAGCCAGAATACTTTTATCTGAATCGCGGACATGCTGAGGCAAAAGGGGTGATGACTAACGAAGGGTTTCTTGTATTGGCGGGTTCAAAGGCGCCTTATGATAATACATATAAATATAAAAGGCGTACTAAACATAGAGATGCTTTGATTAACCAAGGTGTGGCCAAGATTGAAAATGGAGATTTTATCCTGCTTAAGGATCATCTATTTAAAAGTCCATCAGGTGCTGCGGCGACAATTGTAAATATGTCGATTAATGGCTGGACAGATTGGAAAAATGAGAAAGGTCAATCTTTGGATGAGGTTTACCGAACGGAATAAAAGCTATTGATTCTTATTTCAATATGATGTCCATTTGACTGTTTACGGAAGGCAAACGATTGAGTGAAATGTCCCCCGATTTGAATCGGGAGACAGTTAGGGTTTATGATTGATATTTTTCGCGGAGGGTTTTAGCGGCTTTAACCATATTTTCTAATGAAGGAATGGTTTCTGCCCAGGCACGTGTTTTCAGTCCGCAGTCTGGATTGACCCATAGTCTTTCGACTGGAATCGATTCTGCCGCTTTTTCTAGAAGTGTCACCATCTGCTCGACCGTTGGAATATTGGGCGAGTGAATGTCATACACACCAGGTCCAATTTCATTAGGATAGTTAAAGTCCACAAAGGCTTTCAGCAATTCCATATGAGACTTTGAGGTCTCAATGGTGATAACATCAGCATCCATCGCAGCGATATCTTCAATAATGTCATTGAATTCTGAATAGCACATATGGGTGTGAATTTGAGTGCTGTCTTGAACGCTGGAGGTACAAAGACGGAAGGTATTCACCGCCCAGTCTAAATACTCACGCCATTGAGATTTTTTCAGTGGCAACCCTTCGCGTAAGGCAGGTTCATCAATTTGGATAACGGTAATCCCTGCTGCTTCAAGGTCTTGAACTTCGTCTAAGAGTGCAAGCGCAATTTGTTCGCAAGTGGTTTGACGAGGTTGGTCATCACGCACGAAAGACCATTGCAACATGGTAACAGGCCCGGTAAGCATCCCTTTCATTGGGCGCTCTGTTAGGCTTTGTGCATAAGTGGACCAGAAAACGGTCATCGCTTTGGGTCGTGCGACATCACCATAAATAATGGGTGGTTTTACGCAGCGAGATCCATAGGATTGAACCCAGCCAAATTGGGTAAAGGCGTAGCCATCCATCTGCTCTCCAAAGTACTCAACCATATCGTTACGTTCTGGCTCACCATGGACCAGTACATCAATATCCAGTGCTTCCTGCTGTTCAACAACATAGGCGATCTCTTTTTTCATCGCTTCAATATAGGTCGCCTCATCAATATCGCCATTTTTAAACGCACGGCGAGTTTGACGTATTTCTTGTGTTTGTGGGAAAGAGCCAATGGTGGTCGTCGGTAGCAGTTTTTGCTGATGTTTTTCATGCTGCAGTGGTGCACGTTCGGCATAAGGAGTAGCACGGCGGTTAGGAACCGTATCGATTTTAGCCATGCGTTCAGCGACAGCCGGATTGTGAATCAGCGTTGAGTTTTTACGCGCTTCGATACAAGCAGCCTGCGCATCCAATTTCGCTTCAACGGCTTGTCCAGCGAGTGCTTTTTGCAATAAGGCAACTTCATTGAGCTTCTGCTTGGCAAAGCTTAAGTAAGATTTGATTTCCGTATTCAGTTTTTCTTCGGAATCCAGATCGACGGGCACATGCAAGAGGGAGCAGCTGGGTGCAAGCCATAGGTTTTCGCCGCGTTTCTCGGCGACGGGTTTTAAGATGTCTAAGGCAGCATTAAGATCTGTTTTCCAGATATTTCGACCTTCAACCAAACCAAGTGAAAGAACTTTGTCTTCAGGATATTGCGCAATGACTTCTTGAAGTTGTGCGGCACCTCTGACGCCATCATAATGAAGGCCGGCAACTGGGAGCTGTTTGACCAGCACAAGATTTTCCCCTAAGGTGTCAAAGTAGGTGGCTAAAAGTAGCTTAACTGGAGACTCTGCAAGCTGTTGATAAGCGGTGTTGAAGCCAGCTTGCCATGCATTGTCGAGTTCAAGGGTTAAAATGGGCTCATCAATTTGTACCCATTCAATGCCTAATTGAGCCAATTTCCCCAGAATCTGTTGATAGACGGGCAATAATTTAGGCAGTAAATCGAGTTTTTGGCCTTCATAACCGAATTTTTTCCCAAGATAGAGGTAGGTTAAAGGTCCAATAAGGACGGGTTTCAGTTGAACTTCGCCTTGCGTATCTAGGGCTTGCGCTTCTAAGATTTCATCAAAAAGTCGCGTGTCGGTTATTTTAAATTCGGTATCGGCTTCAAATTCAGGCACAATATAGTGATAGTTGGTGTCAAACCATTTTTTCATGGTGCACGCTGAGCTATCTTGATGGCCGCCGCTACAGCAGTGTTGTTCATCATCACTCGGTGCTTGACCACGTGCCATGCGGAAGGCTATGTCTAGATCATAGGTGTCTTGACGAAAACGGCTGGGAATACAGCCAAGAAGGGTGCTCATATTGAGCATTTGATCATAATAAGCAAAATCATTCACAGGGAGCAGTTCAATGCCCGCTTCCAGTTGGGTTTGCCAGTTTTGTTGGCGTAAGTTTTTGGCGGTTGCATCTAATTCAGCACGTGAAATTTCTTTACGCCAGTATTTTTCGAGTTGGAATTTGAGTTCCCGTTTCGCCCCGATTCTGGGGTAGCCAAGGTTATGTAAGGTTGTCATGATGTGTTCCTTTTGTGGGTTAAATCTAAATTTGACAGCATTATCATAGTGGGGCTTTAATATGAAAACAAACGAATTAAATTCAACTAAATATGAGAAAAATTAATGATAGAGTTGAAACATCTACAAGCTTTGCAAGCCATAGAAAATTATGGCTCGGTGAATCGTGCAGCAGAAGCGCTGTTTATGACGCAATCGGCTCTGTCGCACCAGTTGAAGCAGCTGGAATCGCAGTTGACGTTAAAATTATTTGAGCGTAAAACGCAGCCGGTTCAATGGACGCCGGCGGGTGAAGAGCTTTTACAGCTGGCGGAACAAGTTTTGCCGCAAGTGGTACAGGCAGAGAACAATCTGCAACGCCTCCGCACGGGTCATCTGGGAAGGCTTTGGTTAGGCGTGGAGTGTCACACCTGTTTTGAGTGGTTACTGCCGGTTTTACGACGTTATCAGCAGCAATTTCCAGATGTTGAAGTCGATATCGTGGCGCAACTGGTGCGTCCGAGTTTGGATGCATTGAAAAAACATGAAATTGATTTGGTGATCACTTCGGAAACAACAGAGGCGCTTGAAGTTGAGTTTATTGCGTTATTTGAATATGAAGTGGTGCTGGTGGTAAGTCCAGAACATGCACTCGCGGCAAAATCTTTTTGTCAGCCACAAGACTTGGCGAATGAGACCTTATTAACCTATCCCGTTAATTATAATAAATTGGATATTTTTAAAGATTTTCTCTGGCCGGCGAAGGTGCAGCCCAAAGCGATTCGTCACTCAGAGATGAGTTTGATGCTGTTACAGTGGGTGGAAGCGAATAAAGGCGTGGCGGCGTTACCGGTTTGGTTGTTGGACTCTCAGCCTGAATTTAATCACCTTAAACGCCTGCGTTTGGGAGAAGCGGGTGTCAAAGCGAAGCTTTTTGCAGCCATTCGCGAAAGCGAACAGCCACAACCCTATTTACAAGCGTTTATTCAACAGGTCAAACAGTTAATGGAGGTTTCACCTTAGCTATTTCCATTCGACAATGTCAGCTAAAGGTTGGCGTGTTTTCGGTTTGGGTTCATAGACGCGATAACCAAAGGCACACATCACACTGATTTGAAAGAGTTC
The DNA here is from genome assembly GCF_054657255.1 of Galenea microaerophila. Lineage (NCBI taxonomy): Bacteria > Pseudomonadati > Pseudomonadota > Gammaproteobacteria > Thiotrichales > Piscirickettsiaceae > Galenea > Galenea microaerophila. The sequence continues at coordinate 9,726 of NZ_BAAHWZ010000001.1, forward strand.
CGTGTCTACCCCTAGATCCTCGGCTAGAAATTGATTGGTTTCCTGCATTTTAAAGCCTTCGATGGCACAGCTATCAATGCCCAGGCTGGCAGCCAAGGTCATCATATTGGCCAGCAAAATATAGGTTTGTTTGCTTGCCCAATCAAACATCGCACGGTCAGATTCCAGAAGGTTAAAATCTGATTCCTGAAAAGTGCGATAGAACGCTTGGCGTTTCACCCTATGTTCTTCCGGTAAATGGTGAATATCGCGCATCATATGCTCAATATAGTCGCTGTCATAGCGCATGGATTTGGCAGTGCGAGATAAAATAAGGATAAAGTGACTGGCGGTATCGAGCGTTTTTTGTGCGCCCCAAGTGATTGGCTTTAGCTTTTGCCTCAACTCTGGGTCTTGCAGCACGATCAGTTTCCAAGGCTCATAGCCAAAGGAGCTGGGGCTTAATCTGGCCACTTCAAGCAGGGTTTGAAAGGTGGTATCAGGAATTTTTTTATCCGCATCCATCACCTTGCAGGCATGACGTTCATTCATCACCTCTAAAACTTGTTGTTCTGTACAGATGGTTTTCATGGTTTCTCCTCAGTTTGGTTGGCTGACAAACGTATTTTAGCAGAAGCTTGGCGTGTCAGAAGCAGGCTGCCGAGAATAATAGGAACGGCACCTAAAATTTGTGAATGCGTTGGTGGGGTACCTAATAGCCAATAAGAGAGTAGCAGGGTTAAGGCCGGTGCAAATGCATAGAGCGCGTTCACCTTGGTAATTGGCAGCAGGCGAATCGCTTCAATCCACCATACTTTGCCGACCACAAAAGCCAATCCTCCGATGAGCAGTAACCATATGCCTTGTTGTTGAATGGCGTGCCAGCTGGGTGTGGGCTCAAGCAGCGTAGCCAGTAGATAGAGAAAGGGCAGGGCGATGGCTGAGCGCACAAAAAGAATGGTCAAGCTACTCACCTGCTGACGTGCTCGCTTTTGATAAAGGTTGGCGAAGGGCGCAATCAGTGCCGCCATCAGCACCCATAAATCCCCTTTATTGATTTGTAAGTCTTCGGGAAAAAGAATAATGACGGCGCCTAAGCTCATTAACATCACGCCCCATTTATGCATGGATGAGAGCTGTTCTTCAGGCTGTCGTCCAAAAAATAGATAGGCAAACAGCACCTGTAAAAAGAGAATCAGCGCGACATGGTTGGGGGAAGTGGTGCGTAAAGCTAAAAATACCAAAATATACAGAGAAGTGATCGTCAAGCTGACCATAAACAGATTCCACCACGCCTTGCGCAGTTTGAGTTCCGTCACTTTACCCTGTTGCCAGAGCAGAAGGCCTAAGAGAGTGGCTGCGATGACTAAGCTATAAAAGTAGGTGTGAATCGCGCCTAAAGCGGTGACACAATAGAGCGCCAAAATGGGAAACCAAGCATCAATAAAGGTTAAACTGATGGCGTAGAGCTCGCCTTTGGTCGAGTTTTTTAACTGCAGGACTGGGACTTTTGGCATAATTGTCGCAATAATTGAGTGTGGAGTTAAAGTATGATTTTCCAGTTACAAACGGTAGATATTAAGCATCATAATCAAATGGCGCGCAAGGCACTTTTTCGGATTATGGGACTTTTCTTTTTGATTGGCTTGTCAATGTCGATGGGATTTACGGCGCTGTTTGGTCAGTATTTTGATAATCATTATATCTCAGATTTTATTGGCGCCTTTATTGGCTTGGTGATCACCATGACCTTGGTGTACACGGTGTTCAAAGAGAAGGATTGGGTCAAGCCGCTGCTCTATAGTTGGGCTTTGAAGCGGGCGGTGATGAAAGTGTATAACCGTTTGCAGCGCATTGAACGCTTAGCGGAAGAAGGAGATGCGTCTGCTTTGGAAGTGATGGCGTTTTATTTTAATGCCTTAGAGCAGATGCACCAGCTGGAAGGCAATAGCCATGAGCTGTTGGAAATTCAAGGTAAAAAACGCGAATGGCGTGAGCGCTTTGAGCAAGCCGGCATTGATCCGGATTTACGGGTGTTGGATTTGGATAAAATTGAGCAGTTTAATCCAGTTTGAGACCTTTGCTGTTTAATCAATCTCCAATAGTTTATGGGTTTGCAAACTCAGCCGCCATTGCGGGTGTTGTAAGCAGTAGTTGAGCGTTTGTTGCAAATACTTTTGATTCAATTCCGTCTCACTGACTGCCATCGGTTGTAAATAAAACAAATCAAATGCTAGGTCGGCCACTTGGTGGGGCATCAGGTCGGCTTGGGGGTAAACCAATTTAAGTTCATTACCTTCGGTGAGTTTCAATGGAGCGCCGGCTTTAGGGCTGACGCAAATCCAGTCAATATCAGCGGGAGGCAAATAGGTCCCATTGGTTTCCACGGCGATTTCAAACCCAAAGGTATGCAAGGTATCCACCAAAACTTGATCCACCTGCATCAGCGGCTCCCCACCGGTCAGAACGACAAAAGGGGGCACTGGATCATCCGGCCAAAAAGTGCGCAGATGGAGAGCTAACGCTTCGGCGCTGGCAAATCGTCCGCCATTTTGACCATCTGTGCCGACAAAGTCGGTATCACAAAAGGGACATACCGCTTTGGCACGATCTGCTTCACGTCCTGTCCACAGATTGCACTGACTAAAACGACAGAAAATTGCTGGACGGCCGCTGTGAAAACCTTCGCCTTGCAAAGAGTAAAACACTTCTTTTATTTGGTAGCTCATTTTTCCTTTTTCGCTGCGGGGTAAAACGCTATAATTTACTATTAAATTTATAAAACAGGATTATAGCAATGTCCAAGACCTTGTATGATAAATTGTGGGAACAGCATGTGGTGCGCCAGGAAGAAGATGGCACGGCTTTGATCTATATTGATCGCCATTTGTTGCATGAAGTGACCTCTCCGCAAGCGTTTGAAGGTCTGCGGTTAGCCGGGCGTAAACCTTGGCGAGTGGATGCCAATCTGGCAACGCCTGATCACAATGTGCCCACTACGGAATATCACAGCATTGAAGATATTCAAGATCCCATCTCTCGTATTCAAGTGCAGACTTTGGATAACAATGCCAAGGCATTTGGCATTACGGAGTTTGGCATTGGGGATATTCGTCAAGGGATTGTACATGTGGTGGGACCAGAAGAGGGCGCTACGCTCCCTGGGATGACAGTGGTTTGTGGCGACTCACATACGTCCACCCATGGGGCTTTGGGGGCTCTGGCACACGGGATTGGGACCTCAGAAGTGGAGCATGTGCTCGCGACCCAGTGTTTGATTCAGAAAAAAATGAAAAATATGCTGATCAAAGTGGATGGTGAGCTCCACCCCGGCGTGACCCCAAAAGATGTGATTCTGGCAATTATTGGTGAAATTGGAACTGCAGGCGGCACAGGTTATGCCATTGAGTTTGGTGGCGAAGTGTTCCGCAATATGTCTATTGAAGGTCGGATGACAGTCTGTAATATGGCGATTGAAGCCGGTGCGCGAGCAGGAATGGTCGCGGTGGATGAGAAAACCATTGAATATGTTAAAGGGCGTCCATTTGCGCCAAAAGGTGAGTTGTGGGCGCAAGCTGTGGAGGCTTGGCAGGATTTGAAATCGGATCCAGATGCGCATTTTGATCGTGTTGTGGAGATAGATGGCAGTCAAATTCAGCCGCAAGTGACTTGGGGCACTTCCCCAGAAATGGTGGCGCCGATTGAGGGCAAGGTACCAAATCCAGCGCATGAATCTGATCCTGTGAAGGCCGATAGCATTCAACGCGCATTAGATTATATGGGACTTGAGCCCGATATTGCGATGACAGAAATTCCGGTGGATTATGTCTTTATTGGTTCCTGTACCAATTCACGCATTGAAGATTTGCGCGCTGCGGCCAAAGTCTTAGAGGGTCGCAAGATCGCAGACAGCGTCGAACAGGCTTTAGTTGTACCAGGTTCCGGTTTGGTGAAAAAACAAGCGGAAGAGGAAGGGTTGGATAAAATCTTTATCGAAGCCGGTTTTGAATGGCGTAACCCAGGATGTTCCATGTGTTTGGCGATGAATGCGGATAAGCTCCCGGCGGGTAAACATTGCGCCTCCACCTCCAATCGTAACTTTGAAGGGCGGCAAGGCGCTGGCGGACGGACGCATTTGGTGAGTCCTGAGATGGCAGCTGCCGCTGCGGTTGCAGGGCATTTTGTGGATGTTAGAGAAATGTTGGCGCAGGAGGCTTAAGATGGAAAAGTTTGAAAAGTTAACGGCCATAGTGGCGCCATTGGATCGTGCCAATGTTGATACTGATGCCATTATTCCTAAGCAGTTTTTAAAATCGATTAAGCGTACAGGATTTGGTCCTAATCTGTTTGATGAGTGGCGTTATTTAGATGTGGGTGAGCCTGGACAAGATTGTTCTCAACGGCCGTTGAGCCCTGAGTTTGTGCTAAACCAACCACGTTATCAAGGGGCTAAAATTTTATTGGCACGCGAAAACTTCGGTTGTGGATCCAGTCGTGAGCACGCGCCCTGGGCCTTAAAAGATTATGGCTTTGATGTCATTATTGCCCCCAGTTTTGCAGAGATTTTCTTTAACAACAGCTTTAAAAATGGCATTCTGCCCATTACGCTGGATGAGAACATTGTAGATGAGCTGTTTAAGGAGGTTGAGGCCAATGAAGGTTATCAACTGACAGTGGATTTAGAAGCGCAGCAGATTGTGAAGCCCAATGGTGAAACCATTCATTTTGAAGTGGACAGTTTCCGTCGTCACTGTTTGCTCAACGGTTTGGATGATATCGGGTTGACCCTGCAACATGCAGATGAGATTCGTGCCTATGAAGCGCGACGTAAACAAGAAGCCCCTTGGTTATTTACCCATTTAGAGGAAGCATAAGTATGACAAAACAAGTGTTGGTCTTGCCCGGAGATGGCATCGGTCCTGAAATTACTGCTGAAGCGGTTAAGGTATTAGAAGCGCTGAAGCAATCGGATCATTTAGATATTGAGATGACAGAAGATTTGGTGGGCGGTGCAGCCTATGATGCGCATGGGGTGCCGTTGGCCGATAGCACCATGGCCAAGGCTAAGATGGCGGATGCGATTCTTTTAGGCGCTGTCGGTGGTTATAAATGGGAATCTTTGGACATCTCTGTGCGTCCGGAAAAAGGGTTGTTGCGCTTACGTTCGGAGTTAGAATTGTTTGCTAACTTACGTCCAGCTTATCTGTTCCCTCAATTGGCCGATGCCTCAACGCTTAAGCCAGAAGTGGTGGCAGGTTTAGATATTTTGATTGTGCGAGAACTGACAGGGGGGATTTATTTCGGTCAACCACGCGGTATTCGCACTTTGGAAAATGGTGAACGTCAAGGTTTTAATACCTATGTCTATTCTGAATCAGAAATTAAACGCATTGCTCGTGTGGCTTTTGAAGCGGCGATGAAGCGTAATAAAAAACTGTGTTCAGTGGATAAGGCGAATGTACTCGAAGTGACTGAGTTATGGCGCGAATTGGTCGATGAGATGGCTAAAGATTATCCTGAAGTCGAAGTGCAGCATATGTATGTGGATAATGCCGCCATGCAGCTGATTCGAAATCCGAAGCAGTTTGACGTGATGGTGACCGGCAATATGTTTGGGGATATTTTGTCAGATGAGGCCTCAATGCTGACAGGTTCAATTGGTATGTTGGCCTCTGCTTCACTCGATGCCAATAATAAAGGCATGTATGAACCTTCACATGGCTCTGCGCCCGATATTGCCGGACAAAATATTGCGAACCCCATTGCTACGATTCTTTCCGCCGCGATGATGCTGCGCTATAGTTTAGAACGTGAAGATTTGGCAGACAAAATTGAGCAGGCGGTCAGTCGTGTGCTTGATCAGGGTTACCGTACTGTGGATATTATGCAGGAGGGCATGAAACAGGTCTCCACCTCTGAAATGGGGGATGCGATTGTGGCTGCGCTGTAAGCATACTGGCAAGGCTGAGCGAGTTTAAATGCGCAATAAATTTACCCTCACCATTAGTGATGTTCATGGGGTTAAAGAGTACTCTTTTAACCAGTTTGTGCGTCGCTTTGCGTGGATGTTTGTGTTGTTTTTGCTGTTAACCCTGTCCATTGGCGGAACAACTATTTGGTGGCTCTCGAAAGAGGTCAAACAGCTTGAAGCGAAGCGTGCCGCTGAAGAGTTGCACTATGCACAAACAGTGAAACAAAATCAGGAAGAATTTTTGCGCTTACAGGCTGAGCGTCGTGCCATTCAGAATGAGCTGCTGGATAAAACAAAACAGCTGAGCTTTCTTAACCAAACGCTGGAAGGATTGGAAGAGCTGGTTGGCGTTCAACCAGAAGAAGCGCTCTCAATTGAGGAGCGGGTTAAAAAGGTTCAGCTGACCACCCTTGAAAAAAAGTTTATGCTCTCGGAATATCCCAGTGGACGGCCGGTTCAGTTCTTTAAAGGGGTTACCAGTGGCTATGGTTGGCGAATTCATCCGATCACAGGAAAAAAAGAGTTCCATCGAGGTATAGATTACCGTGGGGAAGAGGGCGATCCTGTGATTTCAACGGCAGATGGCGTGATTGAATATGCCGGCTATTTAAAAACAAGCGGTTTTGGTAATTTGATCTTAATTGATCATGGAAATGGTTTTCGCACGCTCTATGGGCACCTCTCCAAAACCTTAGTGAAAACCGGTCAGGTGGTTAAAAAGGGGCAGATTATCGGTCAGATAGGTTCTACTGGCATCTCTTCAGGGCCTCATCTGCATTATGCTGTTTCATTTGTACAACGAAAACTGGATCCAACGCCTTTTGTGCAATGGCGATTGGATAACTTCGATGAGATACAAACTAAGGTGAAGGGGGTACCATGGGGTTCTTTAGCTCAAGTGATCAAAAATCGCGTCCACCAGGTGGAAAAACAATTATTGCTGCGGGGTGTCGCCTCCGAGGAGAAGTGAGCCGCATTGAAGGCGATATTTTGTTCGAGGGGGAATTTGAAGGGGTGATCGAATCTGACTATGACCTAGCAGTTGCTTCTAAAGGCTTGGTCAAAGGGTTGATTAAGTCGAAGCATATTGTGGTGTCGGGTGTGCTAGAAGGTAAAGTGATTTGCGACCATCTTGAGGTGCTCAATGGAGGAAAGTTTATTGGTGAAATTGTCGCAGAAAATATTTCCATCGAAAAAGGCGGTAAATTTATTGGTCAAAGTCATGAAATGACAGAAACAGGCACCGCAATTGCCTTTAATGAGGCTGAAAAAAGAGCAGTGACTGAGGCGCCTGAAACGATCGCGCAGCTAGAGATCGATCAAGTGGTGGAGATGGTTGTAATTAAACCTGAAAAAAATGAGCAAGTACAAAATTTAAAATAAAATTAAATTGAGAGTCAAAAATGTCAAAACAGTATGATGTTGCCGTAGTGGGCGCCACAGGTGCCGTGGGTGAAACCATTTTAAAAGTGTTACAAGAGCGTCACTTTCCGGTGCGCAATCTCTATCCTTTGGCCAGTAGTCGTTCTGCAGGGAAAAAAGTGGAGTTTAATGGTGAGTGGGTAGAAGTGTTGGATTTGGAAACTTTTGATTTTTCCAAAGCACAGATTGGACTCTTCTCGCCCGGCGCCAGTGTTTCGCGCGTCTATGCCCCCAAGGCCGCTGAAGCTGGCTGTGTGGTGGTGGATAATACTTCGCAGTTCCGCTATGACGATGACATTCCATTGGTGGTGCCAGAAGTGAATCCCGGTGCCGTCGCTGGCTACACAAATCGTGGCATTATTGCCAATCCAAACTGCTCCACCATTCAGATGTTAGTGGCACTTAAACCGATTTATGATGCGGTCGGCATTCGTCGTATCAATGTGGCTACTTATCAAGCGGTCTCCGGATCGGGGAAAGCGGCCATTGATGAATTGGCCACGCAAACGGCTAATCTGCTCAATATGAAGCCGATTGAATGCAATGTTTATCCCAAGCAGATCGCATTTAATGTGATTCCACAAATTGACGTCTTTATGGATAACGGCTACACCAAAGAAGAGATGAAGATGGTGTGGGAAACGAAAAAGATTATGGGGGATGAGACACTTTTAGTGAATCCGACTTGTGTGCGTGTGCCAGTGTTTTATGGTCACAGTGAAGCGGTGCATATTGAAACGGATCGCAAAATCACTGCATCAGAAGCGAAACAGCTGTTTGAAGAGGCTGAAGGGATTGTGCTGATTGATGAGCATGTGGATGGTGGTTATCCTACAGCGGTCACCGATGCCGCCGATACAGATCCGGTCTATGTGGGCCGCGTGCGGGAAGACATTTCCGTAGAAAATGGCTTAAACCTTTGGGTGGTGGCAGATAATGTCCGTAAAGGCGCAGCGACCAATACGGTGCAAATAGCCGAGTTGTTGATTCGGGATTACATTTAGGGTGAAAGTGTTGATTAAGGTTGAGCCGCCCCTATGACTTGGTCACTGTTGCGCACGGTTTACCCAGCATGTCAGACATGATTTACCGGATTGCGCTAAAGATAGAGTATCAAGGCACGGCTTATTGCGGCTGGCAGTATCAGCCGCATTGTGATTCCGTTCAGGGGCAGTTGCAGCGGGCTTTAACGCAGATTGCCAACGAGCCAATAGAGTTGGCGTGTGCGGGACGGACCGATACCGGCGTACATGCGATCGGTCAGGTGGTGCATTTTGATACCCAAGCTGTACGCCCGCTGAAGGCTTGGATTCAGGGGGTGAATACCCAACTGCCTAAAGATATTCGAGTGGTCTGGGCGCAGCAGATGGCGGCTTTAACCCCCGAGCAGTGGCAAATGGAACAGGCCAAATCTGTTAAAGAGAGCGCACTGTTTCATGCGCGTTTTTCAGCGATAGCACGTCAGTATCGTTATGTGATTTATAATCGAGCGGTGCATTCAGCGGTGTTGGCAGATCGCGTGACTTGGGAGTCGATGCCCTTAGATGAGCAAGCCATGCACCGAGCGGCGCAGGCGCTCATTGGGGAAAATGACTTTTCCTCCTTTCGAGCAGCCGCCTGTCAGGCAGAGCATGCTCGACGTGAAGTGCAGGCCATTGGCGTGCAGCGCCAAGGTGACTTTGTCTTGATAGATATTCAGGCCAATGCTTTTTTACACCATATGGTGCGCAATATTGCTGGGACCTTGCTGCAAGTGGGGCGAGGTGAGAAGGCTGAAAGTTGGGTGGCAACATTATTGGCACTGCAGGATCGCACGCAAGCGGGGATGACGGCGCCTGCCAGTGGTTTGTATTTTGTGAATGCGTTCTATCCGCAACATTGGGGCATTCCGAGAACCCCTTTAAATGAGGTGTTATGGCAGTGTCATTAGTGATTGATAGCGATCAACCTTTACGCACACGGGTTAAAATGTGTGGCATTACCTCTATCGAAGCGATGCAGCAAGCGGTGATGGCTGGCGCCGATGCGATTGGGTTGGTGTTTTATGAAAAAAGCCCGCGCCATGTCAGCTTGGATCAAGCACGCGAGATTGTGGCCGCCATGCCGGCTTTTGTTACCTCTGTGGCTCTGTTTGTGGATGCGTCTGCCAACTTTGTCGAGGAAGTGATCAAGGTAACCGGCGTGGATTTATTGCAGTTCCACGGTCAAGAGTCAGCGGATTTTTGTCAAAACTTTCAGCGCCCTTATATTAAAGCGGTGCGGATGCAGGCAGAGACCGATTTAAAAGCGTTGGCGCAAACCTATGCATCCTCGCAAGGTCTGTTATTGGATGCCTATAAAAAAGGGGTGCCAGGCGGAACCGGCGAGACCTTTAATTGGCAGTGGATTACCCCGCAAATGCGTGGTGAGTTCCCCTTACCGATTATTTTGGCAGGGGGGTTAAATCCTGGTAATATTGTGCAAGCGATAAAAACCGTTCAGCCTTGGGCAGTAGATGTGAGCGGCGGAATAGAGCGTGCTCCGGGTCAAAAGTCGGTTGAAAAAATACATCAATTTATGCAAGCTGTGCAGAGTACAGCGTTGAGACAGTAAGCGAAATAAAGGAAGCATAACGGAATGAAAATGGATTTTTCTCAATACCCGGATGAGAAGGGGCACTTTGGTATTTATGGCGGGGTGTTTGCGCCAGAGACCTTAATGGCGGCTATTGAACAGCTGACTGAACAGTATAACGCCTTAAAAAATGACCCAGACTTTTTAGCGGAGTTGAATGCAGATTATCAAGATTATGTTGGACGCCCTTCACCGCTGTATTATGCCAAGCGCTGGTCGGAGCATCTGGGCGGTGCCAAAATTTACCTAAAACGGGAAGACCTTAATCACACCGGCGCACATAAAATTAATAACACGATTGGCCAAGCGCTCTTGGCAAAACGGTTAGGTAAAACACGGATTATTGCTGAGACAGGCGCGGGACAGCACGGGGTCGCCAGTGCGACGGTTGCTGCTCGACTAGGATTGGAATGCGTGGTCTATATGGGGGCGGAAGATGTGCAACGCCAAGCCCCGAATGTGGCACGAATGAAAATGCTGGGTGCCGAGGTGGTCGCAGTAGAGTCAGGCACGCGAACGCTTAAAGATGCATTAAATGAGGCGATGCGTGATTGGGTGACCAATGTAGATGACACCTTCTATATTATTGGTACAGTGGCTGGCCCCCATCCTTATCCCATGATGGTGCGCGATTTTCAAGCGGTGATTGGGCGTGAGGCAAAACAGCAGATTTTACAAAAAGAGGGGCGTTTGCCAGATGCTTTGGTCGCATGCGTCGGTGGGGGCTCTAATGCCATCGGGCTGTTTTATGACTTTTTGGGTGAGAGCGAGGTGAAGCTGTTTGGTGTCGAACCCGCTGGTCATGGATTGGAAACCGGTGAGCATGCTGCTTCCTTGGTGGCTGGCCAGCCTGGGGTTTTGCATGGCAATCGTACTTATCTATTACAAGATGAAAATGGGCAAATCTTGCCAACCCATTCGATTTCAGCCGGTTTAGATTATCCCGGCGTGGGACCAGAACATGCGTGGCTAAAAGATACAGGGCGAGCTCAATATGTGACGGTGACGGATGAAGAAGCGTTGCAAGGCTTTAGAGATCTAACCCGCTTTGAAGGCATTATCCCCGCATTGGAAACCAGTCATGCGCTGGCCTATACAACGAAATTGGCACCGACCATGCGTCCGGATCAGATTTTGATTGTCAATCTTTCGGGACGTGGGGATAAGGATATGGATACTATTGCCAATATTGAGGGGTTTGAATTTTAATGAAGATTAGTAAAACATTTACGGATTTAGCCTACCAGGGACGCACAGCGTTAATCCCTTATCTGACGGCAGGTGATCCCCATCCTGAGTGGACCGTGCCCTTAATGCACAAATTGGTGGAAAGTGGGGCGGATATCATTGAACTGGGCGTCCCTTTTTCTGATCCGATGGCCGATGGGCCAGTGATTCAAAAAGCGGTAGAGCGTGCTTTAGCTCATCAAGTGAGTCTGCACCAAGTATTACAGATGGTGGCGGACTTTCGTCAAGAGAATACCAAGACCCCCATTGTCTTGATGGGTTACCTCAATCCGATTGAGGCGATGGGCTATGATGTGTTTGCTCGAGAAGCGGCTGCAGCCGGTGTGCAGGGCGTGTTAACCGTCGATATGCCGCCGGAAGAGAGCGAGGCATATGCCAAGGATCTGGAAGCACAAGGCTTGGAGGCCATTTTCTTGGTATCGCCCACCACCCCTGAAAATCGCTTACAGGCGGTCAATCAAAGAGGGCGTGGTTTTGTCTATTATGTATCGCTGAAAGGGGTGACTGGCTCAAAAGCGCTGGATGTAGAAGATGTCCGGCAGCAGGTGAGCCATCTTCGCGGTAAAGTCGATTTACCCGTGGGCATTGGATTTGGGATTCGAGACGCAGAGGCCGCTTATCAAATGGCCAAGCTCGGCGATGGTGTGATTGTCGGTTCAGCACTGGTTTCAGTGATTGAAGAAAATCCAACGGCCGATTTTGAGTCATTGGCGGCTAAGATTCAACAAAAGATGACAATGTTCCGTCAAGCGATTGATAAAGCAGACGCGGAAGTAGCAGGAGCGTAAAATGAACTGGTTTGAAAAAATATTGCCGAGCATAAAACAAGTGACCAATCGTAAAAAATCCGTACCAGAAGGGCTGTGGACCAAATGTCCAAAATGTGAAGCGACGCTCTATCGAGCTGAAGTGAAGCGCAATCAAGAGGTGTGCCCGAAATGTGACTATCATATGCGTATTGGCGCGCGTGAGCGGTTGCATCATTTTTTGGATGAAGGCACACCCCAAGAGCTATTTGCCAATATTATGCCTGTGGATCGCTTAAAGTTTAAGGATCTAAAAACCTATAAAGCGCGTCTGGCACAAGCGCAAAAGGTGACGGGTGAAAAAGATGCGTTGGTTGTGATGGCGGGCGAAATTGATGGTTTAGAAGTAGTGGCAGGCGCTTTTGAGTTTAAGTTTATGGGCGGCTCCATGGGCTCTGTTGTCGGCGAGAAGTTTGTCCGTGCGGTAAATGAGGCGATCGAGCGTCAATGTCCGTTAATTGTGTTCTCGGCCAGTGGTGGTGCGCGTATGCAAGAAGCGCTGTTTTCTCTAATGCAGATGGCCAAAACCTCAGCGGCTTTGGGACGTTTGCGCGCCAAAGGCTTGCCCTTTATTTCTGTGATGACAGACCCCACCATGGGGGGCGTTTCAGCCAGTTTTGCCAGTTTAGGGGATTTAAATATTGGCGAGCCACAAGCTTTGATCGGTTTTGCGGGGCCTCGCGTGATTGAACAAACGGTGCGAGAAAAGTTACCGGAAGGCTTCCAACGCAGTGAGTTTTTGTTGGAACATGGAGCCTTAGATCAAATTATCCACCGCCACCATTTAAAATCTGAGTTGGCGTCCATCTGTCGTATGCTGCTGAAAAAACCTGCAGCCTAATCCATTCGTCAATTGGTGAAGATGCGTAAGCCGACCGTTCAACAGCCACTCAATGATTGGATTGAGTGGCTGTTGCAGTTGCATCCCACAGAAATCGATTTGGGCTTGGAACGGGTTCGAGCCGTCGCTGAAGCGATGCAGCTGCTGCCCGCTACACAACTGGCGAAAAAAATCATCACGGTTGCCGGCACCAATGGTAAAGGCTCAAGTGTCGCCATGTTGTCAGCCATCTATCAGGTGGCCGGCTATCAAGTGGGCAGCTATACTTCACCGCATCTGCTGCGTTTTAATGAGCGCATCCAGATAAATGGGATGCCGGTTTCTGATGCGACCATTATTCAAGCCTTTGAGGCCATTGAACAGGCCAGAGCGCAGTTGAACCTAAAGCTGACCTATTTTGAATTTTCCACTTTGGCTGCTTTAAAGATTTTTCAACAAGCTGAATTGGATGTCGCTGTGCTAGAAGTCGGTCTAGGAGGTCGCCTAGATGTGGTCAATATAGTGGATGCGGATGTTGCTTTGATTACCGCCATTAGTGTGGATCATACCGATTGGCTCGGCAGTGACCGTGCGCAAATTGCTTTAGAAAAAGCAGGGATTTTACGTTCCCATCAATGGGCGATCTGTTCTGACCCACAGCCGCCGCAAAGTTTAAGAGCGCATGCGCAAACACTTGGCACACAATACTTTCAATTAGATCAAGATTTTAAAATTCTCGTTGAAGAGGTCAAAAAAGTTCAAAATCCCCAGTCCTGCCAGGGCGAAAAAGCGCCAGATGGCGAGGCAGGACTGGGAAAACTGACCAAAAGTTGGGATTTTGTGGCGTTAAAACCAAAATTGCAAAGCTATGAAGCGTTGCCGTTGCCGGCATTGGCGGGCGGATTTCAAATACAAAATGCTGCGGGCGTATTGGCGGCTGTACAAGGGCTTCAGAGCGATTTGCCGCTGTCGAAATCGGCAATTGTTCAGGGATTGCAGCAGGTGAAACACCCCGGTCGTTTGCAGTGGCTGTCGGTAGCTCTGCCCGAAAGAGAGAGGCAGCAGTGGTTACTCGATGTGGCGCATAATCCCCAGTCGGCACAAGTGTTGGCAGACTATTTGCAGCAACAGGCGTTGGTTTTTCCGCAAGCGGTTTTTTCCGTCTTAGCCGACAAGGATGCATTGCCAATGGTAAAATTATTGAGCCCCTTTATTAAAACTTGGCATATTGCACCGATAACGCAACCGCGAGCCATGTCTTTGGCGGATTTAAAACAGTTGTTGCAGCGAGCCGAGGTGGCTGAAGCACAGATTGTGAGTCATGCCACGATAGAGGAAGCGGTCAGCCACTGTCTGCAAACGGAAGCTAAAACTTTAGTTTGGGGCTCTTTTTTTACCATTGCCCCAGTGATGTCCTTATTAGCAAGTTTACCAGAGCGTCATGACTAAACCGACAGCGGAAACAGAAAAAGCACTTTCAAATACAGAAATCCTGGGTAGTCTTGATGTGCATGCGCGCCGCCGTTTAATTGGCGCAGTCATTTGGTTTGCCGTGTTGATTATCTGGGTGCCTACTTGGTATGAGCACCCCGTGAATTTTCAACCCGAAAAGCAAACATCTACAAAACTCACGCCGAGCAAAACAGAAAATAAACCCATTGCGGATAAGGTCTATCGTTTGCCGGCACCGTCTGTTCAACAAGCGGCAAAGTCATCTGAGCCTGTGAAGCCTGCAGTTCAGCCGCAACCCTCCGTGAAGGCCACCGAAAAACAAAAACCTACCCAACCAGTTGTTCAGGCTAAAACCGTAGAAATAACAGAAAAACCTGTAGCCGCTTCTAAAGCCTCTCCTAAAGCGGTAGCGGATACCAGCCAGCTTATTGCAGAGGATTTAATGGTGGCCAAAGGGTGGTTTGTTCGCTTGGCAGCATTTAAAAAAATGGCCACAGCCAATGAACTTTTGGGCGCGCTGCAAGAGGCGGGCTATGATGGGTATGTTAAGCCGTTGCAGAAAAATCATTTTTTTGTGGTGGTGATCGGTCCTTATCCATCTAAGCAAGCGGCGCTAAAGGTTAAACAGAAAGTCGATGCGCGTTATCATGTGCAATCGCAAATTTTCCATCGATAGCATCATCGGTAAAGTGGATTTCAGGTAAAATATCCAAAATTTGATTTGTCTTAATTGATCTTAATAAGTGAGTAAATTCGATGTGTGGAATTGTTGGCATTGTTTCAACTTCAACCCCTGTGAATCAGGAAATTTATGATGCGTTGACCATCTTGCAGCATCGTGGTCAGGATGCTGCGGGGATTGTGACCTGTGATCAGGGGCGTTTCTATCAACGAAAAGACAATGGTTTAGTTAAAGATGTGTTCCGCACACGGCATATGCGTGATTTGGTTGGCAAAATGGGGATTGGCCATGTGCGCTATCCGACAGCTGGCTCTTCTTCCAGTGCAGAGGCTCAGCCCTTTTATGTCAATGCCCCCTATGGGATTGCGATGGGGCATAACGGTAATTTGACCAATTCAGAAACCTTACGCAAAGAGATTTATGCGCAGGATTTACGCCATCTGAATACGAACTCTGATTCAGAAGTGCTGCTCAATGTATTTGCCCATGAGCTGATGAAGCAGAAAAAATTGACGGTATCGCCCGACGATATTTTTACCGCGGTTCGAGGCTTGCATCAACGGGTCAAAGGCGGTTACGCGGCGGTAGGGATGATGCCGAATTTAGGCGTTTTTGCCTTTAGAGATCCTTATGCATTGCGTCCAGCGGTGGTTGGCAAACGGGTCACCGAAAGCGGTACAGATTATATGGTGGCCTCAGAGAGCGTCGCTTTGGATGCGTTAGGCTTTGAATTAATGCGCGATATTCGTCCAGGTGAGGCGGTTGTGATCACTGAGCAGGGGGAGATTTTCTTTGAGCAGTGTCATGATCACCCACAATATTCACCCTGTATTTTTGAGTTTGTCTATTTTGCACGTCCCGATTCGATGATTGATGACATTTCGGTGTATAAATCGCGTCTGCGGATGGGTGAGATGTTGGCGAAAAAAATAGAGAGAGAATGGGCAGATATTTTAGATGAGATCGATGTGGTGATGCCGATTCCTGACACCAGTCGCACATCGGCTTTAGAGATGGCCGAAAAGTTGGGTAAACCTTATCGAGAAGGCTTTATTAAAAACCGCTATATTGGACGCACCTTTATTATGCCTGGACAGAAGCTGCGTAAAAAATCGGTGCGGCAGAAGCTTAATCCGATTCGTCTGGAGTTTGAAGGTAAAAATGTATTGCTGGTCGATGACTCCATTGTGCGCGGCACCACTTCCGGTGAAATTGTCAAAATGGCGCGTGATATGGGGGCGAAAAAAGTCTATTTTGCTTCCGCAGCGCCTGCAGTGCGTTACCCCTATGTGTATGGAATTGATATGCCCAGTGCGTCAGAGCTGGTGGCCAATGGACGAACGACCGAAGAAGTGGCGGAATTTATTGGGGCAGACCGCTTGATCTATCAAGATTTGGATGATTTGATTCAGGCCGTGGGCGCGGGTAATCGTTCGATTGCCTGTTTTGATACCTCTTGTTTCAGCGGGGAATATATCACGGGTGACATTACTGAGGCCTATTTGCAGTCGATTGATGAAAATCGCAATGATGAAGCCAAAGCCAAGCAAGCGCAATCGGTTCCAGAAACCGTTGGCCTGCACAATGAAAAAGGGGAAGTGTAATGGTGTATCCTGAAGACGAACAAACGCATCATCAAGACTATGATTTAGCCACTTTGGCGATTCGAGCCGGCTATCAGATGACGCCGGAACAGGAGAACAGTGAGGCAATTTTCCCCACTTCCAGTTATCGTTATCAATCGGCACAACAGGCAGCTGACCGCTTCAGTGGTGCAGAAAAGGGCAATATCTATTCGCGTTTTACCAATCCGACTGTACGCACTTTTGAGCAGCGACTGGCCGCTTTGGAAGGGGGAGAAGCCTGTGTAGGAACCGCTTCCGGGATGTCGGCTATTTTGTCTACCTTTATGGCTCTGTTGCAAGCTGGGGATCATATTGTCTCCTCCCGCAGCATTTTTGGCACCACCAAAGTGCTGTTCACCAAATATTTAATGAAGTTTGGGATTGAGGTGACATTTGTTTCTCAAACCGATCTCAATGAATGGCAGGCGGCCATTCAACCCAACACTCGGGCACTGTTTTTGGAAACGCCGTCCAATCCGCTGACTGAAATTGCAGATTTAAGTGCTTTGGCGGAGTTGGCTCATGCCCATGAAGCGCTGTTGGTGGTGGACAACTGTTTTTGCACGCCGATTTTGCAACGACCTATTGCGTTTGGTGCAGACATTGTGATTCATTCGGCGACCAAATTTATTGATGGACAAGGGCGTGCCGTTGGTGGCGCTGTGGTGGGGGCTGAAGCCTTGATGGAAGAGTCTGTGCGCGGCTTTATGCGCACCGCTGGCCCTTCAATGAGTCCTTTTAATGCCTGGATATTTTTAAAAGGTCTGGAAACCTTACCGATCAGAATGCGAGCGCATAGCGAAAATGCGCTCGCGTTGGCAGAGTGGTTGCAACAACAGCCGGTGGTGGAGAAGGTGTTTTATCCTGGTTTACCTTCTCATCCACAATATGCATTGGCACAGCGACAGATGTCAGCAGGCGGGGGCTTGGTCACCTTTACCATTAAAGGGGGGCAAGAAGCTGCTTGGAAAGTGGTGGATGCGACGCAGTTGATGTCAATCACCGCCAATTTAGGGGATGTGAAAACCAGCATCACCCATCCGGCGACAACAACGCATAGCCGAGTGACGCCAGAAGAGCGATTGGCTGCCGGCGTTACAGATAATTTGCTGCGGGTATCGGTGGGCTTGGAATCGATTGAGGATCTTAAGCGCGATTTACAGCGTGGTTTTGATTTGTTGTCATAAAAGCCTCGTGTTGACGACTATTTTTTAGGCAGTTCCAGCTCAGGCGGTTGTGCAGCGCGGTAAAGCACCACTGTTTTACCGATGGCCTGCACCAAAGAGGCACCGCTGTTTTGAATTAAATAGTCGATAACCACTTTGCGATCTTCGCGCTCACCCGCAGCAATCTTGACCTTGAGCAGTTCATGATGCGCTAAAGAGCGATCCAGCTCCGCGAGCACCGATTCTGTCACGCCATTATTACCAATGGTGACAATCGGATTGAGACCATGTGCCAATCCGCGTAGATATTTGATTTGAGTAGGGGATAGTTTTTTTGACATTTCAGTTCTCCTGTTGAGAGCGGTATTTTATAGGAAAACCTAGCAATAAGTATGGCAAAGTCTAAAACAAAATCGGCAAAATCAGTAAAATCGAAATCCAGTGCCGCTTGGCTAAAAGAGCATTTTGACGACTACTATGTCAATAAGGCGAAGCAAGAGGGTTGGCGCTCACGTGCGGTTTATAAATTACAAGAAATCGATGAGAAAGATCAATTATTTAAGCCTGGCATGACGGTTGTCGATTTGGGCGCTGCACCAGGCGGCTGGTCGCAGTGGACCACGCATCGCGTGGGAGAAACCGGTCATGTTTTTGCCTTGGATATTCTGCCCGTTGAGCCCTTTGCTGGCGTTACCTTTATACAAGGAGATTTTCGTGAGGATGCGGTTTACCAAAACTTGCTCGATCAGTTGGCTGGACGAGAGGTCGATGTGGTGATGTCAGATATGGCCCCTAATATGAGTGGTAATAAAGGGGTGGATATTCCGCGCGCCATGTATCTGGTCGAGTTGGCGATTGAATTGGCCGACCAAGTGCTGCGTCCAGGAGGCGATCTCTTAATGAAGGTTTTTCAGGGAGAAGGTTATGAAGCCTTGCTACAAGATTTACGTGGTAAATACCAGAAGGTGGTGACCCGAAAACCCAAAGCATCTCGTCCGCGGAGTAAGGAAATTTATCTTTTGGCGCGTGGGAAGCGCGCGTCCTGATAAGCATCTCTAGATATTTATAAGTATAATTTATAAAGTTTTGTGGTAAAGTAATTCGAATAGAAAAAATTAGGAAAAGCCAGTTCTATGAAAAATGATATGTTGAAAAACATCTTAATTTGGACCGTGGTTGCCACCATTATGTTGAGTATTTTTAACCATTTTGGTCAACAGCAAATGGCTGGAAGCGGTCGTTTAGACTATTCTGACTTTATTGAAAAAGTGCATGAAGGTCAGGTCAGTGCGGTGATGATAGAAGGCTCGACGATTAAAGGGGTCTTTAAGGATGGTCGCGCCTTTGTCACTTATAATCCGGGTGATCCAGGGTTGATGGGTGACTTATTGAAATATCATGTCAAAATTAAAGCACGTCCACCTGAACAGCAAAGTCTGTTGATGCAGATTTTTATCTCATGGTTCCCCATGATTCTGTTGATTGCGGTGTGGATCTACTTTATGCGCACAGCTGGTGGCGGTATGGGTGGTAAGGGGGGGCCCTTCTCATTCGGCAAAAGTAAAGCCAAAATGCTCTCTTCAGATGAGGTTAAGGTGACTTTTGATGACGTCGCTGGGGCGGATGAAGCGAAAGAGGAGGTCGCAGAGATTGTAGACTTTCTGAAGGATCCGGAAAAATATCGTAATCTCGGCGGGCGCATTCCAAAAGGGATCTTGTTGGTCGGACCGCCAGGGACAGGTAAGACACTTTTGGCTAAAGCGATTGCCGGGGAAGCGGGTGTCCCATTCTTTAGTATTTCCGGTTCAGACTTTGTTGAAATGTTTGTTGGCGTTGGGGCCTCTCGAGTTAGAGATCTGTTTGAACAGGCTAAGGCCAATGCACCCTGTATTATCTTTATTGATGAAATCGATGCCGTCGGTCGTAAGCGCGGTAGCGGCATGGGCGGCGGAAATGATGAGCGTGAGCAGACCTTAAACCAGTTACTGGTAGAGATGGATGGTTTTGAGGGGTCTGAAGGCATTATTGTGATTGCTGCCACCAACCGTGCAGATGTATTGGATCCGGCTTTATTGCGTCCAGGGCGTTTCGACCGTCAAGTGACGGTGGGCTTGCCAGATGTTCGTGGCCGTGAACAGATTCTAAAGGTGCATATGCGTAAAGTGCCCGTTGCCGATGATGTAGATCCCTCTTTGATTGCGCGCGGTACTCCAGGTTTTTCAGGGGCAGATTTGGCAAACTTGGTGAATGAGGCTGCGCTGATGGCTGCGCGCGAAAATTCTAAAGTGGTCACGATGAAGCACTTTGAGAAAGCCAAAGATAAGATTCTGATGGGCGTTGAGCGTAAGAGCATGGTCATGAGTGAGGAAGAGAAGAAGCTCACGGCCTACCATGAATCCGGTCATGCCATTGTCGGTTGGTTGGTGCCTGAGCACGATCCTGTGTATAAAGTGAGTATTATGCCGCGAGGCCGTGCTTTAGGGGTGACCATGTATCTACCTGAAGAGGATTCCTATAGTTACAGTAAGCGAAAGCTTGAAAGTCAACTATCCAGTTTGTATGGTGGCCGCGTTGCGGAAGAGTTGATCTTTGGTGAAGATGCAGTGACGACCGGTGCCAGCAATGATATTGAGCGCGCGACACAAATTGCGCGCAATATGGTGACAAAATGGGGCTTGTCAAAATTAGGTCCCATTCTGTTTGAGGAAGAGGATGAAGGCGGCTTTATGATGCCGAGTAAGAACAACTTGATCTCTGATGAGTTGGCTAAGCAGATCGATGATGAGATTCAAGCCATTATTGAACGTAACTATCAGCGGGCGGAACGAATCCTCAAGGAGAATGAGGATAAGTTGCA
This sequence comes from Galenea microaerophila, assembly GCF_054657255.1. NCBI lineage: Bacteria > Pseudomonadati > Pseudomonadota > Gammaproteobacteria > Thiotrichales > Piscirickettsiaceae > Galenea > Galenea microaerophila. Next base: position 30,367 of record NZ_BAAHWZ010000001.1, read on the forward strand.
CGCGATGGCAGAAGCCTTGATGGAGTTTGAAACCATTGATCGCGAGCAGGTTGAGCGGATTATGAAAGGAGAACCTGCAGGCAAGCCTAAGGACTGGCGTGATGAAGAGTCAGGGGCGTCTTCAGCCACCTCAAACTCAAATCCAGATACGGACGAAGAGGCGTCGGTCACTTTGAGTGAAGAAGGTAAAGCTTCAGCTAAAACATCCGATCAGGCCTCAGAGTCTTCTGGTTGGAAGACACCTTCAAAAGATGAAGATAAAGACGCTTAGCGATGGTTGAAGCGTTGGTTTAACCCCCATTAGATTGGGGGTTTTTTATGGGAAAGCTTAAATGAACCGATGGCAGCAGTTTTTAGACGTTCTCTCTTTAGAGGCGCCTTTAGTGATGGGGATTTTAAATGTGACGCCAGACTCTTTCTCTGATGGCGGCCATTTTCAGCAATTAGAAGCGGCAAAGAGGCAAGCAGAAAAGATGTTGATGGCGGGTGCCGATTTAATTGATGTGGGCGGAGAATCTACGCGTCCAGGTGCGCGCCCAGTTCCGCTGCAAGCAGAGTTGGATCGGGTGATGCCGGTGATTGAGATGCTAAAGCAAGAATTTGGTGCGGTGGTCTCTGTCGATACCTATAAGCCTGCTGTGATGCAAGCTGCGATTGAACTGGGTGTGGATATGATTAATGATGTCAATGCCTTGCAGGCGCCAGGGGCGGTAGAAGTGGTGGTGCAGAATCAAAAGCCCGTTTGTTTAATGCATAAACAGGGGTCGCCCGAACAGATGCAGCAGGCACCGCACTATGAATCAGTTGTGGAGGAGGTCATTGCGTTTTTGCAGCAGCGGGCAGAGGTCTGTCAGCAAGCCGGATTAGACAAAAGCAAAATTATGCTCGATCCAGGCTTTGGCTTTGGAAAAACCTTGGCGCACAATATTGAATTGTTTGAAGAGTTAGATCAATTGATCATGTTAAAATACCCAGTCCTGGTGGGTGTTTCTCGCAAATCGATGATAGGTCAATTGATGGGAGAGGTGCTACCAGATCAACGAATGATTGGCAGTGTCACGGCAGCGGTGCTGGCTGCACTTAAAGGGGCAAAATTATTGCGTGTGCATGATGTTAAGGAAACCAAACAAGCTTTAGATGTGGCTTTAGCGTTAGTGTAATTGAGATGACAAAAAAATATTTTGGAACAGATGGGATTCGTGATCGCGTCGGCAGTGGCTTGATTCGCCCAGATAATGTATTGAAGTTGGGATGGGCAACTGGCAAGGTGCTTAAGGCACATGGTGAATCCAAGGTGCTGATTGGTAAGGATACCCGCATCTCTGGCTATATGTTTGAGTCGGCTTTAGAGGCTGGATTGATTTCGGCGGGGATTGATGTGTTTTTGCTGGGGCCTATGCCAACCCCTGCTGTGGCCTATTTGACGCAAACCTTTCATGCAGATGCCGGGATTGTGATCAGCGCTTCCCATAATCCTCATTATGATAATGGGATTAAGTTCTTTGGTGCTCAGGGTCATAAAATCAGTGATGCCATTGAAAAAGAGATTGAGGCTGCCTATGATTCAGAAATTGAGACGGTGGCTTCAGAGCAGTTAGGGAAAGCTAAGCGCATCGCAGATGCGGCGGGTCGTTATATTGAGTTTTGTAAAAGTACCTATGATGCGCCTGAAAAATTAGAGGGGCTGAAGGTGGTATTAGATTGCGCCAATGGGGCGACCTATCATATTGCGCCTCATGTATTCGAAGAGTTGGGTGCTGAGGTACACGTCATTGGAGACTCACCCAATGGATTAAATATCAATCAAAATTGCGGTGCCACCGATCTCACAGCGCTTAAGCAGTCTGTGATTCAGCACAATGCGGATATGGGGATTGCTTTTGATGGAGATGGTGATCGCGTGATGATGGTGGATCGGTTTGGTCGAGAAGTTGATGGCGATTTGATGCTTTATATTTTGGCCGATTATTATGCAGAACAAGGTTCTGGTGTTGTGGGCACCGTTATGTCGAATTTGGGGTTGGAAAATGCCCTGAAAGGACGAGGCATTGAGTTTCAGCGTGCACAAGTCGGGGATCGTCATGTCATGGAGCAGTTGGTTGAAAAAGGCTGGTTGCTAGGGGCTGAGCCTTCAGGACATGTGCTCTGTTTGGATAAGCATTCTACGGGAGACGGAATTATTGCGGCCTTACAAGTCATTGCGCAATTGAAGCGGCAAAATCGAACATTAGAACACTATGTCGATGAATTTATACGCTATCCACAAGTACTAAAAAATGTGCCGATTAAGCAACGCAAAGATTTGGAAGCCTCAGAAGCTTTACAGCGAGAAATTGCGACAGTGGAAGCGATATTAGGGCCGTCTGGACGAACATTGATTCGCATGTCGGGGACAGAGCCTATTATTCGCGTTATGGTCGAAGGGGAAGATGCGGAATTGGTGGAGCAGTGTGTGCAACGTTTGGTGGACACAGTTGTAACGGAATTTTAATAAATTTGTCAAGATTGTAATTTAAAGAATAAACAGCTAATATAAGAGAACTTTGGTATGGAGAGTGCAAATGAGTGTTAAAAGAAAGCCATTTGTGGCAGGCAACTGGAAAATGCATGGTGATAAAGCCAGTATTTTGACATTGATGACAGGTTTAAAAGCAAAAATTGATGATGTCAATGGTGTTGATGTTGCTGTTTGTCCACCTGCGCTTTATATTGACTATGTCAGCTCAGTCAATGGTGGAGCGCTCTCCATTGGGGCTCAAAATATGGCTGAAGTGCCTGACCAAGGTGCGTTCACTGGCGAAATCTCCAGTGCGATGCTGAAAGATTTAGCGTGCGACTATGTTATTCTAGGCCATTCAGAGCGCCGAGATATTTTTGGCGAAAGCAATGAATTGGTGGCGAACAAGGTAGCGGTGGCGTTGAAGGCGGGATTGACGCCAATTCTTTGTGTAGGTGAGCACTTAGAAGAGCGTGAGTCGGGTCAAGCAGAAGCGGTGATTGGTTCACAGTTGAACGCTGTGATAGATAAGGTGGGGATTGAGGCCTTTGAGAAGATTGTGATTGCCTATGAGCCAGTGTGGGCGATCGGAACAGGAAAAACCGCTTCTCCAGAACAAGCCCAAGAGATACATGCATTTATTCGTGGCAGATTGGCGGAACTAAATCCCCAGATTGCGGAGAAAGTGATTATTCAATATGGCGGCAGTGTCAAACCAGACAATGCCAAAGAATTATTTGGACAACCCGATATTGATGGCGGCCTGATTGGTGGTGCGTCTCTCAATGCGGATGATTTTATTGCAATTTGCAAAGCAGCAGAGGTATAAATGTTTTCTATTGTGTTGGCGATTCACTTGATCACTGCGTTTATTTTGATCGTGCTGGTGCTCCTTCAGCAAGGAAAAGGAGCGGATGCGGGTGCCAATTTTGGAGGTGGCAGTGCGCAGTCGGTTTTTGGTAGCAGTGGTTCTGGTGGTTTTTTGCTGCGGGTGACAGCAGTCGTAGCGACACTGTTTTTTATCACCAGTATCACCTTAGCCTATTTAGGGGCTAAGCAGGTGAAAGGGTATCAGAGTGTGACGGAAAAGGTCGCAACTCAGCCGGCAGAAGAAAAAAATGTGCCTGTCGCACCGATAATACCGAAATAGAATTTTGAAAAATTTGCCGATGTGGTGGAATTGGTAGACACGCTATCTTGAGGGGGTAGTGGCGTAAGCCGTGCCGGTTCGACTCCGGCCATCGGCACCATTATTGAGTATGCAGCCATTTATTTGGCTGTTTTTTTAATGAACTTGAGGCGATTCTCATGTTAGAAAACTATCTGCCCATTGTGGTCTTTATTGTGCTCGGGATCTTGTTTGGCGTTGGCCCCATTCTTATAGGGTTTATCCTTGCGCCTTTTAAGCCGGATACAGAAAAAACCTCTCCCTATGAGTGTGGTTTTGAAGCCTTTGAAGATGCACGGATGAAATTTGATGTGCGTTTCTATTTGGTCGCCATCCTCTTTATTATTTTTGATCTGGAAATTGCCTTTCTGTTTCCGTGGGCCATTGCGCTCGATGAATTAGGGACCTTTGGCCTAGTCGCAATGGGCGTGTTTCTATTAATTTTGGTGGTTGGCTTTATCTATGAGTGGAGAAAAGGAGCGCTAGAATGGGAATAGAGGGCGTTTTAAAAGAAGGGATTGTCACCACTTCTGCAGATAAACTGATTAACTGGGCGAGAACGGGTTCTTTATGGCCAATGACATTTGGGTTGGCTTGCTGTGCGGTAGAGATGATGCATGCAGGGGCGTCACGCTATGATTTGGACCGTTTTGGCATTATTTTTCGTCCCAGTCCGCGGCAGTCAGATGTCATGATTGTGGCAGGGACACTGGTTAATAAAATGGCGCCGGCCTTGCGTAAGGTTTATGATCAGATGGCAGAGCCCCGTTGGGTGATTTCCATGGGATCTTGTGCCAATGGGGGTGGGTATTACCACTATTCCTATTCAGTGGTGCGCGGCTGTGATCGCATTGTACCGGTTGATGTCTATGTACCTGGCTGTCCTCCTACTGCTGAGGCGTTGCTTTATGGCATCGTTCAATTGCAAAACAAAATTAAACGCACCAATACCATTGCTCGTTAAGAGCCTATATTGAGAGAGAGGTCATGAAACAATCAGTATTGGATTTAAAAAACGAGCTAGAGGGTTTGTTGGGCAGTGCTCAAAGATCATCAGAGATCAAATTTAATGAGTTAACGGTTGAACTTGAGCCCAACATGGCATATGACGCTTTTTTAAAGTTGCGTGATGACGCAAAGTTTGATCAATTGATCGATATATGCGGCGTTGACTATTTAACTTATGGTGAAGTGAACTGGGAAAAGCAAAATGCCGCGAATACGGGCTTTAGCCGTGGGGTGTTTGATTTTGCGGTAGAAGAGCAGGATGAAAAGTTGACCATGCCTCGCCGTTTTGCCGTGGTTTATCACTTACTCTCTGTCGAAAGAAATCTTAGAGTCAGAGTGAAAGTCTATCCACAGGATGTTGCGATGCCTAAAGTGGCTTCTGTTGTCGACATCTGGAACAGTGCGAATTGGTTTGAGCGTGAGGCATTTGATTTATTTGGTATTCTGTTTGAAGGGCATCCAGACTTACGTCGAATTTTGACAGATTATGGCTTTGTGGGTCATCCGCTTCGTAAAGACTTCCCCCTGACTGGCCATGTTGAGATGCGTTATGATGTCGAGCAAGAGCGTTGTGTGTATGAGCCCGTCACCATCGAAAATCGTGTAAATGTCCCTCGAGTGATTCGTGACATTGAAGTGTCCAACGACTAGGAAAAGATTATGTCTGAAATTCGCAATTACACCCTCAATTTTGGTCCGCAACATCCCTCAGCGCACGGCGTGCTTCGTTTGGTTTTGGAATTGGATGGTGAAACCATTGTCCGCTCTGATCCTCATATTGGCTTACTTCATCGCGGTACAGAAAAGCTAGCAGAATACAAGCCTTATAATCAATCTATTGGCTACATGGATCGTTTAGATTATGTCTCCATGATGGCGAATGAGCATGGCTATGTGCTTGCAATTGAGAAAATGTTGGGCATTGAGGTACCTGAGCGTGCACAGTATATTCGAGTGATGTTTGATGAGATTACGCGTATTTTGAACCACTTGATGTGGTTAGGCGCGCATGCGCTAGATATTGGTGCGATGACTGTTTTCCTTTATGCTTTCCGTGAGCGTGAAGATTTGATGGATTGTTACGAGGCCGTTTCTGGGGCCCGTATGCATGCAACTTACTACCGTCCTGGTGGAGTCTATCGGGATTTGCCCGATAGTATGCCAAAATACCAAGAATCTAAATGGCATAAGGGAGAAGATCTCAAGCGTTTGAATGAAACCCGAGAAGGGTCTCTGCTTGATTTTATCGAAGCCTTTACTGAACGCTTTCCAGGTTATGTGGATGAATATGAAACGTTGTTAACCGATAATCGTATCTGGAAGCAACGGACCGTTGATATCGGGATTGTCTCTCCTGAAAGAGCCTTACAATTAGGCTTTACGGGTCCTATGTTGCGCGGTTCGGGGATTGCATGGGACTTGCGCAAAAAACAACCTTATGAGGTGTATGATCGTTTAGATTTTGATATCCCAGTGGGTAAAACAGGGGATACCTATGACCGTTATCTGGTGCGTGTCGCCGAGATGCGTGAGTCTAATAAGATCATCAAACAGTGTGTAGAGTGGTTAAAGAAAAACCCAGGTCCTGTGATGACCGATAACCATAAAGTGGCACCGCCGAGCCGAGTGGAATCTAAAAGCAGTATGGAAGCGTTGATTCACCACTTTAAACACTTTAGTGAAGGCTATTGTGTGCCTGAAGGGGAAGCTTATGCGGCGGTTGAGCATCCAAAAGGTGAGTTTGGGATCTATCTGGTATCAGATGGTGCCAATAAACCTTATCGTCTAAAAGTGAGAGCGCCAGGTTTTGCACATTTGGCAGCACTGGATGAAATGGCGAAAGGGCATATGATTGCTGATGTGGTGGCCATTATTGGAACGCAAGATATTGTATTTGGAGAGATTGACCGATGAGCACAGTAACTTCGAAAACGCCCATGATTACCGGCGATATTAAAGCGCGCATTGATCGTTGGATCTCTCAATACCCAGCAGATCAGAAACAGTCTGCGGTGATGCCCGCTTTGCGTATTGTCCAAGAAGCAAATGGCGGTTATTTAACAACCGAATTAATGGATGAAGTGGCAGAATATTTAGACATGCCACCTATCGCGGTGTATGAAGTGGCGACTTTCTACTCTATGTATGAACACCATCCAGTCGGCGAGCATAAAATCTGTGTGTGCACAAATATTTCTTGTATGTTGCGTGGTGCAGACGAAGTGGTACGCAAGCTGGAAGAGAAATTGGGAATAAGCGTTGGAGAAGTCACGCCAGATGGGAAGTTCTCGATTAAAAAAGTGGAGTGCTTAGGTGCTTGCGGTGGTGCCCCTGTGATTATGGAAGGTAAGCAATACCATGAAAATATCACAGCGGATAAGGTTGACGAATTTTTAAGCGGACTGGAGTAAAACAGATGGTGCCTTTAAATGAATGTTGTTACCGCTTAAACCACCTCGAGAATTCTTGGGATATTGACACCTATATCGCCAATGGTGGTTATGAAGTTTGGAAAAAGGTGTTGGCTGGAGAAATTACGCCGCAAGAGATTATTGAAGAGGTCAAAACCTCAAATATTCGTGGCCGAGGGGGGGCTGGTTTCCCGACAGGTTTGAAGTGGAGCTTTATGAACCGTAACGCCCCTGGTCCTAAATATATTCTATGTAACTCCGACGAAGGGGAACCAGGGACCTTTAAAGACCGAGATATTTTGCGATATAACCCGCACCAACTGGTCGAAGGGATGATGATTGCGGGCTATGTTATTGGTGCTAACTCCGGCTATAACTACATTCGTGGCGAGTTCTGGGAGCCTTATGAACGTTTTAATAATGCGATTCAGCAAGCCAGAGAAGCCGGTTTATTAGGAAAAAATATTTTGGGCTCAGGCTATGACTTTGACCTCTATGTTCATCTGGGTGCAGGGGCTTATATCTGTGGTGAAGAAACGGCGCTGATTGAATCCATCGAAGGGAAAAAAGGGCAGCCGCGTTTTAAACCCCCTTTCCCTGCCAGTTACGGACTTTATGGAAGACCGACGACCATTAACAATACAGAAACTTTGGCCTCTATTCCGATGATTGTTGCCAAAGGTGGGCAGTGGTTTGCTGATTTGGGCGTACAGAATGCTGGCGGAACAAAATGTTACTCAGTCTCTGGGCATGTAGAAAAGCCTGGAAATTTTGAAGTGCGGATGGGAACGCCATTTAAAGACCTATTAGCACTTGCCGGAGGCGTTTGGAAAGGCCGACAATTGAAGGCGGTGATTCCCGGCGGCTCTTCTACGGCGGTATTACCGGCAGAGAAGGCGATGGCAATGAATATGGATTATGACTCCATTGCGAAAGTGGGTTCATTCCTCGGGGCAGGCTCGGTGATTATTATGGATGATCAAACCGATATGGTCAAAGCACTAGAGCGGTTGACTTGGTTCTATCATGAAGAGTCTTGTGGACAATGTACGCCTTGCCGTGAGGGAACAGGCTGGATGTATCGTGTCGTGCACCGTATTGTACAAGGTAAAGGAAAACCTGAAGATATAGAGCTATTAAAAGATGTTTCAGGCAAAATTATGGGTCGCGTGATTTGTGGGTTAGGGGATGCGGCTGCGATTCCTGTTGCCAGTTTCCTAGAACACTATGAACATGAGTTCCGTCATTATATAGATCATGGATGCAGTATTTACGATCGTCAATAAGGTAGATAAGGGGTGATCCCCTATCAGTCAAATTTAGGTTAATGAATTATGATTAAAATCGAAATCAACGGACAAGTCGTAGAAGCCCATGAGGGCGATATGTTGATCGATGTTGCAGATAGCGCTGCGATTCCGATCCCCCGTTTTTGCTACCATAAAAAACTCTCGATTGCTGCAAACTGCCGGATGTGCTTGGTCGAAGTGGAAGGGGCGCCCAAACCGCTACCCGCTTGTTCGACACCTGTCACAGATGGAATGAAAGTTTATACCAAATCTAAAAAGGCCAGAGATGCTCAAAAGAGTGTGATGGAGTTTTTGTTGATCAACCATCCACTTGACTGCCCGATTTGTGACCAGGGGGGTGAGTGTGAGCTACAGGATGTGGCTTTAGAGTATGGTGACGATGTCTCAAAGTACTCAGAAAGCAAACGGGTTGTTGCCGATAAAGATATTGGTCCGCTGATTCAAACTGACATGACGCGTTGCATTCACTGCACGCGCTGCGTGCGTTTCGGTCAAGAGGTGGCCGGCATGATGGAGCTTGGTGCGACAGGACGGAGTGAATGGATGCAGATTGGTACCTATGTCGCCAAATCCGTCTCTTCCGAACTTTCCGGAAATATGATTGACCTCTGTCCAGTTGGAGCGTTAACTTCTAAACCCTTCCGATATTCTGCGCGTCCTTGGGAGCTGACCGCTCATCCATCCATTGCGCCGCATGACAGCTTAGGTTCAAATATTTTGATTCACGCAAAAGGGCAAACCGTTAAGCGGGTGGTGCCTAATGAAAACGAAGCCATTAATGAAGTGTGGTTGTCTGACCGTGACCGTTTTGCTTATGAAGCCTTAAACTCTGAAGAGCGTTTGACACAGCCTATGATTAAGGTGAATGGGAAATGGCAAGTCGTCGATTGGCAAACAGCGCTCGATTTTACCGCTGAAAAATTGAAACAGTATGCAGAAAACCCTAAACAGGTGGGCGTTTTGGCTTCTGCCAACAGTACGGTCGAGGAGCTCTATTTACTCCAGAAACTAATGCGTGGATTGGGTGTGCATAATATTGATACCCGATTGAAACAGATGGATTTCCGTTTAGACAATGTTGGATTGGTGGAAACCGGTTTAAGCCGTTCATTGGAAGAGGTTGAACAACTGAAAACAATTGTTTTAATCGGCAGTTATCTGCGAAAAGAGTTGCCCATTTTGAACCTTCGTGTGCGTAAAGCGCAATTGGCTGGAGCAAAAGTGATGACGCTCAATCCAGCAGATTTTGATTTTAATTTTCGTGTCGATGCTTCATTGAATGCAGATCCCATTACTTTATTGAATACTCTAGCGGGTGCCGTTGTTTATCTACTGTCAGAAGATGGGCAAGCAGTCCCTGAAGACCTTGAATTTGTCACAGTTTCTTTAGCTGCGGAAAATTTAGCAAAAGCGCTTAAGTCTGCAGAGGCAGAAAACAGTGTCTTATGGATAGGTCAAATTGCACAGATGGATAGCAACTATTCACAGTTTGTGAAGTTGGCCATGCATTTGAGTCAATTAACCGGTATTCAACTGGATATATTGCCAATGGCTGCAAATGAAGTCGGGGTGAATTGGGTCAATGCAACGCCTGAATTTGGTGGGGTTTCGGTTGAAGGTATGATTTCAGTACCGATGAAAGCCTATGTGAATTATGGTGTTGAGCCTGAATTGGATTGTCAAGAAGGATTGAAGGCCTTAGAAGCCATGCAAGCGGCTGACTTTGTCATCAACTTTACGCTCTTTGCCAGTGATCAACAAAAACAATATGCAGATGTCATGTTGCCGATCGCTGCTTGGGCGGAAACGGCGGGGACGTTTGTCAATGCAATGGGTGAAAAGCAGTCATTTAAAATGGCTGTTGAACCACCGGGTGAAGCCAAAGCGGGTTGGAAAGTATTGCGTGTTCTCGGGAACCTGTGTGAAATTGAAGGCTTTGACTATACGCATAGCAATGAGGTGTTAGCCGATATTCCGGAGATTGACATTAAACGCTCTTTAGATTTCAGTCAGTTGGCATTTGAGTTGCACAATACGGATTGTGAAACCTATTGTGTACCGATACTTCCACTTTATGGCAGTGATCCGATTGTCCGTCGCTCACCCTCTTTGCAGGCTGCCCATGATGCGCCTAAAGTTGAGGCGGGGGTTCATGCACTCGACTCTGATGAGGTGATGGTGTTCCAGGATGGTATGGAAGTGACCTTAGCAGCGCGTATCGATGAAGGGGTTCCTGAACAGGTGGTTCTGATTGATAAAGGTTTGATTTCAACAGCTGGCTTGCATAGTGGTTGTGCAACGGTTAAACCGGTATAAGGAGAGCATAGATGTTTAATGCGTTACAAAATTGGCTGTCTTCGTTTCTCTATGACTGGTTGGCCATTTTAATCACTTTACTCCTGCAGGCGATTGTGGTGATTCTGCCAGTGATGTTAGCGGTGGCTTGGTTGACCTATGCGGAGCGGAAAGTGATTGGTTATATGCAGGTGCGGATGGGGCCAAACCGAGTTGGGCCAGGAGGTTGGTTACAACCCATTGCCGATGCCTTGAAGCTGATTATGAAAGAGATTGTGTTGCCCGCACAGTCTAATATTTACCTTTTTGTGATCGCACCCGTATTGGCGATTGCACCCGCAGTGGCAGCATGGGCCGTGATTCCATTTGATCAAGGGATGGTGGTCGCTGATATTGATGCGGGCGTACTGTATGTACTCGCGGTCTCTTCTATTGCTGTTTATGGGGTGATTGTTTCGGGTTGGGCGTCAAACTCTAAATATGCCTTTTTAGGCGCTTTGCGCGCTTCCGCACAAAAGATCTCTTATGAGATCGCCATGGGCTTTGCGTTAGTGACAGTTCTTATGGTTGCTGGCAGCATGAATTTAACCCAGATTGTTGAAGGCCAACAAGGCGGCATTTGGCACTGGTATTGGATACCTTTATTGCCCATGTTCTTTGTCTATTTTATTTCCGGTGTTGCTGAGACCAACCGTGCACCTTTTGATGTGGCGGAAGGGGAATCTGAAATCGTAGCAGGGTTCCATGTTGAGTACTCAGGCATGGCGTTTGCTGTCTTTTTCTTGGCTGAATATGCCATGATGATTTTGATCTCATTTATGACCGCCATTATGTTTATGGGTGGTTGGCTTTCTCCATTTGAAGGGATTCCAGGATTAGAAGCCCTTTTTGCTTGGGTGCCTGGTATTGTGTGGATTTCATTGAAAGTAGCGATTCTGCTTTTCTTATTCTTATGGTTTCGAGCGACTTTCCCGCGTTATCGTTATGATCAAATTATGCGCTTAGGTTGGAAGGTACTTATTCCACTGACAATTGTTTGGGTTTTTGTGGTTGGCTTTATGCAATACATTAAACTCGGCCCCTGGTTTAGTTAAAGAGGTTCCTTATGATTCAATTTATTAAACATCAAATTAAAACCTTTGGACTAACGGAGCTATTTCGAGGGCTTGCGGTCACCGGACGCTATCTATTTAAACCTAAGATTACCGTGCGTTATCCTGAAGAGAAGACCCCTTTGTCCCCTCGTTTTCGTGGGCACCATGCATTGCGTCGCTATGAAAATGGGGAAGAGCGGTGCATTGCTTGCAAATTATGCGAAGCGGTCTGTCCGGCTAATGCCATTACCATTGAATCAGAAGAGCGAGAAGATGGCACGCGTCGTACAACGCAATATGATATTGATATGTTTAAGTGCATCTATTGTGGCTTTTGTGAAGAGGCGTGTCCGGTGGATGCCATTGTGGAGACGCGTATTTTTGAATATGAGTTTCAAGAGCGGGGGCCTCACATTATGACCAAAGAGAAATTATTGGCATTTGGGGACAAGCATGAAGCCCAGATTGCGCAAGATAGAGCTGCTGATGCCAAATACCGTTAATAACAAGCGAGTGAACTGAAATGACTTTTGAACTGTTTATTTTTTATCTTTTAGGTTTCATCGCTACGATTTCTGGTTTGATGATGATCTCAGTCAAAAACCCTGTTAAAGCGGCTTTATGGTTGGTTTTGGCCTTTATTTCAACCGCAGGACTGTGGATTTTGGCACAGGCTGAATTTTTAGGCTTAGTTTTGATTTTGGTCTATGTGGGGGCGGTGATGGTGCTGTTCCTATTTGTGGTGATGATGCTGGATATCAATTTAGTGGTATTGAAAGAAGGGTTTACACGTTATCTACCTATTGGTGTACTCACCGCCTTGGCCACTTTTATCTTGTTGTATCTGGTTGTAGGCCCTGACCGTTTTGGTTTGCAGGCTTTCCCTGCCCCAGCATCGATGCCAGCGGATGCCAGTAATACTAAGCAGATTGCAGTCCCCCTTTATACTGTTCATGTTTATGCCTTTATCTTAGCAGCGGTTTTGCTATTGGTGGGGATAGTGGCGGCCATTTCGTTGACCTTGCGCCGTCGTCCACCGAAAGAGGTGAAATATCAAGATATTGATGCACAGGTGAAGGTGCAAGCCAAAGATCGTTTGGAAATGGTGAAAATGGCGCCAGTTGTGGAAAAAGAATTAAAAGAGGAGAAAGAAGAATGATTGCATTATCCGATTATCTGGTCTTTGGGGCCGTCCTCTTTACCATTAGTATGGCGGGCATTTTCCTCAATAGAAAAAACATTATTGTGTTATTAATGTCTATCGAGTTGCTGTTGTTAGCAGTCAATACCAATTTGGTGGCCTTTTCAACCTATTTGAATGATGTGACTGGGCAAATCTTTGTCTTTTTCATTTTAACGGTGGCAGCGGCTGAAGCTGCGATTGGTTTGGCGATTATTGTTCTGGTGTTCCGGAATCGTAAAAGCATCAATGTTGACGATCTTAACTCACTTAAAGGATAGGAGAATACAGCTTTGTTACATACGATTTTAACTGTTCTTTTAGTTTCTCCTCTCATAGGCTCAATGATTGCAGGCCTGTTTGGTCGGCAGATCGGTCGCAAAGGAGCGCACACAGTCACCATTGCGGGTGTCTTGATTTCAACGGTGCTTGCTGCTTATGTGTTTAAGCTGTTTGTATTGGACGGTCATGCGCCTTATAACGCTTCTCTTTACACTTGGTTTGAAACGGATGGGATGAAGTTTGAATTGGGCTATTTGATTGATAGCCTGTCAGCCACGATGATGCTAGTGGTCACCTTTGTCTCTTTAATGGTGCATATTTACACTATTGGGTATATGGATCATGATGAAGATTATGATCAAGAAAACCCCTATTATCAGCGCTTCTTTAGTTACATTTCTCTGTTTACCTTCTCCATGTTGTCATTAGTGATGGCCAATAACTTCTTGCAACTTTTCTTTGGTTGGGAAGCGGTTGGTTTGGTCTCCTATCTTTTGATCGGTTTCTATATGAAACGGGAATCCGCGATCCAAGCAAACTTAAAAGCTTTTTTAGTAAACCGTGTGGGGGATTTTGGTTTTATTCTAGGGATAGCTGTCGTCTTTATGTACTTTGGGACCATGGACTATCAAGAGTTTTTTGCCAAGCTACCCGATCATGCCAATGAAACCATTAGTTTCTTACCGGGGACAGAGTGGTCCATGATTACAGTGATGGTGTTGCTTCTTTTTGTGGGGGCGATGGGTAAATCGGCACAAATTCCTTTGCATGTTTGGTTGCCGGAGTCAATGGAAGGTCCAACGCCCATTTCTGCATTGATTCACGCCGCTACTATGGTGACTGCAGGGATCTTCATGGTTGCACGCCTTTCACCTGCTTATGAACTCTCTGAAGTGGCATTAAGCGTTATTCTGATTATTGGCGCATTGACGGCCTTTTTAATGGGACTTCTAGGGATTATCCAGAATGACATTAAACGTGTCGTTGCCTACTCGACGCTTTCACAGTTAGGCTATATGACGGCCGCTTTAGGGGCATCGGCCTATGCCGCTGGGATGTTCCATGTGTTGACGCATGCTTTCTTTAAAGCTCTGTTGTTCTTGGCTGCAGGTTCTGTCATTGTGGCGCTCCACCATAATCAAGATATTCGAAAAATGGGTGGATTGAAGAAGTATATGCCAATTACTTATATGGCGATGCTGATCGGTTCTTTGGCACTCATCGGTTTCCCTGGATTTTCAGGTTTTTATTCCAAAGATTCAATTCTGTTAGCTGTCCATGAAACGAATATTTGGGGGTCAGGTTTTGCCTATCTTTTATTGTTAGCGGGTGTGTTTGTGACCGCCTTTTACACTTTCCGTATGTTCTTTATTGTTTTCCATGGAGAAGAGAGTGACTATGTGAAGAATCATCACATTAAAGAGTCGCCTTGGGTGATCACCTTACCTTTGATTATGCTCAGTATTCCAGCTCTATTGATAGGTATTCCTTTAGCGGGACCTATTATTTCAGGTGAATATTTTGCAGATGCCATTCGCGTGTTTGAGCAGCACAATGTTTTACATGAAATTTATCTGCACCATTTTGCAGAAGGTGGCGCGCTTGGAATGGCGTTACATGGCTTTATCACCTTGCCGGTTTTCTTAGCCCTATCGGGTGTTTTTGTGGCTTGGTATTTATATATCAAAAATCCAGAAATACCCGCTAAAATCCAAGCGGCTTGTCCTCGTGGTTACAAGATTTTGGAAAATGGCTACGGCTTTGATAAATTTAATGAAATCGTATTTGTTCGAGGGGCAATTAAGTTAGGTCAATTCTTCTGGCAGAAGATTGATATGAAATTGATTGATACTGGATTGGTCACCAACACCTTTATGAGCGTTTATCATGCCGCTCGTAGCTTACGGACCATGCAGACAGGGTACATTTACCATTATGCCTTTGTAATGATCTTTGGCTTATTGGGAATGTTGATCTGGGTTTTGTGGTAATTGAAAAAGAATAATAAAGGATAAATTTAGATATGTTTGGTTTTCCAATTTTAAGCACCTTAGTTTGGTTACCCATTATCGGAGGTCTGCTGGTCTTATTTATCGGTCGCGATCGTCCGGCATTGGCCAAATGGTTTTCTTTAGCAGTGGTGGTGCTGACTTTTATTTTATCCCTCCCTTTATGGACAGATTTTGATATCACCACAGCACAAATGCAATTTGTGGAAAAAGTGGATTGGATACCGGCCTTTAATATTCATTATCACTTGGGGGTAGATGGTCTATCGATGCCATTAGTTTTATTGACCACTTTTACCCAAGTATTGGTTGTTGCTTCAGCATGGGACGTGATTAAAGAGCGTGTCGAGCAGTATATGGGGGCCTTCTTAATTATGGAAGGGATGATGATAGGGGTGTTTGTTGCGCTTGATGCGGCACTCTTCTATGTGTTTTGGGAAGCCCTTTTGATTCCAATGTTTATTGTGATTGGTAAGTGGGGGGGGCCTCGTCGTGTTTATGCGACCTTAAAGTTCTTCCTTTATACCTTCTTCGGTTCCGTTTTTATGTTGGTGGCTTTTATCTATATGTATTACAAAGGTGGGAGCTTCTCTATTTTAGATTTTCAGTCTATGCATCTTGGGATGACCGCACAAATTCTGATTTTCCTAGCCTTCTTAATTGCATTTGCGGTGAAAATCCCGATGTTTCCTGTCCACACATGGTTGCCAGATGCGCACGTGGAAGCGCCTACGGCAGGTTCAGTGGTGCTGGCGGCCATTATGTTGAAGATGGGGGGCTATGGGTTTGTGCGTTTTAGTTTGCCAATTACACCGGATGCTTCGATGGCACTGGATTGGTTGGTGATTACCTTGTCTTTGATTGCCATTGTCTATATCGGTTTTGTTGCTCTAGTCCAATCTGATATGAAGAAATTGGTGGCTTATTCTTCTATTTCTCATATGGGCTTTGTGACTCTTGGAATGTTCTTGGTTTATAGCATTTATGCGCATACAGGTGATACCCAAGGCTCAATAATCGGTATGCAAGGGGCTATGGTGCAAATGATTTCCCATGGTTTTATTTCCGGTGCGATGTTCCTAGCGATTGGTGTGCTGTATGACCGATTGCATACCCGTGAAATCAAAGCTTATGGTGGGGTGGTGAATGTGATGCCTTGGTTTGGTTTCTTTGCGGTGCTATTTGCGATGGCTAATGTCGGTTTGCCAGGAACTTCAGGATTTGTTGGGGAATTTATGGTGATTATCGCTTCTTTTAAAGCCAATGTTTGGTATGGGACCTTAGCGGCCTTGACATTGGTCATTGGCGCAGCCTACACCTTGTGGATGGTTAAACGAGTCTTTTTTGGTCCTGTTGCTAATGAGAATGTGGCTGCAATGAGTGATTTGAATAAGCGAGAGTTTGCCATTATGACCGCATTAGCGATTGCAGTGGTTGGGCTTGGGGTTTACCCAGCCCCCTTGATCGAGGTGATGAACCAATCCATTGGTCATTTAATCATCCAAGCAACCACATCAAAATTATAAAAATAGGTGAGTCGATAATATGAATTTTGTGATGCCAAATTTAGTCCCTGCAATTCCTGAAATTGTGCTATTGATTCTAACCTCAATGATATTGATTGGGGATACAGTGTGGCGCCAACGTTGTGAGAATGCGACCTATTTTGCGACTCAACTTTCTTTATTGATTGTGGGATGGTTGATTGTCGACAGCTTTACGACTCACCAGATCGTGACCTTTGATGGCAGCTTTGTCCGTGATGCCGTAGCAGATGTCCTTAAGATCTTTGTCATCTTGATCGCGCTGGGTGTTTTCCTTTTCGCTAAAACCTCGATGGCTGAGAAAAAATACGGCAGCGGTGAGTTTTATGTGCTCGGACTGTTCGCCATCTTAGGGATGTTTGTGATGATCTCAGCTTATAATCTCATTACCCTTTATTTAGGATTGGAGATTATGTCACTCAGTCTATATGCAATCATTGCTTTGCACCGTAACTCAGGTGTGGCAGTGGAAGCAGCCTCTAAATACTTTGTGTTGGGTGCTTTAGCAACGGGTATGTTACTTTATGGATTTTCAATGATTTATGGCGCAACAGGCCACATTAACTTTAATCAGATTGCGCAAGTGGTGGCTAGCGGTGAAGCTGACCAAACGGTTTTGGCTTTCGGTCTGGTTTTTGTTGTCATTGGGTTGATTTTTAAAATGGGTGGGGCGCCGTTCCACATGTGGGTGCCCGATGTTTATCAAGGCGCTCCCACCGCAGTGACTTTGTTGTTAGGAACCATTCCTAAGATTGCTGCTTTCGCCATGGTGTATCGTTTGATGGTAGAAGCCACACCAGGTCTTTTAAAAGATTGGCAGCAGCTTTTGATCATTGTTTCTGTGCTGTCATTGATTGTCGGCTCATTTGTGGCGATCGTTCAAGATAATCTGAAGCGTATGTTGGCCTATTCAGGCATTGGTCATGTAGGTTTTATTTTGCTGGGCTTTATCGCGGGTACCGATGATGGATTAGCCTCAGCGATGTATTATGTCATTGTTTATGCGGTCACTGGTTTAGTGGGCTTTGGGATGATGATCGTATTAGGAAAAGGTCAGCGGGAATTTGACCGTATTGATGACTTTAAAGGCCTAAATGCTCGGAATCCTTGGCTAGCATTAATGATGCTGTTTGCTATGTTCTCTATGGCTGGGGTTCCCCCTTTCATCGGCTTCTTTGCTAAGTTGTTGGTGATTGAAGAGGTGGTTAAAGCAGGTTTTGTATGGCTCGCTGTTGTGGCGGTGATTACCGCTGTGATCAGTGCCTTCTACTATTTACGAGTGGTGAAGGTCATGTATTTTGATGTGCCTGAGGACAGTACGCCTATAGAAGGGGTGAACAAAGTGAGTACTTGGACAGTGAGTTTAGTAGCCATTGCTTTATTACTCTTTGGTTTATTCCCTTCAGCATTGATTGACCTTTGTTATAATGCGGTAGCGATCACACACTAGGAAATCCCATGAATCTTGAACTCGCAGTGAATATATTACTGATTACGGCCATTGTATTGGCCAATATCCCCTTCATAGTAAAGGATAAACTGTTTTTGTTGGTGCCGGTCAGCAACAAATCAATTTGGCTTACCTTAACCGAATGGTTCATTTATTATTTTTTAATGGGGGTTTTTGCTTATCTACTTGAATTAAAAGCCATGGGCAATGTTCATCCTCAGGGCTGGGAATTTTATACTGTGACTCTATTTATGTTCATGATTTTTGCTTTTCCTGGGTTTATCTACCGCTATAATTTAACGAGTTTTATCAGTCGTCACAAAACGAACAGTTAAAAGCTTCAAAATCCCCTTGCATTTTTCGAAAAATTCTCTATAATACGCTTTATCAAATTGACGCGGGGTGGAGCAGCTTGGTAGCTCGTCGGGCTCATAACCCGAAGGTCGTTGGTTCAAATCCAGCCCCCGCTACCAGATTTTTAATTAATGCAATTCAGCCTTAATTTATCAAGTCTAAAAAGCCTCTTTATGAGGTTTTTTTTACTTTCTCTTGCAATTAATTCTCAATTCAGCCATAATCTTAAAAAATATGCGGCTGGGTCTCATAAATGTACGAACGTTTTTTTGGCTTAAAAAAAGCCCCTTTCAAACTTTCCTTCGATTTAGAATTGTTCTTTGAATATGGTGATCGTAATCAAGTCGTAGATGCTTTGGTCTATTCCATTCAACGCGGCGATCCAATTGTTAAGGTGATCGGAGATGTGGGTTGTGGGAAAACCACTATTTTACGTAAAGTACTCAAACTCATTTCCAATTCAAAATTTCATATTATTCACATCTATTTTCCTAGTTTATCAACTAAAGATTTACTTTTTCTTCTTTGTAAAGAATTAAATATTTCTTTAAATGAGCATGCTGAAAAATATCAGGTGATAGATTTAATTGAGCAAAAGTTGCTTCAGTTCAATCTAGAAGGCCATAGAGTGCTGCTTATGATTGATGAAGCCCAAGTAATGCCTGTGGATACCTTAGAAGAATTAAGAATGCTTTCAAATTTAGAAACCGATACAGATAAGTTGCTGCAAATAGTCTTATTTGGGCAGCCTGAATTTGATAAGACACTAGAAATTCCCCAGTTGAGACAATTTCAAAGTCGCATATCCTATGAAATTTATCTCAAACCACTGGATTGTCAAGAGGTATGGCATTATTTAAATTATAGAATGCAGCGAGCAGGTTATGTGGGTGAACCTGTATTTTCCAAACAGATTGCCTGTAAAATTCAGAAACTGACCGGTGGGCTTCCTCGACAAATTAATCTGTTGGCAGATAAGTTGTTGATGAGTGCATTTAATCATCATGACAAAGTCATTAAAAATAAACACCTTAAAGAAGTTTTGCCTAGCGGAAAAGTTCATTTTAAATATTTGGCTGTAACAGTCTTTTTGATACTGGTTATTGGGAGTACCGCTTATTTTTCTGTTGATAAATTTGATTTATTAGCACAAGAACCACAGCCTCAACTAAAAGATGTACAAGAACCTAACCAATTAGAAAATAGTCAAAAAGATGAAACTAATTCAGTTATTGAAGAAAAAAAGAATATCGAGCTCAAAAATACGAAATTTGAAATATTTGCTCAGGCTTTAGGGGTGACGATTGATCAAGCAAAGCCCATTGTTAAGCTTCTGCAGCAAACGGATCAAAAAATTAAACAGATGACGAAGTATCAGTATACCATTCAACTCATGGTCGGGCCGATTGATGCACTGGATAAAGCTTATCAACGAACTCAAAAATTACTTCCGAAACAGTATAAAGATTTATTAATCCCTTTAATAGATATTGAAAAAAAACGTTTTATTTTATTATTAAGCTACAATGATGATATCTCAAAATTAAAAAATATTATTAATCATCTCCCTCGTGAATTGATTAAATCTGGTCCATTTGTTATGCCAATATCTAAATATCAGAAGATATATCAACAATCAGGACAGGTGTTGAATAAGTATTAATTATTTCACAGAGTTATGACAGAAGTGTGTTAAAATTAATTTATCAAATGGAATTGAGTTTATTTATGAAATTGAAGTTTTTAAGCAGAGTAGTTGGCGTCATCATTTTAACGTTACTTCTCATTTCGTGTGCTTCTCAGCCGAAAACAAAATTGGACGGTGCTCATCTTCATCAAGAAGAGACGCCAGAAGAAAAGGGGTTAAAATTTGCTCCTCCACCGAAACCCGTTTCGTTTCGGCCTATTTTGCCGAAACCGATAAAGTTGAAAAAGCAGAAGTTGTATAGTGTTTCAGCCATTAATGTACCTGTTAAAAAACTTTTATATAAATTGGCAGCGGATGCGAACCGTCAATTAAGCCTTTCACAAGAGGTTCAGGGTAATGTCACCCTTATTGTGAAGGATAAGTCGTTAGATTTTATTGTTAAACATATTGCTGAACAGGTTGGTGCCAACTATCAAGTCACCCCTCAAATAATAAAAATCTATCCTGATCGCCCTTATTGGCAAACCTATCGCGTAGATTATGTGAATTTGTTAAAGAAAACTCAGGATGACAGCCTTTTGAATATGTCAATTGGAAAGCTTGATATTGCCAGTGGTTCGGATTCAATTAGTCAAGGGAATCAATCATCCGTATCCGTGGAGACTTTAAATGATTTTTGGGGGACTTTGCACAAAAATATTAAAGTTTTGTTAGGGACTGAAGAGAATTCTAAATCCTCTCAGCCATCAGACAACACTGATAGTGGGCAGAATGCAACGGCCGGCCAGGTTGATCAATCTGTTGTTAGCCATGTACTCATCAATAAGGAGGCAGGTCTGCTGAGCGTTTACGCAACAACTAAAAAGCAGGCGCAGATTAAGCGTTTTTTAGATCAGGTTTTTACACGAGCGAATAAGCAGGTTCTGATTGAGGCTACGGTGGTAGAGGTTGAGTTATCTGATCGTTATCAAGCAGGGATTGATTGGTCATTATTAAATAGCTTGACTCATGGAGAGCTAAGAGATGCGAGTTTTGTTGGAACAAACTTATCGACAGATCCTTTATTTTCCATTAACTTAGTCAGTAAAAATGGCGGTTTTAACTTTAATTTGGGGTTAAAGATGCTTCAACAATTTGGTAAAACTAAAGTGTTGTCTAGCCCTAAAATTATGACCATGAATAACCAAATGGCACTGTTAAAGGTGGTTGATAATGAAGTCTATTTTACTATTCAAGCAGAAGTGTCTGAGGATACCACGAGTACTGGCGGTACGACATCGACCACCACTTATACCAGTGAAGTGCATACGGTTCCCGTTGGCTTTATGATGAGCGTGATACCCTTTGTGTCTGATAATGATTCTATTTCTTTAAATATTCGGCCGACACTTTCGAGAATTCTACGTTATGTGGATGACCCCAACCCAGACTTAGGAAATGTCCCGAGTAAAATACCAGTGATTCAAGAAAGAGAGATGTCTTCTGTTTTGCGATTGCAAGATAAGCAGACGGCGATTATTGGTGGTTTAATCCAGAATTCAACTGATAAAAATAATTCTGGTGTGCCATTGTTAAAAGATATCCCAGGGATAGGGAATCTATTTAAATATCGGGATGATACGACAAGTAAGACTGAGCTCGTTGTTTTTATTCGACCTCGAATTATCCGCAATCCAGATGTCAATTTTGGTGATTTAAATTCATTAAAACGTTTTTTGCCTAAAGCTGAGTAGGTTGTTGGATGAGTAATTTATTAGAGGCTTTAAAAAAAGCACAAGCAGAAAAGCTATCCTTCAATGGGGATGAAGATCAATCTCCACAACAAGAAAAGCAAACAAAAACATCAACGATTGCAGAAGAAGACTTGGTGTTATTGTTAAATAAAACAGATGAGGCAAAAATAAATAAGACCGTATCGTTAGATGATTCTGAGCCAAAATTA
This sequence comes from Galenea microaerophila, assembly GCF_054657255.1. Classification (NCBI taxonomy): domain Bacteria; kingdom Pseudomonadati; phylum Pseudomonadota; class Gammaproteobacteria; order Thiotrichales; family Piscirickettsiaceae; genus Galenea; species Galenea microaerophila. The sequence continues at coordinate 52,559 of NZ_BAAHWZ010000001.1, forward strand.
ACGCAAAAAACGGACATTGAACGCTCAATGGAAGCAACTTCCAATCCTGAACGTGATCTAAATCGTGATGAATTAAACAATCAAGCGCAGACTGAAGATGAGATAACTAATTTGACCTTTGATCAAAATACCCCCTCTTTTTCATTGAGTTTTTTGGAAGAAGGTCCAGCTGGGAAAAATGACCAAGATTCTTCCATCGAAGTGTCTGAATTAGAAAAGCCTTCTTCTATGGAGGAACTTCATTTAACCTCTTTAGCAGATGAAGTTTTGGACGAATCTGCGATGGAAACGACAGAACCGACAGCAAAGTCAAAAAAAACATCTCATCAAGGACTGGAAACGCCAGAGCTCCAGTTAAAGGCTGAAGAAAATCTGGAGACAGCTCCTGTTGATCAGACTGAGGAAGTACCACAAAAAGAAGTTGAAGAAGCTGAAAAAGAAGATGTAAAAAAAGTTGAAAATATCGCTCAACAGCTAGATCTGTCAACAGATGAACCAGTAAAAGAAGAGCGTTTAAATGCTCATAATAAAGAATCTATGGATAATGAGCAAAAAACAACGCAAACATCAAATCAAACAAATAAACAAGAATCAGACTCTAGCTATGATTGGAGCTTAAGTCAAATTCCAGGTTTTGAAATGGAGACCAAAAGCTCAAATTCAGATAATAATCAGAATAATAAAGATAATAAAAATAATGAATCTGAAGAGAGTAAAAATTATGTTTCATTGCTGCAAAAAAGTCAGCAAATGAAGCCGGGAAAAAAACGTGGTCCTTTAAACAAGGCGCTTTTATTTCTATTGTTTGCGATAACAATTCTCCTGATGGTAGCTTATTTTGTATGGGAATATCTTAAAAATATTCAAACACAAACTAATTTAGAGGTGATGACCTATCAAAATAAATTAAATGAGATTGCATCTGAAACAAAAGTTAAGGCACCTGTAGCGATGCCCAACAATCAAAAAACAAATGTTTCAGCTTCAACCCCTTTACAGGAAGCTACCCCAACTAAAAAAGTCATCCCTTCTCAACAGCAGGCAAAAGGAAAAAGCACACCTGAAAAACCTAAAGTGATAAAGAACAAAAAGATAGAGTCAAAGGCAAAGATAATAAAACAAGAACCCTTATCAAAAACGCCTCAGATCAAAAAAGAGAATCAAAAAACAACGAAAAATCTTTCAAATGCTCAAGAACAAGTGCAGATTCAATCAAAAACGGAGAAAGATTTAAGGCTCCAAGCCTATGAGGCCTTTCAACAGGGAGATTATGCGCAATCACAACAACTTTATCGCAAAGCCGCTTTAAAGTATCCGAGGGATATTAATGTTTGGTTAGGCTTGGGCGCCACTAGTTTAGCACTGGGTGAAAATGAAGCGGCCCTTAAGTATTATCAGCAAGCCTTGAAGTTGGGTTCAACGAACTTCGATGCAAACAAAGCGGTGGCGATGTTAACCTCTCAGAAAGATCAAAATTGGTTAATGCAAGTTAAGAATCTATGGCTGAGTGCCCCCAATGATCCTGATATTAATTTTATGTTGGGAAGCTACTATGCTCAGAAGGAAGATTGGTTACAGGCTAAAAAATACTTTAAGGCTGCTGCGTCCATCTCCCCAAACGCACCGGAGATTGTATTAAATTATGCGGTCGCTTTAGATCATCTTGGAGATTATGTAGAGGCAATCCGCTATTATCAAAAAGCACTGGCATTAAAAAGTTACCAAGATTCACTTATTAGTCAAGAAAGTATTAAAAAACGCATTCAATTATTACAGCAGTTTTTAGCAAAAACGTCGAAAGAGAGTCAATAGATGCGTTTAGGTGATCGATTAGTTCATGAAGGTTATATTACTCAAGATGAGTTAAGAATTGCCCTGACGGAACAGCGCCGTACCGGTAAGAAATTAGGCGAAGTCTTAATTGAGCTGGGCTTCATGGATGAAGAAACGGCGCGTAAAGTTATCGGAGATGTTGTTGGTTACTCCTCGGTTTCTTTACGCGGGATTGTACCTGATCCAAAAGCTTTAGCCTTAATTCCAGAGCCTTTTGCTCGAGCAAATTTGGTGTTACCGATTAGCCTAATTGATAATGTGCTTAAGGTCGCAATGTCAAATCCCGACGATATTATCTTATTGGATAAAATTCGTCGTCAGATTCAATCTTCTGCCATTCAAATTCAACCACTTTTAGCCACTGAAAATGAAATTTTAGAAGCTATTGACCGTTATTATGGGTATGAGTTATCCATTGAAGGGATTTTAAAAGAGTTAGAAACGGGTGAAATAGATTTACGTGCTATTTCGAATGAAAATGAATATTCCCAGCCTATTGTTCGCTTAGTGGATGGGCTCTTAACCGAAGCCGTGAAAATGGGGGCTTCTGATGTTCACTTTGAGCCGGAAGAAAAGTTTTTTCGGGTGCGCTATCGGGTTGATGGTATTTTAAAACAAGTCCATCTATTTCATAAGATGATTTGGCCAGGTGTACTGGTGCGCCTAAAGGTCCTCTCAAATTTAGACCTCACTGAACAAAGAAAACCACAAGATGGTCGTATGGATCTGATTGTTCATGGTCGTCAAATTAATTTTCGGGTTTCCTCATTGCCTTGTACCCATGGAGAAAACTTTGTTCTTCGTATCTTAGACAAAGAGAAGGGCATTATTCCTTTAGATCAATTGGGGTTAGATTCACATAGTCTGCGTGAACTTCGTCTAATGATGGCACGTCCTGTTGGCATTCTTTTGGTGACGGGGCCTACGGGTTCTGGGAAAACTACTACGCTCTACTCTATGTTAAATGAGTTGAATGAAGAGTCGGTCAATATTATGACACTGGAAGACCCTGTGGAATATCCCATGGGTTTAATACGCCAAACGGCGGTTAACGAAGAGGTTGGCTTAACTTTTGCTTCGGGAATAAGGTCTTTATTACGTCAGGATCCAGATATTATTTTGGTGGGGGAGATTCGAGATGGAGAAACGGCAGAAATGGCTTTTCGAGCCTCTATGACAGGTCATCAGGTGTTTTCGACCTTGCATGCCAACTCTGCTTTAGGGGCTTTACCGCGGTTATTAGATATTGGCATTTCCCGATCGATTCTTAGTGGTAATATCATTGGTATTGTTGCACAACGCCTGGCAAGAAGATTGTGTGTTCATTGTAAGCAGCCTTATGAGGCAAGCGGCCTTGAAAAGAAAGTGCTTGGTATTCCTCCAGAACAGCCGTTGACACTATATAAAGCAGTCGGTTGTGAGGTGTGTAACGGTCAAGGTTACAAAGGACGATTAGCCATCTTGGAGACCTTACGAATGACAGAGAAACTGGATGAACTGATTTTAAATGGCGCTTCTATGCATGAAATTCAGGAGGAAGCCATAAAAGAAGGTTTCTCTACAATGTTACAAAGTGCTTTAAGATGGGTAAAACAGGGCGAAACCACCTTGGATGCAATCAGCCGAGTGGTGGATTTAACAGAATTGGTTAGGTAATGGAAAAATATGTTTATACAGGCATCAACCAGTTTGGAAGGCGCATACAAGGGGAGATGCCAGCGGCTAATCCAAGAGATTTAGAGCAGCGCTTATTGTCTAACAAAATTGAATTAATCACTTATAAGCTTCAAAAAAAAGGATTTAAATTAACCAGAACGTCGATTAAAACACAAGACCTCATTACCTTAACCAGTGAGTTGAGAATGTTGCTAGAAGCGGGCGTTCCTTTAATGTCAGTGATTGATGATGAACGGCAAAACTATCCAAATGATGCTGTTCGGGAAATGATGGCTTCAGTATATGAAAGTATGGAAGGGGGTGAGAGCTTTTCCCAGGCATTGGAGCCTTATCGGGCTTTATTTGGTGATGTGTATCTCTCTTTGGTGAGCGTTGGTGAAAAAACCGGTCAGCTTGATAAGGTTTTAGCAGATTTAGAGTCCATGATGACTTGGCAACAAGCCCTGATCTCAAAGGCCAAAAAGATCATGATCTATCCCTCTATTGTCGGGGTTGTGATCATATTGGTGATCATTTTAATGATGGTTTTTGTTGTTCCCCAAATTATAAGTTTTGTTAAAGAGATGCAAGGGGAGCTGGGGTTTGCAACGAAGTCTTTGATTGCCACTTCGAATTTTGTTCAACATCACATTGTGGAAATTCTTTTGACACCGATTTTGTTATTTTTCGGCGTGAAATGGGCTAAACAAAAAATCCCTAGTTTTAGTCGTTGGTTGGATGAACATTTACTCAAAATAAAACTAATTGGCCCCATTATTTATAAACTCAAGTTGGCACGTATGGCAAACACTTTAGCGACAATGAGTCGGGCAGGGGTCGGTTTTCTAGATTCATTGGAGTTGAGTAAAAAAGTTGTAAACAATGACTTTATGGAAAATCAAATTACAGTGTCACGGCAATTAATTGCAGATGGTCGTCATATTTATGAGGCTTTTACGGTGACAGAATTAATGCCGGCCATGGCCTTACGTATTATTAAGGCGGGAGAAGAAAGCGGTAAAATGGATCAAGCTTTAGAAAACATCAGTCGAATTTATGATAAGCAGGCAAAAGATTTGATAGAAAAAATTGAACCAGCTATAGAACCTGCATTAACGGTCATTATGGCTGTTTTAGTCGGTTGGGTCATGATCGCCGTATTGGGTCCTGTGTATGATACGATTTCGAAGGTTCAATAAATGAAACGAACTCTCTATATTCATGATGAAGGGGTTTTTCTTTATGACCCTAAACTCAATTCTACTGATAAAACGCCTTTTTTTTCTTGGGCGCATTTTGAAGCGCTGAAGCAGCTCTTAGCTGAGGTGGATAAATCAGATCCGCTCTTTTTGATTCTGGATGTGGTGGATGAAGATCTAAGTACAGAATGGAAGCCTAAACTATTTCCTTGGGAGAAAAAGAGGTATTTACAGTTAGAGCAACAAAGAGCAAGTCGTGAAGGTGTATTTTTAGCACACTTTGAGTGGATGGGTATCACGCGCAAGAATAATTATGACGTGAAAGAAGAGTTGCTTTTTAAATCGGTCATTTTTAAAAATGAACGTATTATGGCGTTACTGGAGCTCATTGAGTCATTAGAATTACCTCTGAGAAAAATTTATTCTATTTCCTATCTTATTGATGTATGGTTTAAAAGAAATCTGTATTCGAAAATTAACTTATCTAAGCATCAATTAAAGAAGCCTTTCTTTTTGTTGGTTCGTCTTTCTAAGCACCGTTTTCGACAGCTTTTTTATCTAAATGGGGTTTTAAGAATAAGTCGGGCTTTAACGGTGGATAGTCAGCTTGAATCAGAAACCGCTATTCAAGCTGCAGTGATGCAAGAAAGTAGTGCGGCTTTAAAATATCTCTATAATAAAAAAATTGTTCCATACAATAGTTCGGTTTCTATGGTGATTGTAGAGGATTTTCAAGGGGAGGAAGATAAGCAAGCTAAATGGGAATGTTTTTATAAAGAGTTCTATGTGAATTCTACTTGGGAAGAGAAAGAATGGTTTCTTCGAGTATATAACTTTTTATTGAAAAAAAATAAAACAATCCCCAATGATCAAACTGGACAATGGGTATTCGTCCAATTTGCGATTAGAAGTGCACAGCCGACTTATTATCATTACCCCTATCTAGAGCAGGTTTTGAATAATAGACGTATGACCTACGGCGTCTATGGAAGCTTAGTCAGTGTATTATCTTTTATTTTATTCTATGGCTTGTATCAAGGTATTACGTTTTATGTTACCCAGCAAAAAATAATCAGCTATCAGCAGCAAATTGTTGCTTATCAGAAGGTAAAAAATCTACTACAAAATCAATTTCGACTCCCTTATGATTCAAGGGACTTGAAAGCCGTCGCTGATTTTTCTCAAGCCTTTTTACATCTTAAGAAAAATCAAAATGCTGGCATCAATTGGCTGCCGATTATGCAAGTCTTGGACAATGCCCCACACATTAAACTGCAAGGGGTCGCTTGGCGGGTCAAAGGAAAAATCGATAGTGACGTATACGAAGTTAAGCTCTTAGGTTTGGTTTTCCCTTTTAAGGAGCGTTTTGAGTTACCGACGCAATGGGTGGATCAATTTGTGCAAGCATTAAAAGCAGTGCCAAATATGGTAGAGGTTAAACTTGTAAAAGAGCCTTTAAATCGTAATTTAAAGGAGCCACTCACTATAAAGAGAGATGAAGGCAGAGAAGTTCAGGCGCTACCATTTGTGGTTTTATTACAGGTTAAGCGATGAAGAGTGAAGAATACTTTAAAAAAAATCTTAAAAAACCGGCTTTGCTGACGTTGATTTTGTTTCTGCTGGCGGGCTTAGAATTTTATGCTTTCTCTAAAGTTAAACAGCAGCAGAGTCAACAGTTTATGCAAACAAAACAAAAGTTAGATGGCCTAGTGCGTCAATTGGAGTATTTGCGAGAGCAATATACGCTTTATCATAAATATGGTCCACAATACCAGAAGTTAGTTAAACAAGGCATGACGCAGAAACAAGATCGGGTTTTGTGGACAGATATTTTATTGCAAGCATCCGAACGTTATGTGATCAATAAGTGGATGGTGCAATTTGAACCGCAAAAAGAAATTAAACAGGCTGAGCTTCAGCAGCTTAAGCTGACTTCCCCTGTTTTTTACCAAACAAGAGTGAATATGGTAGGAGGCGCTCAGTCTGATTTAGATATTTTTGCCATACTTGAGGATATTTCACGTCAGATTTCTCCATTTTATTTATTAAAAGAGTGTCAGATTGAAAGGATAAATGGTGGCCGTAATCAAGAAACAGAACCGTTAGTCTTTAGTCTTGAACGATCGAATTTTAATTTTCGTTGTGCATTAATTTTTGTAAATGCTCAACCTAAACCCTATCAAGCCGAGTCTCAGTCAAAGCAGAAGATTGAAAGGGATATCCCGTGAAGCGCTCTGAATTTTTTTTGAATATAAGATCGTCTCTCATTAAACAAGTGGGTTTGATGTTCATTGTGGGCTTTATCTGTTTGTGGAGCATGATTGTTTCAGCGGAGACGAACATTAATGAGGGCGCCTTAATCCTTGAAAAAATGTCATCGCATAAATGGCTATTATTACCTGAGCAGCGGCAAAAGATAGAACACGAACGAGAAAAGCATTTAAAGTCACTATTGAAATCAGAAAATGAAGTAACAACAACTGCTTCGGTAAAGAAAAAAATACATCATAAGCCAGTTCGCTATTTTTTGCGTTCAGTCATTATAGATTCTGATGGAAAAGCGCAGATTCAGTTAAATAGTCGTTGGTACAAATCAGAAAATTCCCCTATCCCTTTTAAGATTGATCCCACTCATCCTGCACTGATACAAGTGACGATAGGAAACCGGATATGGAAAGTACCTGTCGGAAGCACACTTATACTAGATAAACATTTGGGAGGGCTTCTCATTCAACCGCTTTCAAAGGTCGATATTAAGACTTCCACTCAATCACCATAGGTTCTCTGTCATGCCTGAAGTTGTCATTTCTCCTTTTATTGAGCGTATTCAGCAACGATATTTTGAATTGTTAACGCCTTCACAACTGCAAAAGCCACTTCCTGCAGCAGATTTGATTAAAACAGACGTGGAAGATGCAGTACATTCTGCAACATCGATAACAGAATTGAAAAAAAAATTACGCCAACAGAGAAATCTATATTTAGCAAAAATTGCTTATCAGGATTTAACCGGTACTACTGCAACGCCAACAATTTTAAAAGCGTTATCTGCCCTAGCGGATGCGTTAATTCAAGCAGCTTATCAGTGGCTGTATGAAAATTTTTCCCAACGTTATGGGATCCCAATGGGAGAGGAAAGCGGTGAACCCCAGCAATTGATTATTTTAGGCATGGGAAAGTTAGGCGGGCAAGAGCTCAATTTTTCTTCTGATATTGACCTCATTTTTGTCTATCCTGAGACAGGATCGACAGCGGGAAAAAATGCGATCAGCAATGAACTGTTTTTCACGCGCTTAGGTCAGGCTTTTAATCAAGTAATGACAGAAGTGACCGAAGATGGATTTGTCTATCGTGTTGATATGCGCCTACGTCCCTTTGGGCAAACGGGACCCTTAGTCTCAAGTTTTAATGCTTTAGAAATATATTATCAGCGTCATGGTCGTGCATGGGAGCGTTATGCCGCTTTAAAGGCGCGCCCCATTACCGGAGATAGCGCATCCATTGATCAGCTTTTTCGGCAAATTATCCAGCCCTTTGTCTATCGCCGATATACTGATTTCTCGGCGATTGAAGCGATTCGAGAACTCAAGCGATTGATTCGGCAAGATGTTCAAAAAAAAGGGCGCGATCAAAATATTAAACTCGGAGAAGGGGGGATTCGCGAAGCAGAATTTGTGGTGCAAGCTTTTCAACTGATCTATGGTGGGCGCATGCCCCGCTTACAAACGCAATCCTTTTTGCAAGCGTTGCAAGCCATTCTTGTGGAAGGTTTTATGGATGAAGAAGATGGTGCTCTTTTTAGAGAAGCGTATCTCTATCTGCGGAGAGTTGAAAACCTTTTGCAAGAATGGAATGATCAACAGACACAAATTTTGCCTACAGATGCACAGCAACAACAATTTCTAGCTGAAAGGATGGGACATTCTGATTATGCCAGCTTTTTACTTGAATTGGGGTTGCAAAGAAGCGTGGTGCAGCAACAATTTTCGCTGGTATTTGAAGATACGGATTCGTCAGCCACCCAAAATACGGATCAGGCCGATCAATCTACCTTTTTGTGGATTGAACAACTATTATCGGACGTTGATCAGGATGATGAGGATGACCTAGAAGCTGTAGAACAAGGTTTGGCGGCTCTGGGATGGCAAGCAGCGGATAGAGATAAGGCGATTGAGGTTTTAAACCGGTTTAAACAAAGCCGGGCTTTTAAGTATGCCAGTGCTGAATCAATTGAACGTTTAAAAGTGGTTTTGCCTCAACTGCTGCAAAAAGTGGTTGAACAATCACAGCCTATTGTTTCATTAGAGCGGGTATTAAGTGTTTTAGAAACCATTTTACAGCGCAGTATCTATCTGGTGTTAATGCAGGAGAATCCACAGACCATTCAGAATTTAGTAGTTGTCTGTGCGGCCAGTCCATGGCTCACACAACAGTTGGCCAAAACGCCGGCCTTATTAGATCAGTTGATTGAAGCTGAAACTTTGGCGCAATTGCCAAATGCGCAAGTGTTAAAACAGGAAGCGATGGAGATTGCCCTTCACGCGATCCATGACGAGGCTGGTTCGGTTGCTTTAGATGAAGAACTTTTTATGAATCAAATTCGTCTGTGGAAACATCGGCAGGTCTTTAAGGTGGCCGTTGCTGATATAGAGCAACTCGTGCCGGTGATGCAGGTTAGTGATCATCTGACTTGGATTGCCGAAGCGGCGTTGAATGCTTGTGTTCATTTTGCTTCAGTCTGGATGCGGCAAAGATCTGGGCTGCCTGGTGGCTTAACTGATCCAGACTTTAATCCCTTTATGGTCATCGGCTATGGCAAACTGGGGGGCATAGAGTTGGGCTATGGCTCGGATTTAGATCTGGTGATGCTCTATCACGGTGTGTCGCCTTCTGAACGCTCAACGGGTGCTCAGGCATTGGAAAATAGCCTTTATTTTTTACGGCTTGGGCAAAAATTGATTGCCTTAATGACCACATTGATGCCTACCGGTAAGCTCTATGAGGTGGATACGCGTTTACGACCCAATGGCAAAAGTGGTTTAATGGTGACGGACTTTGACAGTTATCAAGCCTATATTGAAAAAAAAGCTTGGGTATGGGAGCATCAAGCATTAGTTCGTGCACGTCCGGTTTGGGGTGTGTGCAGCAATAATCAAGCATTTAACCAGTTTAGGGCGCAGTTTTTACAGCAACCACGAGATAAAGAGACGATCCGTCAAGCCGTGACAGAAATGCTGAATAAGATGCGTAAAGCCTTGGATAAGAGTGACGCACAGCAGTTGGACTTAAAATATGGTGAAGGGGGGATCGTTGAGATTGAGTTTCTGGTGCAATATCTTGTTTTGGTTAATGCGCATACCTGCCCAAGTCTCACCTTATGGACAGATAATATACGCTTAATGCAGGAAATGGAACAAAATTCGGTACTGTCTGGGAATGCTGTCAAAGTACTCAGAGAGGCTTATCAACGCTATCGAGAATGTTATCATCGTAAAGCATTACAGAATGCAAAAACCATTGTGCCTAAGCAGGATTTTATGCAGGAGACGCAAGCCGTGCATGAGATCTGGATTAAAATTATGGGAAATGGATAGGAAGATTGTCAGAAGAGATGAGGCTTTGCCTGAATAGGCAAAGCGAGGATGTTAAGAAAACCTTAACCAAATTTACCGGTAATATAGTCTTCAGTCTGTTTTTCTGATGGATTGGTAAAGATGGTATCTGTGGTGTCATATTCAATTAATTCACCTAGATACATAAAGGCTGTGTAGTCAGAAATTCGAGAAGCTTGTTGCATATTATGAGTCACAATGGTAATGGTGTAATGCTCTTTGAGTTCAAAAATCATCTCTTCAATCGCCAAGGTGGAAAGTGGATCCAGCGCAGAAGTGGGCTCATCAAAGAGGATGACTTCAGGTTTCAGCGCGACCACGCGTGCAATACAGAGACGTTGTTGCTGTCCACCGGAAAGTCCACGCGCATCATCATTTAACCGATCTTTAACCTCATCCCACAAGGCTACATCTTTAAGGGATTTCTCCACTTTTTCTTGAAGCACGGTTTTATTCTTTTCACCCTGAAGACGAAGGCCATAAGCAATATTTTCAAATATGGTCATTGGAAAAGGGGTGGGTTTTTGAAATACCATGCCAACGGTTTGCCGTAGCCAAATGAATTCATTTTCTTTTTTCAGTTTCAAAATGTCAGTTGATCCCTTTTCAGGCGTATTGAGAAGGATTTTTCCTTCATATTTATTGCCAGGATAAAGGTCGTGAATTCGGTTCATGCTGCGTAAAAGGGTAGATTTTCCACAGCCACTGGGGCCGATTAGAGCGGTGACTTTTTTCGTTTCAATCGGCAAATTGATATGACGAAGAGAGGGCTCTGGCGCACCTCTATAGGTGAAGCTAAAGTCCTGAATGTCCATTTTTAACTGATTCATTTATTTTACCTTTTTTTCCTTAATCAAAAAACGGCCTAAGAGATTAAGTCCTAATACCATTAATGTGAGTACCAGTGCAGCAGCCCAAGCTAAAGAGACCAGCTTAGCGTCTGGCATGGTGGCTAAATTATAGATGGAGACCGTCATAGAGGGATAAGTTTCATTGAGATTCGTTACCATATAAATGGTTGAACCACTGGTGTAGAGTAGGGGGGCGGTTTCACCCACAATACGAGCAAAGGCAAGGATGAGTCCTGTCATAATCCCTACCTTTGCTGCACGGATAATAATATGCATGGTGACATGATATTTTGAAGCACCGATCGCCATCCCCGCTTCTCTTAATTCAGTCGGGACGAGGCTGAGCATATCATCAGTGGTGCGGACCACAATGGGTAACATCATGACAAAGAGCGCAGCGACACCTGCCCACCCGAAGGTATGCCCCATGGGGATAACCATAATAGCGTAGATAAAGGTTCCGATGACAATGGAGGGTGCAGACATCATCACATCACTCAGGTCACGGATAAAATCTGCAAATTTGGTATGGTTGCCATACTCTTGTAAATAAATCCCAGCTAAAACGCCAATTGGAATCCCAAAAAGGGTCGCTAATCCGGCTAAGACAAATTGTCCCCAAATCAAATTGCGAATGCCATTTTCGACCAAATCATGCGTGAATATATAGGGGGTTAAGGATTCAGAACCTTTTCCAATCAGAGTGACCAGTATCCAACCTAGAAAGAAGAGGCCTAATAAACCGGTAAAAGTTGAAAGGAGTATGAAAATTTTGTTGATTAAGAGCCTCATAATTTTTGTCTCCGTAAGAAGTAGCGTTTAGCCGCAAAAATAATAATAAAGCTCACTACAAATAAGAGCAAAGCCAGATAGAACAGAGCATTTAAACTGAGCCCGCTTGATTCAGAAAAGTTATTTGCTAATACCACAGGAATAGAGTTTGTCGGATCCGTAATTGAATGGGCAAATTCAAAGACGCCACCAATCACGAAGGCAACAGCCATAGTCTCACCTAAGGCACGCCCGAGAGAAATGATCATAGAACCTAAAATCCCTGCTTTGGCATAGGGGAAGATAATGTCTTTAGTCACTTCAAATTTCGTAGCGCCTATCGCATAGGCTGATTCTTTAAGTACATCGGGTGTGGTGTTAATCGCATCTCGGCTGAGCGCTGCCATAAAGGGGATAATCATGACCCCTAATGTCAGTCCTGCCACCAATAAAGAAACGCTGTGGCCACCAAAAATAGAGGCGATAAAAGGGCCAAAATAAAACAGTGCCCACATGCCATAAATGATACTGGGAATCGCAGCCAGCAACTCTACTGCTATGCCGATGGGACCCACAAGTTTTTCATGTGCAATTTCTGATAGGAAGACGGCGATCCCCATGGCGATTGGAATGGCAAATAGCATTGCGATGGCGGTACTGAAAATGGTTCCGACAATGGGAACGGCGCCACCATAAACGGTTTCTGTATGGCCTTTTGTTGGATGGTAATTGGTATCTGTACTCCCATGTTCATCTTCCATGGGAATATTATCTTCATTGTCCATAGGAATGTAATCTTCACCGTCCATTGGAATACCTTCATCCATGTAAACATCATCGACAGCGGGGACAGAGCTTTCATCCAGGGACTCTTTAGATGTCTCTGTTTTGTCTGTAGTTTGGGATAAAGTATCTGGTTTTTTAACCGGCTCAGGCGCGTCAACTTGTACTTCAACATTCCAGCGAGGGTCGATAATAAAATAGGCGCCAAATTTTTCGATCGCTGGCTTAGCCGTAAGATAGAGAACGGTCACGATCGCTATCAAGACAATCAGTAAGAAGGTCGCACTTGATAGAGAGAGAAATCTAAATATTTTTTCCATGGGTTCTACAACTTTTAGGTTAAATAATCATTAGTTTATATAAGGTGTCTCAACGTAATTGAGCGCAATTATGATAGAGACGCATTATATAAAATAATGCGGCATTTAACCGATTTGTATACTCAAAAAGGTTAATTGCCGCTACAAGCATTAGTGCAGATAACCTCAGTTCACTCTCAGAGGAGTGAACTGAAGATCCTTAAGAAAAAGGCTTATTTTAGACCTTTTTCAGCCCAGTATTTTTCAATTTTTGCGACAACAGGCTTAGGAAGTGGAACATATCCTAATTTAGCCGCAGTTTCTGGATGCTTGTATGCAAAGTCATAGAACTCTGCAACATGCTTTTTGTTGGCTTTATCTTTCGGCACTAGGACAAAAGTTGCTGTCATAATTGGATATCCTTTTTTAGGATATTGAATGTTTGCATAGAAGTCTTTTTTAGGATCTAGATCAGCATACTGTGCACCGATTGCAAAAGATTTAGGGGTAGGGGCAACAAATTTATGCTCTTTGTTTTCAATAATAGCCATATCTAGGTTGTTTGAAACAGCATCAGCATAATCAACATACCCTATAGAGTATGGGTTAGTTTTGATGGCAGTTGAAACACCGAAGTTACCTTTACCCGCGATACGGTTTGGAGCAGGCCAGTTAAGGGCTTTTTTAGCGCCATAGTGTGTACGCCAAACAGAGTTCATTTTAGAGAGGTAATAAGTGAAGCCAAAAGTGGTTCCTGACTTATCTGAACGGTGGACAAAAAGAACTTTTTTATGTGGAAGGTTCGCATCAGGGTTGACTTCTTTTAATGCAGGGGCATCCCAATATTGGATGTTGCCTAGCACAATACCTGAAATGGCACGCTCTGAAAGTTTAAGGTTTTTAACACCAGGAACATTGTAGGCAAAAGTAATGGCACCAATTGCAATTGGGAATTGAGTTAATTTATATTTTGCTAAGGTACGAGGTGTCAGTGGTTTGTCTGTACCACCAAAGTCAACTTGATGCAGTTTAGCCGCCTTGATTCCAGCACCAGAACCAGTTGGTGAATAGTTTACTTTGTTTCCAGTCTTTTCATAAAAATCTTTTGCCCATGCTTTGTTAGCAGGGTATTGGAAAGATGAACCTGTCCCTTCAATTGTCCAAGCCATCGCTGAAGTTGAAACTGCAGCGGTCACAAGACCAGCAATCAGTGTTTTTTTCATGAGTCGTATCTCCTAAGATAAAAAAATTGGAAGTTCCTTATTGAACTCAAAGGTTATTGTAGGGAGGAAATATGACAACTTTGTTAAAAAGAGACCTTTGCACGAGATGGTTCTACGGCTAAAAATGGCTAAAATTTCCCAAATCGTTGTTGGAAAACTTGGCAATAGCTGGCTATTCCCTGCGTTTCCCGCCTAGATATGGATATGGGAAATTTTTTCTCATTTTTAGCTCGCATCCCACTCATACAAAGGTCTCTAAAAGAAAAACCCATAGCAGTAAATGCTATGGGCTTTAGGAAAAGTCAGTCAAGCAAAAGCTTGGCTGAAACGTTTAGGCTGAATAATAAAGTTCAAACTCTAATGGGTGGGTTGTGGCACGGAATTGAGTCACATGATCCATTTTTAAATCGATATAGGCATCAATCATAGCGTCGGTAAAGACCCCGCCTGCTTTTAAGAATTCACGATCTTTGTCCAATTCAGCCAATGCTTCTTCAAGTGAAGCGCAAACTGTGTTGTAGCTGGCTTCCTCTTCTGGCTCTAGATCATAAAGATCTTTTTCTGCAGGTTCGCCTGGGTCAATTTTGTTCATAATGCCATCTAGTCCAGCCATTAGGCAGGCAGAGAAGGCTAAATATGGATTGGCCGTTGGATCAGGGAAACGCAGTTCTACGCGACGCGATTTTTCACTTGGCGCATAAGGAATGCGGATCGAAGCGGAACGGTTGCGACCAGAATAAGCCAATAGTAGAGGGGCTTCAAAGCCGGGAACCAAACGTTTATAAGAGTTGGTACCTGGGTTTGTGAACGCATTTAAAGCGCGTGCATGCTTAATGAGACCGCCAATATACCAAAGGGCTTCTTGTGAAAGTCCAGAATAGACGTCGCCAGCGAAAATGTTTTTGCCATCTTTGGAAAGTGATTGGTTAATGTGCATGCCATTACCATTATCGCCTACAATTGGCTTAGGCATGAAAGTAGCCGTTTTACCAAGGGCATGACAAGTATTGTGCACTGCATATTTAAGGATTTGTACTTCGTCTGCTTTAGCGGTCAAAGTGTTCCCTGCAACTGCGATTTCACATTGTCCACCTGTAGCCACTTCGTGGTGATGTGCTTCAAGTTTAAGCCCCATTGCTTCAGCCATGGCACAAATATCGGCACGTACTTCATGCAGTTGATCGACAGGGGGAACAGGGAAGTAGCCGCCTTTAACACTTGGACGATGTCCCATATTGCCTTCTTCATACTCTTTGGCACTGTTCCAAGAAGATTCAGTGGAATCAATCTTGACGAAAGAGCCTGACATATCGAGTCCCCAACGGACATCATCAAAAATGAAAAACTCAGGCTCTGGACCAAAGAAGGCGGAATCTGCAATGCCTGTAGATTTCAAATAGGCTTCCGCTTTTTTAGCGACGGCACGAGGATCTTTTTCATAACCTTCCATTGTGCTAGGCTCAATAATCATGCAGCGTACGACAAGGGTCGGGTCATTGGTGAAAGGATCAATAAAATAGCCGTCAGTTTGAGGCATTAAAATCATATCGGAATCATTGATCCCTTTCCAACCTGCAACGGATGAACCGTCAAAGGTTTCACCATCAACAAAAGTGTTTTCATCAACTGAGGAAGCAGGCACTGTTACATGTTGCTCTTTACCATGGGTGTCGGTAAAGCGATAATCCACCCATTTAATATCGTTTTCTTTGATCGTATCAAGAATTGCTTGAGGCATTTTGATTCCGTCCTTATTTAAGTTAAAAGAAGATAAAATTTCATTAGTAAATGATAGCGGGATTCGTGCCAGGATGCTAATCTTTTTTTGGTTGCCGTAACAGTTTGTTTTAACTGGATTCTTGGCAGATTTTGATTTTTTTAGAGTTTTTCCTTGCACGGCTAAAGATCTAGTTTGGTGCAAATGTGCACATAGTTGGACATTTATTCTGGGTTAATGGATATCGTTTCAAGGGTTGAATGCAATATAGTTGTCATAAAGATTCTGTATGATTTATCATCACGATTAATTTGATGATAAAAAGTGGAAAGGTGTAAACATGGATCGTAAAGATTTTACCAGTCATATTTCAGGTGCCCTCAACCAGAGTTTAGAAGAGGTTTTTGATCACATTTTAAAAATGGGGGGCATGGTTGAGAAGCAGATTGATTGCGCCATAGAGGCTTTGCAAAAGAGTGATAAAACTTTAGCCAATGAAGTGCTGAATTTAGATAAGGAAGTCAACAAACAAGAAATTGATGTGGATATTCTGTGTGCTAGGATCCTTGCTCGTCAGCAGCCTACGGCTTTGGATTTGCGCTTAGTGTTGTCTGCGATTCGGATGGCAGTAGATTTAGAGCGCATGGGAGATGAAGCGGTCAAGATTGCCAAGTTTGTGTTAAAAATGGTGGAGAGAGACTTAAGCTGTAATCAGTTGCCAGGTTTGTCTCATTTAATAGAGATCTCTTTACGCTCTTCTAAGATGTTACGTGCTGTTTTGGATGGTTTTGCGCGTTTAAATATAGAGGATGCTGCGAAAACCATCCAAGAAGAAGAAGTGTTAGATGAAGTTTATAAAAATGCTTTGCAAGTGCTAGAACAAGATGTGGTGACGGTAGAGGGTGAGCAAAAGGTGTGTGTTTTAGAGCTCATTTTTGCTTTACGCGCTTCAGAACGTATGTCTGATCATGCAAGAAATATCGCAGAGTCGATCATCTATCTTGTCACCGGGCGTGATGTGCGTGATATGAAAGAAGAGGAAATTTTTGCATTTTTGAAAGAATTTGAGGCTAAGTAACGATCGGGAAGGCGTATGAGTGAACAGGTGGCAACCGTTTTAGTGGTGGAAGATGAGATGGCGATTCGTAACCTTCTACGTTTGGCCTTGCAAAGTGCTGGCTTTCAGGTTGTTGAGGTGGCGAATGCTGAGGCTGCTTGGCAAACTTTGCGATCCAGTTCTGATGAGTCGTCAACCATTGATTGCGTGCTGTTAGATTGGATGCTGCCTGGCATGGATGGTTTGGCTTTATTGAAACGCATTCGACAGCATGATAAGTTTCGTCGGTTACCTGTGATGATGTTGACCGCTAAAGGCGCTGAACAAGATCAAGTCGAAGGTTTTGAAGTTGGAGCAGATGATTATGTGGTGAAGCCTTTTTCCCCTAAAGCACTGGTGGCGAGGCTTAAGGCACTCTTACGTCGAACTCAAAAAATGGCTATGCAAGTGCCAATGCAAGAGGGGCTTCAATTTGGTGATTTAAAACTGGATTTTGATAGCCATCGTTTTTGGGTAGGAGATCAAGAGCTGCATTTAGGTCCTACAGAGTTTCGTCTGGTCAGTTTTTTTCTTGAAAACCCCGATAAAGTGTTCAGTCGCCATCAATTGTTAGATCAGGTATGGGGTGAAAGCGTGGTGGTGGAAGAGCGTACCGTGGATGTGCATATTCGTCGTCTCCGTAAACAGCTAGAGCCTTTAAAAGCAGCAGATTATATTCAAACTGTCCGGGGTACAGGTTACCGTCTATCTCAGCCCCAAAAAACCGTGTAACAAAGTGATCTAGAGACGAAATGACTCCCCAAACAAAACACGCGCTTCAATGGTTGTTTAAAGAGCTAAAGTGGGTGTCAGGACTGGGGATTTTGGCATTTTTTCAGGGATTGCTGTTTCAAAATTGGGTGCTCGGTTTAAGCTTTCTTTTAATTGCACTTCTCTTTTACTATATTGCTAATTTTTTCTTTTTTATTCGTTGGTTGTTGCAGGATGTGAGTACGCCGCCGCCCAACCTTTTAGGTGGCTGGTATCCTTTGGCGTTGCATCTTTATCGCCATGCAAAAACTCAACAGCGTAAACTGAAAAAATCGATGGAGCATGCGGATTTGTACCATGCTGCGTTGATGGCGCAGCCGGAAGGTTTGATTGGACTGTCCGAAGATTTTAAGATCCAATGGCTGAACCCCTCTTCAGAAAAGTTGTTGGGGTTGAAGGTTTGGGATAAGGGCAAGCCGATAGAGGCTTTTATTCGCACGCCGGAATTTATCCATTATCTTAAGGAGCGTAGCTTTAATCGCTCCTTGCAAACTTACGCTTCGATTGATTCTCATCGCATTTTGGATATTCAACTGGCGGCTTACCGTCAAGGTCATTACCTATTGGTGGTGCGAGACATTACAGAAATGTATCGTATTGCAGAGGTGCGTAAAGATTTTGTGGCCAATGCTTCGCATGAATTACGCACCCCTTTAACGGTTTTGGCGGGTTATCTTGAGTTAATGGTGGATGCAGTGGAAGTGGATCTTTCCTTGCAAGGTTGGCAGCAACCGATTGATGAGATGCAAGCGCAATCTGAGCGGATGCGGCAAATTATAGAGGATTTGCTGACGCTTTCCGCTTTGGAGACAGAGGGGGTGTCTCAATCCTATGAAACGGTTCATGTACCTGAACTCTTGCATCAGTTAGAAAAAGAAGTGAGGCAGTTAAGTGGTGGGCGCCATCAAATTCAGTTTTTAATTGAATCGCCCACTTGCGGCTTGCGGGCACATGCCCATTTGGTGCGCAGTGTTTTGATTAATCTCCTTTCAAATGCCGTACGTTATACGCCTGAAGGGGGGCGAATTACAGCTGTTTGGCGCTGCAGTGAAGCGGGTGCGGTTTTTAGTGTAAAGGATACTGGAGTGGGGATTCCTCGAGAAGCCATCCCTCGCATTACCGAACGGTTTTATCGAGTGGATACAGCTCGATCTCGAGAGAGTGGTGGAACAGGGTTGGGTCTGTCGATTGTGAAACACATTTTGGAAAAATATGAGGCAGAGCTTAAAGTTGAAAGTATCTATCGTATGGGCTCAACTTTTACCGTGATTTTTCCAGAGCAGCAGAGGGTGCAACTTGATGCTGAAGGTACTTAAGTGATCCCGGCTCAAAGATCGCTTCTTGAATTCCGCCTTTATCACTGTCTAAATTCCGTTATAATCTATAGATTCAACTCTTTTGAGGTGCTGGGTATACAAAAACTCGGCTGAGAGAGAACTCATTGAACCTGATGCCGGTAATGCGGACGCAGGGAAATAAAGAGCTGTGGCCTGTCATCATTATCAGGCTACGCACGGGCGACAAGGAGAAAATATGAGCGCAGTGTTAGAAAATTTGGAAGAGGTGAATGAATCTTACGTGGAGCCTTTTCCAAGTTCACACAAAATTTATGTCAAGGGCTCACGTCCTGATATTCAAGTCCCGATGCGGGAAATTACTTTAAGCGATACCCCTTTAGCAGATGGGTCTTTTGAACCTAATCCACCTTTAACGGTTTACGATACTTCTGGTGTCTATACCGATCCGAACGAAAAAATTGATTTTCATCAAGGCATTAAAAAAGTTCGCAGTGCTTGGATTGAAGAACGCGGTGATACGGAAATTTTATCGGACTTTACTTCAAAATATTTCCATGAGCGCCATGAAAATGAAAAATTAGAAGCGGTGCGTTTTCCGAATATTCCTAAGCCGCGTAAAGCGAAAGCGGGGAAAAACGTGACGCAAATGCACTATGCGCGTCAAGGGATTATTACGCCAGAGATGGAGTATGTTGCCATTCGAGAGAATTGTAAATTACAGGAAGCTCGTGAACTTGGCTTGCTTAAGCAGCATAAAGGGAACCCTTTTGGTGCCAATATTCCTGAAGAGTATACACCTGAATTTGTCCGTCAAGAGATTGCAGCCGGACGTGCGATTATTCCTGCTAATATTAACCACCCTGAAATTGAGCCGATGATTATTGGGCGCAATTTTCGCGTCAAAATTAATGCCAATATTGGGAACTCGGCGACCACTTCGTCCATTGAGGAAGAGGTGGAAAAGATGGTGTGGGCGACTCGCTGGGGCGGGGATACCGTAATGGATCTCTCCACTGGGAAAAATATTCATGAAACCCGTGAGTGGATTATTCGTAACTCTCCCGTGCCAATTGGTACAGTGCCAATTTATCAAGCGCTGGAGAAGGTCAACGGCATTGCAGAAAACCTCACGTGGGAGGTATTTAAAGATACGCTGATTGAGCAGGCAGAGCAAGGTGTAGACTATTTCACCATTCATGCCGGGGTTTTATTGCGTTATATTCCTATGACGGCAGATCGTGTGACCGGTATCGTCTCGCGCGGCGGCTCAATTATCGCGAAATGGTGTCTGCATCACCATAAAGAAAATTTCCTCTATACGCATTTTGAAGAAATCTGCGAAATTATGAAAGCCTATGATGTCTCCTTCTCCTTAGGGGATGGTTTGCGTCCAGGTTCGATTGCAGATGCTAATGATGCGGCTCAATTTGGTGAGTTGGAAACTTTAGGAGAGTTGACCAAGATTGCTTGGGAACATGATGTGCAGGTGATGATCGAAGGGCCTGGCCATGTGCCGATGCAGATGATTAAAGAGAATATGGATAAGGAGCTGCATGATTGTTACGAGGCGCCTTTCTATACATTAGGGCCTTTGGTCACCGATATTGCGCCTGGGTATGACCATATTACTTCTGGTATTGGGGCTGCGCAAATCGGTTGGTATGGTACAGCCATGCTCTGCTATGTGACCCCAAAAGAGCATTTAGGTCTTCCCAATAAAGAGGATGTGAAAGAGGGTATTATTACCTACAAAATTGCAGCCCATGCGGCGGATTTGGCTAAAGGCTTGCCGGGTGCACAGATTCGAGATAATGCATTGTCGAAAGCGCGTTTTGAATTCCGCTGGTATGATCAATTTAATATTGGCTTAGATCCAGATCGAGCGCGAGAATATCACGATGAAACCTTGCCGAGAGAATCTGCTAAGGTCGCGCATTTCTGCTCAATGTGTGGCCCTAAATTCTGCTCAATGAAGATTACGCAGGATGTTCGGGATTATGCCGCTAAGAAGGGCATAAAAGATTTGGATGTCGCCATTGAAGTGGGGATGAGAGAAAAGTCCAAAGACTTTGATGAGAAAGGGGGCGAAATTTATTTGGAGACCTAGTCTCGGAGTCGCCTCTTTTAACCGCGAAACTTGTTTTAAAAGGCCCGCCTTTAGAGCGGGTTTTTTTATTTTTATATTTAAAAAAGTTATGAAAAAAAAATGCTATAATCTATCGTTTACGTAAATTCTTCAATTCAAAATAGATAGAGGGTGACAATGCCAGTTATTACTTTACCAGATGGTTCTCAACGCAGCTATGATGAAGCTGTGTCTGTGATTCAAGTGGCACAAGATATTGGTGAAGGGCTTGCTAAGGCGACGATTGCAGGTCGTGTGAATGGTGAGTTGGTGGATGCGTGCGATTTGATTACCGAAGATGCCACCTTGGAAATTGTCACTCTGAAAGATGAAGATGGCTTATATATCATGCGTCACTCTTGTGCGCATTTATTTGGTCATGCGCTTAAACAGCTCTATCCCAATGCGCAAATGGCGATTGGCCCAGTCATTGAAAATGGCTTTTACTATGACTTTGATTTAGAAGAGAAGATCGGGCCAGAAGAGTTGAAGCAGATCGAAAAGCGCATGCAAGAGTTGGCTAAGACCAAATACCCAGTGATTAAAAAACGATTGCCACGTGAAGAGGTGATCAAGATTTTTGAAGAACGCAATGAGCCCTATAAATTAGAATTGATTGCAGATATGCCGGAAGAAAAAGCCTTCAACCTCTACTTCCATCAAGAGTATGTGGATATGTGTCGAGGCCCTCATGTGCCGCATATGGGTTTTATCAAAGCTTTTAAATTGACACATGTTGCCGGTGCCTATTGGCGAGGTGATTCGAAAAATAAAATGCTGCAACGCGCCTATGGCGTCGCCTTCCGCACCAAGCCAGAATTGAAAGAATATCTAAAAATGATGGAAGAGGCTGAAAAGCGTGACCATCGTAAACTGGGTAAACAGTTGGATCTATTCCATGTGCAAGAGATTGCACCAGGTATGGCTTTTTGGCATCCAAAAGGTACGGTTTTGTTTCGCGTAGTAGAAGACTATATGCGTCAACAGCTGCAAGAGAATGGGTATGATGAAATTCGCACCCCTCTGATTATGGATCGCTCTTTGTGGGAAAAATCAGGGCATTGGGATAAGTTTAAAGACAATATGTTTACCACAGAGACGGATAATCGGGATTATGCGGTCAAACCGATGAACTGTCCTGGCCATATTCAAGTTTATAACCAACATCTACATAGTTATCGAGACTTGCCGATTCGTTTGGCTGAATTTGGTTTGGTTCACCGTAATGAACCCTCAGGTACCTTACATGGTTTGATGCGTGTGCGTTCTTTTACGCAAGATGATGCACATATTTTCTGCACAGAGGCGCAAATTGAACAAGAAGTGCAAGCTTGTATTGATCTGGTCTTTAAAACCTATGCCGACTTTGGGTTTGACAATATTGCGGTGAAGTTTTCAACGCGTCCAGAACAGAGGGTGGGCAGTGATGCCGTTTGGGATCTTGCTGAGAATGCCTTGGAAAAAACATTAAAAAAAGCCGGTTTGGAATATAAATTGCAACCTGGAGAAGGGGCTTTTTATGGTCCTAAAATTGAATTTCAGCTGACAGACTGCATTGGCCGTGTTTGGCAGTGTGGCACCATTCAATTAGATTTTTCCATGACGCAAGCAGAACGTTTAGATGCGGTCTATGTGGGTGCGGATAATGAAAAACATCATCCAGTGATGATTCACCGGGCGATATTAGGTTCATTAGAACGCTTTGTGGGCATTTTGATCGAGCATTATGAAGGTAAATTCCCAACTTGGTTGGCGCCGGTACAGGTAGTGATTGCTTCAATTTCTGAAGTTCACAATGAATATGTCGCCGATTTTGCTAAAAAATTGCAAAAACATGGGTTTAGAGTTGAATCAGACTTGAGAAATGAGAAAGTAGGGTTTAAAATTCGCGAACACACTTTACAACGCGTTCCCTATATTTTGGTCGTAGGTGATCAAGAGATGGCAAATGGAACGGTAAATGTGCGTGCTCGAAGTGGTGAAAACCTTGGCAGCTACACCTTAGAAGAGATGGTTGAGTTGCTGGCAACCGATGTTGCAAACTTAGGCCGCACAGTCGAAGCAGATTAAAGAAATCAATAAGTTAACAAACTGGAGGATATAACCATCGCAGTAAGAAGAGGTCGTGGGAAACCACAACAAACTGAAGCCCCAAAAGATGCTATCAATGAACAAATTAAAGCGAGAGAAGTTCGATTAATCGGACCAGAAGGCGAGCAACTTGGGGTCGTATCCATTCAAGAGGCCCGTGAGCGCGCGGAAGAAGAAGGGTTGGATCTGGTTGAGATTACTGCCAAAGCAAATCCTCCGGTTTGCAAAATCATGGATTATGGTAAATACCTTTACCAGAAACAGAAAAAAGCGCACGAAGCTAAGAAAAAACAGAAGCAAGTGCAGGTTAAAGAAGTTAAGTTTCGCCCAGGAACTGAGGAAGGAGACTATCAGGTCAAGCTACGCAACCTGATGCGTTTTCTTGAGAACGGAGATCGGGTCAAGGTAACCATTTGGTTCCGAGGCCGTGAAATTACCCATAAGGAACTGGGATTGAAAATGCTGGAGCGCATTCGCGATGATATCCAGGATGTGGCGACTGTTGAACAGATGCCCAAAATGGAAGGTCGTCAAATGCAAATGATGGTCGCGCCAGCAAAAAAAGCAGCTAAATAATTTTAGCTGAATACAACAATCGGGGTGGTGGTTGGATTTTATCCTCACCGTTTCTGGTGCAGCTCCCTCAGTGCTGTTCGTTGTTCCGTTTGTTTAAGCAATGATGCTTAAACAGTTAATTAAAACCAGGTGTTAGAAGACATTTGAAGTCTCTAATATCTCAAATGCGGAGTAATTTTAGAATGCCTAAGATTAAAACAAACCGTGGCGCTGCAAAGCGTTTTAAAAAAACTGGCTCTGGCCGTTTTAAATGTAAACACTCTCACCTTCGTCATATTTTGACCAAGAAGTCGACTAAGCGTAAGCGTAAGTTGCGTGCTGCCTGTATGATTCATGATTCAGATGTGGCAATGCTTCGTCGCATGCTACCATATGTGTAAAGGGAGAGTTTAAACATGGCAAGAGTAAAACGTGGCGTCATTGCACGCAAAAGACACAAAAAAGTATTAAAACAAGCTAAAGGTTATTATGGTGCACGCCGTAAGGTGTTCCGTGTTGCTAAGCAAGCGGTCACTAAAGCGGGTCAATATGCATACCGTGACCGTCGTCAACGCAAGCGTCAATTCCGTCGTCTTTGGATTGCGCGTATTAACGCAGCGGCACGTCTAAATGGTTTAACCTATAGCCGTTTTATTAATGGCTTAAATAAAGCAGGTATTGAAGTTGACCGTAAGGTACTTTCAGATATTGCGGTTCATGATGCAGAAGCCTTTAGTGCGATTGCAGAAAAAGCCAAAGCTGCTTTAGCTTAAGAAAACAGTGGGCTAATCGCCTAATCAAAAGGGGACTTAGGTCCCCTTTTTTCTTCCAACAGTGGATAAGAGTATAGAGATAAGTAAAAAGAGACCTTTGCATGAGATGGATCTACGGCTAAAAATGGCTAAAATTTCCCCTATCGTTGTTGGAAAACTTGGCAATAGTTGGCTATTGCCTGCGTTTCCCGCCTAGATATGAAAAATTTTTCCTCATTTTTAGCTCGCATCCCACTCATGCAAAGGTCTCAAAAAATTTATCTCTATACTTTTTAGATAAGGCAGGCAATTATGCAACAAAAACTGCAAGCGATTCTTTCTAGGGCTGAAGAAGCCATTCAATCCGTTGCCAACCATGCAGATTTGGATGCGTTGCGCGTACAATTTTTAGGTAAAAAAGGGGAGTTGACTGCCTTGATGAAATCAATGGGTCAGCTTTCTCCAGAAGAGCGTCCTAAAGTCGGGCAGTGGATTAATGAAGCCAAACAGCAGGTTCAACAGCTTCTCGGCAGTAAAAAACAGCAATTGGATGATGAAAAGCTGGCTAAACAGCTTGCGGAAGAGTCAGTAGACATCACCCTTCCTGGCCGTCGAGTGGATGTTGGTGGGCTGCATCCGGTGACGCGCACATTGAAGCGGATCGAATTGATTTTTTCCAAAGCGGGCTTCGATATTGAGACCGGGCCCGAAATCGAAGATGATTGGCACAATTTTGAAGCCTTGAATATCCCTGAAACGCACCCTGCACGTGCAATGCACGATACTTTTTATTTTGATGCTCAAACTGTTTTGCGGACGCATACTTCAGGGGTGCAGATTCGGACAATGGAAAAACGCAAAGCGCCGTTACGCATTATTGCGCCAGGTCGCGTCTATCGTTGTGATTCAGATCAGACCCATACACCGATGTTTCATCAGGTGGAAGGGCTTGTGATTGAAGAAAATGCGTCTTTTGCTCAGCTTCGAACGTTATTGACCCAGTTTTTGCGCCAATTTTTTGAAGATGAGCACCTTAAAACCCGTTTTCGCCCCTCTTATTTTCCCTTTACCGAGCCTTCTGCAGAAGTCGATATTGCCACCGATCTGTTTGGGGATGGGCGTTGGATTGAGGTTCTAGGTTGTGGCATGGTTCACCCCAATGTATTGAAAAATGTGGGGGTGGACAGTGATAAATACACAGGACTCGCATTTGGGTTGGGCGTTGAACGTTTAGCCATGTTGCGTTATGGCGTCAAAGATTTGCGTCAATTCTTCGAAAATGACTTGAGATTTTTAAAACAGTTTAAGTAGGCCGACAAAATGAAAGTAAGTGAAAATTGGTTAAGAACTTGGGTCAACCCCAGTTGGGACAGTGAAACCCTGGCAGAAGAGTTAAGTCTGGCCGGTCTGGAAGTGGATGAGATTGCACCCGTCGCCCCAGAATTCAGCAAGGTCGTTGTGGGGTTGGTGCTCAGCGTTGAGAAGCATCCGGATGCGGATAAACTGAATATTTGCCAAGTCGATGTGGGAGAAGAGACGCCACTACAGATTGTTTGCGGCGCGAAAAATGTCCGTGCCGGGATGAAGGCGCCGACGGCTTTGGTCGGTGCAGTTTTACCGGGTGGCTTTAAGATTAAAAAGGCCAAATTACGTGGTGTGCCTTCAGCGGGGATGCTTTGTGCAGCCCAAGAGCTGGGACTTTCTCCTGAAACAGAAGGCTTGATGGAGCTTGCTGCTGATGCGCCTGTGGGGATGGATCTTCGCGCCTACTTAGATTTAGATGACTGTATTATTGATGTGGATTTAACGCCTAATCGTGCAGATTGTTTAAGTGTTGAAGGTTTGGCGCGCGATATTGCCGCCTATGGTAATTTTCCATTGCAACAGCCCTTTACAGAAAAATCCGTCAGCAAACAGGGATCCCTAGGTCAAGACATTGTGATCACCGATACGACGGCCTGTCCGAAATATTTAGCGTGTAAAGTTTTAGGTTTTGATCGTGAAGCGAAAACGCCCTTATGGATGCAGAATCGCCTGCAACGTGGGGGGATTTCTCCAAAGCACCTGATTGTCGATATCACCAACTATGTGATGCTGGAGTTGGGGCAGCCGATGCATGCTTTTGATGCAGAGAAGCTGCAAGGCGATCTTCAAGTGCGTTTCGCTCAGGATGGCGAGACGATTGAGACCTTAGAAGAGAAAAGCGTTACCCTCAAATCTGATACCTTAGTGATTGCGGATGACTCTGGTGCCATCGCTTTAGCGGGCATTATGGGCGGTAAATCAACAGCAGTCAGCGAAACCGCACAAACGGTTTTATTCGAATGTGCCCACTTTGCACCGAAGGTGATCAGTGGTAAAGCACGTCAATATGGGATGCATACAGATTCCTCTCATCGTTTTGAGCGTGGCGTTGATCCACAATTGCCAGAGCGGGCTTTAGAACGTGCTTTAGCTTTGTTGACCGAGATTGCAGGTGGCGAAGTCTCTGAGGTGGAAGCGAAAGTCGATGCGGATCAGCTTCCTCAGCCACACCCCATTTTACTGCGTCGAGAACGCATTGAAAAATTGCTAGGCGTGGCATTAGCAGATGAAACCGTCGAAGCCATTTTTCAGCGTCTGAATTTTAAAATTGAAAAAGTGGCAGAGGGTTGGCTGCTTACGGCACCGAGTTATCGCTTTGATATGGCAATTGAGGCCGATTTAGTTGAAGAGGTGGGACGGATTTATGGTTATAACCATTTGCCTGAAATGCCTTTAGAAGCCCCAATTCGTTTGCCAGCACTGCCTGAAACAGAAGTTGAGATGGATTTGGTGCGTCATGCATTGGTGCAACGTGGTTATCATGAGGTCATTACCTATAGTTTTGTGGAAGAGACTCAGCTTAAAGCGCTTTCTCACCAGCCCTATATTAACTTACAAAATCCCATCTCAGAAGAGATGAAGGCGATGCGTAATACGCTGTTTGCTGGGTTATTGAATACCGTTGCTTATAATCAAAAGCGTCAGCAGAATCGTGTGCGTATTTTTGAATCAGGACTGGTCTTTATCGGGGATCAAGTTAAAGAGATGCAACAGATTCCCATGTTAGGCGGCGCAATTGTGGGGCCTGCAGAACCTGAAAGTTGGATGGGCGAGTCTCGTAATGTCGACTTTTATGATCTAAAAGGGGATGTTGAAACCCTGTTAAAAATGGCACATCAAACCGTATGTTTTGAGCCGACTGAACACCCTGCTTTGCACCCTGGACAATCGGCACAATTAGTGAAAGAAGGACAGGTTGTGGGGCATTTAGGTCAGCTGCATCCTAAGTTAGCGAAACAGATGGCAGTCAATGGTAAGGTTTATCTGTTTGAGATTCAGCAAGCTTTGGTTGCGGAAACTGAGCTGCCCAAAGCAGAAACCCTTTCAAAATTCCCTGAAGTGCAGCGGGATTTAGCATTTGTAGTGGATGAGCAACTTCCGGCTCAAGCCTTACTCGATGCTTTAGCCAGTATAGAGGCCGACATAGTTAAATCCATCGAGTTGTTTGACGTCTATCAAGGTGAAGGTTTGCCAGAGGGCAAGAAGAGTCTGGCCATCACGATTAAATTCCAGCATCAGGATCGAACCTTACAGGATGAAGAAGTCGATGCGGTGATTCAACAAATGATTGAAGCGGCAAAAAAAAAGGTTTCAGCTTCTTTAAGATAGGGATAAAATAAATGGCATTAACGAAAGCAGAAATTGCCCAACGCTTAACGGAAACTTTGGGCTTTAATAAACGCGAATCCAAAGAGATTGTTGAACAGTTTTACACGGAAATCAGTGAAGTGCTGGTGCGTGGTGAGTTTGTTAAAATCTCTGGGTTTGGTAATTTTGAATTGCGTGACAAAAACCCCCGTCCTGGACGTAATCCACGAACTGGGGAAGATGTACCGATTGCCGCACGTCGTGTGGTGACCTTTAAACCTGGGCAGAAATTAAGAGCCACAATTGACAATGCCGACATCACAGAATAGTACACAACAACTATTACTGAACCTTCCCGAAAAAAAATATTTTACGATCGGGGAGGTGAGTCAACTGTGCGAGCTTAAACCACACGTCCTGCGTTATTGGGAACAGGTTTTTACTCAACTTGAACCGAGTAAACGGCAAGGGCGACGTTATTATCAACGCAAAGATGTTGAGTTAGTGTTAGAGATTAAAAGTCTGCTCTATGAGCAAGGCTTTACGATCTCAGGTGCGAAAACACAATTGTCTAAAAAAAATAGCGAACAGAATCCTCTTGAGGCAGAAGGTTGTGTGCAGAAGCTTCTGCAGATGCGTCAAGAGCTGAAACAATTCCAATCCTATCTGCTTGAGCGCTATTAAAATGATCGCTTAGGCACTTTAAGCTTTATTCTGAATACCTCTTCTTTGAATTCCACTGAATAACTTTTGCATTCACTCTTTCCGGCTTGTTTTGACACTTCTATGAGCGATTGATTAGGCTTGAACAAAAAAAGAAAAGAGCTGAATTGGGTTGAAGATTGATGTAAGCGAAGGTTTAATGCGTGCATTTGTAGATGAGAGAAGCCGGGCGTATTGAATAAGTGCCTAGCAAGGATAAAGTGTTTAGTCTTTAAAAGAAAAAACCCGGTTAAACCGGGTTTTAAATAGGCCTTACATACCGTAAATTATTCGCGATAGCTTGGTCCGTCAATTTCTAAGCCATTTGAAATGTAAGCTTCATAGAATTCCAAATTACGGTATTCATTACTTTGTGCTTTAAATGGTTTCAAACGCATATTTTTATGACAGCCACCATAGCGACGGTGCAAAGTTCCTAATTCTTGCCACTTGGCACGGAAAACTGGGAAGCCAGTGGTATGCCCTAAGTTAGGTGAAAGGATATTCGCACGTGCACGACGTCCGGCGTTGTAAGTATGGCATTTGGCACAAGAAAGGTTCAGCTGTCCCATTGGCGTGATGTACATCTTACGACCGGCTTCATAAGCCTTTTTCGCCCCTTCGCTATTAATAACGACATGAATTTTTTGACCTCTGGCTTTATCTGCATAGAAAGCACTGAGTTGCGCAATGGGCCCTTTTTTCCATTTAAAAGGTTTTAGGCCAGCATTCGTACGACATTCATTGATCGCACTTTCAAGGGTTTCAACGCGTTGTTTAGCTTCATCATAATAAGGGTATTTAACACGAACCTTAGTGACGTCAGAACCAAAGCATTTGTCATAAACCGCTTTATCTTTTTCATACAGCGCTTCACCAGCATCAATGGCATCCAGATAGGGAGGAAACTCCATCACATCTTTGTATTGTGCCAGTTTATCTTTTGAGTAGTTGTAAGCCCCTAAACGATAATCTTCAAATTTAATGTTAGGGTTTTTTTTCATAAAGAAATTAACCAGTTCTTTACGATCTTGTTCGGGATCGATTGCAGCATAACTATTTGTAGCTGCAGTCGCTGTAACACCTAATAAGGTGATAAGCAGTGCCTTTTTCATTTCCATCCTCCATCCGAGAGCTCTTAGATATTATATTTTTAGAGGGACCCGCTCAATTGAGCGGGCTGGTGTATCAAGAACTTATCTCAATTTATATTTCTTAGTCCCTGTTTCACCAGTGTTGTCATGAACGGTCAGGACGACTTCATCTCCCTTGTTGGCTTTTACTTTTACAGCCATATAAGGGTTTGCAGACACAGCACCAGACCATTGGCCTTCAACAGCTTTTGTGCCATTAACGGTGAGTTCAACTAGGTCGATAAACTTAGCAGGATAGTTTTTACCTGTTTTTTTGTTTTTACGACGACCAGATTCCATAGGGTGCTTAATCAATGCTTTAATATCAGCAACACCGTTACGAACTTTTCCACGCATTCTAATTCTAATTGACATGATAATTCCTTCTTAATTTCTTTGTGTAATGAATCCAAGTTAATGAGCGTTACGGATTAACCGCCACATCCACCGATCGTTACTTTAACTTGTTGTTGTGTTTTAAGAAGCTTGCCGCCTGCTTTAACCACTGCGATCACATTCATGGTTTTACCCATTTTAATACGGGTTGCAATAAAACCTAGTGCTGGACCAGAGAAGTTGTGAACTGCAGCAAGTGCAGTTGGGTTTTTATCGGCTAAGATCGCAATCGATTCAACGCCAGAAATACCTGTTGCATCAACAGTAACAGGCGTTACCGCACCGTTTTCTGCAATAGCAGGCGCTTTAAGTTTAACGTCGCCAGAATCTGTCATATTTGCTGAACCATAAAGGGTTTTAATGGCATCTTCAACAGAAGCTGCATCAAAAGCGGCTTTGTTCCATTCTGCAGCTAAAACGGTGCTAGGCACTAAAAGACCAGCATTCACTGCAATAGCAGCTGCACCAGTGGCTAGGGTACCTTTAAGGAAAGATCTACGTTTCATAAGGTGATTACTCCCGATTGTAGGTTGTTATAAAATTGACTATAAAGTGTAGATATAATCTACAATTTTTTGGATTTGTTCATCAGATAAAATCGCGTGTGTGCCAAAAGGGGGCATCATACTGATGTCTTTTGGAACGCGAGCAACTTTTCCGTAAACAATATCATAAAGCTCTTGTTTGCCTTTAGCGCCAGGGAAACGTGCTTTCATCGCGATCAAAGCGGGTCCAATATTCCCAGGGAGGTTACCCCCTTTCATGGCGTGACAAGCTAGGCAGTTCCCTTTGGAACGGTTAAAAGCAAGTGCTTTGCCTTCTTCAAGTGCTTTGGCGCTTGGTTCTGCCGCCATTGAGGTGACAGGTGCTGCCAAAAGAGCAGTTGAAATGGCCAAAGCCGTGCAAACATGCTTTACTTTAAACTTTAACATTTTTCTCCTCCTAAAGAGTCTTACGACATTCCCTGTTTAGTTCTTATTTGGGATGATGTTGTGATTGGAGCGTTTAATTTGCCCTTGTGTGTAAGCTTACTCACCTTTAGATAAAACGCAAGTTTTTTGAATGAAGGTTGCAATAGAAATATTTATGGAGGCGATTTATTTTTTTATGATTATGGTGTACAAACAACCTATAGGGCCTTGTTACTGATTGAAATTCTTTATTTTATTCTCTAGATGCGTTATGAGTTTCTTTAATGGTATTTATTTCGCGTTGTATTTCAAGTTTCAATTTTGTGTCTTCAGGCGGCATTTTTTTTTGCGCTTGTCGTAATAAGTATTGATAGCGCTTGTGGTCACCAATTGTCTGATAGGCTTTGGCTTGGTAATAGTCCGCATAGCCCATTTGATTTTGCATCGCATAGAGTTGACTTAGGGTTTGATAGAGCAAGTAAGGGTTGTCTGAAGAAGAGTCGGACAAGGCGGATTTTAAAATATGGATCGCTTTGTTCGGCGCATGAGTTTCTGCTAGAAATTGGCTGTAGAGGTGGATTAAAGCACTGTTGTGTGGGTATAGATTATAAAGTAAAGCGTATTGTTTTTGAGCAAGCTGAAGGTGTTCTAACTGAGTGAGGATTTGTGCATAAAGCAATCTTAAATAAAGGTGTTGAGGGTTGTCTTTGATTGATTTTTTTAGACAGTTAAGGTCAGGATGCGTCCTTTTGAGGTCGTTTGTTATGTGCCATTGTACATTTTTTAGATAGCACTGAGCACTGGGTGAAAGTTCAGCGGTGGAAACAGGAGGGGTTGTGCGCGTGAGCGTGTGCAATCGAATTTTTAGGATCTCAAAATCGAGTGATTTGTGTTCAGGGTGGGCGGGAAGTTGGCTGGCGCGGTTTTCTGCTTCAGCCAGTCGATTTTGGGTCACTGGGTGAGTGAGCAAAATTTCAGGCGGTGCAGATTGGTTGAACTGCGCCTCTTGACTGAGCTTAGCAAAGAAATTGGCCATGGCGTGAGGATCATAACCCGCGCGGCTTAAGTAGTGCATGCCAATGTTGTCCGCTTCTTTTTCATGCAACCTCGAGTTTTTAAGTTGTTGTTGTAGGTTCAGACCGGTGCTGCCCAGGTAGGCGGCAAAGCCGGCAGAGGGGTCTTGGGTGCCAATGAGAATGGCCGCTAATAGGCTGGCAAAACTGGTGAGAGCGATTTGGGGTTGCTGATTTAAGTTACGAGCCAAATGTTGCTGGGTGACATGCGCCATTTCATGCGCCATCACTGCGGCGAGTTCATCTTCGGTGTTAGCCTTGAGAATGAGTCCTGTATTGATACCAATAATGCCATTTGGACCGGCAAAGGCATTAATTTCGGGAGACTGGATGAGATAAAAAGTAAAGGTTCGAGGCGGTGAAACTTGCTGGCTCAAGGTCACGCCAATGTGACGTAGAATACTTAAAGACTCAGGGTCGTCCAGTAGTGGGTATTGGTTATGAAGGACAGTTGAGAAGGCTTCCCCTAATTTTTTTTCTGTTTGAGTGTCATAGGAGGCAAGATCAGGCGTGCCTAAGTCTGGCAGGGTGGCAAAGGCCATCTGTGTCAGATTTAAGCAAAAGAACAAAATAAGTGCTAGTGGGCGGTGAAAGAGCAGTTTAAAATACATTGACAGTGATAGCATAGTTGTTATTTTTAAATCATAACCGAAGTGACTGTTTTATGAATGAAGAAATCTTGAATGTGACCAATTTTCCGTGCCCCATGCCGATTATTAAGTTAAAGCAGAAAATGGCACAATGGCAGCAAATAGGTGTGCATGGACGAATTCGCTTGTTAGTGCGGGATCAGGGCGCAATCAAAGATATTCCAGCTTTTTGTCAGCAGCAAGGATTACAGTTGGTCTCTATGGATACCGAGCAGGAACCGATGCAGTTTGTCATTGAAATTTAAAATTTAATATTTAAGTAAAGAGTATAGTGATCTTATGTCTATGAAACCTCTAACCAAAGCCATTTTACCTGTCGCCGGGTTGGGTACGCGTTTTTTACCTGCCACCAAGGCGATTCCCAAAGAGATGTTGACCGTGGTAGATAAGCCTTTAATTCAATATATTGTGCAAGAGGCGGCTGAAGCGGGCATTACCGATATTATTTTGGTGACCCATTCGAGCAAAGGTGCAATCGAAAATCACTTTGATAAGAATTATGAATTGGAGATGGAGCTGAAGCTGCGGGGCAAAGAGGAGCGTCTAAAGCCTTTGCGAGAGATTATTCCCGACGGTGTTAGATTAGTCAGTGTGCGTCAACCGGAAGCCTTAGGCTTGGGGCACGCTATTTTATGTGCCGCCTCAATTATTCAAGAGGATGAGCCCTTTGCTGTTTTACTGCCCGATGTGTTGATGTATCACCCAGTGAGGGGGTGTCTGGCGCAAATGGTGGAAGCTTATCAGCGTTTACATACCAGTGTGGTGGCCTTAGAAGCGGTGGCACCCGAAGAAGTGGAAAAGTATGGGATTGCTGAAGCCTGTGGAGAAGATTTAAGAATTAGACGCCTGGTGGAAAAGCCACCCATGGATGAGGCGCCCTCTAATTTAGCAGTCGTTGGACGCTATATTTTTACCCCACGCTTGATGGAGTTGCTTGAACAGACCCCTCCGGGTGCGGGTGGAGAAATTCAACTGACAGATGCGATGGATCGTTTGCTGGAAGAGGAAGTGATGTTTGGTTTTGAATTTAAAGGTGGTAAGAGTTACGATTGTGGGGATAAGTTGGGTTATCTTGAGGCAAATGTCGAATATGCCTTGCGAGATCCAAAGTTAGGTGAGCCATTTAAACAGTATTTGCAGCAGCTAAATCCTTAGAAGGAAGGGGGCACAATGGGGGTGGACACAAGCCAGGCTTGGCAAGCATTAACTGCACACGCGCAACGGATGCAAAAGGTGCATATGAGTCAGCTTTTCGCCGATTTGCCGACGAGAGCAAAAGATTTTTCCTTGTCGATTGATGAGGAATTTTTTGTCGATTTTTCAAAAAATCGCATTACTCAGGAAACAGTGCAGTTGTTGTTGGATCTTGCAGAGCAACAGCAGATGCGCCAGTGGATTGAACGCTTGCTGACAGGCGAAGAGGTCAATTATACGGAGCATCGTCCTGCGCTCCATACCGCTTTGCGTGCCTTAGGCGAAGATGTGCAAGGTTATGCGGCTAAGGTGCAGCCCGACATTGAACGTCAGCTGCAAAAAATGGCGCAGATTGTGCAAAAACTTCGACAACATCAGTGGCGTGGCTTTTCGGGTAAACCCATTACCGATGTGGTCAATATTGGGGTCGGGGGATCAGACTTAGGGCCATTGATGGTCACGCACACCTTACAAGATGTTCAGTCTCCTATTCAGTTGCATTTTGTCTCTTCGATTGATGGTTCGCAGGTGGCGAATTTATTAAATACTTTAAATCCTGAAACCACTTTATTTATCCTGGCTTCCAAATCGTTTACCACCATTGATACCTTATCCAATGCAGAGACGGCCATGGAGTGGCTAAGAGAGACCGGTGCGCCTGATGAGATTTTGTATCAGCAGCATTGGATTGGTGTCTCCTCGAAAGCAGATAAAATGAGCGAGTGGGGCATTCGTAAAGAAAATCAACTGCTGTTTTGGGATTGGGTGGGTGGACGCTACTCCCTATGGTCGACCATCGGTTTGCCCATAGCGTTGCATATTGGCATGGAGGGGTTTAAATCGT
This sequence comes from Galenea microaerophila, assembly GCF_054657255.1. Lineage (NCBI taxonomy): Bacteria > Pseudomonadati > Pseudomonadota > Gammaproteobacteria > Thiotrichales > Piscirickettsiaceae > Galenea > Galenea microaerophila. The sequence goes on from NZ_BAAHWZ010000001.1 coordinate 87,766, forward strand.
TTTTACGAGGTGGAAAGGCGGTAGATCAGCATTTTGCCACTCAGCCCTTAGCGAAAAATCTGCCCGTCCTATTGGGGTTGATTGATGTCTGGCATAATAATTTTTTGGGGTATCACGCAAAGGCAATTTTGCCCTATGATGCTCGTATGAAATACTTTCCTTCCTACTGTGAGCAGCTGGTGATGGAGAGTAATGGGAAATCGGTCAATCGTCAAGGTGAGCGCGTCAACTATGAGACCTGCCCAGTTTTATGGGGAGAAGTGGGGCCTAATGCACAGCATGCCTTTTATCAACTGTTGCATCAAGGCACACAAAAGGTGATGTGTGATTTTATTGCCCCTATCCATCGGCATGAGCATCTTGAGGCGTTCTGTAAAGATGCGACGGCCGAAGACTCTGATTCTGAACGCGAAGAGAGCTTACAAAAACAGCATGAGTTGGCGTTGGCTAACTGTTTTGCGCAGTCTCGCGTCTTGATGTTGGGGGATGAAGCGATTCCACCGGAGCTGAAACCACAATTTGACTCCCCTTTTAAGCACTATCCGGGGAATCAACCCTCCAATACGATTGTCTTGAGCTGCTTGTCGCCGAAAACACTGGGGATGTTGATCGCATTTTATGAACATAAGACTTTTGTAGAGAGTGTGATCTGGGAGATTAACCCTTTTGATCAATGGGGGGTTGAGCTGGGCAAACAGATCGCTAAAGCGGCCTATACAGCGCTCCATCAACCGGAAAAGCTGGCTGCATTTGATGCCTCAACGGTACAGTTAATTCAGAAGGTTCAACAACAATGAAAATAACGATTTTTGGATGTGAACTCACCGGGTTGGTGACGGCAGGCGCTTTGGCTTCAACGGGGAATGAGGTACTGGCGGTCTCTGTAGGGATCGTGAACCCTGAAAGTTTAAAGCAAGGCATTGTGCCACGAGAAGAGCCGGGATTGCCTGAGTTGATTCAAACTCAGGTTGAATCGGGACGATTAAAGTTTACAGATGATTGGCAAGCGGGTCTCGAACACGGAGAAGTGGTCTTTTTAAGCATGCCGTCTTGGTGGTCGGATAAAACAGAAGAGGTGATTGAGCTGATAGGTCAAACGGTTGATAAGCCTATCTTGATAGTTATCCAAGTGACTTTGCCGGTTGGCACAGCTGATCGATTTGAGCAGCAGTTGCAAGCCGATTTTCGTCGGAGAGGCATTGATTGCCCTGTTAGAGTAGTGGTGATGCCGGAATTTATCAGTGAAGGCTCTGCCATTGCCAATTTTACTCGGCCTGATCGCATTGTCATTGGGGCGCATGATCCTGAGGCGATTGAGACTTTGAAAGATTTGATGCGCCCATTTAATCGAATGACCGATCAAATCAAGGTCATGTCCACGCGTTCGGCAGAATACACTAAGTATGCAGTGAATGCCGTGTTGGCTACGCGCATCAGTTTATTGAATGAGTTGGCCAATAATGCTGAAAAACTCAATGTCGATATTGAAGAGGTGCGTCAAGGGGTCGGTTCGGATCATCGAATTGGGTTCAGCTATCTTTATCCAGGTTGCGGTTTTGGCGGACAGAGCTTTGCGTCAGATGTCCAGGCACTGATGCGTTCACTCAAGGCGTATGGTTCAGAGGCAGACTTATTGGAAACGGCGCTAGAGATGAATGAAGCGCAAAAAGAGGTGATGTTCCGTAAGGCTTGGCGCTTCTTTCAGGCAGATTTAACAGGGAAAAAGATTGCTATTTGGGGACTGGCTTTTAAGCCTAATACCGATACCATTGTGAATGCGCCGAGCTTAAAAACGGTTGAAGCTTTTGTCGCTCAGGGCGCGGAAGTCTATGCGCATGATCCGAAGGCGAACGCTAATTTTGCACAGTGGTGGGGAGATCGTCCGGGCGTTCATTTAGAAGCGGATCTCTACGCGCCTCTAGAAGAAGCGGATGCACTGGTGATTCTTACAGAGTGGAAGCACTTTTGGAATCCAGATTTTGAACGCATGAAAGCTATGATGCGTCAGCCGGTCATCTTTGATGGGCGCAATTTATTTGAACCTAAGCGTATACAGGAAAAAGGGTTCCGTTATTTTGGTGTGGGGCGCGGCGAAAAGATTTAGCCGCGGCTTAAGTCCCATTTAAACAGTTGGCATAGGGGGGCTTTGATTGCATCCTTAATCATGACTCGATAGAATAGGTCCTTTCCATAATTTTTGAGACCGTAAGCTATGAAACCGTTTGAGCGGGGGATTTATCTTTTACCCAATTTGATGACCACAGCGGCTCTGTTTTCAGGGTTTTATGCGGTGATCGCGGGGATGAATGGTCAATTTGAAGCGGGTGCCATCGCCATTTTTGTGGCCATGGTGTTTGATGGGTTAGATGGGCGTGTGGCACGCATGACGAATTCGTGCAGCGCTTTTGGTGCCGAATATGATAGTTTGGCGGATATGATCTCTTTTGGCTTGGCGCCCGCTTTGCTGATGTATCAATGGGCTTTGCACGACTTTGGCAAGGTAGGATGGTTAATCGCTTTTATTTACACCGCTGGGGCGGCTTTGCGGCTAGCACGCTTTAATACGCAAGTCGGTACCGCGGATAAACGCTTTTTTCAAGGATTGCCCAGCCCAGCGGCAGCGGCCTTATTAGCGGGCTTAGTTTGGGTGGTGGAAACCAATCATATTTCAACCGGGATGGAGCCTTTTATTGCACTGATTTTAACGCTCTTTTCAGGGTTGATGATGGTCAGCAATGTGCGCTTTCACTCGTTTAAGGAATTGAATTTAAAAGATAAGGTGCCTTTTGTCACCTTGTTGTTGATGGTGTTGGGGTTTGTGGTGATCACCCTGAAGCCGGCTATGATTCTGTTTTTACTCTTTTTAGGCTATGCCATATCGGGCCCAGTTTTGACTCTGATCTCTCTGAATAAGAAACGACTGCTGCGTCGGCAGACGCGAAGAAAAAAAGCAGAAGCACAAACGACAGCTGAATCAACTAAGTCTACGGAATTAAATGAATTGAGAGAAGAGCATCATGAGTAAGCAAAATAAAAATAATAAAGAAAAATTAGTCATTTTTGATACCACCTTGCGCGATGGTGAGCAGAGTCCTGGCGCCTCTATGACCAAAGAAGAGAAGGTGCGCATTGCCAAACAGTTAGAAAAATTGCAGGTGGATGTGCTCGAAGCGGGCTTTCCAGCAGCCAGTGAAGGAGATTTTGAAGCAGTGAAAGCGGTAGCTTCAGCCGTTGAAGATGTGACCGTTTGTGGTTTAGCGCGTGCACTGGAAAATGATATTGTCAAAGCTGGGGAAGCGATAAAACCCGCCAATTCTGGACGCATCCATACCTTTATTGCCACTTCGCCCATTCATATGGAGATGAAGTTGCGAATGACACCAGATCAAGTGGTGGAACGTGCCGTTTGGGCGGTGAAACGGGCGAGAGATTTCACCGATAATGTCGAGTTTTCTCCAGAAGATGCTGGGCGCTCCGATATTGATTTTTTATGTCGGGTGATTGAAGCGGTGATTGATGCAGGTGCGACAACGATCAATATTCCGGATACAGTGGGCTATAATCTTCCTGAGCAGTTTGGCGAGCTTTTTCATCAATTGTTAACGCGCATTCCGAATTCAGATAAGGCGATTTTTTCCGCTCACTGTCATAATGACTTAGGATTGGCGACGGCCAACTCTTTAGCTGCAGTTAAAGCGGGTGCCCGTCAAGTTGAGTGCACCATTAATGGGTTGGGTGAGCGTGCTGGGAATACCGCTTTAGAAGAGGTGGTGATGGCTGTTAGAACGCGTCAGGACTATTTTGATGTGGATACGCGAATCAATACCCGAGAAATCTTAGCCACTTCACGTCTGGTGTCGAACATTACCGGTTTTATGGTGCAACCCAATAAGGCGATTGTTGGTGCCAATGCGTTTGCGCATGAGTCTGGGATTCATCAAGACGGCGTCCTTAAACATCGTGAAACCTACGAAATTATGCGCGCACAAGATGTGGGCTGGCATGACAACAAGATGGTGTTAGGGAAGCACTCGGGTCGTAGTGCCTTCAAAGCGCGCTTAAAAGAGTTGGGGATTGAGCTTGAGACGGAAGAGGCGCTCAATGATGCGTTCCGCCGTTTTAAAGAGTTGGCGGATCGTAAGCATGAGATCTATGATGAAGATTTGCAAGCTTTGATTACCGACGCCAATAACCAACGGGTGGAGAATGACTATTACCGTTTGGTGGCATTAGAGGTAGGTACCGGCACTGGAGAGCGCCCTCACGCGAAAGTGACGCTATGGATTAATGGTCAAGAGCAGACCGCAGAGGCGGAAGGGGGCGGCGTGGTTGATGCCACTTTTAAAACCATTGAGAAAATTGTCGACTCGGGTGCCTCACTTGAGCTTTACTCTGTTAGCAATGTTACCAATGGAACGGATTCCATTGGAGAGACCACCGTTCGATTGGAAAAAGGGGGGCGCATTGTCAATGGTCAAGGTTCCGATACCGATATTGTTTTAGCGTCGGCCAAAGCTTATATCAATGCACTGAATAAGTTGGTGGATGAAGACGAAAAAGCGCATCCTCAAGCACATCTATAATGCTGAAAGATGACCAAAATTAAAACGGTTTTTACTGAATCGCTGTTCACCCAGTTGGGATTGCCGGTTTATCAGCCGGTTAAGACCGCTGGGTTTTTTGTGTCGTTTGACAATGGGAGGCTTGAGCATAAGATGACTGAAGAAAAAACGGATGCGCAGATCGCTGCTGAGCAAGCCGCCAAGATCCCAACTCCTGAAAAACCTCAGCCTAAACCCATTGCCGGGGCATTAAATACTTCACAAGCTGTGGCAGAATTTTTACAAAAAAATGGCAAAATCCCCAGTCCTGAGGATGAGGGCGCTTTACCCACTGCAGATGAAGTGGCTTTTGAGGTGCCAGAAAAACCCGAAAATAGCTCTGAATCCGCCGTTCAGTGGATTTGGGTGGAAGAAGGGCTTCAGTCGATTTGGCAGAATGCCTCTGCACCCGCATGGCAATTGTGGCTGAATATTTTAAAAGCGTTTCATTTGCAGCCAGAACAGACACAGTTTTTTGATCCTTTGCAGTTAAACAGTGAAGCGCACTTTGAACACTGTGTTGAACAGGTGATTGCTGGCGGTGTTGAACACATTTGGGTCAGTGAAGAGGCATTGTCATCCCCATTGGTTGAGTGGTTGGCTGAAGGGGTTGAAGTGGTGTCGGTGCCCAGTCTGCATCGCATGTTAGAAGAGGGACAGGCCAAACAACAGTTTTTTGAAACGGTTTGTCGATTGGAAACGGTTTAATGTCAGAAGTTTGGAGTCACCTACGGGTGATGGATCAAGAAGATTTGCCGTGGGTGGTGGCGACCGAGCAGCAAGCTTATGCTTTTCCTTGGCGGAAACAGGGGTTTGAAAGTGCGTTGAACCAGGGCGTTAACTTTGTCTTCTGTCAAGCGGATGAATCGCGCTTCGGTTACGCCTGTTTACTGCCCATTGTCGATGAATTGGAGTTGTTGAATTTCTGTATTCATCCTCAATATCAAGGAAAAGGGGCGGGCAATTGGGCTTTACAGCGAGTCATTGAACGCTTTACCGGCACACATTATCAGGCGATTCATCTTGAAGTGCGCATTTCCAACCAGTCAGCGATCTCTCTGTATCAAAAGTTTGGTTTTGAGAAGGTTGGGTTGCGTCCTAATTATTATCGAAGTGCGCAGGGCAAAGAAGATGCCCTGCTGATGACTTTGATTTTATAGCGAAACCTATTTGCGGAAGGGTTCGGAAATGGTTTGACCAATGACGTGCGCCATCTCTTTATAGAGTTTGGGGTTGGCCGTGAGAATATTGCCACTGTCTAGATAGTCTTCTCCGCCTTTAAAGTCAGTGACCAAACCGCCGGCCTCTTTGACAATGATGACGCCTGCGGCTATATCCCAAGGCTTGAGATTAAACTCCCAGTAACCATCGACGCGACCACAAGCGACATAGGCTAAATCCAAAGCAGCTGAGCCCGCACGACGTAAGCCGGCTGTTTGAGTCATAAAGCTGCGGAAGCTTTGCAAATAATCTTCACTAAACGCAAATTCTGTATAAGGAAAACCTGTCGCCAGTAAGGCATCTTCTAATGTTTTTTGTTCACTGACACGAATGCGAAAATTATTGAGGCGTGCCCCTTCACCTTTAGTCGCGGTGAACATTTCATCGCGATGGGGATCATAGATGGCCCCATGCATCAGTTTGCCATTTTCCAGAACGCCAATGGAGACTGCATAGTGTGGAAAACCGTGTAAAAAGTTGGTGGTGCCGTCCAGAGGATCAATCACCCATTCAAAGCGAGAAGGGGTTTTATGCACGCCGCTCTCTTCTGCGCGCAAATTATGATCTGGGTAATATTTGCGGATGGTATCGATAATGATTTTTTCAGCCGTGAAATCGACGTGGGAAACATAGTCATGGCGACCTTTTTTTTCGATGGTTATCCGTTCTAGGTTTTGCGATTGTTGCAAAATATATTCACCGGCAAGACGCGCCGCTTCTGTGGCAACATTGAGGATTGGATGCATAGTGATTCCTTAAAATGCGATAATAATGCCCACTATTATAAACGAAGCAAGATGGAGTTTAATGTCTATACAAGATTATTGCCAGCATCCCGCATTGCAGAAAATTCGAGTGGTGTTAATTGAAACCTCTCATCCGGGAAATATTGGTGCAGTCGCCAGAGCCATGAAAAATATGGGCTTATCTAAGTTGGTTTTGGTGAAGCCCAAACATTTCCCCAGTGTGGAAGCTTCGACACGCGCATCCAGTGCCGCTGACCTATTGGCCAATGCCCGGGTCGTTGAGGATTTAGAGTCGGCAATCGCGGGTGCGACGCGTGTGTTTGGTGCCAGTGCGCGTTTGCGTAAGGTCTGTTGGCCGCAAATGTCGGTACGAGAAACAGGGCAGATGGCAGTGCAACAAGCGATGCAGGGCGATGAAGTCGCTTTGGTGTTTGGGCGGGAAAGCAGTGGTTTGAGTAATGCAGAAATGGACAAATGCCACTTTTTAAGCCATATTCCGACCAACCCGGCTTATAGTTCCTTAAATCTTGCGCAAGCCGTGCAGGTGTTTGCTTATGAGTGTTTGATGGCGACCGATTTGGTAGAAGATTCACCGTTTGCACAAGCTGAGGTCACAGCGCCACAGAGAAAATTGGCTTCGACAGAGCAGTTGGAAGGCTTTTATCAACATTTACATCAAGCTTTGCAAGATATTGAATTTTTAGATCCGGCCAAAAATGACCGATTTATGCGTCGTATGCGTCGGCTCTATCACCGAGCGCAGTTGGATGAGAAAGAGATTGATATCTTGCGAGGGATTTTGACCGCGGCACAGCGGAAGGCGGAGAAAGCAAAAAATGTTTAAACGAATTAAATCCGATATCCAATGCGTGTTTGAGCGAGATCCTGCCGCACGCAATACTTTTGAAGTGTTGACCACTTACCCCGGGTTGCACGCCATTTTATGGTATCGATTGGCGCATAAACTTTGGCAGTGGAATTGGAAATGGTTGGCTAGGTGGCTGTCCACCTTGGCACGCTGGTTGACGGGGATCGAAATCCATCCCGCGGCTAAAATTGGCGAGCGCTTTTTTATTGATCATGGCATGGGGGTGGTGATCGGAGAAACTGCAGAAATTGGAGATGATTGTACGCTTTATCATGGCGTGACTTTAGGTGGAACCAGTTGGCAGGCCGGTAAGCGCCACCCGACGCTCGGCAATGGCGTTGTGGTCGGTGCAGGGGCAAAAGTTTTAGGGCCGATTACGGTGGGAGATGATGCGCGTATCGGCTCTAATGCGGTGGTGTTGAAAACAGTACCGCCTGGACGCACGGTGGTTGGCGTACCAGGGCGCATTGTCGTAAGAAATCAAGATGAAAAAATGCGTCGTCGAAAACAGATGGCTGAAAAAATAGGATTTGATGCCTATGGTGTTGGGCAAGAGGTGGAGGATCCTGTAGAAAAAGCGATCTATAGTTTATTGGAGCATGTACAGAGTCAGGATGAAAAGCTTGCGGCCTTAAGTGAGCAAGTGAAGGCGTTAGGCGGAGAGCCCGTGAATATGGATCTCCCTGACTTAGAAGGTGCGGTGTTAGAACCAGATGATCCAGAGCAGGCAGCCCATCTTCATAAAAAGCAAAAGCAGGCAACAGAGCAATCAGATGCCTAGTTTGCATGAAGGTAATTCTTGAGTAAAGTATAAGGTTATTGTAAAATGCGTTTTAAATTTAACGGATAACATGAAATTATGAAACTTACCTCAAGAGGGCGCTATGCGGTGACAGCAATGTTAGATATTGCTGTGAACCAATGCAATGGTGCGATTACATTAGCGGTCATTTCTGAACGGCAAGGGATCTCGCTCTCTTATCTAGAGCAGATTTTTTCAAAACTTAAAAAAGCGGGACTGGTGGTCAGTGCGCGGGGACCCGGGGGGGGCTATCGTTTAAGTCGTGACGCCTCGCAAATTTTTATCAATCAAATCATTCATGCGGTCAATGAAGATATGGACCCTCGCAGATGTAAAGGCAAGGGGAATTGTGATGGCGGTGCCCAGTGCGCTTCTCATGTGTTATGGGATGAGTTAAGTCAGATGATAGACGGTTTTTTAGGTACCATCTCCATCCAACACTTGATGGATCAAGCGGAACAGAAAACGGTCAAATTAAAAATTTAAGAGGTTATTATGGCAGTCACTTTAACGCCTGCTGCGGCAGAACGGGTCAAAAAAATGATCGAAAAACGGGGAAAAGGCTTAGGTATCCGTGTGGGGACTAAGGTCAGTGGATGTGCCGGTTTTTCCTATGTTGTGGATTATGCCGATGAAATCCATGAAGATGATGCGGTCTTTGAAAGCCATGGCGTTAAGGTGGTGGTCGACCCAGCCAGCCTTGAGCGGATTGATGGCATGGTGTTAGATTACCAAAAAGAGAGCCTATTGAATGAAGGCTTTGTATTCAATAATCCGAATGTTAAAGACAGCTGCGGTTGCGGAGAGTCTTTTAGCATTTAGTCGCGCGCGTTTTTCTATTTTAACCACCTTGTGATGAGTTTTTTCCATCACAAGGCTTTTGCCGTTTTTTCCCTAAATTAACCAATGTTTGTTAGAATATCTGTCCATTTATTTTAGTCTTAGGAACCCAACATGATTGAGCGTACCTTTTCCATTATTAAACCCGATGCGGTCAAGCGCAACTTAATTGGCGAGATTACCCAAATTTTTGAGCAAAACGGTTTAAAAGTGGTCGCTTCAAAAATGATTCATATGGGCACACGAGAAGTGGAAGGCTTTTATGCAGAGCATATTGGCAAGCCATTTTTTGAAAATTTGGTTGAAAATATGACCGCGGGTCCTTGCATAGTGCAAGTGTTAGAGGGAGAAAATGCCATTCAGCATAATCGTGAACTGATGGGGGCGACAGATCCTGAAAAAGCCGCGCCAGGTACCATTAGAAAACGCTATGCAGTCAGCATGCAGCAGAACTCAGTGCATGGTTCCGATTCGCCTGAGAGTGCGGCGCGTGAGATTGGCTTTTTCTTTAGTGAAGTGGAAATCCACTCACCACAATCATAAAGGGTGCGCATGAATCAAACTGCAGTCAAAGCTCGACCTTTCGATATTAAACAAGTGGCCGTTGAGGTGGTGGAGCCAGAGATTCCCCGCGCCGACAAAAAAGTTGACTTGCTCGGAATGGATAAGGCCGCTTTAGAGGCCTTTTTTGTTTCTATTGGTGAAAAGCCCTTCCGTGCGGGCCAGTTGATGAAATGGATTCATCAGCAAGGGGTGAGCGATTTCGATGAGATGAGTAATCTCAGTAAAGCTTTGCGTCAAAAGTTAAAAGAGGTCGCGGTGATTCGCACGCCTAAAGTGGTGGCGGAACAGAAATCCAGCGACGGCACCATTAAATGGTTGCTGGAAGTGGATCAGCAAAATAGTGTTGAAGCAGTGTTTATTCCAGAAGACAATCGTGGCACCCTTTGCATCTCATCGCAAGTCGGCTGTGCCTTGGATTGTGCTTTTTGTGCGACCGGAAAGCAAGGCTTTAACCGCAATTTGTCCAATTGGGAAATTGTCGCGCAGATGTGGGTGGCAAATAAGGCGCTGGGCTGTAAACCGAAAGACGAACGCAAAATTTCCAATGTGGTGTTTATGGGCATGGGTGAACCCTTATTAAATACCACCCACGTTTTCCCTGCAGCGCGGATTTTAATGGATGATTTTGCCTATGGCTTGTCCAAGCGCCGTGTAACCATTAGTACGGCCGGGATTGTGCCAGCGATAGACCGCATTAAATCAGAATTGGATGTGAGCCTGGCCATTTCCCTGCATGCGCCCAATAATGCCTTGCGGGATGAGTTGGTGCCGGTGAATCAAAAATATCCTTTAGAAATGTTGATGCCTGCTTTGCATCGATTTGTGGAAGGCGGGCACAGCAAAAAACATGTGACCGTAGAGTATGTGATGCTCGATCAAATCAATGATCGGCCGGAGCATGCAGAACAGCTGATTGAACTGCTGGGAGATTTACCGTGCAAAGTGAATTTAATTCCTTTTAACCCCTTTCCCAATACAGATTATCAACGCAGTTCGAATAATACCCTCCACCGCTTTCAGCGCCGGTTAATGGAGGCTGGCGTCAATTGCACGATTCGCCGGACGCGGGGGGATGATATTGATGCGGCTTGTGGTCAATTGGCAGGCAAGGTTAAAGATCGAACGAAACGCACACAACAGAAAGCTTAATAGAGAAAGATAGAGAAAATCATGACACAAAAGATTACCGCTGTTCGCGGCATGAACGATATTTTTGGTGAGCAAGCTGCCGCTTTTGATTGGATTGTGCACAATGCAGAGCAGGTGATGCAGCAGTATGCTTATCAACCCATTCGCCTTCCTGTCGTGGAGAAAACCCAGCTATTTGCTCGTGCCATTGGTGAAGTGACCGATATTGTGGAAAAAGAGATGTATACCTTTGAGGATCGCAATGGCGACAGCTTAACGCTGCGACCAGAGGGTACGGCGGGTTGTGTCCGTGCGATGATCGAAAATGGTTGGCTGCATAATCAGGTGCAAAAGGTGTATTACCATGGCCCTATGTTCCGCCATGAACGGCCGCAAAAGGGGCGTTATCGTCAGTTTCATCAGTTTGGTGTCGAAGTTTTTGGCTTAAGCGATGCGGAGATAGATGCGGAACTGATTATTTTGTCCGCGCGTTTATGGAGCCTATTGGGGCTTGAGAATTTAACGCTGCAAATCAATTCACTGGGCTCTGCCGAAGCGCGTGCCGCCTATCGTGAGAAGTTGGTGATCTATCTGTCAGAACATGCAGATCAGTTAGATGAAGACAGCAAACGCCGTCTGCACACCAATCCGTTGCGGATTTTGGACAGCAAAAATCCAGAAATGGCTGAAATTATCGCGAATGCCCCTAAATTGATTGACCATCTGGATGCGTCATCTCAAGTGCATTTTGAACAGCTACAGCGCCATTTGCAAGATGTGGGCATTGCGTTTGAGATTAATCCCAACTTGGTGCGCGGATTGGATTACTATAACCAAACGGTTTTTGAATGGGTGACCACTGAATTGGGGGCGCAAGGCACCGTTTGTGCGGGCGGCCGTTATGATGGATTGGTAGAACAAATTGGCGGCAAGCCTACGCCAGCGGTGGGGTTTGCTTTAGGGATTGAACGTCTGATGGCGTTAATTTTGGATAAGGGCTTGCTGCCCGCGCATCCACAAGCAGATATCTATATCGTATTGGTAGGAGAAGGGGTGCAACAGCCCGGATTGGTGATTGCCGAACAGATTCGTGATACTTTTCCACAGCTCAAAGTGCAGATGCACAGCGGGGGTGGTAGTTTTAAGAGTCAATTTAAAAAGGCGGATAAATCCGGTGCAGCCTATGCCATTGTGCTCGGTGAGCAAGAAGTAGAAAAGCAGACGGCGATTATTAAGCCGCTGCGGGAAGAGGCTGAACAGGTGGAAGTGGAATGGCCCGTTTTAATGGAAGCATTAGGTCAACGCATTAAAGAGGAAGCAAAATGTTAAATCGTTATGAAACTGAAGAAGAACAAGTCGATGCCATTAAGCAGTGGTGGCAGAAGAATGGTACGCAACTGCTGTTAGGGATTTTGTTGATTGTGCTGGCCTATAGCGGTTGGCAGTATTGGCAAAATAAACAGTATGCAGAAGCCGCTTATGCCTCTTCAGTCTTTGAAGCTTTGCAAGTGCGGGCAGCAGAAGGGAAATTGGGGGATGTGGCACGAGATGGCCTCAAACTGATGGATGAGCAGCCAGACAGCCCTTATGCAACGGGCGTTGCATTGATTTTAGCCAAGTTTTATATGGAAAAAGGTGAAAATCAACAAGCAGAAAACAATTTCCAATGGGCGATCCAGCATGCACCCGATCAGGCATTGAAAACCGTTGCGCAACTCCGTTTAGCGCGTTTTTATGCAGATCAGAAGCAGTGGGATAAAGCACAAAACATGCTTGCGCAAGTGAAGACTCAGTCGTTAGTTGATGAAGAAAAAGCAAACTATGATTATGTCTCTGCTGAGGTGGCATTGTTACAACATAAAACGGCTGAAGCCAAAGCGGGCTTTGCTAAAGTGGTCGCGAATGAAAAAGCGGATAAAAGTTTAAAAGCGGTAGCACAGCTGCAATTGGATGACTTAGGTTAATGAAGCGTAATGATTTTGTTCTTTTAAAGAACAGTTGGATACAAAAAATGCAAAAAAATGCCAAAATCCCCAGTCCTGCCATAAAGCGGACAGCTTTCATGGCGCTCTTATTCACTCTGGTGATTGAGGTGACAGGGTGTAGTCATACGGCTTCGGTTCATCCGCCGACGCCTTTGCCGCAGATGACACAAACCGCTGAATTGGAACGACAGTGGCAGCTGTTACTGGGGCGGACGACAGATGCGGAAGCCGTGGGTCTACGCATTGCGTTGGATGAAAATAGAGTCTATAGCGCAGCCACAGAAGGTTGGCTGAGCGCGATGTGGCAGTCGCCCAAAGATCGTTGGACAGATCAGGTGATTTGGCAGAAGAAGTTGAACGAATTGGTGACAGCCGGTCCGGTGATTCATCAGCAAACACTCTATTTTGGCACCAATAAAGGCAGCTTGTATGCGCTGGATAAGGTGTCTGGTCGTCTGTTATGGCAAAAGCAGCTCAGCAGTGAAGTGATCGCACCGCCAGTGATTCATCAGGGTCGTCTATTTACCCGCACGGTGGATGGCAAACTCTACGCTTTGAATGCGCAAACGGGGGCGCAGATTTGGGAAGTGGAACATTTGCTGCCCAATCTCTCACTACGTGGCGCAGCGCCTGTGACCGTGACAAATGATCGTCTGTTTATTGGTTGGGAGAGTGGCGAAGTGGAAGCGTTTTCCCCAGCAAGTGGTGCACGTTTATGGACGCAACGGATTTTAACGCCACAGGGACGTACGGACCTTGAACGCATGGTGGATCTGCAAGCGAAGCTGGTGTTGCATCAAGGGCGGCTCATTGTTTTGGGGTATCACGGTAAATTGGAAGCCCTAAACCCTAAAACCGGTCTGCCTTATTGGGTTAAAAATGTTTCCGGCTATCGTTCGCCTTTGGTGAATGATCAAGGGATTTTTTTGGTGACGGATCAAGATATCGTGCAGTCTTACGACCTGCAAACGGGCGCATTGCGCTGGCAGCAGAAACAGTTGCGCTATCGTCATTTATCGGAATTGGCATTTTTTAAAGATCAGATTCTAATCGGGGATGGCTATGGCACCATTGAGCGCCTTGATCCCATTGATGGCACTTTATTAGGGTATTTTACCCATGAAAAGGACACCGCAATTGTGGGGTTAATGCCGGCACAAGAAGAACAAGTACTCTATGTGCAAGATGCCGATGGCTATATTACGCGCTATCAAATAAACCCTACTGATTTTGCAACGCAAAAAGGTCATCATGAGTAAACCTGTACTCGCCCTAGTGGGGCGACCGAATGTGGGAAAATCGACTCTTTTTAATCGCCTAACGCGTACGCGAGATGCGATTGTGGCAGATTATCCAGGGTTAACACGTGATCGTCAGTATGGCAGCGGTCGTGTCGGCAATCGTCCCTATATTGTGGTCGATACAGGCGGTTTAAGCGGTGAAGCGGAAGGTGTAGATCCCTTAATGGCATCGCAAGTGACAGCGGCCATTGAAGAGGCGGATGCCATTCTGTTTTTGGTCGATGGTCGTTCTGGTTTAACGCCTGCGGATGAAGAGATTGCGCGTTTTATTCGTCAGTTTGATAAGCCGGTCTATCTGTTAGTGAATAAAACAGAAGGGTTTGATAAAACGTTAGCCGCTTCCGATTTTTATCAACTGGGGCTCGGGGATCCTTATTCCATTGCCGCTGCCCATGGTGACAATATTCAGCCGGTTATTGCGCAGGTGTTAAGCGAAATTCCGACAAAACCGGATGAAGCGGATGCGGTCGATTTGGATGCGCATCCAGGGATTCGGGTTGCGGTTATTGGTCGTCCCAATGTTGGAAAATCCACGCTGATTAACCGCATGATTGGTGAAGAGCGTGTGGTGGCTTTTGATATGCCCGGCACGACACGTGACAGTATTTATGTGCCTTTTGAGCGGGACGGTCAGTTTTATACGTTGATTGATACGGCAGGGGTTCGCAAGCGGAAAAAAGTCTCCGAAGCCATTGAAAAATTCAGTGTGATTAAAGCGATCGAAGCGATGGCGAATGCGCATGTGGTGATTTTAGTGGTGGATGCTTCGGAAGGGATTACCGATCAAGATTTAACGCTGTTGGGACATGCGCTGGAATCAGGGCGCGGTTTGGTGATTGCATTAAATAAATGGGATAACTTGAGCTCTGAACAGCGAGAAAAGGTTAAGCATGAGCTGGAATACAAGCTGCAATTTGTGGATTATGCCAAAAAACATCTCATTTCGGCGCTGCATGGTACGGGCGTGGGAGATCTATTTAAAACCGTACGTCAAGTGTATGACGCGGCGATGCGTCGGGTGTCCACGTCCGCACTGAATCGCGTGTTAGAACAAGCGGTGCAAGACCATCAACCGCCTTTAATCAGTGGTCGAAGAGTTAAGTTACGTTATGCGCATTTGGGCGGTTTGAATCCACCCCGCATTGTGATTCATGGCAATCAGGTGGATAAGCTGCCGCAAGCCTATACCAAATATTTGATGAATGTTTTCCGTAAGGCCTTTAAGTGGGAAGGTACGCCCATTTCAATTGAGTATAAGGTGACTGAAAACCCCTTTGAAGGGCGTAAAAATCGCTTTGCTGAGCGTAAATTAAGTGCGGCGAAAACTCAAAAACGTGAGGTGAAAGCGCAAAAGCAGAAGCTGAAGAAAAAGAAACAGCAGAAGCGGCGCACGCATTAAAGCCTCAATTTTGGTTCAAAGAATTTTAAAATTGCCTGCACTGCTTGCAGGCTTTCATTTTTTACAAGGTGTGATATGAAAACTCAAATTCGTGAAATCCCCTACAACTATACCTCTTTTTCTGACCGAGAAATCGTTCTTCGATTTTTAGGGCAACAAGGTTGGGAGACGATTGAAGCACTGCGCAGTTCTCGAGGCACGGGGCGTTCGGCGCGTATGCTGTTTGAGGTGATGGGGGATATGTGGGTTGTGACACGCAACCCCTATATTCAAGATGATTTGATTGAAAACCATAAACGCCGTGATGCCTTAATTCAAGCCTTGAAGCACCGACTTAAACAGGTGGAGTCGCGCTTAAATGGCAATACCATGGCTGAAAAGTTGGTGCAGCAAGTGCATGCTGCGGTGGCTGAATTTGCCGCTTGGTTTCCACAGCAAGAAGCTTTACGCCAGCAGGTGCTGAAAAAGCTGAAAAAGGTGACGCGAGAAGATAATATCGATTTTAGTGGCTTGGCGCGTGTTTCCCATGCCACAGATGCCACAGATTGGCGTGTAGAGCTGCCTTTGGTGGTGGTGAGCCCCGATACCGAACAAGAGGTGATCGAGGTCGTGGATGCCTGTATTCAACTCGGATTGGTGATGATTCCTCGTGGGGGCGGTACAGGTTACACAGGGGGCGCAATTCCGTTGGTGGAAAATTCGGTGGTGATTAATACCGAGAAGTTGGAATATCTTAGCCTGGTAGAACAGGTTGAGCTGCCTGAAATCGGTAAGGTACCCACCATTAAAACGGGTGCCGGTGTGGTGACGCGTCGCGTGACTGAACAGGCCGAAGCGTTTGGTTATGTATTTGCCGTAGATCCGACTTCCCATGAT
Source organism: Galenea microaerophila (assembly GCF_054657255.1). Classification (NCBI taxonomy): domain Bacteria; kingdom Pseudomonadati; phylum Pseudomonadota; class Gammaproteobacteria; order Thiotrichales; family Piscirickettsiaceae; genus Galenea; species Galenea microaerophila. Next base: position 104,097 of record NZ_BAAHWZ010000001.1, read on the forward strand.
GCTTCCTGTATTGGGGGGAATATTGCGATGAACGCTGGTGGGAAAAAGGCGGTGTTATGGGGAACCACGCTGGATAATCTAGCCTCTTGGCGCATGGTGATGCCCGATGCTAAGTGGTTGGAAGTTGAACGCTTAAATCACAATCTGGGCAAGTTGCAAGACCAAGCTTTGGTGCGTTTTCGTATCACCCGCTATGAAAAAGATGGTCAAACCCCTGTCGGCGAACCGGAAATTTTAGAAATGCCGGGTTCTGCGTTCCGTAAAGCGGGCTTAGGTAAAGATGTGACCGATAAGTTCTTAAGCGGTCTGCCAGGGGTTCAGAAAGAGGGGTGTGATGGCATTATCACTTCTGCGCGTTTTGTGCTGCACCGTATGCCTTCTCATATTCGCACCGTCTGCTTGGAGTTTTTTGGCACCGATTTAAGTCTGGCAGTGCCCGCCATTGTGGAAGTAATCGATTATGTCGAATCCAAAAAAGCGGAAGGCATACTGCTGGCAGGCTTGGAACATTTGGATGAACGCTATATTAAGGCAGTGAAATACAATACCAAAGCGGAGCGCAAAGAGCTGCCCAAAATGATTTTGCTGGCTGATATTGCGGGTGAAAATGGTTTTGAGGTGGCGAAAACCTGTCAAGAGATCGTTGAACGAGCGAAAAGGCGTGATGCCGAAGGCTTTATTGCCGTGAGTGAAGAGGCGCGCAAACGTTTCTGGGCAGACCGCTCACGCACTGCAGCCATCTCTGCGCATACCAATGCCTTTAAAATCAATGAAGATGTGGTGATTCCACTGCCACGTTTGAATGAGTACAACACAGAAATTGAGACTATCAATATTGAGTACTCGATTAAAAATAAGCTGGAGATTTTACAGGCGGTTGAGGATTACTTTAAGGGTGATGTCAAAGAGGTAGAGCACCCAGAAGAATTTGAGGATGAGAACGGACACACCAATATTTTCCGTACCAAATTAGACCACACCTATCAGCATATTGCTAAGGTGCGTCATCGTTGGGCTGGGGTTTTGGCACACCTGTATGAACCGGCGGAAGCGCATCTGGATCTGTTGACCGAGGCGACTCGACAGAAGGTGCAGACAGGAGATCGCATTTTAGATCTATTGTTACGGCGAGACATGGTCATCTCCTATAAACAGGAAGTGGTGAGTTTTCTACAGGCGGAGTTTATTGGCCATGACTTTGAGGCGATGCATGAAAAGTTGAAGGAAATTCACTTTAAGATTCGTAATGCGCGCCTGTTTGTCGCCCTGCACATGCATGCCGGCGATGGCAATATTCATACCAATATCCCAGTGCATTCTGATAACTATGAGATGATTCATCAAGCAGAACAGATTGTGGATCGAGTGATGAAAATTGCCATTGAGTTGGGAGGAGTCATTTCTGGTGAGCATGGGATTGGTTTGACCAAGATTCAGTATTTGGAACCCTATAAGATTCAAAAGTTTGTTGAGTATAAAAAACAGGTAGATCCGCAACAGCTGTTCAATCGCGGTAAACTCATGCCGGGTTCTGGGTTGGACAATGCTTATACGCCGTCTTTACAGTTGGTGCAGGAAGAAGCGCTGATTTTAGAAGCGAGCGAATTAGATGAGCTCAATAATGACATTAAAGACTGTTTGCGTTGCGGTAAATGTAAGCCGGTCTGTCAAACGCATATTCCGCGTGCCAATTTGCTGTACTCTCCGCGTAATAAGATTCTGGCAACTGGGCAACTGATAGAAGCCTTCCTTTATGAAGAGCAGACGCGACGCGGCATCTCTTTACATCACTTTGATGCAATGAATGATGTGGCGGATCATTGTACGACTTGCCATAAATGTGAAGCACCTTGTCCTGTGGACATTGATTTTGGAGATGTGTCGATTCGCATGCGGCAGATTTTGACCAATATGGGGCAGAAGCGTAACAGCATTATGGTGAAATTAGCGCTTTATTTCCTCAATGCCAAAGATCCGTTGACCATTAATGTACTGCGTAAAACGATGATCGGCTGGGGGGCAACCGCCATTACGATTGGACATAAGCTGTTTAAAGCTTTAGGCTTGGTTGAACGTAAAAACGAGTTGCCACCGGTTACCAATCATCCACCTAAAGTGACGCAGCAGGTGATTCACTTTGTGCGCAAGCCATTAAATACCGGACCGAATCAACCCTCCTATCGTAAAGTCTTGGGATTGGAAGAGCCGACTCAGGTGCCCATTATTCGCGATCCAGCACGGACCAGTGATGACACCGAAGCGGTGTTCTATTTCCCAGGCTGTGGTTCCGAACGCTTGTTCAGTGATATTGGATTGGCGACCATTGCCTCACTCTATGAGGCAGGTGTGCAGACCATTTTGCCTCCAGGTTATCTCTGCTGTGGTTATCCGCAAGCGGCAGCTGGACAGGAACGCATCAGCCAACAGATTACCACTGAGAACCGCGCGCTGTTCCATCGCGTGGCGAATACATTGAATTATCTTGATGTGACCACAGTGATTGTCTCTTGTGGGACCTGTATGGATCAGCTGCTGAAATATGAGTTTAGCAAAATCTTCCCAGGTTGTGAGCTATTGGATATCCATGAGTTCTTGCAACGACGTGGGGTTAAGTTGGACGAAAGTAGCGGTCGTAAATATCTTTACCATACGCCTTGTCATGACCCGATGAAGCAGTCGGACGGGACAGAAGTGGCTAAGGATTTGTTGAAATCTGAAGTGGTCTTTTCCGATCGCTGCTGCGCCGAGGCGGGCACCTTGGCATCCGCGCGCCCCGATATCGCCTATCAGTTGCAGTTCCGTAAGGAAGAGGAGCTGCATAAAGGCATTGTAGAGCTCACGGGCGAGGATAAGAAAATCCAAAATGAAGAGGTCAAAATCCTAACATCTTGTCCTGCTTGTCAGCAAGGGTTGGGTCGTTACGAAGAGAATACCGGTCTCAAAACCGACTATATTGTGGTTGAGCTGATGAAAACGCGCTATGGTGAAAACTGGAAGCGAGAGTTTGTGGCTAAGCTTGAGCAGGGCGGTGTAGAGAAGGTGTTGCTGTAAGCGATTACGGTTCGCCCATTGATAAACGCCTGATCAATGAGTTGATCAGGCGTTTTTTTTGCGGATCGATTATTGATCGGCCATTAAGAACTCGAGCAGCGCTTTTTGCGCATGCAGGCGATTTTCAGCTTCTTGAAATACGACACTTTGAGGGCCGTCAATCACCTCAGCTGTGACTTCTTCACCACGGTGTGCAGGAAGGCAGTGCATAAAGAGTGCATCGGGTTTGGCTTGCGCCATAACGGTTTGATTGACTTGGAAGTTGGCAAAAGCCGCTTCGCGTTTTTTCTGCTCCTCTTCTTGACCCATACTGGCCCAAACATCGGTGACCACTAAGTCGACATCTTTAGCAGCGGCGACGGGATCACGGAAGATTTCGACTCGGTCTGCATGTGCTTCTAGCAGACGCTGCATGGGTTCATAGCCTTCAGGACACGCGATCCGTAGATTAAAATCATACTGTTTTGCGGCATTGATATAAGAATTACACATATTATTGCCATCCCCAACCCAAAGCACGGTTTTGCCTTGAATGCTGCCGCGCACTTCATAATAGGTTTGCATATCGGCCAGCAGTTGGCAAGGGTGATACTCATCCGTTAAGGCATTAATCACCGGCACGGATGAATAGGTTGCAAATTTTTCTACAATTTCATGTCCAAAGGTGCGAATCATAATGCCATCGGCCATGCTGGAGATGACACGGGCACTGTCTTCTAGGGGTTCGCCGCGTCCCAATTGAGAAACATCTGGCGAGAGAAAGAGGCCGTGTCCACCCAACTGCGTCATCCCGATTTCAAAAGAGAGACGGGTTCGGGTAGACGCTTTCTCGAAAATCATGACCAATGTTTTATTTTTCAGCGGCTCATAGATTTCACCCGCTTTGGTTTTAGCTTTGAGCTCAATGCCTCTGTGTAGAAGTGTGTGTAATTCTTCGGAGGTGAGGTCATTCAGCGTTAAAAAATGTCTCATAGTTTCAGTTCTTTTGGTTAGAAAAATCGTTGATTAAAGTAGTTAAAGTCTCGGTGACTTGAGCCAGTTCTTGATCGGTGATCACAAACGGTGGGAGTAGGCGAATGGTATCTTCGCGGGTGACATTAATCAGCACCCCTTTTTCTAGTGCTTGGGCCACCAGCTGCCCACAGGGCTGATGAAGTTGAATCCCAAACATAAACCCTCGACCACGAATTTGCTTGACCATCGGATGATGACCAAGCGCTTGTTGTAGTTGCTCTAAATACGCTTGCCCTCTTTGTGCAATGGTTTCGATCCAATTTTCTTGCTCAAGAGTCTCAATGACAGCCAGTGCTGCAGCACACGCTAAGGGATTGCCGCCGAAAGTGGTGCCATGTGTGCCGGGGACAAGCACATCTGCTGCTTGCCCGCGAGCGAGACAAGCGCCAATGGGCACCCCATTGCCGAGCGCCTTGGCGCTGGTCATTACATCGGGCACAATGGCTTCGTGCTGATAGGCAAACCATTGGCCAGTTCGACCGATACCCGTCTGCACTTCATCAACCATCAGTAGCCACTGTTGCTGCTCGCATAGTTTTTTCAGAGCGCTCAGATAGCCCGGTTGTGGGACGTGAATACCGCCTTCCCCTTGAATCGGTTCAACGAGAATCGCGACAATCTCAGGGTTGTCTTTCACTGCTTCAATGACTGCAATATCATCAAAGGGCACACGCACAAAACCTTCCACCAAAGGCTCAAAGCCGGCATGGACTTTAGGATTGCCTGTGGCCGAAAGGGTGGCAAGGGTGCGCCCATGAAAACTGTTGTCCATCACAATGACTTTGGGCCGATCAATCCCTTTTTGATGTCCATATTTGCGGGCAATTTTTAAGGCAGTCTCATTGGCTTCTGCACCGGAATTGCAGAAAAAGACTTTTTCCATCCCGGAGAGTTGAGTCAATTTATCTGCCAGCTGCTGTTGATTGGCAACGCCATAGAGGTTGGAGGTATGGACCAAGGTTTGACTCTGTTTGCACACCGCTTGTGCCACGGCAGGATGGGCATGACCGAGACTACAGACGGCAATGCCGCTGAGTGCATCCAGGTAGCGACGGTTTTCTTGATCAATGAGCCAACTGCCTTCCCCTTTGATAAAGGTCACGGGCAGTCGAGCGTAGGTATTCATTAAGGTTGACATAATAGATTAAGTCTCTTGCTAAAAACAAAAAAGCAATCGTAAATCGAGACTTACGATTGCTTTTTTAAATGAATTCCTTTTTTTGAATCCATTTAAAAGAATGATTTTATGGATATTTGATCAAATATCAAGTTTTTCTGAAAGTGATGAGGGATTGATCGGAAAAATTTTTATGAAAATTCGTTGTATCGGCTAAAATAAACGATTTAAATGGTAGTTTAAGGAGCAGACAATGCAATCGATGGCGGATAGAGATGGCCTGATCTGGATGGATGGCGAAATGGTGGCATGGCGAGAAGCCAAAACCCATGTCCTGACGCACACCTTACATTATGGAATGGGGGTTTTTGAAGGGGTACGTGCTTATGAAGCTGAACAGGGAACCTCTATTTTTCGTTTGCAAGCGCATACTGACCGTCTGTTTAATTCGGCCAAAATTATGAATATGCCGATGCCTTTCAGCAAAGCAGAGTTAAATGAAGCGCAGCGCGCTGCTGTGCGTGAGAATGGCTTAAAGTCTGCCTATATCCGTCCGATGGTTTACTATGGCTCTGAAGGGATGGGGTTACGTGCGGATAACTTGAAAACCCATGTGATTGTCGCTGCTTGGGAGTGGGGCGCCTATATGGGGGAAGAGAATTTAAAACGCGGGATTAAAATTGCCACCTCTTCCTATACGCGTCACCACCCGAATATTACCATGACGAAAGCCAAATCTAATGGCAACTACATTAATTCGATGCTGGCTTTGCAAGAAGCCATTAGTCATGGATGCGATGAAGCCTTACTGTTAGATCCTGAAGGTTATGTGGCGGAAGGCTCCGGCGAAAACTTCTTTATGGTGAAGGATGGGGTGATTTATACGCCTGAACTCACTTCCGCCTTAGATGGCATTACGCGTCGAACAATTATGCAATTAGCGGATGAAATGGGATATCGAGTAGAGGAAACCCGAATCAGTCGCGATGCGGTCTATATTGCAGATGAGGCGTTTTTTACCGGTACCGCAGCCGAAGTTACCCCCATTCGAGAGTTGGATGGACGTGTGATTGGAGAAGGGTGTCGTGGACCGATTACAGAAGCGTTGCAGAGCAAATATTTTGATTTGGTGCATGGCCGTGTGCCAGAGCATTTAGATTGGTTGACGCCAGTTGCCGGTTAATATAAGGAGAGAGGCATGACACAGTCTGCTAAAATTTTACAGGATGAGAACTGTTGTACACATTGTTGTAATCTAAAACAGATAGAAGTTACTTACGATGATTTACCGTTGCACTGCCCAACAGATGAGATGAGTTTGTGGAATGGACATCCTCAGGTCTTTTTGCCAATAGAGGCGACAGGAAAAGCCAAATGCCCCTATTGTGGTACAGAGTATGTTTTAAAAGATTGGGATCCAAACCATAGCGCGCATTAACCACTCATTTGACAAAGAAAACATTCTAAAATTCCCAGTCCTGCAAGATTTATATCAATGAATTTTGTGTTTCAGGACTGGGAATTTTTTATGGATGAGAGGGTGTTTCTTCCTTGGGAGAAGGCGCTTCACTCGGGGGCAGATAGTCTTTGGGCTTATTTTTTAAATTCCACCGATCGTGTACCCAGAGATATTGCGGGATATTTTGGCGAATTTCACTTTCATAAAGGTGATGCAAGCGTAAGGTGTCTTGATAGTCATCCCCACTGGGGAAGTGGTCAAGGGCAGGCAGGAAAGTGACGGTATAGTGTCCTGTTTCATCCCGACGGGTAAAACAGGGAACGACAAGCGCGTTTGTCATTTTTGCCAGCTTAGAGGTTGCAGGATTGCTGGGTGCGAGGTGATTAAAAAAGGGCACATCAAGGTGACCTTTGGCGGTATATTTTTGATCGGGGAGGAAGAAAAATGCTTCTCCTTTGCGTAAAGCTCTTAGCATGGTGCGCGTATCGCGATTGGAAATTGGCTGGACGGCGCGTTCCGATTCCTGAGCGACTGTTCGTCCCTTTTTAATAAAATATTCCATGACAGGGTTGTCATGAGGTCGATAGATCGGTCGACAGTCGACCACAAAAGAGATAAACAGGCCTGTGAGGTCGATATGGGTGAAATGGGGGACAAGCAGTAGAATGCCTCGGTTGGTTGCTTGCGCTGCCTTGAGGTTTTCCAAGCCTTGAAAGGTGACCAGTTGGCGCTCAAAACAGTTTTTCCCGTGTTTTCGATGATCGCCCCACCAGACAATTAAGGTTTCCATGAAGCCAATTCCCAGAGATTCAAAGTGCTGGCGATTAAGGGCTTCAATTTCAGTGGATGACTTATCTGGAAAGGCCAGGGTTAAATTGCGCTGGCTGAAGGCTCGTCGATCTCGCCCAAATTGATATAACAATCTTCCAATCCATTTTCCCAGTTTGCGTTTACTGCTGTAGGGTAAATAGGCCAATAGGCGTGCGAGGCCAATCCCAAGCCAAACCCCCCAATATTTTGGACAGAGAAAGCGGGCTTGAAATTGAGGCAGTTCAGAATTGACGGGTTTATCCATGGTTAACTTTCAATATTTGAAGATTGATAAAGTTGTGCATAATAGCCATTTTTTGCCATTAGGCTCTGATGGTCACCCAGCTCAACCAGTTGCCCCTTCTCCATCACCGCAATTTGGTCGGCATTGACCACGGTGCTTAAACGGTGGGCGATGATAATGACGGTTCGGTTCTGTTTCAAGGTTTCCATCGCCTTCTGAATTTTAGCTTCAGATTGATTATCCAGTGCGGAGGTCGCTTCGTCAAAAATTAAAATCGGTGCGTTTTTCAAAAAAGCGCGCGCAATGGCAATACGCTGCCGTTGTCCGCCTGAAAGTAAACTGCCATTGTTACCGATCGGTGTATCGAGCCCTTGTGGCAGTTTTTCGATAAATTCCCAAGCATGTGCCGCTTTGGCCGCTGCAATAATCTTATCACGGTCAAATGTCTGCTGACCATAAGCGATATTGGCTGCAACGGTGTCATTAAACAGGACGACATGTTGGCTGACAAAGGCAATTTGACTTCTTAAATAATTGAGGTCAATGTCAGGTAGCGGCACGCCGTCTAGGGTGATTTGTCCCTTTTGAGGATCATAGAAGCGGGCAATTAGGTTCACCAAAGTCGATTTACCGCTGCCTGATTGTCCAACGAGGGCGGTGGTTTGATGCGCGGGAATGCGCAAACTGAAATCTTTTAAAGCAGGGGTGTCACTATTAGGGTAAGTGAAAGTGACTTGATGAAACACAATTTCACCTTGAATCGGTGCGGGTTTGAGGTGGCCTGAGTTGGGTTCCTCAGGGAGGTCTAATAATTCAAAAATACTCTGTGCGGCCGCCATCCCTTTTTGGACGGTTTCATTAATATTTGTGATGCGGCGTATGGGCTCAAAAGTGAGCGCCATAGCGGTGACATAAGCCAGTAGCTCACCTGGGGTAAAAACGCCTTGTGCAGACAGCTGCATCGCAATATAGACAATAATCGATAGCGCTATAGCGGCTAAAACCTGTACAAGGGGAACGTTGGCCGCTGAGACTTTGGTGACTTGCAAGGTATTATTGAACAGTTCGCTGGCCGTTTGCTGAAAGCGTTGCTCTTCATAGTTCTCGGCGCCGTAGATTTTAATGTCGCGATGGCCGGTTAACCCTTCTTCCATCTGATGGGTCAGCTGTCCCATATTGTTTTGCATTTTTCTACTCGAATCTCGCATCAGTTTGCTGGCTTTGTCGATAATCCAGGCGACAATTGGTCCAATAACCGCCATCAGCAGCGTCAGCTGCCAAGAGATATAGAGCAGATAACCGAGTAAGGCCAAAATGGTGAGGCTGTCTCGAATAATGACCACCCAGGCAGTCGATAAGGCATTGCTCGCTTGCTGCACATCATAGGTAATTTTGGCCATCAGCTTTCCAGTGCTGTAGCGGTCATATTGTTCTAGCGGCAGATATTGCATTTTGTGGTACATGTCAGCCCGAATATCCAGAATCGCCTTTTCAGCCAGCCAAGTACTGGAGACTTTGCTCGCATATTCTGCAAGCCCCTTAATAATAAAAACGCCCGCCAACATTAAAGGCACTTGTACAAAAGAGGCAGGATCTTTTTCAATCAGGCTGCGATCCACCAGCTCTTTTAGAATGGCCGCGGTGATAGGCTCCATGGCGGCAATAATGAGCAGCATCAAAAGTGTGAGGGCAATCACTTTTTTATAAGGCTTGATATACCCCAATAAGCGCCGGTAGAGCTTGAGCGTTTTTTTATCTAGCATCTTATTCCCGATGTAAAATTTTATTCACAACAATATTGGCCCACCCTTTGGCGTGGAATTGTTGATTCAAAGCTTGTTTATCATAGTGATGTTTGACCCAGTCTTCAAAAGTGACTTCGGGATGCGCCTTTTCAAATTTTAAAAATTCATCAAAAAAAACATCGAGTTTACCGGTATCTGCCCAGCGAAAATGACCATACTTCATACTTAACTGCTTTACCGCTTCACGAATGGGTTCACCTTCAACAAAATGTTTATAGAAGACACTCATCAGTCCCGCTCGGTCCGCGCCAGACTTACAGTGAATTAGGAGAGGGGTTTTTGCCGTTTGTAAAATTTTTTTGGCTTCAAGCACATCTTCCGCATCTGGAAATGAGCGAGAAGACATTTTATGATTGATCAATTGAATGCCTAATTGCTCACACGCTTCTTTTTCCAGCTGATATTGCCCAGTTTTATCCGCAGCTCGCATACTGATAATGGTTTTAAGACCATATTTTTTATGCAGTTTGCGAATAAATCGCGGAGAAGGGTGGTTGCTGCGAAAAGCTTGATCAGAAAGTTTGAAAAAGTTGCGATAAAAAACGCGTAAGATCTCGTGGTCAATCAGCCACGCTTCGAGGTGTGCTATAATTCGTCCAGTTTTCGTATTGATTTTATTCACAAGTATGCAAGCTTTTTGGTTCAAAATAAGTACATGAGGCCTTTACACGAGATGGTTCTACGACTAAAAATGGCTAAAATTTCCCCTATCGTTGTTGGAAAACTTGGCAATAGCTGGCTATTGTCTGCGTTTCCCGCCTAGATATGAAAAATTTTTTCTCATTTTTAGCTCGCATCCCACTCATGCAAAGTCTCACATATTTTACTGGTTTCTAGGGATAATTTTTGAGAGATTGAAGGAAAAGCGATGATAGTGGTCACAGGCGGTGCAGGGTTTATTGGTTCAAATATTGTTAAGGCTTTAAATGAACAAGGTCGAACAGATATTTTAGTCGTGGATAACCTTAAAAATGGGAAAAAATTCATCAACTTGCAAGACTGTGATTTTGCTGACTATTTAGATAAAGAAGATTTTCAAGCGCGCATTTTTGCCGAAGAAGGGTTGCCTGAAATAGAGTGTGTATTTCATGAAGGCGCTTGCTCTGCAACCACCGAGTGGGATGGTAAGTTTATGATGGATAATAATTATGAATATTCCAAAGACTTACTCAACTACTGCCTGAATCGAAATATTCCTTTTTTATATGCTTCATCCGCGTCTGTCTATGGTGATGGCCCTATTTTTATTGAAGAGCGGCAGTATGAAAAACCTCTTAATGTTTACGGCTTTTCTAAGTTCCAATTCGATCAATATGTGCGTCAAATTTTGCCTAAGGCGCAGAGCCAAGTCGTTGGATTTCGCTATTTTAATGTATATGGTCCTCGTGAGCAGCATAAAGGCGATATGGCTTCAGTGGCCTTTAAACTGCATCGTGCTCTGCTGAAAGGAGAGACTTTAAAATTATTTGGTGCCTATGATGGCTATGATGCAGGGATGCAAACCCGAGATTTTGTCTATATTGAAGATGTGGTTAAGGTGAATCTTTGGTTTATGCAGCACCCTGAAAAATCTGGGATTTTCAATTTAGGGCCTGCCAAGGCAGAGCCTTTTAAAAATATTGCCGAAGCGGTGATTCAATTTCATGGTAAAGGGGAGATTGAATATATTGAATTCCCAGAACACCTGAAAGGTGCTTACCAAAGCTATACACAAGCCGATAACTCTAAATTAAGAGCCGCTGGCTATGATGCCCCTTTTCATACCGTCGCAGAAGGGGTCGAAAAATATCTGACCTGGCTGTCTGAACACCCTTATGTATTAGAGTTTGCGAAGTAAAAGAAGTAAAAAAGGTTTATTTTGATAATGCATTTTCTGGTTGCGAGGATTGCATTTGATTGATGCTGTGAATAAGCAAAGTCATAATTGTAAAGAAGGTGGTTCCTTCTATTGTTCGCGTTTTATTTGCACAAAGCGCTCAAATAATTTTTTAGGTTGATTATCTTCTTTCATGATGCCAAATCTTAATAAGGCTTCTTTTTGTTGGGCATTGATGATAAAGCCTTTAAATTCATCATAAAGTTTTCCTTCATCCAGTAGTTTTACCCAACGCCGATAGTGATTGCCCATGCGGACATTGCCTTTTTTCAGCAGCTGTTTTCGATGCTGAATATTGGCTTCAAATTGTGCCCATGAGCGGATGGGGTAGTGATAAACCCTAATTCCGGGTTCCTGCCGTGCAGTCAACCATTTTGCAATATGTTTAGCTCGATGATTGCCACCACTGATTTTAATAAAGCCTTTAGGGTTAACAATCACTTTAGGGCTGATATTAGCAAAAAACATAGAAATAGATTTATCCTCCAATTCAGCTTGTTTGTCATAGCAGATGGGATAACCTACGCGATATTTTGCCTGGGTAAAATGGTAACTCGGGGCTAGAGCGGCTTCGGTAAGCAGCATATTACTCCGTTTAATGGTGATCACAGAGTCTTTATGGCTCAGGTAATCTTTTAAACTTTTCCCCGCTTCTTGTGGAATCCAAAACTCATCGGCATCATTACTAATCACCCATGAAGCGCCTAGGGTGTCACGTGCTTGAATGGCAAGCTGTTTCATCCATTTGGCTTGTTGATAGACGCCTGATTCATCAATCACTGTTAATTCAAATTCTGCTTTTAAAGCTTCAAGCTTTTCGCGAGTGCCGTCTGTTGAGCCATTATCCATGACCAGAAAAGCATCCACGCCGAGCGCGCTGTGTAAACGAATATTATATTCAATAATGTCCACTTCATTGCGGCATAAGATTGTCATCACCAAGCGATCAGAAGCTTGAGTTGGACGGGTCATTTTTAGGAAATAGTTTAAATGATGCATCATGGTATCAGCGTTTTAATGGATTGAATGACATGAATGTCCATCTTTTGCATGAGTTGGATGAACTTCTGTTGAAAGGGGTCAGCTTCTGAAAGTAGAGAATAGACTTGCAGTTCAGGACGGATCCATTTTGCGGTGAGCAGGGCGGTTCCCACATCTCCCACAATAAGGCACTCCTGTTTAAGCGCAGGCAGTATAAATTCCGAAGCCAGTTGTGAAGGGATAATCTTCTGAATCCCGAGTTTTTTGAGTGAAAAATAATCTTCCTCTTCCATACGTGGATGGTATTTTACGGCTACTTTGCTCCCTTGGCGACATAAGGCGTTCACTAATTGTATTAACCCTTTCTCATAGCCTTGCATTTTAGAGATATTGTTGGGATGCGGGATAAAGATCACAATGTCGATATCGTTTAAGGGAGCTGCATCAAAATGAAAGGTGGCTAAAACTTGGGACGAGAACTGCTTTAAAACGGGGGACTGAAACCAGGAGGGAGCTATTTTGTGGAGGGCGCTTTTTTGAGTGATGGCACTGACGGCATTTTGAGGCTGGAAGAGCCAAGCTTCATCAATCCAAGGTGAAGCGCCCACCGTGGGCGGTTCTTGCCACCAAAAGCCATAAGCGATTTTTTTTAAGAGGGCATTGATCGCATCTTTGTACCACTTATAAGGGCGTCCTGCATAAGAATAAAGGCCATCATCCAAATAGATGCCTTTAATGTCGGGGCGTCCTAAAGTTTCTGATAGACGGTGCATGACATATTGGAATTCCACTCTTCGATCACTGCCGACAGCAACTTGGTGAGGTAAAAAAGTGTGTAGCTGTTGATTGAGTTGCCGAAAGAGCTGTTTTCGATGGGTATATTTGTTGTGCCCTTTCGACGCTTGATAACTTATTTCTACCTGTTCAAAGGGGGAGTCATGCCAGGTTTTTAGGGCTTCTAGGTAAGGGGCTGCACTCGGTTTTTGATCGATCAGCCAGAGTTGAGCAGTCTGTTGAGTCTTAAAGTGCAGAGCATGGGCGACACTGACCAATAAATTCAAGGGGGTGGAAGGCATGTAGAGCGTTTTTTGCATCATCATAGACCAATCGCTTGATAAGGACGTCCTTCTAGGCAGAGCGTCAGTTTTTTAGCAAGTACTTTCCAGTGTTCCGTCGATGGCGCGCGCATAGCATCCCCTGGAATGGCGTAGTCTTGTTGCAAATAACACAGAAAATGATCAATGGCTGCTTCATCTAATGACCACTCATTGAGCGATTTTAAGGCCGAGACAAGCTGTGCTCGATTGGTCACGGGTTGTGTTAAACCTTCAAATCCATAGATGGCCTGCCCTAAAACAATCACCTTTTTATGAGCAATTAACGCTTCCATGCCGACCGTTGAGTTGACGGTGATGACCGCATCTGCATGTTGCACCAACTCTGTTGTGGGGTGATTCAACAAAAAATGAATCTGTGGGTGATTTTTATGCATCAAGTCAGAGTAATCTTCAGGGCAAGCGGGGTGTGGCTTAATCACAAAGTGTTGCTGTGGAAACTGCTCAGCAAGCGCCTCAATTTCAGCATATAAAGCGCGCATGTCTTTAATCCAAGGGGAGTGTAAATAGATATTACTATCTTCCACTACTTGAAAAGGAATGAAAATATAGTGGTCCGGTAGATCCTTGGTTTTGGGTAGGGGGGTAAAATGAATCCGGTCGGTTTGGCTGAGGTGGCATGGATAATTTTTATAGAAATCAATCTCTCTTGGGATGGCCGCATAAAAATCGACGCCCTCAGGATCGACAACTGAATAACCGGGAAGCGGGCCGGTTTCAAAATAAATCATCGGTGTACGCTGTTCTTGAGCGGCAATCACTAAAATGGCTTGGCGAAATTTTTTACCATTCCAAATGCCTAACAGCGTATCTGGCTTGTCCGCTAGCCATTGAGAATAACGAATATAGAGATATTTGGCGCGAATAGATTCGATTGCAGTAAACAGCTTCCAAAACCAAAACGGCTTATTTTGTCCTTTTTGACTGGCTTGTTTTCGATTTCGTAAGATGTCGACTTGTTGTTGTAAAGCGGTTTTTACATGAGTGGGTAAAGGTGATAGAAGTTTAATCATCGATAGCAAGGCACCAGGAATTTTTGAATATTTAATGACTGATATCTCTTTTCCAGGAAGATGAACGTGACGAGCGACGTCTTCAAAATAATTGAGTTGATCTCGGCTGGCGGCAAATAATATTAATTGATTAGCCATGGTGTACAAAATTCCGTATGCCGTTCTCTAATTCATCCATAAAAGGGTATCGCTTTTTCAGTTTACCTCTTTTTTTGGCATTGACTTCTGATAAGTCTTTTCTTTTGAGCGGCAAGGCCACTTTAAACCAATAGTCATCAAAAGGTTCTGCTTCAATTAACTCTTGCCAAAAAGCATTGTAATTAAACTTTTCCAACTTATATTTGGTTTTTTCTTCACCTTGAAACACATGCTTTTCATGGCGAATGCCAAAAATTTCTTTCATCCCCCATGCATCCATTAAGGCGGCAAGCGCAATAAAGAGGTATTTATGGGGTGGGATGCCTTGTGTCTTTTGGGTAAATGTGCGTGCGAGTGCTAGCGTGTCTTTGCCCCCTTGTACACCTGCGATATAGACGGCATTTTGATCCAAAAGAAAATTCATATAGTAAAGAGGCGTATGATTCATATAGAGTGCAATCGTCGTTAAGCCTTCTCTACGATTTCGATGAATATTTAAGAGTTTGACTTCAACTTTAAGATTTTCGTCCCACTGGGTTTGAAAGAGGCAAATGCCTCCTCGCGTTAATTGATGGATATTTTCAGAAGTGAGATGCTCATTAAGTAAGCGGTAATGTTCAACAATACTGGGAATAAGACTATGGTTATCCGTATCAATTAAAATTTGACGGGAGTCTTTATGCATAAAAACATACATGCGTTTAAAGATAAAATATAAGTATCCGTGGTCTTTTAAAGATTGCAGATTGCCCTGTTGTTCAAAGGCGACATGCAGTGCTTTGACCCAGCGATATTTTTTAGCCAGCCAAAAGAGACTTTTTAATTTGTCTTTCTGTGTGGAGACCGGATCTTTCCACATAGCAATCACTGCATCAATATAAATCATCTGTTTCCTTATAACTTTTTAGCGACTATGCAAGCATACAAAATTTAGGGTTTGTTTTCTAGTTGTCGATTTTCATCATACCGATTAACTTTAAGCTGCTTATGTTGCGGATGAAAATATTTCCAGATGGGAAAGTAGCCTTTTAACCACCAGGGAAAGTGGTAGTGGATTTGGAGATCAAGGTGGTAGGGGGGCTCGCCCTTAATTTTTTTGAATGTAATTAGTTGTATTTGTTTATGTAACAGCAGAAATTGGAATCGAGCAGCTTCTGTTCTAGGGAGATAGCCCATCAGCACTTGGATGGGATCTCCTTTTTCATGATAGGTTTGCAAAAAAACCATGACCGCGTAGCGATCATAAGGGTTGTCCGGCTCGGCTTCAATCTGAAGAGGGCTCTGTAGGTTGATTTTCCCTTCTTCCCATAAGGCGCGACCGCTATAAAAAGCCCAACCTTTTAAAGGTAAGACTTCAGTCAATATTTTCGCCATATTGCGCTTTTTCTAGAATCGGTTTGAGGTAACGCCCTGTATGAGAAATGGGGTTTTGACTGACCGCTTCAGGTGTGCCGGTGGCAATAATCTCACCGCCACCAGAGCCGCCTTCAGGGCCTAAGTCCACAATCCAATCTGCGGTTTTAATCACATCTAAATTATGTTCAATAATCACAATGGTATTGCCTTGGTCTCGCAGGTGCCGAATCACTTTCAGTAGCAGGTCAATATCATGAAAATGCAGACCGGTGGTGGGTTCATCTAAAATATAGAGGGTGTTACCAGTGTCTTTTTTTGAAAGCTCTTTGGCCAGCTTAATGCGCTGCGCCTCCCCCCCGGAAAGGGTGGTGGCACTTTGTCCCAATTTGATATAGCCCAGGCCGACATCGATTAAAGTTTGCAGTTTACGGGCAATTACTGGAATGGCATCAAAGAAGGCGCGTGCATCTTCCACGGTCATTTCCAAGATTTCATGAATATTTTTGCCTTTATACTGCACTTGTAGGGTTTCTCGATTGTAACGCGCACCTTTGCAGACATCACAAGGAACATAAATATCCGGCAAGAAATGCATCTCTACCTTCACCACGCCATCCCCTTTGCAGGCTTCACATCGTCCGCCTTTTACATTAAAGCTAAAGCGCCCTGGGGTATAGCCCCTTGATCTCGCTTCAGGGGTGGCGGCCATCAGTTCACGGATGGGGGTAAAAAGCCCCGTGTAAGTGGCTGGATTGGAACGTGGTGTGCGGCCGATGGCACTTTGATCAATATTGACCGCTTTATCAAAATGTTCTAAACCGGTGACTTTTTGATAAGGGGCAGGGGTTTGTTCAGCGCCATTGAGTGCATTGGCCGCCACTTTGGAAAGGGTGGCATTAATTAAGGTGGATTTGCCTGAGCCAGAGACGCCAGTCACACAAGTTAAGAGGCCGGCAGGAATCTCTAGCGTCACATTTTTTAAATTATTACCCGATGCACCGATAATTTTCAGCCACTTGTCGGATGGTTTGAGCCGTTTTTGCGGAATGGGAATGGTGCGCTGACCGCTGATATATTGTCCCGTTAAAGATTTGGGGTTAGCTGCGACTTCGTCTGGGGTGCCTGCCGCCATAACCCGACCACCGTGAACGCCTGCACCGGGTCCAATATCCAGTACAAAGTCGGCGGCACGAATCGCATCTTCATCATGTTCTACGACAATGACTGTATTGCCTAAATCCCGCAAATGGGTGAGTGTGCTCAGTAAGCGATCATTATCGCGTTGGTGCAGGCCAATGGAAGGTTCATCTAACACATACATCACGCCCACCAACCCCGCACCAATTTGCGAAGCGAGCCGAATGCGCTGCGCCTCACCCCCGGAAAGGGTGTCCGCACTGCGATCTAAAGTGAGGTAATTTAAACCCACATTGACCAAAAAGCTTAAGCGCTGATGAATCTCTTTAATGATTTTTTCAGCAATTTTGCCTTTAGCGCCCGTTAATTGTAATTGACTGAAAAATTGGTGTAGCGTCCCCACCGGCAGATGGGTTAATTCTGGCAGACTTTTATCGGCAACAAAAACATTGCGTGCAGCTTCATTGAGCCGAGTGCCCTCACAGCTCTGGCACACTTGGGTGATGCGATATTTATCCAGTTCATCGCGTACCGTTTTGCTGTCGGTTTCCGCATAGCGGCGTTCCATATTGGGCAAAATGCCTTCAAAACGGCGAATATCTGCATAGCGGCCATGCGGCAACGGCAGTTTTTCATTTCCAGAGCCAAACAGAATAATTTTTTGGTATTTCGGATCCAATTGCGCCCAAGGAGTTTCCATATCAAAGCCATAATGGTCGGCCACCGCTTTGAGAATGTCATAATAATATTTATGGCGACGATCCCAGCCGCGAATCGCACCGCCTGCGAGGCTGAGTTCAGGATGAACCACCACTTTGTTTGGCTCAAAAGTCTCTTTGATGCCCAATCCATCACAAGCAGGGCAAGCGCCTTGAGGGTTATTAAAGGAGAAAATACGCGGCTCGAGTTCACTGATGCTGTAACCGCATTGCGGGCAGGCAAACTTTTCTGAAAACAGCAGTTCAAAGTGGTCCGATTCATCCATGGGGATGACTTTGGCAATGCCGGAAGCTAAGTTTAGTGCGGTTTCGAAGGATTCGGCAAGTCGCTGCTTTAAATCCGCGCGGACTTTAAAGCGATCGACCACCACCTCGATGGTATGTTTCCGATTTTTATCTAGCTCAATGGCTTGATCCAGCTCTTGCAACTCGCCATCAATGCGC
Organism: Galenea microaerophila; assembly: GCF_054657255.1. Taxonomy (NCBI): domain Bacteria; kingdom Pseudomonadati; phylum Pseudomonadota; class Gammaproteobacteria; order Thiotrichales; family Piscirickettsiaceae; genus Galenea; species Galenea microaerophila. Next base: position 122,376 of record NZ_BAAHWZ010000001.1, read on the forward strand.
GCCCGTAAAAAGCCTTGTGCTTGCAACTCTTGTAGGAGTGTTTGATGCGTGCCTTTTTTGTCTTGCACAATTGGTGCAACCAATAAAGCTTTGGTGCCTTCAGGCAGCTCCAAGGTTCGATCGACCATTTCGCTGACCGTTTGAGCTTTTAAATCTGTACCGTGCGTTGGGCAGCGGGGGGTGCCGGTGCGGGCAAAAAGCAGGCGTAAATAGTCATAAATCTCAGTGACTGTCCCTACAGTGGAGCGTGGGTTGTGAGAAGTGGATTTTTGTTCAATAGAGATCGCAGGTGAAAGCCCTTCAATATGATCCACATCAGGCTTTTCCATCACCGAAAGGAATTGGCGTGCATAGGCGGACAAAGATTCGACATAGCGACGCTGTCCTTCAGCATAGATGGTGTCAAAGGCTAAAGAGGATTTCCCAGAGCCGGAAAGCCCGGTGATCACAATCAGTTTATCGCGCGGTAGGGTGACATCAATGTTTTTTAAATTATGCGTTCGGGCTCCGCGAATAACAATCTCTTCAAGCATAAGCATCTCTTGGATAGGAAAAGGAGATTATACCATTATTCATTTTTTTACAGGCCATGCATAAAGAGTAAATTGATTTTACTCTTTAGTTTTTGTCACGAGCGCATATAATTGGTTTTATTTGCGATAACAGTGAGATTTACGAGATGGCGCGACGGGCAGAACGACAAAATGGGTATATCTTGATGGTCACGCTGATTCTTCTGGTGGTCGGCGCGGCCGTTTGGTTCTCATCGGGTTCGGTCAATTTGAATGCCAGAAGGGCGCATGCGGTTATGCAAGACCGTTTGGGGCAGATGGAGAAGATCAAAAAGACGCTGTTAATCTATGCGACAATGACGCCGACCATTATGCAAGCTAAAAACAAAAAAAGTCCTCCGCCATTGAATCCTGTAGAAAAGGTACCGGGACCAGGTTATCTCCCCTGTTGGGATACAGTTGGAGATGGCGAAATACACTGTAGTTTTACCGCTGGAGATTATCATCCGCACTATTTGCCGCAGCATATTTCCAACCGTCATTTTTATTTTGGAGAGCGCGCAAAACAGTACTATTTTGTTTTAGATCAGCGTTTTGCCATACAAAACAGCAGTTACAATAATAGTACAACAAAACGCTACGCGCCGCTCAATCCCGCAATCACGCCTGCGCCAAGCCTGCACTTAAATCAAGATGGAAAAAATTATGTGGCTTTAATTATCTATGCGCCAGATGGACTGGATGCGGATAATAATGATGGCGATACCGACTTTTTTTCTAAGACTGACGCTAATCCAGGCATCAATGACTTGATTGTTGGCATTACAGCAAGTGAATGGGCGAATATCGTGCAACGGCATGTTGAAAACTTAAAACCAGATCTTTGTAATACGGATGCATCCGAGAAATTTTGGTTTAATGATTATGATGCTGCAAATAATCCGACCGGCAGTAGTTGGCGTAGCTATTTGGGAGGATGCTGATGAATAAGATAAAAGGCTTTACCTTAATTGAGGTTGCGATTGCGCTGGTAATTATTGGATTGCTGATATCAGGGGGCACGTATTTATATGGTCAGCAATATACGCTTGGCAAAGTGAATAAAACACGTGAACAACTGGATCACATTCATGAGGTGATGCTGACTTTTGTCAAATCCAACGGTTTTTTGCCTTGCCCTGATACAGATGGGGATGGTTTGGAAAATCGCAACTCTGATGGTGCCTGTCGCTCAAGACAGGGGCGTCTGCCAGCGCGCACTTTGGGGATTGATGGTGAAGATGCATGGGGATCTCCTTTCTACTATCGAGTCAATGCACGTGCCGAAGATCGCGACCGAGTGACAGATATTTGTCAATCGGCCAGTGTATTTGGTGCGATTACTGCCAGTGGCGTGCCGCGTACCAAAGATTCAGATTTTGCCATGTGTCCAGATACCCACCTTTACTATTGCCGTGGATGTAGTGATGTGTGTGGTAGCTTATGTGATGTTCCTGAGGATCCAAATGATCCAGCTTCGCAACCGGATCCGAGACCGAATCTAAACGCGCCCCCTTATTTTCATACGAGTACCAGACCGGTTTCGTCAGAAAACGATGGCTTTAAAAATTTAACTATTAAGAGTCCTCAAGGCGATACGCTGCAAGAGGTAGTGGTCGCGGTTGTCGTCTCTTTTGGGAGGAATGGTTTGATGACATGGGGGAGCGTGAATGCGAACACACCCAGTTGCCCATTGAGTTTAACGTCTGATGAACGAGAGAATTGTGATAACAATACAACCTTTATCGATGGGCATAAAGCGATTGATGATTATTTAGTCGGCATTACATTAAGAGAAGTTAAACAAGCGGCCATTGAAGCGGGTTATCCCAAATATTAAGAGGTAAGGCATGAAACGGTTAGAGAAAGGGTTTACTTTAGTCGAAATCGCAGTGGTATTGGTGATTATAGGGCTATTTATCGGGGCTTCAATGATAACGCTTTCAGAGCAGAGAAAGAGCGTTAAGCTTAAAGAAAGTCAGGAAAAACTGATAAGTATTAAAGAAGCTTTATTAAACTTTGTTGTGGTCAATGGGTATTTGCCTTGTGCCGATGGCGATCATGATGGTCGGGAAGATAGAGATAGCACAAACCCTAAAAAATGTTTAACCGTTGTGGGTGAGGTCCCTTTTGAGAATATCGGACTCAGTTTGGCGAATGTGACCGATAGTTATCACAATAAAATTCGTTATGCGATTAATACTGAGACAACGGATGCGCAAAAAATATGTTATGACAATGATCCAACGGGGGAGAGTCAGCATTCAGCAAACTATTTCTGTGCTGTCAATGCGCCTAACTTTACGCTGCAAACACCGCCTACCGCTTCAGCGCCTAGCACTGGGGATTATACCATTTGTGATGATGTGGATGATTGCAGTTCAGGTTTAAATGTGGCTTTAGATCAAGCTTCTGTTGTTTTGGTCGCCTTTAATCAGGATGGTTATCAGCAGATTCATAACTGTAATAGCATTAGTGGTGCAAAAGAGAAGCAAAACTGTGATACCAATCAATATTATGTCAAAGGCACTTACCATGGTGAAGTGACAAACTTTTTTGATGATGAGATTGTTGGCATCACTGGTTATGAAATTAAACAAAAAGCGATTGCTTCAGGTGTGAGTTTATCTAACGGTTTCGAAAGCTCGAATGGGGGGACAGGCGGAGACAACAACGGAGACAATGGTAAGAACTGCGATGATTTGAGCAACTGGAGCAGCTGGAGCGATTGGCGGCGCAACTGTAATAAGTGGTGGAACAACGGAAACCACGGAAACCACGGAAATAATGGAAACAACGGAAACAACGGAAACAACGGAAACAACGGAAACAACGGAAACAACGGAAACAACGGAAACAACGGAAACAACGGAAACAACGGAAACAACGGAAACAACGGAAACAACGGAAACAACGGAAATAACGGAAATAACGGAAATAACGGAAATAACGGAAATAACGGAAATAACGGAAATAACGGAAATAACGGAAATAACGGAAATAACGGAAATAACGGAAATGACGGAAATGACGGAAATGACGGAAATGACTGGTGGTATAACTGGTGGCATAACTGAGGCACCTGAAAGCTTTATTTCCCTTTTGGTTTCCACTCCCATTAAATAACTGTTTAATCTTAAATTATACACCCAGCTTGGACGCTTAAGGTTCAAGCTGGCTTTCCGCTAAAGGGTTAAAATGATCCAAGCCATCTTTTAATAATACTTGTCTAGAAATATTATCGAGTCTGTTATTGCGCAAACGCTAGCCTTTCTTGACTGTACACGCCACACCGCTAACATTTATCGCACCTATACACATCCGTAGCGACAGTGGGGAGACTGCCTAGTATTACAAGCAAATGCTTAATAGGCCAGAGCTGACTGACACAATAAAGTGTCATCACTTTTTTATGCCTAGACCTTTCTCTTTAGTTTTCGCCAATTCTTTTCTCAACGGTTCAAATTTTTCTGGAGTGATATAGGCTTGCTGTAAGGAATTTTGTGGTTGTAGTCGCCGATCTATGACTACGGCACTGACCAGATAAGCCGATTCTTGATCGGTTTTGACTTTTTATGGCCATAGGAAGTGTGGTATGCGAGACCTGTTTTCTAACCAAAATCTAATATTGGAAGTTTTATAGAGCATCGCACCTTTTCACATTTACGGCGGTTACTTGTGTTTGGAAAGAAATAAAAAACCACCCCGAAGGGTGGTTTTGAAAGCATTTGCTTATTTTATGAATTAGCTAGCAGAAACACAGATCCAAGAGTTACCAGCTGTTGTTGGGTAATCTGTTTGATCATCTCTTCTCATAGAACCTGTGGCTCCATTGCCATCATCTCGTTTTTGATCGATTTCTCTGGCAACTTCATTAGGAAGAAGTGTGCAAACCACCGTGCCAGATAGCCCAGCAAAATTGGTTCTGACATATGTTTGCATGCCATATTTATTTAATAAACGACCATTAGGGGCTGCTTGATATCCACCTAATAGCCCAGCTGCCGCCATATGTTCCCAAATATATTGATTACCTTCAGCATTGCTAAAGGTGCCATTTCCATTACCATCATGATTGGGGTCTGTACCTAAACGATTGCTAGCTCCTGGATCATCTCCAGGTAGATAGCCAAAACGATCTTGATAAGTATTAATCGCGGCAGTAATGCCATCTATTTGTTGCATCTCTGACTTAACTTTTGCACTCTTAATCAACTCTTGACCTTTAAGCACACCGCCCAAAAGTAACCCAATAATGACCAATACAATGGCAATTTCGACCAAGGTAAACCCTTTTTGTTTTTGTATAGACATCTTTCGATCCTCCATTTCATTGACTGAATTGTTCAGGCCACCCCGAACGTTCAATTATTATTATAGGGAGGGGATTTTGAATAAAAAGAGTAAAAATTTTTTACAACGAGATTTTTTTCGGTATTTGGATTTGAAACCCTTGCATTGAGCCTTGAGTGATGAATTCGATTGAGCCATTAATTTTTTTCAAAGATTCTCGGGCAATAAAAAGCCCCAGTCCTAAACCACTCTCGCTGGTGGTCCAGAAGGGTTGAAACATTCTAAAGGATTCCACTTTTTGCGTGAAGGGTTGGTTTTGCATGAATTTAATCAAAACTTGCCCTTCTGTTGACTCAATTTCAATATTGACGGTAGGATTTTGCGTGTGTCGTTTAAAATTATCGAGCACATTTTGAAAAACGACTTCCAGCAGCTCTTTGGGCGCTTGAAGATGAATGTCGCCTTTGATTTGACACTCTAGCTCGAGTGCCTGGCAATGGTGTTGAATAAAATCAGCGAGCGCTATGGGGGTTTGTTGGAGCAGATGGGCGCCTGTTGAGCGCACAGGCGAGGTAATGCGTTGGGCACGATGCAGTATGGCAGGAAGCATGTTTTTCAGGCGTTCAACCAGTTTGATTTTAGCTGAATCGGTGTCTGCATTTTTGACCAGTGATGAGAGGAGTTCAATAAACTGCGCAAGATTTTTGGTGTCGTGTTGAATAAAGAGTTGATAATCTTCTAAACGCTTTTGGCTGAGGAGGACTTGGGCCACTTGAGCGCTGATATTGGATTGGATAATCATTTGCAGCGTCTGCACCACGGTTTCGGCGCATAATTTTTCTTCATTGCGAAGCGGTGCGGTTGTTAGGGTGATGTCACCCTGAATGGCGCCCTCTTTGAGGGGGATATGATAAGTTTGTGGGCCGTTTTCGCCAAAATGTTGATGATAGGGTTCATCATACCAACTGAGATCGATGGTGAGGCTTTTAAAGCCATATTTCTGTAATATCGGCCACACTTGATTTAAAAAGGTTAAGGCGTCATGGCTCGCTTGCTGATTGAGTTGATAGAGTTCGTTTAAAATTTTTTTCAGTTTTTGCGCTTGGTGTCGTTGATAGAGTGCGGCAAAAAAAAGCGTGATGCCCAAAAGCACAAAGCCAATGGGGAGCAGTTCTTTCCATTCAAGGTTAGCGAGCACTTATTCCTCCTCGCGTTGAATATGGTATTTTTTGATTAAATAGTAGACGTTTTCTCGCTTAAGATTGAGGCGTCTTGCCGCTTCATGCACATTGAATTGGGTGTCATTGAGCACCTGTTTGAGCAACTTATATTCAGCTTGATTGCGGGCAGATTTGACCCCTTCGCCTAAGGGTAAATCGAGCGCGACTTTTTGAATGCCTTCTTGCTGTTTGAGTTTTTGGGTTTGTTGGTAGAAGAGTTCTGCGCGTTTGACAGCAGCCAGGAGTTGGTCAGCGGTAATGGGTTTGGATAGGAAGTCAAAAGCGCCATGTTTGATGGCTTGGTAGGCGGTGGTTTCAGCCTCTTGGCCTGTTAATACGATGACTTTGCACGCTAAGGCCGCTTCCGTTATTTTATCTAAAACTTTTAAGCCTTCTTCAGGGGTATGTTCATGCGGTGGCATGCCCATATCTAGTATGACGACTGTGATGTCTGTTGCGTGATGGATGAGCTGTTGAATGGCCTCTTGTGCATTGGAAGCGGTGAGTACCGAGTAGTCGTGGGATTCTAAGGTTAAAGCTAAGGTTTCACGAATGGAGGCATCATCATCAATGACCAAAATCATAAATCGCTCCGAACTATTGGGCTCAAGCCATTTAACTATAACTGTTTTAGAAAGTAAAGTGCGTTGTTGCAGAAGTGTTGAATGAGCTTTGATATAATAGTGACTTAATTTTGAAATGGATTCAATTGGATATGAGTGCAGTATTTGACGGTGGTCTGATCATGAAAACCTATGGTTGTCAGATGAATGAATATGATTCTGACAAGATGGTGCAGTTACTGAAAAGAACCCATGGTTTAAATCTGGTGGAGATGCCAGAGGAAGCGGATGTATTAATTTTGAACACTTGCTCTATACGCGAAAAGGCGCAGGAAAAGGTGTTTGATGAATTAGGACGCTGGAAAAAGTGGAAAGCGGAAAAGCCCAATCGTATTATTGCTGTAGGCGGATGTGTGGCTTCGCAAGAGGGGGAAGAGATTCGTAAACGGGCACCGGTGGTCGATGTGATTTTTGGCCCACAAACACTGCACCGTCTGCCCGCTCTGATTGATGAAGCTTTAGATTTGCGCCACCAAAATAGTGAAGATAAAAAAATCAAAAAACGGGCGGTGATGGATATTTCGTTCCCAGAAATTGAAAAGTTTGATCGTTTACCCCCGGCGGAATCCAATGGCGTCTCGGCGTTTGTTTCAATTATGGAAGGGTGCTCTAAATACTGCACTTTTTGTGTGGTGCCCTATACACGTGGAGAGGAGTTCAGTCGTCCCTTTGAAGATGTGATGCAAGAGGTGAAACAGCTGGCGGCGCAAGGGGTGCGGGAAATTAACCTGTTGGGGCAGAATGTGAACGCTTATCGGGGTGAAATGGCAGATGGAGACATCGCAGATTTGGCGGTGTTATTACATGCGGTGGCCGCTGTGGAAGGCATTGATCGCATTCGTTTTACCACTTCACACCCCATGGAGATGACGCAAAGCATTATCGACTGCTATGCTGAGATTCCTGAGTTGGCTTCTCATCTACACTTGCCGATTCAATCTGGGTCTGACCGCATTTTGGCGTTGATGAAACGTAACCATATGGTGGTGGAATATAAATCCATTATTCGTAAAATTCGGGCTCTGCGCCCCAATTTACGCCTGTCGGGAGATTTTATTGTTGGTTTTCCCGGGGAGACGTGTGATGATTTTAATCAGACGCTGGCACTGGTGGAGGAGTTGGAATACGACCGTTCATTTAGTTTTATTTACAGTCCTCGCCCTGGCACCCCAGCGGCCAGTTTGCCGGATGATGTGGATGCGCATAAGAAGAAGCGCCGCTTGCATCGATTGCAGCAGCTGTTGAACGAGCAGACTCAGGCCATTAGTCGCTCTTTGGTTGGAACCACGCAAAAAGTTTTGGTGGAAAGACTGTCGCGCAATGATTTTGAAGAGGTTTCAGGGCGCACTGAGTGTAATCGTGTGGTGAACTTTAAAGGCGCTCCGGATTTAATTGGTCAGTTTGTGGAGGTTGAGATTACAGACGCTTATACTAATTCATTAAAAGGTAAACTGGTCGCCACGCCTGAGGCAGACCGTTTTGCCCCTCGTCAATATTACGCCGTTTAGGAGAATTGTTTTCTTTGACTACGCTGCATCGTATCCACTTTAAACTCACGCCAGAGAATAATGAAGCCTTACAGAATCTGTGTGGTTGGCACAATGAGCATCTGTCTCAATTAGAGCTTCGGCTTGGAGTCGAAATCAATAATTTGGGCTTTGACTTTCATGTGACCGGCTTGGCAGAGCGCTTGGTCACCGCTGAACAGGTGCTGTTGGATCTGTATCAAATGGCGCAACAAGAAACCTTGACGCCTGACCAGGTGCATCTTAGATTGCATACCTTGGGATTTGATGAAGCGCTACCGGCCTCGCAGCAGCAGAAAATACTTAAGCTGCGCCGTAAGGTATTAAAAACGCGCAACCCTAATCAATCTCAATATATTGAAACCATTCAAAAGCATGACATCAATTTTGGCATTGGACCTGCCGGAACGGGGAAAACCTATCTGGCAGTGGCGTGTGCGGTGCAAGCATTGGAAAATGAAACCGTGCGGCGCATTATTTTGACCCGCCCTGCAGTGGAAGCGGGGGAAAAGTTGGGCTTTTTACCTGGAGACCTCAGTCAAAAAGTGGATCCTTATCTACGGCCGCTGTTTGATGCGCTATTTGAGATGCTGGGATTTGAAAATGTGGAGCGTTTGATTGAGAAAAATGTGATTGAAATCGCGCCTCTAGCCTTTATGCGCGGACGCACGCTAAATGAATCTTTTGTGTTGTTGGATGAGGCGCAAAATACCACCACAGAACAGATGAAAATGTTCTTAACCCGTATCGGTTTTGGGTCAAAAGCGGTGATTACGGGGGATATTACGCAGTGCGATCTTCCCAGGCAGCAAAAGTCAGGTTTGCGGCATGCAATTGAAGTGCTGGAAGGGGTGCCAGATATCGGCTTTACTTTTTTCCAAGCAAAAGATGTGGTTCGCCATTCATTGGTACAGAAGATTGTGCAAGCGTATGATGCGTTTGATAAAAGAGCGGCTCAAGATCGGCAAAAACGTTATGAAAGTCACGTCCAGCAGACAGGGAACAGTGAATGATTGAACTGGAAATGCAGTGGGCGATTGAGCCACAACCCATCCCCACTTTTGAGCAAGCACAGCAATGGGGGCAGGCCGCACTCTTACCTGAAAATCAACCATCGGATTGGCAAGTGACGCTCAGAATTGTCGATCCGAATGAAATTCAAACTTTGAATCGCACCTATCGACAAAAAGACCGTCCCACCAATGTGCTCTCTTTTCCTTTTGAGCAGCCTGTCGGGTTGGCAGAGCCAGTACCTTATTTAGGGGATTTGGTGGTCTGCGCCGAGGTGGTGGCGCAAGAAGCGCACAGTCAACAGAAATCTTTAACCGCCCATTGGGCGCATATGGTGGTGCATGGCATGCTCCATCTGCAAGAGCTGGATCATATGACAGAAGCGGAAGCCGAACAGATGGAAGCACTGGAAATACAGATCTTATCTCAGCTCGGTTTTGAAAATCCCTATTTACTCAAAGGAGCGTCTACCCCCCATGAGTGACGAAAAAAGTCGCCTAAACTGGTTGCAAAAAATCTGTAAAAAATTTTCAGGCAGGCCTAAGTGTCTCCAAGATTTGATTGAGATATTAAAAACCGCAGAAGTCGATCAGGTCATTGATCGGGATGCGCTCCAGATGATTGAAGGGGTATTGGAAGTTTCACAAACACGCGTGCGTGAGGTGATGGTTTCCCGAGCGCAGATGGTGTTTTTAGAGGAATCCCAGCCGCTGGATGAGGTGTTGGCAGTGATGTTGGACAGTTCTCATTCTCGGTATCCAGTGTTAAACGAAGCACGGGATGAAGTGGTGGGCGTTCTGTTGGCCAAAGATGTGTTGCGAGCGGTCGTGAAAAATACCTTGCAGAGCGAAGAAGATTTAAAAGCCATTTATCGCGCGCCGATGCTCGTACCTGAAAGTAAACGCTTGAATGTTTTACTCAGAGAGTTTAAAGCGAGCCGGAATCATATGGCCATTGTGGTGGATGAGTATGGCGCAGTGGCGGGTCTAGTGACGATTGAAGATGTGTTAGAGCAGATTGTCGGTGAAATTGAAGATGAGCACGATGATGAAAATGAATATATTCAGAGATATCATCAAGGGGGCTATCAGGTGCAAGCGACGACCCCTTTAGAGGTGTTTAATGCGTTCTTTCATGTGCAATTAAAAGATGAACATGTCGAAACACTGGGCGGATGGGTGGCCAAGCAGTTAGGACATATTCCACAAAAAGGTGAACAGCTCAAGCTAGCGCAATTTAATATTGAAGTCCTCAAAGCGGATCAAAGACGGGCAGAGCTGTTTAAAGTACAGCCTCTAGAAACCCAGCCTGAGGCGCAATCGTGAACCTTCCTGCAGAACGACTGCGTCAAAGACGTCCCTCGAAAGACAAGCGCGGAGGGTTAAGCCGTTTTTTTTCCCTGTTTAATCCCAAGCGCGCAGAAGGGAAAGCTTTTGCCTTAGGGGGCTTTGCGGTCCTTGCCTTTGCACCCTTTGAATTTGCGCCCGCAGCGTTACTCAGTTTGATTGGACTGTTTTGGTTGTGGGGGCAAGCTGAGACGGCGAAACAGGCGTTTAAAATTGGGTTATGGTTTGGCTTGGGACTGTTCGGTTTGGGTGTCAGTTGGCTCTTTTCGAGCATCTATATTTATTCGCATGTCGCTTTGCCTTTAGCGATTTTAGCGACACTGATTTTTATTCTTTTTCTCTCGCTTTATATGGGTTTGGCAGGCGCTTTAGCCAGGGCGTTTTATCATCCTAGATTGACCAGTATTTCTTATGTGGTGCTGTTTCCTGCAGTTTGGGTTTTAGTTGAGTGGTTGCGCTCTACGCTGTTTGGGGGGTTCCCTTTTTTAATTTTTGGGACGTCTCATGTGGGCACCTGGTTGGATGGCTATGCCCCAGTTTTTGGTGTGCTGGGTGTCAGCTGGGTGTTGGCGATCTCTGCGGGGGCAATTTTGTGGATGATCACACGTCAGGCCTGGACTGGCGCGAGCTTGATTATGGCCGTTATTTGGCTGGGGGGCTCGGCTTTGCAAGAGGTGCAGTGGGTGAAGCCGAAAGGCGAACCGATCAAAGTGGCTTTGGTTCAGGGCAATATTCCACAAGACCAAAAGTGGGAGAACCAGGCCTTTTTCCCAACCTTAAAAAAGTATGTGACAGCCACTAAACAGAATTTGGATGCCGATATTGTCGTTTGGCCGGAGACCGCCGTGCCGGCTTATTATGATGTGGTGGCCAAGGGGGCGTTGAAACAGTTTATTCAAGATGCGCAGCTGTTGGAGACCGATATTATTGCTGGCATTATTACCCGAGAAGCGGATCATATTCATTACTATAATGCCATTGTGAATTTTCATCATCCAGCACAAGAGTACCGTAAGCACCATCTGGTTCCCTTTAGTGAATACTTTCCCCTGAGTGACGCCTTTTATGCCTTAACTCAGCTGTTTGATATTCCCTTTTCTCAATTTACCAAAGGGGCTTATCCGCCGAAGACGATGAAGTTGGCAGGCCATGAAGTCGGGTTGTCGATCTGTTACGAAACAGCTTTTGGAGAGGAGTTGGCGGAATTAATCCCCCCAGCGGAATTGATGATTACCATCAGCAATGATGCCTGGTTTGCGCACACTTTAGAACCTGCGCAGCAGTTGCAAGAGGTGCAGATGCGGGCTTTGGAATTGGGACGCGAATTTGCGCGAGCCACGAATACCGGTCTTACGGCGATAGTGGATATTAAAGGTCAGATTAAACAGCAAATACCTCCCTATCAATTTGGCGTTTTAAAAGGTCAAGTTCAGCCTTATGAAGGTGAAACTTTCTTTGCCAAATGGAAACAGCTGCCAATTTTGATGGTGTTGTTAAGTATTTTTGGGGCTTATTTTGCCCTGCGTTTTATTGCGTTTGGGAAAATGGGGCGCATAAAACAATAGCATTAGGTCGGGTATCAGTCCTGCTAAAATTTTAGCAGGACACAACAATCTTGACACAATGTCTCTTTAAAAGATAAAGGTCTCTTTGGGCTCTGCATCTATAAGAGGAGTCATCACGGTTTCAAATAGGTCCTCTTGATCCCATTCATCATAACTGATTCGAGTATAGAGTTGGGAGGTCATAATGGGCTCTGCCCCAGTGGTCACCACTAGGCGCCCGCCTAAATTCAGCTTTTCTAAATAACGTTGAGGCACTTCAGCAACGGAACCGGTAAGGATAATGGCATCGTATTGCTGTCCATCATTCCAATCTTTAATCGCATTGCCGATATGATAATCGATATTCGCAAAGTGCTCTAATCGCTGTTTGGCGGTGGCTTGTAGCTCTGGATAGAGCTCAACAGTGGTGACCGTTTTCGCTAGGCTGGCTAAGAGGGCCGTGCCAAAGCCGCTACCGGTACCAATTTCCAAAACAGATTCTTCCTCATCAATATCCAAAGCTTGTAGCATCCGCGCCTCCACTTTGGGATGGAGCATATTTTGTCCATGAGGCAGAGGGAGTTCAATATCCGAGTAAGCAAGGTTAATCTGGTCTTCCGCAACAAAGTCGTGTCGAGGAATGGCGTGAAATAAATCTAATACTTTGGGGTCTAACACTTCCCAAGGCCGAATTTGCTGTTCAACCATAAAAAACCGCGCTTGCTCTAAATCCATTATCCGTTCCTTACAAAGTTTAAAATAAATAAGACATTATACTCAAAGCGGTACATGAAACAAAGAGCCGACATAGGCGGTGACGGCCATGGCCGCTGCGCCCCAGAAGCCAACACGAAGGGCACCTTTAATCATACTTGACCCACCGACTTTGGCCGCCATTGCGCCCAGTAAGGAAAGTAATAGCACTGCAATCGCAGAAATGATAAAGCCCGATTCAGCCAGTGTCATTTTGTCTAAGGGTAATAAAACCACCAGAATAACAGGGAGTATGGCCCCAATCGAAAAAGAAGCGGCAGAAGCTAAGGCGGCTTGAATGGGGTTAGCGCTATTGGTTTCGGTGATGCCAAGTTCATCTCGGGCGTGCGCTTCAAGGGGATCTTTTTCCATTAACTGTTTAGCCACTTCCATCGCCAGCGCTTCACTTAAGCCGCGTTGTTGATAAATCAAAGCCAACTCTTCTAATTCATGTTCCCAATTATGTTCAAATTCATATTGTTCTCGGGCTAAGTCTGCTTGCTCACTGTCAGCTTGTGAGCTGACCGAGACATATTCACCTGCTGCCATCGACATCGCACCGGCTACGGCAGCGGCGACACCTGCGACTAAAATATCATGGGTGCTGGCACCTGAAGCAATGACCCCAGCGATCACACTGGTGGTGGAGATAATGCCATCATTGGCGCCCAAGACGGCAGCGCGCAACCAACCCATACGGTGCACATAGTGTTCTTCCATATGCAAATCGAGTTCTTCTTGATTCATGAGGTTTCCTTTTTGCAATATTGTTTTTACAATAAAAACTATTCTACTTGAGTTGCAGCAGATGACCAATCAAAAAATCTATCTTACCCCCAATAGCCGTCTCAGCCAGCAGTTAAAACAGCAGTGGGCGCTTGAACAGGGGGCACAGCCGTCGGTGGTCACATTGCCGATGGTGACCAGTTTGTCTCAATGGTGGCAGCAGCTCTACCAAACGCTGTTGTTTTTGCCAACGGAGCAACCGCTATTTGAGGCTTTACCGAAACGGATTCTGTCTGATTTTGAGGCGGTTTTGTTGTGGGAGAAGGCGCTGGAGGCAGAGTGTCAACGTCAAGAGGTGGTATTGATGAATACCGCGGCCACGGCGAAGCAGCTATACGAGGCGTGGCAGTTATGGGCCGAGTGGTGTTTGACGGAACTTCCAGAAAATCAAACGCCATTAGAGGCGGTCAAGGCTTTTGAAATTGGTTATGCAACACCTGAATGGCAGCTGTTCCAGCGAACCTTATTTGCCTATTTGGAAACCTTACAACAGCAAAACCTTTGGGATGGCACGATACAAAAACTGGAAATCCTTGCAGCGTTAAAAAAATGGCAAAAAATGCCAGAATCCCCAGTCCTGCCAGGGATTCCAATGGAAAATTGGGTGTTGGTCGGTTTTGATGAGCGGACACCTTTCCTCAACAAATTGTTGGATTGGTTTGAGGCGCAGGGGGGACAACTACAGCAGCAAAACCCAAGTGTTGAACCTCAGCAGATAGCAATTTATGCGGCGACCGATCCGCTGAACGAAATTCAGCAGGCAGCGGTATGGAGCGTACAACAGTTGATTGAAGCCCTTTCAGATGCGCAAGCCACGTTGCCGAAAATCACCTTGGTGGCGCCACAGGTTTCAGAGTATGCAAGTGGGTTTATCAGTGCCTTGGAAGCGGTGATCTTACAGTTGCCGGATGAGACTCGGCAACAACTCAAACAGCAGTGGGATTTAGATCACCCAGCGACTTTTTATAATATTTCGTTGGGGGAGCCGATGACGGCGCTGCCACTGATTCAGAACGCTTTAGATACGTTGCAGCTGTTTTTATTGCCCTGGCAGTCGGTGGATTACACCTTATGGAGTCGCTGGTTGACTTCACCCTTTACCGGTTTGGGCTCAGCCGAGCGCGGCGCGCGTCATCAGCTGGATGTGGCTTTGCGTGAAAAGCAGTGGCCGCATTTTAAATGGCCGAAACTCCTCAAGGCCGCTGAAAAGCAGTTTGCAACCTTTACCCCCGAATTAAAAACCGCATTACAACAACAGCTGAAAGCGCGCGCGCCGCAAGCGCCCATTTCTGCTAAAACCTTTGTGGAACGGGTGCATGACACCTTAGCTCAGAGTGGTTGGGGTCAGGGGCGCAGTCTGGATACGGTTGCTTTTCAGCAGAAGCAGAAGTTTGAAGCGGTGCTGCAACAGTTTGCACGACTGTATGATGTAGGCAGTGACGGGCAGGCGGGACGATCGGTTCAAGCGTGGTTGCGTTTATTGCATCGACAGTTGTCAGAAACCCTATTTCAGGTGGAAACGCTTGGTCAGCCACCGATTCAATTAATGGGTATGTTGGAAGCGGGCGGACAGACTTTTGATGCGCTGTGGGTATTGGGGATGCAGGATGAAGTCTGGCCACGCCCAGCCAATCCAAATCCGTTTTTGCCGATGGCGATACAGAGACAGCACCACCTGCCGCGCAGCACGGCGCAAAAAGAGCATGAATATGCGCTACAGGTGACAGAGCGCTTACTTAACAGTGCCCCGTGTTCGGTTTGGAGTTATGCCAAGCAGATTGGCTCGGCAGAATATTTAATTTCCCCGCTTTTAGCGCGTGGGGCTTTTACCGAGGCATCTGTTTACTCGCCACAAGATTATCAAACCCTATTGATTCGTCAACAGCAGCAAGCGGTGCCGTTAGATTATGTGGTTGATGATCAAGCGCCTGAAATGGCAATGGGATCGCTTGTCTCTGGCGGAACCGGTATTCTGGATGCCCACCGTAAATGCCCATTGATGGCGTTATTGGACTATCGCCTGGGGGCACGTTATGGTTTGCGGGCGGTGGAAGAGGGAATTCAAGCCAATTTTCAGGGCGAAATTGTGCATGAGGTACTGGAAAAGTTCTGGGCAAAATATCGAACACAGGGTGCTTTATTCAGTTTGACAGTAGAAGCATTGCAAGAAGCCGTGGTAGCGTTATTGGATAAGGCTTTGGCGCCTTATCAGGATTATTTTGCGACGCATTATTTGCAGATTGAGCGAGCGCGTCTTTTACAGTTGATCATGGAGTGGCTGCAGTTGGAAAAAACACGGCCAAGCTTTGAGGTCCTGCAGACAGAACAAGGTAAAGAGGTGGAGATCGCCGGGTTGCGGTTTCGCATTAAGGTGGATCGCGTCGATCAGGTAATGGGAGAGACGTTATTGCTGGATTACAAAACTGGACGACCATCGATTAAAGATCTGCTAGGGGAGACGCTGCAAGCGCCGCAATTGGCCACTTATCTATTTCCCGATATGGATGAAGATCCCAGTGAAGTGCTGGAAAAGGTGGCTGGACTCGGCTTTGGACAGCTGCATGCCGAAGGGGTTAAATTTGAAGCGGTCGTCAAAGAAGAGGGGCTATTGCCCGAAAAGCCATCCGTTAAAGTTTTTAGTAAAGAAATCGAAAAGTTGGCACAAAAAGAAGAAAAAGCTCGACAGGCGGGAGAGCATTTTGCGGCTCAGTATCCTTTAGGTTGCAACCGCTGGGCGGATTACTTAGAAGCGCTTAAACAGGGTGTCGAAGCTTTAGCCGCTGAAATTAGACAAGGTCAGGCACCTATGCAGTATGAAAAGGTGGCGGATTTACACTATGCGTCTGCACAGTTGGCCTTGAGAGTGCCTGAAGCGGAAAGACAAAAATAAAAAAGCGGCACTTAGGCCGCTTTTAATGGGATTGAAATTATTTGATTTCGATGCGTTTTGAAACGTCAGGCTCATTCACTTTTGGAATGACGATTTCCACAACACCATTCTCTTCTTTTGCCTCAATGTGTTCTGCATCAACATTTTCAGGCAGAGTGAAAGTGCGTTGGAATTTACCAAAAGTGCTTTCCACTAGATAGTAATCCTCTTTTTTCACCTCTTCTTTGTGTTTACGTTCACCAGAAACCGTTAATTTATTGTCATTTAATTCGACATTAATGTCTTCTTTCTTCACGCCTGGCAAGTCAATTTCAATATAGTAATTTTTATCATCTTCACGTGTATTCACTGCTGGCACAAAGCTGGTGACATTGGTATCACTCGCTAAGGCGGGTTGCCATTGTGCAAAACGCTGTTCAAGTTCACGTAACTCTTTAAATGGGTCAAAATTCTTAACAACTAAGCTCATCATGTACCTCCTTCTTCTTTTTAAAATCAATTGTTTCCTGCATTTCCTTATTTGGTGATGTTCTTGTTTTTTTCAAGTGGAAAAGTGAAAAATTTTGACAATTTTCTCAATAGAAAAAAACAATTAACAAACTCAATTTGATAGGTTGAAAATAATATTTACAGCGCCATAATAGAGAGGTCGAATAGACATTCACCCTGAGTTTAATCAAGAGAAAGGAGCGTACAAGATGGAAAATCAAGTTGCTGGACTACCTAGAATTCATGAGCCTGCCCCACACTTTGAAGCGGTTACCACCCATGGAGTCAAAAAATTGGAAGATTATCGTGGCAAGTGGTTGATCTTATTTTCACACCCTGCCGATTTTACACCTGTCTGCACGACAGAGTTTATGGCATTCCAGAATCATAAAGCACAGTTTGATGCACTCAATTGTGAATTATTGGGACTCTCAATTGATTCAGTGCATTCGCATAATGCTTGGATTCTTAATATTAAACAGCACTTTGGGGTTGACATTGAGTTCCCAATTATTGCCGATCTTGATATGAAAGTGGCGAATGCTTATGGCATGATTCATCCTGGCGCAGCGGATACTTCAGCCGTACGTGCCACTTTCATTATTGACCCTGAAGGTATATTGCGCGCAATGGTTTATTATCCAATGAGCAATGGCCGTTCAATTGATGAGTTTGTGCGTCTATTGACAGCGATTCAAACTGCAGATGAGAACGGCGTGGCCACACCAGAAAATTGGCAGCCTGGAGAGAAAGTCATTGTTCCTCCACCTGCTACGACTGAAGAAGCAAAAGCACGCTTAGAGTCAGATGAATATGAGTGTGCAGATTTTTACTTCTGTAAAAAGTCTATATAAGCCGGATCGTTTGAGGAAGGGATAAGACAGTTTGAAATGAGGGTGTAATTTTTTTAAAAAAAAGTTGCACCCCATAAAAATTTCCCTATAATACCCACTCATCAAGCGATACAGCTGAAAACACTAATCCCCAATAGTTCAGTTGGTAGAACACCGGACTGTTAATCCGTATGTCGCTGGTTCGAGTCCAGCTTGGGGAGCCAAATTCTAAAAAGCCCGTTTTTCAACGGGTTTTTTATTCTCTAAATAAAACGTCTGCGCTTCTAAAAACCTGCCCAACCCCGCCTTGATTTCTATTTTGGGATACAATAGAAAGACTTCGGATTGCTTTGTACTGAGTGAGTGCGATGACGCATTTGAGGTAATGCTTTTAAATGGGAGATTTTAGCGTGCAGGACGATCGAAAAATTATCGCCGCTCTATTGGGGCTTATCATCAGTTTTTCCGCTCAAGCAGGCAGTTTGACGATTGCGGCCGCTTCCGATTTGAAGTTTGCCATGTCTGATATTCGCCAGCTGTTTTTACAGCAGTTTCCCGGCAATAGGTTGAATATGGTGTATGGTTCATCGGGAAAATTTGCGCAGCAGATTGAGAATGGTGCGCCTTATGATCTCTATTTTTCTGCTTCCATTGAATATCCGCAAAGATTAGTGAAAAAAGGTTTGGCTGCAACTGAGCCTAAGCTTTATGCCATGGGTAAGATTGTGCTTTGGAGTCGGGAAGTGGATGCGTCAAAGGTCTCTTTAAAAGCGCTGGCCACGCCTCAGTTTCGACGTATCGCGATTGCCAATCCGAAACATGCCCCTTACGGTTTGAGAGCGAAACAAGCGCTTCAGGCAGTCGGGGTTTGGCAAGCAGTGAAGCCTAAATTAGTGATGGGAGAAAATATTGCTCAAACCGCGCAGATGATTGAGATGGGAGGCGCGAAGATTGGGATCATTGCTTTGTCTTTGGCCTTAAGTCCTCAACTTTCGCGACAAGGACACTATGGATTGATTCCACAAAATTTGTATCAGCCACTCAAGCAGGCTTATATTGTGACCCAGCACGGTAAATACAACCCCTTGGCTTTTCAGTTTGCGCAATTTATGCAAACCGAGAAGGTTAAAAGGGTGATGAAAAAATATGGATTTGAAGTGCAGTAATGGATGGATTGGGACTGAGTCATGATGAGTGGCAGAGTATTGTCCTCACCTTAAAGTTGGCGACCTATACCAGTGGCATTCTTCTGTTTTTAGGCTTTCCATTAGCGTGGTGGTTGGCGTTTTCGCACTCTCGATGGTCAACTTTGGTCTCAGCCGTGGTGGCTTTACCCTTGGTGCTTCCGCCGGCGGTATTAGGATTTTATCTGTTGATCGCATTAGGGCCTCATGGTTGGGTCGGTCAAACCCTTCAGGACTGGGGATTTCATCATTTGGCTTTTAGTTTTGAAGGAATTTTAATCGGTTCTATTCTCTATTCACTGCCTTTTGCTGTTCAGCCTCTGCGGGATGCTTTAGCGACCATGCCAAAAACACCGATTCAGGCTGCGGCCACTTTAGGCGCCGGTCCGATCGATCGTTTTTTTACCGTGATTTTGCCTTTAATTCGTACTGGCGTTTTGTCGGCATTGGTGATCGTGTTTGCCCACACGCTGGGTGAATTTGGGGTGGTTATTATGTTGGGCGGTTCCATTCCTGGAGAGACGAAGGTGGTCTCGATTGCCATATATGATTATACACAAGAGCTCAATTATGAAGCGGCTCACCGTTTATCAGCCATCTTATTGGGGTTCTCTTTCCTGATTTTGGCGCTGTTTTATGCGATTAACCATCGATTTATGGCGCCCTCAAGGCCACGTTGATGATGCTCAGTTTCAATTTATCGCTACACTATCAGGATTTTCAACTGCATACCGGCCAGGTATCTCTACCGTTATCGGGGGTGACGGCCATTTTTGGTCCCTCTGGGTGCGGAAAATCGAGTTTGATGCGGGCGATTGCTGGTTTGGAAAAAGCCGAAGGTGAAGTTCGGTTTGGGGAAGAGGTTTGGCAGCAGGCGGGGTTTTTTAAACCGGTGCATTTGCGACGGATTGGCATGGTGTTTCAAGATGGTGGACTGCTACCGCACTTAACTGTACAACAAAATCTCGCCTATGCCATTAAACGTGCAAAAGCCATTTCATCACCTGTAGAAGCTTGGATTGAGCGCTTTCAGCTTCAGCCTTTATTACACCAGTATCCTCACACCTTATCTGGGGGCCAGGTTCAAAGAGTGGCGATGGCTCGGGCACTGCTGGCTAAGGCCAAAATTTTGATGTTAGATGAACCCATGTCGGCGTTGGATTGGCAGAGTAAAAATGCGCTCATTCCTCTAATTAAGCAGGTGGCAGAGGAAGATAAGATTCCGATTTTATTGATTACGCACTCTCCAGATGAGGTCTTGCGGTTGGCCGATCACCTGTTGATGATGAACGCCGGTCGGGTGGAAAAAATGTGTCGCTTGCAGGAAGCCTTGTCGGATCCTGATTCACCTTTATTTGACCATCAAGGCGCCGTCTCTGTTTTGCAGGGTCAATGGCAGAGCCATCCTGGTCAGTCATTACCCGGTATGCAGGCGGTGCAGGTGGGCCAGCAATGTCTTTGGCTGCCCAGTAGCGATCGAAGCAAAACGCAAACACAAACCGTTCGCCTGCAAATTTTCGCTAAAGATGTGGGGGTGGCATTGGTTGAACCGCAGGCATTAAGTATTGTGAATCACTTACAAGCAAAAATTGAGGCATTGATTCCGCAACCGGAGCATAAGGTGTGGGTGAAGCTTATATTGCCGGATCAGCAAATATTTTATGCAGAAATCTCCGCTTATTCTTGTGAACGGTTGCAATTGAAAGTTGGCCAGTCGGTGTTTGCCTTAATTAAGTCGGTGAGTGTGGGGATATGACCGCTTCTGCGAATGGCTTTGTCGTTAATCATCTAGGCGTTAAGGTGGCGGATCAACGCTTGTTACAAGGGATTGATTATGCTTTTCAACCCGGCAGGATTACGGCAATTATTGGAACCAATGGTGCCGGAAAAAGTACCCTATTACACTGTTTAAGTGGTGATTTGTTGCCATCGGAAGGGGAGGTGTGCTTTCAAGGACGACCGTTGACTCAATGGCCCATTCCAGAGTTGGCCGAATATCGAGCGGTATTAACGCAGGGCGTCGATTTCGCCTTTCCCTTTACGGTATCAGAGGTGGTGGCTTTGGGGTTGGAAAGCGGGAACCTTTCCAATTCACAACGCGAACAACGTTTACAGGCACTATTGGACGATTTTGATTTAGGCGCATTAAAAGATCATAGTTACCTAACGCTTTCTGGGGGTGAAAAGCAGCGGGTACAGTTGGCACGGGTGTTTGCCCAGCTCTCTCCTGAACAATTTGATCAAAGTTGGCTGTTATTAGATGAGTGGTCTGAAGGGTTGGATTTAAAACATCAAAAACAGGTTGGACAGCAGATTCGGCAGCTTGCGGATAGAGGGGTTGGGGTGGTGATGATTCTGCACGATTTGCATCTGGTCAGTCAGTGGGCAGATGAATGCTTGGGCTTGCAAAGGGGGCGTCTGCTGGCCAAAGGTTCGGTGCCAGAAGTGTTGCAGAGTGAAACCTTAAGCCAGCTGTTTGAAGTACCGATTGAGGTCTCTTATCCCCATGGTAGAATCTGTATTCAAGTGAAATAAAAATTGGATGTGACGGTCTATTACACGACTCCCTTAATTGATTTAATCAGAGGCGTGCAAGATGCAAGATAAACGCAAATTTTTTGAACAATTGGTGCGCACCTATAGTACCGATTTGTATCGTTATGCCTTTTGGTTAAGTAAAAACCAGACGATTGCAGAAGATTTGGTGCAAGAGTCTTTTTTACGCGCTTGGCGCTCAATTGATCAGCTGCAAGAGGATAAATCGGCCAAAGCTTGGCTGTTGACCATTGTTCGAAGAGAAAATGCACGGCGATTTGAGAAATATTCACCAGTCGTTTTGGAATTGGAGGAAGCTTTGGCTGAAGAGGGCGTTGAACGAGGCCCATTGGAAAATTTAGAACAGCAGCAACTGTATCAAGCGGTGATGCGGTTGGAAGAAAAGTATAAAGAACCACTCTTGCTGCAGTTAATTATGGGGTTGACCAATACGGAAATTGCACAACAGCTTGGAGAATCCCAAGCAACCATTAATACGCGACTGTTTCGTGCACGTCAGAAAGTGAAACAAGCTTTTAAAACCTCCCCTGAAGATAAAGTGGTAAGAGAAAAGTAAAATGCATGCTGAAGAGAAACAGAATAGAACTCAAGATTCTTCTTCCATAGAAGCCCTTGATACCTTTACCTTTCATCAGAGGTTAATGCAGGATCCTGAACAGTTGGATGAGGCGCTATTGGCGTATTTAATGGCGCATCCAGAACAAAAACAGAAGGTACAAAAAGCCCGAAAAATGAACCAGCAGCTTAAAGAGACACTAAACAGTGTGCCTGTGCCGGAAAGGCTAGCAGATAAAATTTTATTGCAAACCGTACCGTCTGAAAATACGGTTATCGGATGCTTAAAAACAGTGGTTACGCTCAGTTGGCATAATCTACAAAAAGCGATACAAGGCATCCAGTCCAAGCTTGCAAGAGAAAAAGTCTATTGGGTGGCGGGCAGCGCCCTAGCGTCTTTTATCTTGATAGTGGTGCTGATGCCTCAATCTCTCTCATTGAACGATCACCAGAAGCGAGTCGAAATTGAGCAAGCGGTGGTGACTCATGTCCAGAGACATCCGGAGCTGATTCACGCCTCACAAAAGGTGAGTGAAAAGCAATTACGGGCAGAATTATCTGCCTATGGTGCCAGTTTAGCGCAGCCGATGGATTTTGTGACCCATGTCTCCGAATGCCGTATTGGGGGGATTAAAGGATTGCATTTGGTCATTCAAAGTTTCAGTGGACCGGTGACGGTGATTATGTTGCCAAAGGTGACGGTTTCAGAGATGGAGGCTTTTAAACAGTCTGGTTTCCAAGGCGCCTTAGTGCCGGTTAAAGGCGCAACCCTTGCAATCGTTGGCAATAACCTCACCCAAATTGGGTGGGCGCAGATGGTTATGCTAGATCATATTCATTTTGGGGTGAAAGCAAAATCTTCTCTTTAGCGCATTGAATTTTAGGGCCGGTATCCCTATATTTAATAAAGCAGTTAAGTTAATTTAAAAATCGAAAAGGAGAGAAAAATGGCTACAGAAAATTTAGCAACCATTATTGAAAATGATGTGCAAAAAGACAATTTGGGTATGGTTGATCTGCATAAAACGCGCGAGCTGTTAATGGATGTAGGCGCGATTCTTTTGGATGTACGTCCAGAGTCAAAAGTGAGCGGTGAAAATGCGCAAGAAGCGGGAATTATGAATGCTTTTTATACCCCTTATACGCAATTTGCAGATTATTTGGATCTTTTACCTGAAGATAAGACGTCACCAATTGTTGTAGGTTGCCTCAAGGCTTGGTTTGCCAACCGAGTGATGGGGTACTTAGAGATGATGGGATATAGCAATGTATTTGTTATGCAAGACAACATCGAAGCCTTAATTGAAGTGCATCACGCGCACGCCGACTAAGCGGAATTTTTAGATTCCCATGCGATAGCATGGGAATCAACAACTGTTGTTAATCTTTCATTTTCTCAATGACATAATCCGCATAAGCTTGAGCCATATCGAGGCTCAACCCTTCCTTTGCACCTCTAAAGCCGCCAAAAGCGGAGACCTCAAAACAGACAAATCCAGATTCTGTTTCGGCCATATCCACTGTGGTAAAGTCGAGTCCAAACAGTTTGCAGGCTTTGCTGGCTGCAGCAATCATCTCATCGGATGGCTGTGCAGGTGCATATTTGCCACCGGCTTGAATGGTGGTATTCCAACTTTTCCCCCCTGAAAGGCGAGCGTAAGCGCCTTGATATTCACCGCCTAAAAAGATAAGCGCCAAATCGTGACCGGGCAGTTTCAGGCGTTTCTGAATGTAGAAATAACCGTGTTGCTTTTTAAAGTTTTTGAGCTGTTGACGTAAGATTTTACTCGAATTTTTGGCATTAAGAACCGTCATGCCTTGTGCTTTGGTGGAAAACATCGGTTTTAAAATCGCCTGTTGATAGGTCTCTACGGCTTTCAGTGCCGCATCGATATTTTCGGTCAGGGTCGTGGGGGGCATGGGGATTTTCCCGCTCATCAGTGTGATGGTACCGCTTAATCGATTAACCGTTCGGTAAATATTCTCAGGTTTGGAAAAGACACGCACGCCACAACTTTCCACAAAACGTAATATTTCAATGCGATCCATCATAGTGGGGCAGTAATGTGACGAGATTTTTTTAACAATAATGGCGTCTAATTCGCAGAGATTGTGTTTTTTATAATGTACCTTTTGCGTGGTTAGCTCTGTCGTAACTCTTTGAATATCAATCACTAACCGAAAGCCAGTGCGCTTTTCAATTGCATCCGCCAATACTTCGGTGGACCATTTTCCTGGTATGCCCACGATGCCAATTTTTAAGGGGGAAGTCGCCATAGGCCTAACCTTCTAAAAATTGTGGAGGAATTTGGTACTGTTTGCGTTGATGTTTGTCTAAGTGAACAATTTGATCCAGCAGATTTAAGCCACGCTGGAACATCTCAGTGGCATGGGTTTCATCGAGCACAAATCGAGTCGAGGTGAGGTAATTGCGCGCTAATCCCAATGCCATGCGAATGGCATAGGTGCTGTCATCTGTCTGTTTGGCATATTCTGCGCCAAATTGATAGGTCTGTTGCATCAGTTCTCCAATCAGTTGTCGCACTTTGGGATGGAAATTCATGATTCGATAGGCAGAGACAATGAGCTTGCTGAGGTCTTGCACATAGTCTGCATAACGGCTGCGGTGGAGATCGATAAAACTCACTTTATTTTCTACTGGATCATAGAGAATATTATCCACATTAAAATCCCCATGAATATAGACCGCGGGTGGCTGTTTGATGCGAATTTCTAACTTTTCAGCGCGTTTAATTAAGGTTTCGATGGGTGTTTGGCTATCTGCAGATTGCCAGTTTTTGAACGCTGGATGGACATGGAAAATGGCATTTAGCCGGCGTCGCAGTTGGCGCATGGCAAACATGGGGCGAGGCTCATCAATCTGAGTTTCTTGCCAGATTTCCGTCAGCAAGGAAAAGAGTGTTTGTAGACCTTGGTTGAGCTGTCTGCCCTTTCGGTGTTGGATATAGTATTCAAAAGTTTCACCGGACAGGTATTCAAACAGCAGTGCCGCCTTGCTGCCTTTTTTATGGTAAGAAAGGAGTTGGGGGGCAATCCCTGGAAATTTTTTATGCCACGCTTCTACCCCTGCCTTTTCTTCTTCTAATTTTTGACGACTGCCTTCTTTGAAGATGGCTTGAATTTGGGGAGGCTCTGAAGGAGTTTCAGGTAGCATGACACCGGAAATGGTGCAGCCCGACTTGGTTTCTGAGATCGGGGTAACGGTTGGGGAGACAGATTGCGTTTCGTTAAATTCATCCAATTGGTCAAGCAATTCAGCGAGGGTTTGAATTTGCTCAAATTGCAGCGGCTGCCCTAATTGTAGGGAGAGAATCTCTTCACCGATGCGAAGTAAGACCGTGCTGGCTTCATCTAAATGATCGACGATCAACATTAAGCGTAAGGTGTTAATGAGTTTAAGACTCTGTTTTTTAGCATCGGTGGTATGGCATTTTTTAGCCTGTTGATGCAGTTTTTGCGTTAATTTTTTTTCGGTCTGTTTGCTCAGGTAGGCAATTCGTAATCGCAAGCGGCAGATATTAGTGGCCATTTTACGGTCTTGCATTTCCAAGGCCGGTAAAATGAGGTTCAGTCCGATTTTCAGCAGATTTAAAGTTTCAGCGATGCCTTTTTTTTGTAAAGGTTTTATTTTGGGGAGGGCTTGAATCTCACGCGTAATTTGCGCCAGCTTAAGGGAGAAAGCTTGTAAATGAAATCCAATTTTTTGATAGGTCTGAATCTCTTCGGGCGACAGCTTTTGTTGATCATTCTCTTGTTGAAAGAGCGCTAAGCAACGTTGTTGCAAGCTAATGGTATGATTGTTGATATAGTCGAGTGTTTGTAAACTGGCCTTTAGAAGGGGTTTTTCACCACTTCTGATAGCCTGTTCTAAAAGCAACAGCTGTTTGCTCACTTCCAAGTTGAGAAACTTTAGTGCATTCTGCAGTTCAGCCTCTGGCGTGTGGGCCGTTTGCGTAGTCAATTAAAGGCACCTTAGTTGAAAGTTATAGGGAGATATCACTAAAGTCATCGGTTTCCACATGGCTATCGACTTGCCCGACAAGGTATGAGCTGATTTCCGACTCTTGCGGAGCAACCTGTACATTATCACTGACCAGCCAGTTATTCATCCAGGGGAGAGGGTTACTGCGCGCAGGGAATAACGGCGCAAGGTGCAGCGCCTTCATGCGGATATTGGTGATATATTCCACATATTCTTTAAGAATCGAGGCATTGAGTCCAATCATAGAGCCATCTTTAAACAGGTAATCGGCCCAACGCTTCTCTTGATCAGCCGCTTGACGGAAGATCTCTTTGACTTTCTCTTCCTGCTCTTGTGCAATGGCGACAAATTCTGGGTCATCCTTGCCCTCTTTTAAGAGGTTAAGCATATGCTGAGTGCCGGAGAGGTGCAGCGCTTCATCACGTGCAATCAGGCGAATCACTTTGGCATTGCCTTCCATTAAAGAGCGTTCGGCAAAAGCGAAGCTACAGGCAAAAGAGACGTAGAAACGAATCGCTTCGAGCACATTCACTGACATGAGCGTTAAATAAAGCGCGGTTTTAATCTGCTTACGGAAATCGTCGTCTTTGTCCAAATCAATTTTATTGGCATACATCTGATTGGTGAGGAAAATCAATTCATCATAATATTCTGTAACGCTCACCGTACGTTCTACAATCTCATCATTATTAACAATGTCTTCAAAAACCTCAGAGGGGTTGGTCACAATATTGCGAATAATATGGGTGTAAGATCGGCTATGAATGGTTTCCGAAAAGGACCAAGTTTCAATCCAGGTTTCGAGTTCGGGAATGGAGACCAGCGGGAGCAGTGCCACATTGGGGGAGCGACCTTGAACGGAGTCGAGCAGCGTTTGATACTTGATATTGCTGATAAAGATATGTTTCTCGTTTTCGGGTAGGCGCGCATAGTCCGCACGATCCGTGGCTAAGTCTACTTCTTCAGGTCGCCAAAAAAAACTCAATTGCTTTTCAATTAAGTTTTCAAAAATCGGATATTTTTGTTGGTCATAGCGTGCCACATTCACATTTTGTCCAAAAAACATGGGTTCTTTAAGTGCATCATTGACGCTTCGGCAAAAAGTGGAATAGGTGTGTTTATCTTGACAGCTCATGGTTGTTTATATCCTTCAAATAATTTGCCCAACATATGTCCGGCGAAGATTCATTTGATTTATTTTAGTGCGCGCACGCGCGCTTGTCACCTTTTTCAGTACCTTTAAAATAGAGGCGACAAGTCACATTTATTTTTTAACTAAGAAATAGAGACCGGCAGCATAGAAGACCCATTGATATTGCATGTAGTCATAGTTGTTGGAGAGGGCAACTCCGACTAAAATGCTGAGCCAGCCTAGATTACGGTAACGAATGAGGCGATTCTGTTTTTCAATGGCCTTTTTCAATTCAGCCACTTCAGGGTTGTGCAGCTGCAGCTCTCCGTGGGCGGCTTTATTGAGTGTATTATAAATCAGATCCGGCATTTGCGGCGCTTTTTCAATCCAATAGGGGAGATTGGCTTGGGTGCTTTTAATCAAGCTCTTTAAGCCAACGCGCTCATGCATCCAATCTTCTAAAAAAGGTTTGGCAGTCTCCCAAAGATCCAGTTCATCATCCAGTTGTCGTCCCAGACCCTCTATATTGAGCAAGGTCTTTTGTAAGAGTACCAGTTGTGGCTGCACTTCCATACCAAAACGGCGGGCAGTTTGAAATAGACGCATTAAGAAGAGACCGAAAGAGATCTCTTTAAGGGGTCGATCCCAGATGGGTTCACAAACGGCGCGAATGGCTGACTCCAGTTCATTCACACGCGTTTCTCGAGGTACCCATTCCGATTCGATATGTAGTTCTGCCACGCGCAGATAGTCTCGATTAAAAAAGGCGAGGAAGTTTTCGGCAAGATAGCGTTGATCTTCGGGGGTGAGGGTGCCCATAATGCCAAAATCAATTGCGGCATAGCGACCATCCGGCAGTACAAAAATATTCCCCGGGTGCATATCCGCATGGAAAAAGTTGTGTTTAAACACCTGGGTAAAGAAGATGGTCACCCCTTTGGCGGACAATTCGGTCAGATCAATGCCTTGTGCTTTTAATTGATCCACTTCGCTGATGCGTGTGCCATAGATGCGTTCCATGGTCATCACATTGTCGTAGGTATGACTCCAATAGACTTCAGGGACATAGAGCAGATCAGAGCCTTCAAAGTTGCGCCGGAGCTGAGAGGCGTTTGCCGCCTCTTTCATCATATCCATCTCATCTAGCAATGTTTTTTCAAACTCTTCGACCACTTCGACCGGATGTAAGCGCCGAGACTCTTTAATGGCCAGCTCTAGTCCTTTTGCTAAGGTGTACATCAGTGCAATGTCTTGTTCAATGACCGGCTGAATATCGGGACGCACCACTTTGACCACCACATCGGTGCCATCGTGCAGTTTGGCGGCGTGTACTTGGGCAATAGAGGCGGAAGCCATCGGCTCGGTTTCAAATTGAGCATAGGCCTCTGATACAGGCTTTTTCAGAGCAGTTTCAATTAATTGAATGGATTGTGCCGCATCAAAAGGGGGACAGTCGTCTTGTAGTTTAGCCAACTCGGTTGCGATGTCTTCAGGGAGTAAGTCTTTCCGCGTGGAAAGGGCTTGACCAAATTTGATGAAAATGGGGCCAAGTGCTTCAAATGCTTGACGAATCCGCACGCCACGAGGGTCATTCGATTTTTTGCGCCAGTTCCAAAAAAAGAGGCGATTGAACCAGATAAGCCAGGCATATCGGGTGTCGGAGAGCACCATTTCATCCAGACCATAGTAGGTGAGGACTTGATTAATTTTGATAATACGACGAATCTTACGAATGAGTTTTATGGGCATAAGGTTTCTTTAGCGTCTCTTTTCAGTCGATAAAAGGGTTTCTAAGGTTTTCACCCTGAGTTCCAGCGTGTCCACCGCGTGTGCGGTATCCTCGACTTGCTGTTGCCAATGTTGAACTTGTAGGCGGGTGGGCAACAATTGGGTTTCATAATGCAGATATTCGGCGATCATTTCGCTCAGATATTGCTGCTGTTTTTCGCTGAATGTTTTGAATTGACGGAAGAAATGGGTGATTTGCAGTGCGAGAAAATCGCCACAATAATGACTCATAGCCTCTTCCCAATCCGGCTCTAAGCGTACAAACTGCTCAATCAACTGCTCTGCCAGAGCGACATCTCCAGAGAGGGTCATGCGCATTAGGCCGTGATGAGATTTTAAGTGTTGCAGACTATAGAGGTCAGTTTCAATGGTTGCATCCGGCGTGCCTTGTAGTTGGGTTTGTACGGCAATTTGATTTTGCGAAAAAATCAGAAAAAATTCGCCAAAATTGTCAGTTTTCCCAGTCCTGGCATGATCATGATCAACAAAGTCGGTCAAAATAATACGAAAGACCTTGCCATTAAAGGCGTCAAATGAATGAAATGGATCCAATTGAATTAAGCCATTGAGCGTTTTCTCTATAGCGGTGATCAATAAGGCTTGTATTGGGCTTGGCAGGACTGGGGATTCTGTCATTTTGGTCACCTTTTGCGTTTAAAACTTCCAACCTCTGTGTAAAGCGACAATCCCTTCGGACAGATTGAGGTATTCTGCCTGATCAAAACCATTTTCCAGCATCATCTGTTTCAGCGTTTCTTGGTCAGGGTGCATGCGAATCGATTCAGCGAGATATTGGTAGCTGGCTTCATCATCGGCAATCACTTTACCCATTTTCGGCAGGATATTAAAGGAGTAGAAGTCATACAGTTTGGCCAGCATTGGCTGGGTCACTTTGGAAAACTCCAAAATCAGAGCTTGCCCACCCGGTTTCAATACGCGTGCCATTTCTGCCAAAGCTTGCGCCTTATCGGTCACATTCCGCAGCCCAAAGGCGATGGTGATGACATCAAATGTATTATCGGGGAAATTTAAGGCCTCTGCATTGGAAATGGTATAGACTACATTGTCGCCGACACCGGCATTAATCAGCCGGTCGCGTCCAACACGCACCATGTTTTCATTAATATCTGCCAAGACGACTTTGCCCGTCGGTCCCACACGTTTCGCATAGGCTCTGCTGAAATCCCCAGTTCCGCCTGCCAAGTCTAAAACAGTCATCCCTGGACGCACAGCAGCTAATTCAATGGTTTGCCGTTTCCATAAGCGATGGATGCCTAAGGACATGACATCATTCATCAGGTCATATTTGTCAGCCACAGAGTCAAAGACGCCTTTGACTTTTTTCACCTTTTCATCCACAGGGACTTTACTGAATCCAAAGTCGATGGTCTGTTTGTTTTGTTCGCTCATTGGGCGTTCCTTTGGTGCCCGGCTTGTGCCAAGCGGTTTAAATAATGTTGCCAATAGGTCTCTTGGTTTTTGCCCAGCTCATAGAGCCGTTCCCAAGTGTAGATACCGGTATCATGGCCATCGTCAAATTCGAGACGAACCCCATAGTTGCCGACGGGGACAATGGCATTTATATTGACCGCCTCTTTACCGACTTGCAGCACTTCTTGGCCGGGGGCATGACCGGTGACTTCGGCCGATTGGGAATAGACCCGCAGGTATTCACACGGCAATTCGAAACGCTGGCCATCGTCAAAAGCGATCTCCAGCACTTTGGATTTTTGATGAAGTTTGATTTCAGTCGGGTTAGGCATAGTCGGCACTTTATAAAATATATTGCGATAGGTCTTGATCTTTGGCCAATTCGCCCAGGCGCTCATCCACCAAGGCTTGGTCAATCACTACGGTTTCTCCTGCTTTATCTGGTGCATGGAAAGAGATCTCTTCTAATAATTTTTCCATCACCGTATGCAGGCGGCGCGCGCCGATATTTTCGGTGCTTTTATTGACCTCATGCGCAATCTCTGCAATGCGTTGGATGCCATCATGAGTGAATTCGATGGTTACACCTTCGGTGGCCAGCAGTGCTTTGGCTTGTTTAATTAAGGAGGCTTTAGGTTCGGTCAGAATATGCACAAAATCGATCACAGATAGGGACTGTAGTTCGACGCGAATCGGTAGGCGGCCTTGCAGTTCTGGAATGAGGTCAGAGGGTTTGGTTAAATGGAAAGCCCCAGAGGCAATAAACAGAATATGATCGGTTTTGACCATACCATATTTGGTGGAGACAGTATTGCCTTCAATTAAGGGCAGTAGATCGCGTTGCACCCCTTCACGGGAGACATCACCGCCACTGGTTTCTTGGCGTTTGGCGACCTTATCAATTTCATCCAAAAAGACAATCCCATTTTGTTCAACCGCTTCTAACGCTTTGGCTTTAATCTCTTCTTGATTAATCAAGCGATGCGCTTCTTCTTCTGTCAACTGCTTTAAAGCTTCTTTTATGGTCAGGCGCTGTTTCTGTTTTTTGCCTTTATTTAAGTTTTCAAACAGACCTTGCAGTTGTTGCGTCATCTCTTCCATGCCAGGCATGCCCATAATTTCAACTTGTGGCATGGGCGCTTGGAGGTCGATTTCAATCTCTTTATCGTCCAGTTGTCCTTCGCGCAGTTTTTTTCGAAATTTTTGACGGGTATCGGCCATATTGTCATGGCTTTGTTCTTCAAAGCCGCGTGCAGGTGGTAACAGCGTATCTAGAATGCGCTCTTCTGCATTGGCTTCGGCTTTGGTTTGTACGGCCTTCATCGCTTTATCGCGCTGCATTTTAATTGCGGTTTCAACGAGATCGCGAATAATGGAATCTACATCGCGACCCACATAGCCTACTTCGGTAAATTTCGTGGCTTCAATCTTTAAAAAGGGGGCGTCGGCCAACTTAGCGAGACGACGGGCGATTTCCGTTTTCCCGACACCAGTGGGCCCAATCATGAGGATATTTTTCGGTGTGACTTCTTGGCGCAGCTCTTCAGGCAATTGACTCCGGCGCCAGCGATTACGCAGGGCGATGGCCACCGCTTTTTTGGCCTCTGCTTGTCCAACAATAAACTGGTCTAACGCATGTACAATCTCTTTTGGCGTCATCATTTTGCTTGTTATTTCCATTTATTTGAAATCTACCATTATAATGGAAAAAAGCATTGAAAATAGAGGAGAGAACAGATGGGACTTAAATTTAGCAAAATGCACGGTTTGGGCAATGATTTTATGGTGATTGATGGCATTCACCAATCGTTTACAGCAGACAGTACCCAGATTGCGCAATGGGCGGATCGTCATTTTGGTGTTGGCTTTGACCAGTTGTTAGTGGTGGAATCGGCAACGCAGCCGGATGTGGATTTTAAATACCGTATCTTTAATGCCGACGGTTCAGAAGTGCAGCAGTGTGGTAATGGCGCACGCTGTTTTGCCAAGTTTGTTTATGAGCAAGGGTTGACGGATAAAAAAGAGATTACGGTAGAGACCGCTTCAGGCATCATTGTGCTCTACATTGAGGACTCTGGCTGGGTGCGCGTTAATATGGGGGTGCCCAATTTTTCACCGGCTGCACTGCCATTTGAAGCGCCAACGGAATCTGACCAGTATGAATTGGAAGTGTTGGGCGAGACATTTGAAATTGGGGCGGTTTCGATGGGAAATCCGCATGTCGTGTTGCGGGTGAGTAATGTGGAAGAGGTGCCAGTGGACAAGTGGGGTGCGGCGATTGCAAGTCATTCACGTTTTCCAGAAAGAGTGAATGTGGGGTTTGCAGAGTGGGTGGATCGACAGCATATTAAGCTGCGCGTTTATGAACGCGGAGCCGCAGAGACCTTGGCTTGCGGCACCGGTGCTTGTGCGGCAATGGTGGTGTTTCGCAAAAGAGGGGAGGTGGACGATGAAGTGACGGTGACCTTGCCAGGCGGTGATCTAAAAATTGCATGGAATGGCGATCCGCAATCTCCGGTCTGGATGTCCGGTCCAGCGGTGATGGTGTTTAATGGGGAGTTGGTTGAGGCATGAACATGCGCACCACCGTCGAGCTTAAGGCCGAAGAGGTGATTGAGTATCTTTATCAAAATCCTCTGTTTTTTCATGCAGTGCCCGAATTGTTGAATGAAATGCGGGTGCCTCATCCGACAACGGGGCATGAAATCTCTTTATTGGAGCGTCAAGTGCTCAGTTTACGACAGCAAAAAGAGACCTTAGAGACGGAAATCGAAATGTTGACCCATATTGCAGGTGAGAATGTCCACTTATTGCAAAAAGTGCGTGCGTTTATTGCTGAATTAATGCGGGCGCAGGATGAACAGCAGGCAGTAGAGGTGATTTATCAGCAAATGACCACTGAATTTGCGGTACCGCATGTGGCGTTGTTTAGCTGGGAAATGCCGCAACAGCAGATTGCAGGGATTCATCAACTGGGCATGAGTCCACAGTGGTTGAGCACTTTAAAAGAGATTTTACAGCCGAAAAGGCCTGTTTGCGGTGGGGTGGAAGCGCAGTGGCAGAAAGGGTTGTTTCCCCAGGTGCAACAGCCGATTGCTTCAACTTGTTTGATTCCTTTGGGAGAAGATCGAGTGTGGGGCGTGTTAGCGCTGGGCAGTGAGGAAAATCGTTTTGCGGAAGATCAAGGCACCTATTTCCTAGCGATGATGGGAGAGATGATCACGGCTCGCTTAGAACGATTGTTTACTCCGATAAAATAATAAACGCCCTGAATGGCGGGCGTTTGTTAAAGGACGTCTAGAGCGCACGGCTTTTAGAGTTTACAAGCGCCGCCTGCGCATCCATCATCTTCTTGCAAGTCCTCAGCGCCATCACGGGTGTTATGATAATAAAGTGTTTTAAGTCCCATTTTGTAAGCATAAAGAATGTCTTTTAAGATGGCTTTAATGGGCACCTTATGGTCTTCAAACTTGCTTGGATCATAGTTGGTATTGGCCGAAATTGCCTGGTCAACAAACTTCTGCATAATCCCCACCAGCTCAATATAGCCTTTGTTATTCGGGATTTGCCATAGTAGTTCATAATTCTCTTTATAGTCTTTATAGCCAGGCACCACCTGTTTCAGAATACCATCTTTGGAGGCTTTAACTGACACATAGCCACGAGGCGGCTCAATGCCATTGGTGGAGTTGGTGATTTGCGAAGAGGTTTCGCACGGCATCAAAGCCGTTAGGGTTGAGTTGCGTAAACCATATTGACGGATCTCTTCCCGCAGCGCTTCCCAATCCAAATGTAAAGGCTCATGACAAATTTCATCCAAGTCTTTTTTATAGGTATCAATGGGCAGAATACCTTCAGCATATTTAGTGTCTTCAAAATAGTCACACTGACCTTGCTCTTTTGCCAGGTTGACAGAGGCCTTAAGTAGATGATATTGAATCGCTTCAAAGGTACGATGCACCAGTGGGTTGGCAGAGCCATCTGAATATTTCACGCCATTTTTCGCCAAATAATAGGCTAAGTTGGTGACGCCCACCCCCAGTGTACGGCGTCCAAGGCTTGAATGTTTGGCCGCTGGCACAGGGTAGTCTTGATAGTCTAATAGGCTATCTAAGGCGCGGACAATCAAATCCGACAGTTCAGCCAATTCGTCCAGATTTTCCAATTCGCCCAAGTTAAAGGCAGAGAGGGTACAGAGGGCAATTTCTCCATTAGGATCATTGACCTCATTCAACGGTTTGGTCGGTAGTGTGATTTCTAAGCAGAGATTCGATTGGTGAATCGGCGCTTTTTCAGGATCAAAGGCGCTGTGAGTATTGGAGTGATCCACATTTTGCACATAGATGCGGCCCGTTTGCGCGCGCTCTTGTGCCAACTGAGTAAAGAGGTCAATCGCCTTAACCGTTTTTTTGCGAATGCTGTCGTCCGCTTCATAGATTTGATAGAGGCGTTCAAACTCATCTTGATCGGCAAAAAAGGCTTCATAGAGGCCTGGCACATCACTTGGACTGAAAAGCGTGATATTACCGCCGGTAATCATGCGTTGATACATCAAACGGTTGATTTGCACGCCATAATCAAGATGACGCGCGCGGTTTTCTTCTACGCCGCGGTTATTTTTCAGCACCAAAAGAGATTCCACCTCTAAATGCCAGATGGGGTAAAAGAGGGTGGCGGCCCCACCACGAACGCCGCCTTGAGAACAGGATTTCACTGCGGTTTGGAAGTATTTAATAAATGGAATCAGACCTGTATGGAAGGCTTCTCCCCCGCGAATCGGGGAACCCAATGCTCGAATACGTCCAATATTAACCCCAATCCCTGCGCGTTGCGAGACATATTTCACAATTGAGGAGGCCGTGGCATTAATGGAGTCGAGTGAATCACCACACTCAATTAAGACACAAGAGCTGAATTGACGCGTCGGGGTGCGCACACCAGACATAATGGGCGTAGGCAAAGAGAGCTTGAAGCCAGAAGTGGCATCATAAAAGCGCTTAATATAATCTAACCGCGTCTCTTTAGGATAATTGGCAAACAGACACATCGGGATCAGCATATAGATAAACTGTGGGCTTTCATAGATTTCGCCCGTCACGCGGTTTTGCACCAGATATTTACCTTCCAGCTGTTTGACAGCAGCAAAACTAAAGTTTAGATCTCGGCTGTGATCAATATATTGATCTAATTCATCAAATTCCGCTTCGGTGTAATCCTCAATAATCTGTTTGTCATATAACCCTTTTTCCACCATTTTACGCACATGGTCGAAAAGGTGAGGGGGTTTAAATTGACCAAAAGCTTTTTTGCGTAGATGGAAAATGGCTAAACGGGCGGCTAAATATTGATAATCGGGCGCTTCTTCAGAAATTAGATCCGCAGCAGATTTAATGATGGTCTCATGAATATCAGAGGTGGACATGCCATCGTAAAATTGAATATGAGAGCGAAGTTCCACTTCTGAGACGGAGACATTTTCTAAGCCTTCTGCGGCCCATGAGATGACGCGGTGAATCTTTTCTAAATCAAGTGGTTCCGTGTTGCCATTGCGTTTGGTGATGTTAATTGTGGGTTGTGACATAGGACTGATTGACCTTGTGAATAAGTGTTAATACTTGATAAAAAATAGGCACTCTCTCATGCCCTCTATAGCTGACTGTACGATCAATATACAAATCATACAGTTAGCCAAATAGAGTTATAAATTTAGTTTAACTTCTGTTGATATTCTATTGTGGCTAAACCGATGCGAGCCACTATATGTAGTTGGTTTAAGTTATCTTAAGTACGAAATATAGTGGATTTTGTCCTAAAGTGCAATAGTAAAAATTTAAAGAAAATGTCAATTTTTGTAGGCGTTGGAGAGAGACTGTGGGTGGCTTAAAGATGTGGATAACAATCGTTAAGATCGATTTTTAGTGGGGGTTAGGGTTGTGGATAACTTTGTGAATGTGTGCATGAAAACGGGCGAAAACGAGCGGTTTTTATCAGTAAATATTTTGATTGAATTTTTTAATGTGTGGATACAAAAATTCGGATCTCTATCATTGATCGGATTGCGTCAGCATCTGTTGAATCAGTTCGCTATAGCCTGATTGATAATTGGGATATTGGAATTGATAGCCGGTTTCTTTAATTTTGGCATTGCTTAGGCGTTTGTTGCTGCGTAGTTGACGGCTTGTTTCTGTCGGCTCTTGATGTGTCAACTCCCCAACATTCAATTGTTCCGCGAGCCAATCAAAAACTTCGCAAGTGAGCGTGGGTTGATCATCGACAGCGATATAGAGAGAATCAATGATGTGATCTTGTTCGACTAACTGCATTAGATGGAGCAAAATACCGACGGCATCCGTACTGTGAATGCGATTGCTGTAAATTCCCTCCATACAGCGCGCCTTGCCCGCTTTAACCAAATCAATTAAATGGGTGCGTCCTGGACCATAGATCCCCCCAAAACGCACAATGGTGAAAGGCAGATCACTGTCGCGTAACAGCTGTTCACCTTGAAGCAGACGTCTTGCAGAAAAGCTGCTGTCTGTAGTGGGAGAATCTTCGGTCACCCATTCCCCGTCACTTTGACCAAATACCGAAGTGCTAGATGTGAAAAAAAGATGTTTGGGTGGCGCTTCTTTCAACGCATGGATTAAATTTTTTAAGCCTAGTACATAGGCTTGATAGTAAGCGCTGTCTTTATACTGGGGTGCAGAGGCGGTATAGAAAACATAGTCAAAATAAGGGAGGTCATTAGGAAAGGGCTGAGTTAAGTCATGTTGAATAGGGGAGATGTCTTTTGGAATCTGTCCAACCTGACGACGCATCGCTGAGACTGAATGTCCAAGCTGAGTGAGTGTTTGTCCAAGTTGACAGCCAATATCGCCGCAACCGGCAATAAGAATCTTTGCCATTGCTGTTTTCCCAATGATGAACGATTGATGGAAAACAGTATGCCGGAAAATGAGAAAAAATACAGCAAAAAAACCGCTCAAAGGAGCGGTTTTTTATAGGGTTGAAAGTTTCTAATTTTTTAAATTAGAAATTCATGCGAAGTGACAGTGTATAGCCTACTTGAGAGTGAGTTGTTTTATGGTAGGTTTGAGTCGCTGGTAGTGATTGTCCAGTTAATGCGCCAGTTACTTTACCAGTGTAAACTTTCTTTTTGACTTCAGGGGCGTAAACAATCGCACCATCCAGAGCAAGGTTTTTAGTTAAGCTATACCCACCCCCTACAGTAAAGTGAGACGTTACAATAGCTGGGAAGAAATGGTTGTTAAACAGATCCGTAGCTTGACCTTGGTATGTGTCATCATCAATTTTTTTAATTGGGTCATCTCCATAGTTATAGCCTATCCCTGCCCAGTATCCTTGGCCGTTATATTTGGCGCCGACTGCAAATACATCTTGATCTTGCCAGTTAAAGTCTTTATAGCCTTTGGCTGAAGCCCATGAAATTTTCTTATAGTCTGCAGTTAGCGCGATATTTCCCATGTCATAAGCGATCCCCGCTTTAATTTCAGCGGGCTGCTCTAAATCATCAGAGAATGAAAGCCCCAGTCCGCTAGCTGCGTTACTAATCTGATCTTTATATTTCATGGAAATAGGCGACTGGTAGGCTAAACCAATGGTGAGCGCATTGGTTACATTAAAATAACCCCCTACATTATATCCATAACCAATATCGGAAGACATGCCAGAGCCTACTGTTTTCTGGTTATCATTTCCATTATTTGGGTTGTTATCACTATCTGTTGTATAGTTGATATCAAGTGCTCCGTATTGAATAACGGGAGCAAAACCGATTCCAAAATTTGAACCGTTATAGGATAATGAAGGAGCAAATTTCATAACTTGAAGGGTGGACTGAGCATTAAACAGTTCATTTCCGTTAGTGTTTTGCCCTGTCCCTCCGGTCGCAATATTGTCCTCTCGGTAGTCAACCCCCATCCCTGCTGAGCCAAAGATCCCTAACCCGAATGTCAGGTGAGAGTTAATGCGACTCGATAAAGAAACTTCAGGAATAATATTGGTGTCCGCTGAACTTGTTTTTGAAGCCTTGGTTCCAGGTTGGGATCCTACATTGGATTTTGCTTTTACAGAAGGCATAAACAAGGTGCCGCCAATCGTAAATTCAGTGCCTTGTGATTTACCTAATAATGCTGGGTTGGTTAAAGCATTTTCTGACCCCATAAATAAAGCAGTTCCCGTTCCCCCTAAGGCTCGAGCTTGCGCGCCCAGTCCAATTAGGGTGTCCCCATTGGTGGCCATAGCAGGCGTAGCTGCGATCATTGAAGCGGTGATGGCTAAAGCAATACTTGTTTTTCTCATTTGAATGTTCTCTTTTTTACGCGTTTGTAAATTTAGCACCATGATGTGTTTATGGTGCTTTGCTCAGGTAAATACTATGCATGAGAAAAGTGAAGTTGGCTAATCAAAATTTTTTTATTAGCAATTAATAGGATTGATTGAATAGGATTAAAAAATTCGATTATATTTTTAAAATATTAAGGGAAAGATAATTTTATATTAACATAGAGTTGGTTTATGAAAGATTAAGTCGTTTTTAAAGGTTTTTTTAGACAATAAAAAACCGCAACCTTTTGCAAGGTTACGGTTTTGAACTTTAAAAAACCTGGGTTTAGAATTCGCCTCTTGAGCCTTTGTCAAGCATTTCCCAAATAGTGTTACGCACTTTCATAGCGGCTTTTTTAAGATCTGGTGGAAGTTTTTTACCCATTTTCACCATCATGTCCATATTCATAGAGTAAAGGGTTAAACGCTCTTTCCCGGTTTTGGGATCGGTTTTGCCCACGATGGTCACACGACAGGGTAAAAAGCCGCCCATTGCTGGAGAGAAATCAAGCATTTTGCGAGCCGTTTCGGGATTACAGAAGGACATGACATAGACGGTGTCTGATTTAATGCCACGTGCTTCAAGCTCTTTAGAGAGCGGCAGTTCTCCCACATTTTTAAGGTTGTTGTTTGTGCTGACAGAGTTAATGGCATCAATGACATCTTCTAATTCAATGCCCTCTTCAACTTGTTTTTCCCACATGGTGGCGTAGGCAATGTCCCCTTCGCTCTCGACCCAGCGATCCCAAACTTGATTAAAAGTATCCCAAGCGCCATCTTCTAGATTGCTAGCAGCTTTAATGGTTCCACAGCCCGAAAGGGTGGCGATTGCACCGGCGACCAGTGCAGCTTTGGCTAAAGTGATGAGTTTCATTATCGGTTTTCTCCGTATCGTTATAACTTTAAGGTGAAGGTTTTTTTACCTTCTCGTATCAAGCAATAAGGTTAACGATTTGAGATGTAAAAAGGAAATCAAATTTTTTGCGCCTTGATAACTTTATTTTATGAGGATAAGTTTAGATTAATATTGTTTTATTATTATTTTCTAATATCCTCTTGAAATCCTAGGGCTTTTAACAAAGGGAGGGGGTATGTGCTTTGGTAGGTATGAAGCGACCATTCTCGGCGAATAGGATAGTGGCGGCGGTAAGTTTCAAAGAGCTGCCAGGTTTGTTCGATGTGGGGTTGTTGTAATGCTTGGTGATCTTGCCAAATAGGGTAGGCGCTTAAGAGAGCTTGATGAACTTGATTTTGAAGGGACTGGCCTGAAAGCATTTGGATCGGTTCAGGTATGGGGGGCAATAAGGATTTCCACTCTGTTTTCGGTGTTTGCTGGCTGAATTGACATAAGGCTTGATAGACCATTTCACTGCCAGCTACTTTGGCCTCTAGGCTGTGGCCTGCAATGTGAGGGGTGGCGATATCCGCATGTGAATAGAGTTGGGGATGGATATTAGGTTCATTTTCCCAGCAATCAATCATATTGGCGCGTGTCTGTGCTTTGAGCCAAGCGGTTTCATCAATAATGCCACCGCGGGCAGCATTAATTAGCGTTTGATGCGGTAAAAGGTTGCTGAGGTGTTGTTGATTGATCAGGTGGTGGGTGGCAAATTCACCTTCGAAGGTGAGTGGGGTATGAACACTGATAAAGTCTGCTTGTAAGGCGGTTTTTAAATCCACAAAATCTTGACAACCTACCGGATCGGCTTGTTGGCGCGGAGGATCATTGAGTAAGGTTTTCCAACCAAGAATTTCAGCTTTCTGTTGCAGCTTTTGCCCGACATGCCCGACGCCAATAATGCCTAAAGTGGGGGGCGTTTGGGTTTCTAACAGAGGGATGTGCTGTTTTTCTGCTAGGGCAAAAATGGCTGTGATTACATAT
The DNA here is from genome assembly GCF_054657255.1 of Galenea microaerophila. Taxonomy (NCBI): domain Bacteria; kingdom Pseudomonadati; phylum Pseudomonadota; class Gammaproteobacteria; order Thiotrichales; family Piscirickettsiaceae; genus Galenea; species Galenea microaerophila. The sequence goes on from NZ_BAAHWZ010000001.1 coordinate 163,118, forward strand.
TCGGCCACAGAGTTGGCATTGCACCCTTGCGCAGAGTAAAAATAAATCCCTTGTTGGGCAAGATAGTCTTGGTCAATATGGTCAAGTCCTACCACCGTGCTTCCCACAAATTTAACCGGTGTATTGTCAAGTAATTGTGCATTGACTTGGGTGCGGGAACGAATAATTAAGGCATCTATGTTTTTAAGGTGCTGATTTTGAATGGCTCGTCCTGGCATCAGAGTGACTTTGCCTAAAGAGGAGAAAATTGCTTCCGCATAGGGGACAGCATCATCAATTAATAGATTCATTTATATATAATGCATCTTGTGTTGTTGGTTTAGGTAAAGGATAGAGAAATGCGTCAAAAAGCGCAAGTGGCATGGATTGAGGGCGGTGCCGGAAAACTTGAAGTACGGCACTTTGGTTTGGCTGATTTGAATGTACCCGCCTTAGCAGTTATTTGTCATCCACATACCTTATATGGTGGCACGATGGATAATAAAGTGGTGGTGACCCTTGAGCGGGCATTGCAAGAGCAGGGGTTGGCCACCGTCTGTTTTAATTTTCGCGGCGCGGGTAATAGTGAAGGGGCTTATGATGAAGGCAAAGGTGAGCAGCAAGATTTAGCTGTGGTGGTACAGTGGGCACAGTCGCAAATGCCTCAACCGAAACCTCTGGTGTTAGGAGGGTTCTCTTTTGGCAGTTATGTCAGTTTACAAGCACAAGCATTTTTAACGCCGGATTTTGTGATCGCTGTCGCTCCGCCAGTCAGCCTCTATGATTTTTCACCGATTGAAGTCAAAATGCCTTGGATGGTGATTCAGGGTGGGGAGGATGAAGTGGTCGAAGCGCAAGCGGTGATTGACTGGGTGCGTCAACAGCAGAATATGCCAGATTTGTATTGGCGAGCAGAGGCGAGTCACTTTTTTCACCGTCAACTGGTTTGGTTAAAAGGCGCGGTAACGGTTGGGGTGCCAAACTTTTAGTGCTCAGGGTTTACATATTAGAATTTTCTTATATAATTTCTGACTATTTAAATTTTTTTATACGATTATCGATTTGAGTTATTATTCAAAGTTGGGCACGATTAACGAAGACGATTATTTGGGGATGGATCAATGAGAATGAAACCTTTGGCTGTTATGTTGTTGGGTGTTTTACCGAGTTTTGCCTTGCCGGTTTGGGCAGAGACTTTAGATTTTAAAAATTGTGTAGAAGCTACCTTGGCGGATAACCCTAATATGGCAGTGAGTCAAGCAAGAATCGCGCAGGCTCAGCACGCGCTGAAGGCAGCGAAGTTGAGTCGATTGCCGCAAATTATCGGTTCTATTTCTGCAGTACGCTCAGATAATGCATTGAATGTTTTTGGCATGAAGTTGCAGCAAAGAAAAGCGACTACGAGTGATTTTGGTTTTGATCAGAATTTTAATTTTCATAAGAGGGATTTAAATTATCCGGGCGCTTACAATGATTTTGATGCGCGTCTAGAAGTTCGTGTTCCGGTTTGGAATGGGGGCAAAATCAGTGCGATGCAAAACCAAGCCAAAGCGATGGTGATGGCGGCAAAGCAGGGGGATACCGCAACTAAACAGTTCCTGATCTACAATGTTTATCAAGCGTATGAAGGGGTGCATACGGCTCGCGCTTATATCTCGGTGGCGAAAAAAGCCCTGCAAGCTGCGGACGCTTATGTGAAAACCACACAGAATTTAGTAGAACAGGGCATTGTGGTGCGCAGTGAGCTACTGAATGCCAAAGTTCACCGGGCGGCAGCGATGACGGCTTTGGAAAGAGCTAAGTCTCAGGAGCAGATCGCTCTTGATAGTTTGAAAATGTTGATGAATAAACAGAACGGTAAAGATTTAGATGTGGGACAGCGTATCGCCATGAATCTGCCTTTTGAGAGCGTCAATGAGATGCTGGAAATGGCCTATCAAAATAATCCTGAATTAGCCGCTATGCGTAAGCAGGTAGCGGCAAAGCAAGCGGCTGTCCGTACAGAAAAAGCCGCACTCTATCCAAGTTTTAATGTGATGGCGCGTAATGATTGGAATAATGACAGCTTGGGGATCGGTGAAAGCTCTTATACCCTTGCTGGGGTGGCGAAATGGCAGTTAACCGATTTTGGTGTGACCTCTCATACTGTGGACAGAGCGCAAGCTGCGGCCAATGAAATAAAGGCAAAATTACAGTCTAAACAGAATGAGGTGCGTTTGAAGGTTTTGACTGCTTGGCGTAATTTACAAGTGGCTGAGAAACAGCGTGATATGAATTTGGTGTCTGTTGCGCAAGCAGAAGAAGCGCAAAGGTTAATTATGAAGCGTTATAAAAATGGCGTTTCGACGATGACGGAAGTTTTGACAACGCAAGCACAACTGGATAAGGCGCGAGCAGATTTGGTGAAATCCGTTTATGAGGTGAATGTAAAAAAAGCGCAGTTGCGTCTATTGACGGGCACCATGAATTTATCATCTTTGGAAGAAATTAAATAATAGAGGATCGTAACCATGCAATTGAATAAGTTGGGTAGTGTGATGTTAGTAGCGGCCGCTTTGGTGCTGGCAGCAGGATGTGAGCAAAAAAGTGAAGCGCCGAAAGAGACAACTGTAGGTAATCAAGCGAAACCTCAAGTGATTGAAGCGCATGTCGCAAAAGTCTCTTTGGGGACCATTCCCATGACGGTGGTGGTACCGGGAGTGGTGGTATCCGATAAGCGTGCGAATATTGCTTCTCGCATTATGGGATACATTAAATCTATTAAGGTCGATGTCGGACAAAAGGTCAAAGCGGGAGATTTACTGTTTACGATTGATCCGACTGATATCAAATCTAAAATTGCCCAAGCTGAAGCGGCTTATCAACAAGCCAAAGCCGCATTGGATGATGCTAAATTAGATTATGATCGCTTTACTAAACTGTATAAAGAGGATTCTGTCTCTCGTCAGCAGTATGACAAGGTGCGTTTGCAGTATACCGTTGCGCAGCAGAATCTAGCAGCGGCTAAGTCGGCTTTGGAGCAGGCTAAAGCTCAATTAAAGTATGTGAATGTTAAAGCGCCTTTTGATGGTGTTGTGGTTCAGAAGCTTGCTTCAGTCGGGGATTTGGCTGCACCGGGGCATCCTATTTTGGTGTTGGAAAATCGTTCTTCACTGAGTGTGAAGACACAAGTTTCTAATGATCTCTTTGCTCGACTTCATATTGGAGATAAAGCGCTTGTGAAGATTGAAGGCATGAGTCAACCCGTTGAGGGCACTATCTATGCCTTGGTGAGTGCTGCAGACCCTAAAACACGGACGCATACGGTCAAACTGAGCTTAAAAGATGTTAAAAATGTGAACTCTGGAACCTTTGCGCGCGTGATTTTCAATCGCGGCAATCGTCAAGCGATTGTGGTGCCTCAGTCGGCAATCGTTAATCGCTCAGGTATTCAAGGAGTTTTTGTTTTAGATGATCAAAATCACGCCTATTTCCGTATGATTCGCCCTGGTTTAACCATTGGAAATAACGTTGAAGTCCAAGCTGGGTTGAGCTTGGGAGAGCGCATTGTGATAGACAATAATCAAAGCCTATTGAATGGCGACATTGTGAAGCCGATTCCTGTTCAATCAGCTGAGCAGAAGTAGCAAGGAGCGGATATGTCGAATCAAACAGAGAAACAGCTGAACATCGCTGGTAAGATTGCGCAAGCCTTTATCCATTCCAAAATTACAATGATGATTGTCATTGCCATTGTTTTGGCTGGGATGTTGGCTTATGTGGTAACGCCTCGAGAATATAATCCCAAAATTGTGGTTCCCGCTGCCAATATTATTGTGCCGAAAGGGGGCGCTACGCCTCAAGAGGTGGAGAATATGGTGGTCAAACCCTTAGAGTCCATTATGAATGCGTTGCCTGGGGTCGATCACACTTTTGGTTATGCGGCCAATGACTTTGGGGTGGTGACTGTTCAATTTAAGGTGGGTGAAGACCAAATTAGCAGTTTGGTAAATCTGTATAACCAGATCATGCAGAATATGGATAAGATGCCACCGGAAACACAGCAACCAATTGTGCGACCGATCAATGTAGATGATGTGCCGATTATGACATTGGCCGTCACTTCCGATAAGCTTTCTCCGATGGAACTGCGTGATGTTTCCTTGAAGTTGTTGGAAAATCTACGCAATATTCCAGGTGTGTCGTTTACCGATGTTGTGGGTGGACAGAAGCGAGCCATTAATGTGTGGCTGGATGCGCAAAAAATTGCGCCAACCGGGTTAACTTTGGATCAAATTAGCAAAATGTTAAAAGGCAGCAATGTCTCTATACCTGTTGGATCCTTAGTTAACAATAATAAAAGTCATTTGGTTCGAGTTAATGGTTTCTTAGGGAACGCGAAGGAAGTCGGCGATATTATTATTGGTATTGTACAAGGGCGTCCTATTTACCTTAAAGATATTGCGCGTATAGAAGATGGTCCACTGGAAGAAGAAAAATATACGCGGATTGGGTTTGGGCCTAATGGCAGTATCCATACTAAAGGTGAGCAGCCCGCTGTGACCATTACCATTGCCAAAAAGGCAGGAACCAATGCGGTGACTGTAGCCAATGCGGTATTGGACAAGCTAGCGTTTCTTAAGAAATCCATTTTGCCAGCCGACGTTCAGGTAGCGGTGACGCGTAATGATGGTGAAAAAGCCAATGCTGCGGTTAACCTGTTAATGGAGCATTTAGGGATTGCTGTTGGCTCGGTGCTGATTATCTTAATCTTATTTTTGGGCTGGCGTGAAGCGGGTATTGTGACCTTAACCGTCCCACTCATCTTATTTGTGGTCTTGTTTGTCGGCTATGTGTCAGGACAGAGCATTAACCGAATCACACTATTTGCCTTAATTCTTTCATTGGGGCTGTTGGTGGATGCTGCTATTGTGGTGATCGAGAATGTGCATCGTCATATTCACAATGGCTTTGATCCCAAAAACTTTGATAAGGTGTTGGTACAAGCCACCAATGAGATTGGGAATCCAACGAATGTCGCGACCATTGCCGTTATTTTGGCGTTTATCCCAATGTTGTTTGTCACCGGGATGATGGGGCCTTTTATGGCACCGATTCCGTTTAATGTGCCAGTGGCCATGTTAGCCTCTCTCTTAGTGGCTTATCTATTGGTACCCTACCTTTCTTATCACATTTTGGGTAAAAATGCGATTAAGGAGATGCAGGAACGAGAAAGTTTGGAAGAGCCTCATCCGCATAAAGAAGACTGGATGCAAAAGCTTTATGTAAAGGCGATGACGCCTTTATTGGAGAGCAAAACCAAAGCCTCTATTTTCTTGTTTGTGGTGTTGGGACTTTTATTCCTAGCGTTGACTCAGCCCGCATTACAGTTTTTGCGTGATGATGGCATGAATAATCCACTGCACCCATTAGGGGTAGAAGTGAAAATGTTGCCATACGATAACACCAGTACCTTTTTGGTACAGGTAGATATGCCTGAAGGTACTGCTTTAGAAGCGACAGATCAGGTGGTGACAGAGGTGAATAAGATTTTGAAAAATACACCTTTTGTGACCAACTACAGTACTTTCTTAGGTACGCATGCGCCAGTTGATTTTGCGGCTTTAGTTCGTGGAGATTTGATTAAAGAGGGTGAAAATTTTGCTCAAATTCGTGTGAATTTGGTAAGTAAGCATGAACGAGAAAAGTCCTCACATCAAATTGTCTCGGATTTAAATGAGGCTTTAAACCAGGTACGTGAACAATTCCCGAAAGCGAATATTAAGCTTTATGAAACACCACCTGGACCTCCAGTGACGCATCAGATTTTGGCAGAACTTTATGGTCCGAATTATGAGACTCTGCGCAAAGCGGCTCAAGAAGTAGATGCCAAATTTAAAAACATCTATGGCATGATTAATGTCGACGATTCAGTCACGGCAGACATGAAGAGCTATCAGATCAATATTGATCGTGTACAGGCCAATCTGTTGGGTGTGGTACCGGCAGAAGTAGGTAAAATGCTGCATGATTATATCAGTGGTTTTAAATTAGGTTATATGCACTTAGATAATGTGCGTGAACCGGTCAATATTGTGGTGCGTCTGCCTAAAGCGGAGCGTACTGTGCCAGAGCAGCTGATGTCTCTGCGCGTTGAGTCGCGCTCCGGTGCTTCGGTGCCCCTCGCCTCCATTGCTACAATTAAAGAGGTGATTCATGCGAAACCGATTGTTGATAAAGATCAGCATAAGGTGGTCATGGTTGGCGGTGAGTTGTTGCAATCTAGCCCAGTTTATGCAGTTTTGTCTTTGGATAAGATGTTAGATGGTGTGAAACTGCCTGAAAGTGGAGTGACTTTCCATACGAGTAACCTCGGTTTTGTGCAGGCACAACCGAAAGATGTTATGGACTATACGCTATTGTGGGGCGGTGAAATGCGTCTAACGCTGGATGTGTTCCGCGATATGGGAAGTGCCTTTATCGTCGCCTTAATCTTTATCTATCTGATTTTGGTGGCCTATTATAAGTCCTTTATGATGCCCGTTATCGTAATGGGGGCGATTCCGCTGACCATGATTGGGGTATTCCCAGGTCACTGGTTGACCGATCAATCCTTTACCGCGACTTCTATGATTGGGGTCATTGCACTCGCAGGGATTGTGGTGCGGAACTCCCTGTTATTGATTGACTTTATCTTAGATTACCGGAAAGAAGGTCAATCATTGAAGGATGCGGTGATCGAAGCTGGGAAAGTGCGTTTCCGTCCCATCTTGTTGACAGCATTAGCCATTATGTTTGGATCGATGATTATGATTACCGATCCAGTGTTTGGTGGATTAGCGGTCTCCTTGATTTTCGGAACCTTCTCTTCAACACTGTTGACGCTATTGGTGATTCCGTTGCTCTACTTTATTTGGCAGTATTATCAGTTGCCAGAGCATGAGCGGCCTAAGGTCAACTAAAGGTCATCTTTTCATTAACGGAGCTTCGGCTCCGTTTTTTGTACAATAGGATTATGAAATCTGAACTTGATGCTTTTATTGATTCGCTGAACAGTCGTAATTTTTCCTCGCATACATTGGCTAATTACCGTCGTGATATTGAAGGATTTAGCATTTTTTTTCTGCAAAATTTTGCAGATTTGGAAGCACTTTGGTATCCAACCAAACGCAGCCAAAAGCTACTAACGGCGAGCTCAGGTGAGGCGTTGCGAAAAGGAAAGTTAGACAAAATGCCTTGGCAGTGTATCAGTGAGCAGGCGGTGCAAGATTTTTTGGCTTTTCGTCTACAAGCAGGTATTGGCGCGAATACGCTACGTCGTCAACTTTCTGCATTGCGTAGTTTTTATCAATTTTTACTGGAACGAAGCTTTGTAAAGCACAATCCGACTTTGGGTATCAAACCGCCTAAGCAACCCAAACCCTTGCCCAAGAGCCTCTCTGCAGACATGACACAACAATTGCTTGAGCAAACACCTAAAAACCAGCAGTCTGATTGGTTGGCACTAAGGGATCAGACAATGTTTGAACTGCTTTATTCTTCTGGTTTGCGGGTCGCTGAGCTGTCAGGCTTAAATATGTCTCCAGCCTTGGATAATTTAGAACAGGGATGGATTTTTATTCAACAAGGGAAAGGCCAAAAAGATCGTCAAGTGCCGATTGGTCGAGAAGCGGAAAAGTGGCTGCAGCAGTGGCTATCCGTGCGGGAAGCTCATGTGCAAGCCGATGAAAATGCCGTTTTTATTAACCGTTTTGGTAGACGATTAAGCATTCGCAGCATTCAAAAAGCATTAAATCAGCGTGCTCAACAAGTGGGGTTGCCAGTGAAGGTCTCTCCCCATCGATTACGTCATGCGTGCGCCACCCATTTATTGGAATCTAGTGGCGATCTGCGCGCTGTGCAAGAATTATTAGGGCATAAAAACCTTTCAACCACCCAAATTTATACCAAATTGGACTTACAACATTTAGCGCAAGTCTATGATCAAGCGCATCCGAGAGCGAGTCATCAAAAGAAGGATAAAAAAGTCTAAATAGATGGGTTGAATCGGTAAAATATAGAGACTAATTTTTGGAGAGTGAAATGTCATTTAGAGGAACCACAATTTTATGTGCTAAGCGCAATGGACAGATGGTTATTGGCGGAGACGGTCAGGTTACACTAGGCCATGTGGTGATGAAAGGCAATGCACGTAAGGTGCGCCGTTTATATAACGATCAGGTGATTGCCGGTTTTGCTGGGGCGACCGCTGATGCATTTACTTTGTTTGAGCGGTTTGAGGGGCGTTTGCAAACTCATAATGGTCAGTTGATGCGCGCGGCGGTTGAGATGGCGAAAGATTGGCGTACCGATCGTGCTTTACGTAAATTGGAAGCGATGATGATTGTGGCAGATCAAGAGACGATGCTATTGATTTCGGGTACAGGAGATGTGATTGAGCCGCAAGAGGATTTTATCGCAATTGGTTCAGGAGGGAATTATGCGCATGCAGCTGCGCAGGCTTTAATGCATAATACTGAGCTATCTGCCAAAGAGATTGTGGAAAGAGCGCTCACCATTGCAGCAGACCTTTGTATTTATACCAATCATAATTTTACAATTGAAACTTTAGAATAAATCTTAAAAAGGAAAGGAAATGCATCAAGAAAATTCAAAGCCTGTAGAGTGTGAAAATACCAATGGTAAGCTTGAACACTTTTTCGAAAGTTTCTTATGGAACAGTCGTTTGGTGGTTTTTGTTGCCGTCATTGGCAGTTTAGCAACCGCTTTTGGGATGTTTTATTTAACGTTTGTCGATGTTTATTACACTTTGGTCCATCTGTTGGATTACGCCAGTTTGGATGCGGCTGGACGCGCCACCCTCAAAGGGGAAACCGTTGCCCATATTGTCAGTGCGGTCGATGGGTTTTTATTAGGCACCATTATGCTAATTTTTGCTTTAGGGTTATATGAGCTCTTTATTTCTAAAATTGATGTGGCTGAAAATTCACAAGGGGCGAGTAAAATTCTGTTTATTCGTTCACTGGATGATTTAAAAGACCGCTTGGCTAAAGTGATTGTGATGATTTTAATTGTGATGTTCTTTGAGCAAGCGATCTTTCTGAAACCGACTCAGCCTTTAGAACTGCTTTATTATGCTTTAGCCATTATGTTGATTGCCGCTGCGATCTATTTTGCGCATAAGGCTTATGATCACTCATAATTAAGTATGCAAATGCCTGTTTGACTTAATAACCGGTATTTCAAATCCTTTCGAAGGGCGCTCTATCGCGATAGAGCGCCTTTTTTATCTCATTCATTTATATTAAGTTGTCAATACGATCTTTTTCACTCTCTTCGCCTGGAAACCAGCGACTGGTTTTTCCAGTGAAATAATAAACCGTGAGCCCTATCCATTCCCGTACAGATTTCTGCAAAGTATGTAGATGGTCATAGCCGTTAAAATCAAAATGGCGATGCACAGGGTCATAGCTTAAAAAATCGGTTGGGTAGGGGATGACATCAATGCCTTGTTGACGGGCAATGCCCACAGAGCGCGGCATGTGATAGGCAGAAGTGATGAGTAGATAGGTGCCATTGGGTTTGGGGAGTCGCGGCTTAATAAATTTAAAATTCTCATAGGTATTGCGCGATTTAGATTCAATGATCCAGCGGCTAGCGGGGATATTGAGTTGTTTAAATAAACCCTTAGCGATCCATCCTTCTCCTAAACTGTTTTGCGTAAAAGGATCACCGCTGCCGCCGGTAAAAATGACAGGTACCTCAGGATAGTGTACAGATAGATATTTTGCTGCAATATAGCGATCACCGCCTAAACCAACTTGAGGCACTTTCCAACTCAAGCTGCGTCCCAGTTCTTCACCGCCTCCAAGAATAATAATCCCGTCCACTTTTTGTGGCAGAGTTTTTTCCGTCAAAATGGGAAAGCGCTTTTCTAAAGGTTGAATAAAAAAATCCCCTACTGGATAAGCGATGATCGTAATGGCAAATAGAGAGCCTATGAAAAAGAGTCGCCTTCCTAATTTCTGCCAGGTGTGGGTGCGCCACAATAGTCCGCCCAAAATTAAAGCGAGTAGAATAAAACTAATGGGACTTAAAAACATCCACGTAATTTTTGACAGTAAAAAGAAAAAAGTATCCATCTAATCCCTCTTAGTGGTTATGATCAGTCCATGCGTATTGAAATTGTACTGTATCCACTTGAAAAAAAATTAAATAACGCCATATATCTCTCAGTTAGGAATTTTATGGAGTTAAGTCATGATTGATAAATTTACAAATCAGTTTCAGAAGGCTTTGGCAGATGCTCAAGCTTTGGCGATGAATCATAGCAATCAATTTATTGAGCCATTGCATATTTTGGCAGCCTTGATAGAGCCTCAAGGGGCTTTATTGAAATTAGCCGGAATCGATATTGCCCAGCTGAAGCAAGCAGTTAACGAAAAGTTAGAGACTTTGCCAAAGGTGAGTGGGGCTGGAGATGTACATATCTCACAGCAAACTAACCGAATTTTAATGGCCATGGATAAACTTGCGCAAGAAAAAGGAGATACCTATATTGCGAGTGAGTTGTTTTTCTTGGCCTTATTAGACACCAATGATGTCGCCGCAGATGTCTTAAAAGCAGCTGGCGCATCGAAAGAAAATTTAGAACAAGCAATTGAAAAAGTAAGAGGAGGTGAGACCGTGCAAGAGCAAAATGCAGAAGATACTCGGCAAGCGTTAGAAAAATATACATTAGATTTAACCAAGCGTGCTGAAGAAGGGAAGTTAGATCCTGTTATCGGACGGGATGATGAGATTCGTCGTGCGATTCAGGTGCTACAACGTCGTACTAAGAACAATCCCGTACTGATTGGTGAACCAGGGGTGGGTAAAACCGCCATTGTAGAAGGTTTGGCGCAACGAATTGTGAATGGAGAAGTTCCAGAAGGATTGCGTGAAAAGCGGGTCCTTTCATTAGACTTGGCAGCCCTTTTAGCAGGTGCTAAATATCGCGGGGAATTTGAAGAGCGCCTTAAAGCACTCTTAAATGAGGTGGCGAAAGAAGAAGGACGCGTTATTCTCTTTATTGATGAAATCCATACGATGGTCGGCGCCGGTGGTGGCGGTGATGGTGCAATGGATGCAGGGAATATGCTCAAGCCTGCTTTGGCGCGTGGCGAACTGCACTGTATCGGTGCGACCACTTTGAATGAATATCGTGAGTATATTGAAAAGGATTCTGCGCTTGAACGTCGTTTCCAAAAAGTGTTGGTGGATGAACCGAGCGAAGAGGATACCATTGCGATTTTGCGTGGTTTAAAAGAGCGTTATGAAGTGCATCATGGGGTGACCATTACGGATTCAGCCATTATTGCTGCAGCGCATCTCTCTCAACGCTATATTACCGATCGTCAGTTACCGGATAAAGCGATTGATTTGATTGATGAAGCGGCTTCGCGTATTCGTATGGAGATCGATTCCAAGCCAGAAGAGTTGGATAAACTTGAACGACGTTTGATTCAACTTAAAATCGAACGCGAAGCACTGAAAAAAGAGAAAGATGAGGCGGCTAAAAAGCGTCTACAACTGCTCGAAGAAGAGATTGCAGATCTTGAGAAACAGTATTCAGAACTCGAAGAGATCTGGAAGCGCGATAAAGCCTTGCTAGAAGGCGCTAAAGAGTTGAAAGAACAGCTTGAAAAAGCGCGTATTGAATTGGAAGCGGCTCAGCGTGAAGGCAACTTACAAAAAATGTCTGAAATCCAATATGGTGTGATTCCAGAATTAGAGCGTAAGATTGCTGAAGCTGAAAAAGCAGAGTTAGGTGAAGATAATCAGCCTCACTTATTGAAAAATAAAGTCACGGATGAAGAGATTGCGGAAGTGGTTTCTCGTTGGACCGGTATTCCTGTTTCGAAAATGCTTCAAAGTGAGCGTGAAAAACTGTTGAAGATGGAAGAAGTGCTGCAAAAAAGCGTGGTTGGCCAAGAGGAAGCGGTTAAAGCGGTCTCTAATGCGATTAGACGTTCACGTGCGGGATTATCAGATCCTAACCGTCCAATTGGCTCTTTCCTCTTCTTAGGGCCTACAGGGGTTGGTAAGACAGAGCTCACAAAAGCATTGGCTGATTACCTGTTTGATACGCGGGATGCGATTGTACGTATCGATATGTCCGAGTTCATGGAGAAGCATTCAGTTGCAAGATTGATTGGTGCACCTCCAGGGTATGTCGGCTATGAGCAAGGTGGTTATTTAACAGAGGCGGTGCGTCGTAAACCTTATTCGGTAATTTTGTTGGATGAGGTCGAGAAAGCACACCCTGATGTCTTTAACATCTTGCTGCAAGTATTAGACGATGGTCGTTTGACCGATGGGCAAGGTCGTACCGTAGACTTTAAGAACACGGTCATTATTATGACCTCAAACTTAGGTTCACATGTGATTCAAGAGAAGCAGCATGAGCCTTATGAAGAGATGAAAAATGCGGTGATGGAAATTGTGGGCGGACATTTCCGACCTGAATTTATTAACCGTATTGATGATATTGTGGTCTTCCACCCACTTGGACGTGAAGAGATTCGTAAGATTGTTGAAATTCAACTTCAACGTCTCCATGAGCGTCTGGAAGAAAACGAGTTAGATCTAGAAATCAGCGACGAAGCGCTTGATTTCTTAGGTGAAATTGGATTTGATCCACTATTTGGTGCAAGACCATTGAAACGTGCGATTCAAGAGTATATCGAGAATCCTTTGGCAGAACGGATTCTGAAAGGTGATTTCTTGCCTGGACAGACAGTTTATGTCAAAGAAAAGCATGGTAAGATTATTTTTGAATAATCGCTAACACTTAATTCTAGGTGTTTTAAAGCCGCAATCTGGTAACAGGTTGCGGCTTTTTTGTTTTTATGACCGTGCGGGTAATGATTGCAGCGAGACCTTTGCATGAGTGGGATGCGAGCTAAAAATGAGAAAAAATTTTCCATATCTAGGCGGGAAACGCAGGCAATAGCCAGCTATTGCCAAGTTTTCCAACGACGATAGGGGAAATTTTAGCCATTTTTAGCCGTAGAATCATCTCGTGCAAAGGTCTCGCAATAAGGTCTTAAAATCTATAAAGGCGGGAAAGCCTTTACAATCAATTTTATCTAATTTGGGGCTGACAAATTGTGCGCATAGAAGGTATTGAATGCCATATTGTTGCGCCGATTGTAGGGCTTGCGTATTATCATCGATAAGCAGCGTGGTTTTAGGATTGTAAGGCACAACCGATCGGATTTTGTCCCAAATTTCAACTGCCTCTTTTGGCAGTCCAAAATCGTGGGCTGAGATGAGGTAATCAAAATAGGGGCCAATTTCGGTCTCTTCCAGCTTGAGCGCTAAGCTGTCTCGGTGAGCATTCGTCACCATCACAATGGTTTTACCTGCTGATTTTAAAGCTTGTAAAAACTGAATCACATCGGGATGAACTTGAATCAGGTATTTCACCTCTTTTTTTAATTCAGCAACCGGCAGTTGTAGGGTTTGCGTCCAGTAGTCCAAGCAGTACCAATTGAGTGTGCCGGCTTGAGAGTGGATTTTCTGATGAATGATTTGATTCGCTTCTTCCAGCGTTAAATGATTTTTTTCTGCATAGACTTGAGGGAGAAATTCCAACCAAAAGTGGTAATCAAAATGGAGATCCAGCAAAGTCCCATCCATATCTAGCAAGACCGTCTCAATGGCTTTCCAAGGAAGATTGGGCGTGTTATGCTTATCACTCATATAAAAGACCTTTGCACGAGATGGCTCAAATTTGACAAGAGTGGGTTATATTACCTGCATTTGCTGTTTAGATTTAGATAAATTTTATCTTCTGTTATCGCGCATGTCCCACTTATGCAAAGTGCTCAATAAGGATTTTATTATGTCTCAAGATCATCCATTACCTGAAATTTTATCCGAATCGATTGTTGCGCAGACACGTCTTTTTACCGTGCAAGCGCAGCAGCTTAGATTTCAAAATGGGGTAGAAGTGGTTTATGAACGTATGATGAGTTCAACGACAGGTGCTGTATTGATTTTGCCCATGTTGGACAGCGAGACGCTACTTTTAATTAAAGAGTATGCCTGTGGTATGCGCCATTATGAACTGGGATTTCCTAAGGGTAAGATTGATCCAGGTGAAGTATGGGCTGAGGCTGCGGTGCGGGAGACAATGGAAGAGGTGGGCTACCGGCCACAGGAAGTGAGCTTGTTAGACAAAGTGAGTTTGGCAGCGGGTTATATGACCCATCAAACCCATTTGGTGTTGGCGGAAGGATTGGTGCCGGCACAAGCAGAAGGCGATGAGCCGGAACCTTTAGAAGTGATTCCTTGGAAACTGGACGATTGGCAAGCGCTTATCGCTCATCCGCACTTTACGGAAGGACGAGCCTATGCGGCTTTGCTGAGGCTATTACAAGAGAAGAAACGCATCGGCTAAGATTTTTGAGGAATCTCACATTTTTTCTGACGAATAGCTTCGATTTCTTTCACTTTCCGATCTAACTCTTCAAGCATCTGATACTGTTCAGAATCGGTGTTTCCTTCTTCAGCCATGTGCTTTTTCCGTTCTTCAATTGTTTTTAACCAATCCTCAATAATTTCATTGGGAACACTACAGTCGGTGGCGGCATTTTTTTCATGGTCAATGACCCAATCCGCAATTTTTTGTAGAATATGAATCACAGTTATCCTCCTAAGAGTTGATAAATCATTTTAGCCGCCAACAGAAGCAAGATGACAGCGATCAGTTTTTTCACCTGTGCCGCACTAAAGCGATAGTGCATGATAAAATCCCCTAAATAACCGCCAATAATGGCTGCAAGGGTGACCACACCAAGCAAGACCCAGTCCATCTCGACAAAAGAGAGATAGGTGGCAAAGGCGCCTAATGAAGAGAAAGGTATTACGAAACTAATCGCATAAGCGGTTTTTTTCGCATCAAAGCCGAGGAGAATGAGTAGGGGCATCATTAAAGCCCCACCCCCAACACCGATGAGGCCAGAGATCACTCCAACGCTACCTCCAATCAAAAAGAGAATCCAAGGTTTATCATAGACGACTTTGGTTTCTCGCTTGCTAAATAGGAGCAGCAGAGCACTGACAATCAAAAAAGCCACCAATATCCATTCTACAATCTCTTTACGGATATATTGACTCAGCCAAGCGCCAATAGGGGTCGCAATGAGAATGGCAATAATGAGGGGCACAGCAAATTTGATATCTAATACACCGCGGAAGAAGTTCATGATTGAAGCGGTGATTGTAGAAGCGGAGTTGATAAATAACCCCGTAGCTTTGGCCAAATTAAGTGGCATGCCCATCATAGAAAAGATGGGCACTAAGCCGATGGCTGAGCCAACCCCTCCCATGGCAAATAGGGTAGAAAAGACCACTGTGAGGAAGAAATAAAGCGCGTAATGTAAAAGCCCTGCATCCATGAATTAAAGTCTCTTAATTTTTTGGGCATTGCCACCTTTCAGATGGTCCATGAGTCCGAGTAATCCGCCCATCAAATACTTCGCCTCAAAACCTTGTGCAGCCAGCCAAGTGCGTGTCATATTTGAGCGATCAGTTTGTGGACATGCCACAACAATGAGTTTATCTTTTGGCAATTCATCTAGGCGTTCAGGGAGTTCCGGTGCTGGAATCTTTAAACCAAAATTCAGCTGCCAAATATCCGTCTCCATGGGTACACGAATATCGACTAATTCACATTTCCCTTCATTGTAGAGGGCAATAAAATCTTCAATGCTAATGCGCATGGTTGCCATTTCACTTGGGATCACATTTTTAATGAATGATTCCACCTGTCGAGTCTCCATTTATTGATTAAGTTTGGCCATATAGTCTTTTGCAATATCTCCACGAAGATAATTGACAATGCCCAGCATGCCATCAGTTAAGTAACGAGCGTTATAGCCTTTTAGTCTTAAAAAAAGTCTGGCAATTTCTGCTCGGTCATAGTGAGGGCAGATAGTGACAATGGTTTTTGTGGGATCAACTTCATCTAAACGATCGGGCAATTCATTCAAAGGGATATGGTCGCCAAATCCTAAGTGCCAAGCCTCATACTCTTCCCGAAAGCGAATATCAATGATCTGAGCTTCCCCTTTTTTATAAAGCGCCAACATTTCCGGTAGCTGAATTTTCATCGCCTGTCTTTCGTGATAGTCAAATGCGTTTAAATAATCAGCAAAATTTTCCATTTCAGTCTCCTTGTTTGAATGGCCATTGAAATATAGCATAAATTTACTTATAAGTGAA
This sequence comes from Galenea microaerophila, assembly GCF_054657255.1. Lineage (NCBI taxonomy): Bacteria > Pseudomonadati > Pseudomonadota > Gammaproteobacteria > Thiotrichales > Piscirickettsiaceae > Galenea > Galenea microaerophila. Next base: position 179,348 of record NZ_BAAHWZ010000001.1, read on the forward strand.
CAGTTATATACGGATATACAAATTTTATAAGCAAATTCATTGACTGACCTCTGACAGCCTTAAAGGGCGGCATCAGAGGTTTTTAAACATAAGGGCGCAAAGCGTTTTTACTTTTTCATAAAACGCTCAATGCGATTGAGCGCTTCTTTAAGATTGTCTAAACTGGTGGCAAAGCTAATGCGGATGTGTTGTTCAGCGCCGAAAGCAGAACCAGGTACGACGGCGACCTCGACTTCCTCTAAAATAGCGGCGGCAAAGTCGGCATCGTTTTCAAATCCTTTTTGTACCATCGCTTCGCTCACATCGATAAAGGCATAAAAGGCCCCTTGCGCAGGGATGCATTTAAAGCCAGGGATTTGATTAATGCGCTCAACGACAAATTGATGACGTTCTTTAAAGGCCGCAAGCATGGTTTGAATACAGTCTTGAGGGCCATTAAGGGCTTCTGTCGCTGCATATTGCGAGATGGAACAGGGGTTGGAGGTGCTTTGTGATTGTACCTTGCGCATACCGGCAATCAAATCTTTAGGACCGCCAGCATAGCCAATGCGCCAGCCAGTCATGGAGTAAGCTTTAGAAACGCCATTCATCACCACAGTACGATCCTTCAGTTCGGGGGCGACCTGCAGGATATTGGTGAAGGGGGTGTCGCCTAAAATAATATGTTCATACATATCATCAGAAGCAATAATCACCTGAGGATAAGCTTTTAAGACATCGGCTAATGCCCGTAATTCTTCTCGTGTATAAACCGCACCGGTGGGGTTGCTGGGACTATTTAAAATAAATAGACGTGTTTTTTCGCTGAGTGCATTTTCGAGTTGCTCTGGCGTGATTTTAAATCCTTGTTCGATGCCGGCTTGAACAATGACCGGCTTGCCGCCGGCTAGGAGGGCCATATCGGGATAGGAGACCCAGTAAGGGGCTGGGATAATAACTTCATCGCCATCATTCAATGCGGCTTGGCAAAGATTATAAAAACTCTGTTTGCCACCCGATGAGACCAAAATCTCATCCATAGCATAATCCAGTTCATTGTCCCGCTTAAATTTGGCTTGAATGGCGGCTTTCAGTTCAGGAATGCCATCTACTGCAGTGTAGCGAGTTTTTCCTTCCTCAATGGCTCGAATGCCCGCCTGCTTGATATGATCAGGCGTCTCAAAATCGGGTTCACCTGCGCCAAGACTGACAATATCTCTGCCTTGACGACGTAACTCTGCGGCTTTGGCGGTAATGATTAGGGTCAAAGAGGGTTGGACACGATTCACTCGGTCGGATAAACGGTTGGCATCTTGGCTCATGGCTGCTCTCTTTTTATTTTATCAGTATTAATCTTGATTATAATATCGAGTTCCTTATTTTGGTAGTCAATCAGCATCTTATCGAGGATTTATGGCAAAAAAATTTGAATTGGTTTCTCCTTATGACCCAGCAGGCGATCAGCCTACAGCCATTGCGCAGCTTGTGGAGGGGCTAAATGATGGCGAAGCGTTTCAGACGCTATTGGGGGTGACCGGTTCTGGGAAGACATTTAGCATCGCCAATGTGATTCAAGAGGTGCAGCGGCCGACGATTATTATGGCGCACAATAAAACCTTAGCGGCACAATTGTATGGTGAGATGAAAGGCTTTTTTCCGAATAATGCGGTGGAGTATTTTGTCTCTTACTACGATTACTACCAGCCGGAAGCTTATGTACCCGCATCCGATACCTATATTGCTAAAGATTCTTCAGTCAATGAGCAGATTGAGCAGCTGCGTCTTTCCGCGACTAAGGCTTTGATGGAACGGCAAGATGTGATTTTGGTGGCGACGGTGTCTGCCATCTATGGGTTGGGCGATCCGGATCAGTATCTGAAAATGATTTTACAGTTGCGCTTGGGAGATGAAATCAGTCAAAGAGAGATTTTGCAGCAGCTGACGACCATGCAATATACGCGCAACGATATTGAACTATGGCGCGGTACCTTTCGCGTTCGAGGTGAGGTGATTGATATTTTTCCTGCGGAAGCCGAGCAGTATGCCGTGCGCATTGAACTGTTTGATGATGAAGTGGAAAAAATTAGCTGGTTTGATCCTTTGACGGGGGAAGTGGTTAGCCGACCATCACGCGTGACTGTTTATCCAAAATCGCATTATGTGACGCCTAGAGAGCGTATCTTAAGTACCATTGAGCAGGTGAAGGTGGATTTAAAAATTCGCCTTGAAGAATTGCGCGCACAAAATAAATTGGTTGAAGCGCAACGGCTAGAAGAGCGCACCAAATTGGATTTGGAGATGATGCAAGAACTTGGTTATTGCTCCGGCATTGAAAACTATTCGCGCTATCTCTCTGGTCGTCCAGAAGGCGCACCGCCCCCGACACTACTGGATTATCTGCCAAACAATGCCTTAATGGTGATTGATGAAAGCCATGTCACCATTCCGCAAATAGGCGGCATGTATAAAGGGGATCGTTCACGTAAGGAAAATTTGGTCACCTATGGTTTTCGCTTGCCCTCAGCGATGGACAATCGCCCCTTGAAATTTGAAGAGTTTGAACGCTTAATGCCGCAAACCATTTTTGTGTCCGCCACCCCCGGCAACTATGAGGCTGAGAAGGGCGCTAAAATTGTGGAGCAGGTGGTGCGGCCGACAGGCTTGTTAGACCCTGAAATTGAAGTGCGGCCAGCCTTGACTCAAGTGGATGATTTATTAGGTGAAATCAAATTGCGTACAGAGGTGAATGAGCGAGTATTGGTCACGGTATTAACCAAACGCATGGCGGAAAATTTGACCGAATATCTGGAAGAACACAATATTCGCGTGCGCTATCTGCATTCGGATATCGATACCGTGGAGCGCATTGAAATTATTCGTGATTTGCGTTTAGGGGAATTTGATGTATTAGTGGGGATTAACCTATTGCGAGAAGGGCTGGATATCCCCGAAGTCTCTTTGGTGGCGATTTTGGATGCGGATAAAGAGGGCTTTTTGCGTTCAGAGCGCTCACTGATTCAGACCATTGGGCGTGCAGCTCGGAATGTGCATGGAAAGGCAATATTGTATGCCGATAAAATCACCGATTCCATGCAGAAAGCCATTGGCGAAACCGAAAGGCGTCGAGCGAAGCAAAAAGCTTTTAATGAAGAAAAAGGGATTACCCCACAGAAACTTAATAAAAAGGTAACGGATATTTTAGAGGATTCGCCTTATGCGATTAAGCCGCGAGGCAGCGGGCAGAAAGTCGCAGAACCGGTTGTCAACTATGACAGTGCCTCCCCCTATGCGCAAATGAAACCTTCTGAACTGGCTGCGCAGATTAAAAAGTTGGAAAAGCAAATGTATGCGGCGGCCAAGTCATTAGAGTTTGAAAAGGCCGCGCAGCTTCGGGATGAAATTCAACAAGCTAAGGCGTTTATGGTGGGGATTGGTGATTGAGCGCTAATCGTCTTTAATGCTAAACTGCGGGACCTCATCCTTGAGGGTGTTATTTTCACCCTGCTCTTGTTTAAAGCGTTGGCTGTTGAGTTTGATTTTCAGACGGAGGTCATTGACCGCATCCGCATTGCGTAACGCATCTTCATAGCGAATGTCACCTTTTTCATAAAGGTTAAATAGCGCTTGGTCAAAGGTTTGCATGCCTTGATCTCTGGAAGCGGTAATCGCTTCTTTTAATTCATGCACTTGACCTTTAAAAATCAAATCGGAAATGCGCGGTGTATTGATTAAAATTTCAAAGGCGGCAATGCGTCCACCCCCGATTTTAGGAATCAGTCGTTGAGAAACAATCGCTTTCAGATTCAACGAGAGATCCATGAGCAGCTGGTCGCGCCGTTCTTCTGGGAAAAAGTTAATGATGCGGTCCAAAGCTTGGTTGGTATTATTGGCATGCAAGGTAGAGAGGCAGAGGTGACCCGTTTCGGCAAAAGCAATGGCATGATTCATGGTTTCTTGTGCACGAATTTCGCCAATTAAAATCACATCAGGAGCTTGGCGTAAGGTGTTTTTTAAGGCGGTTTCATAGGATTCGGTATCGGTGCCGACTTCGCGTTGGGTCACAATACATCCCTTATTGGGATGCAGGAACTCAATCGGATCTTCGATGGTAATGATGTGACCATGTGAATGTTCATTACGATGCCCTACCAGAGCCGCCAAAGAGGTGGATTTTCCTGACCCAGTGGCGCCTACAAAAAGCATTAAGCCACGTTTCGCCATCACGAGATCTTTCAGAATGGGGGGTAAATTGAGGTCATCGGCATGGGGTATGACTGTCTTAATCATGCGGATGACCAGCCCAGGCTCACCTCGCTGCATAAAGGCATTGACCCGGAAACGTGCGATCTTGGGAAGACGATAGGCAAAATTGCATTCATGATGGGTGTCAAACTCTGCTTTTTGCTGATCATTCATTAAGCCATAGACCAGCTGTCGAGCCATTTCGGGGGTTAAAGCCTCTTTGGTGAGCGCTTTAAGCTCGCCATTCACTTTAATCGAGACCGGGGCGCCGACGGTCACAAAAAGATCCGAGCCTTTTTGCGCCACGAAAGCTTTTAAAATCGCATGCAGTTGTGCTTGAATGGCTGTTTGCGTCATTATAGAAACGCCTCTTTTTTTACTGCTTTCAGGCGCGCTTCTGCTTTATCCACAATGCCCGCATCGACTAAGCGTCGCAGATCTTGATCTAAGGTCTGCATGCCTTTTTTATTGGAGATCTCTATGGTTGAGTAGAGTTGTGGAATTTTATCTTCTCGGATTAAATTACGAACAGCGCTGTTGGAGATCATAATTTCATGTGCTGCAACCCGTCCGCCGCCAATCTTTTTCAGTAAAGTTTGTGCAATCACGGCTCGTAAGGATTCGGAGAGCATGCTGCGCACTAAATCTTTTTCTCCAGCGGGAAAAACATCAATAATCCGGTCCACTGTTTTGGCGGCTGAGCTGGTGTGGAGCGTACCAAGCACAAGGTGGCCCGTTTCTGCTGCGGTGAGGGCTAAACGAATGGTTTCTAAATCTCGGAGCTCCCCTACTAAAATCACATCCGGGTCTTCCCGCAAGGCGGAACGCAACGCATTGTTAAAACTTTTGGTATCTCGATGCACTTCACGTTGGTTGATTAGACAGCGTTTTGAATGGTGAACAAATTCAATCGGGTCTTCAATGGTGAGAATATGGACATGGTGGTTTTGATTGATATAGTCTACCATGGCGGCCAGCGTAGTCGATTTCCCCGAACCGGTTGGACCGGTCACCAGCACAATACCTCGAGGGGAGAGGGCAATATCTTTAAAGATTTCAGGGGCATTGAGCTCTTCAAGTGTGAGCACCTTTTCTGGGATGGTCCGCATGACGGCGGCAATGCCTCGATTTTGCATAAAGACATTGACACGAAAGCGGGCGACATGTGGCAGTTCAAATGAGAAATCCAGCTCTAAATGTTCTTCAAACTCTTTGCGATGCGCATCATTCATGACATCATAAATCATGCTATGAGCGGTTTTTTCATCCAAAGGGGGAATATCAATCTTACGGATATCACCATCAATGCGAATGAGAGGCGGCAGTCCAGATGAGATGTGCAGGTCTGAGGCATGTTCTTGCACGCTAAAGGTGAGTAGCTGGGTGATATCCATCAATGAGTCTCCTATTTTTGGCCTATTTTATGCACAATCGGTTCGAAGCCCGCTTGTTTATACTGTCTCCAGCGTTGTCTGCCGCGTTCAATCAGGGCTGCACTTTGGTCTAACACTTCTATGGTGCGTTGATATTGGGGGTGCAGGACTGGGAAATCTGGATGTAAATTGAGCAAAACATCTTTTTTCGGTTGCGTAATTTTTTCTGTCCACAACTGAATCGGGGCAGGGCACTGGTTTTGTATGCTATGAGGAAGAAAGCTTTCGGGTTTGAATGCCCATAAAGAGCGATTGAGCCGCTCCATGGTCATCTCGTCCGCTAATCGAATGTCACACTGTCGTTGTTCAGACAAGATTTTTTGACAGAGTTTTGCGATAAATTGATCCAGCGTATGGGGATCATCGCTGTTCAAGACATAGAACACGACATCCTGCTCAGCGACTTGTCTGTTTGAGGTTTGCATCTTTAGCGTTATTGCGCTTGATTGAGTAGAAATTCAACCATAGCGGGGACAGGACGACCTGTGGCCCCCTTATTTTCGCCACTTACCCAAGCGGTTCCAGCAATATCACAGTGCGCCCAAGGCACTTTTTTGATAAAGCGTTGTAGGAACTGGCCCGCAGTAATCGTCCCTGCAGCGCGCCCCCCAATATTCGCCATATCGGCAAAATTGGATTTTAGCTGTTCATCATACTCTTCGCTTAAGGGGAGCTGCCAGAAGCGGTCATAGGTACGGTTACCTGCTGCTAAAATGGCTTGAGCCAAATCTTCATCATTACTCATGAGTCCTGAAATGTGATGACCAAGGGCAATAATACAAGCACCGGTTAAGGTGGCGATATCGATGACTTTGCTCGGTTTAAAGGTCTGTTGGGCATAGGTGAGGGCATCACAGAGAATTAAACGTCCTTCCGCATCGGTATTCAGGACTTCAATGGTTTGGCCTGACATGGAGCGAATCACATCGCCTGGTTTGAGTGCTTTGCCGGAGGGCATATTTTCAGTAGCCGGAATGACCCCGACCACATTGAGATTGGGTTTGAGTTCCCCCAGCGCTTTGAATACGCCCAAAACGGCTGCGCCGCCTGCCATATCGTATTTCATTTCATCCATTGCCGCGCCGGGTTTAATGGAAATGCCGCCGGTATCAAAGGTGATGCCTTTCCCTACAAGGGCAATGGGCGCCTCATTTTGTTTACCGCCTTGATAGCTTAATGTGATGAATTTGGCAGGTGTTTCACTGCCTTGCGCTACCGCTAAAAAAGCGCCCATGTCTAATTTTTCGCAATCAGCTTCTTCAAGAATATTGACCGTAATCTCTTGATGTTGCTCTGCCAGCATCGCGGCGGTTTCGGCTAAAAAGAGGGGGGTGCAATAATTACTGGGCATATTCGCCAAATCACGGGTTAAGATCATGCCTTCTGCAGTGGCTTGTGCTTGGGCTAAGACGGCCTCAAGTTTTTGTTTCTCTTTAGGCACAAGATAAGTGACGGCTTCCAGTTTTGGATCCCGGCAACGTGGCTTTTGACCACGGCTTTCATGTTCATAGTCATAAAAGCTATTCTGCAGGGTCAATGCATTTTGATAGACGGCCCAAGCGGTTTTTTCGCTCTCAGGCACGACATGGGTTAGAGCGCTGAAAGCTTTTTGGGCGCCACTGTGGTCAATGGCTTTGGCGGCAGCTTGCAAAGCCGATAGCACAGGTTTAACCGTCAAATTTTTCTTTTTGCCAAACCCAACCCAGAGCACTCTTTTTGTGGGCAAGTTAGGGTTATGACTCATCAGTAAGGTCTGGCCGTTTTCACCACTAAAATCGCCACTGTCCATTAATTGCGTTAAGGTCTCTTTTAAACCCAGTTCTGCAATCACTTCTGGCTGTTTGCTGCCCTGAAATGCAGGCAGCACCAAAGTATCAAATGCGTCGTTAAGTTTTTTAGGCAGTTGATCAAGGAGTGAGAACTGAATTTTTTTCATGGTGGATTCCTTATAATATGTTTAATTAATATTTTTATTTTACTCATATTGGAGTAGGTTTTGCGAATTCTTGACCATTACATTCTAAAAGAGCTGTGGACTACGTTTGTAGCAGTGCTGCTGGTGTTGTTGCTGATCACATTTGGCACGGAGGCTTCAAAACTATTGGCCATGGCGGTGAGCGGTCAGTTACCTTCAAATATCGTGTCGCAAGTATTGTTATTGAAAATTCCCCCCGCTTTAGAGGTGATTTTGCCGTTGGTGGCTTTATTGAGTGTGATGCTGGCATTTGGTCGCTTCTATCAAGATCAAGAGATGGTGGTCCTCAACAGCTGCGGGATTGGTCCGCGCTATTTTCAAAAACAGGTGTTGATTTTCTTACTGCCGATTGCCCTTTTGACCGCTTGGATCACACTCTGGGTGACCCCATGGGCCTATCAAACAGAACGTACGCTGATTCAACAAGCCAAGGCCCAAACGCCTGTGGCTGGATTGGTCGCAGGGAAATTTAACGCCCTGCCTAATGGTCAAGGTGTGTTTTACGCGCAACAGATTTCTCAGGAAGGGCATTTTACGCACGCTTGGATTAAGCTGAAGCAAGCGGATCAAACTTTGATTATGATGGCGCCTAAAGGGCATTTTGAGTGGCGGGATGATGCGCTGATGTTGGTTTTAGAAAAGGGTCAATCTTATGAAGGGTTGGGGCAGCAGATGGCTCAAAAAGAGAGGCAGCCCATTGTGGTGCAGAAGTTTGACCGATTTGAAGGCGTCTTGCCACAGATCCAAATTGCTCCCTCTAAGCCTACAAAATGGTCAAAATCGACGGCAGAGTTGTGGCATTCTGAGGATCCTTCTTTACAAGCGTTATTGGCTTGGCGATTGGTGGTGCCTGTGGGGGTGATGGTTTTAGGGTTGTTAGGGCTAAAGCTGAGCAAAACTGGCCCGAGAGAGGGGCGCTTTGCCAAGCTATTTATCGCCATAGTGCTGTATGTGATCTATAACCAACTGTTGGTCACAGGTCGAGATTTGATTGCAGAGGGGGTGTTGGGTTGGCGATGGGGGCTATGGCCGGTGCCGCTGGCATTTTTGTTTTTTGCACTCTATCAACCCCCCGCTAAAAAACGGTTGTCTCGATTGAAGGGGGCGGTGTAATGGCTGGGTTGAAATGGAATATTATCGAACGCTATTTGGCGAAAACCGTCATTGCGCATACTTTGATTGTGTGGTTGGTACTGTTGGTCATTATGGGCTTTTCCGAATTTATGATTCAACTGGGAAAGATTTCACCCTCTTATACGTTTAATCAAGCCACGCTTTATACGGTATTAAAGCTACCGGTCTATGGCTATGAACTCTTCCCCATTGCTTTATTAATCGGCGCCTTAATCGGGCTGGGTGGCTTAGCCAATCACTCTGAACTAACCATTTTACGCGTTACGGGCTGGTCGGTGAGTCGAATCTTCTGGGCGGTCATGAAAGGGGTGTTTGTACTCTGGTTGGTGGTGACCCTGTTGGGAGAATCGATTGCGCCCAAAAGTGAAGCCTATGCGAAAAAAATGCGGGATGAAGCGTTGCACCGCAGTTTTTCGATCAATGGACAAGAGGGGTTTTGGTTAAAAGAGCAGATAGGGACAAAAAGTCGTTATATTGAAGTTGGACATTTTGTGAATGACCATCTGTTGGCGCCTGTGACGGTGTATCAATTTGAAAATCATCGTCTTAAAGAGATTCTCTGGGCAAAGCAGGCGGTTTATCAGCAAGGGCATTGGGTGTTAAAGCAGGTTCGCGTGCAAAAATTAAGTTTTCAACCTTCTCATCAACCTTTTATGCAGCAGTTACATCAGCCGCAATTGCAGTTTCAAACAGAGACCCTATCCGCACTGCCAACCACTTTGCCACTGACTTCAGAGCTGTTAAAGAGTTTAAATGTAGAGATTCGCTATATGAGTATATTGGATCTCTATCGTTACATTCAGTTTTTACAGCTGAATGGATTGGATGCGGCGCCTTATGAACTGGCCTTTTGGCGAAAATTGGCCAGCCCTTTGGTGATTATCGGCATGCTGGCTCTGGTATTTCCACTGATTTTTGGTTCTCAGCGGCAGGTGAGCATGGGGCAGCGCATTTTTGTTGGGATTTTAATTGGGATGGGCTTTACGCTACTTAATCAAATTTTTGGCAATTTAAGTGTGGTTTACCATTGGCCGGTGATAGTGGGCGCATTTATGCCTTCTGTGCTTCTTATTCTGCTGGCTTGGGCTTTAATGCGCCGAACAGGGTAAATTTGTCAATGCGTATATCCTTATGTATAATGTGGTATATCTTCTTCTATTTTTTTAGGGAAAATAATGGTCGCTTCTAGTTCACTTAGTCAAACCCGAGAGATGGAATGGCTCAATCATTGGATGGGTTCGGGTCCCATTGTATTTTTTGAATGGGAAGCGACTGATGGTGGCTTGATTCATTATGTTTCTCAAAACGTAAAGTCCGTTTTAGGGCTTTCGCTTGGGTCGATAAAAGCTCTTGGGATGAAGTTTATGCATTTGATTCATCCTGATGACCGTCAGCCAGTGCAAGAGGAAATCTCGCAACAGTTGGCCAATAAAGTTTTACACTTTGAATTGAAATATCGGTTGTTGGATGATGCACAACAAGTCCGCTGGGTCAAGAATTATGTGGCGGTTCAGTATGGTAAAGAGGGTCAAGCATTAAAACTGAAAGGGTGTGTGTTAGATTGTACACATGAAAAGAAGGCTGAAGATACCCTCCATTATTTAACCTATAGTAATTCATTAACGGGGTTGCCGAATCGAAATCAGCTGTTGCAAGACATTCAGGCGCATCAGCCTTGCGCTTGTGCACGGATTAACATTACTGCTTTATGGGAAATCAATTATTTTTTTGGCGTAGATGTTGGCGATAAGGTCTTACAAAAGCTAGGGGCTTTGGCTCAGACCTTGCCTTATAAAGTGTATCGAAATGACGGGGATGAGTTCGTTATTCTATTTTATGAGCCATGCACGCAAGAGGCTTTGCAACTGATTATTCAACAGATTTTAGATCAGTTTCAAAACATTCATATTGAGGTAGAAAGGGAAGTCATTTTATTAACGTTTTCCGCTGGTGTTGCATTAGGGACAGAGCATTTATTGTGTCGAGCGGATATTGCTTTACATATCGCTAAGGAAGGTTCGAATCAGATTGAATTTTATGATGAAAAGCGCGCTGAAGAGGCCACCAAAAAGCTTAAACAAAATTTAAAATATGCGCGAGCGCTGCGCGAAGCGCTCGATCATCATCGAGTGATTTGTCTCTATCAACCTATTTTCAATTTACAGACGGGAACCATTGACGGATTTGAAGCTCTGGTGCGCTTAATCGATTCAGAGGGTCATATGATTCCCCCTGATCAATTTTTACCTATTGCTAAGCGTATGTCTCTCTTTGATAAAGTGACCCGGCGTGTGATTGAGCAATCTTGTTATGATTTTAAAGATCGTAAAGAGAAGGTCTCAATCAATTTGTCGATGGAAGATCTACTGAATACAGAGCTGCATGCGTTTATTATTCAACAGCTGGAAGCCACCCACACGAAACTGCAGATTATTTTTGAGGTATTAGAGACCGAAAACATAGAAGACTATGAGAACATTAAAAAATTTATTGATAAATTTAAAGCCTTAGGGGTGGAAATTTCCATAGATGATTTTGGAAGTGGTTATTCAAACTTACAAAGAGTTGTCGGTTTGGACTTTGACTATCTCAAACTTGATGGTTCTTTGGTAAAAGAAGTGTTGAAAAATCCCAAAGTTGAGCTGTTATTGCAGACCATAGTGGACTTTGCCCATCGATTGGGTGCAAAGGTGGTTGCAGAATTTGTTGAGGATGAAGCAATTTGTCGTCTTATGTCGTCACTGGGTGTTGACTATGTTCAAGGATATTGGGTGAGTAAACCTGTCCCTTCTGAGCAGTTAGACCAAGTGAAAAAACACGCAGAGCGGTTACAAAAGGCATTAAAATCAAGAAAATAGTGGTCCGCCTAGCAGGACTCGAACCTGCAGCAGCCGCTTAGGAGGCGGCAGTTTTATCCTGTTAAACTATAGGCGGATAGCAAATCAATGCGCCTTATTTTACTGCTAAATTCACGCATTGTTAATGCATATGCGTTAATCAATTTTGATTCGTTTTGGGTTCCCAAGTTTTTTTAAGCTGTCATTAATGCCTTGCTGTAGGTAAAAGGGGTAGTACTCTTCTAGCGTTAAGCCCACAATGCGTTCCGCAATCTCTTGTCCATTTCTCGGGTCTAGAAACAGCGTGGTCGGTGTAAACTCAGCCTTTAGATTTTTTGCAAAGGTTTCCATATCGGTTAAATGGCCTTGAAAATCCTTGAGGTGCCAGTGATGCTTATCCAAGATCACTTCTCTAAATTCGGCATAGTTTTCCATTTGGGTGTGTTTGATTAAAGGTTCTAGAATATTGGCTTTTAATCGATGGCAGTAATGGCACCAACTTGCTGTGATAAAAAGCACAATGGGGACTTTATGGTCTCGGGCGACTTTGGCTGTTTTTTGGAGGTCAACTACCAGGGGAATGGGACCTTCGACTTGAGTGGAAAGTGTTGTAGATTTTGGCATTTTTGAGCCCTTTTTAAAAATGATTCATCTAGAATTATACTGTTATTAAATCCATCTGCATTTAATTTGCTGCAAAACTATAAGTGGCATCAATATTGCTAAAAAGAGCGCAAGTTGAACATATATAAGAAAGCGAGAATTATGCGTTATTTATCAATCAAGCAGAAGCTTATCTTGGGGTTTAGTCTAGTGGCGGGGGTCATTTTGATTTTATCAGCCTTTTCCATTTGGGATTTAAACCGGATACAGAAGCAGATGAAAAACTTTGTCCAAGTGGAACAGCCGTTGTCTATAGGTGCTCAAGATGTCAATTTACTTTTGCAAAAGAGTATGAATAACTTAAACCTATTCTTATTGACAGGCAATCAGGTCGCAGTGAAAAAGCACCAGATTGAAATGGCGCAAGTAAAGGCAAAACTTGCCGCATTGAAGTTTCGCTTAAATAAATGGCCAACGGCCTCTATCCAGCAACAGATTCAGCAGATTGATAAGATACTCCAGACATTGGATAAAGCTTTGCCTTATATTAAACAGGTTTCAGATTTGCAGCTGGATCGCAATAAAAAATTTCCAGTTTTTGCTTTTGTGGCTAAGAATCTGCAACCAGCAGCTGCTCAAATTCAACAGCAGCTTAATTTAATGATAGGTTCAGAATTAAATGACTTGTCTCCGGAGCGGGCGGTAATTGTCGATACATTAGTTCAAATGCAGAAGACTTGGCTTAATGTCATGAGTAGTGTGAGAGGCTATGTTGCTTTTAGAACCGAAAAAATGGCTAAGGAGACAGAGCTTTATTTAGAACAATTTGATCGCTCATTAAATAAACTTAAAGGATTCGCAGATTCTGATCTAGAACTGACCATTGAAGAAGAAGATGGAGTGTCCCAAATTGAAAAGGCCTTTAAAACCTATCGTGAGAACTTTAAACAGGCGCAAAAAATTCATCAAGGGCCTAAATGGCGGATGGATATTTGGTTAATGAAAACACAAGTCGAGCCCCTGTTTAAACAGGCTGAAAATACGTTAGACAAATTTGCAGGTGAAATTCGTACCCAAACCCTTCGTGGCTCACAGCAAACCATTCAATTGGCTGATATAGGGTTAGAGCTACAATGGATCTTCTCAATAAGTGGCATTTTATTGGCCATTATTTTGGCGCAATTAATTGCACGCTCTGTGGTAAAACCCATTGAGCAAGCGATGAATGCAATGAAAGACATTGCAGAAGGGGAAGGAGATCTCACACAGCGTTTACAGGCAAAAGGTCGGGATGAAGTAGCAACCATGGCTCACTACTTTAATCAATTTGTCTCTAAGGTGCAGCAAGTGGTGGCTGAGGTGGGCAATCAAGTCACCCATCTAGAGCAATCATCAGATGCGTTACTGCAGGCCACCCAATCTTCCAGTGCGTCGGTGACCAATCAGTTGGCGGCGACTGAAGAGCTCAAACACTCTATGCAAAAGATGGCGCAACAAGCAAAAGTGGTGGAAGGTCATGCCAGTAATACCACAAAGTCCACCTATGAAGTGGTTGAAAAATTGCAGGTGAGCGGTCAAGTTGCTCGCTCTTCAGCGGAAGAGATAAAGAAACTGTCACGTAGTATGGAGGAAATCTCCGCCTCTGTTGAAAAGCTGAGTCAAGATGGAGAAACCATTGGTTCTGTCGTGAATGTGATTAAGGAAATTGCTGAGCAAACCAATTTATTGGCGCTCAATGCGGCCATTGAGGCTGCTCGAGCAGGGGAGCATGGTCGTGGCTTTGCAGTGGTGGCGGATGAGGTGCGTGGTTTAGCGCAACGCACGCAAGAGTCGACCGCACAGATTGAGAAGATTATTGAGAATATTTTCAAAGCGACCCAAAAAACGGTTAGAGATGTTGAAAAAGGCCAAGAAGAGACAGAGCACAGTATTCAAGCCGTTTTGCATACGGAAGAGGTGTTACTGCCCATTATTTCTTTGGTGGAAGAGGTACGGAAAATGAACGAGCAAATGAGGCAAGCGGCACAGACACAAAATCAATTAGTATCTGGTGTGAATACGCAACTTGAACAGATTGTTGAAGTGTCTGATGAGGTCGCGAAAAGCGCCGAGAAAACAGGAAAGTCTGGTCATATTCTGCAAACCATCTCACAAAAGTTACAGAAATTAATCCATCAGTTTAAGTTTTAACCGCTTCTCTTTTTATTCACCCAGCATACTATGTGTGCTGGGTTTTTTATGTTTGAATTTCAAGAATCCGCTAAAATAGCCTTTTAGAATTCAACAATAAGGGATGGCTATGTGGCATTATCCACACATTAACCCGATTGCCTTAGATTTAGGGCCCTTGCAGGTGCATTGGTATGGCTTAATGTACCTATTTGGCTTTTTGGCGTTTTGGCTGTATGGAACCTGGAAGGCGAAAACGGATCCGCATTGGAACAGTGAAATGGTCAGTGACTTTCTCTTTTATGGCGCCTTGGGTGTCATTTTAGGGGGAAGAGTGGGCTATATCTTATTTTATGATTTTTCACATTATTTAGCGCATCCTGAAGATATGATCGCGGTTTGGCAAGGTGGCATGTCTTTTCATGGTGGGCTGATCGGAGTGGCCATTGCGATGTGGCTCTTTGCTCGTAAGGTGAAGCTGCCATTATTAGAGATCTCCGATTTTGTGTCGCCTATTGTGCCGGTGGGTTTGTTCTTTGGCCGTATTGGAAACTTTATAAATGGCGAGCTTTGGGGCAAAATCACAGATTCGCCTTTGGGAATGTGGGTGTATGATCCTCAACTGCAAAAAGAGGTGCAAAAGTACCCCACTCAACTGTTCGAAGCATTTTTAGAAGGCCTTGTGCTTTTACTGATTCTGTTTATATATAGTCGAAAACCGCGTCCGAGAGGGGCTGTGACTGGACTGTTTTTAGCCTGCTATGGGGCTTTTCGTTTCTTTGTGGAACTTTTCCGCATGCCAGACCCGCAATTGGGTTACCTCGCTTGGGGATGGCTTACCATGGGTCAGGTGCTTTCTTTACCTATGATTCTGTTGGGCGTAGGACTCATCTACTGGGCTTATCATCAATCAGCCAAGGAAAAAAACGCATGAAACCCTATTTAGAACTGTTACAACACATTATGGATAATGGCGTGCAAAAAGGCGACCGTACAGGGACAGGGACAAGGTCTGTCTTTGGCTATCAGATGCGGTTTGATCTGCAACAAGGGTTTCCTTTGGTCACGACGAAAAAACTGCATTTAAAGTCGATTATCTATGAACTGCTGTGGTTTTTGCGTGGGGAAACCAATATTCGTTACCTAAAAGAGCACGGCGTTTCCATCTGGGATGAATGGGCGACGGAAGAGGGGGAGCTTGGACCGATTTATGGCAAGCAATGGGTCGCTTGGGAGACGCCTAAAGGGGAGCAGATTAATCAGATTCAACAAATTGTGGATACCTTAAAAACCAATCCCAATAGTCGCCGTATGATGGTTTCCGCTTGGAATCCTGCCGACCTACCGGATGAATCGATCAGCCCGCAAGAGAATGTTAAGCAAGGACGGATGGCTTTAGCAACTTGTCATGCGTTTTTTCAATTTTATGTGGCCGAAGGTAAACTCTCTTGTCAGCTTTACCAACGCTCAGCAGATACCTTTTTAGGCGTGCCTTTTAATATTGCCTCCTATGCGCTTTTATTGCATATGATGGCACAACAGACAGATTTAGAAGTGGGCGAGTTTATCTGGACAGGTGGGGATGTGCATCTCTATAACAATACGCTGGAGCAAGCAAAATGTCAGGTCGCTCGAAAGCCCTATCCATTACCGAAATTGAACATCAAACGCAAGCCTGAGACTATTTTTGATTATCAATATGAAGACTTTGAGATTGAAGGCTATCAATGCCATCCGCATATTAAAGCGGAGGTGTCTGTGTAATGGCTGCCCCCATTATTAGTCTGATTGCTGCAGTTGATCGCAATCTCGCGATAGGTCGAGACAATGCCATGCCTTGGCATCTACCGGATGACTTTAAATATTTTAAACAGCAAACGCTGGGTAAGCCAGTGGTGATGGGACGGAAGACCTTTGAGTCAATAGGGGGTCGTCCTTTACCAGGGCGGCGCAATTATATTTTAAGCCGGCAAACGAACCTGCAGTTATCAGGGGTAGAAGTGTTTCATGAGATGGCGTCGCTTTTGCAAGCATTACAGACGGAAGAAGAGGTGATGATTATGGGCGGTGAGCAGATTTACCGACAGTTTTTACCCCTCGCACACCGTCTCTATTTAACCGAGGTGGCGACGGAAATTGATGCAGATGCGCATTTCCCGTCTTTTGATCAAACAGAATGGCAAGAGATCAGTCGACAGCCGCATCCTAAAGATGCGCGTCACGCTTTTGATTTTGACTTTGTGCAATATCAACGCCAAATGTCATGAGTCGCGTCATTTAAGCTTTAGAGTTACGCAGATTTTTGAATTGGGTTAACAAAAAGAGCACGCTTGCGGCGAAGACAATGGCTGGTCCGGTTGGGAGATCCCAATAAAAAGCGCTCGCCATGCCAATAAACAGAGAGAGAAGGCTGATCAGCAGGGTGAATTTGAGCATCTGCTCGGGTGATCGACTGAATGGACGCGCCGCGGCGGCGGGGATAATCAGTAGTGCGGTGATCAATAAAATCCCTACAATTTTCATAGAGAGGGCGATCAACACCGCAAGCAATAAGGTGAAGTAGAGTTGTACCCGCTTTACCGCGACCCCTTCCACTTCGGCTAAACTGGGATTAAGGGTGATATTAAGCAGGTCTTGCCAGTGTTTAATAAAAAATGCCAACACGATTAAGGTGGTGAGGGCGATAAGCCCTAAATCCTGTTCAGAAACGGTCAAAATATCCCCAAAGAGAAAACTCATCACGTCCACCTGAATGGTGTCCGCTAAACTGATCAAAATCAAGCCGACCGCTAAGCCACTATGTGCCAAAATCCCTAATAAGGTATCACTTGATAGTTGTGTATGGTGATTCAGCCAATGAATGCTTAGGGCAATCAGAATGGCCACAATGATCACGCTGAGAGTGAGATTCCACTGCATCAGCAGGGCGATGGCAACCCCCAGCAAGGCACTATGCGCGATGGTGGCGCCAAAATAGGATTGGCGCTGCCAGACGACGAAAACCCCTAAAGGCGCAGCCGCTAATGCGATCAAAAGTCCGGTGAAAAAAGCGAGCCAAATAAAATTGGGCAGGGTCGTGAATGTTTGCATGAAAGTCATCATTAAGGGTTACACTTAGATTCTTTCAAGGTTGAGGCACCTTGTTGGAGACAGGCATCATTATGATGGTGCTCATAGAGGGCAAGTTCTTGGGCAGCCTCGCCAAAAATTTTCGCATAGATCGGGTTTTCAATTACTGTTTTAGGTTGACCTTCACAGCATAGATGCTGGTTGATACAGAGGACCTTATCTGTGCTCCGCATTACAAGTTGAAGATCGTGGCTCACCATAATAATGGCGCAATGGTAACGGTCGCGCACTTCTGTTAAATAGTGATAAAGTTCATTTTGACCATAGATGTCAACGCCTTGTGCGGGTTCATCTAACACCAAAAGGTTGGGTTGACGCATTAAAGCTCTGGCCAGTAACACACGCTGCATCTCTCCACCAGAAAGGCTTTGTAAGGGTTGTGAGAGAAAAGAAGTGATTTTTAATTCCGTGCAGATCTGTTGCATATGGGCTTCAAAATCCTCTATAGGCAAATGGCGAGGTTTCCCAAGCGTTAAAAAACGGTGAACAGTAATGGGAAAGGTGGCGTCAATATTCATTTTTTGTGGCATATAGCCTACCACCAGTGAAGGTGCGCGCTCGACGCGCCCTTCAGTCGGAGAGATCAGTCCGAGTAAAATTTTAATCAGCGTTGTTTTGCCCGCGCCATTAGGGCCAATAAGGGTTATAATTTCGCCGGCATCTATTTCTAAACTGATGTTGCGCAATGCCCATTTCGCTCCATAACGGTGGGAGACATTTTGTGCGCGAATTAAATAGTGGGACGGATCAGTCTTTGTATGCATTAACGGTTAATTCATAGAGGTGAAAAATGAAAACATTATGGCAGATTTTAGTCGCTTTGTGCACCCTGCAATGGGGAACTGTAGTTTTAGCCTTAGAAACGCGTCATGTGCTGCCGAAGCTGGTCGTCACCAGTATTGCCCCGATTGAAGGGATGGTTAAACCCATTTTTCCGGAGCAGACAAAGATAAAGGTCTTATTAAGAGCGGGAGAGGAACCGCACACTTATCAGTTAAGACCTTCACAAATGTTGGCCATTCAGCAGGCAGAGGCAGTTTTGGGGGTAGGCACAGAGGCCGATTTATGGCTGCAAAAAGCGGTTCAGCACAAGTCAAGTCAGCAGGTGTTGTGGATGAAAGATGTGCCGGGGGTGGTTTTTTATCCTACACGCGGCAAGCATGGTCATCATCATGTGCATCATCCAGAAGCCTTCCAGGGTCATAAGGATCATGCAGGGCTTGACCCAACCTTAGATCCGCATATCTGGCTTTCACCACAAAATGCACAGGCTTTTGTGCAAGCGGTCGCCCAGAGATGGTCTTTACCCCAGCAGAAAGTTAAAGCATGGCAGATGCAGTTACAGCAGGCGGATCAAGCAGTTGCTAAGCGTCTAAAACCCGTGCAAAAAGTTCCCTTTGTTGTGCTGCATGACGCTTTCCAGTATTTTGAACGTCATTACGGTTTAAATAATGTCGGTGTCATTCAAGTGAATGACAGTGTGAAACCGAGCATACGCCGAGTACTGAAAATACGTAAATTGATTCAGCAAAAAGGGGTGAAGTGTGTTATTACAGAGCCACAATTTCCGCAACGCCAGTTGCGTGCTGTGACAGAAGGGTTAAATGTTAAGGTGGTCGGGGTGGATCCTTTAAACAGTCAGCATCTGCCTTATGATCAATTTTTACGTCAGATCGCTCACGATTTTAAAGGGTGCCTACAATAAGCATGGGTTCAAGCAATCTGATGACTGAAAGCGTTTTAAAATGGTTTCACAAACGGTGACTATCCAACTTCTAGGTTTGCCTGGGGCAGGTAAAAAACGTCTAAAACAGGCTTTGCAAGCCTATATTGACCGCAGGACTGGGGATTTTGAACAGAAAATTGATATTTCGGTGCCAGAATTTTCAGCACTCGCTTCTGGAACGCCTTTAGAAGGCCGTTATGATTTAAATTGGCTGGTGATTGATAGTCGCAGTTTTATAGAAGCAACAGATGCGCAACAGCAAAAAGCTTTGGCATATCTTGAGCAGCTGCTAGGCCATTGTGATGCGGTGGTGTGGATGTTTGCCGAGTCCAGTGAGCTAACTGTCCAGAGTCAATGGCGTCAGTGGTTTAGACAATGGTCATTAACGCAGCAAACAGTGCTGCCCAGCGTTCAATGTTTTTCTCAAACGTTTAAATTCCCGCATCAAGGGATTGAGGCGTTATTACAGTGCGCTCCGTCCTCTTTGCGGCAACCTTTACCGCCATTGTCCACTTTTCACTCGTTCCATTTTCAGTTGCCTAAAGTCAGCCTGGAACATCTGCTATTTGTTTTGGACAGCAGTCGACAAAATTTACAGATGGATTTGTGGCGCGTGAAAGGCAGTGTGATGACCCAAGAGTATGTTAATCCGGTGGCAATTGAAGGGACGATCAACCGCTGGGATACCTATGCCAGTGAGCTTCCAGAAAATGCGCCCGAAATGGGTCACCTGATTATTGAAGGCCTTAATTTAGATGGAGACCTTTTGCAGTCGCTGTTACAGGCGGCTATTGCCCAAGGTGAGTCAAATTCAGTGCGCTTGGTAGACAAGCGCTGAAAAACCTACTAAAATAGTCGGAAATTAATAGAAGGCAGAGAAACGCGATGTCAGAGACTCCGCAATATGAAGAAATTACGGATTTATTAAGCAAAAAAAGTGGCTATAAAGAGGGCTTTTATACGCAAACAGAGGTGGAAACCTTTGAAAAAGGCATTAATGAAGACGTGATTCGAGCCATTTCGGCGAAAAAGAATGAGCCGGATTGGATGTTGGATTTCCGCTTGAAGGCTTTTCGTCATTGGCAGACACTGGAAGAACCGCATTGGGCTAAAGCGGTGTATGAGCCTCTTGATTACCAAGACTACAGCTATTATTCGGCGCCGACCTGTGCTGCTTGTTCTGTGGATGAGGAAGCAGAAAAAGAAGTGACTGAGATGGATGAAGCGGTCGCCAAAGCCTTTGCTGAACTGGGTGTGCCGGTTAAGGGGAATGAAACGGCAGAGAAAGCGGACATTGCCGTAGATGCGATTTTTGATTCTGTCTCAGTTTCGACGACGAAACGAGAGAATCTAGAGAAGCTGGGGATTATTTTCTGCTCTTTCTCAGAAGCGGTGCAAAAGTATCCCGAGTTGGTGAAAAAGTATTTAGGGACGGTTGTTCCCTATCATGATAACTTTTTTGCCGCTTTAAATTCAGCAGTCGCTTCAGATGGCACCTTTGTTTACATTCCCGAAGGCGTGCGCTGTCCGATTGAGCTTTCCACCTATTTCCGGATTAATGAAGCCAAAACTGGGCAGTTTGAACGTACCATTTTGATTGCAGATAAAGGCAGTTATGTGAGCTATCTGGAAGGCTGTTCTGCACCGGTGCGTGACAGCTACCAGCTGCATGCGGCGGTGGTAGAAGTGATTGTGCATGAAGATGCGGAAGTGAAATATTCCACCGTGCAAAATTGGTATCCTGGCGACGAAGAGTGTGAAGGTGGGATTTTGAATTTTGTGACCAAGCGCGGTATATGTGAAGGGCGCAATGCCAAGCTTTCTTGGACGCAAGCGGAGACGGGTTCGGCGATTACGTGGAAATATCCGAGTTGCATATTGAAAGGGGATAACTCCATTGGAGAGTTTTACTCGGTGGCTTTGACCAATCGTCGCCAGCAGGCAGATACGGGAACCAAAATGATTCATATCGGCAAAAATACCAAGAGCACCATTATTTCTAAAGGGCTCTCTGCCGGTAAAAGTGACAACAGTTATCGTGGTTTGGTCAAAATTTTGCCCACTGCAGAAGGGGCGCGCAACTTTACCCAATGTGATTCAATGTTGATTGGCAACCAGTGTGGTGCCCATACTTTCCCTTATATTGAGGTGGAGAATCCCAGTGCTCAAATTGAACACGAAGCGACCACTTCTCGGATTGGAGAAGATCAGCTTTTTTACATGCAGCAACGCGGTATCAGTGAGCAAGATGCGATTTCTATGATTGTGAATGGTTACTGTAAAGAGGTGTTTAAAGAGTTGCCATTAGAGTTTGCGCAAGAAGCAGAAGAACTATTAGCCATCAGCCTTGAAGGCTCAGTGGGATAAGAGGAAGCAAAAATGTTATTAGAAGTGAAAGATCTACATGCACAGGTGGATGATAAAGAGATTTTAAAAGGGCTGAACCTTGAAGTTAAAAAAGGAGAGGTGCACGCCATTATGGGGCCTAATGGCGCAGGGAAAAGCACCTTTGCCAATGTGTTAGCCGGGCGTCCAGAGTATGAGGTCACAAAAGGGTGTGCTTGTTTAGAAGGTGAAGATTTATTGGAACTGGATCCTGAAGAACGCGCACGTAAAGGGCTGTTTTTAGCGTTCCAATATCCCGTGGAGATTCCGGGTGTTAGCAATAAGCTATTTATGCAAACAGCGGTGAATGCTGTGCGAGAAGAGCGTGGATTACCGCCTTTGGATATGTTTGATTTTGATGCCTATGCGCAAGAGAAGATTGAGATGCTCAATATGCCGAAAGATCTGTTGGATCGTTCGGTCAATGTCGGCTTCTCTGGTGGTGAGAAAAAACGCAATGATATTTTGCAGATGGCGCTGTTAGAACCGAAATTGGCGATTTTGGATGAAACCGATTCGGGCTTGGACATTGATGCTTTGAAAGTGGTGGCCAATGGGGTCAACAGCATGCGCAGTGATGAGCGCGGTTTTATTGTGGTGACGCACTATCAGCGACTACTCGATTACATTAAACCGGATGTTGTCCATGTATTTTATGATGGCCGCATTGTGAAAACAGGCGGCTTTGAATTGGTGCACGAGTTGGAGGAGAAGGGCTATGACGACATTATCCAGCAGCACCAAGCACAGTAATTTATTGAAAGGTGACGTGCAGCCGGTCAAAATGAGTCCGGTGGCACAAGCGGCGGTTGAGCGCGTGTTGCAGATGAGTGAAGCGGTCAATCCTTTACTGGACAAACAGACCGCTTTATACCAGAAGGCAAAAGCGCGGTTTGCAGCTTTAGGTTTTCCGACGCAAAAATGGGAAGACTGGAAATACACCCGTTTAACCCAATTTTTGCAGCAGACCTTTGCATTGCCAATGGCCAAAATCACGCTGTCGATTAATGATATTGAACCTTTTTTACCGGATTTTTCTGTCTATAGTTTGGTGTTTGTCGATGGGCAGTTTGCCGACACCTTATCGGATGACTTGCCAGAAGGGGTTACCTTCAAATTAATGTCACCGACGGCGTCGCCGGAGCAGGATTGGCTGGCAGATGCAGAGGACTTTTTGGCGGAACCTTTTTCCGCATTGAATCTGTTGTTGGCTCAATCGGGGGTGCAGCTAGAGGTGGCGCCCAATACCCAAGTGGATTTGCCTATTTTCATTTTGCATGTGCAAACCCAAGCGGAGAGCAGTGTTCAACTCCACCATCAACTGCGTGTAGGGCATGGCGCTGAAGTGCAGTGGATGCAAGAGACGGTCGCTTTAGCTGAGGCGCAATCGGTTTGGACCAATGTGGTCAGTGAAATTGAAATAGGCGAAAATGCACACGCGCATCAGTTGATTTTGCAGCAGTTACCTGAAAGCCACTATTACTTTGAAACGCAATATATTGCCCAAGCAAAACAGAGTCATTTTAGAACCCATTATGTCGCCACAGGCGCGGCGCTGTCTCGTCACCAAAACCATCTATTAATGGCGGAGACTTCAGCAGAGACCATTCAAAACAGCGCCTGCATTGCCAGTGGTCAGCAGCTCATGGACAGCCGTACCGATACCATTCATGGCAGTTCCCACGGTTTAAGTCGTCAGTTGCATAAATATGTGTTGGCAGGCGAATCGACTGGTGTCTTTGATGGCATGATTTATGTAGATCGAGGGGCGATGAAAACCGACGGCCAGATGGACAATAAAAATTTAATTTTATCCAATGCGGCGAAAATGGATGCCAAGCCTAAATTGGAAATCTATGAGGATGATGTGAAGTGTTCGCATGGTTCCGCAACGGGGCAGATGGATAAGGATCAGATCTTTTATCTGCAAGCGCGTGGCATTAAACGCCCAGAGGCGATAGCCTTAATTACCCAAGCCTTTGCCATGGAGCCTCTGGAAGATGTTCAGGCGCTAGAGATGAAACAGTTGGCTCAAAATGCGATCCAGCAAAAGTTACAAACATTGGATGGGTTAGGTTAATGGCGGGAGCAGATTTGCAGCAGACAATGGATCCTCAAACATTAGAGTTGGAAGCAGAATTTGAGTCTTGGCGTGAACAGTTTCCTATTCTACAGCAAACGGAAAATGGTCAGCCACTGGTCTACTTAGATAGCGGCGCTACCTCACAAAAACCGCTATCGGTGATTGATGCCATTACGCGTTACTACACCGAGCAAAATGCCAATGTGCACCGCGGCGTTTACGGGCTCAGTGAACGTGCCACCACGCTTTATGAAGGGGCTCGGGAGACTGCACGCCAATTTATTAATGCAAGCTCGACAAAAGAGATCGTCTTTGTGCGTGGGACGACCGAAGCGATTAATCTCGTTGCTTTCTCATGGGCCAGAACGTTTCTTGAAGCGGGTGATGAGGTGTTGATTACGGAAATGGAGCACCACTCTAATATTGTGCCTTGGCAGCTTTTGCGTGATCAGTTTGGTATTCACCTCAAGGTGCTGCCAATGAATGATCGAGGAGAAGTGTGCATTGAAGCGATGAAAGGGATGATGACGCCTCGTACCAAACTGGTCTCAGTAGTGCATATGTCTAATGCACTAGGGACGATTAATCCAGTGAAAGAGATGGCGGAAGTGGCTCATCAATTTGGCGCCAAAATTTTGGTCGATGGCGCGCAATCTGTGCCGCATATGCCGATTGATGTGCAGCAGATGGACTGCGACTTTTTTGCCTTTTCCGGGCACAAAATGTATGGGCCGACCGGTATTGGTGTACTTTATGCTAAAGAAGCGATTTTAGAGTCTATGCCGCCTTATCAAGGGGGTGGAGATATGATCTATTCCGTCACGTTTGATAAGACCGAATACAATGTTTTGCCCTACAAGTTTGAAGCGGGTACGCCAAATATTGCGGGCGCGATTGGCTTAGCGGCGGCTATGGAGTTTATGAATCAAGTCGGACGAGAACGTATTGCCGTTTATGAACAGGCCTTACTGGATTATGCCACTCAAAAATTAAGTGCGATCGAAGGGTTACGCATCATCGGTGAAGCTGAGCAGAAAGGGGGGGTCATCTCTTTTGTGATTGAAGGCGCGCACCCGCACGATTTGGCCACACTGATGGATCAAGATGGCATTGCGGTGCGAGCCAGTCACCACTGCGCCATGCCGGTCATGCAGCATTTCAATGTGCCTGCAACCGTTCGCGCATCTCTTGGTCTCTATAATAATCGACAAGACATTGATCGCATGGTGGAAGCTATTGAAGAAGCGTTGGAAATGCTGCAGTAATCGACCCAAGTGAGCGTAAATTCCGTGATCCAAAAGTCCAAAAGGAAGGGTGAGATGCTTTGGAAAGAGAAGGTCATAGAGCGTTGGAATTGGTTAGAGTCCTATCAAAAATGGTTTCTGATCATTGTGAGCATTCTTTTTCCTTTAGGATTGATTTACCCCCCTATCATGGATCTGCTTAAAATCCCTTTTGCCTTGATCGCTTGTCCTGCTTAGAGAAAATTTAAAATTGGGCAAGTTGCCTAAAACTTTTGCCACATCTTTTTATTGGATTGATGGCTTATCTCTAGACTTGCACTAGGGATTCCTCTATAATGCCATTTGGTAGCGCTATCCGTCCCCTTGCGACGATAGGCTGGGAACCCCGCCAGGTCCGGAAGGAAGCAACGGTACCAGCTGATTCGTGCGCCAAGGTCAGGCGGGTAGAGCTGCCTCCTTTTCCTATTTTATACAGCCCATTTCCTTCCCCTATCGTTTGCTAAAATCCGTTACAATAAGGACTCTTTAATCAATCTGTGGTATCCGGCGTGAGCTATATTGCACTGGCCAGAAAGTGGCGACCTAAAAATTTCTCTGAATTGGTCGGACAGACCCATGTGATGCAGGCTTTAGCAAATGCATTGGATCAGAATCGTTTGCACCATGCCTATCTGTTTACCGGCACTCGCGGCGTGGGGAAAACCACCATTGCACGGATATTTGCCAAAGCTTTAAATTGTGAACAAGGGGTCAGTTCTCATCCATGTGGGGAATGTCGTACCTGTCGCTCTATTGATGAAGGGCGGTTTGTCGACTTAATCGAGGTGGATGCTGCTTCGCGCACCAAGGTCGAGGACACGCGTGAAATTTTGGACAATGTGCAGTATGCCCCGACGCAAGGGCGCTATAAAGTCTATCTGATTGATGAAGTACATATGCTCTCCAAAAGCAGCTTTAATGCCTTGCTGAAAACATTGGAAGAGCCCCCCGAGCATGTGAAATTTCTATTGGCCACCACCGATCCGCATAAGTTGCCAGTCACGGTACTTTCCCGTTGTTTGCAGTTTAATTTAATGCGTCTGACCGTGCCGCAGATTCAGCAACATTTAGCCAATGTTCTACAGCAAGAGCAGATTCCCTTTGAAGCGCCCGCATTGGCCATGATTGCCAAAAGTGCCGATGGCTCCATTCGAGACAGTTTAAGTCTTTTGGATCAGGCCATTGCCTATGGTGGGGGTACAGTGAAGCGTGAAGCCGTTCAGGCGATGCTGGGTTTGGTAAGTCAAGATACGCTCCATCAGATTTTACAGGTGTTCGTTGCGCGTGATGCGCAGCAGGTCAGTGATTTAATGGTGGATTTAAGTCTGCGCGGGGTGAATTATGAACAACTTTTGGCAGAGCTGATTGAAGCGTTGTATGAAATTAGCCGCATTCAAGTTTTAGGGCACAGCACATCTGAAAATTCATCGCAGAGTCTTCAATCCTTTGCGCAACAGTTACCGCCGCAAAATGTTCAGATGCTTTATCAAATGGCACTCTTGGCGCGGCAAGACTTAAAATGGGCGCCGGATGCGCGGATTGGCTTTGAAATGGCGATGTTACGCATGGTGGCTTTTGAACTGCCGGAATATTCAACAAACCCAATACAGCAAACTATTTCTGTCGAAAATGCCAAAATTCCCAGTCCTGCGGTCAAGGTGACAAAGACGCCTACGCAACCAAAGGCAGAGGATTCCCATTCGGGCGCAACGGTCGAAGCAGACGTTGCAGATTTACCGGGAATGGCGGCCATGCAGCAATTGCAGGCGATAAAAGCAAAACAGAAAGATAAAGAAGAAGCGGCTGAGCCGCACTCTTCCAGACAAAACAGAGCGCCTCAACAGGCAGAACCTGCAGATGAGCGTAGAGAGGTGGCTGCACAACCTGTGGGAAAGTCTTTTGAAACCGTTGAAAAAGCGCGTGTAGCATCTCCTGAAGCGGCCCCTTTTTCAGCGCCAATGCCGGATAGCGTAGATGCGTTGTGTCAAACCCTGTCACCCCAACCAGTTCAACAATGGCTCTCCTTAATTGAGCGCGCGCAATTGGAGGGCATGGCAGCGGAATTGGCGCGTCAAAGTTTGTTGCTCAAACTGGATCTTGAGCAGAAACAGCTCTTTTTGTCTGTGCAGCAGTCTGAAGCGAAAACGGAACTCGCCCAAGCACGGTTAGAAGAAGGGTTAAATGCGTATTTGATGCAAACTTATGGAGAGGCTTTTCAAATTATTTTTTGTGAAGCGAAAACGGGAGATGTAGGACTCACTCCCGCCCAATGGCAGGCGCAACAGCAGCAAAATAAGCAAGAAGCAGCAAAACAAGCTTTTTTACAGGACCCTTTTGTGCAGCAGTTTCAACAGCTGTTTGCGGCAAAAGTGATTGAAAGTTCGATACAAGCAAAATAAAGGAGACAGTATGTTTGGTGGAAAAGGTGGATTGGGCAATTTAATGAAGCAAGCCCAAGAGATGCAGAAAAATTTAAAAGCGGCCCAAGATGAGATTGCCAAAATGGAAGTGACCGGTGAAGCGGGCGGCGGTCTGGTCAAGGTGACCATGACCGGTAAACATGAGCTGGTAAAAGTCGAGATTGATGACAGCTTAATGGATGATAAAGAGATGCTAGAAGATTTGATAGCGGCGGCTGTTAACAGTGCAGTGCGCAAGGTGGAAGAAGTTTCGGCTGAAAAAATGGGTGGACTTGGAGAAGGATTGAATCTACCTGGTGGAATGAAGCTGCCATTTTAAGTTGTCTTCAATGGAACAGAGTCCTTTAGTTCAACAGTTAATTGAGGCATTTTCTGCCTTACCTGGGATTGGCCCAAAGTCTGCTCAACGGATCAGCTATGCGCTGCTTGAGCGTAATCGTACAGCAGGCTTGCAACTGGCGCAAGCCTTAGAGCAGGCGATGAAGCAGGTCGGTCATTGTGAACAGTGTCGGACCTTTTCTGAAGCGCCACTGTGTACGATTTGCCAAAACCCTAAGCGTCAGAATGGTCAGCTCTGTATTGTGGAAAGCCCAGCCGATATTTTAGCCATTGAACAGTCAGGAAGCTATCAGGGACAATACTTTGTGTTAATGGGACATCTATCGCCCATCGACGGTATTGGTCCTGAGGCACTAGGACTGGATAAATTAGAGCACCGCCTACAACAAGCATCCGCCGATGAGGCGATAGAAGAGCTCATACTGGCGACGAATCCAACGGTAGAGGGGGAAGTGACCGCACACTATATTCATCAAATGGCGCAACGATTACAGTTGACCGTCACCCGTTTGGCCCAAGGGATACCGATGGGCGGCGAACTGGAATATGTTGACAGCGGCACCCTTTCACAAGCCTTTGCAGGGCGTAAGCCGTTATAAGCATGCTTTTAATAAAGAGTTGCGCTAGGTAACTATCTGTTGCTCGCCGCTTTGACTTTATTGAGCCTTTTGTTGGCTAAAATAAATGGCTAAATCATGAATTTCCTGATCGCTTAGACCTTTTGAGAAGCTACGCATGACTGGATCAGGCCGTAAGCCACTGCGGAAATCTTTCAGCTGTTTTTCTAGATATTGGGCGTGTTGTCCAGCCAGTTTAGGGTAGGTAGGGACTAGGCTGTTACCATCTTGTCCATGGCAGCCGATACATAAATTTAGTTTGGCAGGTGTTTCTGAAGCAACGACGGGCGCCGAAAGCACGCTGCTGGCAAGGGCAATAAGGAGTAATTTTTTCATAGGGTTATCCTCTTAATCAACTGTTACATTAAATCTTAAAAATTTAATCAGGTCAATAAAAAAACCGCCAGCAGGCGGTTTTCTCTTACACTGAATGCGATAATAATCGATTAGTTAAGTGTCGCAACATAAGCTGCGATGTTTTCAATGTCTGCGTCAGATAGACCCGCAGCCATTGGAGCCATCATAGAGGTCATAGGCCCAACTTGTTTACCTGCTTTGTAATCGTGAAGCTTTTGAGCGATATCCGCAGCAGGTTGTCCCGCAAGCTTAGGACCAACACCACCTTCACCATTTGCCCCATGACATCCAACACAAGTAGATGAGTAGGTTGCTTGGCCAGCAGCGGCATCTCCTGCATTCGCAGCAGAACCGAAAGAAATTAAAGCAGTTGCAGACATTGCAATTAGTAGTTTTTTCATTTTGTACTCTCCTAGCACGTTTAAAAAAAGTAAATCAATTTTTCATCGACCTAGGTAAGATTACACTCAATTTGCCGATCAAGATCAAGCATAGATGATGAAGTAATACTTACATGGTCGTTTATTTTATGAAGAAATTATGACAATGCAAAGCTTTAATTATCATAATTTCCTTTAAAAGGATTTAATACCTTATCGTAGCCGCTCTGGTAGCTTTTTGGCTAGATAGATAAAGAGTAATCCTATGATTAACGCAGTGACCGTTCCAGGTAAGAAAGTGACCAGATGATGGTACTCGTTTCCATGACGTGTCACGCCAGCAGCAAGGGTGGTTTTCCCGCCTAAAATAGCCATCTTATATAAGATGGTGTCTTTGAGACTGTCAAAGCTGAGTGCAAACAGGTATGCGCCGACTAACCCGCCAAGGACATACACGATGGCGTCTTTTCGACCTTCACCCATGGCGGCCACAGAAGTCCCTGGACAAAGTCCACCTATGGCAAAACCGAGTCCAAAAATCAGACCGCCGACAAACACGCCTAAATAGGCAGCTTTGACGCTAAAATGGGCTTGACCTGGGAAAATGGCATTGTAAAGAAAGACGATAATGGTGGCGACGCCAATGGCAAGTAAAATTTCTTTGGCCAGTTTGAGATCGGTCAGTGTGAGCATATCAATAATGCGAGTCGGGTTGGTGGCGCCGATGCGTTGTAATACATATCCAAAGCTCCCACCTAAAAGAATGGCTAAGATAATTTCCATGATTATTCTCCTTGATCCTTTTTATTAGAAGTGCCATAAAGAAAAATGGCTGTGGGAATGGCAGCAGCAAAGACACCAATGGCAAAAATGTAACCGCTGACAGCAGTTTGTAACATACCGCTAATCATATGGCCAGAAGTACAACCGCCGGCGAGGCGCGCACCATAGAGGGCTAACACGCCGCCGATAAAGGCAAAAGCAAAACGTAATGCGGGCTTATAGCCATATTTACGGCGAAAAGCTTCGGGGACGATCTTGTCTTCTTTGCTGGTACGAGGGCCGCCAGTGATGGAGGCGATTAAGGCACCAATAATCATAGACAGCACAAAGACATAGCTATAATTGATAGGATTTTCTGCACTGCGAGCATAGCTTGCACGGGCTTTATTAATATAGCCATTGGGGCTGGTCAGTACTTTTTTGCCATCGACCACTTTTTCTTGAACGATATCTGGATCCAAGGCTTTCCAAATGATGGTGTCGGTGACGACGAACTGAGTTGAAACCCCAATCGGTTTGACTAAAATAACGGCTAAAGCAGCAAGTATTCCTAAAAATAATCCGCCCTTTAGCCAACTAAACTCACCGGCTTTATCTGCCATGATATCCTCCTTTCTAAGGGTTTGAGACTTTTAAAGGTCTCCGAAATTTTATAACTCATTCATTATATAGGAATATACTGATACATTATATTGAATATTTAGAGGAAGTAATAAATGATTTTTATTAGATTATGGATTTTAGTTTTGGTCGCCTCAGCCGTGAGTTGGTTGGTGTTGCGGGTGATGAATAAACCACGCCCTTTTCTTTATATCTTGCTGTTCTGGATGTTGTTGATCTTTGGCTCGATGGGAATTGTCTATGGTGTTTCGATTTGGTATACCTCAGGGCAGACCTAAGGCTTAGGGGGCGTCAGCAAAAGCTTGGCGCAGTCTTTGGAAACTGCGGTAGCGGCTTTCTGCAATTTCTCCATTTTCTACTGCTTGGCGAATGGCACATCCCGGTTCCACAGTATGCGTGCAGTTATGAAACTTGCATTGTCTTAAAAAAGGATGAAAGTCCGGATAGGCCTGTTCCAAGGCTTCTAAACTGCAAGGGTGGGGGGTGAATTCACGCACACCTGGGGTATCAATGAGATTGCCCCCTTCAGGTAGGTGGTAGAGAATGCTGTGGGTGGTGGTGTGTTTGCCCAGTCCTGACTTTTCAGACAACTCATTGATTTTAACTTCAATATCTGGAATCAAGGCTTGGATTAAAGAAGATTTGCCTGCGCCGGAAAGGCCGACAAAGACGCTGTTTTTTTGTTTCATGGCCTCAGCAAGAGAAGGCATGCCTTCGCCAGTCAGCGTGGACACTGGAAAGATAGGGATTTCTAATTCATCATAAGGCAGCAGTAATTCGGCCACCGCTTCCCAGTCAGCTTCAGATTGCAGCAGATCAATCTTATTCAGAATAATAAAGGCAGGCAAGTCGAGTTGATGTGCCGCGACTAAGTAACGGTCAATCATATCCGGATGGACGCCGGGCTCCACAGGGGTAACAATGCCGATTTGGTCGATATTGGCGGCCACCATGCGTGTTTGCCCACGAAAACCGGGACGGCTCAATTCATGTCGTCTAGGTTGGAGTTTAACCACTACGCCGGTATTCGGTTCAATATCGGGCTGCCAAAATACCTCATCACCCGCCACCAGCTTGCCTAGATGTTGGCGAACGGCACAGTTGTGAAGCTGTCCATCCCGGTCCTCTACGAGTACCCGCTTACCGAAGTTGGTGATGACCAGTCCCGGTTGGAGTTGGGAGGCATCCAGTGTGCGATCGGTGGCAATGCGATGCGACTGAACACGCGCTTGCTGCTGTTTAGAGAGTTTGCGTTTGCCCAAAATTATGCCTCAAGCAGTGTATCAATTTTAGCGGCCATAATGAGGTCATTCATTGAGAGCCCCTTGATGTCGTGAGTTGTCAGAGTGACTTTGCATTGATTGTAGCCAAAGCAGATTTCAGGGTGGTGATCCTCTTTATGTGCCACCCAGGTGATTGCATTGACAAAAGCGACGGTTTGATAATAGTTTTTAAATTGAAAAGTTTTTTCAAGAGACTGATAGTTTAAAGGTACTTCCCAACCCTTAAGCACACTCATATAGCTCTCAATGGTGGGGATAATTAAGGGTTTATCTTTAGGGTTGATAGGTTCACATTTTGCAGAGAGTAAATCAATCATTATCCTTAGCTCCTTTTTGCGCTTCTTTTTCTGCGTCTTGTGTCATCGATTTTAAATGGTCAATACGAATTTTAGCGGGCGGATGGCTGTCATGCCAAGCTGAGTACCAAGGATCAGGTGTCAGCGTACTGGCATTGTCTCGATACATTTTGAGCAATGCTGAAGTTAAAGCATCGGCACTGGCATGTTTGGCAGCAAAAGCATCCGCTTCGAATTCATTTTGGCGGCTTTTAATAGCAAAAAACGGGGCTAAAAAGAAGAAAAGTACAGGGACTGCAGTCATAAAGAGCAGCAGTGCGGCGGCTGGGGTCTCTGTCGTCATGCCCAAGCCTTCAAAAAAAGCGGGCTGATGGGCCAACCAGTTTAAGAGATAAAAACCAATTAAACTAATAATTGCAGAAAGCAGCAACTGTTTGCGGATATGGCCATGTTTAAAGTGGCCAAGTTCGTGTGCGAGCACAGCTTCCACCTCTTCAGGCGTTAGGCTTTCAAGCAGTGTGTCATAGAAGACAATGCGCTTATTTTTGCCCATACCGGTAAAGTAGGCATTCCCATGACCTGATCTCGAAGAGCCATCCATCACATAAATACCATTGGATTTGAAGCCAGTGCGTTGCAGAAGCTTTTCAATACGCTGCTTCATTTCCCCCTCTTCTAATGGCGTGAATTTATTGAAGAGAGGTGCGATCCATTTTGGGTAGGCCCAAAGGATAAATAGGTTAAAGGCCATCCATACGAGCCAAGTATAAAACCACCAGCCGCTGTCAAAATAGGCATTCATCAAGGTTAGAATCACCCACAGCAGCGGAACGCCTAGCACCAGCATGAGCGCCCAACTTTTCAGTAGGTCGCTGACCATTTTCATGGGCGTCATTTTGTTAAAGCCATAGGTCTCTTCAATTTTAAAAGTGGAAATAATCGAGAAGGGCAGCTGTAGGAGTGAAAGGAACCACAACGAGGAGATAATAAAGCCGATATCTTGCCAAATGGGGGCAAGTGTTGTTTGTCGCCAGAAATTATAGATCTCTTGGAAACCGCCGCTAAGGGTCATTAAGACTAATATCGCAGCATCAAAAAAGAGGGCGTAGCGGGCGAGTCGCAGTTTGTCTCTTGAGTAGTCTGCTGCTTTTTGGTGCGCTTCTAAAGAGATGGATTGTGCAAATTCTTCCGGCACTTGATGGCGATGCAGGCCAATATGGAATTGGTTTTTGATATTTAGGAACACCTCAATTCCAAGGTTAAGGAAGAGGGCAGTTAGAAAAAGGGTAGTCATCAGTTCAGGCGTCATATTTTTTGAGCTTCTCGTTATTTCAGGTTTAGAATAGGCATATTGTAGATGAATTAGGAGGATAAGATGAAGTCTGAGAACCATTTAATTTGGATTGACTTGGAAATGACCGGTTTGGATCCCAAAGCGGACTCCATTATTGAGATAGCGACAGTGGTGACCGATTCTGAACTGAATATCGTTGCAGAAGGCCCCGTGATCGCCATTCAAACGCCACAAGAGAAGCTGGATGCGATGGATGAGTGGAACCAACAACATCATAGTCGTTCAGGATTAATTGAGCGCATCCAAAAAAGCACCATTTCTATGGCAGAAGCGGAACAGCAGACGTTGGATTTTTTAGCGCAGTATGTGCCAAAAGGAAAATCACCGATGTGCGGTAATAGCATCTGTCAAGACCGTCGCTTTTTGGTTGAAGAGATGCCAACTTTAGAAGCGTTTTTTCATTACCGAAATCTGGATGTGAGTACCTTAAAAGAGTTGGCGCGACGTTGGGCGCCTGAAGTCTATAGTGGCCATACTAAGAAAGGCGCGCATTTGGCGCTGGATGACATTTTAGAGTCGATTGATGAATTGAAATATTATCGTCAGCATCTGTTTGCAGAAAAGTATCACGCCAAAGCGTAAATTCTAAATTTATTAATCTAATTTGGACTATAATAAGAAGCTTTCTTTTTTATTAAATATGGAGGACCATTGTTGTGGAATTAACTGGTGCCCAAATCCTAATTAAGTATCTAGAGGATGAGGGTGTAGAGCACATTTGGGGGTATCCTGGAGGCGCTGTTTTGCCCATCTATGATGCCCTAGATACTGACGCTAAGCATCTGAAGCACATCTTAGTCCGTCATGAGCAAGCTGCTGTGCATGCAGCAGATGGTTATGCTCGCTCTACAGGTAAGCCAGGAGTGGTGCTTGTAACTTCCGGTCCAGGTGCGACCAATGCTGTCACAGGCATTGCAACCGCCTATATGGACTCTATTCCTATGGTGGTGATTACCGGTCAGGTGCCTGTACCTATGATCGGTTTGGACGCCTTCCAAGAGATTGATACCGTCGGAATTACAAGACCCATTGTTAAACACAACTTCTTGGTCAAGGATGTTGATGATCTCGCATTGACGCTCAAAAAAGCGTTTTATATTGCGACCACGGGTAGACCCGGCCCAGTGGTGATTGACATTCCTAAAGATATCCAAAACGCCAAAAGCACTTACGAATATCCACAAGAAGTGACGTTACGCTCCTATCAGCCTGTAACAAAAGGACACAGTGGACAGATCAAAAAAGCCGTGGAGTTGATGAAAACTGCTGAACGCCCCATCTTATATACCGGCGGCGGTGTGGTGCTGGGAGATGCCTCGGAAGAGTTGGTGCAATTAACGCGTAAACTCGGATTTCCGATTACCAATACCTTGATGGGATTGGGTGCTTATCCCGCCACCGATAAACAGTTTGTGGGGATGTTGGGGATGCACGGTACCTATGAAGCCAACTTGGCGATGCATCACAGCGATTTGATTATTGCAATTGGCGCGCGTTTTGATGATCGTGTGACGGGGAATTTGGAAAAATTCTGCCCAGATGCGAAAGTCATTCATGTGGACGTTGATCCGGCTTCTATTTCTAAAAATGTTCAAGTGGATGTCCCGATTGTGGGGCCGGTGAAGCAGGTGCTCGCCGAGATGAATCAGTTGGTGGACAGCGGTTTTGAAATGGACCACCCTGAAGCACTGGAGGCATGGTGGGAGAAAATCGAAACTTGGCGTGCAACCGACTGTTTAAAATATGACACCTTAGGTAAAAAGATTAAGCCACAAGCTGCCGTTGAAGCCGTTTATGAAGTGACAAATGGTGAGGCTTATGTGTCATCAGATGTGGGGCAACATCAGATGTATGCCGCTCAGTACTATAAATTTGATAAGCCGCGCCGCTGGATTAATTCTGGTGGCCTAGGGACTATGGGCTTTGGTTTGCCGGCGGCAATGGGTGCACAGATGGCACATCCGGATGCCACCGTTGTTTGCATTACTGGTGAAGGCTCTATTCAGATGAATATTCAAGAGCTTTCCACTTGTTTGCAGTACGGGTTGCCGGTGAAAGTGGTCTGTTTAAATAATGGTTATTTAGGCATGGTGCGTCAATGGCAGGAGTTCTTCTATGATCGCCGTTACTCCATGTCCTATATGGACTCTCTGCCCGATTTTGTTAAGTTGGCAGAAGCTTATGGCCATATTGGGGTGCGCATTGAAGATCCAGCAAAACTGAAAGAACAGTTGGCAGAAGCTTTCTCGCATAAGGATCGCTTTGTGTTTATTGATATTATGACCGACCAGATGGAAAATGTTTACCCCATGGTTCCAGCCGGCGCGGGCTTAGATGAAATGATTTTGGTGTAACAAGATGAAACATGTAATTTCAATGCTAATGGAAAATGAATCCGGTGCGCTTTCAAGAGTGGCCGGGCTATTTTCTGCGCGGGGCTATAATATTCATGCGCTCACCGTCGCACCGACTGAGGATGACTCTATGTCACGCCTCACGCTGGTCACTTCTGGCTCTAAACAGCAGATTGAGCAGATTGTGAAGCACTTAAATCGCCTTATTGATGTGATCAAGGTGTTGGATCTTTCAGAAGGTCGTCATATTGAGCGTGAATTGATGCTGATTAAGTTGGCGGCGACAGGCGCTAATCGAGAAGAATTTAAGCGCTTAGTGGATATTTTCCGCGGCACGATTGTGGATGTGACGCCAACAATCTATACGGTGCAGATGGTCGGTGAGAGCACAAAATTAGATGCTTTTATTGATGCGATTGACCCTGCGTTGATTTTAGAAACGGTCCGTTCAGGCACAGTGGGTGTCTTACGCGGTGAAAAATGTTTAACATTAAACTAAGGAAAAAAAGATGAACGTTTATTACGATAAAGATTGCGATCTTTCCATTATTCAAGGCAAGAAAGTCGCCGTTATTGGTTTTGGTTCTCAAGGACATGCCCATGCTGCAAACCTACAAGATTCAGGTGTCGATGTGACGGTGGGCTTGCGTCCAGGTTCTGCTTCGATTAAAAAAGCAGAAGGCTATGGCTTGAAAACAGCCGATGTTGCCACCGCTGTTCAAGGTGCTGATGTGGTGATGATTTTGACGCCAGATGAGTTCCAATCAACGCTTTACAAAGCAGAAATTGAGCCCAATATCAAAGAAGGGGCGGCTTTGGCATTTGCACATGGTTTTGCCATTATCTATAACCAAATCGTTCCACGTAAAGATTTAGATGTCATTATGATTGCGCCTAAAGCGCCAGGACACACTGTGCGTTCAGAATTTGTGCGCGGCGGTGGGATTCCTGATTTAATCGCCGTTGAGCGAGACGCTTCCGGTCAAGCTTTGGAAATTGCCAAATCTTATGCGTCAGCCATTGGCGGTGGTCGTACTGGGATTATTGAAACCACCTTCCGTGAAGAGTGTGAAACAGATCTCTTTGGTGAGCAAGCAGTGCTTTGTGGAGGCGCGGTTGAGTTGGTGAAAGCAGGCTTTGAAACTTTGGTTGAAGCCGGTTATGCACCAGAGATGGCCTATTTTGAGTGTTTGCACGAGCTGAAGTTGATTGTGGACCTTATGTTCGAAGGCGGTATTGCCAATATGAACTACTCCATCTCAAACAATGCTGAGTATGGGGAATATGTCACCGGTCCTAAGGTTATCAATGAAGAGTCACGTCGTGCGATGCGTGAAGCTTTGGCCAATATTCAATCCGGTGAATATGCGAAGCAGTTCATTTTAGAAGGTCAAGCTGGCTATCCATCCATGACTGCACGTCGTCGTCAAAATGCGGAACATGGCATTGAAGTGGTGGGCGAAAAATTGCGTGCAATGATGCCTTGGATTACTGAAAATAAAATCGTCGATCAAGAAAAGAACTAAGCGTTTTGTGTCTTGATTGACAAAAAAGCCCTGCCAATTTTGGCAGGGCTTTTTTTATGTTTGGATGGCTAGCCGGTATTTACTGTTTGCTTTGCTTCTCTTTCTGTTTGCGATGCTTTTTCGCCTCTTCCATGGCTGCGGTCAGCCGTAATCGAAGAATGGCTAACTGGGTAGGATCTGCCAAGCTTAACGCCTTCTCTTCTAAATACTTTTCAAGGACAGGAATGTCCATCTCTAAGAATTCATGAATGCCTTGGTTTACATCATTTAAATATTGCGCTAACTCTTGAATGTCTGCTTTTAAGTCATTACGTACTTGAGCCAGCTCTTCTTCGGTCAATTCGCCTAGAGTTGAGGCTTTATATTCCACTTTATCAATCAGCTTGACCAGCTCATCCCAGCTTTTATGTTCAAGTGTTTCCAGTTCTTGTTTTGCCTTATGCAAAATTTGGCTATAGGCATGCATGAGTTTATTCTCGGCCATTTTTTCACCTGCTATATAATATAATGATTTAATTTAAACCTGATGGAATCATTGTACTACCATGACCAACGAATACCAACCTAAAACCATTGAAAGTGAAATCCAGCAAATCTGGGAAGAAAACAAAGTTTTTGAAGTCAAAGAAGATCCAGATAAAGAGAAGTTTTACTGCCTTTCCATGTTCCCTTACCCGAGCGGTAAACTGCATATGGGGCATGTGCGTAATTACACCATTGGCGATGTCATCAGCCGTTATCAACGAATGCAGGGCAAAAATGTCTTGCAGCCAATGGGGTGGGATGCTTTTGGATTGCCTGCAGAAAATGCCGCCATGCAACATAAAGTGGCGCCTGCTAAATGGACTTATGAAAATATTGCCTATATGCGTAACCAGCTCAAGGAGTTGGGATTAGGCTATGATTGGAGCCGCGAGATTGCCACCTGCCATCCAGATTACTATAAATGGGAGCAGTGGTTGTTTACCCGTTTAATGGCCAAAGGCTTGGTCTATCGCAAAATGTCAGTGGTGAACTGGGATCCCGTCGATCAAACGGTTTTGGCTAATGAGCAAGTCATTGACGGCAAAGGGTGGCGTTCCGGTGCACCTGTTGAGCGTAAAGAGATTGCGCAGTGGTTCTTAAAAATTACCGATTATGCAGAAGAGCTGCTACAAGATTTAGACAAATTAGAGGGCTGGCCTGAGCAGGTCAAAACCATGCAGAAAAACTGGATCGGCAAATCGACCGGTTTGCAGATCGCCTTCCCGGTTGCCAAAGGCATCACTTCAGAAGAACCGCTAAAAGTCTATACCACGCGTCCTGATACCTTGATGGGTGTGACCTATGTGGCGATTGCAGCCGAGCACCCTTGGGCGAAAAAAGCGGCCGTGGACAATGAGCCTTTAGCGCAGTTTATTGAAGAATGCTCGCATATTTCCACCGCAGAAGCGGATATGGAAAAGATGGAGAAAAAAGGGGTCGATACCGGCATTCGCGTCAAACATCCGATCACCGGTGAAGAGATTCCCGTGTGGGCAGCCAACTTTGTGTTAATGGGCTATGGAACCGGGGCGGTGATGTCGGTACCTGCCCATGATGAACGCGATTGGGCGTTTGCGCGCAAATATGGTTTGCCGATGAAAGTAGTTATTGCCCCTTCAGGAACAGAAATCCCTGATGTTTCAGAACAAGCCTATACGGAAAAAGGCATTCTCGTCAATTCGGGGGAATTTAATGGCCTGCGTTCGGAAGAGGCGCTAGAGGCGTTTGCGAAAAAATTGGGTGAACTGGGCTTGGGTGAGAAGCAGGTGAACTACCGACTGCGTGACTGGGGCGTCTCTCGCCAACGCTATTGGGGCTGCCCAATTCCGGTCATCTACTGCCCGGCTTGTGGCGCGCTCCCCGTTCCTGAAAAAGATCTGCCCGTCAAATTACCTGAAGATGTCATTCCAGATGGCAGTGGTTCACCTTTAGCCAAAATGGATAGTTTTAAAAATTGTACGTGTCCCCAATGTGGTGGCCCAGCGAAGCGGGAAACAGATACCTTTGATACCTTCGTTGAATCGAGCTGGTACTATGCGCGCTATACTTCAAAAGACAATGATCAAGCGATGTTAGATGAGCGGGCGGATTACTGGCTGCCGGTGGATCAATATATTGGTGGGATTGAACATGCGATTTTGCATCTGCTCTATGCGCGATTCTTCCATAAATTGATGCGAGACGAAGGGTTGGTGCACTGTGATGAACCCTTTGAGAACCTGTTGACCCAAGGGATGGTGTTATTGGATGGCGCTAAAATGTCCAAATCCAAAGGCAATGTGGTGGATCCGCAAGCGCTGATTGAACAGTATGGCGCCGATACCGTTCGTCTCTTTATTATGTTCGCAGCCCCTCCAGAGCAGAGTTTAGAGTGGTCCGATAAAGGGGTTGAAGGGGCACATCGCTTCTTGAATCGTGTGTGGCGTCAGGTGCAAGAGCATGTGGCACAAGGAGCCGTATCAGCGTGTCAAACGCAGGAAGGGTTGGAAAAAGCAGCCAAAGCGCTGCGTCTCAAAGTGCATCAAACATTACAGAAAGTGACAGACGATATGGGACGCCGCATGCACTTTAATACAGCAATTGCGGCCTGTATGGAGCTGATGAATGAGATCGGTAAGTTTAAGCCACAATCAGAGCTGGACCGCCAAGTGATGCAAGAAGCGTTGGAGATGTTGGTATTGATGCTTTCGCCGATGGTGCCTCATATCACCCAGAAATTATGGGAAGCCTTAGGCAAACAGGGCTTAATTTTGGATCACGCTTGGCCGCAGGTGGATGCGTCAGCGCTGGTGCAGGAGGATATGGAACTGATGGTGCAGGTGAACGGCAAACTGCGAGGCAAAATTCAAGTGCCGGTGGATGCAGAGAAAGCGGACATTTTGGCTGCGGCGAAGGCGGCAGAAGGGGTGCAGAAATACACCGAAGGCAAAGAGATTGTCAAAGAGATTGTTGTGCCTGGTCGTTTGGTCAATTTAGTGGTGAAAGGCTAATCGTATGCAACAAACGCTGAGAGCAGGCATCGTGATTGGGCTTTTTTTGACGCTGGCTGCCTGTGGGTTTCACTTGAGGGGGCTCGATCAAAATGGACAGATTCGACCCTTAGCCTTTTCAACACTGAAAATCGAAGCGACGGAAGCGGTCGATGGCCGTTTATTGCAGCAGTTCAAACAGCGTCTGGTCGCCCAAGGGGTGCAACTGGTCGCCTCAGAGGCACAAGCCCAAGCGGTATTGAAACTCTCAGCGACGCAGTTTCAACGAATCACCACGGCTAAAGATGGCAATGGGGATGTCACCGCAGAGCTGTTAAAGTTGCAACAGCCTTTTGCTTTGATTGCAGTCGCCTCTGGCAAAACCGTGGTTCAAGGCGCAGCAGTCAGCTATCGTGACCGCAGTATTGATCCCAATGCATTACTGGCGGCAGAACGAGAGTTGGCTTCACAAAAAACTTTAATGCGGCAGGAAGTGGTGCAGCAGATTTTACAAAGATTGAGTGAAATCACACCGCAAAAATGGCAAAAAATGTCAGAATCCCCAGTCCTGCCTGCCAACCAATCGACCACACCAGCGCAATGATTCAAGCGCCCGCTTTTATTCAGCAACTCCAATCAGGTCAGCACCGACCGCTGGCCATCTACTTGCTGTTTGGGGAAGAGCCGTTGTATCAAAGGGATGCGAAAGATGCCCTTTGGCAATTTTTGCAGCAGCAGGGTTATCTTCAGCGGGAACGATTTGAGGTGGATGCGCAATTTGATTGGCAGGGGCTACAGATGGAAACCCAGGCAGGCAACCTCTTTTCCAATCAGCGCGTGATTGAGTTAGAAATGCCTAAAGGCACGCCCGGCAAGGCGGGTACGCAATTTATCCAGCAGTGGTGCGAACAACATCGACAGGACGAGCCGCCTGAAATCGTAATGCTGATTCGCTGCGAAAGATTGGATGGTCGGCAGCTAAAATCCAAATGGGTGCAGGCGATAGAGGCCGCTGGTTTAGCGGTGCAAGCCAAGCCTATCGAGGCACGACAACTGCCAAATTGGTGCCGTCAACGCGCCGAGCATTATGGACTCACGCTTTCCTATGATGCGGCCATGGCGCTCGCTCAGCGCGTGGAAGGGAATCTATTGGCAGCAGATCAAGCATTGCAAAAGCTGCAATTGCAGTTTGGTGAAGGCGCAACGCTCAATGATGTGCAAATTGAAGAGAGCGTGGCGGATCAAGCGCATTATCAGCTGTTTGCACTGTCGGATGCCCTGCTGCAAGGACGACAATCGGAGGCGATGCAAATTCTACACCGCCTAAAGCAAGAGGGCATTGAAGCACCTGTGGTTTTGTGGCTCTTGGCGAAAGAGATTCGGCTTTTATACAGTTTGGCGCAAGCACAACAGCAACAAGGTGCTGCGGGCATGGCGCAGTTGTTTAAACAGCATCGAATTTGGCAATCTAAACAGCAAGCCTATCGACAAACGCTACAG
Source organism: Galenea microaerophila (assembly GCF_054657255.1). Classification (NCBI taxonomy): domain Bacteria; kingdom Pseudomonadati; phylum Pseudomonadota; class Gammaproteobacteria; order Thiotrichales; family Piscirickettsiaceae; genus Galenea; species Galenea microaerophila. Next base: position 221,149 of record NZ_BAAHWZ010000001.1, read on the forward strand.
CGACATCCAGCAACGCTTTGGGCGCAATTGTTGAGTTTGGCTTTACAAGCCGATTTACAGATCAAAGGCGTGCAATCGGCGCAACCCGAAGCCGTTTGGTTAATTTTACAGAAAATGGTTGCACAGATGAGTGCATAACTTAATAACGTTAAAGGTGGTTTTATGTTAGTGGTTCCCTTGCCTAAGCAGCAACAGTCTATGGAGCAGATTGAAAAAATCATCCACAGCCATGCCTATGAGGCAATTGAAAAAGGCGAAGTGGTTTCGGTTTTGGTGATGCGTACCTATCCTTCACAACGCCCAGATGAAGAGGCGCATTTTGATGTATTGGCCAAATCTTTTCCGGAAAACCCGAGCCATGATAAACAGTTGACCAGCCATCTGATCATTTTTCAGGATTTTAAAATCAAAATGAATCAGTTTGATGAGTTGACCGTTTATGAAATCATCGGCCCTAAGGCTAAGGCAGAAGAGCAAGGGCAAGTGATTCCGCCGCTCTCGCTTTTGCCTGCGCATTGGGTGAAAGAGATTCCGGGCGTGTTGATCAGTGCATTTTTTATCGATATTCGCCATTGTGAATGTAATACCCAAGAGATTCCCGTCGAAGAGTATTGTCACTATTTAGCCGCGAAGCGTCAGTTTGGTGGCTTTTATGGTAAAAATAAATTGATGATGGTGACCAGTTTAAGGCGGGATGAAACCGGCACCATTCCTTTTATTGTTGCGGTAGGTGAAAATGTTTCTACGCTTGAATTAGGGCGTTTTATCAACCGTTTGGTGATGCTGAATGCCTTCTATATGGCCGCCTTGACTTTTTTAACTGAACGAAAAAATCTAATGGCGAAGGTAGATTACTTTGATGCTGAGTTGCGTAAAGTTTCCTTAGAACTGGAAGATCAGCTGGAAAAATATAGCGATGAGTCGATTTATAAGCGGCTGACAGAACTTTCGGTACAGATTGAAAATTTAGATACTCAATCTCACCGATTGTTGCATACAACACGAGAATATATTTCATTGGTTAAAGGCCTATTCAAATTGATTCAAGAAGAGCGCTTAGCAGAAGTTGAATCCTTCCAAAATTTTGTTTTAACCATGCTAGAGCCCATTGACCGTTCAAATCAACTCTTAATGAGTTTGATCAGCTCATTAAATAAAAAAGTGTTTCAGCAGAATGAGTTGGTGCGCTCAAGAATTGATATTCGCTTAGAACAGCAGAACCAAGAAATTTTTAATGAGTTAAAATATCAGGCGAAAAAGCAGATTCAGTTACAAGAGACGGTGGAAGGATTTTCCGTCGCCGCGATCTCATACTACAGCGTCAGCCTGCTCGGCTATGGCTTAAAATCCTTGCCGCATGAGTTTTTGCTGGGGCTTTCGGTAGATGTGTGGAAAGGGATTGCCGTACCTATTGTGGTCATCGCCACTTTCTGGAGTATGCAAAAAATTAAAAGAAAATTTGGTTTAGATTAGTTTAGATTACAAAAAGGAAAGCAAATGTCCGTTGAACAACAATTACAAGAACGCAGTGGTCACAAATGTGAATTGTGTGGTGCCGAAGACAATTTAAGTGTCTATGCAGTCAGCCCTTCTGATGGCAGTGCAGAGCAGTCTATTTTGGTGTGTGAGACGTGTCGTGACCAAATTGAAAATCCAGACAAAATGGATCCAAACCACTGGCGCTGTTTAAATGATTCTATGTGGAGCCAAGAGCCCGCCGTGCAAGTGATGGCTTATCGTTTATTGCACCGAATTGCGTCAGAAGGTTGGCCTCAAGACCTTTTAGATATGATGTATCTAGAAGAAGAGGTGAAAAATTGGGCGGAAGCGGGTATGGAAACAGAAGAAGAGGATGATCGCGAACCGACCCGAGACAGCAATGGCACCATTCTGCAAGAAGGGGATAATGTGACCTTGATTAAAGATTTGGATGTCAAAGGGGCAGGCTTTACTGCCAAGCGTGGCACCATGGTGCGCGGGATTCATTTGACCGATGACCCCAAACATATCGAAGGGAAAATCAACGGCGTTCAGCTGGTTCTAGTGGCTGAATATATGAAAAAAGCGTAAGGAGGACAGATGTCTGTTCAAGACTACATGATCCAACTGGGCAAGCAGGCACGTGCGGCGTCTCGTCAATTGCTTAAGGCGCAAACGGCGCAAAAAAACCAAGCCCTCTTGGCGATTGCAGATGCCATTGAAGCGCAAAAAGCGCAGCTGCAAGCTGAGAATCAAAAAGATTTGGACGCAGGCAAAGCCAACGGGCTCAGTGATGCGATGTTAGACCGCTTGGCGCTCTCTGATAAAGTGATTCAAAGCATGGTCGAAGGGTTGGCGCAAATCGCTGCCTTGCCGGATCCGGTCGGACAGGTTTCAGAGATGGCCTATCGTCCTTCAGGCATTCAGGTTGGTAAAATGCGGGTGCCTTTAGGGGTGGTGGGCATTATTTATGAATCACGCCCCAATGTGACAGTCGATGCTGCCGCTTTGTGCTTAAAATCGGGGAATGCCGCCATTTTGCGTGGCGGTTCAGAAGCGATTCACTCCAATCAAGCCCTAGCGCACTGTATTCAAGCCGGCCTGAAAGCCGCCAACCTACCCGAAACCTGTGTACAAGTGGTGAAAACCACTGACCGCGAAGCAGTGGGGCAGTTGATTGCGATGCCGGAATATGTGGATGTGATTATTCCACGCGGCGGTAAAGGGCTAATTCAACGCATTTCTGAAGGCGCACGGGTGCCGGTGATTAAACATCTGGATGGTATCTGTCATGTCTATATTGATGTAGATGCCGATCCTGAGAAAGCGATTAAGGTGGCGGACAATGCGAAAACCCACCGCTATGGGGTCTGCAATGCCATGGAGACCTTACTGGTAGCAGAAGCCAAAGCCGCAGAAGTGTTGCCACCTTTAGCGGAAATTTATCAGCAAAAAGGGGTCGAGTTGCGCGGGTGTGACAAAACACGTGCTATTATTGAGGCCAAGCCGGCGATAGACGAGGATTGGGCCACTGAGTATCTTGCCCCCATCTTATCGATCCGAGTGGTTGAGGATGTGCAAGCGGCGATGGATCATATCGCGCAATACAGTTCGGGTCATACTGAGTCGATTGTCACCGAAAACTTCACCACCGCACGTCAGTTTTTGGCAGAAGTCGATTCCAGCTCCGTGATGGTGAATGCCTCTACCCGTTTTGCAGATGGCTTTGAATACGGCTTGGGCGCAGAGATTGGCATCAGTACCGATAAGTTTCATGCACGCGGGCCGGTCGGGCTAGAAGGGCTCACCTCGCAAAAATGGATTGTGCTGGGGGACGGCACCATTCGTCAGTAAGTCTGCAGCACCTCATAGGCTTCTAAGACTTGCTGAAATGCGGCGGCAGATCCGCCCTTATCGGGATGGGTCTGCTGGCGCAATTGGCGAAAGCGCTGTTTAAGGGTCTGCTGATCAAAATCCGGCTCTAGTGCAAACAGTGTAAGTGCTTGTTGATAAGCCATGCCTTTTTGACGACGCAGTGATGGCCGATGCATAAAGGTACGCCAAAAGTCTTCCAGCAACGACTTCACCTCATCGCTTTGTGTTTGATAGTAGGCCGAAAAGTCTAAATAGTAGGCTTTTAAAGGGTCAAAAGCGCTGAGATCGGCATCTGTTGAGAGCAGGACTGGGGATTTTGACACATTTTCGCCTGTTTTAAAGCAATCGAAATGAATGTCCAAAACATGAATATGCAGCTGTCCTTTGCCTTGCTCAGCCCAGCGGTTTTGCAGGCGATAGAGCAGATGAAACAGCATAAAATGGGCTTGAAACAGCGTCAGTTCATCCTGACCCAAATCAAACTGAGCATAGCCGGCTTGTGATAAAGTTTTTAACAGGTCATACTCCTTGAGCGGGTGAGCGCTTTGTGTAATGGTTTGCCAAATCAATTGCTCAAGTTCGGTGGAAATATGAGGTTCTGTCAAAGATTCCGTTTGAAGCGTCATTATTCTGTCCAAATTATGTTATTAAATAGCAAAGGCAAAACAGAGGCCAAATATCAATGGCAAAAATTGGGATAAATGGCGGCAGTTTTGACCCGATCCATTTCGGGCATTTACGTCCAGCACTGGAAGTACTGCATGCGCTTCAGCTAGATGAAATGCGCTTTATGCCTGCGTATCAGACCGTGCATAAAACGCAGCCCATGGTTTCCGCTGAGCAGCGCTGCGAGATGGTGCAAAGGGCGATTGCGCCTATTGCCCAGTTTACATTAGAGCGCTTGGAAATTGAACGCGGTGGCCCCTCTTATATGGTCGATAGTTTGACGCAGCTTCAGCAGTCAGCCCCGCAAAACCAATGGGTGCTGATGATGGGCATGGATGCCTTTGAGCAGTTTGACCAGTGGCACCGCTATCAAGATATTCTGCAACTGGCCAATCTGGTGGTCACCTTTAGGCCTGGCGCGAAGCTGCAACCCAACAGTGCTGTGCAAAAGCTACTGGCCGAACGACAGGTGTCCACTTTGCATCAACCCAGTGGACAAATTCTATTACAGCTGGTGACCCAACTGGACATTAGCTCAACCGCCATTCGTCAGAAAATTCAGCAAAATGAACCTTTGAATTTTCTAATGCCTGAGAGCGTGATAGACTATATCGAACACAATCAACTATACAGGACTCGATAACATTTATGGATCTACAGCAGACAATTGATTTAGTCACGCAAACCTTAGAAGACGGCAAGGCCAAAAATATTGAAACATTAGATGTGGCCAAAAATTGTAGTTTTGCCGATGCCATGGTGATCGCCACAGGCACCTCGACCACGCATGTCAAAGCCTTAGGAGAAGGCGTAGCGCAAGCCTTTAAAGATGCAGGTGAGCCGCCTTTGGGGGTAGAATCCGGCCCTGAACCCGATTGGTTATTGGTCGATTTAGGGGATGTGGTGGTGCATGTGATGACCGAATCCGCGCGTGCGCATTATGCCTTAGAAAAACTCTGGTCAGTGGTGCCCTCCGATAAACAGGCCTAATCTCCGTTTATGATCATTAATTTTATTGTCGTGGGGCAAAAAATGCCGCAATGGGTGGTGCAAGGCTATGAAGAATATGCCAAACGCCTCCCTAAGAGCTGTGCATTAAAGTTAATCGAGCTGCCAATGGCGCCGCGTAGCAAAAACAGCTCTGTGGAAAAGCTCAAAGCAGAAGAGGCCAAACGCATTCAAGCAGCCATCCCCAAAGGGGCTCAGTTAATCGTATTGGATGAGCATGGCCAGCAACCCACCACGCTAAAATTGGCGCATAAACTTGAAGATTGGCTGGGCAGTGGACAGGATATCGCTTTAGTGGTGGGCGGGCCGGATGGGCTGGATGCCAGGCTACTGCAACAAGCGCAATGGAAATGGTCACTCTCCAATTTAACGCTGCCGCACCCCTTAGTGCGCATTGTTGTCGCCGAACAACTCTATCGCGCCTGGTCAGTCATTCAAAATCATCCCTATCACCGAGAGTAAGGCTACGCGTTAGTTTCTTGCTAATTTTTCACTTAAATGTTTCAATAACTATTTGAAAATAAAAAGAAAAGTAACTTTTTGCACACTTAAATTTCGTGGTATTTTTTAGTCATGACTTAAACTCAAAAGTGTAAGTTCTAGAACTCCCTAGCCACCACCCGCAGGGTGGATGCTTGGTTTTCTCTCTCTTGAAACGCGCTTTTGCAGTCAAAAGTCTGGATCACCATTTTTGTCGTTATTTAAGGCGTGCGTAAAAGTTGACAAGCGCGGTAGAAATCGGCATAATTCCGCAATCCTTTCAAACATATAGATAGATGTAGAGGCTTTACAGAGTGATTTAGCCCGCTCGAGTGTAAAGCTGAGCCGATGCGTATCGGTGACTCACTATTTGAAATTACAGAATTCGGAGACAACTATGGCAAATACAGCACAAGCTGCAAAAAGAGCAAGACAAGCAAATAAGCGTCGTTTACATAACCATTCGATGCGTTCTTCAATGCGTACGGCAATCAAAAAAGTATTGCATGCGATTGAAGCGGGTGAAAAAGAGCAAGCAAACGAACTTTTCCGCGTTGCTCAATCTAAATTAGATGGTTATGCGCGTAAAGGATTGATTGCGAAAAACAAAGCGGCTCGTACGAAAAGTCGTTTAAATGCGCGCATCAAAGCGATGGCTTAAGCTAAAAACTTAATCGAAATCGATAAAACCCGCTACGGCGGGTTTTTTATTGTCTAAAATCCATTAAGATAAGTGCTATAAACGATTTAATAAAGTTAAAACAACCATGAGACAAATCCTAAAAGCCACTGCCACGGTGGGCAGTATGACCATGCTTTCCCGTATTTTGGGCTTTGTGCGCGATATGGTGATTGCGCGCTATTTTGGGGCGAGCATGGGGGCTGATGCGTTTTTTGTTGCCTTTAAGATCCCCAATTTCTTTCGTCGTTTATTTGCCGAAGGGGCGTTTTCTCAAGCTTTTGTGCCGGTATTGGCCGAAACTAAGGAGAAACAGGGCAAAGCGGCAGTTAAGCATTTAGTGGGCGCGATTCTGTTTCGGTTGGGGGCGATCCTTTTAGCCTTAACCGCTTTTGGAGTATTGGGGGCTGGCCTGTGGATGATGGTGTTTGCCCCAGGGTTTGTGGCGTCGCCGCAAAAGTTTGCGTTGGCAACAGAGATGCTGCGCATCACTTTTCCTTATCTAATGCTCATCTCTCTGGTGGCGCTCTCATCAGCGATTATGAATACCTATAATCAGTTTGCGGTGCCGGCCTTAACGCCTGTTTTACTGAATTTATCGCTGATCGCTTCGGCCATTTGGTTGGCGCCGCTGTTGGATATCCCTGTAATGGCTTTGGCTTGGGGGGTGTTGATTGCTGGGATCGCACAATTGTTGCTTCATCTGCCGTTTTTATGGCGATTGGGGTTGTTGCCGAAACCGATTCCTTCTAAAGATCCGGGGGTCAATGAGGTGAAGCGGTTGATGCTGCCGGCGCTTTTTGGGGTTTCAGTGGCGCAACTGAATTTGCTGGTGGATACTATTCTGGCCTCTTTTTTGGTGACTGGGAGCATCTCTTGGCTCTACTACTCCGACCGTTTAATGGAGTTTCCATTGGGGGTGTTTGGCGTGGCTTTGGCAACTGTGGTGTTGCCCGGATTATCGAAAAAAGCGGCAAAATCTGACTGGCGCGGCTTTCAGCAGGATTTGGATTATGCGTTAAAGCTGGTGGCGCTGATTGCGTTGCCGGCGATGTTGGGTTTATTGCTATTGGCGCAGCCTTTAATCGCCACGCTGTTTTATTACGGGAATTTTACTGCTGAAGATGTGATGCGCTCTAGTTGGAGTTTAATGGCGTATTCGCTTGGCTTGGTCGGCTTTATTCTGGTGAAGGTGTTGGCGCCAGCCTTTTATGCGCGCAAGGAGATGAAAACGCCGGTGCGGATTGCGGTGATCGCTTTGGTGAGCAATACGGTACTCAATTTAATTTTGATTTGGCCATTGGCGCATGTCGGTTTGGCTTTGGCAACCTCTATTTCTGCCTTTATTAATGCCGGACTGCTCTATTTAGCGTTACGCAAACAGCAGGTATTTGCATTGCAAAGCGCTTGGAAAGTGTTTTTATGGCAGTTATTAGGGGGTTGTGTTGCCTTGGGCGCATGGCTTTGGTGGGCGACACCGGCAGCCGAGATGTGGTTGCAGTTTTCCGCTTGGCAAAGAGTGGGGTGGTTGACCGGTTTAATTCTCTCTGCGATGGCGGTCTATTTTGGGATACTCTTTATTTTAGGGTTCCGCCCCCGCGACTTTGCCAAGCAGATTAAGGTATAATGGGGCTTTTGATTAGGATAGGCCCATCCGCAGATGCAATTGATTCGAGGGTTACATAATTTACCCCGCTGTCAAGCGGCGTTTGCACAAGGCAGTGTATTAACCATTGGCAATTTTGATGGCGTGCATTGCGGTCATCGTCAAGTATTGCAACAGTTGAAACGGGAGTCGGAACGCCTAGGATTACCTTCGGTGGTGATGGTATTTGAGCCTTTACCCATGGAGTTTTTTACCCCTGACAAGGCACCTGTGCGTTTAATGAATCTGCGAGAGAAGGTGCAGGCCTTTGAGCACTTGGGCATTGATTTTGTGTTGATCTGCCGTTTTAATCGGTCATTAGCGCAAATGACGGCAGAGGACTTTAGTCAGCGGGTGCTGGTTGAAGGCTTGAACGTTCGGCATTTAATGATTGGGGATGACTTTCACTTTGGTCGCCAGCGCGAAGGCAATTTTAAAACCTTGCAAGCCGCGGGTCAGGAGTATGGTTTTTATGTTTCAGCTATGCCCAGTTTTACCGTTGATGGTGAGCGCGTCAGTAGCACTTTGATTCGTCAAGCGTTGACCCAGCAGCCGCCAGATTTAAAGCGGGCAGAAAAGTTGCTGGGTCACCCTTTTTGCTTTCAGGGTCGTGTGATCCATGGTAAAAAGTTGGGACGCAAGATAGGCTTTCGCACTTTAAACCTCAACCCTAAACGGCTACAGATGCCGGTGCAAGGGGTGTTTGCGGTGACGGTAGAAGGCATTGCCGAACGTCCGTGGGAAGGGGTTGCCAATATCGGCATTCGACCAACAGTCAGTGGTCTGCAACCCTCCATAGAGGTGCATCTGTTTGACTGGCAGAAAGAGATTTATGGGGCGCATGTGCAGGTGTGTTTACAGCACTTTATTCGCCCAGAGATGAAGTTTGAGAACCTGGAGGCTTTGGTCGCACAAATTCAACAAGATGTGGCAGAAGCCAAACAATTTTTTGAGGAAACCTTTGCTCGAGAGGGTTCTACGGCTAAAAATGGCTAAAATTTTTAGATCGCATCCCACTCATGCAAAGGTCTCTTGAGATAAGAAACTTTTTACGAGAAGAATATGACTGATTATAAATCCACTTTAAACCTTCCAGAAACCGATTTTCCGATGCGGGGCAATCTGCCTAACCGCGAGCCTAAGCAAGTTGAGAAGTGGCGCTCAGAGGACCTTTATGGCACTGTGCGTGAAGCGATGGCGGGACGCCCTAAGTTTATTCTGCATGATGGCCCCCCTTATGCCAATGGCAATATTCATATCGGGCATGCGGTGAATAAGGTGCTTAAGGATATGATTGTGAAATCAAAAGGGTTAAGTGGATTTGATGCGCCCTTTGTGCCGGGTTGGGATTGTCATGGTCTGCCGATTGAGCTGAATGTAGAGAAGAAAAAAGGCAAGGTGGGGCAAAAGATTGATGCCAAAGCGTTCCGCCAAGCATGCCGCGATTATGCGCAGAGCCAAGTGGAAGGGCAGATGGCCGATTTTCAGCGTTTGGGCGTGCTGGCAGACTGGCAGAACCCTTATCTGACCAAAGATTTTAAATATGAAGCGGATGAAGTACGGGCACTGGCCAAAATCATTGAAGCCGGCCATCTGGTCAAGGGGACAAAACCGGTCTATTGGAGTATTGGTGGGCATTCCGCCTTGGCCGAAGCGGAAGTGGAGTATGAAGATAAACGCTCTCATGCCATTGATGTGCGCTTTGCGGTGGTGGATGAAGCAGATTTCTTTGCGCGTTGTCATCATGTAGAGGGCGATTGCGGAGAGGGGCGTTTATCGGTGGTGATTTGGACGACCACGCCATGGACGCTGCCGGCTAACCAAGCGGTCTCTATTCATCCGGATTTAGATTATGTGGTGGTGCAGGTCGAAAAAGAGGGTGAAAAAGAGCGTCTGTTTGTGGCGGAGGCGATGCTAAAAGAGTGCATGGCACGCTGGGAGATTGAGCACTATCGTGTGGTGGCTTATGCGCCGGGTGAAAAGTTTGAAATGGCGCAGTTGCAACACCCTTTTTATGATCGTCAAGTGCCGGTGATTTTAGGGGAGCATGTCACCACCGATGCTGGGACAGGCTGTGTCCATACTGCGCCTGGTCACGGTCAAGAGGACTATATTGTCGGTATGAAATATGGCCTTGAGGTCGACTGTCCAGTAGATGGCAATGGGAATTTTGTCAAAGGCACGCCGATTTTTGAAGGCGAGAATGTGCTCAATGCAGATGATCATGTGATTGAAGTGCTGACCACGCGCGGCGCTTTGGTGCATCATGAAGCGATTATCCACAGCTATCCACACTGTTGGCGTACCAAAACCCCATTGATTTTCCGCGCGACTCCCCAGTGGTTTATCAGTATGGATCAAAATGGTCTCCGCCAAAAAGCTTTGCAAGAGATTAAGCAGGTCTCTTGGGTGCCTGAATGGGGACAAGGCCGCATTGAAGCGATGGTGGAAGGACGTCCAGATTGGTGTATTTCGCGTCAACGTTACTGGGGCGTGCCAATTACCATTTTTGTGCATAAGGTGACCGGTGAGATGCATCCACGCACGGTCGAGTTGATGGAAGACATTGCACAACGCATTGAAAAAGCGTCGATTGATGCTTGGTATGATCTAGATCCAAAAACGCTTTTAGGCGATGAAGCGGATGAATATGAAAAGGTGCTGGATATTTTAGATGTCTGGTTCGATTCAGGGGTTTCGCATTTTGCGGTATTGGATCAGCGCCCAGAGTTGCAAAAACCGGCAGATCTCTATTTGGAAGGTTCTGATCAACACCGCGGTTGGTTCCAATCCTCCTTGTTGACAGGGGTGGCGATAGACAATCATGCGCCTTATCAGCAGGTGTTGACGCATGGGTTTACTGTGGATGCGGAAGGCAAAAAGATGTCTAAGTCGCGCGGTAATGTGGTGGCTCCGCAGCAGATTGCCAATAAATTGGGCGCGGATATTTTGCGTCTCTGGATTTCGGCAGCGGATTATCGCTATGAGATGACGGTTTCTGATGAAATTATCAGCCGTACCGCAGATGCCTATCGTCGTATTCGCAATACGTCGCGTTTCTTATTGGCCAACCTGAATGGATTTGATCCTAAAGTCAATTTGGTCGATTATGAGGCGCTATTACCGCTGGATCAATGGGCGATTGGGCGCGCTTATACGCTACAGCAAGAAATTTTAGAGGCTTATGAAGCCTATAATTTCCATGCCATTTATCAAGCGGTATTGCATTTCTGTTCAGTCGATTTGGGCAGCTTCTATTTAGATGTGATTAAGGATCGTCAATACACTTGCCAAAAAGAGGGCTTGCCACGCCGCTCAGCGCAAACGGCTCTGTATCATATTATTGAAGCTTTGACGCGCTGGATTGCCCCGATTTTAAGCTTTACCGCCGAAGAGATTTGGCAATCGATTCCAGGCGATCGAGAAAAAACCGTTTTTATCAGTCAATGGTACACTGGGTTGACCCAATTGGATGAAAACAGTGAGATGAATTCTGACTATTGGGCGCGAATCATGCAGGTGCGCTCGGCCGTTTCTAAACAGCTGGAAACCTTACGTAAAGCGGGTGAGATTAAAGGCTCTCTGACAGCGGAAGTGACGCTTTATGCGGATGAACCTTGGCTGTCAGATTTGCAGAAGCTGGGGGATGAGTTGCGTTTTGTATTGATCACTTCTGAGGCGCAAGTGTTACCGGCAGACCAGCGTCCAGTCAGTCTCACTGAAAGTGAAGTGGCGGGCGTTTGGATTGATGCGAAACCCACCGATAAGCCTAAGTGTGAACGCTGTTGGCACCATCGCGCAGATGTCGGCACCCATGCTGAACACCCTGATTTATGTCAGCGTTGTATCGATAACGCCTTTGGCGCTGGAGAAGTGCGTCACTATGCCTAATGCTTCCGCAACAGGCTTAAAAACCCTCTGGTTGGCAATTGGGGTGGTGATTTTAGACCAGTTGTCAAAAATGTGGGCGGTAAACACCTTAACGTTGGGTGAGCCGATGGCGGTGATTTCTCACCTTAACTTTACCCTCAATTATAATGAGGGCGCCGCTTTTAGTTTTTTAAGCGATATGGGCGGTGCACAACGTTGGCTCTTTACCGGCTTGGCGCTGGCGGTAACAGCGGTGCTGCTGGTCTGGCTGCGTAAGCTACCTGCGCACTGGAACTGTGAAGTGGTAGGGATTAATTTCGTGTTAGGCGGTGCGATCGGTAATGTCATCGATCGTGTGCTGGCAGGTAAGGTGACCGACTTTATTGATTTTTATATCGGCAGTTGGCACTATGCGACTTTTAATGTCGCCGATATGGCCATTTCCGCGGGGGCATTCTGTTTAATTGTGCATGAGTTTTGGTGGAAACCGAAACAAAAATGCGCTGCTGAGAAACAGGAAGAAAATGTCTAAAAAACCCAGTCCTGCCCAATCCTTAGCTTCGCAGTCAGCCGCCTCTTTAAAGGTGGAGCCTGCTATTTTAGCCACACTGCCTAAATTTTCTGGCCATCCCAAAGTGGCCATTGTCGGCGCAGGCATCAGTGGTATGATGTCAGCGCTATTTTTGCATTTTGCTGGGGCGGAAGTGGTGTTGTTTGAGCGTCAACAAGCGGCACGAGAGGCCTCATGGGCAGGAGGCGGCATTGTTTCTCCGATGTATCCTTGGCGTTATCCCGATGCGGTTAATGATTTGGCCTCCATCAGTCAGCAACATTTTCCGGCCTTGGCGGCTTGGTTAAAAGCGCAAACCGGCATTGATCCAGAATTATTGGATTCGGGTATGTTGATGTTGGATGGAGAAGAGGCGATTGAAGCGGAGGCATGGTGCCGCCGTTATGGTCATTCTCTGGAAGTGTTGACACCGGAACATCGTAATTTGTTGGAGCCGCGGCTTGAGAGCTCAGCAGAGTTGGCACTGTGGATGCCAAAGATTCAACAGGTACGGAATCCGCGTTTGGTCAAAGCGCTGAAAGCCGCGTTGATTCAATTGGGGATTCCTCTTTATGAAAATACACCTGTCAGCGCTATCTGGCGAGAAGATGAAGGCCGATCAGTTAAAGGGATTCAAGCAGAAATATCGGGAAAAGTTCAATCGCTACCATTTGATCAAGTGCTGATCACGACGGGCGCTTGGACAGCTGATTTAGTGCCAGAAGCGGAAATTTATCCGGTCAAAGGACAGATGTTGTTGTTTGATACCCCTCCCGGTTTTTTAAAGCATATGGTGATGGAAAAAGGCCATTATGTGATTCCACGCAAAGATGGACGAGTGTTGGTGGGTTCTACGGTTGAGCCGCAGTCTGTTTTTGATAAGACCACAACTGAAGAAGCGGAAGTCATCCTTAAGGACTTTGCCTTTAGTCATTATCCAGAGCTGCAAATGTTTGAAATGGAAACGCATTGGGCGGGTTTGCGGCCAGGGAAACCGGATTCCGTCCCTTATATTTGTCAACACCCACATTATGATAATGTCTATTTAAATGCGGGTCATTTCCGTAATGGTGTGGTGCTTTCGCTGGGTTCCGCCTATCACTTAACCCAAGTAATGGCAGGGCAGGCGGACGGATTAAATGTGGAAGCTTATCAACTTAAGCTTTAGACGCTTTTTTCTGTTTTTGTTCAATTTTTTGCTGCACTTCCTTAATGTCTTCATGCAGTTTCGCCAGCTGGCTTTCTGTTTTACTCAGTTCGCTTTGAATTTTCCAAAATAGAAAGCTGGCAGGCTTTGGGGTTTTGCCTTGCGTTTCTTTTTTTGAGGGAGCGTTAGGGGTTGTCATGGGGTTTATCCTTTGCCTGTTGCAGATGTTTCAATAAGCGCAGTGTAGGTTGACCGTCGGCAGGCAAGTGATGCTGTTGTTGATACTGACGAATGGCAGAGCGAGTTTTATTGCCAGCAATGCCATCTGCTTGGCCAACGGGATAACCGAGCTGTAGGAGATGGGACTGAATGGCCTGCATTTGCTGTTTGTTTAAAGCTTTATCATCCTTGGGGCGTTGAACACTTAAAGGTGGACGACCGACAATGCGATCTGCTAAATGGCCGACAGCAAGGGCATAATTATTTGAGTTATTCCAGCGTTTTATCACATAGAAGTTGGGATAGACCAAGAAAAAAGGCCCTCGATAGTCGCTCGGCAGGAGCAGCGCGGCTTGCAGCTCTGTTTGTGGGAGTGGACGACCATCGGCTAATCGCAGTCCCATTTTCGCCCATTCGGAAAGCGGCTTTTGACTTTTGCCATCTGCTAAACTTAAATCAAAATTGGCCGGCAGTTTGACTTCTCGTCCCCAGTTTTCACCTTTATGCCACCCTAATTGATTCAGAAAATTGCCCATCGAGTAAAAGACATCGGCTAAGCTGTGCCAGAGGTCAATTTTGCCATCCCCGTCCCCATCCACAGCATAACGCAAGACATTGCTCGGCATAAATTGACTCTGTCCAACAGCGCCCGCCCAAGAGCCTTTCATCTCCTCGAATGTAATATCGCCACGGTCTAAAATTTTGAGCGCCTCTATCAACTCTTTTTGGAAAAATTGTGAACGCCGGAAATCAAAACTTAAGGTGGCCAGCGCTTCAATGGTATTGATATTGCCCGTATAACGACCATAGTTGGTTTCCAGCCCCCAAAAAGCGACCAGAAAACGACCGGGCACCCCATATTGACGTGTGACTTGGTCAAGCAACTGCCGATGCTGTTGATAGAGTCGGCGCCCTTGCAGAATTCGCCACGGTGTGACCGCCCGATTTAAGTAGCCCCAAAAGGTTTGACTGAATTCGGGTTGATAGCGGTCCAGTTTGAGCACTTTTCGGTTGAGGTGAATGCGGGCAAAGGCGTGATTGACCGTTTTTGGGGAAACGCCTGCTGCGATGGCTTTTGGCTTAAACGTTTGCAGCCATTGTTGAAATTCGACTTCTGTCGGTTGTGATTGCGCGGCAGCCACGCCAAAGCACACACTACTAAGTGCGATAAGGATCAATAACTTATGTAAGGCTCGTATTAGATAAAACATTCTATTATTTTACCCTTTTTATTAGGGGTTTAGTAAAATAACACAATTGTAATAAAGAGACCTCTGCACGAGATGGTTCTACGGCTAAAAATGGCTAAAATTTCCCCTATCGTTGTTGGAAAACTTGGCAATAGCTAGCTATTCCCTGCGTTTCCCGCCTAGATAAGGAAAATTTTTTCTCATTTTTAGCTCGCATCCCACTCATGCAAAGGTCTCTAAAAGAGAAATAATTGTGTTTGAATGTTTTGCCACCGCACCGAGCGGACTCAGTGAATTATTAAAAGAAGAACTTACCGATCTTGGGGCTGAAGAGGCCAAAGCGCAGCCGAGAGGGGTGCATTTTGTCGCGGATCAGGAAACGCTCTACCGTTGTTGTCTCTGGTCACGCTTGGCGAATCGTTTTTATTTAACCTTGGTGTCGGCGGAGCTGAAAGATCAAGATAGCCTCTCTAAGTTGGTGAAATCGATCAATTGGCAGCAACATTTGAATGTAGAAGGATCTTTTGCCGTGACCTTTTCGGGTCAAGGTTTGGGCATCGACCATACGCATTATGGCGCATTATTGATCAAAGACGGGGTGGTGGATTATTTTAAAGAGTACTTTGGTGATCGCCCTAGCGTTGATACGGAACAGCCGGATATTCGCATTCATGGACACCTAAATCGCAATCATTTCACCTTAAGTTTAGATATGACCGGCTATAGTCTGCACCAAAGAGGCTACCGAGAAGGGCGGCAAGTGGAAGCGCCATTGAAAGAGAATGTGGCCGCGGCCATCTTAATGCGTGCGCAATGGCCACAAATTGCCGCTGAGGGGGGGACTTTATATGACCCCATGTGCGGTTCAGCCACCTTTTTGATTGAGGGGGCTTTTATGGCCACAGATCGCGCGCCGGCATTGTCTAAAGTGAATGAGATGGCGTTTATTCACTGGAAAAAACATGATCCAGC
Source organism: Galenea microaerophila (assembly GCF_054657255.1). Lineage (NCBI taxonomy): Bacteria > Pseudomonadati > Pseudomonadota > Gammaproteobacteria > Thiotrichales > Piscirickettsiaceae > Galenea > Galenea microaerophila. The sequence goes on from NZ_BAAHWZ010000001.1 coordinate 236,929, forward strand.
CATATGGGAGGCCTTGGTGGCAGAAGCCGAGCTTCGCCATGAGAAGATGAAAGGGGAAATTCCGCCCATTTATGGTTCGGATCTCTCTCATCGCTCTTTGGAGGTTGCCGAGTCGGCCTTATGGGCAGCTGAATTAGATGACGTGGTCGAGCTTAAGCAGATGTCGGTGGCGCAAGGACGACGTTGGGGCGATTGGCCGCCTGGCTTGGTCGTGACCAATCCCCCTTATGGTGAACGACTCAGTGATGAAGCGTCGGTGAAACAGATTTACCTGCAATTGGGCACATTTCTGCGCAATGAATTTCAAGGGTGGCAAGCGGCTGTGCTCACTTGTCATCCAGAGTTAGGACTGTATTTGGGAATTAAAGCGATACGTAGCCACAGTTTTAATAATGGCGCCATGGCGTGTAAGCTGCTACGTTTTGAAATTGCTGAAAAATGGTTCCGTCAGCCGGCCTTAAAGGGGGGCTGGCAGTTGCCTCAACAGGTGGTTGAGACTTTTCCCGATTTGATTGAATCGGAGGGGGCAACGATGGTGGCCAACCGCATTAAAAAGAATTTGAAATCGCTTAAGTCATGGGTCAAGCAAAATGAGATCCATGCTTATCGTGTCTATGATGCGGATCTGCCGGAATATGCATTGGCGATTGATTTTTATCAAACCCTAGAGCAGGGCAATTGGTTGGTGATTAATGAATATGCAGCACCGAAATCGGTTAACCCTGCCAAAGCCAAAAAACGTTTGTATGAAGCCTTAGCGGCTTTAGAGCAGGTGTTTGTCAATGACTATTTTGTGCCGCGTGACCAACGTGTCTATAAGGTGCGTGAACGACAAAAAGGGCATGCACAATATGAGAAGCAAGCAGAAGAGCAACAGTATTATACGATTATCGAAAATGGCGCGAAAATTCGTGTAAATTTTACCGATTACTTAGATACGGGGGTTTTTTTAGACCATCGAGACGTGCGTCAATATTTGGCGCAATTAGCACGCGGTAAATCTTTATTAAATCTATTTTGTTATACGGCTACCGCAACGGTCGAAGCCGCTGTGCAAGGCTGTCAAAGCAGCTTAAGTTTGGATCTGTCTAAAACCTATCTCTATTGGGCGCAACACAACTTTTGGGCCAATCAGCTGTCAGAGCAGCAGCATCGTTTGCAACAGGAAGATGTTTTAAAGTGGCTCACTACGGAGTCTATTGCGCCCAAAAAGCAGTTTGATGTGATTTTTTTAGATCCCCCTAGCTTTTCTACGTCAAAACGGATGGAGGCGGTTTTGGATGTGCAAAGAGACCATGTGCGCTTGATTCAGCAGGCAGCAAAGTTATTGAGACCGCAAGGCATTTTGATATTTTCAACCAATTTGCGTAAGTTTAAATTGGATCAAGCCAGTTTAGAGTCAGACTTTATTTTGCAAGATTTAACTCGAAAAACCTTGCCCAAGGATTTTCAACGTCATCCCAAAATCCACCAAGTTTGGCAGATAGAAAGGAAGTAGAAGATGATCAATGCGATCCGATTTCAGGAAATGGTCGGAACTTCAGAGCTTGAATTGCAAGCAATAAGAGAAAGAGAAGATCAAATCTTAGCTTTTTCTGATGAATTTGTACATGAGTTGAAAAATTGGTTTAATGCACATGACATTTCTCCAGATTCTACTGATCTTGATCAGACCATTGAGACGTTATACCAAACGATTATCCGCAATGGGATGAAGGACAATTTCTATGAGTTGATCTCTAAACCCGCATTGCAATGGTATCGTAGTGGCCTACGGCAAACTGAAACGATGATGATGTTAGGCCTGATGCGTCAATTTTTAATTAAAAAAGCAGAGCAGATGAATTGTCGAGAGCTCGTTCATGGTTACTGTCATTTATTGGATATGGTGAGCTTCGTTTTTAATACTCTTTATCAGTTAATGGCGGAACACGCACGGATTCAGCAAGTTGTAAAAGATGAGCTCAAACGGTTTGAGCGGAATTTTCATTTGTTAGGCTTAGAAATGCCAAAGGAATTGATCAAGCCTTATGTGGATCATCAAATGTGGAAAGTAGCTGCTTTAGAGTTAGCGACGGGATTAAAGCGGCCCGAACAGATTTCTCTTAAGACGGATGAAACTCAGTGTAAATTGGCTAAATGGCTTGATAGGGGTGGTTTAGAAAAAATTCCACCTGCAAACTTGCCGGACTTTTTGGAAGATCACCGTTTGATACATGAATATGGACGGCAAGCGCTGAAGGATGCGCAAAATCATCATCCAGAGCAGATTTTAACTTACTTCAGTCGAATGGAATGTGCTTCGGATCGCTTAAGTCTAGTGCTTTTGAATTTAATTGAGGATGAGTTTATTCACTTGGCGACTTCAGATCATCTGACGGGGTTGCCCAATCGGCGTGCCTTTGACTTGGAGTTTAAGCGTACACTCGCTTTTGCTGAACGTCATCAGATGTGGTTAGGGCTTATTATTTTGGATATTGACCATTTTAAGCAAATTAACGACACCTATGGTCATACGGTGGGAGATGAAGTATTACAGCAGCTTGCCAAGGTTTTGCAAACACAAGCTCGAACAGAAGAGTATCCTTTCCGCTGGGGTGGAGAAGAGTTTGCGCTATTAACAATGGATAATAAACCGGGTGGCTCTGAAAAACTTGCAGAAAGAATTCGTCATGCGGTCGAAACCACAGATTTTCAGGTAGAGGATCAATTGTCGCTTAAAGTGACCGTCAGTATCGGTTCTCTCTGCTTTCAACCCCCGTTGAATCTTCCAAGCCATGAAATTTTTGCCAAAGTGGATAAACTGCTCTTTCAAGCTAAAGAAAACGGTCGTAATCAAGTGGTACATAAGACCATTCATTATTCTAAGGAGGTATAAGTGGCATCATCGGTTGTTCAGTCTATTGATTTTGATGAGGATTTAATTAAGCGTTATAACCAAACCGGTCCTCGCTATACCTCTTATCCGACCGCACTGCAATTTGAAGAAAGTTTTTCGATTGAAGACTATCAGAAAGCCGTAGAACGCAGCAATGAAAGCGGCCGTAATTTGTCACTCTACTTTCATATCCCTTTTTGTGACACCATCTGCTTTTTCTGTGCCTGTAATAAAGTGTGGACAAGAGACCGTTCAAAAACGACCCCTTATCTAGAGCGCCTGTTTAAAGAAATTGAGATGCAATCTCAGTTGTATGATCCAGACCGAAAAGTGAACCAACTCCATTGGGGCGGGGGTACGCCGACATTTATCAGTATGGATGAGATGCGGCAATTGATGGAGAAAACGCGTCAGCATTTTAATCTGTATGATGATGACAGTGGCGAGTATTCCATTGAAATTGATCCGCGAGAAGCGACGCGCGAATCGGTTTTGTTGCTGCGGGAACTGGGTTTTAATCGCATGAGTTTAGGGGTACAGGATTTTGACCCGAAAGTTCAGCAAGCAGTGAATCGCATTCAGAGTGAAGCAGAGACATTTGCTGTCTTAGAGGCAGCGCGCGAAGCGGGCTTTTTGTCGGTGAATGTGGATTTAATCTATGGCTTGCCGTTTCAAAGTGATCAGAGTTTTTTAAAGACGCTAGATCGTTTATTGGAAGTGGAACCTGACCGTTTTTCAGTTTTTAACTATGCACATATGCCGAGCCTCTTCCCTGCCCAAAAGCGGATGAATGCTGAGGATATGCCGACACCCGATGAAAAATTGCGTATTTTACACAGCACCACTGAACGCTTATTGGAGGCTGGTTATGTTTACATTGGCATGGACCACTTTGCCAAACCGGATGATGAATTGGCGGTGGCACAGCGCAATGAGACGCTGTATCGCAACTTTCAAGGCTATTCAACCCACGCGGAGTGTGATTTAGTGGGAATGGGTGCAACCTCTATCTCTTTGGTGGACAACACCTATGCACAAAACTATAAAGCACTGGAAGACTATTATACCGCCATTGATGCTGGGCACTTAGCCACTTGGCGCGGCGTGTGGTTGACAGAGGATGATGAATTGCGTCGCGATGTCATTTCGCAATTGATTTGCCACTTCCGTTTAGACTTTGCAAAAGTAGAGCAGAAATGGCAGATTGTGTTTCAGGAATACTTTAAAGAGGCATTGGAAAAATTAAAACCGATGCAAGAAGATGGTTTAATTGAGCTGACAGAAACTCAATTACAGGTGACGCCTAAAGGCCGGCTGCTGATTCGCAATATCTGCATGCCTTTTGATGCTTATTTAAAACCTGAGATACAAAACCGTTTTTCTAAAGTGATTTAGCGTTCCGGCATCCGATCGGCGTTAGGGTAGCCAAAGCCCGCCTAAGATGGCGGGTTTGCCACTGCCGGTAATTTGCGTTAAATCAATCGGGATCTGTTGCAGACGCTGCCAGCCTAACCACGCACAGAGCATGGCTTCAATCGCCATAGGATCTATACCTAAACTTTGTGTGGGTTTAACCGGGACAGCAAGCGCAGCTTGGAGATTTTCCACTAAAGTCGCATTTAAAGCGCCACCGCCACAGAGGTATACTTCTGTGGCTTCTGATTGTTTCACTGCGTCGGCAATTAAATCCGCCGTCAGTCGATTCAGCGTTGCCAACAGGTCTTGTGGCTGTTGCGGCAGATCAAAGCGGGTGAGCCAGTTAAGATTAAAGGTCTCTTTGCCTGTGCTTTTAGGGGGGCTTTGTTGGAAAAAGGGGTGCTGTTTCAGTTGTTGTAGCAGCGCTTCATCCACTTTCCCCGCGCGAGCCAAATCGCCATTTTGATCATAATCACACTGCAAAAAACGTTGGCACACTTCATCCATTAAGCCATTGCCTGGACCGATATCAAAGCCAGTGACTTGACTCGGCGAGAGCACACTGATATTGCTGATGCCGCCAATATTGACAACCGCGACTTTGCCCAATGTTTGGGTGATGTTCTGAAATAAAATTTGATGAAAAGCGGGCGCTAAAGGCGCACCTTGGCCACCTAATGCCATATCATCGACGCGAAAATCTCCGGCAACAGCAATACCTGTACGTTTAGCAATGAGAGCAGGGTGTCCCACCTGTAAACTCATGCCCAAATGATGCGTTAAATGTGGGGCATGAAAAATGGTCTGTCCATGACTGCCAATAATTTTGACTTGATCAGATTTAATGTGCGCTTGTTGCATGAGTCGTTGCGCTGCGCCTGAAAAGGCGAGCCCTAAATCGAGCTGTAATTGTGCCAGATCCGGTAGAGAAAGCGTTGGATTGAGATTGAGGGCATGCAACGACTCTGTTAGTGTGGGATTAAGCGGAAAGGTCAAAAAATGATGCAGTTTGGGCGAGCAGTTGGTAGAAAATTCCACCAAAGCGGCGTCAATGCCATCTAAAGAGGTGCCGGACATTAAACCAATGGCCAGTTGCGTCATCACTCAAATCCTTTGACCCAGCTAGCCGGTTCAGCCGGTGTGCGATCCAATTGACTTTTCATCACTGAAACGACATGTTCAAACGCTTTGCGGTATTGGTGGGCAATAGGAGCCGCATCGGGAAACTTGACCTTAAGCGGATCTACATGCTTCCCATTAATGCGGAACTCATAGTGAAGATGTGGCCCAGTTGCCCAACCGCTCATGCCAATATAGCCAATGATATCGCCTTGTTTCACCCAATCCCCTTTCTTGTATTTTCCAAAACGGGACATATGTGCATAGACCGTCGTATATTTTCGGCCGTGGCGAACATAAATCACTCGACCATAACTACGACTCCAGCCCCGTCGAATAATTTTTCCGTTGCCTGTGACATGAATCGGCGTTCCAATAGGGCCCGCATAGTCCACACCATGATGTGCACGCCATTTATGAAGCACAGGATGGAAACGGCGGGGTTGGAAGCCGGAGGTAATGCGGACATAATCAACAGGATTGCGTAAAAAAGCTTTTTTTAAGTTGTGGCCTTTTTCATCATAATAACCGATTTTTTCTCCGGCTCTGTTTTTAAATAGAAAAGCGTAGTGATGTTTGCCATCATGGGTGGTGATTTCAGCAGCTAAAATATCCCCATCCCCAATATATTTTCCCTCAATATAATTTTGTTCGTAGATCACTTTAAAGGTGTCTCCGGGACGCAATTGGCGAATAAAGTCGATTTCCCAGGAGAAAATATCTGCCAGATTCATAATGGTCTTATCACTCAATCCCGCTTTTTGGCCGGACAGATAGAGTGAGTTTTTGATTTTGCCCCCCGTAATCTGAATATGATGTTCGATGGTTTTGACCTGTTTTTCAATCTGTAAGGGGGTGCCATCGTCACCGATTTTTAATACATAAGTGGTTGTGCGGGTTTTAGGGTAACGAATTTCTTTTAGATGTTGTTGATTGTCAAAGCCAAACAGCAGCTCATCTCCAGCACGTAATTGGATAAAGAGATTGCCTTGTTTAAGTTTGCTGATCTGATAAGAGAGCAGAAATGGCGCCCCCATTTTCGCTAAGGCTTGAGACAGACTGCCATTTTTTGGCAAGGTGTAACTTTGATAGTGGAGTGATGGAGAAGCGGTCTCTTCAGCATAAAGCGTGCTGTGAAAACTGCAAATAATCAAAAACAGAAAAGTAAAAATAAAGCGCATAAAAAGATTATTTTAATATTATTTTGTGATCAGAAAATGCCAAACAGGTGTGCCGGCTTCATCAAGTTGGGTGGGCGCAGAGATTTGATGGTGATTGACTTTACACCAGCTTGTTAAGTCACTTTCCGCTCCGGGATCGGTGCAAAAAATTTCAACGCTTTGTCCCGGTTCAAGCGCGCGAAGCGCCTGCTGCAACTTAATCACAGGCATGGGGCATTTTAAACCACGTGCATCGACTGTGCACTGAGGGCTGGTGGAAAGGGTTTGTGTCATCTAAATCACGAGAGTTTGATATAATTGCTGCATTTTACACGATTTGCAAGGAAAACTGTAACGATGAATGCGGCGAGCGATATTTCAACCTTCCAGGGACTCATTCAGACGCTTCAAGCCTATTGGGCAGAGCAGGGATGTGTGGTTATGCAACCCTATGATATGGAGATGGGGGCAGGGACTTTTCATCCCGCCACTTTTTTGCGCTCCATCGGCCCTGAGCCTTGGCGAACAGCTTATGTCCAACCCTGTCGACGTCCGACAGATGGTCGTTATGGGGAAAACCCCAATCGATTGCAGCACTACTATCAATTTCAAGTCATGCTGAAACCATCGCCCGATAATATTCAAGAACTCTATTTGGACTCTCTGAAAATGTTGGGAATTGACCCTTTAGAGCATGATATTCGTTTTGTTGAAGATAACTGGGAATCGCCCACACTGGGTGCATGGGGGCTAGGTTGGGAAGTGTGGCTCAATGGCATGGAAGTGACCCAATTTACCTATTTCCAGCAAGTGGGCGGTTTGGAGTGCCGGCCTGTTACAGGGGAAATCACCTATGGTTTAGAGCGCATTGCGATGTACCTGCAAGGGGTTAATTCAGTCTATGATTTGACTTGGGTCGATGGTCCGGGCGGTAAGGTGACCTATGGGGATGTTTTTCATCAAAATGAAGTGGAAATGTCCACCTATAATTTTGAAAAAGCGGATACGGAAAAACTGTTCCGTACCTTTGATGATTGTGAAGAGATTTTTGCCAAATTGGTTGAAGATAAGCTACCGCTGCCCGCTTATGAGCAGGTGCTGAAGGCGTCTCATGCATTTAATTTATTGGACGCTCGCCATGCGATTTCAGTGACGGAGCGTGCCCGTTATATTGGTCGAGTACGTGCAATGGCGCGTGCCATTGCTGAAGCCTACTATGAAGGGCGTGAAAGCCTTGGATTCCCGCTGTTAAAAGACGGGGAGGATAAATAAGATGAGTGAACAAAAGATGGAAACCGCACAATTTTTAGTTGAGATCGGCACAGAAGAGCTGCCCCCTAAAGCCCTAAAGCGCTTAAGCCAAGCTTTTGCGGATGGCATTGAAGCGGGGCTACAAGAAGCAGAATTGCCTTATGGAGAGGTCGATGTTTTTGCCACCCCTCGTCGTTTAGCCGTTCGCATTCATGATCTGCAAACGCGACAGGCTGACAAAACCGTCGAGAAAAAAGGACCTGCTAAAAAAGCCGCTTTTGATGCCGAAGGTCAACCGACGAAAGCTTTGCAGGGGTTTGCCCGCAGTTGCGGTGCCAGTGTGGATCAATTGCAAGAGTTAGTAACGCCTAAAGGCATTTGGATGGTGTTCTATCAGCAGGTTGAAGGACAGTCTGCGGCGGAGTTACTCCCAGAGATTGTCGCTCAATCTCTCGCAAAACTGCCTATTCCAAAACGCATGCGTTGGGGCAGTTCTGAGGTGGAATTTGTGCGTCCAGTGCATTGGGTGGTGATGATGCTCGATGAGCAAGTGGTGCCCGCAACCATTTTAGGGCACACCGCAGGAAATCAGACGCGTGGGCACCGTTTTCATGCGCCAGAACCTTTAACTTTAGAGCACCCTAATGCGTATGAGGTGCTTTTAAAAGAGAAAGGATTTGTGATGGCCGACTTTGGTGAGCGTGCGCATCATATTTTTCAAACCGTGACGGAAGCTGCTAAGGCGCATGGGGGTCAAGCGGTGATTGATGAGGCCTTATTAGAAGAGGTGACCGCTTTGAATGAGTGGCCGATGCCAATTGTGGGTAGTTTTGATACCGAGTTTTTGGCCGTCCCCCCTGAAGCTTTGATCTCGGCGATGAAAGGTCATCAAAAATATTTCCATATGGTGGATGCGGCAGGCAAACTGATGCCGAACTTTATCACTTTGGCTAATATTGACAGCAAAAATCCTGAGGCGGTGAAAGATGGAAATGAACGGGTGATCCGCCCAAGATTGTCAGATGCGAAATTCTTCTGGGATCAAGATCGCAAACAGCCTTTAGAATCTTTTCTTCCTCGTCTAAAAACGGTGGTTTTCCAGCAGAAATTGGGCACACTGCTCGATAAGACGGATCGGTTGGAAACCCTGTCGGCCTGGATAGCAAAAGCACTGAAGCAAGATGCTGAGACGGTGGCGCTTTGTGAACGAGCAGCGCATCTATCCAAATGTGATCTCATGACAGAAATGGTCGGTGAATTTCCCGATTTACAAGGGGTCATGGGGCGCTATTATGCATTAGAACAGCAAGAAGCTGAGACGGTTGCGATGGCCATTGATGAACAGTATCAACCCCGTTTTGCTGGCGATCAGGTGCCGCAAACGGTAGAAGGGCAGGTGCTGGCCATTGCGGATAAATTGGATACGATTACCGGAATTTATGGCATTGGCCAAGGCCCGACGGGGGATAAAGACCCCTTCGGCTTGCGCCGCGCAGCCTTAGGGATGATGCGGGTGATGATTGAAAATGAGCTGGATTTAGAGCTACCGCAATTGATTCAGCAAAGCTTAAGTCTGCACGCTGAAGTGGAAAGCAGTGAAGCCTTGGTCAATGAGATCTATGATTTTATTATCAGTCGTCTACGCGCTTATTATGCGACTTTGGGGATTACGGCAGAGCAGTTTGAAGCGGTGCGTGTGTGTCACCCTGCCTCACCTGTGGATTTCCATGCGCGTATTGCAGCGGTGCGAGAATTTGCAACCATGCCTGAAGCGGAAGCTTTAAGTGCGGCCAATAAACGCATTCAAAATATTTTGAAAAAGATTAAAACGCCTTTGTCTGAAACCGTCAATGCTGAGCTGTTGTCCGAAGCGGCAGAACAAGCGTTGTACGAACAATGGGTGAACATTCGTCAGCAGGTCGCAGAGCTGGTCAAGCAGGGGGACTACACTGCCGCCATTCGTCTCATGGCGACTATGCGTGCAGCGGTGGATCAGTTCTTTGATGAAGTGATGGTAATGGCAGAAGATGAATTGATTCGTCAAAACCGTTTAGCACTTCTCAATGCCATTCATCAAATGTTTACCCAGGTGGCGGATATTTCGAGACTTTAATAGCTGGAGACCTTTGCACGAGAGGGTTCGACGGCTAAAAATGGCTAAAATTTTAGCTCGCATCCCACTCATACAAAGGTCTCAGGCAAACGAAACAGTTGCCTGGATGAAGCCATCGAGGTGATCAAAAAATAAAACAGGAGTCGAATTGATTAAGTTGACCGAATACAGTCATGGTGCTGGGTGTGGCTGTAAAATTTCACCGCTGCTATTGGAGCAGATTTTGCAAACACAACAGGTGCAGGCCCCTCATCCGAATTTATTGGTAGGGAACGCCAGCAAAGATGATGCGGCAGCTTTTGATTTGGGGAATGGCACTTCTGTCTTAAGCACGACCGATTTTTTTATGCCCATTGTGGATGACCCTTTTAAATTTGGACAGATTGCGGCGACCAATGCGATCAGCGATATTTATGCAATGGGCGGAGATCCTTTAATGGCGATTGCGATTTTTGGCTGGCCGATTGATAAACTGCCGCCTGAAATTGGACAGCAGGTTATTGAAGGAGGGCGTGCGACTTGTGAAGCCGCGGGCATTCCTTTGGCAGGGGGTCACTCGATTGATGCGCCCGAACCGATTTTTGGGTTAGCTGTGACCGGGTCGGTGCAGAATCAATACCTCAAAACCAATAACAATGCGCAGCCCGGTTGTGAACTGTTTTTAACCAAGCCTATTGGCATTGGGATCTTAACAACGGCGCAAAAACAGAAGAAAATTCATCCCGAACATTTAGAGATGGCGATTGAGACGATGACAACGCTGAATCGTTTTGGTGCAATTGCGGCCAAATTGCCTGGTGTGCAAGCGATGACCGATGTGACCGGTTTTGGGTTGTTGGGACACTTAATAGAAGTGTGTGAAGGCAGTGGCATTCATGCGGAGGTGGATTTTGATCAAGTGCCTCTGCTGCCTTATGTGCAAGACTATTTAGCGCAAGGTTGTATGCCTGGCGGGACGGGTCGTAATTTTGAAAGTTATGGACATAAGGTCTCTGAATTGACTGAAGAGCAGAAATATCTACTGTGTGATCCGCAAACTTCTGGAGGCCTATTAATCGCTGTTGAAAATTCACAGGTCACTGATTTCTTAGCCGAAGCCGAAAAAGCGGGTCTTTCAATAAAGTCTTTAGGGAGAACGGTGAAAGCTGAAGCCGAGCAACCGGTGATAACCGTCAAATAGGATAGAACATTCAAGCATGAATAAACAAACGCTGCAAAACGCATTAGCGACCACGGATGATTTTCGCCAAATTGTGCTGCAAGAAACGCCGTTGATTGATGTGCGGGCACCGATTGAGTATGAAAAAGGTGCCTTTCCTAAGAGTGCCAATTTACCCCTCATGAATAATGAAGAACGGCATCAAGTGGGCATCTGTTATAAAGAACAGGGCAACGCCTCAGCGGTGGCATTGGGACATCAGTTGGTGAGTGGTGAGATTAAACAGCAGCGGATTGAGGCGTGGAAGGCTTTTATAGAGGCGTATCCTAATGCGATGCTCTACTGCTTTCGTGGCGGACAACGTTCCCGCATTGCGCAGCAGTGGCTGCAAGAGGCGGGCGTTGAGATTGTGCGTTTAAATGGGGGCTATAAAGCTTTTCGTCAATATCTGTTGCAGCAATTAGGTCAAGCCGCACAACAGTTGCAAAGCACCGTGATGCCAATAGTCTTAGCGGGACCAACGGGTTCTGGTAAAACACGCGTTTTACATAATATTGAGCAGACCATAGATTTAGAAGGGATCGCGAATCATCGTGGTTCAGCTTTTGGCGCTTATTTGACGCCACAGCCGACTCAAATTGATTTTGAAAACAGCTTAGCCTATGCGTTTATTCAAGCTTTTGAGCAGCAGTGGTCTTATATGGTGTTTGAAGATGAAGGTCGTAATATTGGCAGTGTGCATCTACCTAAATCGCTGTTTGAAGCGATCAAATCTGGACCTAAGGTGATCGTGGATACGCCTATGGAGAAACGTATTGAATATACGGTGCAAGAGTATGTGGAGTGGGAGCAGGCGGCTTATATTCGTCTGTATGGTGAAGTGGAAGCGGGATTACTAGAGTGGCGGCACCATATGGAACAGAGTCTCAATCGTATTCAGCGTCGATTAGGGGGTGAGTTGCACCAGCGCATTATGCGATCATTGGATGAGGCGGTGACGCAACAAGAAGAGAGTCATAATCCAATGGAACATGCGCATTGGATTAAGCTGCTGCTGACTGAATATTATGATCCGATGTATGCTTATCAACTTAAAAAGAATAGTTCGCCTATTTTATTTAAAGGCGAGCCAAAGGAAGTGGTGGCGTTTTTTAGGGATTATCAACTATGAAAATCATTGTGTTAGATCGAGATGGGGTGATCAATGAGGACTCGGATGCTTATATTAAGCATCCAGATGAGTGGCACCCCGTGCCTGGCAGTTTAGAAGCCATTGCCCAGCTCAAGCAAGCGGGGTGGACGGTAGCGGTGGCAACCAATCAGTCCGGGATCAAGCGGGGCTATTACGATCGCGCCACCTTGAGTGCCATGCACCAAAAATTACAAAGTTTACTGGCCGAGGTAGATCCTAAAGCGAAAGTGGATTGGATTAGCTTTTCCCCTTATGTGGGCGAGGATAGGAGTCCTTGTCGTAAACCCAGTCCTGGAATGTTGCAAGCGATTGAAAATCGATTTGGCGTCTCTTTAGCCGGGGCACCGATGGTGGGGGACACTTTGGCAGATATTCGTGTGGCAAAAGCCAAAAAAATGACACCCTATCTGGTGCGTTCGGGCAAAGGTGAGCGAACCTTGGCGACCGATGATCCCGTCTTAAAAGAGGTCGCGGTCTATGACAATCTACTGGCCGTTGTACAAGCCATTCTTAAGGAAGTTTCCTAATGCAAAGTTTTCCTATCTTATTGATTCGTTCTACGCTTTTTTCTTTAGGACAGGTGATCACCCTGATCTTTTTTTCAACCATCGGCTTCTTGCTATTGCCCTTTAGTTTTAAAGTTCGCTATCAGTTTATGTCAAAATGGGCAGTGTTTGTGGTGTGGTGGGCCAAAATCACTTGTGGTATTCGTTATCAAGTTTATGGCGCTGAAAATATTGATAAATCAAAACCTGGCATTGTGCTTGCTAGACATGAATCCGCCTGGGAAACTTTTGCTACGCAGCTGATTTTTCCACGCCAAGCGTTTGTTTTGAAACGCGAGTTGCTGAATATTCCCTTTTTTGGCTGGGGAATGCGCCTGCTTCATCCCATTGCGATTGACCGGGGGGCAGGACGCCAAGCGTTGAATCAATTGTTAGAAGAGGGGCAACAGCGACTTCAGGAAGGCGTTTGGGTCATCATTTTTCCAGAAGGCACACGGATGCCAGTCGGAGAGCTGGGTAAGATCAATATAGGCGGGCCTATGTTGGCGGTCAAAAGTCAAGCGCCAACCTATTTGATGGCTCACAATGCGGGTCAATGCTGGCCAAAAAATAGTTTTATTAAGCGCCCTGGCTTAATTGAGGTTTATATCAGTGCGCCATTAGACCCAAGCCAAATGGGTGTAAAAGAGATTAGCCAAGCGGCAGAAAATTGGTTTTTGCAACACAGTGTCTCCAAAGAACAAAGTGCAGGAGGCACAAAATGAAATAGGATTTTATGAGTAAAATCGCGTCAGTCATTGGTCTACTGCTTGCTTTAGTGGTACTGTTTGTTGGGATCTTTGACTTTTCCACTGGACGAATCATCACCGCCTTTTTTAATGGGCAGGCTTTTTTGGTGGTGTTAGGTGGTAGTTTGGCGGCTTTACTCATTAACTATCCACTTTCTCATCTACGCTGTTTAGGATCCGGTTTTAAAAAAATCTTAACGGCTGAACCCCATGATGTCATAGAGACCATTGAGCAGATTGAAGAACTGAGTCGGATTGCACACAGCAAAACGCTCTTGGCCTTAGAAAAAGAGATAGAAAATCTAAAGGATCCGTTTTTACAGTTTGCGGTCTCAGAAGCCCTCGTTTTTAATGATATAGAGATGCTGAGAGAGAGTCTCAAAAATGAGATTTATTCTTTACAGCGTCGTCATAGCATCTGTCAGGATGTTTTTAACAATCTCGCCTCTTATGCGCCTGCTTTTGGCATGATGGGAACGGTGATGGGGCTGATTGTGATGATGACCCAGCAAGCGGGGGGCGAGCAGGTCATTTATGGGACTGAAGCGTCCCAAGATATGTTGGGCAGTTTGCTGCAAGGGATGGGGCTCGCTTTGGTGACCACTCTGTATGGCGTGGCCTTTTCAAATTTGCTGTTTCAACCGGTGGCAGGAAAACTGAAAAGTTTGACAGATGCGGAAGTGTTAAAAAATGAAGTGATTGTGCAAGGTATTTTGCAGATTCGTAAAAATCAGCCGCCCATGTTGGTGAAAGAAGCCTTAATGAGCTTTGTGAATCAGGTTGAGAAAGAGGCCATGGCTTGAGATGTCTCGAGAGGAAAAAACAGCCAAGCAGACGTCGGAAGAGGAGGCTTTAACGCAATCAGAGATTCTCTCTAACAACCAAGAAATTATTGAGCATAGTCGGCGTGAAAAGCGTTGGCTTTTTATCTATATTTCGCTATTTTTAGCCATTATGGCGCTGTTTATATTGATTACTTCCTTGATCCAGATAGAAGGGGCGCCGGCAAAAAGAGAGTTTGAAAAGCTGAACAATGAGCTTTATCAACATGCGATAAAGCTCAAAAAAGAAGAGGGATTGGATTGGCTGCTGGTGGAGAATACCTTGGCAAAAGGGGTTCGCTTAACCTTAGATAAGTCTAAAATGCCCCCTGTGCCCATTTTTCCGCCAGCACGCGCCAAGTTAAATCCTCGCTATCAACCCTATCTCCAGCAGTTTTCCATGTTTTTAAAACGTTTATTTATCAAAGAGTATCAACGGCGTTATCAAAAATCTATTCAGATCATGAACTCTTTGGGGTATCAAGTTGCCTTTACCGTGCGCGTAGAGGGGCATACGGACAGTACACCTTTAGCAAAAACCGCTTTTTATCGCAATAATATCGAGTTAAGTGCCTTTCGTGCCTATAACGTGATGAAACTGTTGCAGAAAAATACGCAATTACCGCCCGCACTGTTTTCGATAGCCGCTTATGGTGGCTTTCATCCCATTACACAAGATCCGACAGATCCGAGAAACCGTCGGGTTGAAGTCTATATCTTACCGGCGTTAAAAGCTTTACCCGAGACAAGCAAATGAGTCGCGCCACACCGATTACCAGCTCAGAAGCCCGTGCTAAAAACAGTTGGTTACTCTCATTTGGGGATGTCATCACCTTAATGATTACGTTTTTTATCCTATTGATTGCCGTCAATAAAGGAGAGATTACTAAGATTCAAAAATGGAGTGATGAGCAGGTAGAGTCCAGCTATCATATTTTACAATCACAAGTTGAACAGGCACAGCTGCCCATCGAAATCAAATATAGTTTAGAAGGCATTAAGCTAATCTTAAAGACGGATCAGTCGTTTGCATCTGCAGATTATCATCCGCTGCCGCGTTTAAAGCAGACTTTGCGCCAGGTGGCTGGGATTCTAAAAGCATTACCTTTGATGAATTTACGCCAAAATCCGCAAACCGCCGAGTTCATTAAAAAAATTGAGGCGACGGGTTATCATTGGTATTTGGAAGTCGATGTAGAAGGTTATACCGATAATGACCCAGTGAATCCCAAATCTCCAGTGCGTAATAACTGGATACTCAGCGCTTTGCGCGCGCAGACAGTCGCTGATCTTTTGGCTGAAAACAGTGGCTTGCCTCATCACTTATTTGCAACCAGCGGTTACGGTCAATATCGACCTTTGGTGCCGAATGATAGCCCTGAACATAAGGCGAAGAATCGTCGGATTGAGATTACCATCATTGCCTATTTTCAAAAGTTAAAATAGCGTCTCTCCTTAAGGGCAAATGGCTCGCCAGTCGATCGGCGTTTTGCCATGGGCTTCTAGGTAAGCATTGGTTTTAGAAAAGGGGCGGCTACCAAAAAAACCTCGATAGGCTGAAAGGGGCGATGGGTGTGGACTTTTCAAAATCAGGTGTTTTTTCGGGTCAATAAAACGCGCTTTTTTCTGTGCCTGAGCGCCCCAAAGAATAAACACAACATGTTCTTTTTGTTCATTAATCGCTTTTAAAATCGCATCAGTAAATAGCTCCCAACCTTTGCCTTGATGGGAAGCGGATTTGCCCGCTTCAACGGTCAGCACGGGATTTAACAGCAAAACGCCTTGTTCCGCCCAGTGTTGTAGATAGCCGCATTGACTGTTATCAATCCCAAGATCGTCCTTGAGTTCCTGATAAATATTGATCAGGGATTTAGGCAATGGTCGAACATCCGGACGTACAGAAAAACAGAGCCCATGCGCATGTCCAGGGGTCGGATAGGGATCTTGCCCTAAGATCACAACCTTAACTTGATCAAAAGGGGTGCTATTTAAAGCATTAAACCACTCCGATCCCTTGGGTAAAATCTGTTTTCCCGCCGCTTTTTCTGCCAGCAAAAACTGTTTAAGTTTTTGCATATAAGGCTTATGGAATTCGGGTTCTAAGACCTTCAGCCAGCTAGGATGTAATTGAATTTTAGACATGATCGGCATGGTTCTATGGGCTTAAACGTTGAATTTGCCATTTTTCTGGTTTTAGGCCATAGCAGGACTGGGGATTTTGACAAATTTCGGATTTTTGCGCGACCTTTTCAGACGCTTTTAGAATGGGCGTGTAACAAAAACGGTCATGGAGGCGATTGGGACGTCCTTGCCAGAATTCAAACCAAGTGGCGTGCAGGCGATAGCCTCCCCAATGTGAAGGACGGGGGATAGTTTTGTCCTCAAACTGTTTAGTTGCCGCCTGCAATCGTTGTTCTAATTCGGCACGGCTCTCAACCACTTCGCCTTGATGGGAGATATAGGCGCTGAGCTGACTGCCTCTTGGGCGGCTGTGAAAATAGCGGTCTGATTGTTCGGGGGAAATCTTTTCTACCCACCCTTCAATCCGAATTTGGCGATCCATTTGTGGCCAGAAAAACAGTAAGCTGGCTAATGGATTTTCCTCTAAATCCTGCCCTTTTTCACTTTGATAGTGGGTGTAAAACACAAAGCCATCCGCATCAAAGGCTTTGAGGAGCACAATCCGCGCATGTGGGAAACCTACTTTATTGGCCGTGGCTAAGGTCATGGCTGTGGGGTCAATGATATCGGCTTTAAAAGCTTCATCCATCCAGCTCTGAAATTGTTGGTAGGGATCCGTGTTTAAATCTTTGCGACGCAGACCGGCAAACTGATATTCTCTGCGTTCGGCTTGATAGTCTCGATTGGGCATAGCATAATGTCTTTTTACGTGAATGCTTCTTATTGTAATCCCGAAAGGAACCAAAAGTGAGTAAAAATTACAGAGCGGCAGAAATAGAAGTTTTAACCGGCTTAGATCCTGTGCGTAAGCGGCCAGGTATGTATACCGATACCACGAGACCCAATCACTTAGCGCAAGAGGTGATTGATAACAGTGTGGATGAGGCATTAGCCGGTTTTGCCAATGAAATTATTGTGGTTCATCATGCGGATGGTTCACTTTCGGTGCAGGATAATGGACGAGGCATGCCGGTCGATATTCACCCTGAAGAGGGGGTGCCAGGCGTTGAGGTCATTATGACGCGCTTGCATGCAGGGGGGAAATTTTCCAATAAAGCCTATGATTTTTCCGGAGGGTTACACGGCGTTGGGATTTCTGTCGTGAATGCCCTCTCTAAACGGGTTGAGATTGAAATTAAGCGCGACGGGAAAAAATATTTTATCGCCTTTGAAAAGGGAGAATTGGTTCAGCCATTAGAAGAGATCGGCAAGGTAGGGAAAAAGAATACTGGTACTTATGTGCGTTTTTGGCCCGATCCACAATTTTTTGACAGCCCCAAATTTGCACTTGGAAAGTTAAAGCATCTTTTACGCGCAAAAGCTGTTTTGAGTCCCGGTTTACGCATCGTCTTTCAAAATGAAGCGCCAGCGGAAACCACCGAGTGGTTTTATGAAAATGGCTTACGAGATTATTTAAATCAAGCTCTGGAAGGTCGAGAACGTTGGCCAATTGAGGGGTTTGTCGGTGAGGCGAAAGGTGAGCGTGAAGCGGTAGAATGGGCGATCGCTTGGTTAGAAGAGCCCAGTGATGCGTTATTAGAAAGTTATGTCAACTTGATTCCGACGCCACAAGGCGGCACCCATGTGAATGGGTTAAGACAGGGCGCCACCGATGCGGTTCGTGAGTATTGTGAATTCCGGAATTTAATCCCGCGCGGCGTCAAAATTTCGCCGGAAGATGTTTGGCAAAATGTTGCTTTTGTGCTTTCTGCAAAATTGCGCGATCCACAGTTTGCTGGACAAACGAAAGAACGGCTTTCCTCTCGAGAGTGCGTCCCCTTTATCTCAGGGGTGGTGAAAGATGCGCTCAGTCTATGGTTGAATCAACATACTGATATTGCAGATAAAATTGCGGAATTGGTGATCAACAATGCCCAAGCGCGTCAAAGAAAAGCCAAAAAAGTGGTGCGAAAAAGAATCACTTCTGGCCCCGCTTTACCGGGCAAGTTGGCAGATTGCACGGAGACGGATCTGGCTTTGACAGAACTGTTTTTGGTCGAAGGGGATTCTGCGGGAGGGTCGGCTAAACAGGCTCGAGATAAGACCTTTCAAGCGATTATGCCGTTGCGCGGTAAAATTTTAAATAGTTGGGAGGTGGATGAATCCCAAGTATTGGCCTCACAAGAGATTCATGATATCAGTGTGGCCATTGGTGTAGATCCCGGTTCAGAAGATTTAAGTGGCTTGCGCTATGGCAAAATTTGTATTCTGGCGGATGCGGATTCGGATGGCGCGCATATTGCCACCTTAATTTGCGCTCTGTTCGTCAAGCACTTTCCTAAACTGGTAGAAGATGGCCATGTTTATGTCTCAATGCCGCCTTTGTATCGAATTGATGTGGGCAAAAAAGTGTTCTATGCTTTGGATGAGGCAGAACGCGAAGGGGTATTAGAACAGATTGCGGCTGAAAAATTACCTGGAAAGGTACAGGTGACGCGCTTTAAAGGTTTAGGCGAAATGAATCCAGCGCAACTGAGAGAGACGACGATGATGCCAGCCACTCGCCGTTTGGTACAGTTGACGCTAGACCGCAGTGAGGCGCAAGAAGTGATGGATAAACTGCTGTCTAAAAAACGTGCCCCTGACCGTAAAGCATGGTTAGAAGAGAAGGGGGATTTGGCCGAAGTTGTGGTTTAGAGAACGTCTAAAAAAGAGGCAGATTGAGTATGATGAAGACTCGTTTCGTGTAGTCGCTTTTTATAAGCGATAAAATCCTTAATGGCGAGTAAGCTTTCAGAATCGATGTTTTCAAATTCTAGTGTTAGACGATAGCCCTCATTCACAATCAGGCTTTCCGTTACTTTTGCCTGGAGGCGAAGGGTTTTAAATTCCCCAAAAGCGGGGATTTCAAATTCAATTTCTAAGCAAGTGCCGACCTTCGCGCCTCTTTGGGAAATCACGACTGCATATTTTGTGGAAAGTTCGGTCATTTGGGCATGTGCATGACCATTGCGACCGTAAAGTGTGGCAATTCGATGAGTCTTAACCATGGTTTCAACACATTTTAAGATTCATTACCGTAGTGTTCGATGATTCGATGCAAAGCATATTGGTAACTGGTTGGCAGGGGTTTAAATTTTACCCCCGTCAGATATTGATTTTGGGTTTTAAAACAGTGCACTACCTGAAAAGGCAATCGCAAGGTAAATTGCTCATCTTCTAAGGGAAATGTGACTTCTATTACGCCTTCTGTTTGATCCGTTGGGCAAATGGAGGCAATAAATGCGCACCCCTCTTCTGAAAGATCGGTTAATTCAATTGGCATTTCATGTTCTCCCAGCTTTAAATGTGCTGGGCGCCGTAAGATAATGCGTTTTGCTTGTCGACGATTGGGTTGCATAAAAAACACTTAATATGAAAATGGGATTATGATTTTACAATTTTTGCAGAGAAAAAAGTAGGTAAAATGGTTATTTAACAACAGTGCAGTACTAGAAGGAGAATTGGGATGTCGCAAATAATTATTGTTGTCGAAAATATCAAATGTGGTGGCTGTGCCAACAGCATTCAGAAAAAACTGCGAGAAATTGCAGGTGTGTCTGCGGTTGAAGTCGAGATAGAGCGCGGTGCGGTCATTGTCGAATTGACAGATGAGTCTGTGATAGAGGCCGTGAAAGACGCTTTAGCTAAAATGGGGTATCCGGAAATCGGGCGTACAGAAGGGTTGTCGGCTTTAGGCGCCAAAGCCAAATCTTTTATCTCTTGTGCCACAGGAAAGTTAGATCAATAAGGAGAGAAATAGGATGGGTCAAGGTGTGATTAATTACGAAGGCATAGAACAGCAATCGGTCGCGCAATTTACCGAGAAAGCCTATCTCGATTATGCGATGTATGTCATTTTAGATCGCGCCTTGCCACATATTGGCGATGGGCTTAAACCGGTACAGCGCCGCATTATTTATGCAATGAGTGAGTTGGGGCTAAAAGCTTCGGCGAAATATAAAAAATCGGCGCGTACGGTGGGGGATGTGTTGGGTAAATTTCATCCACATGGTGACTCAGCTTGCTATGAAGCGATGGTTTTGATGGCACAACCCTTTTCTTTTCGCTATCCACTGATTGATGGTCAAGGCAACTGGGGGTCGATTGATGATCCTAAATCCTTTGCCGCCATGCGTTATACCGAAGCGAAATTATCAAAATTCAGTCAGCTGCTGCTTGAAGAGGTGGGGCAAGGCACTGTCGATTGGACTTCGAATTTTGATGGCTCTTTGCAAGAGCCTATGGTTTTACCCGCTCGTGTGCCCCATGTGCTGCTCAATGGCACCAGCGGGATTGCAGTGGGGATGGCCACCGATATTCCACCGCATAATCTTAAAGAGGTGGTCAATGGCTGTGTGGCACTGCTGGAATCCCCAAATTTAACGGTCGAAGCGCTCTGTTCCTATATTCCTGCACCCGACTATCCCAATGAAGCGCAAATTATTACCCCTAAAGCTGAACTGCGTAAACTTTACGAAACCGGACAAGGGTCTGTTCGCCAGCGTGCAACTTATCATCTGGAAGATGGGGTGAATGTGGTGATTGATGCCTTGCCTTATCAAGTTTCGGGTGCCAAAGTGTTAGAGCAGATCGCTGCTCAAATGCGCGCTAAGAAATTGCCAATGGTGGTGGATTTACGGGATGAGTCCGATCATGAAAACCCAGTGCGTTTGGTGATTGAATTGCGCTCTAAGCGGGTCGATGTTGAAGCTGCGATGTTGCATCTGTTTGCCACTACTAGTTTGGAAAACAGCTATCGTGTCAATTTGAATGTGATTGGCCTAGATGGACGCCCTCAGGTTAAAAATTTGAAATCGCTGTTAAGTGAATGGTTGAGTTTCCGCATTGAAACCGTGCGGCGTCGTTTGCAATATCGATTGGAGAAGGTCTTAGCTCGACTGCATATTCTGGAGGGGTTATTGATCGCTTTTCTCAATATTGATGAGGTGATTGCCATTATTCGAGAAGAGGATCAGCCTAAGCCGATTTTAATGTCCCGCTTTAACTTAACTGAAACACAAGCTGAAGCGATTTTAGAGTTGAAATTGCGCCATTTAGCAAAACTGGAAGAGATGAAAATCCGCACTGAACAGGCGGATTTGGCTGCAGAGCGAAAAAAATTGGAATTGACCTTAAGTAGCGAGCGGCGAATGAAAACGCTGGTGAAAAAAGAGCTATTGGCCGATGCAGAAACCTATGGAGATGAGCGTCGTTCAGTGATATGTGAGGCAGCTGCAGCGCGACCGATGCGAGAGCAAGATCTGTTGCCGGCTGAACCCATTACGGTGATTTTGTCAGAAAATGGTTGGGTGCGAGCAGCCAAAGGCCATGATGTTGAAGGAGAGGCCTTGAACTATAAGGCTGGAGATGCCTTTAAAGATCAGGCAGAAGGTCAAAGTCGGCAAATGGCGGTCTTTTTAGACAGTACAGGGCGCGCCTACAGTCTGCCAGCACACAGCTTACCTTCAGCACGCGGT
The DNA here is from genome assembly GCF_054657255.1 of Galenea microaerophila. Classification (NCBI taxonomy): domain Bacteria; kingdom Pseudomonadati; phylum Pseudomonadota; class Gammaproteobacteria; order Thiotrichales; family Piscirickettsiaceae; genus Galenea; species Galenea microaerophila. Next base: position 258,972 of record NZ_BAAHWZ010000001.1, read on the forward strand.
CATGGCGAGCCTTTAACAGGAAAACTCAATCCGCCACAGGGCGCACATTTTGAGCAGGTCATTTTGGGGAATCCTGATGATCAAGTATTGCTGGCCAGCACTGCCGGTTATGGTTTTGTAACAAAGTTAGAAAACTTGTTCTCAAAAAGTAAATCGGGCAAAGCGGTGATCACCTTGCCAGAAGGGGCGAAATTATTAAAAGCGGTGAAGCTACCACGTTCTGATGAAGCAGATGCGCTATGGGTGGCTGTCACCAATAATGAGCCTCGACTATTGGTTTTCCCGCTTGAGCAATTACCACACTTGGCCAAAGGCAAAGGCAATAAATTGATGCAGATGTCAAAAGAAGCACAGTTAACCGGTATGATGGTGTTTAAACAAGGACAAAAATTGATTTTGATGGGAGAAAAAAATCAAAAAGTCTATGGAGGCGTGGCCTTAGAAGAGGCGTTTGGACAAAGGGCTAAACGAGGTATGGTTCTGCCTAGAACTTTAAAGAAAATACAAAAAATAAGCATTTCAGAGTAATCTGGTATTCAATTTGCTTAGTGATTTTATTAGAGACATAGGCTAAGAGTAAAAGGTTCATGATTTCAAAAATCCTTGCAGTGTTTATTATTTTCGGCAGTTTAATTGGCGGCTTCCTTATGGAAGGTGGCAATTTGGCTGCTTTGTGGCATCCAGCAGAACTGGTGATTATTATTGGGATGGGGATTGGCGTTTTTTTAGGTTCAACGCCATTAGCTGTTTGGAAGCAAACGTTACGCTATATTGGCCGCTACTTTAGCGGAGGCATGATTAATCGAAGGCTCTATGATGAGACCATACAAGCGCTTGGAGAACTGGGTAAAGAAGCACGTGTCTCGGGCGTTTTATCTCTGGAAGAACATTTGGACTCCCCAGAGTCGAGCCCGATTTTTTCGAAGTATCCGGCGCTATTAAAAAATGAGATGGTATTGAGTTTTATTGTCGATAACCTTTCTTTTATACTGTTAAACCCGCCTAAAAACATCGATATGGGCGAGCATCTAGAGAGCCAAATTGAAGCGATTATTTCCGCCAAGATGGAAGTGCCTAAGGCAACTGGGAAAGTGAGTAATTTAATGCCGGGTTTTGGGATTATTGCGGCCGTAATGGGGGTGATTTTAACGATGCGGCTGCTCGGCGGTGAGATGGATGTCGGTCAAATAGGGGAATCGATTGGGGCAGCCTTAGTGGGTACGCTTACCGGTATTTTTGTCGCGTTTGGGGTGATCGCACCTTTTACCCATGGGGTAGAAATTATTATTCGCCAAGAGCAGGCAATGTTGGAAATGGTGGCAGGTTTTTTAGAATTGTTTTCTGAAGGCGTGGCGCCCACTTTAGCGCTTGAAGTCGGTAAACAGCGGATTCCGCCAGAATTTCGTCCGCATGATGAGTAGAAATCTGTATGCCCGGTAAAATAGGTAGAAAACGCGAAGAGCAAGCAGAGAGCAGTGCATGGGAGATTGCTTTTGCTGACTTGATGACGACCTTAATGGTTTTCTTCCTAGTGATGTGGCTTACCTCAATTATTGATCCTTCCAAACGCCAGCAGTTTGTGGATGCGCTTTCTGGTCAAACGGTTGCAAAAAATTCAGCTGGGAATAATGTGGTTATGGATAAAAGCGCCTCAAATCAAGAGGGCACTATCAAGCCAATTGAGACAAAACCACCGATTTCACCGGAAGAGATTAAACAAATAATGAAAAAAATCGATCCTAAAGCGATCAAAATTGAGGAGACTGAAGATTACACCAAAATAACTTTGCGCTCGGATAGTTTCTTTGAAAGTGGACGCGCAACAATAAACGATAATATTTTAGAGCAGTTGGAAAAATTGGGTGAAAGTTTAGCTGGACGAAATCAGAAAATTTATATTACCGGCTATACAGATAGTGTCCCTATCCATAATTTACAGTTCCCTTCCAACTGGGAACTTTCAGCTGCGCGTGCAGCATCAGTTGCCAGGACCTTTATTTATATGGGGGTGGATAAGGCGTTATTGACCATATTAGGCCGAGCGGATAATGATCCAATTGCACCAAACAGTACCGCTTATGGGCGCTCTTTAAACCGCCGGGTAGAAATTGTTTTAGAAAAACCTCATGCCCAGCAACCCATGTCTAATATGCCATCGGAAATTCAAAAATTGATACCGCCCGATAAACGTGAATAATTACTGTCCGCAGATGGGACACTTTGGATCCGCTTTAAGATTCAGCGTGCGAATCATCATGGTGAGGGCATCCACTAACATTAATTTTCCATGCAGTGTCGGCAAGTTTAAGAGCACCTTAATCGCTTCAATGGCTTGCATACTGCCGATCATGCCTACGACTGGAGCCAGAATACCATTTCGAGAGCAGGTCATTTCGGTTTCACTGCCCGCTTTGTATAAACACTGGTAGCAAGGCCCTTGACCTTGACGGAAGTCATAGGTGCTTAATTGACCTTCCCAACGAATCGCAGCACCGGAAACTAAGGGGGTGCGAGTGGCAAAGCAAGCCGCATTGAGTGCAAAACGGCTGCTAAAGTTATCGGTGCAATCTAAAACCACATCAGCCGTTTGAATCAGAGCCTGCAAGGTCTGTGCCTCTTCGGGTACAGAGGTTAGAGTTTCAATCTCAATATGATGGTTGATCTCTTGAAGCGTCTGTTTGGCGGATTCAACTTTCGTCTGTCCAATGCTTTTTTCTCTATGGACCACCTGTCTCTGTAGATTGGAGTCGTCAACGGTATCAAAATCCACCAAAGTCAATTTTCCGACCCCAGCTGCGGCTAAGTAGAGGCTGGCTGGAGAACCCAGTCCGCCTAAACCAAAAATGATTGCATGGCTGCCTTTTAGATGGCATTGTCCAGCATAATCCACCTCGGGAAGTAAAATTTGGCGGCTATAACGGCTGAGTTCTTCATCGGTGAGTTCAGTTTGCAGGTTCATCGATTTTTCCTAGTGTGATTCGTGGGTGATGGGCAAAGTCTTTAAGGGTTTGAATCTGTTGAAAGCCCGCCTGTTGAAAGAGCGTTTGCACGGCTTCTTGTTGATCGTAGCCATGTTCTACCAGCAGCCAGCCCAACCCATTTTGCGTGGTCAGGTAATGCGGGGCTTGTTGGATAATGTGCGCTAAGTCAGCGAGCCCATGTTGTTCAGCCATTAAGGCGGTTTTTGGCTCGAAGCGCACATCTCCTTGCCTTAAATGTTCATTTTCGGGGTCAATATAGGGCGGGTTACTGCAAATTAGGTCAAATTTTGAATTTTCAATCGCAGATAAGGGCGCAAACCAACTGCCATGCAGAAAGGTGACCGTAAGTTGTAAGCGTTTGGCATTGAGCTGCGCAATTTCCAAAGCAGTGGGTGAAAAATCGGTTGCGATTATTTGTGCCGCAATCGACTGAGATTTGAGTTCATGACTTAAGGCCAAAGCAATGGCGCCACTGCCGGTGCCTAAATCGAGCAAGTTTAATGGTTTTAAAGGGTTGGAATGAGTGGTCACTTTTAAGATTAAAGCAACCGCGGTTTCCACCAAAAGCTCTGTCTCTGGACGTGGGATTAAGGTGTCCGTTGTCACTTTAAGCGGCAGCCCCCAAAACTCTTTTTCCCCCAATAGATAAGCAATGGGGTAGCCCTGTGCACGCTGCTGAAGCAACTCTGCAAACTGTTGTTGTTGAAAAGCGGTTAATGTCGTTTCCGGCCAAGTATAGAGGTAACTGCGAGGCTGTTGTAGCACTTGACTGAGCAGCAACTCACTGTCCAGTCGCGGGGAGTCCTGAAGCCCAGCCTGAACCAGGTGCTGCTCTCCATACTTTAAGGCTTCGGTCAGTGTCAGGGTTTGGCTAGGACTCTTCATTGCTCAAGGAAGCGAGCTGTTCGGCTTGATGTTCGTTGATCAAAGGATCAATCACCTGCTCTAAACCGCCATTCATAATTTCCTCCAGCTTATAGAGGGTCAAATTGATTCGGTGATCGGTCACCCGTCCTTGAGGGTAGTTATAGGTGCGGATGCGTTCAGAACGATCTCCTGAACCGACTAAGCTTTTACGCTCTTCTGCAATTTCCGCTTGTTGCGCCTGTTGTTGAGCGTCATTGATGCGTGCAGCCAATAGTGACATGGCGCGTGCTTTGTTTTTATGTTGTGAGCGTTCGTCTTGGCATTCGACCACAGTTCCAGTGGGAATATGGGTGATGCGAATCGCTGAATCGGTTTTGTTGACATGCTGTCCACCCGCACCTGACGCCCGGAAGGTATCAATGCGCAGATCGGCAGGATTGAGTTGCACTTCTTCAAGTTCTTGCGCTTCAGGCAGAATGGCAACGGTTGCTGCTGAAGTGTGTACGCGTCCTTGGGTTTCGGTCGCAGGGACACGTTGCACGCGGTGTGCCCCAGATTCAAATTTGAGGCGAGAATAGGCGCCTTGACCGATAATTCGAGCCACAATCTCTTTATAGCCGCCATGTTCTCCTTCTTGTGCGTTCAGCACTTCTACTTGCCAGCCCATTTTTTCCGCATAACGGCTGTACATGCGGAAGAGGTCTCCGGCAAAAATGGCGGCTTCATCGCCCCCCGTTCCGGCACGTATTTCTAAGAAAATATTGGCGTCATCATTGGGGTCTTTGGGCAGCAACATTTTTTGCAATTCAAGATTGAGCGCTTCTAATTTTTTGGTGAGAATGGGGAGCTCTTCCTGTCCCATCTCTTTTAAATCTGGATCGCCTGAGTCGATCATCTCTTTCGCTTCATTTAGATCAGCTTCAGTGGCCTCATATTGAGTAAAGGTCTCGACCACAGGGGTTAGCTGGGCATGTTCCTGAGAAAGGGCGCGAAAACGATTTTGATCGCTCATCACTTCTGGATCAGAGAGGAGGGCATTGACCTCATCTAGGCGTTCAACTAAATGTTGTAATTTTTGACGAATAGATTGTTTCATAAGGCTCTTTTTTGTAAATAAGACGGTATTTTATCACTGTGTCAATAGCTTTGCACAATGGCGATTAGGGTTAAGTATCGGCTCAAATTTGTGGTTTAGCGGACAGATGAGAGTAGCTAAGATTCTTTATCTGAGAGTAGGATCTGTTTGCTGCATTCAATCAGTTGTGTATCGCCTTTAAGGCCAGCTTGATTGAGGTGCTGTGTCGGCGTATGCAGGAGTCGATTGGTCAGTTGATTGGCCAGCTTTTGTAACACCTGTTCAGCCGGTTCGCCAGCAGAAAGGGATTTGAGGGCTTGTTGTAAAGAGTGGTCTTTAATTGCCATCGCTTGTTGTCTAAAATCCCGAATAATGGGGTTGACCTCATTCATGGCACGGAATTGCATGACAAATTGATTGGCTTGTTGTTGAATGATCTCTTCTGCGGCCAGTGCTGCATCGGCGCGCGCGCGTTTATTCTCTTCAATGATACTTTCAAGATCATCTACTGTGTAGAGATAGACATTGTCCACTTGACTCGCTTCGGCTTCAATATCACGAGGCACGGCTATGTCAATCATAAAAACAGAGCGACCTTTGCGCTTTTTCATTGCCGCTTTCACCGTTTCCACTCTTAAAATGGGTTTAGGGCTTGCTGTGGAGGCGACGACTAAATCGGCTTCATGCAGATGATTGGGGATTTCATCCAGTTCAATTGCATAGCCCTCCACTTCTTCAGCCAGTGTATGGGCTTTTGAGAGGGTGCGATTGGCAATAATAAGGCGTTCGACTTGCGCTTCTTTCAGGTGGCGAGCCACTAATTCAATGGTTTCACCCGCCCCAATTAAAAGGGCGGTTTGGTTTTGCATATTGCCAAAAAACTGTTTGGCTAAGGCAACGGAAGCAAAAGCAACCGAGATCGGACAGTTGCCGATCTCTGTGTCGGTGCGTACCTGTTTGGCAGTGCGAAAGACATGTTGAAACAGGTTTTCCAAAGTATGGTGAATACTGTTGGCTTGATGTGCTGCACTGTAGGCATCTTTCAGTTGTCCCAAAATTTGGGGTTCGCCTAAAATTAATGAGTTCAGGCCGCTAGCCACTCGCATCAAATGTTGCACGGCGGCAAGATCACGGTGGAGGTAGAGGTAAGGCTTTAAATCCTTAATATTAAAAAAGTTTTGTAGCCACTCGATTAAATGGTTTTCATCGTTATTTTTTAGCGTGCAGTAAAGTTCTGTCCGATTACAGGTGGAAAGAATCACACATTCTGAAACCAGTTTTTCATCCTGTAAAGCTTCAAACGCTGCCTTGAGCTTGCCATCGGCCGCAAAGGAAACTTGTTCACGAATTTCAACAGGGGCCGTTTCATGGTTAACGCCAAGGGCTATTAATTTCATATAAATTATCGATTTCAGAGATTAAGAAGGCTTTAAAAGGTGAAAAAGTTCAAATAAGATGGCTAATTTTGCTAAATTATACCGCTAAATGCAAGAAGAGATTTTGGAATCAATGAAAAGTCAGAAGGGTCGTTCTTTTAATCGTTGGATAAAAGGGTTAGGCATTTCAGCCACGATTGGATTGGGAATCACATTAAGTGGTTGCACGCAAATGCCCGCTTTTTTGGAGGCATCAAATACAGATTTGGTGGAAGCTGAGAAAGAAAGTCCATCGGCGTTAGATGCGCAAACGGTGTATCAAATTTTAGTGGGTGAGATGCTGGTACAAAAAGGCCAACCCGCGGCGGCTTTTGATGTGCTTTATCCGCTGGCTAAAAAGTTGAAAGACCCAGAATTGGCGAAATATGTTTTTCAACTCTCTATGTATACCTACCAAGTACCCAAAATCGAAGCAGCCACTCAGCTATGGCTCTCATTTGATCCAAAAGACCCAATGCCTTGGAAAGCCGCTTATCTCATGTCGATTCGTCAAGAGAAGATGACGCAAGCCTTGCATCAATGGCAAAAGTGGCAAGCTTTAACTGAGGGGCCTTGGTATCAAAAAGTGTTAGATTCTGCTCAAAGAATTGCACAATCCACTCCTCCGAAAGCGGGTTATAAATTTATCAAGCGGTTGGCTGCGCACTATCCTGATCAGTGGGCCGCGCAGTTGGCATTAGGTTGGTTTGCCGTCAATCAAGGCGAATACAAAACCGCTTGGCAGGTATTAAACCAAGCCTGGCGACTTGCCCAGAAACTGCCGTCAGGAGAAGAGAAAAACTTGGCGCAGCGAAAAACGGCGCAAGTTTTACTGGAGTTGGCTTTGAAGGCCCCTCAATATGGCACTCAAGTATTAGATGGCTTATTGGCAGATTATATTTCCCAACCAACTGAAGATTTTACCCTGTTGCAAGAAGTCGCAAGATTGCAAGTTCAAATGAATCGTTTTGAACAGGCGCAACACACTTTTAAACGTATTTTAAAACAAGACCCCGATCATCCAATGGCTTTGTTTGGATTGGGAGTGCTCGCATTTCAAATGGGGGATTTAAAGCGTGCTGAACAGCACTTTCATCATTTGAAAAAACAATCACAACTCCGAGCGGTTGCTGATTACTACTTAGGCCGCATTGCCCAAGTGCGTAAACAGTGGACCCAAGCAGCGCAGTATTTCAAACAAGTAGATCAATCTCCCTTTCAATTAGATGCACAAATTCAATTGGTTTTATTGCAAGTTGCGCAAACCCCCAATAAAAAGGCCTATGCGGCTGCTCAGCAAAAGTTGGATCAATTACGACTCAAAGAAAGTGTGAAAAAAGATAAAAAAAGCTTGGCAAAAGTGTGGGTGGCTAAGGCGGCATTGTATGCTGAGGTAGGGGATAAAAAGCGCGCTATTAACGCCTATCGGAAAGCCATCGCATTGTCTCCAGAAATAGAGTGGCAATTTGCCTTAGCGGCTTTGCTTTATGAAACGAAACAATATGCAGATTACGAAAAAGTGCTGAAACAGATTTTAGCTCAGTCGCCAGATAACCCAGATGCGTTAAATGCACTTGGCTTTTACTATGTAGAGCAGGGGAAAAATCTCGAAGAGGCAGGCAAACTGTTGCAGCGAGCAATGCAAATTGCGCCCAATCGTTACTATATTATGGACAGTGTGGGGTGGTGGTACTTTATGAAAGGTGACTACCCAAAGGCAGAATATTGGTTGGAAAAGGCGTTGAGCCAACAAATGGATGACGAAGTGTTGATACATTTGATTGAAACCAAATGGTATGCGGGTAAACATCAAGAGGCGATAGAACTGTGGCAGAAGCATCACGCTCAGTTCCCAAAAAATGGTAAACTACAAAAATTGATAGAACAGTTGCAACAAGGTCAGGATTAGCCGCGTTTGACTGTTAACGATCTCTGCATGAGATGAGTTCGTGCTAAAAATGGCAAAAGTTCGCCTAAGTCGTCTAGGATTAGGGCGTTTAGAGCTTATTTTTAATGCGCGCACCCTACATGCCAAGGTCTTTAGATGAAATTTTTTTAAAACTTTTGTTGAATTGTTTTTTGAAATATGGATAATACGCACCTGTCTTAACGACAGCATCTACTGGGCTATCGCCAAGCGGTAAGGCAACGGGTTTTGATCCCGTCATGCGCAGGTTCGAATCCTGCTAGCCCAGCCATTTTCCTACCGAATTCCAAAAAACATTTCCTTATTCAGGAGCTGCCTTAGATGGCTTATCAAAATGTTCGTTTGTTTGCTGGAAATGCAAATGTTTCTCTTGCTGAAAGTATTTCAGAAGCCATTAATATTCCCTTAGGTCAAGCAGACGTCGGTCGCTTTAGTGATGGCGAAATCATGGTGCAGATCAATGAATCTGTTCGCGGAAAGGATGTGTATGTCCTTCAGCCGACGTGTGCGCCAGAACCGGCAGTGAACCTGATGGAAATGTTAACCATGATTGATGCGATGAAAAGAGCATCAGCGAAGCGCATTACTGCAGTTATGCCTTATTATGGCTTTGCCCGTCAAGATCGCCGACCTCATTCAGCACGGGTACCGATTACAGCTCGATTGGTTGCCGATATGATTACCGTTGCCGGTGCCGATCGCGTGATTACCGTTGATTTACATGCGGATCAGATTCAAGGCTTTTTCGATATTCCAGTTGATAATATCTATGGCTCACCTGTGCTGGTAGAAGATATGCTCAAGTCGGGCAAAATTAATAATGACCTCATGACGGTTGTATCTCCCGATATGGGCGGTGTGGTGCGCGCGCGCGCGGTGGCGAAAGCGATTGATGCGGAGATGGCCATTATTGATAAGCGCCGCCCAAAAGCCAATGTGGCCGAAGTGATGAACATTATCGGTGATATTGAAGGGCGAGACTGTATTATTGTTGATGATATGGTCGATACAGCTGGAACACTGTGCAAAGCGGCAGAAGCCTTAATGGCGCGGGGTGCGAACAGTGTGACCGCCTATGTTGTGCATGCAGTGCTTTCTGGGCCGGCTGTAGAGAATATTAAAAATTCAAAGTTAACAGAACTGGTCGTTACCGACACCATTCCCCCTTCCCCAGAAGTGTCTAAATGTGAAAAGATTCGACGGGTCAGCATTGCCCCCATGCTTGCCGAAACCATACGGCGCGTGCATCAAGAAGAATCTGTGACTGAATTGATGATGAGACCTTAAGTCTTTCTCTTTTAAAAGCCCTCAATTGAGGGCTTTTTTACTGGCATCCATTTAAAAAATCAGTATAATGCTCTTTTTCCCGTATTTGGTCGCGAATATGGGGTAATTTTAATATCCTAATGGAGAAAATTATGACTCAGTTAACTTGGACTGCAGAAGCCCGTACTGAAGAAGGGAAAGGTGCGAGCCGCCGCCTTCGTCACCAAGGCAAAATTCCTGCAATCATCTATGGCCTAGACAAGCCAGCCCGCAGCATTACCCTTTCAAGTAACCTAGTTGAGCGTGCATTACAAAATGAAGACGCCTATAACTCATGGATTGAAGTGGATGTGGAAGGGGATAAAGAGACCGTTGTTATTAAAGACCTACAACGTAATCCTGCGAAAGAGTATGTCACGCATTTAGATCTTCAGCGTGTTAGCAATGACTCTTATATTATCAAGCGTGTTCCGTTTGAATTTACAGGAACGCGTCAAGCACCAGGTGTGAAGAAAGGGGGCTTGCTGACCATTCTTCAAGCTTCAGCGGAAGTGCGTGCGAAAGCCAGTGAATTACCGACTAAAATTATTGTCGATATTTCTAAGTTGGATGCAGGTGAGAATTTGCGTCTTTCTGAAATTCCATTGCCAGAAGGCGTGGAATTTATGGCACTTCGCCACGGTAGTTCAGACTATGACCAAGCCGTTGTGAAGATTGGTAAGGTCCGCGTGAAGGATTAATTCCTTTTTCGTTGAGTAAAAACAGAAGCCAGCTTATGTCAGCCATTCGTTTGATTGTCGGATTAGGAAATCCCGGCGCACAATATGAACGGACTCGACATAATGCTGGTTTTTGGTTTGTGGAGGAAGTTGCTCGGCAATATGGTGTGCAATTTCGTCCAGAGACCAAATTTCTTGGGCAAACGGCAAGAATCCAGCAAAATGGGTTAGATTTTTGGTTGCTCAAGCCGACCACTTTTATGAATCGGAGTGGTCAATCGATCCAAGCGATGGCCAAATTCTACAAAATTTCTGTGGAACAAATTCTGGTGGCTCATGATGAATTAGATTTACCGGTGGGCACCATTCGTTTGAAAAAAGGGGGTGGCCATGGCGGGCATAATGGTCTTCGGGATACCATTGCCGCCCTCGGTTCAAAAGATTTTTATCGTTTGCGCATCGGAATTGATCATCCAGGTGACCGAAATAAAGTGGTCGATTATGTTTTGAGTTCCCCTTCAAAAATAGAGATGCAGCAAATAGAAGATGCCATTTATGAGGCTTCTCGCTATGTGCCGCAACTGGTTAAAGGGGAATTTGAAGCGGTCATGCAAACCTTGCATCAGAAATCATAATTGGAGAAAACAAAATGGGATTTAAATGTGGCATTGTGGGGTTACCCAATGTTGGAAAATCAACCTTATTTAATGCGCTCACCAATGCGGGGATTGAGTCGGCCAATTACCCATTTTGTACGATTGAACCGAATGTCGGTGTGGTGCCAGTGCCAGATCCACGGCAAGAGAAAATTGCAGAGTTTGTGAATCCCGAGCGCATACTGCCGACTACGATGGAGTTTGTCGATATTGCAGGGTTGGTTGAAGGCGCCTCCAAAGGGGAAGGTCTGGGGAATAAATTCCTAGCCAATATCCGGGAAACCGATGCCATTGTTCAGGTGGTGCGCTGCTTTGAAAATGACGATATTGTGCATGTTGCCGGCCAAGTGGATCCACTGTCAGATATTGAGGTGATTAACACCGAATTGGTTTTGGCAGATATGGAGTCTCTGGAAAAGGCGGTGCAGAAAGTTCAGCGCGTCGCTAAGAGCGGTAATAAAGAAGCTCAAGCCAAACTCGATCTTTACACCAAAGTGTTAAAAGAGGTGGAACAGGGCAAGTTAGTCCGTCTTATTGATTTAGATGAAGAAGCGTTAAAAGGTTTGCAAGACCTGCATCTACTGACCATTAAGCCTATGATGTATATTGCCAATGTGAATGACGATGGCTTTGAAAACAACCCCTACTTAGAGGCGGTTCGCAAGGTGGCTGAAGAGCAGGGTGCAGTCGTGGTGCCGGTTTGTGCGGAAATTGAGGCTGAAATTGCTGAATTAGATGAAGAGGATAAAGCGGCATTTTTAGAAGAGATGGGTCAAGAAGAACCCGGACTCAATCGTGTGATTCGTGCCGGCTATGATCTTCTTGGACTACAAACCTACTTTACCGCAGGGGTGAAAGAAGTCCGAGCTTGGACGGTCAAAAAAGGTGCAACAGCCCCTCAAGCCGCTGGCGTGATTCATACAGATTTCGAGAAAGGTTTTATCCGAGCTGAAGTGATCGCCTATGAAGATTTTATTCAATATAAAGGCGAAGCGGGCGCTAAAGAGGCCGGAAAAATGCGCTTAGAAGGGAAAGAGTATATTGTGCAAGATGGTGACATTATGCACTTCCGTTTTAATGTATAAAGAGGCCTTTGCACGAGATGGTTTTAGTTCGCATCCCACTCATGCATAAGTCTCTAAAAATTATTTACTGAGATATTGACAGCAAAACGAAAAACCTTATAATACGCCCATCTTTTGGCTACATAGCTCAGTTGGTCAGAGCACATCACTCATAATGATGGGGTCCCTGGTTCAAATCCAGGTGTAGCCACCATATTTTTAAAGCCCGCATTTAGATATTCTAAATGCGGGCTTTTTTATTTTCTGCTCAAATATTTCCCGACATTTTTGATAGATAATCACGGTATCTAACAGGTGCGTCAAAATAGGCAAAAAGAAAGCAACCCATCCTAAAAGAACTTCAACTGCTTGAGGTTAAGCGAGCGGGCTATCTGCTTGATAAATGGGGTATTGCAAATTTTTTACGATACAAGATGGCGTGATAGTGACTCACTGCATTTGACTGCTGATGCTTATGAGTGATTGCTCAATCCGCGAAAGAGCGGATTTTTTGTTTTAAGAAGGTGTAAAATTAAAATTGAAATATAAACAATTTTTTAGCTTTTCTATACACCTATAGTAGGTTAGGAGGGAGTATGAAGCGGTTCAGTCAAAACATAGGAGCCTTTTTAGTCGGCAGCTTGATTTATCTCAGCTTTATTTCTGTCAGCTATGCAGATCTAAAGCCAATGCCTGAGTTGCAAACTCAAGAGGATTACTTTCCTGGAGATCCACCCGCGCATCATGTGGTGTATATGCTGAATAAAGCGGATACAGAGTATCAAACGCATATTTTGAATTCGGTGCAAGCGATGATTCAGATGTATGGCGGGAATGTAGAGATTGCGATTGTTTTTATTGGCTCTGGGGTGAATTTGCTTGCGAAAAAGCCCATTCGAAAAGTCAATGCTGAGCTTGCGGCACGAGTTGAGAGTTTTGCAAAAGATTATGGGGTACGCATGATTGTTTGCGGAAATACGATGAAAACCGTAAGATGGGGTCATGACGATATTAAGCCTTTTGCTGAGTATGCTCAGGTTGGCGCATCAGCGCTGATGGTGCTGCAAGAGAAAGGCTTCGCCTATATTAATTGGTAGGTGAAATTTGATTGAATCCGTGGGGGGGAAAGACCGTAAACGGATTCAATCAGTTTGACTAATGTGTGATGCGAGCAGAGGTTGTTTGCGCGCTGGAGATATTTGCCATTTGAGCATTGACTTTTGAAGGCATTTGCTCAGAAAGTTCCATAGGCAGCTCTAAATCAATCGTTGGATTCTGCAAGCGATTGAGCTGGTGTGCAAACTTCTGCAGGGACTTCATCACTTCTCGGCTCAGGAGTTGATCGGACTGTTGAAAGATGGCGGATTGCAGTTCGCTGATCCATTTAAATTGGATTTTCCGCACTTTCTCGATATGACTGGCCAAATCATTATTTTGTTTCGCTTCATAATAGTCATCGGTAAGAAATTTAATATCTTCAATAATGGTTTCAGCAATGTTAATGGTGTGGTTTTTATTCTGTTCAAGTTGCTGATCTAAGAAGCCTAAACAGGTCTCCATTTTTTCTGAAATGGGCGATTGAGGCTCCGGTTTTAAGGCCATTTTAGATTTGTTTTTCTTTGCCATAACAAAGCTCCTTGTGTGAAAATTAATCTGTCAAAAAACTGACGGTTTTTCTCATTTCATTGGATATATTTCAAAAAGCATGCCAAAATGACAAATGCCTTAAAATCCCAAATTTCAGAATCCGCAATACAGAAGATTCAACAGCGTTTTCAGCAGGTCTATGACCTCTCTTTATCGCATCCCATTCCTATCGATTTAGAAACCTTTTCCTTGATGCAGCGGGTGCATGCCCTGGCTAACACTTTTGCCCATGCTTTGGCGCAGCGGTTTGATCTGGAAGGTCGTAAAACTTATAGAGAGGTGATTGCGCGTTTGCCTGAGGTGGCAGAGGGCTTGCCCGATATGGTTCAGTTGATTTTCCCGCAGATGATTGTGGTGTGGGGGTTGAAGCGTCCGCAATCGTTAGAGGAGAGTCTGAAAGGATTGCAGCAATTAACAGCGCTTTACACGGCTGAGTTTGCGATGCGTCAATTTATTGCAGAGTATGGAGAGCAGGAGAGGCTATGGTCATTTTTACAGCAGCTCACGCAATCTTCTAATCCGCACCATCGCCGTTTAGCCAGTGAAAGTACACGGCCTCGCTTGCCTTGGGCGTCTCATTTGCCACTGACCATTGCGCATCCTGACAAAAGTTTGGAAATGCTGCAACCGTTGTGGGAAGATTCGCACCCTTATGTGCGTAAAAGTGTCGCCAATCATCTGAATGATCAGCTTAAGTTTAATCGAAACTGGACGTATCAAATTTTGCAAAAATGGGCCAAAAACCCCAGTCCTGCTACCCAGTGGATAGTCAAGCAGGCTTTGCGTAATGCGCTGAAAGCAGGTGAGTGGCAAGCTTATCAAATTTTGGACTATCCGCCTGCGCAGGCGTTTACTGTTCAAAATTGGCAGTGGCAGGTCACGCAAACCGAGGGGGTTTGGCAGTTTGGTTTCCAAGGCGAGATACGCAATAATGGTCACCGTGCATTAAAACTGAGATTGGATTGGCGCATACAATGGCGAACCTTAGCCGGTAACATAAGTGTGAAAACGGTTAAAGGGTTGGAGGCCAATGTTGAGGGGAATACCCCTTTAATGTTTAACAAAACGCTTAATCTAAAAGGTCAAGCGTATCAAAATTTAGCTGAGGTGGTGCAGGTGCAGTTGCAGGTGAATGGAAAGATTAGAGAGACCTTTACACGAGATGATTCTACGGCTAAAAATGGCTAAAATTTCCCCTATCGTTGTTGGAAAACTTGGCAATAGTTGGCTATTGCCTGCATTTCCCGCCTAGATATGGAAAATTTTTTCTCATTTTTAGCTCGCATCCCACTCATGCAAAGGTCTCTAATGAATAGGCAGCGCTTTAAGATTAAATTGAATCATCCTGATTTTTATGTGATAGAAAAACCGGCAGGGTTGAACTTTCACTCGGAAAATGGGGAAATGGGTTTTGTGGTGCAATGTCAGCAGCAGTTAAAAGAGCTGATGGACGAGGGCACTGAGCTTTATCCGGTGCATCGGTTGGATAAAATGACTTCAGGACTGGTGATTTTGGCAAAAAACCGCGTGGCAGCACAAAAATTTCAGCGTCTTTTTGCGCAAAAACAGATAGAAAAGGTATATCTAGCGCTCAGTGCGCAGAAGCCGAAAAAGAAACAGGGATGGATTAAAGGGGATATGGTGCCCGCGCGACGCGGCAGTTGGAAGTTAACCCGCACGCAACATCATCCTGCCATCACCTACTTTGAATCTCAAGGCTTGGCCAATGAAAAAGTGCCAGGCTTTGCCTCATTGCGTCTGTTTTATCTCTATCCTAAAACTGGGAAAACGCATCAAATCAGAGTGGCGTTAAAAAGTATCGGCGCCCCCATTTTAGGGGATGAGCGTTATGCGGATAAGGTGAGTGCCAGCAAACAGGATAGAGGCTATTTGCACGCTTTTGGTTTAAAATTTGAGTGGGCGGGGGAAATGATCTCTCTGTACGCTAATCCCCAAGAAGGCGTGCTATTTCAATCAGCGCCTATTCAACAATTAATCAGAGAAAAGATGCATGACAAAAGAGAATGAAAATGCGCCCTTTTGGGAAACTAAAACACTTGATGAGATGACGCAAGAAGAGTGGGAGTCGCTGTGCGATGGGTGCGGTCTGTGTTGTTTGAATAAATTGCAAGATGAGGAAAGCGGAGAGATTGTCTATACACGAGTGGTTTGCCCTTATTCTGATTTAGCCACTGGACAGTGTTCAGATTATGCCAATCGATCTAAAAATGTCCCCACCTGTGTCCCTTTAACTCGAGAGCGGGTGGCTGAATTTGATTGGCTGCCTGACAGTTGTAGTTATCGTTTAATTTATCGAGGGCAGCCGCTGCCTGATTGGCACCCTTTGGTGACCGGCGACCCAGAGAGTACGAGAAAAAGTGGCCATGGCATCACCGCGATTCCCGTCGTCGTCGATCAACCCGGATTGGATTATGAAGATTATCTAATGGAAAAGCCTTAAGCGATTAGCGTTGGGCTATGTTAAAATTGCTTGCATTTTTAGAAACATTTTTAGAAATTAAGGGAAAGCGATGTTACAAACAATTAGAGATCATGCTCAAGGGTGGATTGCCTGGATTATTGTGGGGCTGATTATTTTGACTTTCGCGCTGTTTGGCATTGAGCAGTATGCTCAGGGTCAGAAAACGGTTGTGGTGGCGACGGTCAATGGCGAAAAGATCACGGCCAAACAATTTTTAACGCTTTATCAGCGCCAAAAAATGCGTTTGCAGCAGCAATTTGGTGAAATGTATGATCAAGTGGTCAAAGATGAAGAGCTGCGTAAACAGGTACTTGAAGCCTTAATTCAATCCGAAGCGATTAAACAATATGCCAAAGCGCATCACCTTGTGATCAGTGATCAACAATTAGCAGCCATGATTCATGCCGCGCCCGTTTTTCATCAGGATGGCAAGTTTGATCAAAAATTGTACGAAGATATCTTGCTAAGAAATGGGCTTTCTGTGGCGCAGTTTGAAACTGAGCAACGTCAAAATTTAATTGAGCAACAGTTTAAGCAGCTCTCCTTAGCTTCTACCTTTGCAACCCCTTCAGAAGTGGCGCAAATTGTCGCCTTAGAAAGCCAAGAAAGAAAAGTGGCCTATTTAGGCGTACCCAAATATGTGTTTATGCCGAAGGTCAAAGTCTCAGAGGCGGAATTGCAAAAATATTATCAAGCGCACCAAGCCGATTTTGTTGAACCGGAAAAGATCAAAATTGATTATGTCTTACTTTCTAAGCAGGCATTGGCAAAAAAACTGCAGCCGACTGAAGCTGAGTTAAAAGCCTATTACGAAGAGAATAAAGACAACTTTATTGAGCCTGAAAAGCGTCGCGCGAGCCATATTTTGATTCGCTTTAAAGCCGATACCCCTGAAGCTAAAGCAGAAGCGAAAAAGCAAATTGAAGAAGTGTTAGCCAAATTGAAAGCGGGTGGAGATTTTGCGGAGCTGGCGAAAAAATATTCTCAAGATCCGGGTTCCGCTCAAGCAGGCGGCGATCTAGGCTTCTTTAATCAGGGGGTGATGGTCAAACCTTTCGATGATGCGGTCTTTTCTATGAAAGAAGGCGAGGTGCGTGGTCCGATTGAAACCCAGTTTGGATATCACATTATTAAACTGACAAAAATTCAGCCTAAAAAAGTGTTGCCTTATGAAGCCGTCAAAGAGCAAGTGAAAGCTGAGTGGCTAAAGCAGCAAGCGGATAAACAATACTATGCGCTTGTGGATAAATTGACTTCCATCGCTTATGAGCAACCCGACAGCTTGGAACCGGCTGCAGAGGCCATCGGTATGAAGGTGCAGACTTCAGAACCCTTTAGTCGTCAAGGCGGAAAAGATTCGATCACTTCCAACCCCAAAGTGATTCAGGCTGCTTTTTCGGATGAGGTGTTGAAGTCGCATGAAAACAGTTCAGTGATTGAGTTATCGCCTAATGAGTCAATTGTGATTCGCATCAACCAAGTCATCCCTGAAAAACAGCTGACTTTTGATGAAGTCAAAACGCGTATTCAAAAGCAGTTGGTTTCACAAAAAGCGCAGGCCGCAGCAAAAGCGAAGGCAGAAGCGCTGTTAAAACAAGTGATGGCCGGCACGGCACCTGAAAAATTAGCGGGTGAAGGGATTATTTGGAAAGATCTAGGTTGGGTGAATCGTGGCAGTCGTCAGGTTTCTCCAGAGCTACTTCAAGCCATTTTTAAGGCGAAAAAGCCAACAAAAGATCAGCCGAGTTGGCAAGTGATAGAATTGCCAAATGGGGATGCTGTCGTGCTTGAGGTGATGGCTGTGCGTGTGGGTAAAGCCCCATCTGCGGAACAAAAACAGCAATTGCAGAAAGCTTTAGCAGATGTTTATGGCAATGCTGAATTGACCGGCCGTTTGGCGGCTTTATTGAGGCAAGCGGAAATTGAGCGCAAACAGAATTACTTAACGCTCAAATAAAGTGATGCCTTTATTGAATCAAAAGGCCGCTTTTTAGCGGCCTTTTTTATGATGTTTAAAAGAATTGATAATGTTTGCGTACGGCTTGATGAATTTCCCAAGTACAGTTAAGGCCTTGTTCAAAGGTGACTAAGTCTCCAGCTTTAAATGTCACCGGTTCGCCATTTTCAGGGGTGACCGTCACTTCTCCCTCTAAGATGTAACAAATTTCTTGTATATCATAAGTCCAAGGAAAGGTGGATGCCTCTTTTTCCCAGATGGGCCAATCAAAAACTTCCATTTCAATCAGTTTGCTTTCAGCAGGTTGGGTTTCGACAGTAATCATTTTGGGGCTCCTCGTTGGTTAATGATCTGGATTGAAAAAATCTCGCTTTTTATCCAATTCGGGTAAATAAAGGGCTTGCGCTGCAGCTAAGTATTTCTTACGCCCAAAAATTAAGCCTAGTCGAGTCCCCCCGACTTGTCGCCATAGCACTGCTGCACGGATACCGGCTAATAAGCAAGCGCGTATTTTATTGGCAACTTGGGTGTTTTGGAGATGTCCGTGTTGACCTTTAACCATAATCCGAGGCGAAAGGGTGCTGACATTTTCCGTGTATGCTCGCGCCAGCGTGGCAATCGCATTGGGGTGATCTTCACCAAAGTGCAGGCGTTGCTGTTTTGCATTGTGAATCATCCGGCTGATCTGATCGAATGCGCCTTCTGTTTTGGCCAGCTTTCTTTCTAAAATAATCAGATGCAGCACATAGGTGGTCACTTCAAGGCGACGAGGTTTTAAGGCTTCTGGCGATTGCATTTGCGACAGGAGGGTTTGCACGCCCAACTGGATATTTTCCAACCGACCACCAAAAACCGCTAAGGTGTTGTCAGGATTTTCAATGAATAGAGACTCTATACTGACAGAAAAATAAGGCTCCGGCGCTTGCCCCGTTGTTGCCAACAGATGCACCAGCTCAGCCGCTTGATAGAGGCCACTGAGGGCAATGGTTCGATCTCGGTCTGTGTAATGACTCATTCAGTCTCCATGCTTGCTGCTAAAGCTTCTTTTTCAGTATGAAAGCGTTGTTGAATAATACCGCCTCCTAAGCACTTTTGTCCATCATAAAATACCACAGATTGTCCAGGCGTGATGGCAGTTTGTGGCTGGTCAAAGGCGACGATGATCTGTTCGGGGGTGGCGGCGATGATTTGACAAGGTTGTTCAGGTTGTCGATAGCGTGTTTTTGCTTTCAGCGGAGTCTGAAGGGGTGGCATTTCTCCACTCACCCAGTCTAAAGTGCGAGCGATTAAATAGCGGTGATTTAATAATGGATGATCAGAGCCTTGCACCGCAATTAAGCGATTGTTTGTTAAATCTTTATCCGCAGCATACCAAGGCGCATTGCTGCGACCTTGACCTCCGCCTATGCCTAATCCTTTGCGTTGCCCGAGGGTGTGATACATGAGTCCATCATGGCGTCCAATCACTTGACCGGTTTCATCCACAATTTCGCCGGGTTGAGCAGGCAGGTAGCGTTGTAGAAACTCTTTGAACTTGCGTTCGCCGATAAAGCAGATGCCGGTGCTGTCTTTTTTCTTCGCCACCACTAACCCGAGTTTTTCCGCAATTTCTCGCACTTTGGGTTTTTCTAAATGGCCGATAGGAAACAGGGATTTGCACAGTTGGTGTTGTTGTAGGGTGTAAAGAAAATAGGTTTGATCCTTATTGTTGTCCACACCTTTTAACAAGGTGCATTTTCCACTTGCATCTAAACCAATTTGGGCATAGTGACCGGTGGCGATAAAATCGGCGCCTAAATCCAAAGCATGATTGAGAAAGGCTTTAAATTTCACTTCCTTATTGCAGAGAATATCGGGATTGGGGGTGCGGCCGGCTTGGTATTCTTGCAAAAAATAGGCAAATACATGTTCCCAGTATTGTTGAGAAAAGTTTTCCACATGTAGAGGAATCTCTAACTGTTCACAGACGGCGAGCACATCTTTTAAGTCTTCCGCTGCGGGGCAGTAGTCCTCAGTATCGTCCCCTTCCCAGTTTTTCATAAATAACCCTTCCACTTGGAACCCTTGTTGCTTGAGAACCCAAGCGGTAACAGAAGAGTCAACGCCGCCAGAGAGGCCGACAATCACTTTGGTCTCTTCAGGGGCTTTGGTCAAATGAGGGGGAAGGGGAAAATCCATAGATGAACGCTCAATTTAATTGTCAGGACTGGGTATTTTAGCAAAAGTCAAAGCGAAAGGCTTTCCCATTCGCCTGGCTGCAGATTGCCCAATTTGTATTCGCCAATTTGAACGCGAATCAAGCGCAGGGTCGGGAAACCAACCGCAGCGGTCATGCGACGCACTTGGCGATTGCGGCCTTCGGTTAGAGTGACTTGAATCCAGGAGGTGGGAATGCTTTTGCGCTCGCGAATGGGCGGGTTACGTGGCCAGAGCCAGCAGGGTTCGTTGATTTTTCGACATTTCGTCGGTTGTGTCATCCCATCTTTAAGGGGCACGCCTTTTTGCAATTGCTGAATGGCATTTGAACTGATTTCGCCCTCCACTTGCACCAGATAGGTTTTCGGCCATTTGTGTTTGGGGTCGCTGATCCGATGCTGAAGTTTGCCATCATCGGTTAGAAGCAATAAGCCTTCACTGTCTCGATCCAGTCGCCCGGCGGGATAGACATTGGGGACATCAATATAGTCTTTGAGGGTTTCTCGACCCTGTTCATCTGTAAACTGACAGAGGACGTTATAAGGTTTGTTAAAACGAATGAGTTGACTCATGCTGATCCAAAAGTGTGTGGGGTATTCATCTGCTATAATGTTGCTAATTTTAGCGTATTTAATTTTGAGGAACTGAAAATGTCAAAAATTGTCTATACCTATACCGATGAAGCCCCTATGTTGGCGACGCATTCTCTTTTACCTGTGATTAAAAAGTTTGTGGCCGCAGGCGGAATCGAGATGGCGCTCAAGGATATCTCTTTAGCCGCGCGGATTTTGGCCAATTTTCCGGATTACTTGACAGAAGAACAGCGCGTCGAGGATGCGTTGGCTCAGCTTGGGGAAATGGTGAAACAACCCGAAGCCAACATTATTAAGTTACCCAATATCAGTGCGTCAGTGCCTCAGCTGCAAGCAGCGATTTCAGAGCTGCAATCTCAAGGCTATGCGGTGCCCGATTATCCCGCCAATCCGCAAACAGAAGATGAGAAAGCGATTCAAGCGCGTTATGCGAAAGTGTTGGGTTCTGCTGTCAACCCGGTATTACGAGAAGGGAACTCTGACCGCCGTGTGGCGCCACCGGTGAAAGCTTATGCAAAAGCGCATCCCCATAAAATGGGGGCTTGGTCAATGAGCTCTAAAACCCATGTGGCCTCAATGAAGCAGGGGGATTTTTATGGCACTGAAAAATCGGTCACCGTGCCAGATGAGACAGAATATCAAATTATTTTGCAAACCGCTGAAGGTGAGCAGGTGCTTAAAGATTACGCCCCTTTGCAAGCTGGAGAAGTGATTGATGCGGCGGTGATGTCGAAAAAAGCCCTCACCGAGTTTTATCAAAAAGAGTTGGAGGATGCTAAATCTGAGGAGGTGTTATTCTCTCTTCACCTTAAAGCGACCATGATGAAAGTGTCCGATCCGATTATTTTTGGCCATGCCGTCAAAACCTATTTTCAGCCTCTGTTTGAGAAATTTGGGGATCTGTTTACTGAGTTGGGCATTAATCCGAACAATGGGTTCAGTGATGTAGAAGCCAAAATCGCCGGCTTGCCAGAAGAGACACAAGCAGAAATTCGTGCAGAAATTGAAGCTTGTTATGCGCACAATCCAGATTTGGCAATGGTGGATTCCGATAAAGGCATTACCAATTTGCATTTTCCAAACAGCGTGATTGTCGATGCGTCCATGCCAGCAATGATTCGTGATTCGGGCAAAATGTGGAATAAGGCCGGTCAACGCCAAGATACGAAAGCAATGATTCCCGACCGCTCATATGCGGGTGTCTATCAAGCCACAATTGATTTTTGTAAAGCCAATGGAGCTTTTGATCCCTCTACTATGGGCAGTGTTTCCAATGTCGGTTTAATGGCGCAAAAAGCGGAAGAGTATGGTTCGCATGACAAAACGTTTGAAATGCCTGCAGAAGGGACCGTTAAAGTGGTGGATAAAGCGGGACAAACGCTGTTATCACAAGCGGTTGAAGCAGGGGATATTTTCCGTATGTGTCAAACCAAAGATGCGCCGATTCGCAATTGGGTTGAGTTGGCGGTAGAGCGTGCGCGGGCAACGGGTCAGCCAGCAGTATTTTGGTTAGATCCTGATCGCGCACACGATCAGCAGTTGAAACTGAAAGTGGAAGAAACCTTAGAACAGCTGGATACAGAGGGCTTAGAGATTTTAATCTTATCGCCAGTCGATGCCACCAATCATGCATTGCAACGCGCGAAAGAGGGCAAAGATACCATTTCTGTGACGGGTAATGTCTTGCGTGATTATCTCACCGATTTGTTTCCCATTTTAGAGTTAGGGACCAGTGCGAAAATGTTGTCGATTGTGCCTTTAATGAATGGCGGCGGACTGTTTGAAACCGGTGCGGGCGGTTCTGCACCCAAACATGTCGAGCAGCTACTAACAGAAAACCACTTGCGCTGGGACTCTTTGGGCGAGTTTTTAGCCTTGGCGGTGTCATTGGAACATGAAGCAAAAGTGCATAAGAATGCAAAAGCGCAACTGTTGGCCGATACGTTGACAGAGGCGACGACGCAATTATTAAATAATGAAAAATCGCCTTCGCGTAAAACGGGCGAACTGGATAATCGCGGCAGTCATTTCTACTTAGCGCTTTATTGGGCGCAAGCTTTGGCCAAGCAAACAGAGGATGCTGAATTAGCGGCTCAGTTTAAGCCTATGGCTGAACAGCTAGCAGAAAATGAAACGCAGATTGTTGAAGAACTGAATCGCGTTCAAGGACAAGCTGTCGATCTGGGAGGCTATTATCATCCAGATGCGAGCAAAGTCGATGCGGTGATGCGTCCCAGTGAGACCTTTAATCAGATCATCAATGCTTAAGAGGTTTGCATGGCACAATGGCAAGAGATTGGGGGCGACGATGGCAACTTATTGTTGGAAAAAGAGCGCGCCAAAGTTAAGCCCCCAAAACGCTATCAAGTGGTTCTGCTCAATGATGACTTTACCCCAATGGATTTTGTAATTGAGGTACTGATGCGTTTTTTTAGAATGAGTGAAGAACAAGCCACCACTGTGATGTGGGCCGTACACAATCAAGGAAAAGGGGTTTGTGGCGTCTACAGTCGAGAAGTCGCTGAAATGAAAGTGTTGCAAGTGAATCGCTATGCGCGTGAACATCAGCACCCTCTAATGTGTCAAATGGAGGTCGCCTAATGTTAAGCAAAGAACTGCAAATGACCTTGAGTAATGCCTTTAGTTTAGCGCATGAGTATGAACATGAATTTGTGACCACTGAACACTTGTTGCTAGAGTTATTGGCGCTACCTTCAGTACGAGAAGTGATTCAAGCTTGCGGGGGAGAGCCGAGTTTAATTGAAAGTCAATTAGAAAACTATTTAGAAACCGAGCAGGTGTCTCCACCAGACGGAGAGCTGCAACCGACGCTGAGTTTTCAGCGAGTAATCGAACGCGCCCTCTATATGGTGCAATCGAATGGGTATGCTGAAGTGGAAGGGGTGCATGTGTTGGCTTCGCTGTTTGCGGAGCAGGATTCACATGCGGTTTATATTTTAGAGAAAAACGGCGTTGAGCGCATTGATGTGCTCAGTTATCTCTCTCATGGCGTGACCGCAGATGACAGTGGCGCTTTTGATGAGACGATACAAACAGCGGAACAAGAAGGGGAGGATGCGCAAGAAGAAACGCCATTAGCCAAATATACCCTGAATCTTAATCAAATGGTCGAAGAAGGTAAAATCGATCCGATTATTGGTCGCACTTGGGAGTTAAATCGGACATTGGAGATTTTATCGCGTCGACGGAAAAATAATCCGCTGTTGGTGGGTGAGCCGGGGGTCGGAAAAACCGCCGTGGCAGAAGGTTTGGCCTATAAAATCGTGCACCAACAAGTGCCAGAAGCCTTACAAGAAGCGGTCGTCTATAGTTTAGATATGGGCGCTTTATTGGCAGGTACGCGTTATCGTGGAGATTTTGAAAAACGCTTTAAAGCGCTGCTGCAGGCTTTAGAGCAAGCGCCTAAAGCCATTCTTTTTATTGATGAAATTCATACCATTATTGGGGCTGGTTCCGTGCAAGGGGGGGCGATGGATGCCTCAAACTTAATGAAACCCGCCCTGGCCAATGGTCAGTTACGCTGTATTGGGGCGACCACTTATGAAGAGTATCGCGGCATCTTTGAAAAAGATCGTGCTTTGGCGCGTCGTTTCCAAAAGGTGGAAGTTAAGGAACCCTCAGTGCATGAAACTTTTGAGATCTTAAAAGGTCTGAAATCACAGTTTGAGCAACACCATCAGATTAAATATACCTTGCCGGCTTTAAAAATGGCGGCGGAACTGGCAGACCGCTATATCAATGATCGCCAACTGCCGGATAAGGCGATTGATGTAATTGATGAAGCGGGCGCTAAAGAGGCGCTAAAAACACCTAGCAAAAAACGTAAGCAAATCGGCGTGGCTGAGATTCAGCAGATTGTCGCCAATATTGCCCGCATTCCCGTTTCGCAAATTACACAAAAAGAGCGGGATAAGTTGCAAAATTTGGAAGAGAGCCTCAAGCGTGTGGTCTTTGGCCAAGATGAAGCGGTGCATCAAGTCGTTGCCGCGATCAAATTGGCGCGCTCAGGGTTAAATGAGCCCAATAAGCCGATTGGCAGTTTTCTGTTTGCTGGACCAACAGGTGTGGGGAAAACGGAATTAACCCAGCAGTTGGCAAAGCATTTAGGCATTGAGCTGATTCGCTTTGATATGTCGGAATATATGGAACGACATACGGTTTCGCGTTTGATCGGGGCGCCTCCTGGCTATGTTGGCTTTGATCAAGGCGGACTCTTGACCGAAGCGGTGATCAAAAATCCTCATGCAATCGTGTTATTGGATGAAATTGAGAAGGCGCATCCAGATGTGTTTAATATCCTGTTGCAGGTCATGGATAATGGCAGCTTGACCGATAATAATGGCCGCAAAGCCGATTTTCGTAATGTGATGTTGATTATGACCTCCAATGTGGGGTCAGAGCAGATGAACCGAACCAGTATTGGCTTTACGGAGCAAGATCACTCCACGGACTTTGTGGCTGAGTTGAAAAAAGTCTTTACCCCGGAATTCCGCAATCGATTGGATGCGGTGATTCAATTTGCGCCGCTAAAAGAAGAAGTGATGATGAAGGTGGTGGATAAATTTATCTATGGTTTAGAGCAACAGCTGCTTGAGAAAAAGGTGACGCTTCGAGTGAGCGATCAGGCAAAACAGTGGCTGGCGCAAAAAGGCTATGATCCAAAGATGGGCGCGCGCCCAATGAAACGTCTGATCCAAGAAAAGGTGAAACAACCTTTAGCAGAGACGCTATTGTTTGGTGATTTAAAAAATGGTGGTGAGATCTTATTGGATATCGAGCAAGATCAAGTGGTTTTCCGTCAGGAATCACTAGTTTCACCTTAATGTAATAAATGAGAACAGAATGAGATAGATCCTTAAAAAACCGCAATAATTTGCGGTTTTTTTATAGCTACTAACTATATAGGTGGTACATTAATTGCTTAAAATTTCCTATATTTCTAGATTAAATGAAGTGATCACAGGGAGTTAAAATCATGTCGAGCATGTCGAGTGGCCAGGAGGTCACTTTTAGTGAAAATGAGTTTATTGTGTCTAAGACCGATTTACAAGGTACAATCACTCATGTAAATCGTACCTTTATGAAGGTTTCTGATTTTTCAACCTTGGATTTATTAGGGAAACCGCATAACATGATTCGTCATCCCGATATGCCGCGCGGGGCTTTTCGGCATTTATGGGACACCCTGAAGTCGGGTCATGAATGGTTTGGTTTTGTTAAAAATAGAACGAAAAATGGCGGTTTTTATTGGGTATTGGCCAATGTGACGATTGATCAAAAAGATGGAAAGCCTATCGGTTATTATTCAGTACGCCGTGCCGCGCCAAGAGGCGCATTACAGGTGATTGAGCCTATTTATGCCAAAATGCGGGAGATTGAAAAGGGGAAATCCCCTGCTGAAGGTGCCACTGCCTCAGTCGCTTATTTAGAGCAACTGGTCAAAGAGAAAAATAAATCTTATCGAGATTTTATCTTGGAAATCTATATCCAAAATAATCCACAGGAGGAGGCATAAGTCATGCAACCACACCATATTAGTAGTCACGTCCCCTTTTTAAAAACCCAAGTAAAGATCATGATGGCGACTTTTATAGCACTCTTTTGGATTACCGGTCTGATCAGTTTTTATCTAAATGGGATCAATTACGCCACCTTAGCGGGTATGATTTTAGTGGTTCCTATGGTGATTTATTTTGCGAGACTTTGTTATAAGCCTTTAGAAGTCTTCGATAAATTGCACTACTCCATTCATGAAGCGATTCAAGGCAACACCAGTTTTCGGGTGACCTCAACCCAGGGGTTAGGCGAAGTGGGGAAAATTATTTGGGATTTAAATGATTTGCTAGATATTATTGAGAGCTATTTTAAAGATGTCTCAACATGCTTTGAAAATGCATCCAATGGAGATTTTAATCGGAAAGCTTTGTTGACGGGGATGCCTGGAGAATTTAAACGTTCATTGAAAAGTATTAATGCGGCACTTCGTACTATGCAGAGTGCGCATGAATTTTCAATTAAAAATCGTCTAATGAGTGAGTTGCACACCTTAAATTCAGCGTCTTTATTGAGTAATCTGCAAAAAAATCAGAGTGATTTAGTGACGGTTTCAGGCGGGTTAAATGAAGTGTTGGACTTTGCCGATCATAATAAGGATCAAGCACTTAACAGTTTAAATACTGTGGGAACGATGGTCAAGGTGCTAACGCAGATGAATAGTCAGATGGGTGAGTTGGCGAAACGGGCGTCAGAATTGGATAAGGCCAGTGAATCGATTGATCAAACGCTTTCGGTCATTTCAGAAATTGCGGATCAAACCAACCTATTGGCACTGAATGCTTCGATTGAAGCGGCACGCGCGGGTGAGCATGGCCGTGGATTTGCTGTGGTGGCAGATGAGGTAAGAAAATTAGCAGAGCGCACATCGGACAGTACCTCTGAAATTAATAAAGTGGTGGCGGAGTTGAGAAATAGCATTTCGGCAATGTCTCATGAAAGTGAAGTCGTCGGTCATCAAGCTGATGAAATTAGTGGCAAGATTCAAGGATTTAGTGAGCAGTTTAAAGAGGTGGCAGAGAGCTCAGAAAAGATGCTACAAATTTTACAAAAAAATAGTGATCAGTTATTTGCCTCTTTAGTGAAATTAGATCATCTCCTCTATATGCAGAAAGGTTATGTGGCTGTAGAGAAAGAAGGAAAAGGAGAGGAAGCTGAAGCGGTGAAGGTGGATGAGCATAGCTGCCGTTTAGGGAAATGGTATGAGCAGGGTCAAGGAAAAGAGGCGTTCTCACATCTGCCGGCTTATAGAGAGATAGCGCCTTGGCATGCTCAAGTTCATCAAGAGGTGCACAAGGCGATTGAACTAACACAGCAAGATTGGATGTATAATGAGGAAGTTTTACAAAGTATTCTTCAAGCAATGCAAAAAGCAGAAGAGGGGAGTCACCATGTGATTGAACTGATTTCCAAGTTGCTGGAACAAAAATATGCGACGCAAAATCAGAATTCTGGAAAGCCGTTGCATTAAGCGGGCGACGGATCAATCGCTATGAATCAAAACTAGCGTCCCCAACCGGAGTTGTTTCGGTTGGGGATTTTAGAGACCTTTGTATGAGTGGGATGCGAGCTAAAAATGAGAAAAAATTTTCCATATCTAGGCGGGAAACGCAGGCAATAGCCAGCTATTGCCAAGTTTTCCAACGACGATTTGGGAAATTTTAGCCATTTTTAGCCGTAGAACCATCTCGTGCAGAGGTCTCTCTTATTAAGGTAAAACAAAACCGATGGTTTCATGCACCTTACGCAGTGTTTGCTCGGCTTGTGCACGTGCTTTTTCCGCACCTTGGTGTAGAATCTGTTTCAGTTTAGCTTCATCTTGCCGGATTTCGGCATAGCGCTGTTGCATCGGTTCAAGATAATCGGCGACCAATTCTCCCAATTCCACTTTCAGGTGACCATACATTTTGCCTGCAAAGTGTTTTTCCACTTCAGGAATGCTTAAGCCGCTGATGACCGAATATAGGGTGATTAAGTTTGAGACGCCGGGTTTGTTTTCTACATCATAAATAATGTCACTGCCGGAGTCGGTGGTCGCTTTTTTGAATTTTTTGATAATGGTTTTGCGATCATCCAGTAGGCCGATAAAGTTATTTTTATTGCTGTCTGATTTAGACATTTTGCTGGTTGGGTCTTGTAAACTCATAATCCGTCCGCCGGATGTAGCAGGGGGAATATAGGGCTCAGGCACTTTAAACAGTTCAAAGCCATATTTATTGTTATAGCGATTGGCCAAATCTCGCGTCAGCTCTAAATGCTGCTTTTGATCAGCGCCCACCGGTACCATTTCTGTTTGATAAAGCAGGATATCGGCCGCCATTAAGACTGGGTAATCGAATAGGCCAACATTAATATTCTGTGCATGTTTTTGTGATTTATCTTTAAATTGCGTCATTCGACTGAGTTCCCCCATATAGGTGCCGCAATTGAGCACCCATTGCAGTTCTGCATGTTGGGGGACATGAGATTGGATAAAGACGGTGCTTTTTTCAGGGTCAATGCCTGCCGCCAAATAGAGGGCGACAAAATCCAAGCTACGGCGGGCAAGTTCTGCTGGGTCTTGCTCGACGGTAATGGCGTGCATATTGACTAAAGAGAAGAGGCACTCATAGTCATCTTGCATGGTGACCCAATTTTTAATGGAACCAATATAGTTGCCAATCATTAGATCGCCAGAAGGTTGAATGCCGCTAAAAAGAATCGGTTTGCTCATGGGAAGTCTCATTTCGTTTAAGTTGGCGCCTATTTTCGCATTTTACGCTTAGAAAATAAATGGCACGATTTTGGCTGTGCGCTGTTGATAGTCTCGATAACAGGGGATTTTGTCGACCAATAGCCGTTCTTCATAGTGTAATTTAAGCAGCATATTGACTGTTAACAACAGCATTAAGAGCCAGACAATAGAGGTGAGCGGTTGTGTGTAAACCATAGGCCAAAAAAAGAGTAAGATGGAGGTGTACATCGGGTGCCGAATCCAGCGATAAGGTCCATGATCCACTAGCTGACACGCTTCGTGCGGATCAGGGATCACATTAAAGCCAACCTTTCTCATAGTCCATACCCCCCAGAGCCCTAAGCCAATAGCGGCTACCATAAAGAGGAGCGTTGCGAGCGTTAAACGTTGCCAATCCATAAATAGCATCAAAAGTGTAGCCAATAAAAACTGGAAAAAGACCAAACTACGAGACAGAAGAGGCGAACGAATAGCGGTTTTGCGGTTTATTTTCATCAGTGTAGCTGTTCTTTAGAGAAAAAGCGGTTAAAATATCCCTCTATTTTAACAACCTAATGTATCTATGCAGCGAATAATTCGAAAGGTCACGTCTCTTTTTTCCAAACGAACCGGCCAGAATGAAAATTTAGAGCTGGCAGAATCCGGTTCAGAATCCCAACACCATACCCCTATGATTATTCCCAGACGGGAACACGGCATTTCCCGCAAAGAGATCGATAAGAGTGCTTTAGATGTCTTATATGGTTTGAAGCGCGGAGGCTATGAAGCGTATCTGGTCGGTGGCGCCATTCGCGATTTACTCCTTGGTATCTCTCCTAAAGATTTTGATGTGGTGACCGATGCGAGACCGGAAGAGGTTAAAAAAATCTTCAAAGCGCGCTGTCGTTTAATTGGACGCCGCTTTCGATTGGCGCATGTTCGCTTTGGACGGGAGATTATCGAGGTCGCCACTTTCAGAGGCCAAGCTGAAGCCAATACGAAGCAGGATGAAAAGTTAAAACTGCCCTTTGCGCGCCGCAAAAAAAACCGTTCCATTGAGGGACGAGAGGTAGATGAGCATGGGCGCCTGATTCGGGATAATGTCTATGGCACTATTGATGAAGACGTTTGGCGTCGAGATTTTACCATTAATGCCCTTTACTACAATATTCGGAATTTCTCGATTGTCGATTATGTCGGCGGTGTGGCAGATATTCAAGCGCGGTTGATCTGTTTGATTGGAGAGCCTGAGCAGCGTTATCGAGAAGATCCGGTGCGCATGATTCGCGCCATCCGTTTTTCAGCGAAATTAGATTTTGAAATTGAGGAAGAGACCAAGGCACCGATTGCAAAATTGGCCCCTTTGCTGCAAGAAGTGTCACATGCTCGCATGTTTGAAGAGGTGTTGAAACTTTTTCATAGTGGGGTGGCGGTGAAGATTTATCATCAGCTACAAACCTATGGTCTGTTTCCCTATCTTTTCCCTTTAACGGCGGCGTTGATCGAAGCGGAAAAATCGGGTGAAGCAAACGAGGCGGTGACGGAAAAAATTGTATTGGAAGCGTTAAAAAGCACCGATGTGCGTATTAAAGAAGGGAAACCGGTAAATCCCGCCTTTTTGTTTACCGCCATGCTTTATCAGCCAATGTTGATGCGGCAAGCCCTTCTGCAGGAGGAGGGCGTCACTCCGCAAGATGCTTTTTATGCGGCGGCGAATGAGGTGCTAGAGAAACAGAATATTGCCACAGCGATTCCTAAGCGTTTCCAAGGACAGATTAAAGAGATTTGGAACTTACAACATCGTTTGCATAATCGTCGGGGGGAACGCGCCCATCGGTTGCGTGAGCATCCGCGTTTTCGTGCAGCTTATGACTTTTTGGGGATTCGTGTCGCTGCGGGGGATGAATCGGTTAAGGCGCTTTTTGATTGGTGGACCCATTATCAAACTTTAGAACCGTTGGATCAGGTCGCTTTTGCCAATGAAGTGACGAATACCAAGTCGCGTAAACGGCGCAAGCCAAGAAAAAACCGCAACTTCTATCGTCGTAAGGCCCAACAATCAGCGCAGAACAGCGAATCGTGACGCTTGAGTTAACGCACAAAACCGCCTATATCGGCTTGGGCAGTAATTTAGAGGAGCCGGTCAAAAAACTGCAACAGAGCTTAGCATTATTGGATTCTGAGACAACGCAGTTAAGAGCAGTGTCTACTTTTTATGTGTCAAAACCACAAGGTCCGCAAGATCAGCCGGACTATGTGAATGCGGTGGCGAAAATTGAAACACAACGTTCACCTGAAGCATTGCTACTCTATTTGCAGGAAATAGAGCAGCAGCTGGGTAAGGTCAAAAAGCGCCATTGGGGAGAGCGTTGCATTGATTTAGATCTTTTACTGTACGGGGATGAAACGCCAGCCGGGTTTAAAGAACAGTCGCTGAATTTACCTCATCTTCAACTGCCCCATCCGATGATGACTCAGCGAGATTTTGTCCTCTTACCTTTGCAAGAACTGGCGCCGACGATAGAATTGAGTGATTCTTCAGGTAAACGGCAACCCATTACCGGATGGCTTGAACAGCTCACAGAACGCTTTGTCGAATTTTCGGAATAAGGAAGTAGGGATGATCTCACTGTCACAACTGCAAAAGATGAAACAAAAGGGCGAAAAGATTGCCTGTTTAACTGCCTATGATGCCACCCTAGCGCACTGGGTTGCCGAAGCGGGATGTGAAGTGATTTTAGTCGGTGACTCCTTAGGGATGGTGGTGCAGGGGCATTGCACCACGCTACCGGTGACTGTCGACGAGATGGTTTATCACACGCAGATGGTGCAAAGAGGCAATAGTCATGCTTGGTGTATCGCCGATCTCCCTTTTATGTCAGATGCAGATTTACCCACACTGCTGCAAAGTGCCAGCCGTTTGTTGAAAGAGGGCGGCGCAAATATGGTCAAACTTGAAGGCGCGGAGCGTGTGCTGCCAATGATTGTGGCACTATCTGATCTAGGGGTGCCTGTTTGTGGTCATTTGGGACTTCTGCCGCAATCGGTATTAAAAAATGGTTATAGAGTCACTGGACGAGATGAAGCGTCTGCACAAATTTTATTGGAGCAAGCGTTGGCGGTTGAAGCTGCAGGCGCAGAGATGTTGGTGTTGGAGTGCGTGCCATCGGCTTTAGCCGCTAAAATTACAGAAGCGCTCAGCATTCCCGTTATTGGCATTGGTTCTGGTGCGCAAACCGATGGACAAGTCTTAGTCTTGACAGATATGTTGGGGTTGACGGTGGGCAAAGCGCCCAAATTCAGTAAAAATTTCCTTGCTGAAGCTAATTCTATTCAAGACGCGCTGCAAGCCTATGTTTCTGCTGTGAAAGATGTCAAATTTCCCAGTCCTGAATACGAGGTTTAGGCGTTATGCTACACTTTTCGGAGATTTTACCGTTGCAGCAGCAGGTTTTGGCCTGGAAAAAACAGGGGGCTAAGGTCGGATTTGTACCGACCATGGGGAATTTGCATGAGGGGCATCTCAGTTTAGTGGAAAGGGCAAAACAGCAGGCCGATAAAATAGTGGCCAGTGTGTTTGTGAATCCTTTGCAGTTCGGACCTAATGAAGATTTTGACCAATATCCGCGAACGCTCGATGCGGATGCGGAAAAGCTGCAGCAAATCGGTTGTGATGCACTGTTTGCCCCGAGTGTGCAAGAGATGTATCCCGAAGGTGATTTGCAAACGCGTGTTTGTGCCGCACCGAGCTTGGCCAATCGATTAGAGGGGGCGCTACGCCCAGGGCATTTTGATGGCGTGACCACTGTGGTGGCCAAGCTGTTTCATATTGTGCAGCCAGATTTAGCCGTGTTTGGACAGAAAGATTTCCAACAGTATTTAGTGATTGAGAAGATGGTGTCCGATTTAAGTTTTCCCATCCAATTGATCAGGGCGCCGATTGCAAGAGCAGCAGATGGCTTGGCCTTAAGTTCGCGTAATCAATATTTAACACCGGAGCAGAGAGCCATCGCGCCGAAGCTGTATCAAACTTTGCAAGCCTTAAGCGCGCGTTTAAAGGGATTGAAATCTTTTGACGAAGACATGATCGAAAAGCAGCTGCAAGCTGCACAGCAAGCTTTATTAACAGCCGGTTTTGATCAGGTTGATTATCTTCAGCTATTAGATGCAAAAACCTTAGAACCCTGTGAATCGCTTACTCAAGGCGCCGTTTTGCTCGCGGTAGCGCGTCTTGGAAAGACGCGGTTGTTAGATAATATTTTGATTAATATTGATTAGCTGACTTCTTTCAGTTGCGTAGCAATGGTGTTGCGTGTATGCGTAATTTGGTTTTGTGCATTAAAGTAGAGCAGCGTCGGCTTGAAGTTTTCCGCCTCTTTTTCATCCATACTGGCATAGGTAGCGATAATCAGTAGATCACCAGGATTCGCTTTATGTGCTGCTGCGCCATTAACAGAAATAATGCCGCTGTGATCTTCGGCACGAATCGCATAGGTGGTGAAACGTTCACCATTATTGATATTATAAATGTGAATCTGTTCGTACTCACGAATGCCAGCCGTGTCCAGCAGGTGTCCATCGATTGCACAAGAACCTTCATAGTCGAGTTCTGAATGCGTTGTCGTGACACGATGTAATTTTGATTTGAGAAGAGTGATTTGCATAAGCAGCTTTTCCTGGTACTAAAAGAGACCTTTGCACGAGATGGTTCTACGGCTAAAAATGGCTAAAATTTCCCCTATCGTCGTTGGAAAATTTGGCAATAGCTGGCTATTCCCTGCATTTTCCGCCTAGATATGGAAAATTTTTTCTCATTTTTAGCTCGCATCCCACTCATGCAAAGGTCTCTGTAAATCAATAGGGCACTTATTATACGCTTTTTTTATGACTGCCACAAATCGGGCAGTCATAGGTTAACTCGCGCTTTTAGCCTGTATTACGCATCCCAGCCGCAATTGCATTAATGCTATTGAGAAGGGGCGGTAACCATTTTTCGCGCTCTTCTTCAGGCAGATCGCTATTTTTGTAGCGCTTGAGTAAGACAATCTGGATATTGTTTAAAGGCTCCAAATATGGATTGCGTCGAGAAAGCGATAGGGCTAAAGTCGGTGTA
Organism: Galenea microaerophila; assembly: GCF_054657255.1. Taxonomy (NCBI): domain Bacteria; kingdom Pseudomonadati; phylum Pseudomonadota; class Gammaproteobacteria; order Thiotrichales; family Piscirickettsiaceae; genus Galenea; species Galenea microaerophila. Next base: position 293,217 of record NZ_BAAHWZ010000001.1, read on the forward strand.
TCTTGCATCAGATACTCATTACCGCTTATTTCTAAGCTGCCATCCACCGTGCGATGGTATTCAGTCGCAATCATATTGTAAATCTTTTCGGCGACCTCTTTATTTTTGGCCAATTGGGCATAGCTATGGCCAATTTTTAGGTCGGTTTTATAGAGAGCCATCTGTATGTTGCTGATTAAGGCGCGGAAGAAGGGCCAGTTTTGGTACATCTCTTTTAAGGCTTCATCACTGTGCGCTTCAATCCATTTTTGCAGTGCATAACCTGTCCCGTACCAAGCGGGGAAGGTGAGACGTGCTTGTGCCCAGCCAAACACCCAAGGGATGGCACGAATTGAGGATTTTGAGAGGTTGCCCACTTTGCGATGAGAAGGACGAGAACCAATATTGAGCAAACCAATCTCGGTCACAGGGGTTGCTTGATAGAAGAAATCAAAGAATCCAGGTGTGTGGTCGGTCAAGCGACGGTATTCATATTCACCATCTTTGGCCAACACTTTCATGGTTTCTAGGTATTCTTCTTTGTCCTTAGGCACCTCTTTAATTAAGCATAGGCTGGCTTTCATTAAACCGGTCACGCCCAAAGAGAGTTCGTAAGCAGCTGTTTCAGCATTGCTATATTTATAAGAGAGCACCTCACCTTGTTCGGTAAATTTAATGGAACCGCGTACAGTGCCGGTGGGTTGAGAAAGAATGGCAAAGTGGGTAGGACCGCCCCCACGACCGACGGTTCCACCACGACCATGGAAGAGGCGCACTTCAATGCCATAATCATCGGCCAGTTTCATAATGTTTTCTTGTGCTTGATAGAGGCTCCAAGCTGAAGAGAGGTTACCCCCATCCTTAGCAGAGTCAGAATAACCCAGCATAATTTCTTGTAAGTTGCCCGCAGATTTTAATAGGGCATGATAGGTTGGGTTATCAAATAGCGCAGTGGTAACAGGAACAATATGTTCTAAATCTTCAATGGTTTCAAATAGGGGAGAGACACTGATGTCGCAGTAGGGTTCTCCAGCATTGTAGCCTGCCAAACCGGTTTGATGCGCTAAGAAGAGCACTTCTAAAATATGGCTCGCCTGGTGTGTCATCGAGATGACATAGTTATTGAAGGCTTTAGGGCTAATCTCTTTGCGCATTTCGCGAATGACATTAAATACTTCCAGCACTTCTCGTGTCATTTTATCCAGTGCGAGATGCTGAGTATCGATAATGGTGGCGCTGGAGATGTGTTGTGAGAGTAATTCTAAGCGCTCTTGTTCATTCAGTGCATGGTAATCAATATTAATATGGCGTAATAAATCCGCTACAGCATCGGTGTGTACAGTGGATTCTTGACGAATGTCTAAGCGCATGAGATAAAAACCAAAAGTTTCCACCAGCTTGAGTAAGTCTTTGAGATCTGCATCGGCCACATTTTTATCCCCATGGCCGCAGAGTGAATCGTAGATTAGCTGTAAGTCAGCTTTAAGTTCATCTTCAGATTGATAAGCAAAACGGCTTTTTTCAATGGGGTTGTCATAGAGCTGAGCTTCTATGTAGTTAATGTTTTGCTGTAAACGGCCATGGATGAGATATAAAAAACGACGGTAGGGTTCATCTTTAAATCGCTCAGAGCGTTTATGGAACACTTTTTCCAGTAGGTCTGCATCGACAATGGTGACCTTATTGATCAACTCTTGTTTGATGTCACATAAATGACGTGAGTGGGTGAGAATGCTGGAGAGTTCAAAAATACGCTTTTGATATTCATAAAGCACTGCGCGAGATTGAAGATAGAGCGCATGAACCGTGGTGTCATGGGTGACAAATGGGTTGCCATCTCGGTCGCCGCCAATCCAGGAGCCAAAAGTAAAGAAGTTTGGCGTTTCAATCTCAGCTTCAGGGTAATGGCGCGCTAAAGCGCGTTCCATATAGCGATAGACGGTGGGCACTGCTTTGAATAGGGATTGACGGAAATAGTAGATCCCATTGCGGATCTCGTCTTCGACCGTCGGTTTTTGGCGACGGACTTCATCCGTTTTCCATAGCACTTGAATTTGATAGCGCAGTTTCTTCAGAATAACCTCTTGAGAATAAGGGTTATTATAGGCTTCTGCTTCATTCAGTTCATCCAGCGTCAAGAAAATACGACGCAAGTTTTCCATTACTGCACGGCGCTTGGATTCTGTCGGGTGTGCGGTGAAAACGGGGATATAGTTGAGTTTTTGTAATAGGGTTTCAACCTGTTCAGCAGAAAGCCCTTCTTTTTTGAATTCTTTAATGGTATCTAGCACAGAGCCGGTCCACAGAGGGCCATCTGATCGGAGTTGACTTTGACGTTCGTGATGTTGATGCTCTTCTTCGGCCAGGTTGACTAAGCTGAAATAGAGATTAAAAGCACGGATAATCAGGGTCAGTTCATCAGCGTTAAGGGACTCAATATATTGAAGGAGTTCTTGTCGGAGTTGTGGGTCTTCTTCTTTACGCAGTTTGATATAACCTTTTCTCAACTTCTCCACGCCATCGTAAATCTCTTTTCCTGCTTGAGATTCTATGACTTCTCCAAGAATATTGCCTAATAATTTCACTCGACTACGAAGCTTCTTATCTCTTTTTTCCATCGACATCATTGGGTCTCTATAAAAATAAATGAGGTGTATTATAGCAGAGACCTTTGCATGAGTGGGATGCGAGCTAAAAATGAGGAAAAATTTTCCATATCTAGACGGGAAATGCAGTCAATAGCCAGCTATTGCCAAGTTTTCCAATGACGATTAGGGGAATTTTAGCCATTTTGAGCCGTAGAACCATCTCATGCAAAGCTCTCATAGATTTTATGCCGCCATAAAAAAGCACAGCGAGTGCTGTGCTTCTTTTTTGGGCTCAATAATGAGCTCTGCTTATTTTTGGTAGGCTTTTACACCATTTAAAATTTCTTCTCGTGCTGCATCCGCATCGCCCCAGCCTTCAACTTTCACCCACTTACCGGGTTCAATATCTTTGTAGTGGCTGAAGAAAAGTTCAATTTGTTCTTTCAATAGAGGAATATCTTCCACTTTTTCAATGTTTTTATAGATGGGCGTTAATTTATCAACCGGTACAGCGATCACTTTTGCATCTTTACCGCCATCATCTTCCATATAGAAAATGCCAATTGGACGGCAGCGAATAACAGAGCCAGTTAATAAAGGATGAGGGGTTACAACTAAGACGTCGACAGGGTCTCCATCATCGGAAAGTGTCTGGTTAATATAGCCATAGTTGGCTGGATAAGACATGGTTGCGCCTTGAAGACGGTCTACCCAGATAAGATCGGTCTCTTTATCGACTTCATATTTAATTGGGGGTGCAAAAGCGGGGATTTCAATAATGACATTGACATCATTGGGTACTTCTTTACCTGCAGGTACAGCGTTATATCCCATGGTTATTTTCCTCAAATTTAAATTTATAATGAAAAACACCCGCTGAGGGCGGGCGTTTATTGATGTTAATTGTGTAAGTGATTAGTTTTCATAGTAGGCCATCATTGTGGCCACTTCTTTTTTAGAACCAAGCACAACCGGTACGCGGTCATGAATGCCTTTAGGCTCAACATCTAAAATGTGCTCACGACCATTTGTGGCCAAACCACCGGCTTGTTCAACAATCATCGCCATCGGGTTACCTTCATACATGAGACGAAGTTTACCAGCGCGTTCAGGTTCGCGACTATCCCATGGGTACATAAAGATGCCTCCACGCACTAAAATACGGTGAACTTCAGCCACCATAGAGGCAACCCAACGCATATTGTAACGCTTGCCTAGAGGACCTTCTTCTCCAAGTAGGCAGTCATCGATATATTGACGTACTTCAGGTTCCCAGAAGCGTCGGTTTGACATATTGATGGCAAATTCAGAGGTTTCTTCTGGAATTTTAACCTGTTCTTTAGTCAGAATGTATTCACCAATGTGGCGATCAAGCGTAAAGAAGTTGACCCCTTTACCGGTGGTCAAAACTAAAATCGTAGAAGGTCCGTAGAGAACATAACCTGCAGCGACTTGATTGCGTCCAGTTTGCAAGAATAACGCTTGATTATCTCCAGAACCGGGTTCTTTGGCTTCTAGGATTGAGAAGATGGTTCCGACAGAAAGGTTGACATCGATATTGGATGAACCATCTAATGGATCAAAAGTGACTAGATATTTACCATCTTCAAATCCAGCAACGGTGTAATCTTCTTCTTCAGAACCAATACCACGTACATTTTTGTCTTCGGTCAGGATCTTTTTCAAAAGTTCATTTGAGATGACATCCAACTGTTTTTGGGTTTCACCTTGCACATTTTCTGCTTCAGTGGAACCTAGGATTCCTGCCAATTCCCCTTGCCCAAGTTTATGGGATATATCTTTACAGGCGACTAAAGTATGGTTAATCACTTGTTGAAGATCAAAAGGAACTTCATCTCTGACTAAGACATCATGCAATCTTTTCATAAGCGTACTCTCATTTTGTTAGAGACCTTTGCATGAGTGGGATGCGAACTAAAAATTTTAGCCATTTTTAGCCGTAGAATCTCCTCATGCAAAGGTCTCTGTTAGTTAAAATAAAATTTCTTTTGGAATGATAACACGCAGAGAAAGCCTTAACCAAGTATTACAGCGGAAAAAAGTCTAATCCGTTAAAATGAGCCCCACAACAAACGCTTGGAAAAGGATAAAAATGAAATTTGTGGTTAAGTTATTCCCAGAAATTATGGTCAAGGGCAATGCGGTTAAGAAAAAAATGGTGGCCCAATTGCATCATAACTTGCGCACTTTACTCAATCGAGTGGATGAGCAGATTGAGGTCAAGCGCTTCTGGGATAAGATTGAAGTCCAGTGTGACGCCTCTTTTCACGCCCCCGTTGCAAAAGTGTTGCGGCAGACCCCCGGTGTGGATCAGGTGTTAGAGGTGTTGGAATTTCCTTTTACCACTCAAGAAGAGATTGCAGAGATTGTGGTGCAACAGATGGTGGAGCGCATTGAAGATAAAACCTTTGTGGTGCGTGTTAAGCGTTCAGGTGAGCATGATTTTACCTCTAATGAGTTGGAGCGTTTTGTGGGAGCAGCCCTTTATCGAGCTGGCAATCCCAAAGGCGTGGATATTAAACATGCGGAGGTGGTTGTGCAGTTGGAGGTGACCCATCAGCAGCTGTATATTGTTACTGATCGTTATCCTGGATTGGGGGGGTTCCCTTTAGGGATGCAAGGAGATGTGCTGTCACTGATGTCCGGCGGTTTTGATTCAACGGTGGCGAGCTTTTTGACGATTAAACGCGGTATGAAAACTCATTTTATTTTCTTTAACTTAGGCGGTGATGCGCATGAGATTGGGGTAAAGCAGGTGGCGTTTTATCTGTGGCGTCAATATGCAGCTTCACACCGGGTACAGTTTATTACCCTTCCTTTTGAAAAAGTGATTGCAGAGATGTTTAACAGCATTCATGAGAGTTACTTGGGGGTGATGCTCAAGCGTTTAATGCTTAAGGCGGCAGAACAAGTCGCGGATGAAATGGGGATTGATGCTTTAGTGACCGGAGAGAGTGTCGCTCAGGTCTCCAGTCAAACCTTACGCAATTTGGCTTTAATAGATGAGGCGACTTCCAAGCTGGTATTACGTCCGCTGGTGACAATGAATAAAAATGAGATTATTCAGATTGCAGAGGAGATCGGTACACGCCATTTTGCGGAAAATATGCCGGAGTATTGCGGCGTGATCTCTAAAAACCCGGTGACCCATGGCTCTTTTAAACGTTTGCCACGAGAGGAAGCGCGGTTTGATTTTTCAGTGCTGGAAGAGGCGGTGGCGAACCGCTCTGTGGTTCCGGTAGATCAAATTATCACAGAGATTAATCAAAAAGCGGCCGTTCCGATTGTCAATCAAGTAACGGATGAGGTGGTGATTGATATTCGTTCGGAATCGGAAAAAGCGCAATCCCCTTTGGACTTAGCGTCTGAAACCATCGAGATCCCTTTTTATGAGCTAAACCAAAAATTTAAACAGTTGGATCAGGATAAACAATATCTACTTTACTGTGAAAAAGGGGTGATGAGTCAATTGCATGCACAGTATTTGATTGATCAAGGATTCAACAACCTTAAGGTTTATAGGCCTGAAGCGTAGTCAGCGCTTTTTTCATCAGGGATAGACGTACGTTTCATTTTGGCCAAAGCTTTTTTCATTTCAATGCTACGAGACATTTGCAGCGCAATCTGAAATTTGCGAATATTGGCGACATAATTGACGGTTTCCAGGCCAATTTTTTGTCGGGCAATGAGTTCCACATTGTAGAACCATTTATAAGGATTTAACCCCCGTTTTTTGGCCAAGCGTTGATAGTAGCGGATTTTCGTAATGCCGGCATTGTAAGCAGCTAAGGCAAAGTTGATTTGATCTTCTGGTGTGTAAAGTTTTGGATCGGAAAAGTAATGATCCCGCAAGTAAGCCAAATATTTCACACCCGCTTCAATATTGTTTTCGAGTTTTTTGATATGATGGATGTTGATCGGTTTGTGTCGAGCCGTTTCCGGCTTGATTTGCATAATCCCCATCGCGCCTTTAGGACTGACTTTTTTATTGTTGAAGCGAGATTCTTGATAGGCTTGAGCCGCGATCAGCGTCCAATCAATGTCATATAGATCCCCATAAATTTGAAAATAGTATATTAAGCAGGGAATGCGCTTGAGTAAGGAGTAGTTAGGCTGCTGGATCCAGTAATCATCCTTAAAATATTTTTTAAACAAGCTGTTGCCGAGCAGTTTTCCGGGTTTTGCCTGAGTGTGGATAAAATGATTTAAAGAGCGCTTTAATTCGGGGGTGTTGTGACGAAGGCCCCAAGCGATTTTACCATTGTGATGAAAGATCATTTTAGATTGAAGCTGAAGATGCGTGAATTTGGTTTGCCAAAGTTGCGCAATATGGCTGTCTGCTACTGTATAGTCAATAATGCTATCATTGACCATTTCTAATAAATCTTCAATGCCGATGAGTCCTGGCGCTTGGCGAATTTCCATCGGCGGCAGTCCCAGTTTTCCAAGGGTTTGGTTGATTTTGATCAGATGGATTATGTAGCTGCTATTGGCAACGACCACTAAGGTTTTTCCAGAAAGGTCTTCCATTCTTTGAATCGGTTCAGCCCCTTGATGGCTGATCAGGATTTCATTGATGTCGGTGATATAGGGATCGGTAAAGTCAATCAGCGCTTTGCGTTCAGGCGTCACCGTCAGTCCAGCTGCGGCAATGTCCCCATAGCCTAAACGGAGTTTGGGGATGATTTCTTTAAAAGGGTTAGGTAAAAAAATCAGCTGGGTTTGATAGCGCTCTTTGCGCGGACCTCGATTGAGATAGTGCTCATAAGCTTTCAGTAGCTCATATTCAATGCCTCGGAACCCTTTATGCGTGATAAAGTAGTTTGTCCGGCTATAGGTGGTTAACACACGAATGACACGCCGTTTTCTCAGCGCTTCTAAATCGCCAAAAAAAGGTTGGTAGATTCGAATCAGAAGAGAGGTAGGAATTTTTTCTTTGGACGCATTTTGGGCTTGAGAAAAAGGGGTTGGAAGAAAAAATAATAAGAGTAGCAGCAGACACCCGAGAGCGTATCCATAGGCTCTAAAAAGGAGTGAGGAACAATAAACGCTACAAAACAAAAGCCATCCCCATATTATAAATGTCACAAAAATGACTCGTTATTTTACTGTGAAAAAAATAAAATAGGAACAAAGAACTAAGTGAGGAGAAAGAAAATGAGAAAAATTAAAGTCGCCATTTTAGGCGCTGGAACGGCCGGATTAACCGCGATGAGTCAGATAAGAAAGCAGACAGAGGATTTTGTTATCATTGATGGCGGCACCTTAGGCACGACTTGCGCGCGCATTGGTTGTATGCCTTCAAAGGCTTTAATTCATTCGGCCAATCACTATTTTGAACGCAACCATTTTGCAGACATTGGCATTCATGGTGCGGAGCAGCTCTCTGTGAATCAAGGTGAAGTCTTACAGCGTGTACGCGCCTTAAGAGATCGTTTTGCCGGCGGTGTCGCGCAAAATATGTTGGACAGTCTTAAGCCAGAACAGTTTATCAAAGGTTATGCGAAATTTCTCTCTCCCAATCAATTAGAGGTGAATGGGGAGAAGATCGAGGCGGAGCGAATCATTATTGCGACCGGCTCACGCCCTGTGGTGCCAGCATCATGGCAGGCATTCGGTCAGCAGGTTTTGACCAGTGATGAGATTTTTGAGTTAGAACAGTTTCCAGCATCGGTGGCGGTAGTGGGTTTAGGCGCGATCGGTATTGAATTAGGGCAAGCGATGGCGCGCTTGGGCGTTAAGGTGATTGGCTTTGAAATGCTGAATACGGTCGCTGGTTTGTCTTCACCCAAAGCTATTGAGTCAATGGTGAGCCTGATCTCAAAAGAGTTTCCGCTCTATCTGGGTGAGGCGGCCAATGTTGAAGAAGGCAGTGCAGGGAAATTGCGCATTTCTAATTCAGCGGGCTCTTTTGAAGTGGATGCCGTGCTGGCCGCATTGGGGCGTCGCCCGAATGTTGATCAGCTTGGTTTAGAGAATCTTGGTGTAGAACTGGATCGTTTCGGACTGCCACAATTTGATCCTGAAACCTTACAAATTGAGAACCTTCCTATCTTTATCGCTGGCGATGCCAACCGCTACCGTCCAATTTTGCATGAAGCGGGCTATGAGGGCAAAATTGCAGGGGTAAATGCGATGCAGTATCCACAAGTCCACCGTTATCATCGGGTCTCCCCAATGGGGATTGTCTTTACCGATCCACAGGTGGCTGTTTTTGGTCAACGCTACAGTGAGTTGGATTTGGACAAAACAGAGGTGGTCAGTTTCAATTTAGAACGCAATAACGGACGCGCCATTGTAGAGCAGGTGGATAAAGGGATGATCAGCTTGTATGCGGATAAGCAGAGCAAACAATTGCTAGGCGGCGAGTTGGTGATGGCGGAAGCAGAACATCTGGCACATCTTTTAAACTGGGCGGTTGAAGAAGGCTTGACGGTTGAAAGGTTGTTGCAGATGCCGTTTTATCATCCTGTCTTAGAAGAGGCGGTCGATTCAGCTTTAAAAGGATTGGCGAAAAAGTTAAAGATTGAAATGATCGGATTACAGCGAATCGAATAAGGTTTGAAAACAGATGATTGGAAAAGTGGTCGGAGTGACAGGATTTGAACCTGCGACCACCACACCCCCAGTGTGGTGCGCTACCAGACTGCGCTACACCCCGATTAAATTTAGAGCGCTATTATAGGCGTTTCTCACTCAATTGCAAGACTAAACTAACCGTTCTTGTCTTTCTCTTTTTTCGCTTCAATTTGATCCCGATGGCGGCGTTGTATCTTAAATAGGCCATGGAAGATAAAATGTGCGATCAGCAGTGCGACTAAAACCCCAATCATAATTTCGCCAATATGATGAATCCACATAGTTAATCTTTAAGTAGTTAATCTTTAAGTTTGTGTACATTTTCAACTATAATACTCGGTTTTATTTTTTGGTAAAAGGATTTTCGCATGCGAACGGTGAATGTTTCCGCTTCAGGATGGGAGCGTTATAAAAATGATGTACTTTCTGGAATTACCGTTTCATTGGCATTGGTGCCGGAAGCTGTCGCTTTTTCCTTTGTTGCAGGCGTCAATCCCTTGGTGGGCATGTTTGCGGCCATTATTGTTGGTTTAATTACCTCTGCTTTTGGCGGTCGTCCGGGCATGATTTCTGCCGCCGCTGGCTCGTTGGCGGTGGTAATGGTGAGTTTGGTGGCAGAGCATGGGACAGAGTATCTCTTTGCAGCCGTCATTTTGATGGGGGTATTTCAAGTCATTATTGGCGTCATGAAGTGGGGGCGCTTTATTCGCATGGTGCCGCAGCCGGTGATGATTGGTTTTGTGAATGGTTTGGCGATTATTATCTTTTTAGCCCAGTTGAAGCAGTTTAAAACCTCTGATGGTCATTGGTTAAGTGGTGAGCCCTTACAGATCATGTTGGCCTTGGTAGCGGCCAGTATGGCGATTATCTATATTTTGCCTAAATTTACAAAGGCGATTCCATCCGCTTTAGCCTCAATTATTCTGATTACTTTGGCGGTCATCTTTCTGGATATCCATACCGTGACAGTTGGGGATAAGGCGGTGGTTTCAGCTTCCTTAGAAACCTTGTTTTTCGGTGACCCACGGGATCCACAGTTAAATGGCTTTCATATACCCATGGTGCCTTTCACTTGGGAGACCTTATGGATTATTTTGCCTTACGCCTTGATTTTAACGGTTGTGGGGACGACAGAGTCGCTGCTCACCATGACTTTGATTGATGATATTACGCAGACGCGTGGTCAAGCGAATCGTGAATGTATCGCATTGGGGTGTGCCAATGTGACATCTGGACTCTTTAGTACCATGGGAGGGTGTGCCTTGATTGGACAATCCCTGATTAATATTCGTTCGGGTGGATTGGGACGACTGTCGGGAATCACGGCCGCATTGATGTTGTTATTGATTGTATTGGCTTTATCAGACTATATCGCCAAAATTCCGGTCGCAGCCTTAGTGGGGCTTATGTTTGTGGTGGTGATTGCCACTTTCGATTGGTCTAGCTGGAATATTATGCGCGGCATGAGTAAAGCCGATGCGGCGGTGATGATTTTGGTAACCGTTTTGACCGTGGTGTTTGACTTGGCTGTGGCCGTGGTTGCAGGCGTCATAGTGTCAGCCTTGGTGTTTGCTTGGCAGCATGCACAAAGAGTAATGGTCGAGGCTGAAGAGACTGAGATCGATGGTAAAAAAGTCAAAATCTATACGGTTTATGGTCCGCTGTTTTTTGCTTCCGCACAAAATTTTGTGGACTTGTTTGACCCTAAAAATGATCCAGATTGTGTGAAGATTGACTTTAAATATTCTCGGGTTTATGACTATACCGGAGTAGAGGCGATTGATAAACTGACAAAGCGTTATAAAGAACAAGGAAAAAAACTGGTGCTTAAACACTTAAGTCCCGAGTGTCGTCAGCTATTACATGATGCACGGGATTTAGTGGAAGTCAATATTTCTGAAGATCCGCATTATCATGTTTCACTAGGAAAATAAAATGAGAAAGCTTTCAATCCATAAAACCATTCCTTTCACTCTGTTACTTGGATCTTTGCTGGTAACTAGCCGTGCATCGGCTATTGTGAATATCGAAGATCTTCGATTGGATGACTCTGTTCAAGGGGTAAGTGGCAGCTTTACAGTCAATTTTAATGGTAAGTCTGGGAATACGGATAACTTGGCTGGCAGTACCAATATAGGACTCCAGTATGTGCACCATCAGCAAGTCGAGTTGCTATTAGCCAGTTATGAATACAGTGAGGTCAATGGTAAGGGGAATGATGAAAGCAAGTTTTTACATTTGCGTCATACAGATTGGTTTAAGCCCCACTGGGCTTGGGAGGCGTATACGCAATATGAAGCTCAGCCCTATGTTTTAGATAAAGTACGTACTTTATTGGGGGCGGGTGGTCGCTGGAAAAATCAATTTAAGCAATATAAAGGCATTTTGGGCGGTTCGATCTTTTATGAGAAAGAAGAGGTCGATTTACAGCGACGAGAAACTTTTGAAGTCGGTCGTTTTAACTGGATGGCAGAAGGTCAGTATGCTATATCCAAGCAGGCTAAAATGGGCGTCAGCTTGTTTTTTCAACCGAAAGTGGATGAGTGGAAGAATAACCGCTCCATTGTGAATTGGACGCTTTCTACTCAAGTGGTTTCTACTGTGTCGATGACGATGAGCGTGAATTACCGCCATGATTCTCAACCCTATTTGGATTTAAAAGCGGATGATTGGCAGTATAGTATGGGCATTAATTATCAGTTTAAGTGATGACTAACTTGTTCTGATGTATTTTTTTCACTCATAGATAAAAAAGCGCCCGCATAAAACTTTATGCGGGCGCTTTTTTATTTGCCAAGAAAAGACAGGTTTAGCTTAAGAAATTTTACTTTCTGTTTCAGTCATTGTGCCTGTTTCTTTTGACGCATTTTCAGTAGAGGGCTTCTCCTCGAAAGCAGGTTGAGGCTCATTTGAAACGGATTCAATGGGCTGCTCTGCTTCTGTAGAGGTCTCTGTTTTTGATTCAACCGGTGCAGCAGAAACCGTTTCTACGACCATTGGTACTTTTTTCGACTCATTGGGTGTTTCTGTTGCAGTGGATTCAACGGTCACAGTAGAGGGTGCGCTCTGTTCAAGCGTTGTCGGTGCATTTTCTGTTACCGTATTGGCTTCTAACTCTATGGAGTTTACAGAGAGGGTTTCCGCATTGATCGGTGCCCGACGACGATTATTGTAAGTCCGAGTATTGTTTCGGCTGCGGTGACGGCGGTTGCGAGGCGCTTCTTTGACCTCAGGGGCTGCCGTTTTGCTTTGTTCCGCTACTTCAGGCGCCTGGATCGCTAGCTGATCTTGAGCTTTTTCTTGAAGTTCAGGTGCATTTTTCGCCGCTTGTTGCTTGGATTTCTCTGCAGCTGCTTGCGCCTGATTGAGCGCAATATTTTGTTCACGAATAGAAGGCTGCTTCTCTGTTTGACCGCTCTCATTCGAACGATTGCGATGATTTTTGTCATTACGATTTCGATTGTTTCGGCTATTGCGGTTACGATCATTTTGATTACGATCATTGCGGTTACGCCCATTATTCCGACGACGATTGTTATTGGTGCGCTCGCGTTTGGGTGCCGTCGGCGCTTTAATTTCTTCTACCTCTTCCCCAGCAAAGAACTGCCAAATGCGCTTGATCAAACTGGGTTTGGATTGCGAAGTGGCTTGTTGAGCCGCTTGGGCTTGTTCAATTAAGGGCGCTGGCATTTCGGGTTGAATGCTTTTAATTGCGGGTTCCTCTTTAGGCTGAGCGGTTTTTTCAGCTTCAATCTCCTCAAGCATCGGACTTGGAAGCTCTTTCGCTTGATAGCTTACCTGCTCTGGCACTTCCTCATTGAGACGTGTCCGTTCAATTAAGTATTGTGGCGTCTCTAAATGTTCATTCGGCACAATCAAAATATGCAGATGATGGCGATCTTCTAAATGGGTCAAATGATGGCGTTTTTCATTCAGTAAGAAGGTGGCGACATCTACAGGCAGTTGAACCATAATGCGTTTGGTATTCTCTTTGAGCGCCTCTTCTTCCAATAAGCGAAGAATAGAGAGACCTAGGGATTCGACGCCACGAATCACACCGACGCCTTTGCAGCGTGGACAGACAATTTGCGTGGATTCTTCAATGGAAGGACGTAAGCGCTGACGAGACATTTCCAGCAGACCAAAACGGGAGATTTTGCCGATCTGAACCCGTGCACGGTCAGATTTCACTGCCTCGCGCATCGCATTTTCCACTTCTCTTTGATGACGGTTGGAGTGCATATCGATAAAGTCGATGACAATTAAGCCTCCCAAATCTCTTAAACGCAATTGGCGGGCAATTTCTTGAGCCGCTTCCATATTGGTATTAAAAGCGGTCTCTTCTATATCGCCCCCTTTGGTTGCACGTGAGGAGTTGATATCAATGGCGGTTAACGCTTCGGTCATATCGATTACGATGACCCCACCAGAGGGGAGGACGACTTCGCGTTGATAGGCAGTCTCGATTTGCGATTCAATTTGATAGCGTGTAAATAGGGGGATTTTTTCATCTTGGTAGGGCTTGACCTTATGCACCTGTTGCGGCATGACATGTTGAATAAAATCCCGAGCTTTGTGAAAGGTCGGCATGTCATCAATAATGATTTCACTGATGTCTTGGCGCAAGTAGTCGCGAATGGCCAGAATCACAATATCAGATTCTTCATGGATGAGGAAGGGCGCTGGCTTTTCCTGCGCTGCCTTTTTAATGGCTTCCCATAGGTGAACGAGATAGTTGACGCCCCATTGTAGCTCTTCAGGGGTTTTACCCACACCTGCCGTACGAATGATGAGTCCCATCCCTTCAGGGAGGTCAATCTCTTTTAACGTATCTCGGATTTCTGAACGATCCCCGCCTTCAATACGGCGCGAAATGCCGCCCGCTTTAGGGTTGTTGGGCATCATGACCACATAAGGGCCCGCCAAAGTAATTTGTGTGGTTAAGGCCGCACCTTTATTACCACGTTCTTCTTTTTGAACTTGGACAATAATCTCTTGTCCTTCGGTCAGGACGTCTTTGATGGAAAGGTTATGAGGATTGGTTTCGCCTTCTGGGTAATACTCTTCAGCGACTTCTTTAAAGGGTAAAAAACCGTGGCGTTCTGCGCCATAATCCACAAATGCCGCCTCTAGACTGGGCTCAATGCGGGTGACGATGCCTTTGTAAATATTGGCCTTTTTCTTTTGTTGTTGGGGCGTTTCAATGTCTAGATCATAGAGTTTTTGTCCATCAACTAGGGCTATACGCACCTCTTCGGGCTGCGTAGCATTAATCAGCATTCTTTTCATGCGTGTCTCTTTTTAGGTTGAGGCGTCAACCGGAGGCAGGAATAATAACGGAAAGTTCTTGAGAACAGAGCGGCGCGAGGCTTCTTATGCAAGGTGAGACAGTTTTTCGGTCATCAATTTCAGCTGCCTTTTATATAGGCTGTGGCGTTTGTCTCATTTCTTGATTTTATTGGTGTCTCTTTTAATCACCAAGGAATCTTTTAAAATCAAATACTTCTTTTTTCTTCGCATTTTTTTGTCGAGCAGTGTTTTTTCACAGCTCTTAGCCAATTAAACGACAGGGCATCTTTTCTTTTTATCGTGAGCGACGCCCGCTGATTGCTTAATTTATTTTGTCCGGTCTGTCTTGTCAGAATCCCGTGTCATTCAATCAAATGTCTTATGACTACCTTTTGGGTTATTAGCCTGCATTGATGAATTTCTTAATCCTGTTCAAAATTGACGCTGGGTTAATTTCATTACTTAAAGCTAAACACTGAGGGTTTTAAATGCTTTAAGCGCCAAAGGTCTTTAAATTCTGTTGATTGAATCATCAATCGTATCTCTATATCATCCATAATAAAATATGGAAAATCGTGGGTAAATATATCACCATCGACCAAGCAACGCAATCGATAAATGGTATCTCTCATTAAATCACGGTACACTACGCTCCAATTTAAGGAGAAAGATAAGCGTTATGAGTCAAGGCGTGCAATTTGTTGAAGCTCACTCAGAAGATGAGGGGCAAAGAATTGATAATTTTTTAATGCGTCATCTGCGTAAGGTCCCTAAATCTATGATTTATCGGGTTATTCGAAAAGGGGAAGTGCGGGTCAATAAAGGGCGGATCAAACAGAATTATCGGCTTAAGGCGGGCGATATCGTGCGTATTCCGCCGGTAAAAGTGCCCGAAAAGACCGAGGTGATGCTGCCTACAAGGCAGATGGCATGGGTGGAATCGGCGATTTTGTATGAAGATTCCGATCTGATGGTGATTAATAAACCCAGCGGCATTGCTGTTCACGGTGGCAGCGGCATTCAATGGGGGTTGATCGAGTTAGTGCGAGGCTTGCGTCCTCTGGCGAAACGCATCGAACTGGTGCACCGTTTAGATCGAGATACCTCTGGATGTATTTTGCTGGCAAAAAAAGCGTCTGTATTAAAAGCACTGCACGCCCAGGTTCGAGAGGATCAGCTTAAAAAACAGTATTTGGCTTTAGTTGAGGGACATTGGCCTCAAAGTAAACAGAAAATTGATCTGCCGTTGAAAAAAAATACCCTTCAATCAGGAGAGCGGGTGGTGCGTGTAGATCAAACCGGAAAAGCCTCAATCAGCTATTTTCAGGTTGAACGCCAGTTTGCGAATTGCAGCTTGCTGCGTGTCAGACTTAAAACGGGGCGCACGCATCAAATTCGCGTTCATGCGCAGGCCAATGGTCATCCGATTATTGGAGATGAGAAATACGGCAATAAGGCTGTAAATCAACAGTTTCGACAAATGGGGTTTAAACGCTTAGCCTTGCATGCGCATAAATTGGGGTTTACCCATCCCGTCACAGAGCAGTGGCTGGAGATTGAGGCGCCGTTGGAGGCGAGTTGGCAAACGTTATTCAAACAATTAGAGGATAATCGAGAGGGCAAATAAGATGAACCAAGAGAAATCACGACCGAAAAATCAATGTTATGAATTGGTAATTTTTGATTGGGATGGCACCTTAATGAATTCTGAAGCGCGTATTGTGTCGGCTATACAGCATGCCGCAGAGGAAGTGGGGTTGCCTGTGCTTTCAGATGAAGAGAGTAAGCAAATTATTGGATTAAGTTTACAGCATGCTATTTTGGGGCTGTATCCAGATGCGTCACCTGAACAGGTGGAGAGGATGTCTGCCGCTTATACTCAGCATTTTTTAGAGGATTCGGATGTGCCTATGCAGCCCTTCGAAGGCGCAGAAGACCTATTAAAATCTTTAAAACAGGCGGGGGCAAAGTTGGCGGTGGCCACGGGAAAAAGTCGGCGCGGCTTGGATCGGGTGTTGGCGGATGTAGGCTTTGAAAGCTATTTTGACATGACGCGCACCCCTGTGGAAGCGGCGTCAAAGCCGGATCCATTAATGTTACATCAGATTCTAGACACTCTGCAGGTGCCTTTGGAGAAAGCGGTGATGGTCGGGGATACAGAGTTTGATCTGCTGATGGCACAAAATATTGGCATGGACAGTATTGCTGTGACCCATGGTGTGCACAGTCTGGAACAGTTGCAGCAATTTTATCCTATAGCTTGGGTAGACGATTTGGCCGAACTCAAATCATGGTTACTGCCACGCGTCGGAGACAATTGCCGTTAGTCTTTAAGTGGCAGTTCGTATCCCATTTGCTGAAAAATGGTGGTGAGTTCAATTAAAGGTAAGCCGATTAATGCATTTGGATCACAGGTTTCAATGGCTTTAAAGAGGGTAATGCCTAATCCTTCCGATTTAAAGCTACCGGCACAATTAAAAGGTTGCTCCAACTCAAGATAACGGGTGAGTGCTTGGTCACTGAGCTGGCGAAAATGGACGCGTGTGATATCCATGGCTTGAAACTGCTGCTGTGTTTGCGTATTGATCACGCAGAGCCCAGTATAAAAAATTATGATCTTGCCTTGCATAGATTGCAGTTGGGTGAGCGCCTTTTCAAAAGTGTGCGGCTTACCCAACGGCTGTCCTGCTAAGGAGGCACTTTGATCAGAACCGATAATAATGGCTGGTTCGTCAGTGGTTTGAGCAACCGCTTGGGCTTTGAGTTGACTCAATCTTTCCACCATGGCTTCAACCGATTCGCCCGCAATGGGCGTTTCATCCACTTCTGGTCTGGCCGTGGAAAAAGGCAATTTTAATTTCTGTAGAAGCTGCTGTCGAAAAGGGGAAGTAGAAGCCAAAATCAGTTTTGGCAATGGCAGGACTGGGGAATTTGGCATAAATCTTTCGCTTTTCCGTTGGATATTTTTGTTTGTGGCTCAAAGTGTTGCGTTTTTTAAATCAGACTGTCCGTTGCGTTACACTTATCTGGATAAACTCAAATAAAAATAAAGGGTTGCAGTCTATAAAAGGGAAGTATATTAAGGATTAAAAACCCAAATTTTCTTTGACATTCACCCTTAAAATGCGTATGATGCGCCGCTATGTTAGACAAGCTTCCGAATTTGATTGATCCTATTGATTTTGTCAATCATCATAAGCAAATTAAAGCGCGTGTCAACCAGTCTGAGTTTCCTCGTCTGGTGGCCCAGTTGGTGGATGGTGGACAAAACAATCGGTCGGTCGAAGTAGAAATGCGTTTTTTTTATGATAAAACGCTGAAGTTTCCTGCTTTTGAAATGCAGGTGAAGTCCTGTTTGTCCGTTGAGTGTCAGCGCTCATTGCAACCTTTTGATATTGAGGTCAATAGTCAAGTCAAAGGTATTTTTACAGAGTCGATGACGTTGGCTGAAGATCTGCCTTCAGAGGTAGAAATCTATGAGATCGGGGATGAGCGCATTTCTTTATTGGAACTGATTGAGGATGAGCTTCTGCTTTCCATTCCGCTTTCGCCGATTAATGAGCAGGCGCCGATGGCTTGGCAAGAGGCGTCTGATGAAACTGTAGAACAGGAGGCGGAGCAGAAGCCGAATCCGTTTGCAGCATTGGAAGCCTTAAAGTCGAAGAAATAGGCTAAGATTTTACAAATTGAATTTTTAACAAGGAGAACATTATGGCTGTTCAACAAAACCGTAAAACCCCATCAAAGCGTGGTATGCGTCGCTCTCACGATGCATTGAACGGACCGACTTTAACTGTTGATGAAACAACAGGTGAAGTTCACCGTCGTCACCATGTGACTGCTGATGGTTACTACAAAGGCAAAAAAGTCGTTCAAGATAAGTAAGAGAGGCTATCTTGAGTATAACGATTGCTGTCGATGCAATGGGGGGAGATCATGGCTTGTCCGTGACTCTACCCGCTTCTATAGATGCACTAAACCGACATTCCGACCTTCATATTCATTTGGTGGGTCAAAAACCTCTGATTGAAGAGGCGCTGAAAAATTATCAATATGATGCTCACCGATTGAGCATTACCCATGCTGAAGAAGTCATCGAAATGGATGATAAACCTTCAGTCGCCCTGCGAAATAAACGTAAATCCTCAATGCGCATCGCTCTGAATCTGGTAAAAGAGGAACAAGCGCAAGCCTGTGTCAGTGCCGGAAATACAGGGGCATTGATGGCGGTTTCCAAATTTGTTCTAAAAACCTTGCCAGGTATTGAACGCCCTGCGATTTGTACGGCAATGCCTACCATGACCGGGCATGTTTATGTGTTGGACTTGGGGGCCAATATCGGATCAGATGGGGAAAACTTAGCGCAATTTGCGGTGATGGGCGCGGTGCTCGCTCAAGCATTGGATGATAATCCTCATCCTCGTGTTGGTTTGCTGAATATTGGTGAAGAAGAGATTAAAGGGCACCAGCGGATTAAAGATGCGAATGCGATCCTAAAACGCACATCTATTAATTATCAAGGGTATGCGGAAGGGGATGACATTTTTAAAGGTAATTTTGATGTCATATCCTGTGATGGCTTTGATGGCAATGTGGCCTTAAAGGCGAGTGAAGGGGTGGCCAAAATGATTGCGTTTTATTTGAAAAAAGCTTTTAATCGTAACCTCTTCACCAAAATGGCCGGCTTGATTGCATACCCTGTGCTAAAGTCTTTTCAAGAAGAAGTCGATCCACGCAAGTATAATGGGGCTTCTCTATTAGGCTTGAGAAAAATTGTGGTGAAAAGTCATGGGGGGGCAGATGCCTATGGCTTTAGACGCGCCATTGAAGAAGCACGCAAAGAGGTCATAAAGAATGTGCCCAGTTTGATTGCGTCAGAAGTTGAACAGATTTTAACACCGGAGGTCACCGTGTTGGACGCCTCCGATTTAGAGCAAAAAGCATAAATGAGCCAGAATACAAAAACTTATAGTCGCATTGTCGGTACCGGCGGTTATTTACCTGAAAAAGTACTGACCAATTTAGACTTAGAAAAAATGGTGGAGACCAGTGACGAATGGATTAGAGAGCGCACTGGCATTACGCAACGTCATATTGCTACTGAAAATGAAACCACCTGTGACCTTGCAGAGCAAGCTGCTCGTCAAGCCTTAGAAGCTGCACAGATGTCGGCAGAAGAGCTTGATTTGATTATTTTAGCCACCACCACGCCGGATAAAATTTTTCCTTCCACAGCGACCATGTTACAAGCGCGCTTGGGGAATCATGGTGCCCCTGCATTTGATGTTCAGGCCGTGTGTGCGGGTTTTATTTATGCTTTATCCATTGCGGATCAATTTATTCGCGCCGGTTCAGCGAAGAAAGTGTTAGTGGTGGGCTCAGAAACCATTTCTCGGATTATTAACTGGCAAGATCGTAATACGTGTGTCTTATTTGGAGATGGTGCAGGGGCTGTGATCTTAGAAGCTTCAGATGAACCTGGTATCCTTTCTGTGCCGATTCATGCCGACGGTCAGTATGAAGAACTGCTGCATGTGCCCTCTGGACCTTCTCGACTGCCTAAGACGGATGATGTCTCTGAAAGAACCATGCAGATGAAAGGCAATGAAGTTTTTAAGGTGGCGGTCAATACCTTGAGCCGTGTGGCGCAAGAAACCTTAGATGCTGCTGGGATCAAGAGAGAAGAACTGGATTGGCTGGTCCCTCATCAGGCCAACTTAAGAATTATTAAAGCCACAGCCAAAAAACTCGGGTTGCGAGAGGATCAGACCGTCATAACGGTGGATCGCCATGCCAATACATCAAGTGCCTCTGTACCCCTCGCGCTCAATGAAGCGGTACGAGATGGCCGCATTCAGCGCGGAGATACGCTTTTATTAGAAGCATTCGGGGGTGGTTTTACTTGGGGTGCCGCTTTAATTAAATATTAAGGTTACGTATTAAGGTTGCATATTCGCCTGTTACGAATAAAATGGATTTGGCAAAATCCAATCACAAAGGATAGAAGATGTCATACGGTTTTATTTTTCCCGGCCAAGGTTCACAATCTGTGGGTATGATGGCAGATTTAGCCCAAAATTTCCCTATTGTTAAGACCCTTTATGAAGAAGCCTCTCATATTTTGGGTTATGACTTGTGGCAAATCGTTCAAGAGGGGCCAGAATCTAAATTGAATCAAACCCATATTACGCAACCTGCTTTATTAACAGCCGGTTATGCGGCCTATAAAGTTCTGGCTTCTGAAGTGGAGACACATCCGGCTTATATGGCGGGTCACTCGTTGGGTGAGTATACAGCGCTCGTAGCTGCAGAATCCATTAATTTTGCCCAAGGTGTTGAGCTGGTGGCAGAACGTGGTCGCCTGATGGAATTGGCAGTTGATGAAGGGGATGGCGCAATGGCCGCTGTCATCGGTCTTGAAGATGAAAAAGTCGCTGAGATTTGTCAGAAAGTGGCGGGTATTGTAGAACCCGCTAACTTTAATTCGCCCGGTCAGGTTGTGATTGCTGGTTACAAAGATGCAGTGGAAAAAGCCATTCCCTTGATGCAAGAAGCCGGCGCGAAAAAAGTGGTGATGCTGGCAGTCAGTGTGCCTTCACATTGCTCTTTAATGAAGCCTGCAGCCGATAATTTAGCCAAGTTTATGGCCTCTTTTACTTTCCAAGCACCTAAAGTTCCGGTGATTCATAATGCAGACGTGCAGACGCATACAGAGGATGCAGAGATTAAACAAGCTTTGGTAGAGCAGCTTTATCGACCTGTTCAGTGGGTGAAGACCGTACAATTAATGGCGAAAGAGGGGGTGGAAACCCTTTATGAGTTAGGGCCAGGTAAAGTTTTAATGGGCTTAAACCGTCGTATTGATCGTAAAGTGAAAACCTTGCCAGTTTATGATACAGAGTCTATGAAAAAAGCGATTGAAACATTAGGAGACGCGTCATGTTAACAGGGAAAATTGCATTAGTCACTGGCGCAAGCCGGGGGATTGGTCAAGCCATCGCCCTGGATTTGGCTAAAAATGGCGCGACGGTGATTGGGACTGCCACCTCCGATAAAGGTGCGCAGGCCATCTCGGACTATCTGGCTGAAGCTGGCCTTAAAGGCGAAGGGCGCTGCTTAAATGTCACCGATAAAACACAAATTAAAACGGTGGTGGAAGAGGTGAGTCAAACCTTTGGTGTGCCGACCATTTTGGTCAATAACGCTGGCATTACCCGTGATAATCTTCTTATGCGTATGAAAGACGAAGAGTGGGAAGAGATTATTGAGACCAATTTAAGTTCAGTCTATCGGATGAGTAAAGCCTGTTTACGCGGCATGATGAAAGCCCGTCAAGGTGCCATTATTAATATTGCTTCGGTTGTGGGAGCAATGGGGAATGCCGGTCAAACCAACTATGCGGCGGCTAAGGCGGGAATTATGGGCTTTTCTAAATCTTTGGCGCGAGAAGTTGGTGCGCGGGGGATTACGGTCAATACCGTTGCCCCAGGCTTTATTGCCACTGATATGACCAATGCCTTACCGGAAGCGCAAAAAGAGGCCTTAACCCAACAAATTCCATTACAGCGTTTAGGTCAACCAGAGGATATTGCACGAATGGTGACTTTTCTTGCTTCTGAAGGCGGCGCCTACATTACGGGGCAAACCCTTCATGTAAATGGTGGCATGTATATGATCTAATGATCAGTGCCTTAGAGATCTTTGTATCAACCCTTGTATCTCGCATACAAAGATCTCTTTAAAAAATTTCTTGATATTTTTTCTGGATACGGAGAAAATACCCGAATATTAAAAAGACTTTTTATTAACAAAAACTGGAGTAAATCCTAATGAGTAGTATTGAAGATCGCGTCAAAAAAATCGTTGTTGAGCAATTGGGTGTAGAAGAAGATCAAGTGACCCCTGATGCTTCATTTGTAGATGATTTAGGAGCGGATTCACTAGACACCGTTGAATTGGTTATGGCGCTAGAAGAAGAGTTTGATACCGAAATTCCTGATGAAGAAGCTGAAAAAATAGGAACTTTGGCGCAAGCGGTTGCCTATATTGAGGAGCATCTAGACTAAACGCTAGAGTAGCTTCTATCATAAAGCCGTTTAAAACGGCTTTTTTTTTATCATATTGAAGGAGTTTATTTTGAGTAAGCGTCGTGTTGTGGTGACAGGTTTAGGTGTGGTTTCACCTGTGGGCTTAACGGTCGAGGAGAACTGGGAAGCCATTAAATCGGGTCAGAATGGGATTGGCTACTTGACTGGATTTGATACTGAGAAGTTTTCAGTCAAAATTGGTGGCGAAGTGAGAGGGTTTGATCCAACGGAATATATCGCGGCCAAAGATGTGAAGAAAATGGACAAGTTTATCCAGTATGGCATTGCCGCGGGCACGCAAGCGATCAAAGACTCTGGACTCGAAGTGACAGAAGAAAATGCTGAACGCATAGGCGTTTCCATGGGTTCAGGTATTGGTGGCATTCAGACCATTGAAAATCAGACGGAAACCCTTTTGAAATCGGGTCCACGTCGGGTTTCCCCCTTCTTTGTGCCGAGCTCAATTATTAATATGACTTCAGGCAACCTTTCTATTCAGTTTGGGCTCAAAGGCCCCAATTTAGCGATTTCCACCGCTTGTGCGACCGGTTCACACAGTATTGGTGATGCTGCACGTTTGATTGAATACGGCGATGCGGATGTGATGATCGCCGGTGGTTCAGAGTTTGCCACCTGTCAATTGGGCGTTGCCGGATTTGCTGCAGCGCGCGCGCTTTCTACACGTAATGATGACCCTAAAACCGCCAGTCGTCCCTGGGATAAGGATCGGGATGGCTTTGTGTTAAGCGATGGGGCCGGTGCTTTGGTTCTAGAAGCGTATGAGCACGCCAAAGCTCGAGGCGCCCATATTTATGGAGAGCTACTGGGCTTTGGGATGAGTGGGGATGCCTATCATATCACCCTGCCAGCGGCTGGGGGTGAAGGCGGTGCACGCTGTATGAAAAATGCCTTGCGTAATGCAGGGATCAACCCAGAGCAAATTGGCTATATTAATGCGCATGGCACTTCCACGCCAGGGGGAGATTTGTGTGAAACGCAAGCGGTCAAATCTGTGTTTGGTGATCATGCGTATAAATTGGCCATGAGTTCGACCAAGTCGATGACAGGTCATACATTGGGGGCCGCTGGCGCCATAGAGGCGGTCTTTACGCTGTTAGCCTTGCAAGATCAACTGTTACCTCCAACCATCAATCTGCAAAATCCGGATGAGGGATGTGATTTAGATTATGTGCAAGGGAGTGAAGCACGTCCTGCTCAATTTGATTACGCACTGTCTAACTCTTTAGGGTTTGGCGGAACCAATGCGGCACTTGTCTTTGGACGTGTCTAACGCCCAACAGGCTGAGACTTATCAAGCGGTTATGCTTTCGTCAACCAACGGAAGTATGATCGCTGAAGATCTATTGCGACTGCATCAAGCCTTTCCAGAAAAGTATCCCTATCTTTTAGAAAGCGTCGCCACCACAGCCGATCATCGCTTTTCCATTCTGTTTGCCTATCCACAAGCGCAACAGACACTTCGACAATTTTCAGACGCCGCTGCCTTTCAACAGCAGTTTGCCGAGCAATTTGCTCAATTGCAACTGCCCCCAAGTGAACAGCCGACCCCCTATCCGTTTACGGGCGGCTGGTTTGTCTATTTAAGCTATGAGTATGGCCAAGTGGTGGAGCCAGTACTTTCGCTGCCAGAGAGTGATTTGCCTTTGGCTATTTTGACACGTGTGCCGGCTGCGGTGATTTTGGATCATCAGCAGAACCAGATTGTGGCTTTAGTGGAAAAGGATTTTGAAGCGCTTTTACCGCAAATTGAGCAGGATTGGCAGCAGGTGCAAAATCAAGCGCTCTTGAGCGAACCGCTCAGGTTGTTATCGCAATCCCAAGAGCCTGCAGAGAAATTTTTGCAAGGGGTGGCGCGTATCAAAGACTATATCTTGGCAGGAGATGTGTTTCAGGTGAATCTCTCTCGCCAATGGTCCATGCAGTTGGCAGCTGAAAATGATGCAGTGGCGGTCTATCAAGCCTTAAGAGCCCATAATCCAGCGCCCTTTGCCGCTTTGGCTCAATTTGATAATTGGGCGATTATTAGCTCATCCCCTGAACGTTTGGTCAGAACACGCTGGCAGTCTCAAGGTGTACAGACTCAGATGCAAGTCGAAACCCGCCCCATTGCAGGCACGCGAAAACGCGCGACGACTGCCGCAGAAGACCAGGCTTTACGTGAGGAGCTGATTGCGCATTCCAAAGAGCGAGCAGAGCATATTATGCTGATCGACTTAGAGCGCAATGATTTAGGGCGGATTTGTCAGCCAGGAAGCGTGCAGGTCAATGAGCTGATGACCATCGAAAGCTATCAACATGTCCATCATATCGTGTCCAATGTACAAGGTCATCTCAAATTGGATCTGAATCCCTTGCAAGTCTTAAATGCAGTGTTTCCCGGCGGCACCATCACCGGCTGCCCGAAAATTCGCTGTATGGAAATTATTGCGGAATTGGAGCAGATGCCGAGACAAGCCTATACTGGCAGCTTAGGCTATATCAATCGTGATGGTTCTATGGATACCAATATTTTGATTCGTAGCTTTATTCATCGTCCCCCCTTTGACAATCAATTGATGGTTCGTGCGGGTGCGGGGATTGTGGCCGACTCAATTGCAGAACGCGAGTTGGAAGAGACACGTCACAAAGCACGAGGATTATTACGTGCTTTAGGGGCGGTGGAGCATGAATGATGTCTGCGACCTGGGTTAATGGTCAGCCAGCTAAAAAGGTGCTGGCTTGTGACCGTGGCTTACATTATGGTGATGGCTTTTTCACCACCTGTTTAATTGGGCACGGGACTTTGCTGAATGCGCAAGCGCATTGGCAGCGATTGCAAGCGTCTGCTCAGCGTTTGTATTTTGTCCAATTCTCACTATCAGAGGTTCAGCAGCAAGTAAAGCAGGTTGTGGCTGAAACGCAACCTGAGTTGGCGGTGTTAAAAATTTTGGTGACACGCAGCTGTGGCGGCAGAGGGTATGCGCCCCCCATTGAAGAAAAAAATACGGTGGTCATACAGATTTTGCCCTTTCCCTTGGAGATGGATTTGCAGGCCTTTTGGGCATGGTTAGCGCATAAGCCTGCAATAGAGGCGCCCGTTTTACAAAGCAAATGGGGGTGTCATGCCCAGTTGGCAGGCGTCAAACATCTCAATCGCTTAGAAAATGTAATGGCACGTCAAGAGTTGCAACAGTTGGGAAATTTAAAGGCCTTAGAGGAAGGGGTGATGTTGAATGAGAACGCTGAAGTCATTTCTGGCACTCAGTCAAATCTAGTGGCCTCTATTTCAGGACGTTGGGTGACGCCTAAACTGCATCACAGCGGCGTGATGGGAACGACTTTACGGCGGCTGTCAGCAGGGATGGAAATTGAAGCGCGAACGCTCTCCTTACAAGCGCTGCAGCAAGCGGAGGCACTGTTTTTTTGCAATGCGGTGCGTGGGGTGATTCCGGTTCGACGTTTAATTTTAAATGCTGAGCAAGCGGTTGATTTTTCAATTGAAAAAGTGTTGCCTGTGCAGCGCTATTGGCGTGACTGCTTGCAAAAGGATTTAATCGGATCAAAGGGAAGTTGTGCATGACTGAAGCAAAAACAGAAGGGCAGAAAAAGGTCTCTCCACATCGACCAATAGGGAGCTTTATTAAGCTCTCGCTGTTCAGTCTGTTATTTATTTGGCTGGTGGTGACCGCTTGGGAGGTCTATCGTTTTCTGACTTCCCCCATTGGCACCCATGCGAAAGCACAGCCGACTGTGATCGAAATTTCTCCCAATCAAACCCCTAAAGGATTGGCGGCTGAATTAGCGAAAAAAGGGCTCATGCCACACCCTGATTGGCTCGTTTACTGGATGCGATGGCAAGGTCTGGATCGTAAGTTACGGCTCGGTGAATATCGGGTGAATCCTCAGTGGACAGTTTCTGAGTTGATGATGCATCTCTTGCAGGATGCGCCAGTGCAATATGAGTTTACCTTGGTGCCTGGGATGACTTTTAAGACTTTATGGCAAAAGATTCGTCAGCTACCGAAATTGCAGCATGTTCCAGACTTAACCCCTGAAAAATTAGCGGCACAGTTGAAATTGATCGGCAATCCAAAGGTTTCAGGGGCAGCGCGATTGGAAGGGCAATTTTTGCCGGAAACCTATGCCTATGTGAAATGGGGAGATTCTGATTTACAGCTATTGAAGCGGATGCATCAGGCGATGCAGCAATTTTTAATGCAGCAGTGGTCGCAAAGAGCCCCCAATTTGCCACTTAAGACGCCTTATGAAGCATTGATTTTGGCGTCCATTGTAGAAAAAGAGACCGGCAAAGCGTCTGAACGACCTTTAATTGCCGGTGTTTTTATCAATCGACTGAAAAAACGAATGCGTTTGCAGTCAGACCCAACGGTGATTTACGGTATGGGCGATGCTTATAATGGCAATATCCGTAAAAAAGATTTACGCACCAAAACCGCTTATAATACCTATCGGATGCGAGGATTGCCGCCAACACCGATTTGTATGCCGAGTAAAGCCGCTATTCTAGCCGTGTTGCATCCTGCGAAAACCCAGGCGCTCTATTTTGTGGGCAAAGGCAATGGCGAACATCAATTTTCTAATACGCTCAAACAGCATAATCGTGCCGTTTATCGTTATCAAAAAAGGCCAAACTGATGCAGGCAAAATTTATCACCCTAGAGGGTTCAGAAGGCGCGGGGAAATCGACCAATCTCAAGTTTATTGCTCAATGGTTGCAGCAAAGGCAATTGTCTGTGGTCACCACGCGTGAACCGGGCGGTACCGAGATTGGTGAAGCGATACGGGAGATTTTATTAAATCCCCGTTTTTCTGAGATGACGCCAGAAACTGAACTGTTATTGATGTTTGCCGCCCGCAGTCAACATATTCAGCAAAAGATTCAACCGGCTCTGGCTGAAGGCAAATGGGTAATTTCAGACCGCTTTACCGATGCCTCTTATGCTTATCAAGGGGCTGCACGAGGCTTGGCTTTTGAGCGCATTGCGCAGATTGAAAATTGGGTACAGCAAGGTTTTTTTCCCGATTTGGTGTTTGTGTTTGATTTACCGGTGGAGGTCGGCATGCAGCGTGTGCAAAGCCGTGGTGAAGCCAGCGACCGCTTTGAGCAAGAGCAGAAGGCGTTTTTTGAAAAGGTGCGGCAAGCCTATCTACAACGAGCCGCTCAGCATCCTGAGCGCTATTGTATCCTAGATGCCAGTCAGCCTTTAGCCGAGGTGCAGCAGCAGATAGTGCAAAAATTAGAAACGCTGATGCAGTAAACAGTCATGATCCTATACCCTTGGCAACAGACCCAATGGCAGCAATGGCAGCAGCAAGTGGCTCAGCAGCGGATTGCGCATGCCTATCTCTTATCGGGAATGGCGGGTTTAGGGTTAACCGATTTTGCCCTGCAGATGGCCGTAGATCTGTTATGCACAGCTTCCAGCGCTGAACCTTGTCAGCAGTGTGCAAGTTGCCATCTCTTGCAAACCCAGCAGCATCCAGATCTCTTTCAGATAAATGTTGCCGAGGATAAAAAGGAGATCACCATTGCTCAGGTGCGGGCGCTAACGGAAAAACTTTATGAAACTGCGCATCAGGGTGGCTATAAGGTAGCAATTATTGAAGCGGCAGAAACATTGAATGTATCCGCCTTTAATGCGCTGTTAAAAACCTTAGAAGAGCCGCCGGCACAGACGGTTTTGATCTTAACCACCCATGCAGTCAGTCAACTGCCGGCAACGATTTTAAGTCGCTGCCAAAAGCTCAATTTTACCTCACCCGCATTTGAAGAAGGTCTGCAGTGGTGTCAACAGGCGTGTCCCCAAGCGGATGAGCCTTTAATTAAACGGGCGTTACGCTTACATTATGGTGCGCCTTTGGCAGCAAAATCGTGGATAGAAAGCGGGGAGTTTCAGCAATATCAACAGTGGCAGCAGGATTGTCAAGCTTTGCAAAAACAGCAAAAATGGGTGCCTGAGGTGGTTGCGGAATGGTTAAAATGGGAGAAACCTGAAGTGATTTTAGATTATTTTTATCATTGGTCGGTTTCAGCCTTGCGCCAGGCGTTGTATCAACAGAAGCGCCCCTATCATGAAGACTTACTTTTGTTTCAAAAAGTAGTCTTGTCTGCTAAACAGTTGTGGCTAGGTAATGTCAATCAAGCCCTTTTATTGGAAAATGTATTATTGATTTGGTTAGCGCGGCAAACCGAAAATTTCAAATCGCTTGCGGAACCTTTGAGTAGGAGTCTGAACAGAGAATGATTATTGATTCACACTGTCATTTAAATCTTTTGCCAGAAGAGAAAGTGGGGACGGTCGATGAGGTGATTGCCCATGCGAAAGAAAATGGGGTCGAGCGCATGATGTGCGTCGCCATTCATCCCGATCAGTGGCCTGAAGTGTTGGCTTTGGCTGATCAGCATCCGGAAGTCTATGCGACCATCGGTATTCATCCCTGTGAAGATCCAGAACTTGTGCTGGATGAGGCTGCGATGATAGAAGCGGCTTCTCATCCAAAGGTGTTGGCCATTGGTGAGATCGGTTTAGATTACTACCATTTTGAGGCTGACAGCGATATGACTTGGCAACATCAACGTTTACGTCAACAAGTGCAGATTGCCAAGCAGTTACAAAAACCGGTGGTGATTCATACCCGAAATTCCACGCCTGATTGTTTGCGTATTTTGCAAGAAGAGGGGGCGGAAGCTGTGGGGGGCATTATGCACTGCTTTGTAGAAGATTTAGCCACTGCGGAACAGGCGATGGCGATGGGGTTTTATATCTCATTTTCCGGCATTGTCACCTTTAAAAATGCCAAAGCGCTAAAAGCCGTCGCCAAAGCGATCCCCTTGGAAAAAATGCTGGTCGAGACCGATTCGCCCTATTTAGCGCCGGTGCCCTATCGCGGGAAAACCAATCAACCCGCCTATACGCGGTATGTGGTAGAGGAGATCGCACACCTAAAAGGGCTTTCCCCTGAACAAGTGGCGCAAGCAACCACAGAAAACTTTAAACGCTTAATGAAATTAGAAAGTTGATTTAAAATTGAACGCAAAAACTGAAACGAATGCCAAAATTCCCAGTCCTGCTGCTGTACAGGGAGAAGAAAACTTAGCTTCTAAAGCCTCAATCACCTCAGGGCAGTATTCTTGGCAGCGTATCTGGCAGCTGGTGAAACGGCATAGAGCCCGTTTAGTCAAAGCGAATATCATTGCCTTTTTGGCCATGATCGTGACGGTACCACTGCCCCTGTTGTTACCGCTTTTGGTGGATGAGGTCCTATTGAACAAGCCTGGTTGGGTGGTTGAAAGCCTGAATCACTGGTTACCTCAAGACTGGCAGACGGCTGCCGGTTATATTATCACCGTCAGTGTGATCACCATTCTCTTGCGCATATTTGGGGTCGGCTTTGGTGTTTGGCAGTCACAGCAATTTACAGTGATCTCTAAAGAGGTTGCCTATCAGATTCGCCGAGACCTTTTGCAGCGTGTGCAAGGGGTTTCGATGGCGAAATATGAGCAGATGGGCTCAGGCAGTGTAGCGGCGACCTTAGTGAATGATGTCAATACCATTGATACCTTTTTAGGCACGACAATTGGTAAGGTCATTATTGCGGTTTTAACGTTAATCGGCGTCACCCTGGTGCTGATTTGGCTGCATTGGCAGATGGCGCTGTTTATACTGCTGCTCAATCCAGTGGTGGTCTACTTCACCATGCGCATGGGGCGTGCTGTAAAACATCTGAAAAAAGAAGAAAACAGTGCTCTGGAGGCTTTTCAACAGGCGTTAACAGAAACATTGGATGCTTTACAGCAGGTGCGTGCTGCCAATCAAGATCGTCCCTTTTTTGAGCGTATTAACCAATTAGCCTATCAAATTAAGCAACATTCGGAAGCTTTTACCTGGAAAAGCGATGCAGCCAGTCGCCTCTCATTTCTGATTTTTCTGATCGGTTTTGACCTGTTTCGAGGGGTGGCCATGCTGATGGTCGTTTTTTCAGGGTTGACCATCGGGGAGATGATGGCCGTATTGGGTTATCTGTGGTTTATGATGGGTCCGGTGCAAGAGATTTTAGCCATTCAGTACAGTTATAGTGCAGCAGATGGCGCTTTACAGCGGATCAATCAGGTCTTGGATTTAGAGCAAGAGCCACAATACCCTTGTGAAGTGAATCCTTTTACGCAAACGCCCGTGAAAGTGAGTGTTCGCCATTTGCAATTTAGCTATCCAGATCAAGCGCAGCCGGTGCTAAAAGATGTCTCTTTTGAAATCCAGCCTGGCGAGAAATTAGCCCTGGTGGGTGCGAGTGGTGGTGGTAAAACCACGCTGGTGCAACTGTTGCTCGGATTTTATCAACCGCAATCAGGCTGTATCTGTTACAACGAAGTGCCCTTTGAAAAAATTGGTCAGCAGGTCGTGCGCGAAAATGTGGCCACCGTTTTACAACATCCCGTGCTGTTTCATACCACCATTCGCTTTAATTTAGATTTAGGTCGCAATCTGCCTGATGCGCAGTTATGGCAAGCGTTGGAAATGGCGCAAATGGCAGAGACGGTACGTCAATTGCCAGATCAGTTAGACAGCATTGTCGGTCGCAATGGCATTAAACTCTCAGGGGGGCAGCGACAGCGTCTGGCGATTGCACGAATGATTTTACAAGATCCTAAAGTGGTGATTATGGATGAAGCCACTTCGGCATTGGATATGGAGACTGAGCGCCAGCTATATCAAGATTTAGCGCCTTTCTTTGAAGATCGCACCACGCTCATTGTTGCGCACCGTCTCAGTTCCATTAAACAGGCGGATCGCATTATGGTATTTGAGGATGGACATATTATTGAATCGGGCTCCCATGAAGAGTTGATTAAACAGGGCGGCACTTATCAACGACTTTATCGATAATATCAGCATAAAACCATATCCTTAAATAATCTTTGCTTATGGATTTAACCCTTTGTAATAAATAATCTTAATAAGTGTTTATGAAAAACTCTGTTATCCTACCCCCTGTTTACGGTTCTGGATCAGAATCTTTTTTTGGAAAATATAACTAGAGGAATAAGTATGGCAGAAAAACAAGATGACAGCTTTGACAGCTATGCCTACTGGAGAAGCAACTTAAAACTTTTAGCAGTCTGTTTGACTATTTGGTTTTTGGTCTCATTTGGCTTTGGTATTTTATTGGTCGATCAAATGAATATGATTAAGATCGGTGGCTACCCATTAGGCTTCTGGTTTGCGCAACAAGGATCGATTATCACCTTTATTATTTTGGTTTTTTGCTATGCAGCCAAAATGAATAAGCTGGATCGACATCATGATGTTCACGAAGAGTAAGGGGTGAGTTAATAATGGATTTAAATACTTTAACCTACCTGGTGGTAGGGGCAACCTTTGTACTCTATATTGGGATTGCCATTTGGGCGCGTGCACAAAGCACGGGAGATTTTTATGTGGCTGGGGGGAATATTCACCCAGTGGCCAATGGGATGGCGACAGCAGCGGACTGGATGTCAGCCGCATCGTTTATCTCAATGGCGGGTCTGATTGCGTTTAATGGTTACGGCGCCTCGGTCTTCTTAATGGGATGGACCGGTGGTTATGTACTTTTGGCCATGTTGCTTGCGCCTTATCTGCGTAAGTTCGGTAAATTTACCGTGCCGGAGTTTATTGGTGAGCGTTACTACTCTGATACCGCACGCGTCATTGCGGTGATCTGTTTGGTTTTGGCCTCCATCACCTATGTCATTGGACAGATGAAAGGGATCGGGGTGGCCTTCTCTCGCTTTTTGGAAACCGATTATGATACCGGTCTCTATATCGGGATGGGGATCGTCTTTTTCTATGCCGTTGTCGGTGGGATGAAAGGGATCACCTATACGCAGATTGCGCAATATGTGGTATTAATTACCGCTTATACGGTGCCTGCTGTTTTTATCTCCTTGCATTTGACTGGGAACCCGATTCCGCCTATTGGTTTGGGTAGCCAGATGTTGTCAGATGGCACCTATCTTTTGGATAAACTGGATCAAACTTTGGTTGATTTAGGTTTCCATCAATACACCACGCAGGTGATGGGCAGTAAGCTCAATATGTTTGTCTATACCTTGACATTGATGATTGGAACCGCAGGTTTGCCTCATGTTATTATGCGATTCTTTACGGTGCGCACCGTTAAAGATGCGCGCAGTTCTGCCGGTTGGGCATTGGTGTTTATTTCAGCACTATACTTAGTTGCCCCTGCAGTGGGTGGGATGGCTCGCATGAATCTGATGGATACCATTCAAACTGGACCCGTGGGTCAGCCTGACAGTAATTTGGAATATGCACAACGACCTGATTGGTTTAAAAAGTGGGAAACCACAGGACTGTTGAAGTTTGAAGATAAAAACGGCGATGGTCGAATTCAATACTATAATGACAAAAACCCAGAGTTTGCGCAAAAAGCAGAACAAGAATGGGGATGGAAAGGGTCTGAGCTGAAAGTGGACCGCGATATTATGGTATTAGCGAATCCAGAAATTGCAGATTTGCCGAATTGGGTCATCGCCATTGTGGTTGCCGGTGGTTTAGCGGCGGCTCTGTCGACAGCGGCAGGTCTTCTTTTGGCGATTGCTTCAGCCATTTCGCATGACCTGTTAAAAGGGTTGATGATGCGGAATATGTCAGAAAAATCTGAGCTGCGTGCCAGTCGAATTGCGATGGCAGCGACAGTGCTGGTGGCCGGTTACTTAGGGCTCAACCCACCTGATTTTGCAGCAGGGACCGTGGCGATTGCCTTTGGATTGGCAGCCGCCTCTTTATTCCCAGCCTTGATCATGGGGATCTTCTTTAAGCATATCAATAAAGAAGGCGCCATTGCGGGGATGGTAGCAGGGATTTCTATCACCTTGTTATATGTGTTCCAGCATAAAGGGATTATGTTTATCCCTGGCACAGCGTTCTTAGGGGATATGCCGGCTAACTGGTTCTTTGGCATTAGTCCGAATGCCTTTGGTGCAGTGGGAGCGGTGATTAACTTTATCGTTGCCTTTATCGTGACCAAAATGACTTCACCTACCCCGGTCCATATTCAGGATTTGGTTGAAGACATTCGAGTACCGAAAGGTTCAAAAGCCACCGTTTCTGGCGCACATTAAGTGTCCCTCTAGAAGGGTTTATTGTAAGCCCCGCTTTAGGCGGGGTTTTTCTTTGATAAGCAGCGTTTTAATAGAGACGCTGCTTATCAAAGAAACAAATGAAGGGAAGAGATGAGTAAACATTTTTGGTTAGCCATTGTGATGGTGCCCTTTTTGGGATATGTGGGTTATGCTTTGACAGATTGGTATCTCAAAAAAGAGACGCCGCATACCGAATTGAAAATAATGAAACCGGTCCACTCTGACTGCGCATTAACGCAAGGGTGTCAATTTTATGCAGGCGATTTTGTAATCACGGTTAAGCAAACAGCTCAGGCCATTCAGTTTACCGGCAATCAGCGACTTAAAGGCTTAATGGTGGAAGTGGTTAAGGTGGCACCTCCCCAACGAGCAGAAAAAGTAGATGAGGCGGGTTATCAATGGCGATTGTCCATTCCTAAAGCTTTGCCAAAAGGGGTACAATTACGCTGGGTAGCCCAAGGGTATTGGGGCAACTATATTGGAGAAACGCCTTAGTTTCATTCATCAGCCATAAAGGTAAAATGTGCTCAAGGAGGTTACTGTGGAGATAGAGCAAACGGCGCTTTTGGACTTTTTAAAACAGACGCCTCCTTTAGATACTCTGTCTGAGTCATCGGTTTTAAACTGGTTAGCGCAAGTTGAAATTGAATACTTCCGACAGGGTGAGACTATTTTACAAGCAGGTGAGACCAATCACTGGCTCTATCTGCTGCGTTCGGGTTCTGTTCAGGTGTTAGACAGCCAAGGCGAGCAGGTAAATGTGGTGGCCGAAGGGGAGTGGTTTGGTTACCGATCGCTTTTAGAAAAAGGCAAAATCCAATTTACCGTCAAAGCTCAAGAAGATTGCCTAGTCTATCTGTTTCCAAAGGCGCTGTTTTTACAAGCTTATCGAGATTACCCCATTTTTCAGCAATTTTTTGCACGCCATAAACCTGAACGCATTCGTTTGGCCTTGCAGCAATGGCAGCAGACGATGCCCCATCTTCCCTTAGATCAACCAGTGCAAAAGTTTATTCGTCCCATTGAAATTTTGCCTTTGGATATGACATTACAGCAAGCCGCGCAAAAGTTACAACAGGCAGAAAAAAATCCGCAAATCGCTTGGCCCGTTCTGGTGGCTGATGAGCGTTTTACGAAAATAGCGGGCAAATTATTAGTATCTGCGGTGGCAAAGGGGGTCGAAAAGCTGCATCAATTATTGCCACTTAAAGCCAGTCAGATTTTGCAGCCGGTGATGGAAAATACCCCAGTCGGAGAAGTCCTCTCCCTATTGGTTAAAAATGAGACGGTGTTAGTGGTTTCAGAACAGAACGCTAGGCCGTTGGGTATTTTTAGTTTGCATCAACTGCCTCCTGCATTAGACTTTTCAGCTTTAACCCATCACATTGCTCAAGCGCAAAGTTTTGACGCTTTGGCGTCTGTTTCTGAAGCGCTACCGACCTATTTTCAGCAGTTGGTGATGCAGAAGTTGCCACCGAAAAAAGTCAGTCGCTTAATCAGTGCCTTGGGCGAGGCGTTGACACAAAAAGTGGTCAGATTAACACTGTCGCAACAGCAATCACAAACGCCAGAATTGGCGAATTTACAGTGCACCTTTTTAGTCGCGGGCTCGATGGCGAGAGGTGAGCAGACACTGAAAACCGATCAAGACAATGCGATGCTGCTGCCTGATGGCCCAATCAATATAGAAGAATCGGTTTTACAAACTTTCAGTCAAACCATTGTTGATCAGCTCAATCAGCTAGGGTATGAATATTGTCCAGGTGAGATGATGGCCTCTAATTCAAAATGGCGACAGCCCGTTAGTCAATGGCAGCGCTATTTCCGGCAGTGGACAGAAACGCCAACCGCCGAAGCGGTTTTATTAGCGGCCACCTTTTATGATTTGAAGCCGGTGTGTGGTGCCAATGAACTGTTTGAACCTCTGCATCAACAGGCCTTAGACATGGCAAAGCACAGTGGGCATTTTTTATACCATTTGGCTGCAAATGCCTTAAGTTTTAAGCCCCCAATTGGTTTTTTTCGCAATTTTATGATTGAAAAATCCAAAGATGCGACGCTTAAGCAGTCTGGTTTAGATCTAAAAAAACGCGGTATTACCCCTATTGTGGAGCTGGCAAGAGTCTATGCATTAAGTGAAGGTTTGCCCGCCTTAAATACTTGGGATCGATTGCAGCAAGCGCAACAAGCGGGCATCATTTCTCAGCAAGGTTATGAAGATTTACGAGATGCTCTGGATTTGATCGCTCAAATCCGCCAACATCATCAAGCACAGTGTATTGAACAGAATCTGCCTGCAGATAATATCGTCTCCCCAGAAACGCTCTCACATCTTGAACAGCGGCATCTGAAGGATGCTTTTACGGTAGTACGAGAGATGCAGGATGCTTTGGCCTTAAAGTTTAACCTATGAATATTTGGCAGAGAGTTGGCTTTCAATGGCGGCTGCGGCAAGCTTTAGCCGTTTGTCCAGAAGCGGTCAAAAATTGGCTACAAGCCTTACCGCCTTTGGGCACGCCACTTTCAAAAGTCGATTTTTTGGCGCTAGATTTTGAAACGACAGGTCTTAATCCTAAAAAGGATGCCATTTTATCTATGGGCTGGGTACCGTTGATGGGGGGTCGCATTAAAGTCGGGCAGGGCGCCCATTATATTGTGCATACTGACCAAACATTGCCTGAAGCGACCATTAAGGTGCATGGCATTACGCATCAAGCCGTGCAGCAAGGCGAAGATTTGGCTGAGGTTTTAACTTTACTATGGAAAGCATTGAGAGGTGAGGAGGCATATAGCCGGATACCCCTAGTGCATTTTGCGCGCATAGAGAAACAGTTTTTGGCGGCAGCCTGTCAAGCTGAATATGGTTGCGCCCCTCCTTTGGCAATGGTGGATACTTTTGACCTCGCTGTTCGTCAATTCCCGCCACATACTTCGATAGAGGCTTCCCAGTTTCGCTTGGCTAATTTAAGGCGGCAGTATCATTTACCGGATGCCCCGCCGCATAATGCACTGGAAGATGCGATTGCTACAGCGGAGTTATTTCAGGCACAGATGAAGTTCCGGAGTGATTTCGAGCAATTGCGTTTACAGGATCTATTGATTTAGGACTACCTGACCGAGGTTTAAAGAGGTAAATTTTTAAACAGAAATTAGGGATGTTTGGGGTCAAAGACAAAGCTTTCTTAAGATAAATTGGCACTTTATTTGCTTTAAATATTATTAGATTTATTTACAAGTTGTGTTCCAACAAAAGTTACGTGAGGTAATAATGAAACTATTTTCCTGCAAAGAACCACAGTATGATTTTGGTTTTTTGGATAAAGAGGTGGAAGCTATTTTATCAAATGACAAAATAGTGGTCTTTGACAAAGAGAAAGTGGCTTTGCAGGGGAAGAATCTTGAGGAAAAAATCAAAACCCTCTTTACGATTAAAAACCGAGAGATGTTTTATTGGGAAGAGTTTAAACGCACCTATCCTGTCGGTATGTTTAGCATCTTACCGGATAGAAAATTCGTTGAATGGAATGAAAGTTTTAAGTCTCTTGTAAAATGGGATGATCATGAATTAAAACATGTCTCGAGCGCAGCAAAGGTGCTGTGGCCGAGTAATCCAGATGAGTGTCGAGTCTGTAAAATTGTTAAACGTTTTGATATGGATGAAAAACGTCCTGGCTATGGTTCTGCAACTCTGGAGGATAAAAATGGGGAAATGATTCCTGTTTTTGTGTATGTGATCCCTGTTTTTATCAATGGGACACTTGATCGAACATTTGTCATCCTTCGGGATATGAGAGATGAAATTGAAAAAAGGAAAGCCTTTTTACAAGAACAGATTGCTCCCATCATAGAAAGATTTGAAAAATTGCGTAATCGAGATATTTCTGAACTTATTAATTTAGATGAAAATTCAGAATTAAAGGCGCTCGAAGAACCAATTAATGCCATTATTACAACCTTGAAAGAGATCATCGGTGGAACTCAAAAATTGATGACAGAGGTTGATAATGAGGCGACGAAGACCAAAATGGTGGTTAGAAAGTCTGTTGAATGGGCAGGCAGTGAGTTCAAAAAGGCTCAAGAAGAGTTGGTTGAAAAAGCAAAATCATATGAATCCTCTACAAATGAAATTGAAAATATGGTCGGATTGATTAAAGATATTGCCGATCAAACCAATTTACTTGCTTTGAATGCCGCGATAGAAGCTGCTCGTGCTGGGGAACATGGACGAGGCTTTGCGGTGGTAGCAGATCAAGTTAGAAAACTTGCAGAACGCAGTCAGACGGCGACTTCAGAGATTACCATGACGATCTCGGATATTAAAGAGACAAGCCTTTTCATGATTTCTGGTATTGAGAAATCAAATGAAGATGGTGAAAAGTTGGTGAACGATTTAACGCAAATCGATAAGAATGTCGATTCGATCGAAGAGCATGTGCATGAGCTAAAAGATTCTATTAGTGGATTTAAACTCTAATCAGATGTTTGCATGAGAGCGTGTTGTAGTCAAAATTGACTAAAACTTTCCTACGCTTTGTTGAAAAACAAGGCAATAGTTCATGTCTCTCTCGTGCAAAGTGCACTTGTAATTGCATTGCAGCAGGCTTTAACCTCTGTCAAAAGTGTCAAGCGTCGATTTGGTTTTTGGATCCTCTATTGACTAGGCGTTGATGAGAGAGGGGGATGAATTTTTAAACAGAGATTGGGAAGATTGAGAATCAGACGCGCAGTTGGGCGTTGATAGAGGTCAGCATTGAGCGGAATCACGCGGTGTGTTCTAACAGCGGTGATCATTGGATAGTGCTGCCACTGCTTGCGCCACTGCAGCTGACGGTTTTGATCCCCACCCAATAGAATCACTTCTGGGTTGCGCAAAATGACCGCTTCTAGGCTCACTTCACCTGCAATGGGTTTTAGATCGGAAAAAATATTTTGCCCTTTGCAAATTGTCATGGCTTGGCTGATAAAGTGTTGGCCATTAATTGTCATTAAAGGGTGATCCCAAATCTGATAAAAAGTTTTCATCCATCTGATGTTAGGATTTTTTTGATAAGCTTTCTGTTGTTGTTGAAGGCGTTGTTGCAGTTTTTTCGCTTCCAGTTGGGCAATGGTTTCAGTGCCTGCCAATTGGCCAATTGCCATAATCTCTTTGGGAATATCGGTCAACTTTTGTGGATGAGAGAGAAAAAGTTTAAAGCCAAACTGTTTGGACAGTTGTTGCAAGCGCACCAAATCTTGCATGCGATTGCCACCTTCCCAAGCCAATATAATGTCAGGCTTTAATTGCAAAATTTTTTCAAAATTCAAAGCGTTGTAGTGACCGACAATCGGCAGTTTCGTCACCGCTTGCGGATAGTCACTATAGCTGACCACGCCTACCAGTTGATTTAAAGCCCCGGCAGAAGCTGCCATTTCCGCCAAATGCGGTGAAAGCGCAATGATGCGGGGTTTCTGAGGCTGGCTGTTGGCAGAAAGCGCCCAAAAACTCAAAAAAATCAGACAAAATTTTTGAAAAAAGTTCAAAATCCCCAGTCCTGTATGATGGGTAAGTTAAAAATCGATCCCTTTTTGCGCCTTAATCCCTGCTTTATAGGCGTGTTTAATCTCTTTGATTTCTGAAACCGTATCTGCGAGCTCAATCAGATTGGCCGAGGCAGAGCGGCCGGTAATGACTACATGCTGGTGGGGTGGACGGTTTTTAAGGGCTTGTAAAATGCGATCTTCCTCTAAATATTGATAAAGAATCAGATAGGTCAGTTCATCAAGCACCACCAAATCGATTTCAGGATTGGTGAGCATCTGTTCCGCTACAGCCCAACCTTTTTGGGAGGTGGCGATGTCCTGTTGGCGATCTTGGGTGTCCCAAGTGAACCCATCGCCTAATACCTGCCAATCACAATTTGCATCTTTTCCAAAATAGGCCTCTTCACCGGTATCGGTGCGGCTTTTAATAAATTGACAGACGCCTACCGTCATACCATGCCCCAAAGCACGTCCTACCATACCAAAAGCGGAGGTCGATTTGCCTTTACCGTGGCCTGTGATCACCAAAATCAGCCCCTTTTCATCGGTTGCTTTGGCCATAGATGCTTCAATCTGCGCTTTTTTACGCTGCATCTTAATTTTATGATAATGCTGTTGCTTTTCGCTCATTTAAAGATTCCATTGAATTTATGGTATTTTACCGTGAATGCTTTTTTGATGTTTTCTTAAACAACAAAGCCCTGACAAGCAGGGCGAGTGTTTTAAATAACCATTTGATCGGGACTAGAATTTACCGTCAATCCCTACAAAGATTTGTGTGCCGCCATTATTGTAGACATATTTCGGTGTATCGCTATTGCCGACATAACTGGCAACAGCATCGGTATAGTCTTCATTAAACAGATTTTTAACTTTGGCTTTTAGATTGACCGCACGGGTGAGTGCATAGTTGGCAAATAGATCGGTGACAAAATAGTTACCAATATTGGCGCCTTTTTTATCGCTCTTATCGTACTTATCGCCGACATAGGAGGTGTCGATACCGATGGTTGCTTTATTAAAACCAAAATAAGAGAGTTGAACATTGGCGGTTTCATCTGGACGGAGAGCGAGCCAGTCCCCCTCTTTATTGGTGACCGTTTGTGTTAAATAGCTGAGTTTAAGGTCTGTAGAAATGGCCTCAAAGGTGCGTTGATAACTGAATTCAATGCCTTCGGCTGTATTTCTTCCATCTGCATTGTAGTATTTATCATAGGTGTTATAGTCAAAAGTAATGGCATCTTCCGTTACTTGTTTAAAGTAAGTAATGGTTGCTCCAAATTTGGAAAGGGTTAAGTCATAGCCCGTCGAGCTTTCTGGTTTTAGGTTTTGTGTAGATTTATAGGTGGCTTGGTATAGGGTAGGGGCATTATAGGCGGTGCCGTAGTTAGCACTGATATAGCCTTCTTGAGGTAAAAGATATTTGGCGCCGACTTTACCCGTCGTAGCGTCTTTGAATCGATTAAAGTCATCTTGTCGAATGGCCTCAGTGATGACAAATTGTCCAAAGCGATTGGTATTGTTGGCACTATAACTGGTATCGTTGTAACTTTTACTAGAATAAAGTTGATGAAGATTTTTATTTTGAATTTCAAGATTTAAAAAATCGGAGTCATTGTAGCTGAAATGCAGCCTGCCGCCAGTTTGTGTGGTAAGCCCTTCATTCCCATAATGGGTGAGTTGATTGTCTTGCGCATACAGTTCACTGCTTAGATGCTCGTTTATTACGCTTTTTAATCCAATTCGACGCAGAGTATCAGTAAAGTCCGTTTTATCATAAGAGCCATTTGCGTTCGGGGGTGTGGTAGGAGGAGTGACATAGGTTGAATCGTACTCGGAATACGCTTGGGTATTTTTTATAAAGACGGAAAATTGATGATTTTTAACCGGCTTAAAATGGAATGAAAATGAGAGGTCACTCTGTTGAAAAGCATCATTTTCATAACCATCATTGGAATGATGGTAAGCTTTAATACGTGAGTAACCGTCTGTAGAGAGGCTGCTTAAATTCACTCGGAAGCCTGATTTAGGAGTCTGTGCGCCAAAGCTGGTGGAAATTTGTTTGAAACCATAAGAGCCAAATTCTGCGCTGGCTGTATTTGCGCCTGATTTTTTAGTAATAATATTAATCACGCCTGCGGCACCTGAGCCCCAGACCCCAGATTGGGGACCTTGAATAATTTCAATGCGTTGAATATCGGCAACGGGAATCATTTCTATACGAGCGCCACCGGTGCCTAAGGGGTTGGTCATCTCGATGCCATCTATAAGTACTAAGGTGCCTTGGTTACCTTGTCCGCGCATGAAAATAGTGCTGGCTGTTCCAGGTCCACCATTGCTTTTAATGGTAATGCCGGGAACGCCTCGTAGGACTTCTACCAGAGAGTGAGCCTGTTTTTCTTTAATCTCTTCTTCGGTAATAATGGTCGTCGGACTGGTGACCGTCTTTAGGCTTTGTTCTGAATTACTGGCAGTTACGACGACTTGAGGCAACTCGGTTTCGGCAAAAACCGGCGCGGTAACCGCGGCGAGTGCAAGAATAAGAGCTGTTTTTTTCATATGGATTCCTTTGTAATTAACCTGATTTTAAAATTACAAAGGCAAAACGGAACCTGCAGTGGTGTGAACTGAATCTGCAGGATAGGATAAATTGAGCGCTTGGTCGCTTTGGCTTATCCTCCGTATTGCCCTCCGCAATAGGGGATGTGCTAAAAATACACTTTCTACAGGCCGGTCTCCGGGCTTAAAAGCAATTTGTTGATCGCCTTCTCAAAGCAGCGCTTCAATGGCGATTAAGACCTTGGCCTCATGATCAACGCTTCTTTATTACCGTTGCGGGGGCAGCACTTGATTTGCACAAGTTTCCCGTTTAACCCAAATACTTTTCTTATCTAAGTATCGGGCACCTGTAGAAAAGGCGAATATTATACGGATTTTGTAGGGTGAGTCCAGTGCTCTAGACTGACTTTTGTGCCAGTTCTAACATCTCTTGCGCATGCTTACGCGTTTGCGGTGTGATTTTGAGTCCACCAAGCATACGAGCCAGCTCGTCAATCCGTTCTGGTTTTGAGAGTTTTTGAACTTGGGTCGTGGTCTGCTGGGCATCACTGTTTTTGGAGACGCGGTAGTGTTGATGTCCATGGGCTGCGACCTGTGCAAGGTGGGTAATGGAGAGGATTTGTCTTTGTTGACCCAGTTGTTGCATTTTTTGTCCGACGACTTCGGCGATGCCACCACCAATACCAACATCCACTTCATCAAAAATCAGGGTGGGCAGGCTGGCGACTTCTGCTGTAGCGACTTGAATGGAAAGGCTGATGCGGGAGAGCTCTCCACCGGAGGCGACTTTGGTTAAGGGTTGCAAGGGCTGTCCTTTATTGGCAGTCACTTGGAAGGTGACCTTGTCTAATCCGCTGGCAGCTGAGGCCTCAAGCGGTTGGAATTCAATGGCAAATTGACCATTTTCCATGCCCAGTGTTTGCATGCTGAGGGTCACCTGTTC
This sequence comes from Galenea microaerophila, assembly GCF_054657255.1. Classification (NCBI taxonomy): domain Bacteria; kingdom Pseudomonadati; phylum Pseudomonadota; class Gammaproteobacteria; order Thiotrichales; family Piscirickettsiaceae; genus Galenea; species Galenea microaerophila. The sequence goes on from NZ_BAAHWZ010000001.1 coordinate 335,946, forward strand.
AGCGAGTTGTTGTGCGGCGGTTTGCCGCTGCTGGCTTAATTTTAAAGCGGCTTGCAAATAGGCTTCTTCTGCTTCGCTAACGGCTTGTTGGAGTTGCTCTAAAGATGCGTCGGCGTGTTCAATGGCCTTTAATTCCGCTTCAATCTTTTGCTGCTTTTGTATCAGTTCTTCGGGTGAAATGAGATACTTTTTGGCGAGACCATGGAGTTCAGCTAAGCGCGCTTCAACTTGTTCAAGCCTTTGCGGATCCAGTTCAATGTTTTGGCTAAAATGGTGAATATCACTTGCGGTTTCTTGCAGTTCAATTAAGGCTTGATTAAGCTGTTCTATTTGGGTTTGTAAGGCAGGTTGATAGTCGGCAATCTGCTCAAGCGCTTCAATCGCATTGAGTACTTGTGCCGTGGCTGATTCAGTACTGTTGTGTTCATCCCCTTCCAGAGCCGTATAGGCGGTTTGGGAGGCGGTCAGTATTTCGCTGGCATGAGAGAGCGTGTTTTGTTCTTCGGAGAGCTCGGTAAATTCATTCTCTTGCGGTGCGACCTTAGCAAATTCTTCCAGTTGAAATTGTAAGAGGGCTAAACGGCTTTGTTGATCACTCTGCACATCGAGTTGCGTTTGATATTGCTGCTTAAGGGTTTGCCACTGTTTAAACAGTTGGCTGACCTGTTGCTGTTCGGCTTGTAAACCACCATAAGCATCGACGAGTTTGAGTTGTTGTGCGGGCTTCATTAAGCTTTGATGCTCATGTTGGCCATGAATATCAATCAGCTGTGCTGCAAGGGTTTTGAGTTGCGCAACGGGAACGGCAATGCCGTTAATATAGGCTTTAGAGCGCCCTTCAGCGGTGACGGTGCGACGCATTAAGCACTGCTCGGGCTCGTCATTTTCGAGATCATTTTCTTCTAACCAAGCTTGCACTTGAGGCAATTGCTTCAGGTCATATTCAGCAGTAATGTCCGCTTTTTTAGCACCATGCCGCACCAGGCTGGCATCGGCTCGATTGCCCAATGTCAGCCCTAAAGCGTCAAGTAGAATCGATTTACCCGCTCCAGTTTCTCCAGTTAAGGCGGTAAAACCGTTTGCAAAGGGGAGCTGAAGTTCTTCAATCAGCGCAAGGTTTTTAATGTGCAGGTGTTTGAGCATTAGCCTTTATTTCCCCAATTTAGTTTATCGCGTAAAATCGCGAAATGGTCATGACCCTTAGGGTGCAGCATTTTAATAAACTTTGGGTGGCGTGTCACATGGGTGATGTGGTTAGCGTTGGTGTTGTAGCCCACTTGGCCATCACAGATAATCTGTGCCTCTCCGCGACAGTTTTTAGAAGGGTGGAGTTGGATTTGGCTGTCGCCTGAAATAATGACTGGGCGGTTGGTAATGGTATGCGGACAGATAGAGACTAAGGCAATGGCATTTATTTCTGGGGTGAGAATGGGGCCTCCAGCGGAGAGCGCATAAGCCGTAGATCCAGTGGGGGTGGAGATAATTAAGCCATCGGCTCGTTCATGATTAAAAAATCGTTTATTGATATAGATGTCGAACTCAATCATGCGAGGAGAGTTATTTTTATGCAACACCACATCATTAAAGGCGATTTCACGATAGACGGTTTGCGCACCTTCTTTAACTTCTACACTGAGTAAATTACGTTCTTCACAGTCATATTTTCCCTGAAAAATGGCTTCAAGTGTCGGAAGCATATGCTCTGGTGTGACATCGGTGAGAAAACCAACGCGTCCTAGATTAATGCCTAAAATAGGAATTTCTGCATCGACCATACTGCGTGCGACATTTAAAAAGGTGCCATCACCACCGACCACAATCGCTAGCTCGATTTGTTGAGCCAGTTTTTCGCGAGGCAAAATTTCCACGCCATAGCGTTCAGCAGGAAAATCTGACAGAGAGTCTTGATCTAACCAGAAAGTTTTTTCCAGGGGTTGAAAGTGTTCAATTAATTTGACAATGTGCTCCCAGGATTGGATACCGTTGAGCTTGCCGAAAATACCGATTTTTTGAAACATCATGATGCTAAATCCTTATTTGAGCCCCTTTGATATGCAAAGGCTCCATTTCTCTTTATTGACTATTTTACTTGAAAATGTAAACTTTGAGGCCTATAAAAATTAGCACTCTTGGATATTGAGTGCTAGTTGTCGTCAGGAGGCAGAGCAGAATGAAACCGTTAAATGAACGAAAATTAATGCTATTTCAAAATCTGATGACTTTGTATTTAGCAGAGGGGCGCCCAATTGGTTCATCACACCTAGCTGAGGTCGCCAATTTGGGGGTGAGTTCTGCCACCATTCGCAATGCGATGGCGGATTTGGAAAAAATGGGATTGCTCTATTCACCACATACTTCAGCTGGACGCGTGCCAACTGAAGCAGGGTTGCGTTTTTTTGTGGATACGATGCTGCATATCCCAAGCCAAGATCAGCAATTAGAAGCGGGCATTGAACAGCAACTGAAATCGATCGAATCTCAGGATGAGGCCTTAAACCGAGCAGCTAATTTGATTTCAGACCTGACCGGTTTGGCCGGAGTTGTGATGTTACCCAATAAGGCGGAAGAGCGACTTGAGCATATTGAGTTTGTGCGTTTAAATGAAAATCGGGTTTTGGTGGTGCTGTTATTTACGGGTCAGGATATTCAGAATCGAGTGATTGAGTTGGAAAAGCCCGTTTCTGCCAGCCAATTGCAGGAGATTTCAAATTATCTGAATCGGCATTTTGCCGGCTTTACTTTAAAAGAGGTGCAGCAACAGATTGTGCAACAGATGCAACAGATACAGCAGCACTTGAATCATGCGATGCAGCAGATGATGCGGGTAACGGAGCGGGTGCTCAATGATCAGCTCAATTTAACGGAACCCTATATTATTAGCGGCAAAACCAAATTATTAAATTATCGAGAGTTGGGAGATGCGGAACGCTTAAAGGCATTGTTTGAAGCGTTTCAAGAGCATTCAGCCGTTTTAAATCTCTTAGATAAGAGTTTACAACAAAAAGGCTTACAAATTTTTATTGGTCGAGAGTGTGGGGCAGAGGCCTATGCCGATTGTAGTGTGGTGACTTCTCCTTATGAGATAGAGGGAGAGTTGATGGGGGTGATCGGAGTGGTGGGGCCAACTCGTATGCCTTATGCCCAAGTGGCCGCTCGTGTCATGGTGACCGCCAACACTTTAAGCAAAATTTTATCGAAGCACGCTTGAAAATTTTATCACTGACCCCATAAAAGTGAGCAACTGTTAAGCATTCAAATATTAGGAGAGGATGATGAGCGATAAACAACACGAAACTGAGCAAGAAAAAGTGCAAGAAGAAACTGTAGAACAAGCTGAGCAAAAAGTCGAAGAAGATATACAAGCTCTGCTTGAAGAGGCGCAAAAAGAGGCGCAAAATCAAAAAGAGTTGGCGTTACGTACTTTAGCCGATATGGAAAACTTACGTCGCCGCACACGTATTGATGTGGAAAATGCCCATAAATATGCCTTAGAGAAATTTGTCAATGAATTGATCCCAGTGGTTGACAGTATGGAAATGGGGATTGAGGCTGCGGCGAAAGAGGATGTGGACATTAAGAGCATTCAAGAAGGGATGGAAATGACCCTCAAGCAGATGCTCGATGTGTTGCAAAAATTTGAGGTGGAGAGAGTCAATCCTCAAAATGAAGCCTTTAATCCAGAGTTGCATGAGGCAATGACCATGGTGCCTAATGCTGAATTAGCGCCTAATACCGTAATGGATGTTATTCAGAAAGGGTATACCTTAAATGGTCGTGTTGTTCGACCTGCACGCGTGATTGTGTCAAAGGAAGCATAAAATTTACCAAGAGGGGTTGAAAGGAAAAAAAGCGCCCCTATTAATGGATTAGCGAAAATTACTGAATTTAAACGAGGAGAAAAGAAGATGTCAAAAATTATTGGTATTGATTTAGGGACCACCAACTCTTGTGTGGCGGTGATGGAAGGAAAAGATGTCAAAGTGATTCCAAATGCAGAAGGACATCGTACAACGCCATCTGTGGTTGCCTATACAAAAGATAATGAAATTTTGGTCGGTGAACCAGCGAAACGTCAGGCGGTCACCAACCCCCATAACACTTTATTTGCCATTAAACGTTTGATTGGTCGTAAATATGACGATCCTGTTGTGCAAAAAGATAAGGAGATGGTGCCTTATAAAATTGTGCCAGCAGACAATGGTGATGCATGGGTAGAAGTAAATGGCAAAAAATTATCACCACAAGAAGTGTCTGCAGAAATTTTACGTAAAATGAAGCGCACTGCAGAAGATTACCTGGGTTCAGATGTAAAAGAAGCCGTTATTACGGTGCCAGCTTACTTTAATGATGCTCAGCGTCAAGCCACTAAAGATGCAGGGCGCATTGCTGGGTTGGATGTGAAGCGTATTATCAACGAACCGACTGCGGCTGCTTTGGCTTATGGAATGGATAAGGCTAAAGGCGATAGCAAGATTGCGGTTTATGACTTAGGTGGGGGTACATTTGATATTTCCATCATTGAAGTTGCCGACCTTGATGGCGAGAAACAGATCGAAGTGCTTTCAACCAATGGTGATACTTTCCTCGGTGGTGAAGATTTTGATAAGCAAATCATCGACTATGTGGTAGAAGAGTTTAAAAAAGAACAAGGCGTTGACCTGAAATCCGATCCGCTTGCATTACAGCGTTTGAAAGAGGCTGCTGAAAAAGCAAAAATTGAGTTGTCTTCTACAGAACAGACAGACATTAACTTGCCATATATTACTGCGGATGCCTCAGGGCCTAAGCACTTAAATGTACGCTTAACTCGTGCGAAGTTTGAATCTTTGATTGAAGACTTAGTACAGCGTTCAATCGAGCCTTGTAAGTTGGCGATGAAAGATGCAGGCTTGTCTGCTTCAGATATCGATGATGTGATTTTAGTTGGGGGCTCAACACGTGTACCTTTAGTTCAACGCAAAGTAAAAGAGTTCTTTGGTAAAGAGCCTCGTAAAGACATTAACCCTGATGAAGCTGTTGCGATTGGTGCAGCCATTCAAGGTGGGGTATTGTCAGGTGATGTGAATGATGTCCTGCTATTGGATGTGACACCTCTCTCATTGGGTATTGAAACCATGGGCGGTGTAATGACTAAGTTGATTGAGAAGAATACAACGATTCCAACACGTAAATCGCAAATCTTCTCAACAGCTGAAGATAACCAGCAAGCAGTGACCATCCATGTGTTGCAAGGTGAGCGTGAAATGGCTTCGGCTAACAAATCTTTAGGTCAATTTAACCTAGAAGATATTCCACCTGCACCACGTGGTGTGCCTCAAATTGAGGTGACATTTGATATCGATGCGAACGGTATCTTGAATGTTTCTGCAAAAGATAAGGCTTCTGGTAAGGAGCAGAAAATTACCATTCAAGCTTCTTCTGGTTTAAGTGAAGAAGAAATCGAAAAAATGATTAAAGATGCAGAAGCACACGCAGAAGAAGATCGCAAGTTGAAAGAGCTTGTGGATGCGCGTAACCAAGCGGATGCAATGATTCACACTGTGAAGAAATCATTGGAAGAAGCGGGTGACAAAGTCGTTTCTACCGTGAAAGAGAAAGTCCAAGGCTTGATTAAGGAGCTCGAAGAGTTGATCAAAGGTGATGACAAAACTGCGATCGAATCTAAGACTCAAGAGCTGGCCGCGGCTTCTCAAGAAGTGGTTCAAGCTCAGCAAGCCGGTGAAGGTGCGGGTGCTGCAGGTGCAGCAGGTGCCGGAGCGGCAGGCGGTGCTTCTGCAGCAGATGATGATGTCGTTGATGCTGAATTTGAAGAAGTTGACGACGACAAAAAATAATATGATGGGTTAGAAACCATTATAATGTACGGGCAGTTCACTCTAGAACTGCCCGTTTTTATTTATAGATGTAAATTTCCGAAAGAAAAATAAAAAATTTAAAAATAACCCCAGTTTGATGGCTTTAAACATGGATCTTAAGGCGTTATTTTTAAATTTTTTAATCGACTTGAATTGTTAAAGTTCAACTCATTCAAATTAGAGTAGATAAGATTTATTATGGCAACCAAAAGATGTTATTACGAAGTTTTGCAGGTGAGCAAAACCGCTTCAGAAGCAGAGATTAAAAAGGCTTACCGTAAGTTGGCGATGAAGTATCATCCCGACCGTAACCCCGATGACCCTGAGGCGGAGGAGAAATTTAAAGAGGTGAACGAAGCCTATGATGTGCTGTCTGACCCTCAAAAACGTTCAGCCTATGATCAATTTGGTCATGCGGGCGTGGATGGCAATGCGGCAGCTGGAAGTGGCGGTTTTGGTGGTTTTGGAGACTTCAGTGATATCTTTAGTGACCTCTTTGGCGGTGGTTTTAGTCGAGGACCTCAGCCCGGGAACGACTTACAATATGAGTTAAGCATTAGTCTGGAAGAAGCGGTCAAAGGTACAACAGTAGAGATTCGCATCCCCACTAAAGAAGTGTGTGATGCTTGTCAGGGCACAGGGGCTGAGCCTGGGTCGCCGGTGGAAACTTGTCCCACTTGTGGTGGACAAGGCCAAGTCCGCATTCAGCAAGGTTTTTTTGCAGTGGCTCAAACTTGCCCAACCTGTCATGGAACTGGGAAACTGGTTAAAAATAAATGTAAAAAATGTCATGGTGAAGGCTATGTACATGATCATAAAACCATATCGGTCAAAATCCCAGCCGGCGTGGATACAGGGGATCGTATTCGTTTAGCAGGGGAAGGCGAAGCGGGAGAACCAGGCGCGCCTCATGGGGACCTTTATGTCAGAATTCGCGTTAAAGAACACCCTATTTTCAAAAGGGAAGGGAATACATTATTCTGTGAGTTGCCAATTTCTTTCACCAAGGTGGCTTTAGGTGGCACGATTGAGGTGCCCACACTAGATGGCGGTGCAGAGTTAAAGATTCCAGCAGGTACACAATCAGGTCAGCGGTTTAAACTGACCGGTAAAGGGATCAGATCTGTTCGTTCTAATCGTGTAGGCGATTTAATTGTGCAAGTGAATGTTGAAACGCCGGTCAAATTGACTTCTGAACAGAAAGCCTTATTAGAAGAGCTGGAAGCCAGTTTGGAGGGTAAAGCGCATAAACACAATCCTCAGTCTCACTCGTTCTTTGATAAAGTGAAAGCGTTTTTTACTGGTGAAGATGAGCAAGAGAGCCAGTCGAAAAAATCTAATGATGAACCGTGGAAGTAGAGAGTAGATAAAATGAGAGTGGCAATTACGGGTGCCTCAGGGCGTATGGGAAAAAATTTAATTCAAGCGGTCAATCAAACAGAAGGACTCACCGTAAGCGCTGCGATTGAACGTCCGGGCTCCTCTTTAATAGGCGTGGATGCAGGTGAAATGGCCGGCATCGGACCTTTGAGGGTGAAAGTGGTGGATGATTTAGCGTCGGTGGTCGATGACTTTGAAGTACTCATTGATTTTACGCGTCCAGAAGTGACCTTGAAGAACTTGGAAATTTGCGTCAATGCTGGAAAAAAAATGGTCATTGGCACCACAGGTTTTGATGAGGCGGGTCTGGCAAAGATTGATGAGGCCGCGCAAAAGATTGCGATTGTGTTTGCACCCAATATGAGTGTTGGCGTCAATTTGTGTTTAAAGCTTTTGCAACAAGCCGCAGCCGTTTTGAATGAAGATTACGATATCGAAGTGATTGAAGCGCACCATCGCCATAAAGTCGATGCACCTTCTGGTACAGCTTTGCGTATGGGGGAAGTGGTGGCCGAAACCTTAGGTTGGGATTTGAAAGAGGTTGCTGTCTATGGTCGAGAAGGGATTACGGGCGAGCGACCTCATAAACAGATTGGTTTTGAGACCATACGAGCCGGCGATATTGTGGGTGAACACACAGTGATGTTTGCCACAGAAGGGGAGCGCGTGGAGATTACGCATAAGGCTTCTAGTCGCATGACTTTTGCCAAAGGGGCGGCCAGAGCCTGTCGCTGGTTAGCAGAGAAAGAGGTCGGGTTGTACGATATGCAAGCTGTGCTTAATTTACGATAAGGAAGGAGCCCCTATGAAAACAGTGATTGGAAAAAAGTGGATGCGTCCAATGGTTAAGGTGGGGCTTATGAGTCTTGCTCTGACCATTGCAGCGACGGGTTTAACGGGGTGTGAAAAACTCTCAAACAGTATGAAAAATGTTCAATCTGACTTAATCGGTCTCAAACGCAAGGTGGAAATTTATTCTTGCCTAGATGGTCATCTCATTAAATCTTTTACTGGAACTGTGCGTTTAAATCCAGAAGATAAATATGGTGCATCGATTCTAATTAATGGTAAAAAATTGCATACCAATCTATGCTACATTATTCAAGAACAGGGTTTACAAGAAGACCCGCTACCAGTGAGGCCTTAAATGCAACCCGTTAAGTATCCGTTTGTTTTTATTTTTAGCCTCCTTATGGTTAGCCTGACCGGTTGCAGTTCGGTGAAGACGCAGCCATTCAATTCAGAAAAAACCTTTTTATTAACGACTACCGTGCAAGACGCGCCGACAGATTATGATTACTACCGCTTGCGTAAAAAAGCAGAGGCGCTTTGTCCGGTAGGCTATGATGTTGAAAGCCAAGTTTTTGGGGCTAAAGGAGAACTGCCAAAAAGTCAGTTACAATGTGTGAGCGGGTGTGATGTCACTTTACAGTGGAAAATCCATTGTACGGACAGAAAGTCAGCACCGTTCTCTATTTTTGGGAACTTTTAAAAGAGACCTGTGCATGAGTGGATGGCTGAATTATAACTTATGCAGTTAAAACACTTTTTTTGGCTTTTACCTCTTACGGGCTTTGCTTTTTGGCAAGCGCCTCATCTCTCTGATTGGCCGATTGCTTGGCAGCAATTGCTGCATGAAGCGCCGATCGTGTTGGCAAGTTTAGGGGCATTTGTCAGCATTTACTTAAATCGCATTCAACCTTTAATGCTGTTTGCCACGCTACTGGTTGCCAGCGTTGGAATGGAGTTCCTGTTTCCGGGGCATCTATTTGGGCATGCCCCTTCACTTTTTTATCCGATTTTTACTTTGTGGTTGCCCCTGGTCTGGTTGTTGTGGACCGTAATGCCAGAAAAAGGCATTAAGCATCTGCCTTATTTGCTTCTGTGCCTACTGCTGTTAATTTTGCCCGCTCTAGGGTTGAAGTGGGCGGTGATTGAACTCAGTGAGTATTGGGCGCGATTAATTAGCCTGCCAATCTCTTCTGAAACAGATTATTGGTTACAGTTGCCGAAGATCAGTGTGATCGTTGTTTTAAGCATTTTTGCGATTTTGTTGGTTCGCTTAAGTTTACTTAAAAGGCCCAAGGTGCTAGATAGCGTGACCTTAGTGGTGTATGTTTTAATTATTTATGGCTTAAATCATCTGTTTCAGCCTCTAATCTTTGATTGGGTGCTGTCCATTTCAGCACTTTTAATTCTGTTGTCTTTGATTTTTGATGCCCATTTTATTGCCTATAATGATCAGTTGACCGGATTAAATGGTCGTCGGGCCTTGTTAGAAGATATTGTAGGTTTAGGACGAAAATACGCTATTGCCATGGTTGATATTGATCATTTTAAAAAATTTAATGATACCTATGGTCATGATGTAGGCGATTTGGCTTTACAGCAGGTGGCTGAAATGCTTTCAGGGGTTAAAGGCGGTGGTCATGTGTATCGTTATGGCGGTGAAGAGTTTACGATTCTTTATCCTAGAAAGACGGCACAGGAGGCACAGGCTTTTTTACAGCAGTTGTGCGAACAGGTCGCCGCGACCCCTTTACGATTCCAGTATAAAGGCGAGTCGGTAGAAAAGAAGATCACCATTAGTATCGGTGTGGCAGATAGCCGTGCGGCAAAGCAACCAGAATCTGTAATGAAATGTGCAGATGAAGCGCTTTATCAAGCGAAGCAAGCGGGGCGCAATCAAGTTAAAGTTTATAATGCATCTTCATCTAAGGTGACGTCTTACTCGAAGCATAAAAAACAACCAAATCTTAAAAAACTGAAAAAGGAAAAAGCATGACGCAGCAAACCGAAACCGATGTAAAACGGGTAGAAGAAGACAGTGTGATTGAAATTCGCTATCAATTAATGTTAATGGACGGCACCTTAGTGGATGAAACAGAAGGTGATGAAACCTTTACCTTAAAACTGGGGGAAGGACAGATGCTGGATAAAATGGAAGCGCTTTTGGTGGGTCTGCCAGTGGGCACTTCTAATACTTTTATGTTGTCGCCAGAGCAAGCCTTTGGTCAGCCCGATCCAAATAATATTCATACAATGGGTCGTTCTGAATTCCCTGAAGAAATGTCGCTTAAAGAAAAAATGGTGATTGGATTTGAAGGTCCTGATGGTGAAGAAGTTCCCGGTTGGATTGTGGGTATTGAAGAGGATGAGGTTGTTGTGGATTTTAATCATCCATTGTCAGGTCAAACCTTAAAATTTGATGTGTCTATCGTAGATATTAAAGATTAGGTTTCTTCGAAAGAATCAAAGCGATTAAGATTTGATTAATCGCTTAATGGTTGCGCGTCTATTAATGAACCGTTGTAGGTGCGTTGACAATAAGTCGCCATTTATTAAGTTTTATCAGCCAATCAATTTCAAACTTATTCAACCTTACCGCCCTTATCAATAAAAATTTGTAAATGTTCTTTACTGCAAAAACAGTGTTTTTGTCCTTTGGCATCCGCGACGCATAGGGCTTCTGCTTCAGGCAGGTGGAGTCGGCAAACTTCGCAGGTGACCATGGGTTCAGCTTGTTTCTTCTGTGTCTTTTTCACTCTTGCATCTTCTCGTAGTTGATCCGTGCGATTGATAATGGTTCGCACTAGAAAAAACAGGCCTATAATGAAAAGTAAAAAAAGTAAAGCGCGCATGTCTAGAAGCCTCTCTATCCGTTAATAGTCGGTGAATAGCATAGCATTTTTGGGTTAAAAAAACTAAAATAGAAATAATTGTACCAAGGAAAAACGACGCTATGAATTTACACGAATATCAATCCAAGCAACTCTTTTCACACTATCAAATCCCGATTCCTAAAAGCCAAGTGGTGACTCAATTGTCTGAGGTGGATTCTGCGCTTGAAGCTATTGGTGGGCAGGCCTGGGTGGTCAAGGCGCAAATTCATGCGGGTGCGCGTGGAAAAGCGGGTGGCGTCAAGATTGTCCACTCGGTTGAAGAGGCGAAAGCGGTCACAGAACAGTTATTAGGTAGCCAATTGGCCACCCCGCAGACGGCGGGCAAAGCATTGCCCGTGAATGCGGTGCTCATTGAGCAGACATTAGAGATTGCAGATGAACTGTATTTGAGCCTGTTAATCGATCGTGCCAGCCGACGACATACGTTTATTATATCGGCTGCAGGGGGGATGGACATTGAAGCGGTGGCTGCAGAAACCCCTGAAAAAATTTTAAAGATTATAGTGGATCCAACGGTGGGTCTCATGCCTTATCAAGCGCGAGAAGTGGGTTTTGCACTAGGCTTAAAAGGAGAGGCCTTTAAGCAGCTGGGGCAGATGATGCAGCAACTGTATCAATTGGCTTTGGATAAAGATACCAGTTTAATAGAAATTAACCCTTTAGTGCGTACTGCGGATAATCAATTGGTGGCATTAGATGCTAAATTGAATATTGATGATAATGCACTCTACCGTCACCCCGACTTGGTCGCTATGCGCGATATCAGTCAGGAAGATGAACGAGAAGCGATCGCCGCTGACCATCAATTGAACTATATTGCATTAGAGGGCAATATAGGGTGTATGGTGAATGGTGCAGGGTTGGCGATGGCCACCATGGATTTGATTAAGCTCAATGGGGGGGCACCGGCGAATTTCTTGGATGTGGGAGGCGGTGCGACTCCAGAAAGAGTGGCAACAGCGTTTAAATTAATTCTTTCTTCAAAAGAGGTGAAGTCGATTCTTGTGAATATTTTTGGCGGCATTGTGCGTTGTGATTTGATTGCGGATGGCATTATTCAAGCGGTACAGGAAGTCGGATTGACGATTCCGGTAGTTGTGCGCCTAGAAGGAACGAATGTAGAGCTGGGACGAAAAAAATTGGCGGAAAGTGGCTTACAAATTATCGCCGTTGAAGATTTGGAAGAGGCGGCGAAAACCGCTGTAGAAGTGGCAAGCGCAGGAGAAGTATCAGCATGAGTATTTTAGTCGATCATTCAACCAAAGTGATTTGCCAAGGGTTTACCGGTAAGCAGGGGACTTTTCATTCAGAACAGGCCATTGCCTATGGTACCCAAATGGTGGGCGGTGTTACCCCTGGAAAAGGGGGGCAGACCCATTTAGGCCTGCCAGTTTTTAATACGGTGAGAGAAGCGGTTGAAGAGACGGGCGCAGAAGCTTCAATGATCTATGTGCCGCCTGCTTTTGCTGCGGATTCGATTATTGAAGCCATTGAAGCTGGGGTGCGCGTGATCACTTGTATTACAGAAGGTATTCCAGTGGCCGATATGCTTAAAGTACGTGCGGTTTTAGAAAATTCCAACAGTTATCTGATTGGCCCTAACTGTCCAGGTTTGATTACGCCAGGCGATAATGGACAGGGGTGTAAAATTGGCATTATGCCTGGTCATATTCATCAGCCGGGTAAAATTGGTGTGGTTTCACGTTCAGGCACCTTGACCTATGAAGCGGTGCACCAGACGACAAAGAATGGTTTGGGGCAGACCACTTGTGTGGGCATTGGCGGTGACCCCATTCATGGTATGAGTTTTGTGGACTGCTTAGAGCTTTTTGAGCAGGATCCACAAACCGAAGGGATTATTATGGTGGGTGAGATTGGCGGCAGCGAAGAAGAGGACGCGGCTGCGTTTATTCAGGCGCATGTCAGTAAACCCGTGGTGGCCTATATTGCTGGTGTCACCGCACCGCCAGGTAAACGCATGGGGCATGCAGGCGCGATTGTGAGTGGCGGGCAAGGGACCGCTGAAGCCAAATTTGCCGCTTTAGAACGAGCAGGCGTCACGGTTGTCCGTTCTCCTGCGAAAATGGGTGAGGCAATGTATGAAGTGTTGCAAAATGCTCAAGGGAGTTAAGGGATGACACATACGGTTCGGGTGGTGATGGCGCAAATTGATCCATTGGTCGGGGATATACAAGGAAATGCACAGCGAATTGTAGAGACCCTTAAACAAGCCAAAGCAGAGCATCAAGCGGACATTGTGGTGTTCCCTGAGATGACTTTAACCGGTTATCCGCCGGAGGATCTATTACTCCGTCCCGGGCTTTATCATCAAGTCAATCAGGCTTTGGATGAATTGTGTCAAGCGCTTGCGGAAGTCGAAGCGGTGGCGGTGATCGGCTATCCGATGCAGGATGAATTAGGAGATCGGTTTAATATGGCGGCTTGGATTGAAAAAGGTCAGATTCAAGCCAGTTATATGAAGCAGCATTTACCCAACTATGGTGTTTTTGATGAGCAGCGCTACTTTAAGCCCGGTAAACAGCCGTGTGTTGTTGAATACCGAGGTATTCAGTTTGGTCTGCTGATTTGTGAGGATATTTGGAAATTTTCTCCTGCGGAGCAGGCGGTTGAAGCTGGAGCAGATGTGCTTTTAACCATGAATGCCTCCCCTTTCTCTGCAGAAAAACATCAAGATCGCATTAAGGTGCTTAAACGTCGAGTCGATGAGGTCAAACGCCCTATTTTATATGTGAATCAAGTGGGCGGACAGGATGAATTGGTATTTGATGGTGGTTCTTTTGCGGTCTGTGCGGATGGCGAGGTGATGGTACAAGCGCCCGAATTTCAAACTGCATTAATGCCAGTGAATATTATGCGGCAGGCTGAGCATGTGGTGGTGTTACCAGGAGAAAAAGCGGCCCTGTTAGATGAAGAAGCGATGCGTTACGAAGCCATTAAGATGGGCATCCGGGATTATGTAGAAAAAAATGGCTTTAAAGGAGTTGTGCTTGGCCTATCAGGTGGCATAGATTCTGCTTTGACTTTGGTATTGGCTGTGGATGCTTTAGGCGCAGATCGCGTGGAGGCGGTGATGATGCCTTTTCGCTATACCGCTGATATGAGTGTTGAAGATGCCAAGGCAGAAGCGGAAGCTTTGGGCGTACGTTATGAGCAGTTGCCAATTGAAGCCATTTATCAGAGTTTTGAACAGACGTTGGCAGAACGTTTTGCTGGCACGGAGACGGATGTCACGGAAGAGAATCTACAAGCGCGCATTCGAGGTGTGCTGTTGATGGCCATTTCTAACAAAGTGGGGGCTTTGGTATTAGCCACCAGTAACAAAAGTGAAGTGGCAGTAGGCTATAGCACTTTGTACGGGGATATGGTCGGTGGGTTTTCCCCTTTAAAGGATCTGCTTAAGACACAGGTTTATCAGTTGGCACTTTATCGAAATCAAATACAACCTGTCATACCTGAACGAGTGATCACCCGAGCACCTTCGGCAGAATTGCGTCCAGAGCAAAAAGACCAAGACAGTTTGCCTGAATATCCAGTATTAGATGCGATTATTCAGGCCTATGTAGAACAGGATAAAACGCCCGATGAGATTGAAGCCTTAGGGTTCGATCGTCAAGTGGTTTTAAAAGTGGTAAACTTAATAAACCGTAATGAATATAAACGTCGTCAAGCGGCACCTGGTGTGCGTCTTACACAGCGTGCCTTTGGTCGAGACCGTCGTTATCCAATAACTCATGGGTATACAGAAAAGCGCTGAATGATTGCTAAATAGATAGAGTGAGGGTAAATATGACTCAAAACAGTACCTTAACTGATGGGCCTGATGGGCAGCTTAAGACAGAAGATGAAAAACTTTTGCTGAAGAGATGCCAGTTAGATCTCGCTTTGTATCACGGTGTACTGAGTACTGAACAGTTTGAGTCTTTATTTGAGTTCTATTCGGAAGTGCTAAATGTCTTAGCAGAGGATTTATCTTTACAAGTGGTATTGGATAAGCTCTGTTTAGCCGCAGAAAAGTTAATCCCCAATGCGAACGCGACCATTATGTTTTTAGATGAGCATGGAAAATTGCAGGTTAAAGCGGCGCCTTCAGCAGCTGAATCTGGTATTCGTGCGCTCAATAATCTTGAGCCAGGTCCCCATAGCGGTTCTTGTGGAAATGTCATTTATCTGCAAGAACCCGTTTTTGTAGAAAATGCTTTAAATGATGACCGCTGTCAAGATATTCGTGAATTGGCGATTAATTTTGATTTAAGAGCCTGTTGGTCCATGCCAATTCAGGTGGGTGATAAAATAATAGGGACTTTTGCGTTAACCAGTTTTGAGCAGCGCATGCCCAATGCATTTCAGCTTAAGTTATTGGAAATGGGGGCGCAAATCGTCAGCATTGCTTATAGACGGTCTAAATTAGAGGAAGACCTTACGTTCTTAGCTTATTATGATCCCTTAACAGGGTTAAAAAATCGAAAGCAGCTTGAGAAAGATATTGAAGCTTATGTTCAAGCGTCGAATGGAGAGCCCTATTCTCTGATATTGATAGGTTTGAACCGATTTAAAGCGATTAATGATACCTATGGGCATGACATGGGCGATCGAGTTTTACAGGCGATGGGGCAATGTATTGAT
The DNA here is from genome assembly GCF_054657255.1 of Galenea microaerophila. Classification (NCBI taxonomy): domain Bacteria; kingdom Pseudomonadati; phylum Pseudomonadota; class Gammaproteobacteria; order Thiotrichales; family Piscirickettsiaceae; genus Galenea; species Galenea microaerophila. The sequence goes on from NZ_BAAHWZ010000001.1 coordinate 351,508, forward strand.
CGATTTGTGAACAACGAATTCCCATTATATCGTATCGGCAGTGATGAGTTTGCGTTAATTTTTAAACGTAAAAATTGTGATGTGTCTATGGTGGAAACCTATGTTGAAAATCTCTCGCGCTGTATTCGTGAGATGATTGAGATCGATCATCACCATTTTTATCTTTCTGCGAGCATTGGCATTGCGTGCGCACTAGGTAAGCAGCACTTTTATCAATTGATGAAAGAAGCGGATATGGCGATGTATGCGGCTAAGGCCAACCCGAACAAGTGTTATGCTTTTTATGAACACAGCATGGCGCAAAAAGTGGTAGATGAAGCGGAACTTGATCGGGATCTGCATCGTGCATTAGAAGATCGTCAATTTGTCATCTACTATCAACCGTTAATGGATGCAATAGACAACAAAGTTCGCTCTTTAGAAGCATTGATTCGCTGGCAGCATCCTGAAAAAGGATTAATTCTGCCATTCAAGTTTATCCCTTTGGCTGAAGAGACGGGGATGATCAGTCAGATTACCCAATGGGTTGTGGATCAAGTCATTTCAGATCTAAAAAATTGGCATCGCCAAGGTTTGGATCAGTTTATGATTTCAATCAATATTTCGGGTCAAGAGTTTAATAAACAGCAGATTAGCTGTATGATTGACAAAATTCAACAAGCCGATTTAGCCCCTTACTTTGAATTTGAACTGACAGAAGGTTACTTTATGGGCTATGAAGACTCTTCTATTGAGCTGTTAGAGATGATTCGTGGTAGCGGTATTAGCATTGCTATAGATGACTTTGGAACGGGCTATTCTTCACTTTCTTATTTGAAACGCTTTCCAGTCGACAAGCTTAAAGTGGATCAGTCCTTAGTGCGTGATATTGTTGTGGATGAGAATGACCAAGCCATTGTGGAGGCAGTGGTGGCCATGAGTCGTGCATTGAAATTAAAAGTGGTCGTAGAAGGTGTAGAAACGCAGGCGCATCAAAAATTATTGGAAAATAAAGGGATTGACTATTTGCAAGGCTATCTCTATGCCAAACCTAAACCTGCCGTATTAGTAGAGAAGTTTCTCCGTCAGCATGTTTAAATCACGCGCGGCTGCTTTAATTTAACTGAGTGAGCACCATTTTCTATTTTTCCAATTAACTTTTTTCAGCAGATTGCTTGTCCTGTTTTAAGTTGTAGCGATAGACCCGCCAAGCATCTTTTGCATTTTTTTCCATTTTCAACTGTTCATAGGATTCGGCTAATAGTTTAAGTGCTTTTAAATTCACGACCGCTGTTGGATAGTTTGTAACCACCTCTTTGGCTCGATTGGCTGCGGCCAAATAGGCACGTCGGCCGTAATAAAATTTGGCGACAAGGTATTGATGACGGGCCAAACGGTTGGTGAGGATGATTAGGCGTTCGCGGGATTTTGCGGCATATTTAGAGTTTGGGAATCGTTTCAATAGGCTTAAATAGTATTGATAAGCTTCTTGAGTCGATTTCATATCCCGTTTGGCTGGATCGGTTACATATTGGTCAAACCAGCTGTGGTTGATCGAGTCTGCTGCAAGTGCACGTAGGTAATAGGCATAAGCCAGTGCTTTATGTTTGGGATAGACGCGAATAAATTCGTTCAGTTCTTGAATGGCCGATTTGGGCTCTTCAAATTTGTAATAGGCATAAGCTAAACTTAAATAGGCCTGCTCGGCAAATTTACCATAAGGGTAATAAGCTTTTAACTTTTCAAAATAATCAATCGCAGCTTCCCACTGTTGAGTATCAAAGGCCTCTTTAGCGTGTTGATAAAAGTCTTGTGCTGTCCATTCACTTTCTGGCTTTTCTACTAGATTGGAGCAGGCTGTGAGCGTTGTCATGAGTGCGAATAAGATCGGGAGCAGGTATTTGTTCATTTCGGTTACAATATCGTTTTGAATTTAGCAAAATATCATAGCATAAATTGGATAGATAAACTTGAGTACGCAAACTTTAACCGCACAAATCCCTGTCGCACAACAAGGGCAACGACTCGATGCCGCCTTGGCTGAACTATTCCCACAATTTTCTCGCAATCGGATTCAAGAGTGGATTAAAAAAGGCCTTGTGCGTTTAGACGGAGAACCGATTAAAAAACCGCGGCAAACGGTATTGGGAGGGGAGCAGGTCATCCTACAGGCTGAAATTGAAGAGACCGTTGAGGTGGTTGCCCAAGAGGTCCCTTTAGAGATTGAGTATGAAGATGCCGATATTATGGTGATTAATAAGCCAGCAGGCTTAGTGGTGCATCCAGGAGCGGGCAACCCTGACCAGACCTTAATGAATGGCCTGCTTTTTTATAACGAGCAGTTACGAGAAGTTCCCAGAGCAGGGATTGTGCACCGTCTGGATAAAGAGACTTCAGGCTTGATGGTGGTGGCGAAAACGGTTGAAGCGCAAACCCACTTAATTGATCAACTGCAGCGCCACGAAGTGGAACGCGTTTACGATGCAGTGACCGTGGGCAATATTATTTCTGGCGGTACCATTGACCAACCCATTGGTCGTCATCCGCATGATCGAAAAAAAATGGCGGTCGTGGTTTCGGGTGGGAAACCGGCGATTTCACATTATCGAGTGATGGAGCGTTTTCGTGCGCACACCTATGTGCGTGTACAGTTAGAGACCGGGCGTACGCATCAGATTCGGGTGCATATGGCCTCGATTGGTCATCCCTTAGTTGGAGATCCGGTCTATGGTCAAAGGCTGCGCATTCCGAAAGGCATGGATGAAGCATTTATTGAGTTTCTACAGAACTTCCGTCGTCAAGCGCTACATGCTGGTCGTTTAAGTCTCATCCATCCTACTAGCGGCAAGCAGATGACATGGCGTGCACCGGTTCCCGATGATTTTTATGCATTACTTGAAGTGCTGCGAGAAGATACTGAGCGTTATGAAGATGCTTGCAGTGCATATGATGAATTTGATTATGATTATGGCGTAGAAGTGGAATGGGTGACGGATCAAGATATTCCGGAATAAGGGAGGTCGATTGCTTTATCCAACCGAATTGGAAGCTATCGACCTCTGGAGAAGGTCGGGTTCAAGCCCTCTGTTCAACGCGCCAAGGTGGCGTGAGTTTACCGCCTTTTGATACCTTTAATTTAGCTTTGCATGTCGGAGATGATGAAAAAGCTGTGCAAAAAAACCGTCAAATTTTGCAAAAAAATGCCAAAATCCCCAGTCCTGTCTGCTGGCTGGATCAACAACATACGATAAAAGGGGTCTATTTTCATGCCCCCCAAGACCCACAGCAGCCACCGCCTGTAGCGGATGCGAGTTGGACGGATCAACCTCATGTCGTTTTGGCGGTGATGACGGCCGACTGTATGCCGATTTTAGTGACCAATCAAGCGCAAACTGTGGTGGCGGCAATTCATGCCGGTTGGAAAGGGTGTCTGAATGGTGTCATTGAAAATACCGTCGCACAGTTACCAGATAAGCCTGAAAATTTAGTGGCTTGGATTGGACCCTGTATTCGGCAATCAAATTTTGAAGTGGGGGAAGAAGTGATGCAGGCTTTCGTCACTCAAGATCCCGCTACCAGCGCCTATTTTTCCGTGCTTGATGCTGGAAAAACCTATGCAGATTTGGCAGGGCTTGGTCAATTGGCTCTGAAACGTGCTGGGGTGCAAACCATTTTTGACAGTGGACTAGACGCTTTTACGCAAGAGACGCTTTTCTACTCCTATCGTCGAGAAGGCCAAACCGGTCGCATGGCCAGTTTGATTTGGCTATCCTCTGATCATTAGATCGGCTGAGTTGCTTAGACCTGATTATCGTGTTTCGTTTTGTTTTGCGCACGCACTTCATCCCGTTTTTTAGGGGCAGGTTTTTTTGAAGCTTGCTGAGGCTGTTTTGGCAGCCAAACAATGAGCTCTTTACCTGGTTGGAGCAGTTGGTTGCGTTTAATGTGGTTCCATTTGGCAAGCTGGGTTGTGGTGGTGCCATAGCGCTTTGCAACAAGCCAGAGACTTTCTCCTTTTTTCAGCTTATGGACAATTTTTTTGCCATAGTTTGCAGAGCGGATTTCTAACTTTTGTCCAACACGTAAGGGGGTGCGAATGCCAATATTATTCCAGCGGCAGAGCGTGCGCGTGGAAATGTTGTAGTAATTGGCAATGCTCCAAAGCGATTCCCCACGTTTGACGGTATGATAGTATTTAGCGCCATTGTATTTTTGTTGTAACTTTTGGGGGAGTTTTTTGGCATAGTGCTGGGGATAAGGAATCAGCAGTATTTTTCCAGCGCGTATCAGATTGGAGTCCAAGTGGTTAATGCGTTTAATTTCACGAATAGACGTATGATATTTATGAGCAATGGTGCTTAAACTTTCGCCAGAACGGACTTTATGTCGTGCCCACTGAACTTTAAATAGGCTCTTATCTTTCGCCATTTTTTCTTTAAAAATTTCAGCGCACGCTTTAGGTAGCACGAGGTGATGATCGCCATGAGGTGGGGTTGTTGGACGCAGATAACAAGGGTTGAGCTGCTTCATTAACTTTTTCGACACCCCTGTAATTTTACGCACTTTTTCCAAACTGACTTGTTGCTTTAATGGAATGACTTCAATAAAGGGTTTATTAGGAATATCTTCTAAAACGATTTGATATTGATCACGGTGTTTGATTAAGTAGGTGATTGCCAGCAGCTGTGGCACATAGTTTTGTGTCTCTTTGGGGAGATATTTACGAATTGCCCAAAAATCGGCTTTCTGCTTAGGATGGTAACGATGGAATTTTTTTTGTGCTTTGAGCACATTGCCATAGCCTGCATTATAAGAGGCTAAGGCCAATAACCAGTCTTGATCGTTCAGTTCATACAATTTTTGCAAATAGTCAAGTGCCGCATCAGTGCTGTGAAGAATGTCCATGCGACCGTCATACCACCAGTTTTTATCTAGATCATAGAGGTGGGCGGTACCAGGAATAAACTGCCAGAGTCCCGCTGCACTTTGATAGGATTTGGCTTTTGGAGAAAAACCACTCTCTACCGCAGGGAGCAGGACCATTTCATAGGGCATATTGCGTTTTTTGACTTCCTGAAAAATATGATAGAGATAAGGCTTAGCTCTTTTTGAAATGCGCGTTAGATAAGATTTGTGGCGTAAATAGTATTTGAGGTAACTTTGATATTGGTTTTTGTATTTATCTGTTAATTGAAAATGATTGCTCAGCTCTTGCCAGATAGAGAGATCAGCCAAGGAGGCTTTGGGTTTAGGTGTGGATTCAACAGCATTTTGTATCGATTTATTTAGAGTTGTCTGATGGATGTTAAGATCAGCACTTTTAGAAGTCGGAGCGGTGACATCATCCTGACTGGAAGGATGAATCTCGGTATGGCTGACAGTTTTTGGCTGTGTAGGCAGGGATTGGCAGCCAGTTAAGAAGACGGCAGCTAACAGGGAGAATGGGATGAAGGGAAAATTTAAGGCTTTGACCATTTCAAATGATTTAAAAAATTGCGGGGATTGACGGAAAAATAAAAGCAGAGGGGTTAAAACAAACACGATTAAGTCGCTATCCTTTCAAGTTCACCCGTGGCATCTAGTTGATCTTTCCATGCTCGAGTAATGGCAAATAATTCGGCTTTGCTTAAGGTTTCTTTAGCTGGGGTAAAACAAAGCGACTGTTTATTATATAAGGTCTGCTTTAAGGGGTCTAGGTCAAAGCGTAAAAAGGGATTGGTGGCTTTTTCAACGGCCAGCGTTTCAGGTACATTGGGTTGGCCTTTGAGCGTACGTTCAATCACCTGTTGTCGACGCTGTTGAATGGCCGGATTTTCTGGTTCTGCAATCGCAGCAAAATTAATATTCGCCAAAGTATATTCATGACCACAATAGATTAAAGTTTGTTCGGGGAGGTGGCGTAAAGTGAGCAATGAATTGGCCATCTGTTCAGCCGTGCCTTCAAACACACGCCCACACCCTGCGGTAAAGAGGGTGTCTCCGCAAAAAAGAATCGGGCTTTTCCCGTCACCTTGATTGAAGAAAGCGATATGATCCAGAGTGTGCCCTGGAATTTCAATCACTTCAAAAAGGGTGCCAGCCACAGCGACTTTATCGCCCTGTTTGAGTTGATGAGAAATCGGCAGTTCTGGCAGTGTCTGGTGTGTTTTCTCAGAAGCGATGACTTCACATTCGGGAAAAGCGTGTTTCAGCTCGGCGATGCCTTGAGTATGATCCCAATGGTGATGGGTGACTAAAATACCTGCTAATTTCGTACCGGTTTTGTGTAAAAACGCCAAAACAGGCTGTGCTTCCCCCGGATCGACGACCCAAAGATGCTCTGCTTGTCGCATGACCCAGATATAATTGTCTTCTAAAGCGCGAAGGCCGGTGATGGGGATGGCAGTGGTTGGCGTCATTTTTCCCTGTCCTTGTCTGTTTACCGTATAATTCTATCAAATCTCATTAAGTTTAGGTTTTCAGATGTCCCTTAAATTTCAGCAGTTTTTGCAAAAGTGGTTCCAGACGACAGCGGGTCGTTCACTTCTAAAGCAAGAACAGCAATTGGTAGAGCGAGCGCTGTCTCATTTATTTGGCTTCTACCTTGTTCAACTTGGGGCGGTTTACCCTTCTCCTCACTCTTTTTTGGAAAAGAGTCGAACGCAAAATAAAATCCTGTTAGATGAAGAACAGACAGTCTATCCGCAACTGCTTTTTATCAAAGGGGATTTGGATTATCTGCCTTTTCAAAAAGAGAGTATTGATGTAGTGTTTATGCCGCATACATTGGAAACGGTGGAAGATCCCTATCATCTGCTGCGCCAAGTGGACCGCATTTTGGTGCCAGAAGGGCACGTGGTGATCACGGGGTTTAATCCTTTAGGGTGTGCGATTTTAAAGCAGCGTTTAGTCAAGCGGGATGTGAATTTCAAAAATGCCCATATTATGAAAATGGACAGAGTGGTGGATTGGCTAAATCTACTCAGCTATGAGATTGAAATCGCGGAATACAGTCAGGTGACCTGCTTGGGATGGGGTGAAAAAGGAGAAGAGAGCTTGTCCTTTAAGATTATGGAGAATTTGGAGCTAGGGCTGGAGAAGGTCGGCCTCAATTTAGGCAATCTTTATTGTGTGGTGGGGCGCAAGCGGGTTGAATCACCCAAACCCGTAGGACTGAATTGGCGTCTGGCAAATTGGCTCCCGGTCAATAAAGGCGTTGCTGTTAACTCGACACGTACCCAGGAACAACGTTATGACAGATCAAAATAAATCATTACCCAAAGTTGAAATTTATACCGATGGGGGTTGTCGTGGCAACCCGGGTCCTGGCGGCTGGGGGGTGATTTTGAAATATGGAGATGTGGTCAAAGAATTAAAGGGGGGATCAGATCACACCACCAACAATCAGATGGAATTGATGGCTGCGATTCAGGCCTTTGAGGCGCTTAATCGTCCCTGTGAAGTTGATTTGACAACGGATTCTCAATATGTCAAAAGTGGCATTACGCAGTGGATTCAAAATTGGAAGAAAAAAAATTGGAGAACAGCGGCGAATAAACCGGTGAAAAATAAAGAACTCTGGCAACGGCTGGATCAGGCCATTGCCCCCCATACCGTCCATTGGCATTGGGTCAAGGGACACAGCGGACACCCAGAAAATGAACGGGTGGATGAATTAGCCAATGAAGCGATGGATGAGAAGGTCGCTCAGTCTAAAGGACAAAAACAGAGATGAAGATGATTCAAAAGGGACTTTTCTTCTGTTTAATGGCTTGGAGTCTGGTGACTCAGGCGGAGATGCAGGTAGAAAAAGGAGCTTTAACCCAGGGGGGCTTTGTGATTTTAAAAACACAACCTGGGCAGGTGTGGCAGTATCATGGCCATCAGTTAAAAGCGGATAAAGAGGGGCATATTTTAATCGGATTTGGTCGGGACGCACAACGTAAACAGGTAATCACTCGATTGCAAGCAGGGCACCCTGTTGAGAAGATTGTCTTAAAGATCCAACCGCGTCATTACACGGTACAACGCATTAATGGCTTGCCTAAGAATAAGGTGACGCCAGATAAAAAAACGCTGAAAAAGATTTGGCAAGACATTCGCTTGGCCAAACAAGCGCGACGCATTGTATTACCCACCCCTTATTTTAACAGTGGTTTCATTTGGCCGACTTCTGGCATTATCAGTGGCATTTATGGCTCTCAGCGTATTTTAAACGGTCATCCACGTCGGCCGCATCTGGGTGTGGATATTGCCGCGCCCGTTGGCCGCTTGGTGGTCGCGCCGGCTGATGGAGAGGTGACACTGGCTAAAAATATGGTACTCAGTGGTCATACTTTAATGGTGGATCACGGTTGGGGGTTACGTTCAACCATGATGCATCTGCATAAAATGTATGTCAAAGAAGGGCAGAAAGTTAAAAAAGGGGAGCCGATTGGCGAAGTGGGGCAGACAGGTCGCGCTACGGGACCGCATGTTCACTGGGGCATGAGCTGGTTTAATACGCGGTTGGATCCTTCTTTAGCGATTTTATCAACGCCAACCTTAAAACCAGGCGATCGGGTTACCAATTCTTGGGTTGACCGCTGATTTCATTAAGTTTTTGTAAATAGGCTTGATGCGCACTGAGCTCTTCAGGCGTGGGTTGAATCACAGGCAAGGGCTCGGAGAAAGTGCGTTGAGTGTGCATTTTGACCCGTTCTGTACTTTCGCTCACGCCATCAAAGAGGGCGGTTTGTCCACCTGTCATGGCGAGATAAACATCGGCTAAAATCTCAGAATCCAGTAAAGCGCCATGCAGTTCACGATGACTGTTATTAATGCCTAAGCGTCGACAGAGCGCATCTAAGGTGTTGCGTTGTCCAGGATAGATTTTTTGCGCCATTTTCAGCGTATCGGTAATGGTGCAGTGGTCTTCAAGTTTGCCCCATGGATTGTGCTGCAGCAGTGAGAGTTCATGATTAATAAAGCCCACATCAAAAGGGGCATTGTGAATCAGCAATTCAGCGCCGCTGACGAAAGCCATAAACTCATCCACGATTTCGGCAAAAGTCGGTTTATCCGCCAAAAATTCTTCGGTAATCCCATGCACTTGCACCACTTCCTGAGGGACATCGCGCTGCGGGTTGATATATTGATGATAGTGTTCACCGGTGAGTTTACGTTTAACGACTTCCACTGCTCCAATTTCTAGGATGCGGTGCCCTTCATGAGGGTGCAGACCAGTTGTTTCCGTATCAAGTACAATTTGACGCATTTTCTTTGCTTTATTCCTTTACAATATTTGAGAGACCTTTGCATGAGACATGAGGTGATTCCACGGCAAAAAATTTTATCGCGTTTTTCGCTCATGTATCACTGATCAAAAGATCGATTACCATTTTAACAAAACAAGGTAAAGCACAATGAGAATTACAAATGGCAGTCACGTTACTTTTCATTATGAATTGAGAGATGAAGAGGGCAACTTAATTGAGTCCACTTTTGAAGGAGAGCCGGTCGATTATATTCATGGCGAAGAGCAGATTATTGAGGGGCTGGAAGCGTTAATGGAAGGCGAAGAGCCTGGCTTTGAAGCTAAGGCCACCATCCCACCCGAAAAAGCCTATGGGGTGGTGAGTGATGATTTGATTGTGTATGCAGGTCCAGAGAATTTTGACGACAATGTTGAAATCAAAGTGGGTGAAACCGTAGAAACGGAAGATCCAGAGGGCGAAACCATCGTTTTCCGTATTATTGAAGTAGAAGAAGATAAGGTTTATCTTGATGGGAATCACCCATTAGCGGGTAAGACCTTGCAATATAAAGTGGAAGTCGTGGATGTGAAGTAGTTTATGGACTTTTCATAAATAAAAAAGCCATGCACAAGCATGGCTTTTTATTATTGATGCAAAATAAACAGCGTTGCCAATCCTAAGAAGGAGAGGAAGCCGGCAACATCCGTAATGGTGGTTAAGATCACCGCACCCGAGAGGGCTGGATCAATCCCCATTTTTTTGAGTAAAAGTGGAATCGCGATCCCTGAGAGATTAGCGATGGTCATATTGATGATAATCGCTAGAAAGATCACGAGACTAATCATCGTATTGTTAAACCATAACTGTGCAATAACGGCAACCACAATGGCCCAAATGACGCCATTAATTAAGCCCACCCACAGTTCTTTGTTAAATAACCACCAGCGGTTATTCCCACCAATTTGTCCCAAAGCTAAACCGCGAATCACAACGGCCAATGTTTGCGAGCCGGCAATCCCCCCCATACTGGCCACCACGGGCATTAATACAGCCAGTGCCACCACTTTGGACAAAACATCCTCAAACTGACCGATGACAAATGAGGCTAAAAATGCGGTCGCCAGATTAATCCCTAACCAAACAGCACGACTTTTAGCCGTTTCTGGAATGGGGGCAAATAGATCATCCTCTTCACTCACCCCAGACATATTCATCATGGTGGCTTCATCATCTTCACTGATGATTTCCATAATATCATCAATATTTAACTGCCCGACCAGCTTGCCTTCCTCATTTACCACAGGCGCAAAGTGCAACCCTTTGGCACGCAGAATAGAGGCGGCGTCTCGAATATCCATCGTATCAATCAACGCGACGGGTTGACGCATATGCGCTTTGACCAGATCTTCTTGCGGATATTTAATTAAATCCACCAGACTGATCGTGCCCACTAGATGTCCTGCCTTATCGACCACCAGAATTTCTTGGGTTTCGTCGTCGAGCAGATCTTTCATGCGCACAAAGCGCTGAACGGTTTCAAGGGTGACATCTTCTTTGACATTGACCGTTTCGGGGTCCATATAGTGACCCACGACATCCTTATCATAGGATTGTAGTTTTTCAACCTGCTCTTTAGTCTCTTCATCGAGCTGATTGATCACATCTTCTTTAATCTCTTCATCCACCGTATCTAGGATTTCAGAGATCTCTTGAGCATCCAAATCTTTGGTGACTTCGGTCACATCTTCCGAATCCATCTGCTCCATTAAAGTGGTTCGGACGTCATCACTGAGCTCGGCCAGTACTTCGCCTCGTTCCTCTTCAGGAATGCATTGCCAAAGCTTTAGACGCGTTTCAATTGGAAAAGATTCCAGTAGGTTGGCAATTTCAGCTGGGGTGTGTTCTTTGAAAAAAGCACACACCTCAGAAGGTTTGTTCTGTTCAAGCAGCGCCTGTAGTTCAAGTAGCTGCTTTTCTCTAGAGCGTAAAATTTCTTCTTGTTGCATGGTGTGTTCCTTTTCTCTTGGGTACTGCGATGTGTTAATTAGTTGGTTTCTTCAGAAGTTTGCTGTTCAGCCTCAGTCAGTCTTTTGACGAACACTTTTTCTGGTCGGTGGTTTTGTATTTCCAGCACCTTAAAAAACCAACCGTCATACTCAATGGTATCGCCAACATTGGCCAGTCCATTGAGCTTTAGCATAATCAGTCCTGAAAGGGTACTGACATCTAAAGGTTCACTAAATTTGGTATGGGTCAATTTTTCAAATTCATGAATTGGCGTTAACCCATCGACTTCGAAACCTTGGTAAATATCAACTTTTTCATTTTCTTGATGCACATGAACCACTTCATCATCCAGTTCATCGGCAATTTCTCCAACAATTTCCTCAATCAAGTCTTCCATGGTAATTAAGCCGGAGAAAGCCCCATGTTCATCAATAACAAAAGCCATATGTGCATTTTTACAGCGCATTTCATCAAAGGCTTTTTGTAACCCCATCAATTCAGGGATAATCAATGGCTCCCGTGCGATTTTTCTCAGTAATTCATGGGTCACCTCTTTGTGATCCAATATTTGACTGGTCAAATCTTTGACCAATAGGACGCCAATAGGATTTTCTAAGCCCCCATCAGTCAGTGGAAAGCGAGAATGTCCTTTGCTTTTGATGCGATTTAAAATATCTTCAAGTGGTTGCTGTAAATCCACATAGTCCACTTGATTGCGCGGCACCATAATATCGCGCACAATGCGATTATCAAATTCAAACATGTTTTGAATCATATCGGCTTTAGAGTCATCCACCGTACCGTGTTCTGAGGCGGTTTCAATCAACTCGCTCAACTCTTCCGCACTGAAGATCTCTTCATGAGAGGCTTCTTTAATTCCCATTGCACGCAGGATAGACCCTGAAGCCCAGTGAAGCGCTTTCGTTAAGGGGTAACTTATCCAATAAAAGCCTTCAAGCGGAAGTGTCACCCAAAGTGAAACCGAATCCGGTTTGCGAATGGCAAAAGTTTTCGGTACTTGCTCACCTATGACAATATGCAAAGAAGAAAAGAGAATAAAGCCGATTAGAAAGGCGGTCGGATGCAAGATTTCTTCCGGCATACCGATGCTGTGAAACAACGGCTCTAGAAGTTTGGCAACAGCGGGCTCTCCGACCCATCCTAAGCCAAGAGAGGCCATGGTAATCCCAAGCTGACAGGCTGCCAGATAGGATTCCAAATTGTTTTTAATCTTTAGGAGGAGTTTGCCCGTTAAGCCACCTTCTTTAGCAAAAGTTTCCGCCTTTCCCATTCGCACTTTAACCAGGGCGAATTCTGCGGCAACAAAAAAGCCATTGGTGATCAACAATAAAACAATAATAATTAAGCTAGTGGTTGTATCCATGGTTTTCCTAAAAAGTGTGTTGTTAAAAATGGATGAATAGAAAATATTACTATTGTGTCAATTCCTGCATTTTCAAGATCTCCCGTAATTTGTCATCATATTTTTTCAGTTTATTATGACGAATCATGGATTTCAGTGTTCGTACATAGACCTCTTTTCGTTGAGAGTAGTTAATCAGCCCTTCTACTAAATAGATGCCATAGGGGAATTTATGCGCTTGTTTGATCAGGTCCCAGCGAATATCTCTCACGGGTTTGTATGCGCGATGTGAATTAATGTTTAACATATAGCTGCGAACTGAATCGAGAATAGAATCAAACTTTTTGACAGCGTGGTAACGTTTAGGATCCATCTGTCTGGGTTCAATACCGCAGCCTTTTTTAAAACACCACTGACCAAAGTAGTTGTTGCCTTGTTTTGCAAAACGTGAGGTGCCCCAAGCGGTTTCGTTTGCCGCTTGAGCTAAAGCCATTGAGGGCGCAATAAGCAGCACTTTATAGAGTAAAGCTTGTTTTATTTCATCGGTACTTTTGCCTTGAGTTTTTACGGCATAAGACTGAATCAACCGCTGCCATTTTGGATGGTTCTCTTCATAGGGATGTGACGCAATCCAAGCTCTATCTTGCATAATCTCAAGATTGGCCTGTTCAATTTTGGGATACATCAACTCAAAAAACTTTTGTTTTTTTAGCTGAATAGGGGTCAGTGGTTTTTGCGTTACCTTTTGAGTAGTCGTCTTTTTCGGCAATTCTGTAGGCTGATTTGCTTGAGAATGTGGTGCTGTTGTTTGCGCTACCTTTTGCACGGGTGCGTTTTTCGACAAATCTGTAGGCTGATTTGTCTGAATGGCAGGCGCAGCTGTTTGCGCTACCTTTTGCACGGGTGCTTTTTCCGGTAAATCTGTAGGCTGATTTGTCTGAGTGGTAGGCGCAGGCGGAATGAACCAGTATAGCCCAAAGACCAGGAAAATAATCAGGAGGAATAAAAGATTTGTTAAGCGTATTTTCATAAGTACTCCATAAGTAAAATCAAAAATAATAAAAAACCCGGATAAACCGGGCTAAGGTTTTATCTTATGATTAATAGAGGTTAATCAATATTGCCGCATTTTAAATTGCCCGGAACGGATATATCAATAAGGCGTGGCCGTGGCAGATTGAGATTGTCCATAATGGCTTCAAACTCCTCATAAGATCGGTTATTGCCAATGCGTACATTAAATTTTTTCTCTTCCCCGATGGTACTTTGCGTAAAACCTTGATAATCATGAGCAGGGAAAACCCGTGTCTCATCCGGTAGGTCATTAAAAAGACGATGTAAAGAAGCATACATCGCTTGAGTGCTGCCTAATTGAAAATCCGTACGACCACAATCACGGACAAAGAGCGTATCTCCCGTAAAAGCTGCGCCATCAATGACATAGGTAATATCATTATTGGTATGGCCAGGCGTATGCCATACAGTAATCACCTGATCGCCTAATTTAAAAGTATCACCTTCATCTGCTAGAATGTCCGCACATTCCGCCCCTGAATTTTTATGCACGACAATTTTGGCCCCTGTTGCTTCTCTTAAAGGGCCGGCACCGGTAATATGATCGGCATGGATATGGGTTTCCAATAGGTATTTTACATTTAACCCCAATTCCTTAATATGTTGTAGATCTCGCTCAACTTGTTCGTGCACAGTGTCGATAATGGCTGCTTCTTTGGTGACTTCATCCCATATAATGTAGGTGTAGGTCCAGGTGTCATAATCAAACAGTTGACGGATTTTCATATTACAATACCTCTCTTTAAGCAATTCCAGATGGTCCAATCGACAAATTATCACTTTTAATACACTAAAAATCAACTAAATTTATGTCCTTAGAAAATATTTTTATGCTTGAGGCGTTGCAATCTCCAGAACACTTAGAAGCCTTATTAAAAAGGTGTCAAATTCGGGATCGGCATCGTCTCAAATATCAGTTTCAGCGCCTAGTGCAGCAGAAAAAGCGCATTAAAAACCCTGAGCAACAAGCCAAATGGCAGCAGGACTGGGAAATTTGGCAACAAAAAGTCAAACAATCCATAGCGTTGACGGAGCAACGTCAGCAAAAGGTCCCACAACCCATTGTTTATGACGAAAATCTACCGGTGGCGCAAAGGCGTGAAGCGCTAATTCAACTGATAAAAAATCATCAGGTTGTGGTGATTGCCGGAGAGACGGGATCAGGTAAAACCACACAGATTCCGAAAATGTGCTTAGAGGCCGGACAAGGTGTGGCTGGGCGTATTGGCTGTACTCAGCCACGTCGTCTCGCTGCGCGCAGTGTGGCTGAGCGGGTTGCGGAAGAGCTCGGTTCGCAGTTGGGCGAATTAGTGGGCTATCAAGTGCGATTTCATGATCAGGTGAAGTCTGACAGCTTAATCAAAGTGATGACCGATGGGATTTTATTGGCTGAAGTGCAGAATGATCCTTATCTCAATCAGTATGACACCATTATTATTGATGAAGCCCATGAGCGCAGCATCAATATCGACTTTTTATTGGGCATTTTAAAGAAGCTGCTCCCCAAGCGCCCAGATTTAAAGGTGGTCATCACTTCGGCCACCATTGATGTCAATCGATTTGCCGAGTTTTTTCAGGAGGAAGTTCCCAATCAAAAAGTACCGGTGGTTGAAGTTTCCGGACGTACCTATCCAGTGGAAGTGCGCTATCGTCCCTTAGCCACCTATACCGATGATGAAGGGAATGAGTTTGAGCAGGACATGACCACCGGTATTTTACATGCGTTGGATGAATTGCAACAGATAGATCCTTTTGGGGATGTGTTGGTCTTTCAGGTGGGGGAGCGGGACATTAAAGAGACCGCCGAAGCGCTGCGTAAGCAAAATTTAAAAGATACGGAAGTCATTCCCCTCTATGCGCGCTTGTCTATGAGTGAGCAGAATAAAGTCTTTCAAACGTCACAAAAGCGGCGCATTATTTTGGCGACCAATGTGGCGGAAACTTCGCTCACGGTGCCAGGTATTAAGTTTGTGATAGACCCTGGACTTAGTCGCATCAGCCGTTACAGTGTGCGTTCTAAAGTGCAGCGGTTGCCGGTGGAGAAAATTTCACAAGCCTCCGCCAACCAACGAAAAGGTCGTTGCGGACGGGTGAGCTCGGGAGTTTGTATTCGACTCTACAGTGAAGAAGATTTTCAGTCCCGTCCGCCTTTTACCGATCCAGAAATAAAGCGTACTGCGCTTTCGACCGTGCTGTTACAGATGGCGCAATTGAAGTTGGGCGATGTGAAACGTTTTCCTTTTATTGAGCCCCCTGAAGAGAAGGCGGTGAATGATGGTTATCGTCATCTGCAAGCCTTAGGCGCCATGGATGCACACCGTAAACTGACGCCACAAGGGCGGCAGATTGCCAAGCTGCCGGTAGACCCTTCTATTGCCAAAATGGTGTTGGAAGCAGAAAAGCGTGGCGTATTGACAGAAGTATTGGTGATTGCATCGGTGTTGAGTATGCAAGACCCAAGGGATCTCAATGAAAGCAATATGCAAGCCGCACGACAGGCGCATAAAAAATGGGAAGATCCGCGTTCGGATTTTCTATTTTTTCTCAATCTTTGGCACTTTTATGAAGAGAAAAGACGCCATCTAAGTCAAAATAAACTGCGTAAGCTGTGTAAAACCAATTACCTGAATTATTTACGCATGCGTGAATGGCATGATTTGTTTTTCCAATTGGAAACCAGTTTAAAACGCATTGGGTTGCATCCGAAACCGCTGCATCTTTTAGAAGAGGTCAAAGATCCCAAAACCGGCGTGGTGCATGATCGATTATCCGACCTGCACAGCATTGCGGTTCATCAATCACTGATGGCTGGATTGTTGGACAATATCGCCATGCGCGGGGATGAAAAGGACAAAAGCTATACGGGTGCGCGCAATACCAAGCTGTTTATTCATCCCGGTTCTGTACTGTTTAAAAAGCGGCCAAAGTGGTTATTGTCTGCCGAGTTGGTGGAGACCACAAAACTCTATGCGCGTACCAATGCCGAAATTGATGTGCGTTGGGTGGAAGCTTTGGCCAAACATTTGATCAAACGCAGTTACCAAGATCCACATTGGGAGAAAAAGCGCGGGCAGGTCGGCGCCTATGAGTCGGTGACCCTCTACGGATTACCAATTATCAATCGCCGAAAAATTAATTACGGTCCGATTGATCCCAAAGAGTCACACAAAATCTTCTTGTTAGCTCTGGCGCAAGGGGAAGTGAATACACGTCTGCCTTTTTATCGTCACAATCAACAGCTGATTCAGCAGGTTGAAGCGTTGGAGCATAAGCTACGGCGTCCGGATTACTTGGTCGATGAATCGGTTTTATATGAATTTTATGCAGAAAAAATTCCCGAGACGATTTACAGTCAGCCGGCATTTGAAAAGTGGGTAAAAAATGCGCCGCCTGAAGTCGAACAATCGCTCTATTTAAGCGAAGCAGATCTGCTAAAACAACAGGTATCTGAAGAGGTACTGAAAGCCTATCCCAATCAGGTGACGTTGAAAAACCAGCTGCAGCTTAAGGTGGATTATCACTTTGATCCACGTAAAGCTGAGGATGGGGTAATTTTTCACTTAAAAGTCAGTAACTTAAATTTGGTGCAGCCGCAACAGTTTGAGTGGCTTACGCCGGGGTTTATTAAGGAGAAAATTGCCTTTTATATTAAAAGTCTGCCTAAAGGTTTACGTAAACAGTTTGTACCCGTACCGCAAACGGCAGAACGGGTGTGGCAGCAGATGGCGCCAGAAAATCCTAAGCGCGGTAATTTTTTAGAGCAACTTGTTTGGGCACTGAATCGAATCGGCCAGCAACCGGTGAAGGCAGAGGACTTTGCACAGGTCAAACTGCCAAATCATCTCAAACCTTTCTTTATTCTCCAATCCGATGATGGCAAAAAGGTGCTGGCAAAAAGTGAAGATCTACAGCAATTGAAAGCGGATTATCAACATCTGGTCGATCAAAAAATAGCGCAGCATTCGGTGAGCCAGTTTGCGCAAAAAACTGTGACTATCTGGGATTTTGGCGACTTAGCCGACTCCGAAACCCTGCAAACGAAAGGCGGACAAATCAAAGCTTATCCCACTTTAAAAGTGGAAGCGGATCAAGTGGTATTGACCTTAATGTCAGACCCAGCATTGGCTGCTGAAGCGCATGCCCAAGCCGTGTTAAAACTGATTCAGCAGCAGTTGCCAGATAAGGTGAAATACCTACAAAGGCAACTGCCTCTACAAAAAGCCTGTCTCTGTTTTGCCCCTTATGGGAGCTGCGAACATTTAACCCAACAAGTGGTACAGCGCGCTTTGCGGCAATTAGTTCCCGAGCCGGGGCAGATCCGCACGCAACAAGCCTTTGAACAGGCGGTGGAACAGGTACGCAGTCACTGGGTGGCGGAATCGCAAAAATTAGCAAAGTTGGTCAGTGAGATTTTAACGGAACATCAAAAATTGGCCAAACAGCTGAAAGGCAAAATCAATCCCCGCTGGCTCGCTGCATTAGAGAGTTTAGAAGATATTCGCCATCAGCTGGAGACATTAATTTCTCCTAATTTTGTCGCTGAAACCCCCGATCCTTGGTTGGCACAACTGCCGCGTTATCTAAAAGGGTTGCAAAAACGGCTGGAGAAATTAGATTTAGATCCGAACAAAGACCTACAAACATTGCGTACTCTAAAACCGTTATTAGCGCAGTTTGAACAGAGGCAAGCTGAACCGACTTATGCCAAAAATCCTGAGTTTATTGAGTTGCGTTGGCAGTTGGAGGAGTTAAGAATTAGCCTATTTGCGCAGCCGATGAAAACACTTAAACCGGTTTCGATTCAACGCTTAGAAAAAGCGCTTAAAGCACTTTAAATGTGATTATAATCCACTTGTTAATATGGACAATTTAAAGGAGGAAAAGATGGTTGAAGAGCATCAAAAAGAAGTGGTGATTAAGGGTTTAGATATTCCCTTTTGGGATCTGGTGGTTTTTTTGATTAAACTGTCGCTGGCTTCAATTCCTGCGCTGTTTATCTTAGGCGTGGTGTATATGGTTCTCGGCATGATTTTTGGTGCAGTATTTTTGCCAATGATGCCACGTTAAGTTTTTCAAAGGAGAGCGCATCATGCAAAAAGAGAAAGCCTTTGGCCTTTGGAGTGCGGTCTTTTTAGGGATTGGCTCAATGGTTGGCGCGGGCATTTTTGTTTTGCTGGGGGAAGCGGGGGCTATTGCGGGTAATTTAGTCTGGCTCTCTTTTATTTTTGGCGGCCTGATTGCACTGCTTAGCGGCTACTCTTTAGCCAAATTGGCGGCGACTTTTCCCAGTCGCGGTGGGATTGTAGAATATTTGGTACAATGCTACGGGGAAGGGGTTTTTTCTGGTTCTGTCTCTGTGCTGTTTTATCTATCGGCCATTGTCGCTTTGGCGATGGTCACCAAAACCTTTGGAACCTATGCATCAATGATGTTACCCGCTCATAATGAAGACTATGCAGATATTTTTGCGTTAATCATTCTCTGTTGTTTTGTGGTGATTAATTTAGCAGGCAGCACACTGATTGCACGCAGTGAAAATGTCATTGTGATTTTTAAACTTTCTATTATCTTGATCTTTACCGTTGCTGTCTCTTTTTACATTCATACGGATTACCTCTCATTAAAAGATGCCCCGCCGGTGTTAAATGTATTTTCGGCCATTGCACTAACCTTTTTTGCTTATGAAGGCTTTCGAGTCATTACCAATACGGCAGAGGATATGGCTAATCCTGCTAAGTTGATGATGAAGGCGATGATGCTTGCGATAGTGTTGGTGATGGCACTCTATGTGGCGGTGACTTTTGCAGTGTTCGGTAATTTAACATTAGATGAAATTATTGCCGCGCAGGACTATGCTTTGGCAGAAGCTGCCAAGCCGGTGTTTGGTGAGGTAGGCTTTGTTCTGATGGCAGTGGCTGCTTTGATTTCAACCGCCTCATCCATTAATGCCAATCTCTATGCGGTCACTAATGTGACCTATGATATGGCGAAAAATGGTGAGCTGCCAGAAGAGTATAAAAGGAATGTTTACCACTCCACCGAAGGGTTGTTGATCAGTGCAGCGCTAATTGCATTTTTAATACTCTTTTTTGAGCTGAAAGAGATTGCCGCCATTGGATCGATCTCCATGTTGTTTGTGCATGCTTTGGTGCATACCGGGCATCTATTTAAACGCAAACAGACAGGGGCTTCGACCACTTTATTGGTTTTGGCCATCTTCACCATGTTGGCAGCGATTGGTTTGGCTCTGCACTATACCAATCAACATATTCCAGGTGTCGGAGAATATGTCGCTTTAGGCTTCTTGCTTGCCTTTATGATTGAAGTTTTATTGCGCCTGTTTACTCACAGAACCATTAAACCGCAAATAAAAACCAACTTCCCTTACAATTTTTTAAGGTTACTTAAATAATAGAAAGAGGCGATTTCGCCAAAAAAGGGGCCAAAGATATTAAAGAGAGGTAAAAAGTTAAACAGGGCTGCAATGCCACTAATGACATAGAGCCCCCATTTATGTTTAGCCAGTTCTCCTCTCTTTTCTTTGGGAATGACCAGTTTGGCACTATCGTTAATGAAAGTATCTTTAATCAACCATATCCATAATCCAAGCAGAAACACAATATTAATAATGGGAATAAACAGGATAGGGAAGGCGAGAATGGAAATAACAGCATAAATCAGAATGTCCCGCAGCCGGTTTTCTGTCGCTTTAATTTTATTCTCTTCCAGAAAAAATTCATCAGGGAAGTATTTTTCGCGAACATATTCCAATATTTGTTGACTGAAAAAGCTGGTAATAAACAGCATGGTGACGACGATACCTGAATAGAGAATATAAACAGCCATTAAATCAGCCAGCGTCTCTTTAACGGTCTCAAATGGAAACCAATTAAGCATTTTGACAATTTGTTGATGAATCAATGCCCCTTCAGTGAACCAAATAAATAACCAAAATAGCGCACTGGCAAATACAATTAACAGGGAAATGGTGCTGAATTGCTTTTTGGAAACTCGCTCTAAAATCATATTGCCAAAAAAAGTGACAATCAGGGAGAAGGTGATGAGCACCAAACTAAACCATAAAAAGGATGAGACAATCCAGGCGCCATTGTAGCGCAGCATCGCAAATGGCACGAGGTTGATAAAAAATTGGGTAATGGCAATCAGCGGATCCCAGATCAGATAGCCGAAAAAGATCCAAGCCAGTATGACCCCTAAACCAATGAGCAAGGCGCGCTTGATGAGTTGATAATCTAGAATGGCTCTAAATCCAAAAAATATTGCTTCGATGACTGTAGGCATTTTTAAATCTCTTTGCAGTTTTGGGCATTGGTTTTGATGAGTTTTAAGCGTTTGAGAATGTGCGCTAACTCTGCATCATCTTCTTCAAATTTTTTACGAATTTCAGCTCTTTTCGCTTCGATAATCTGAATCTGCTGATCAATTTCTTCAGGATCAATCGCACAGTTTCGCGCCGCTTCTGCTTCTTTGGTTAATGCCCAGTTCATGGCTTTTTTTAAAAATTCGACCATTTTGATTTCCTCTGATAGCTTGAATTTAGGTATTCTAAATAAACATTCTAAGCGGAACTGGCGTGTCAGTTTTGTATTTTTAACCAGGAAATTTTCACTTTCAGTGACATTTGTTAAGTATATAATCAATATATAAACTTTTTAAACCGCATTTTTAAGCCTTCAAGTATAGGTGACCCTCATGAGTAATACGTTGGATGACCATTTAACTGGATTGACCGAAAAAGAGGTGCAAGCCCGCCTGAAAAAATTTGGCTATAACGAAATCAATGAAAAGGAAGAGAGTTGGCTGCATCGACTTTTCCGGCGTTTTTGGGGCCCAATTCCCTGGATGATTGAGACGGCCGCTGTTCTGTCTGCCATTGCGCAGAGATGGGAGGATTTTGCGGTCATTATCTTCATGTTGTTGGTCAATGCGTTTGTGGACTTTTATCAGGAGTCCAAGGCGTTGAGTGCCATTGCAGTATTGAAAAAGAAATTGGCTCGTAAAGCTTTGGTGTTGCGTGAAGGGAGATGGCAGACCATTGATGCCAAAGAAGTGGTGCCTGACGATATTATCAAATTAAAAATTGGGGATGTTGTCCCAGCCGATTGTCAGCTCATAGGAGGGGGAGACTTTTTACAAGTGGATCAGTCGGCTTTGACGGGAGAGTCACTGCCGGTCAATAAGCGCCCGGGTGATGCCCTCTATGCCAATGCCATTATTAAACAAGGAGAGATGGTCGCCAAAGTGACGGCTACGGGCAAAAATACCTATTTTGGACGAACGGTCGGTTTGGTCGCCCAGGCGGAGAAACAAGAGCAGGGACACTTCCAAAAGATGGTGATCAAAGTCGGGGACTTTTTGATTTTGATTACCCTTGTATTGATTGCTGTGATTATCTGGCATGGTGTCAGCAATCATGAACCGGTATTGGAGTTGCTGGTTTTTGCGCTAATTTTGACCATTTCTGCCATTCCTGTGGCGATGCCTGCCGTATTGACAGTGACGATGGCGCTTGGCGCGCGGGTATTGGCGGCCAAACAGGCGATTGTGACCAAGCTGTCAGCCATTGAAGAGGCGGCTGGGATGGACATACTCTGCTCAGATAAAACCGGTACCTTGACTCAAAACCGGATGAGTCTATCTGACCCCTATGTGGTACAACCGTATAGCGAACAGGATTTAATGCTTTATGCGGCCTATGCCAGTAAAAAAGAGAATGAAGATCCCATTGAAAAACCGATTTTTGAGTATATCGAACAGCATGGTTTAGCGGATCAATTGCAACAGGTGAAATTGAAAAAATTTATTCCTTTTGATCCGGTGCATAAAAAAACAGAAGCGATTTATGAAAATGATCGCATTTATACCAAAGGGGCACCGCAGGTCATTATTGCGTTATGTGATCCGAGTGAGTTTGATGAAGAAGCGGCTTATCAGCAGGTAGAGGCCTTTGCTAATAAAGGGTTTCGGACGCTCGGGGTCGCCTATAAAAATTGCGAAGAAGAGCATTATCATTTTGTGGGCTTAATTCCGCTTTTTGATCCGCCGCGAGAAGACTCCAAACAGGCGATTGCCGAAGCTAATGCCAAAGGCGTCTCGGTGAAAATGGTCACTGGAGACAATATTGCGGTGGCTAAATACATTGCAGGTATATTAGGCATTGGACAAGATATTCGAAATATTAAAGAGCTGAAGGGGCAAAGCACCCAAGAGTATCTTTTCTTATCAGAAGTCATTTCTAAAGCCATACTTAAAACCTTGCAAAAAGAGGTGGATGAAACTCGTTTGCAACAGCAGGTGGAAGAAATTGTTTCCAATGTACAAAAAGAGCTGGATTCTCGAGCCTTGCCTAAGGGCAGCGTCAAGCAGCACGAAAGTGAGATTATTGAAATTATTGAAAAGGCCAATGGATTTGCACAGGTTTTCCCAGAAGATAAATACTTTATTGTGGATGAGTTGCAGAAAGCGAATCACATTGTAGGGATGACAGGAGATGGGGTGAATGATGCCCCCGCCTTGAAAAAAGCGGATTGTGGGTTTGCCGTCAGCGGTGCAACCGATGCTGCGCGTGCAGCGGCGGATATTGTGTTGATGGCACCCGGTTTGAGTGTCATAGTGGATGCGATTAAACAGGCGCGGATAGTGTTTGAACGCATGAAAAGTTATGTGGTTTATCGCATCGCAGAAACCATCCGCATTTTAATGTTTATGACATTGGCTATTGTGGTGTTTGATTTTTATCCCATTACAGCCATTATGATTATTTTATTGGCACTGTTAAACGATATTCCCATTATGGCCATCGCCTATGATAATACAAAGGTAGAAGAGAAACCGGTGCGCTGGGATATGAAACAGATTTTTGTGCTCTCCAGCTGGCTGGGGATAGCGGGCGTTCTCAGTTCTTTTTTACTGTTTTATCTCGCCATGGTTTACCTCAAAACGCACCCGGAGTCAGCTGGCTTTTTACCCGATGTCCCCACTTGGGTGGATATGAATAATGAAGAAGCGTTTTTGGGATTTGTGCAGACACTGTTTTTCCTTAAGCTGATTTTGGCAGGGCATTTGACCATTTTTACCACCCGGATTGCGGATTGGTTTTTTAAACGTCCTTTTCCATCGTGGCAGCTGTTTAGTGCCACCATGGTAACTGCGGTGATTGGGACGGTGATTGCTGTTTATCCGTTTGGTTTAATGACACCCGTCAATTGGCAGTGGGCGCTCTTTTTGTGGGGGTATGTGACGGTTTGGTTTGTGTTCAATGATGCCGTGAAGCGTCTGGTGATTCGATATTATGAACGGCGTTATGGTGAGGAAATACTTTAAGGGGACTGAATGGATAAAAAAACTTATAAAGAAACGCTTTATGACTTGCAAGTGGAATTGGTCAAGTTCCAAAAAGAGGTAATTGCCAAGGAGCTGAAAGTCTGTGTCATTTTTGAAGGGCGAGATGCGGCGGGAAAAGACAGCACCATAAAGCGTTTTATTGAACATTTAAGTCCTCGAGAGGCGCGTGTCGTGGCTTTGGGGAAACCCAGTGATCGAGATCAAAAATCTTGGTACTTCCAGCGCTATGTTGAAGAGTTGCCGGTAGGGGGTGAAATGGCTTTTTTTAACCGCAGTTGGTATAACCGTGCGGGTGTTGAAAAGGTGATGCATTTTTGCAGCCCAAAAGAGTACAAAGCCTTTATGCGCGATGTTGGAGATTTTGAACATCTCTTGGTCAATTCCGAGATGATTTTTATTAAATACTACCTCGATATCTCAAAAGAAGAGCAAGCCAGACGATTAGAAGCGCGCAAAAAGGATCCGCTCAAACAGTGGAAAATCAGTCCCATTGATGAGCAGGCGCAAAAATATTGGCAAGCCTACTCAGAAGCGAGGGATAAGATGTTTAATCACACCTCATTTGTGTTTGCGCCTTGGTATATTGTGCATACCGATGATAAAAAAACGGCTCGCATCAATGTCATTAAGCACTTTTTATCTCAAGTAGATTATCCCGATAAAAACCATGAATTATTAGCCTATGACCACATGGTCGTGTGTCAATTTGATCAAGTTTGCTATGAAAAAGGGTTGATTTATCCATGAATTTGGATATGAATTTTATTCATTTTTTAGTGGTTGTCGCTTTTAGCTTTCTGGTGGGATTGGAAGTCAAATCTTATCGGGCTCATCACTTGCATGACTCTAGAAAAACGTTCTTTTTTTTCGGAGATGTTCGCACCTTTAGTTTTATCGGTGTGTTGGGCTTCGTACTGTTTGAAATAGATGTTAAGTATCACCTGCTCTACGGTTTGGGATTGCTTGCGATTACCCTTCTTTATGCGCTGCTCTATCAACAACTGCTAAAACAGAATCAGCACAGTATTGTGCTCTTTGTGGTCATGGTTCTGGTCTATACATTTGGTCCGATTATTCAAATGCAATCTTTGTGGATGACGGCGCTTTTGTTTGTCACGATTGTGTTTATTTTGAATGTCGATAAACGGGCAGATAAATTTGCCAAAAAAGTGAATACGGAAGAGTTTGAGACGTTAAGCAAAATGATTTTACTCTCGGCGGTGATTTTACCGCTGTTACCAGACAGTAAAATCATTCCTTATATCCCTCTTTCACCCTTTAAAATCTGGCTGGCGGTGGTTTTGATTTCTGGCATTAGCTATGCCGGCTATCTCATGCAAAAATATTTTTTCCCCTCCAAAGGGTATTATTTGACAGGGATTCTAGGGGGCTCATATTCTTCAACTGCTACCACAGTGGTGTTGGCAAGAAAAGCAAGGGAGTTGCAAGGCGACTCAGTGATTGATGCGGCAATTATTGCCGCCACTTCAGTGATGTATTTAAGGTTATTGATTATCGCATGGGTATTCAATGTCGAGGTGGGTAAAATGTTGTTTATCCCCTTTCTGACTTTTGCTGGAGTGGGGTTGTTAATTTCATTTTTTTATTTAAAGAAAGAGCAGAACGCTCATGACACCTTAAAAGTTTCAGACCAAAACCCTTTAGAGCTGACAACGGCCTTTATTTTTGCATTCATATTTGTGGTAATGATGGCGTTGACTCATTTTGTCACCCAATATTATGGATTAGAAGGACTGGAGCTGCTCGCTTTTGTTATTGGTTTAACGGATACAGACCCTTTTATTCTTTCAGTTTTGACCGGACACTATTCAATCACTGAATCCTATATTTTGGCAGCGATTATGATTGCTACGGGTAGTAATAATTTATCAAAAGCGATGTATGCACTCTGGTTTGGGCAGCCCAAGAACACCTATCACTCTGCACTGTGGGTGGCTCTTTTAGGGATCGCCACGATTGTTGTTGGGATGAAGTTTATCGATTTTTAGATCAGGTTTAGCCGTACAAAAGATTTTGAGCGCTTCACGCATTCCGAGAGAAAAGAAATTTTTGAAAAGGGGATAAAAAAGATTAGGGGAAGTTGATATAAAAATAGTTTGATATTATGAAATTCTTATATATAATTATTTCCAAGTTGTTTTGCTTTTTAAGTATAACAACCTCCTTTTGAAGAGCTTATGTTGTTCCAGTTTGGTTTTATTGGGAAAGCCCGTATCTTATGGTACGGGCTTTTTTATAGGCTTTTTCGCTTATTTTGTCTCTTTTTTCTCAGGGTTTTCAACGGTGAGCAGCTCAACTTTAAAGATAAGCGGTTCGTTAGGCCCAATCACTTTACCAGCGCCCTTTTCACCATAGGCAAGCTTGGATGGGATGTAGATTTCCCAAATGCTGCCTGGACGCATCATTTTAATTGCCTCTTTCCAGCCCAGAATCACATTGTCTAACTGAAACTTAAGGGGGGTGCCGCGCTTATAAGAGCTGTCGA
This sequence comes from Galenea microaerophila, assembly GCF_054657255.1. Taxonomy (NCBI): domain Bacteria; kingdom Pseudomonadati; phylum Pseudomonadota; class Gammaproteobacteria; order Thiotrichales; family Piscirickettsiaceae; genus Galenea; species Galenea microaerophila. The sequence continues at coordinate 378,017 of NZ_BAAHWZ010000001.1, forward strand.
AAACGGTACCATCTAACAAACGACCTTCATAGTGTACAATCACGGTGCTGTCATCAGTAGGATGAGGCCCTTTGCCTTCTTTGATAATTTTATACTGTAAGCCACTGGCGGTGGTGTGAATGCCAGGTTTTCCCTTATTTTCGGCGAAGAAGGCAGCTTCTTTGACCTTATTGGCTTCGGAGAGTGCTTTAAAAGCAGCCATTTTTTGCGCCATAATTTTCTTTTTAAAGGCTTCAATAGCGTCATTCATCTCTTGTTGCGTGAGCTTTAAAGGGCGACCTTTCAGGGCGTCTTCAAACCCCATTAGCAACGCATCATTATCGATATCGATTCCTTGCTGAATAAAGTTCTTCGCGAGATCTGCTCCGAGGGTGTAACTGGCTTTTTGTTCAACCGTTTTCAGTTCTGTATTGTCTGCCAAAGCGGTGGTTGAGCTGAGGAGAAGGATTGAAAAGGCAATTAAAGTTTTTTTCATGATATATCCTTTGGAGACCTTTGCACGAGATGGTTCTACGGCTAAAAATGGCTAAAATTTCCCCTATCGTTGTTGGAAAACTTGGCAATAGCTGGCTATTGCCTGCGTTTCCCGCCTAGATATGGAAAATTTTATCTCATTTTTAGCTCGCATCCCACTCATACAAAGGTCTCTTTGAGTTAAAAAACCCAGCGTAACGCTGGGTGAGAGGGTGAAAAGATTGGATTAAAGTTCATCCAGAAATTTTTCGGCATCTAAGGCCGCCATACAGCCAGTGCCTGAAGAAGTAATGGCTTGCTTATAGACCTGATCCATCACATCACCGGCTGCAAAAACGCCTTTTTTAGAAGTTTGGGTGGCATTGCCTTCCAATCCACTTTTCACTTTAATGTAGCCATTAATCATTTCTAATTGACCTTCAAAAATTTGAGTGTTAGGCGTATGACCGATGGCGATAAAGACCCCTGCAACATCAAGTGTTTTTTCTTCTCCAGTTTTCACATTTTTAATGCGAATACCGGTAACCCCCATATCATCTCCTAACACTTCTTCCAGTACCGAATCGAATTCGATATTGACATTGCCTTTTTCGGCTTTTTCCATCAGGTGTTTGGCTAAGATTTTTTCTGAAGAGAAGGTGTCTCGACGATGGACAATGGTCACTTCTGAAGCGATATTGGACAGATAGAGGGCTTCTTCAACGGCCGTATTACCGCCGCCGATCACCGCCACTTTTTGGTTTCGATAGAAGAAACCATCACAGGTTGCACAAGCAGACACCCCTTTACCTTTATATTTTTCTTCTGATTCTAAACCGAGGTATTTTGCAGAAGCGCCAGTGGCCACAATCAGTGCATCACAGCTATATTCTCCAGAGTCACCATAGAGTTTAAAAGGATAGCCTTCTAAATCGACTTTATTAATATGGTCAAAGATAATTTCAGTGCCAAAGCGTTCGGCATGTTCACGCATATCTTCCATTAATTGTGGACCCGTCAGTCCTGCTTTGCCACCTGGCCAGTTATCCACTTCTGTGGTGGTGGTCAGTTGTCCGCCTTGTTGCAGACCCGTGATTAAGACAGGTTCAAGATTGGCGCGAGCAGCATAGACTGCAGCGGTATAGCCAGCTGGGCCAGAACCGAGAATAATCAATTTGCTGTGTTTTGTACTCATTTTAGCTTCCTTCTCTTAAGCAAATGGCTAATGATAAAAAGATCATCGGGTTAAATATGTTAAAATTCTAGCACTTTTAAGACTGCAATAGACACAAAAATCCTCTAGCCGACGAAGCCATTGATGATACCTGTGAAAAAAATCAAACAATCCCCATCAGAAACTCCCTCTAAAACTGACACGCTAAGTGGTGAGGATCAGTTAACTGAAAAATCAGCTGAACAGACGGCTAAAGCATCGATGTTTTCGCTGCATTGGATCTTTAAAGACGGTTTATTATTGACCAGTATTGCGACAGCGATTTTTCTGTTTCTAATCTTGTTTAGTTATGACGGGCGAGACCCCGCCTTTAATAGTGCCGGCATGGTACAGACCATTCATAATTATGGGGGGAGAACCGGGGCCTGGTTGGCTTCAATGCTGCTTTATATTGTGGGCGTATTTGCCTTTATTTTACCTTTCGGTCTGATGATCGCCTCTTCACTGGCTTTATGGGCGAACCAAAATTTAAGCCCAGAAGCTGAACGGGATTATTCGCGTTATTTTACCAGTTTGATTGGCTTGCTACTATTGGTCATTTCCGGCAGTGCTTTGGCGACCCTTTTTATCCCCTCCAATTTTTGGGGGATCGCTTATCCCTATTCATCTGGGGGTGTTTTGGGTTATGAATTGAGCCATCGGTTGGTGGCAGCGGTCGATCTATTAGGGGCGACTTTGATCTTGCTGGTGGTGTTTGCTTGGGCGATCAGTATGATATTGAATCTGTCTTGGTTACAAATTTTTGAATATACCGGGCAGGCGTCTGAATGGCTTTATCATCAAGCCAAGCCTGTGTTGAAAAAAGTTCAAGATTACGCTATTAAAGTCATTAAACAGGTGAAACAAAAAAAGAAAAACGTTGATGACGATCAGAGTGAAAAAGAAAAGAACCTTGAGATACAAGGAGAAAGTCGTAACAAAAATTTAAAGGTTAAATTAGCCATTCCGACTCTGAAATCTTCATCTGTTTTTACTGACCTTAAAGACAAGGGGGCACTCAAAAAGGATGCGTCTAATGGATCGACTGCCTCTACCGCCAGTGAGGTGAAAGTCGGTAGTCGAGAACCAACCATTTCAGAGTTCAATGCCCCTCAAGGCAGTGCAGAGCTTCCCTCTTTGGCGTTATTAGATGAACCCCCGATCTATGAAGAGGGGTATAGTGAAGAGCAGCTGCGCGATCTCTCTAGCTTATTAGAGCAGAAGCTGGAAGAGTTTGGGATTAAGGTCAAGGTGGAATCTGTTCAACCAGGACCGGTGGTGACCCGTTTTGAAATTTTGCCTGCACCGGGCGTCAAAGTGAGCCAAATTAATAATTTATCGAAAGATTTGGCGCGCGTGTTGTCGGTGAAGTCAGTACGTGTGGTGGATATTATTCCCGGCAAAACCGTGATTGGGATAGAGATTCCTAATGAAGAGCGGGAGTTGGTGAGTTTTCGTGAAATTTTGGCTTCAGACGCATTTCAAAACGCATCCAGTAAACTGACGGTAGCGCTGGGTAAAGATATTGCCGGCAAGCCGGTGGTGGCGGATATTGCCAAAATGCCCCATCTATTGGTGGCAGGGACCACGGGATCCGGGAAGTCGGTGGGTGTCAATAGCATGATTTTAAGTTTACTGTATAAGGCGACACCCGAAGAGGTGCGGCTGATTATGGTAGATCCGAAGATGTTGGAACTGTCAGTCTATGATGATATTCCGCATCTGTTAACGCCTGTGGTCACCGATATGAGTGAGGCGGCCAATGCTTTGCGTTGGTGCGTCTTTGAAATGGATCGTCGTTATCAATTGATGGCCAAACTCGGGGTGCGCAATATTGCCGGCTTTAATGCCAAAGTGCAGGGGGCGATTGATAAGGGGAATCCGATTATTGATCCGCTTTATCAGCAAAAAGCCAGTTTTGGTTTAGAAAAAGGGGAAAAGCCGCCGACTCTAGAGCCCTTGCCATTTATCGTAGTCGTGGTTGATGAGTTTGCCGATATGATTATGGTGGTCGGTAAAGAGGTGGAGCAGTTGATTGCGCGCATTGCGCAAAAAGCGCGGGCAGCAGGGATTCACTTGATTTTGGCCACTCAACGGCCTTCGGTCAATGTCATCACCGGATTGATTAAAGCCAATATCCCCACGCGGATTTCATTTATGGTGAACACCAAAATTGATTCGCGTACGATTTTGGACCAAGGGGGCGCTGAGCAGCTCCTCGGAATGGGGGATATGCTCTATTTGCCGCCAGGGACTGGGACGCCGAAACGGGTTCATGGCGCTTTTGTGTCTGATGAAGAGGTGCATCGGGTGGTTGATTTTGTTAAATCTCAAGGCAAGCCGCAATATTTAGAAGTTATCACCAAAATGAACAGTGCAGAAGAAGCACAAGGCGCTGGCAGTGCCGATGCTGAGCAAGATCCCATTTATGATGAAGCCGTCGCCTTTGTAGCGGAAAAACGTCGTGTTTCCATCTCACTGATTCAACGTCAATTTAAAATTGGCTATAACCGAGCCGCCAGAATCGTCGAAGCCATGGAATCAGCGGGTTTGATTTCTAAACCGGGTTCGAATGGCAATCGAGAAATTTTAATTCCAGAGCATAATTAAATGAGACAATTTTTAAAAATCCTCCCACTCTTTCTAATTTTTTTAAGCAGTTTCCCTCACTTTGTGCAGGCAAAAAGCCAAGCCGAATTGGTGAAGCCGCTGCAAGACTATGTGGATCAGCTGCAAACCTTTTCGGCAGATTTTATCCAGGTGCAACCGGATGAAGAGACCTTCTCGATGAACCAATCTACCGGTCATTTTGATCTAAAACGTCCTGGGAAAATTTATTGGCACTATGATACGCCGACCCCGCAAACCATTGTGATTGATGGGGTCAATTTATGGGTCTATGATGAAGATTTGGATCAAGTGACAGTGCAACCCGTCAGTCAAGTTAAAAAAGATATTCCCTTAGGTTGGCTATTGTTTAATGATCCGATTGCGAAAAAGTTCGACATTATTTACAGCAAAGAGTCAGATGGGGTGCAGTGGTTTAATTTAACCCCCAAAGCGGCGACCTATTTTCAAAGTTTGGATGTGGGCATGAAAAATGGTCATATGGTATCGGTGGTGATGTATCAGAGCACGGACAATGTGACCAAAGTGACTTTTCAAAATATTCGAGAAAACCTGCCGATTACCGACAGTTATTTTCAATTTGAACCGCCCATCGGGGTTGATGTGATAGGAACGCCGCAGTAATGTCGAAGCATTATCAGCCGCTCTCTGATCGTTTACGTCCGAAAACGCTTGATGAGTATGTGGGGCAACGTCACCTACTGGGGCCTAAGCGCGCTTTAACCAAAGTCTTTGAATCGGGGCATTTGCACTCGATGATTTTTTGGGGACCGCCCGGCACGGGTAAAACCACTCTGGCGCGCCTGATCGCGCAGCAATCGGGTTTACAGTTTCTGAGCTTGTCCGCAGTACTGGATGGGGTTAAACAGGTACGTGAAGCGGTCGAGCAGGCAAAATTGCACCGTCAGCAATTTAATGAAGGTACGCTGTTATTTGTGGATGAGGTGCACCGTTTTAATAAGGCACAGCAAGATGCCTTTTTGCCTTTTGTGGAAGATGGCACCTTTGTCTTTATTGGTGCGACAACCGAAAATCCCTCTTTTGAGCTCAATAATGCGCTACTGTCTCGCGCTCGGGTCTATGTCTTACGGGCTTTGGAGGTGGAAGAGTTGCAGCAAGTTTTGCAACGGGGCATAGTGGAGTTGCAAGCCGAGTTAGGACAGACGTTACATATTGAGCCCAAAGCGGAACAACAGCTGATTCAAGCGGCGGATGGGGATGCGCGTCGCTTGTTGAATACATTGGAGCAAGCGGTCGATTTTGCAGAACCCTGTGCACAGGGTTTGTGTTTAACGGTGGCGCACTGCCAAGAGGTCATTCAAGGCGGCATGCGCCGATTTGATAAGGGGGGCGAGGCGTTTTACGATCAGATCTCTGCCCTTCATAAATCGGTGCGGGGTTCCAATCCGGATGCGGCGCTTTATTGGCTCACACGGATGTTAGAAGGAGGCGCGGATCCGCGTTATTTGGCACGCCGTATGATTCGCATTGCCAGTGAAGATATTGGCAATGCCGATATCAAAGCTTTACAATTAGCGCTCAACGCCGCTGAGGCCTATGAAAGACTTGGTTCGCCAGAAGGGGAGCTGGCTCTGGCACAAGCGGTCATCTATTTAGCCGTCGCGCCGAAATCCAATGCGGTCTATAGCGCCTATAAGCAGGCAATGAAAACGGTTAAAGCCAGTGGTTCATTAGAGGTGCCGCTGCATTTAAGAAATGCGCCGACAGAGTTAATGGCGGAGCTGGGCTATGGCGAAGGTTATCGCTATGCGCACGATGAGCCTGAGGCGTATGCGGCAGGGGAGGACTATTTTCCAGAAGAGATGCCGCCACAAAATTTTTATCAACCGGTACCGAGAGGGTTAGAAATCAAAATTGGGCAAAAACTGGACTATTTAAAACAGTTGGATGCACAAGCGATTCATAAAAGGAGAAAGCGCTAATGCAGTGGTTAGCAGTTGCCCTAGGGGGCGCTTTGGGGGCAATGTCCCGTTTTTGGGTGTCGCACCAAGTTTATCAAATCATGGGACGTAACTTTGCGTGGGGAACCTTATCGGTCAATGTGTTGGGTTCCTTTATTATGGGGGTGGCAGCGATTCTCTTAATCGATAAATTTGCCACTTCGAATGAAGTGCGCAGTTTTATTATGGTCGGATTTTTGGGGGCTTTTACCACCTTTTCCACGTTCTCTTTTGAGACCATGCAGTATATTGAAGTCGGAGAAATCAATAAGGCATTGATCAATATTGCCATCAGTGTGGTGGCGTGTTTGGTGGCAGTGGGTGCAGGCCTGTGGGTTGGCCGTCAATTTTTGGTAGAGTGAGAGACAGATGTTAGAGACAAAATTATTAAGAACACAACTTCATGAAGTGGCAGAGCGTTTAAAAACACGCGGATTTGATTTGGATGTCGCCAAAATTGAGGCGTTGGAAGCGGAACGCAAAAAACGCCAGGTTGAGATGCAAGAGTTACAAGCTTTGCGTAACAGCCGTTCTAAAGTCATTGGCCAAGCGAAAGCCAAGGGTGAGGACATTCAACCCATTCTCGCTGAAGTGGCAGATTTAAAAGAGAAATTGGAAGCTGCCAAAGCAGCCGAAGAGCAGGTGCAAGCAGAATTGGAAGCGATTTATGCCAGCATTCCCAATTTGCCGCATGAAAGTGTGCCTGTGGGCAGTAGCGAAGCGGATAATGTGGAGATGCGACGTTGGGGTACGCCGCGCACCTTTGAATTTGAAGTCAAAGATCATGTGGATTTAGCGGAAATGCGCGGTTGGTATGACAATGACGCTGCCGTAAAAATTGCCGCTTCCCGTTTTGCAGTGCTCAAGGGTCCGATGGCGCGATTGCAACGTGCTTTAACGCAGTTTATGTTGGATACCCATACCTTAGAGCATGGCTATGAAGAGGTCTATGTGCCTTATTTGGTCAATCAAGACAGTCTGCGCGGGACTGGACAGCTCCCTAAATTTGAAGAAGATCTTTATAAGATCGCGAAACATGAAGCGCATGACACCCAAGATCGCGACCTCTATTTGATTCCAACAGCAGAAGTGCCGGTGACCAATTTGGTTCGTGGAGAGATTCTGGACGAGGCGCAGCTCCCCTTGAAAATGACAGCGCATACTCCCTGTTTTCGTTCAGAAGCCGGCTCTTATGGGCGTGATACTAAAGGGTTGATTCGCCAACACCAGTTTGAAAAAGTGGAGATGGTGCAAGTGGTGCATCCTGACACCTCCTATGAAGTGCTTGAGCAATTGACTGCACATGCGGAGGCGATTTTACAGAAATTAGAGTTGCCTTATCGCGTGATGAACCTTTGCACAGGAGATATCGGTTTCTCTGCGGCGAAAACCTATGATTTAGAAGTTTGGTTGCCTGGGCAGAACGCCTATCGCGAAATTTCCTCTTGCTCCAATTTTGAAGATTTTCAGGCGCGTCGTTTACAAGCGCGTTTCCGTTCTGGACAAGAAAAACCTCAACTGGTACATACGTTAAATGGTTCAGGCTTAGCGGTCGGGCGCACCCTAGTGGCCATTATTGAAAATTACCAAAATGCAGATGGCACGGTGACCGTGCCGGAAGCGCTACGCCCTTATTTAGGCGGCATCGAAACCCTTTAAATTTGAAGTCAATTTGCCAAAATCCCCAGTCCTGCCCTTGTTTTTGAGCAGCAGGACTGGGGATTTTGGCATTTTTTTTTGTGTGTGAGTGCTATTTTCGCTCCATTTTCTTATGGAGTGGTTAAGGGCACTGTTTGACTGACGGCATGGCTTTGGTAAAGCGGCAGTTGTTCAGGCTTGAGGCGTTTAATTTGCATGAGAATGCCAAAGAGCGGATGGTCGATATAGTGTAACTGACCTGGTTTAATTTTTCTGGCTTGCTGGAGCTGAAAGGTCCAGTAGTCCGGCATTTGATCTGCATCGATGTCTTCATGTTGCGCAAATTTTTCTCGAATAGGTGTCGGGATAAAGCGCTCGAGATTGAAGTGGGTTTCAATATGTGCATAGCGGGTTTTATACAGTTTCACAGTGCCGGTTAAAGCTGATTGATATTCTGATTGCGGTTCATTTTCAAAATAGATGGGCTGCGCTTGGCTGGGCGGAAGGCCTTCTTGCACCCAGCTTTGATGCAGCAGGATTCGATAGCCTTTAGAGGGCACCAGTTTACTGGCTTCTGTATTAAGCAGCCATAAAGATGGGGTCTGCGTATTGTCGCTGTTGCTGTCATCAGGTGCGAGAAGAAAGGCGTGAGTGCGGTTTTCAACCGTATCTGCGGTACGCTCATTCAAGTCAGCTGCGGTATCTTTATCGGTATCTTGAGTAGTGTCTAAAGATTCTGCTTGTAAGGTTTCGGTTTGCACGCCGATCACTTGCACCTGTGAATCGGATTCGATTTGAATGGGCGTTTGATCGGCAGGGGGGACTAAAACTACACCGGGTTGGATGGGATAAGCGTTATCTGTTGGAATCTCAGGGACTTGATGCGGCCAGAACTCTTCGGTCCAGCCCCGTAGTGCAGTGGTTTCAAAGACAATGATCTCTACCTGATACAGTGGCGGTTGTTCTGACGGATCTTGAGGTGCGGATTGAGCATTAAAGGCAAAAGCTGACAGGCTCAGTGCGATCAAAGTAGCAGTAAAAGATTTCATCGATGGGCATCCTGTTTCAGTGCATTAAGCATAAATTGTATCATTTGAATCCGTTCTTCCACCGTTTTTAAGGTGTCGAAATATTTGAGTTCATCTTGACCTTTTAGTTGGTATTTTTGCGGCTGACTTTGAATCAATTGAATCAATTTTAACGGGTCGATATTGGGCTGTTTGCCAAATTGAATGCGAATCATCGCTTCATTGGCTTCCACTTTTTGCAGATGGTAAGGCTCTGCTTCCAATTTAACTCGTGTGACCGCAAATAGCGTCTGCGCTTGCACAGGCAGCAGGCCAAAGCGGTCGATCATTTCTACTTCTAATTCGTGTAATGCCTCTAAATTTTTGGCATTGGCAATGCGTTTATAGAGGACTAAACGCGTTTGCACATCGGGTAGATAGTCTTCAGGAATCAGTGCGGGAGCACCTAGATCCACTTCCAACCCTTGATGTAGGTCGGTGGCCAGTTCCGGCTGTTTGCCCGATTTAAGCGCATTGACGGCACGTTCTAATAGCTCCGCATAGAGTGAAAAACCGATCTCTTGAATTTGCCCAGATTGCCCTTCGCCTAGCAGCTCACCGGCACCGCGAATTTCTAAGTCTTGGCTGGCCAACATAAAGCCGGCGCCCAAGGTATCATGTTTAGCGATGGCTTCCAGCCGTTTTTTAGCATCAGCTGTCATCAGGGCTGGTTCAGGGGTAAAGAGATAGGCATAGGCTTTATGGTGAGAACGACCGACGCGTCCACGCAGTTGATGCAATTGCGCCAAGCCAAATTTATCAGCTCGATGAATCAAAATGGTGTTGGCGGTGGGAATGTCAATCCCAGTTTCAATAATGGTGGTGCAGACCAGAATATTGAACCGACGGTGGTAAAAATCTTGCATCACCTGTTCGAGTTCTTTTTCCGGCATCTGGCCATGCGCCACTTCCACCTTGGCATCCGGCAGGAGATCGCGAATCTCATCGGCTATGGTTTCAATGCGTTTGACATCATTAAACAGCACATAGACTTGGCCGCCACGGCGAATTTCACGTAAACACGCCTCCTTGACCGTCTCTTCATTCCAGGGTTGGACAAAAGTTTGTACCGCAAGCCGTTTATCTGGCGGGGTGGCAATAATGGAGAGATCGCGTAAGTCATTCATTGCCATATTGAGGGTTCGTGGAATGGGGGTGGCGGTCATGGTGAGCGTATCAACGGTGGCGCGATATTTTTTGAGCACCTCTTTTTGCCGTACCCCAAAGCGGTGCTCTTCATCGATAATAATTAACCCCAAGTCGTGAAACTGCATCGTTTTTTGCAGCAATTTATGGGTGCCAATAATAATGTCGATTTTACCGTCGGCCACGGCTTGCAGCACCTCTTTTTGCTGTTTAGCCGTTTGAAAGCGCGAGAGCAGTCCAATCCGGATCGGCCAATCGGCAAAACGGTCTTGAAAGTTTTCATAGTGTTGTTGGGCGAGTAGGGTGGTGGGAACCAAAATGGCCACCTGTTTACCGCTGTAGGCAACGGTAAAGGCGGCACGCATTGCCACTTCTGTTTTCCCAAAACCGACATCCCCGCACACCAAGCGATCCATCGGTTTGTCCGATTTTAAGTCGTTGAGAACCGCTTCAATCGCAAGCTGCTGATCCGGTGTCTCTTCAAATGGAAAAGCGGCGCAAAAACGCAGGTAAGCCTCTTCTGGGGTTTCGAAAGCTTCCCCTTTTTGCGCTTCTCGTTGTGCATAAATATCCAGCAGCTCGGCGGCCACATCATAGGCTTTCTCGGCTGCTTTTTTCTTCGCTTTTTCCCATTTGTCACTGCCAAGTTTATGCAAAGGCGCTTGTTCTGGGTGTGTGCCCGCATAGCGGCTGACTAAATGCAAAGAGGTGACCGGGACATAAAGTTTGTCGCCGCCTGCATATTCTATGGTAAGAAATTCTCGAGTCTGACCTTGTAGCTCTATGGTTTGTAGCCCTTGATAGCGACCGACACCATGATCAATATGGACAATCGGTTGCCCGATTTCAAGCTCAATCAGCGACTGAATGCCATCACTGAAGTTTTCATGTGTCTTTTTACGGCGCCGTTTTTGTAGCGTGGTCTTGCCTAGGATTTGACTTTCGGTAATCAGACAAAATTCATCGGTATAAAGCGGCTCTTCAAGCGGCACAACGGTGATGTTTTCATGGGCGGTGCCCTCTAAAAAGGCTTGCCAGCTGTCGACGGTTTTTGGCGTGTGTTGGCTCTTTTTCAGTAAATTGATTAAGGTTTCGCGACGTCCAGTGGTTTCGGCACAGAAGAGCACGCGTCCCTTGCCTTGATGATAGTGGTCAAGAAAGGCGTTGAGTTTGGCTAAAGGGTAATCGCTTTTGGCTTCTAGGGTGAGGTCGGGCAGCGGTTTGTGATCCACAACCGTTGTGGCGGCTGTGCTCGGCTCTTTAAGGAGTTGAATCCGATGCCACTGTTTGAGATGGTGCATCACTTCGGATTCAGGCAAAATCAATTGTGCCGGTTCCAACACGGGAAAGTCGGGGTTGTGTTGCGCAATCTCATAACGCTCTTGGTAATCTGACCAAGTGGTTTGGATTGCTTGTAGTGCCTGATCGACTTCAAAAAAGAGCGCGTCTTTGGCTAAATAATCAAATAGCGTTGCGGTCTGTTCGTGAAAAAGTGGGAGATAATACTCCAGCCCCCCTTGTGTCTGCTGTTGGCTAACCGATTGGTAGAGGGTGCTTTGTTGCGCTTTTTCGCCAAATAGGGTGCGAAATTGGGTGCGAAAACGGGCAATGCCCGCTTCGTCTAATGGGTATTCTTTTGCTGGCAGGAGCTCAATGCGATCTAATTTCTCGGTGGAGCGCTGGGTTTCAGGGTCGAATTGACGAATGGTCTCAATTTCATTATCAAATAGATCAATGCGAAAAGGGTGGTGACTGCCCATGGGAAAAAGGTCAATAATGGCGCCGCGAATGGCAAATTCACCATGAGCCATCACTTGACTGACACGTTCATAGCCCGCTTGTTGTAATCTGGCAGTAAACTCAGCCACTTCTATAGTATCGCCCACATTCAGTAGTAGCGTTTGACGGTCAATATAGTCATGGGGGGCGAGGCGTTGAATCAAATTCGGCACCGGAAGCATCAAAATGCCGGATTGGAGTGTGGGTAATTGATAAAGCGTGCGCAGACGTGCTGAAATGATCTCTTGGTGCGGAGAAAATTGATCATAAGGCAAGGTTTCCCATTCAGGGAAGTGGTAGATTGGGAGGTTTGGATTGAAAAATTGAATGGCTTCTTCCAATCGGCTGGCCAGCACGCTGTTTTCTACCAGCACCACATGAAGTCGCTGCTGTTCCGTCGCTTTTTGTGCGATGGCATAGGCTTTTTCTGTTAAATTAAGCGGCGACCAGATAGACTTATGGCCTTTTAATGGGATTTGATTCAGTTGGGCGAGTGGCGTTTTGGTTGCCATAAGCAGCTTTATTCTTTATCTAGGTGGTTAAAAACGGCTATTTTACAAAATAGGATGGATTTATGCAGAATCAATGGGCATTTCATTGGATTTTATGGTTATTGCATAATCAGAAAAGCATGGGCGTGGCCTTTGCACTGGTAACGGGCGGGATGTTGCTGGGCAATCTATTTTTACCGCTGTCGCCGATGTTGAATTCTGACCTACAATGGTTGGGGATGAGTCTTTTGGTGATGGTTACGCTTGCGGCGTGGTTGCTCTCTTCTGTACGCACGGCGATACTGATGGGCGTGTTGAGTGTATTGGTGCTCACTATGGTGACAGGAGCTTTAGGTTGGGCGCACAGTGGTCAATTTGAAAAAGTATCGGCCTTGAGCAGCTTGGCACTTCTGGTGGTGGTGAGCATGATGATGAGCAACTTTGTGCATCTGTTGACCGCTTTGCATCGAGAAATGGCGAGAGGTCAATTTCAGCATGATGCGCTGTCTGAAGCCCTGAAAATGAATATGCAGCCAATTCTCTTATCAAATGTGACCACCGCGGTCAGTTTTGCGGTGGCGGCTGGGTTTGATCCTGAACTGAAAACGATTGCATGGATTGTGGGGGTGGGCGCCTTATTCAGCCTCTGGGTCAGTTTCACTTGGCTGCCATGGCTTCTATTCAACTGGTTCATTGAGTGCCGAGTCGGGGAGCCCAAAGATCGTTATGGGTTAGTAGCGGTTGTCGAATGGCTGCAGCAACATGCAACGTTAAGACGTTTGCTGGCAATGGGAGGCGCAGGACTGGGCATTTTGTCTTTGTGGATGGTTTTCATCCAAATGGAAATGGTTGAAAGCCTATGGGTGCAGATCGGGGGCGCATTTTTCGGCTTAACCCTTCTGCTAGCCCTTGTTTGGCAGAGTTTGAAATACGCTGTATTGAACACTTTTCTGGGGCTATACAGTGTGTTGGTGGTGGCTGCCGTTATCCTTGTCTGGACAGAGAAACCACTTGCTGCATGGATGTTAGTGGTGCCTTTGGGGTTGATTATTGATGATGGCATTCATTTTTTTGTGCGTTTTTTACGCGCCAAAAGAGGTTTTTTTCAGCAAAATGAACAAGCCATTCGCTTTACTTTAGTCAGTATTGGCCGTCCGATTTGGGTGACTTCGCTTTTATTGCTAGCAGGTATGTCGGTGTTGGCATTGAGTAGTAACCCAATGATTCAACTAGAAAGTTGGGTAGTGATATTATCTATTTTGGTGATGACCTTTGCGGTGCTCTATTGGCTGCCGGCTTGGGTCATAAGTAGATTATGATATTATTCTATAATTTTATTTTATGATCCCATATAAAGAATACCAATTTCCTATTTGACAGTATTAAGTTCATTATAATGTAAGAAGATTTTTATAGAGTCATGAAGTGAAAGCGCTGACTCTTATCATTTTTATCAATTTTAATAGGACTGATGGCGTTAGTCATCCTCAGTGCGATCAGTCTGAATGTTCAGAGGAGTAAATAAATGGCGACAATTGTCATTGTAGGATCGAGTACAGGTGGTATGCCGATGGCTTACGATATTCGTAAGCATCTTGGAAAAGAACACACGATTAAGGTTGTGAATGCGGTTGAAGATTTTACTTTCGTCCCTTCGAATCCTTGGGTAGCGGTCGGCTGGCGTAAACCAGAAGATATCTCATTTAAAATTGAGCCCCATTTGAAGCGTAAGGGCATCGAATTCTATCATGATGTGGTCACGGCTTTGGATGCGGATAATAATAAGCTGACCTTACAAAGCGGCGCGGAGATGGCATATGATTATCTCATTTTGGCAACTGGCCCAGCTTTAGCGTTTGAAGAAGTCGAAGGTTTTGGTCCGAAGAGTGAAGGTGGACATACGGTTTCAGTTTGTACCACACCTCACGCAGCTGAAGCGCATGAACAATGGGAAGAGTTTTGCGTGAATCCTGGTCCAATCGTGGTCGGTGCCATGCAAGGTGCCTCATGTTTTGGACCGGCCTATGAATTTGCAATGATTATGGATACGGATTTGCGTAAGCGTAAAATTCGTGATCAGGTCCCAATGACATTTGTCACTTCTGAACCTTATATCGGACACTTAGGTTTAGGGGGGGTCGGCGATTCAAAAGGCTTGCTTGAATCAGAAATGCGTAATCGTCACATCTCTTGGATCTGTAATGCCAAGGTTGAGAAAATTGAAGATGGAAAAATGACTGTCCTTGAGCACAATATGCAAGGGGAAGTGATTAATACGCATGAACTGCCTTTTAAATACAGCATGATGCTTCCAGCTTTTAAAGGTTCAAAATTCTTGCAAGAGTGTGTAGATCCTGAGGGGAATATGGGAGGGCCTTTAGTGAATCCACGCGGATTTGTTAAAGTAGATCAATACAGCCGTAACCCAACTTATCATAATATTTACGCCTTAGGTGTCGGTATTGCGATTCCTCCGGTTGAAGCAACGCCTGTCCCAACAGGTACGCCTAAAACGGGATTGATGATTGAATCGATGGTGACCGCCATTTGCCATAATATTGAAGCCAACTTGGAAGGTCGGGAGCCTGATGCTGAACCGACTTGGAATACCATCTGTTTGGCAGATATGGGGGATACAGGAGCGGCTTTTGTGGCGTTACCACAAATTCCACCTCGTAACCTGACTTGGGCAAAAAAAGGGAAATGGGTGCACTTAGCCAAGATCGCCTTTGAAAAATACTTTATTCGTAATATGAAGTCTGGTAACTCTGAGCCGATTTATCAGAAATACATTATGAAGATGTTAGGCATTGCTCGACTCAAAAATAAATAATTTGTAATCCTAATATTCCTCCTTGCTGTATTGGCAAGGAGGATACTTAAAAAGCCCATATCAGTGACTTGATATGGGCTTTTTTATATGTGCCAAAAACCGAGATCCGTGATGATCTCGGCCTTTTTGAAGGGATGTGGTTAGGTTGAAGCAGTAATGTTGTAACCACCATCCACATAGGTGATTTCACCAGTAATACCTGAAGCTAAATCAGAGCATAGGAAGGCGGCAGTATTTCCCACTTCTTCAATGGTGACATTACGGCGTAAAGGGGTGGCTGCAGCGGATTTATCCAGCATGGTGCGGAAATCTTTAATACCTGCAGCGGCTAAGGTACGAATAGGACCGGCGGAAACCGCATTCACACGCACACCTTCTTGCCCTAAATCTGCCGCTAAGTAACGGACTGAGGCTTCTAAAGAAGCTTTGGCAATCCCCATAACATTGTAGTTTGGCACTGCGCGCTCAGCGCCTAAATAGGTCACGGTCACCACAGCACCATTACGGGCTTTTAACAGTTCATAGCCCGCTTGGGTTAATGCGATGAGGCTGTAAGCACTAATTTCATGAGCCATCAAGAAACCTTGACGCGTAGAGGCTTCAATAATGCGTCCATCGAGCTCTTCACGAGGTGCGAATGCGACAGAGTGTACCAAAATATCCAATCCATCAGGCCATTCGGTTTTTAGAGAGGCAAAAACGGCTTCAATCTGTTCATCACTGGTCACATCCAGTGGCAGCACAATTTTTGAATCCAATTCTTCAGCGATTTTTTCCACGCGACCTTTTAATTTGTCATTTTGATAGGTCAAGGCAATCTCTGCCCCTTGTGCATGCATCTGCTTGGCGATGCCGTAAGCAATTGATTTGTTATTGGCAACGCCAACAATCAGAGCACGTTTTCCAGTTAAAAATCCCATTGTTTTCTCCTTCTTAGTATTGAGCGGTATATTCATTTTGCACCATACGATGCATGTCCATCAACTGTTCACTCTGTTTCTGTTGAATGGTATGCACATAACGGATAATGCTACACAGGACGTGATAGGTCAAAATTGGCTGCTGTTCCACAAAGGCTTCAAATTCATCTTTTTCTAGAACCAAGAGTTCACTGTCTTTGAGTGCAGTGGCTTTGATGCTATGAGGCTTGCCATCAATAAAGGCCATTTCGCCTAACATGCTGCCCGGCTTAAGGGTCGCAATGTGCATCTCTTTGCCCATGCCCATGTTTTTGGTCAGTTCCAGCTTGCCTTCGACTAAGAGGTATAAGCAATGGTCTCGGTCACCTGCATCAAATAGGATTTCGCCAGCAGGAATCGATCTATGTTTAATAATCTCAGAAAGTTGTTCACACTCTTCTTGCGTTAAGGTCTCTCCAAGAACGGAGTCGCAAATCATTTGTGTTTCAGCGGGTTTTGCCATGTTGGCTCCTTTTAGTGATCTAAACGTTCTACAGGGAAAAATGTATCAAAAAAGTAAGCAATGCCAAATACAAGCAGGAATATCAGGATGAAAACGATGAGCAAGGAGAAGGCCTGCTTATTATGAATAAATTTTTCTTTCCATTCTTCATTTTTGATGTGCGGCCAAATGACAAATAAAAATACCACGAAGATTACAATTTCGGCAATTATGCTTAGGGTTTCCATTAAATGATCCTAAAGCAGTAGATTTTCTAAAGTGGCTTGATAGATGCGCACCAGTTTTTCCAGATCAGCCGTGCTCACGCATTCATCCACTTTGTGAATGGTTGCGTTCAATGGGCCTAACTCAATCACTTGTGCACCTGTTGTCGCGATAAAGCGTCCATCTGAGGTACCGCCCCCAGTGGAAAGCTCGGGCTCATAGCCCATCACCGCCTGCGTTGCTTTTTTGACCGCTTGAATCAATTCGCCCTCTGCAGGGGTGATAAAGGGAAGACCAGAAAGCGTCCACTCAATGTCATAGTTCAGGTTGTGCTGTTTCAAGATGGCTTCAACCTCTTGTTGCAAGCGCTCAGGGGTCTGTTCAGTTGAGAAACGAAAGTTAAAGTCGAGCGTACAGGTTCCAGGAATAACATTGGTCGCACCGGTGCCAGCGTGGATATTGGAAACTTGAAAAGAGGTGGGGGGGAAATAATCATTTCCATGATCCCAAACTTTCTGAGTCAATTCCACCAAGGCGGGGGCCATTCGATGAATGGGGTTTTCAGCCAATTCCGGATAGGCAATATGACCTTGAATGCCTTTAACGGCTAGATGACCGCTTAAAGACCCTCTGCGTCCATTTTTAATGGAGTCGCCCAATTTATCAGAGGAAGAGGGTTCTCCAACTAAGCAGTATTCAAACTTTTCATTGCGCGCTTCAAGGGTCTCAATGACTTTGACCGTCCCATCAATTGCAGGGCCTTCTTCATCACTGGTGATCAAAAAAGCGATGCTCCCCGCATGATCAGGATGCGCTTCAATAAAACGTTTAGTTGCGACCATGAAACAGGCGATAGAGCTTTTCATATCTGCCGCCCCACGCCCATAAAGCATGCCATCGACAATGGTGGCTGAAAAAGGAGGGTAGGTCCATGCTTCTTCAGGACCGGTGGGCACCACATCGGTATGACCGGCAAACACAAAAGTCGGCTTGCTCTTGCCTTTGCGCGCCCAGAGGTTGTCCACTTCACCAAAACGCATCTCTTCGATTTGAAAGCCGAGAGGCGCTAAATATTCAGCAATCAGTTTTTGACACCCTTTATCGTGTGGGGTCACCGAATCGATTTGAATCAGTTGTTGCGCCAATTCAATGGCTTCTGTTGTGGGTGTGGACATAAAAGACTCTATCTATTCATTGAAAAGGTGTTCATAATCCGCTTCTTTAAAACCAATGAGAATATTGTGCGTGTTGACCAGAACAGGGCGCTTAATTAAAGTGGGATGTTGCAGTAGGATTTCGAGATTTTGATTGTCCAGCAAATCCTGTTTTTCTGCTTCACTCAATTGACGCCAGCTGGTGCTGCGTTTATTCACCAGTTTTTCTAAGGAGAGGTGTTGCAACCACTGTTGCAGGGTCTCTTTAGAAAGTCCCTCTTTGCGAAAATCGTGAAAATGGTAGGGCACTTGATGAGCCTCTAACCATTTTCTCGCTTTGCGTACAGTGTCGCAGTTTGCGATGCCATATAAGGTAATCATTGTGAATGAAACTTAGATATTGCGTAGCAGTTCGTTAATGCCAACTTTGCCGCGCGTTCTTTCATCGACCTTTTTCACAATGACTGCACAATAGAGACTGTGTGAACCATCTTTTGCAGGCAAATTACCCGAGACCACAACAGAGCCTGCAGGGACACGTCCATAATGAATTTCACCAGTTTCACGGTCATAAATACGCGTAGATTGACTGATATAAACGCCCATTGAGATCACCGAACCTTCTTCAACAATCACGCCTTCAACAATCTCAGAACGCGCACCGATAAAGCAGTTGTCTTCAATAATGGTCGGAGACGCTTGAAGCGGTTCCAAAACCCCACCAATGCCTACGCCGCCGGAAAGGTGAACATTTTTACCGATTTGCGCACAAGAACCCACGGTTACCCAAGTATCGACCATGGTTCCAGAATCCACATAAGCACCAATATTGACATAAGAGGGCATTAAAACCGTACTGGGAGCGATATAAGCGCCACGACGCGCCATTGCAGGAGGCGCCACACGGATGCCCGCTTGTTTAAAGTCTTCTTCACTCCAGTTGGCAAACTTTGAAGGCACCTTATCGAAATAACGCGTTTCATCGGTGGTCATAAGTTGATTTTCTTCTGTACGGAAAGAGAGCAGGACCGCTTTTTTCAGCCACTCATTCACTTTCCATTGGCCGACGCCCTCTTGTTCAGCAACGCGTAATTCGCCAGAGTCAATTAGGTTAATGGCTTCATCTACAGCAGCTTTAACCTCTGGGGTGACAGTTGATGGCGTAATATTGGCACGATCTTCAAATGCGGTTTCAATGATTTTTTGGAGTTTTGCAGTCATTGTTTTTCCTGTATTAAATGTTGATATAATCCATAAATTATACACGATTTAAGGGGAAGAAGATGTCAAAAGTACTCGGTTTTGACCATGTGAGTATTTTGGTAAAAGATGCGGAAAAGAGCTTACAGTTTTATCAGGAGTTGCTCGGATTACCCCTATTAGAACGTCCGCAATTGGGGTTTCCAGGGTATTGGTTGGATCTGGCTCAGGGGCAGAGTTTGCATATTATGCAGTTAGAAAACCCCTATGCAGAGGTCGAGCGCCCAGCACATGGGGGGCGAGATGCGCATTTTGCTTTGCGCGTTGATTCTATCGAGGGCTTTAAAACAAAATTACAGCAAAAAGGCATTGCATTTACGCAAAGCCGATCAGGACGTAAGGCCATTTTTATTAGAGACCCTGATCAAAATGCGTTTGAGCTATTTGAAGTCTCTTTTATGGTACGCGGTGATTCATAATTTGCATCTAGCTTATTCAGGAGTGTCTTATGACGCCAAAATGTATGGGGTTTCCGCCGATTATTGGGCAACATCCTAAGGTGTTGATTTTGGGCACCATGCCGAGTGTAGCGAGCTTGGAGGCGGAGTTTTATTACAGTCATCCACGTAATGCCTTTTGGCCGATTCTCTCGACATTGTTGCAGAAGCCGGCAGAAACGGAGGCTGAAAAAAGGCAGTTGATTGTGCAGTCGCCTTTTATTTTATGGGATGTACTGCAAAGTTGTGAGCGTCAGGGCAGTTTAGACAGTGCTATTCAGTCGCCTAAAGCCAATGATTTTTCTACATTGGCGACTCAATTCCCCACACTGCAAGCCGTTGCCTTTAATGGTCAGAAGGCGTTTCAGCTGTTTCAAACCCATGTATTGAAAAAACAGCAGTTGCAAGAAAAAGTTGTGGAAAATTGGACATTGATTCAATTGCCCTCCACCAGTCCGGCCAATGCTCGAATGAATTTGCAACAAAAAACAGAGACTTGGCGAGCAAAGTTGGCAAAATTCCTTTAAAATACACTGTCCAATTACACAATCATAAAATAAGAAAAAGACAATGAAAAAACCAGAACTCCTTTCTCCAGCGGGCACTTATAAAAATATGGAGTATGCATTTGCCTATGGTGCAGATGCCGTTTATGCGGGACAGCCGCGTTACAGTTTGCGCGTGCGCAATAATGAATTTGATGAAGAGACGCTTGCCAAAGGGATTGCGCGAGCACATGAACTGGGCAAAAAGTTTTATGTGGTCAGCAATATTCAAGCGCACAATGGCAAAATAGAAAGCTTTATGCAAGATATTGAGCCGGTGATTCAGATGGGACCGGATGCTTTGATTATGTCTGATCCAGGTCTGATTGCTTTGGTGCGAGAACATTTCCCTGAGCAAGAGATTCATCTGTCAGTGCAAGCGAATGCGGTTAACTGGGCGGCGGTTAAATTTTGGCAAAGCATTGGAATTAGCCGCGTGGTGCTGTCTCGCGAGCTCTCTTTAAAAGAGATTGCAGAGATTCGTGAAAAAGTGCCCGATATGGAGCTGGAAGTGTTTGTGCATGGAGCTTTGTGTATGGCCTATTCTGGCCGTTGTTTGCTGTCAGGTTATATTAATAAACGTGATGCGAACCAAGGCACCTGTACTAATGCGTGTCGTTGGAATTACAACACCTATGAAGGGACAGAAACGGAGACAGGGGAAATGGTGCCGGTGACCAAACCGGTTGAAGTCTCTCCGGAGCAGATTACCGACCTGTCGGGGACAACAGATCGAGCATCGACGCATCGGGAGCCGGATTTAGGGATTGGTGAGCCTACGGATCGCGTTTTTTTATTAGAAGAGCAGGGGCGTCCTGGTGAATTGATGCCTGCGTTTGAAGATCAGCATGGCACCTATATTATGAATTCTAAGGATTTGCGCGCTGTGGAGTTGGTGCCGGATTTGGTCAATATTGGGGTTCACTCCTTGAAGATCGAAGGACGCACCAAGTCGCACTATTATGTGGCACGCACCGCGCAAGTTTATCGTAAAGCGATTGATGATGCGGCCGCTGGGCGCGAGTTTGATCCGAATTTATTGGTGGATTTGGAGAGTCTGGCCAGCCGCGGTTATACGGTGGGCTTTTTGCAGCGCCATGTGCATTCTGAATATCAAAATTATGAGTATGGGGTTTCAAAGTCAGAACATCAACGCTTTGTTGGTGAGGTGTTGGGCGTTGCGGGTGAAAAGAGCCAGCATCCGGATTATTTAGAAATTGAGGTCAAAAATAAGTTTGGTGTGGGCGATTCCATTGAAATTATGACCCCTAAAGGCAATGTGAACCTTGAGGTGAAAGAGATGTTTAATCATCATGATGAACCGATTGAGGCCGCTTTGGGATCAGGCTGGATTGCGCGCATTCCGAATCCCTTTAAGGACTTGGATTTAGAAACCTTAAAATTTGCTTTGGTGATGCGCAATGAGTCGTGGGGTGGGGATGCCACGCGCGATAAACAGGCAAAAGTAGGGTAAACTGTGGCACTGAAGATTCTTCCAGAGTGTACCAACTGTGACATGTGTCTGCCGGAGTGTCCGAATGAGGCGATCAGCTATACGGGCAAGACTTATGTGATTAATCCAGACCTATGCACAGAGTGTGTCGGCTATTATGAGACGCAAACCTGTGTCAGTGTCTGCCCAGTGGATTGCATTATTACCGACCCAGAGCATATTGAGAGCCAAGAAGCACTTCAGAAAAAGTTTGAGCGTTTGGTCTTAGAGAACAAAATATAGTGTCTGAAGGAGAGCGGGGATGAAAAAAATGGAATTGGTCAGTTTTAAGTTGTGTCCTTTTGTGCAGCGCGCAGTAATTACCTTGAAGTATAAAAAAGTCGATTTTGATATCACCTATATTGATTTAAAGGCGCCCCCCGCTTGGTTTAAAGAGATTTCACCTCTAGGGCAAGTGCCGCTGTTAAAGGTAGGAGATGAGGTGTTGTTTGAATCCTCGGTGATTCAAGAGTATGTGGATGAAGTGACCCCTCCCAGCTTGCATCCTAAAGACCCTTTAATCAAAGCGAAAAACCGTGCTTGGATCGCCTTTGGCGATGACCTGTTTATGCTGTCCTATCAATTGATTCATGCGTCCGATGAAGAAGTTTATGCGCAAAAGCTAGCCACTTTGGCTGAGCGATTGGCTCGAATTGAAGCGGTGCACAGTGGTGAAGCTTATTTTAACGGTAATGCATTCAATCTAATCGATGCGGCCTATGCGCCTTTACTGATGCGAGTGGATTTGATTTTACAAAACACCGGTGTAGACCTGCTTTCAGCATGTCCTAAGCTTAAGCAGTGGTCAGATAATTTGTTGAAAATTAAAGCGATAGAAGATTCGGTGGTTGAGGAATTTGCTGAGCTTTATTTAGCCATGCTAAAAGGTTCCAATGGACATTTGATGACGCTTTTGAAGTAAGCAAAGATGTGTTATCAATGTAAAAAATGTGCGCACTTTTTGATGGGCATTTTTTTATGGATTGGACTGGCTGGGATGAGTCCAGTGCAAGCAAAAGCCGATCTAGAACAAAACTTAGCCGCCTTACTCTTTCAAAATGAGTGTGGCGGTAAAATGGAAAATTTGGTCTATTGGTCTCCTAAAGAACCTTTTCCATCCTTAGGGATTGCCCATTTTATTTGGTTGCCCTCCACACAAAAATCGTTACCTTTTAAAGAAACGTTTCCGGATTTTATTCATTTTTATCGACAAAAAGCGGCGAAAAATCCAGATTTCCCAGTCCTGCCCCTTTTTTTGCAAACGGAATCTTTGATTTTACCTTGGCAGAGCCGAGAAGATTTTTTGCAGGCTGACCATTCACCCCAAAGGTTGGCCTTACAGCAGTTTTTGTGGCAAACTCGAAGGCAGCAGGCTGAGTTTGTAGTGGCCAGGTTTTGGCAACAGTGGCAAAAAACGATACAAAACGACACTGAAATGCGCCAGCAGAAATTCACTGACCTGCTTAAGCGGATCATGGCCTCTGAAAAGGGGATACTGCTGATTTTAGACTATGCAAACTTTAAAGGGCTTGGACATAATTCAAAAGAACAGTATCATGGACAAGGATGGGGCGTATTTGAGGTTTTGCAAGGGATGCTTAAGAGCGGGGCGCAATTAACGGACGATCCTTGGTCATTAGCGGTTCAATTTATTCAAGTGGCAAAACAGCTGCTCAAACAACGCGTTCATAACGCCCCCAAATTAACCAATGGAATGTCCAGCGAGCAGCATTGGCAACAAGGATGGTTTGCAAGATTGGATAAGATGCGACAGATTGTTGAGAGAGAATAATGGTGATAGATACTCAGAAAAAACGTAAAAATCTGAAACACTATCGCTTGTTGGGATGGATGATTATCGGCACCATGCGCCCGTTTTTTTTGGTGCTCACTTTGGCGGTTGTGCATTTAGGGATTGCCTTAGCAGTTTATGAAGGTGCGTCCTTTTCCTATAGACTTTATTTCTTGACCCTCATGGCTGCGCTATCGGCGCATGCCAGTGTCAATATGTTGAATGAGTATGAAGATTATCTCTCTGGTTTGGATAATTTAACCCAAAGAACCCCTTTTAGTGGCGGTAGTGGACGTTTGCAGGCCTATCCCGACTTGGCTAAGCAAGCGGCATATTGGGTGCGGCATATCGCTTATGGATTACTTGGGATTTCGATTACCATTGGGATCTATTTTGTGTTCCTGCGCGGTTGGCAGCTGTTACCTTTAGGGGTAGTGGGCGTTATCTTGATTGTGGCTTATACGCGTAAAATTACGCGTCAACCTTGGCTCTGTTTAGTGGCGCCCGGCATCGCCTTTGGTCCGATTATGGTGATGGGCAGCTATTTTGTCTTTGCTGGACATTACAGCTGGAGCAGTTTTGCAGTCTCATTAATTCCCTTTTTCTTAGTCAATAATCTGCTGCTGCTCAATCAGATTCCAGATGAAGAGGCCGATCGTAAGGTAGGGCGTTATAATCTGATTATGCTATTGGGACGAGCACGAAGCTTGTCTATTTTTCAGTTTTTTCTGTTGGGCAGCTATTTGCTCTTACTGCTGTTGGTCGCCATTCAGTGGTTGCCGACTTGGGCATTGCTCGGGTTATTGACCTTAGTTTTGGCAGTCCCTTTATTTTTTAAAATTCACCATGCGCATCAAGATATTGAACAGCTGTTGCCTCTATTGGCTTGGAATGTGATCATCAATATTGTCACGCCGCTGTTGATTGCGCTAGGGCTTTATTTACACGGTCACAGTTAAGGATTCTGATTCAATGAGAGATAAAACATTAATGGATACCGTCGGCAATACGCCTATGGTCAAGTTACAAAGGTTGCCAAAGTTGGAAAATGGCAGTGAAATTTGGGTGAAACTGGAAGGGAATAATCCTGCCGGCTCGGTTAAAGACCGTCCTGCTTTAAATATGGTGCTACAAGCACAGAAGCGCGGTGAGATTCAGCCAGGGGATACGCTGATTGAGGCCACGAGCGGCAATACGGGCATTGCGCTCGCGATGGTGGCGGCCATGTTAAACTATAAAATGAAACTGATTATGCCGGATAATATGTCATTTGAGCGTAAAGCTGCCATGACCGCTTATGGGGCGGAGCTGGTTTTGGTATCAGAAGAATCAGGAATGGAAGGCGCACGGGATTTAGCCTTTAAAATGGCGGCAGAGGGGCAAGGTTATTTGTTAAACCAGTTTGCCAACCCAGATAATCCCATGGCACATTATCATTCGACAGGGCCAGAAATTTGGCGGGACAGTGAAGGGGAGATTACCCATTTTGTCAGCGCCATGGGCACCACCGGCACCATTATGGGGGTGTCGATGTATTTAAAAGCGCAGTCAGAGCGGGTGCAGGTTGTCGGTGTTCAACCGACAGAAGGCAGCTCAATTCCAGGCATTCGTCGTTGGCCCAAAGCCTATTTACCCGAAATTTATGATGATCGCCGTGTTGATCAGATTATTGATATGGAGCAGTCGGTGGCAGAAGAGACCACGCGTCAATTAGCCAAGCAAGAGGGGATTTTTGCTGGTGTTTCTTCAGGCGGCGCAGTGGCTGCTGCGATTCATGTGGCGCAAGCGCAACCCAATGCTAAAGTGGTGGCAATTATTTGTGATCGGGGAGATCGCTACTTATCAACCGGCCTTTTCCCAGTATAGGAAGAAGAGATGGCAAGAGAGATAGAACGCAAATTTTTGGTGAAAGGTGAGGCGTGGAAGCAGCAAGCCTATGCGCAAAAGCAATATGCCCAGGGTTACTTAAATGATATTCATCAGCCTGGCAGTAAATCTTCTATTCGCGTACGTATAGAAGATGACAAAGGGATGCTCAATATTAAAAGTCTGGAAATTGGTTTAAGTCGTGATGAGTATGAGTATGAAATCCCTTTGCACGATGCAGAAAAAATGTTGCGGACTTTAGCGGTTGGGCCCATTGTGGAAAAAGTGCGTTATTTTGTCAAAGTGGGGCAACATACATGGGAAGTCGATGAGTTTTTAGGCGATAATCAAGATTTGGTGATTGCTGAAGTAGAGATTGAATCTGAAAATGAGCAGATTGAATTGCCGGAGTGGGTGGGAGAAGAGGTGACGCATCTGCCACGCTACTATAATGTGAGTTTAAGTCAAACCCCTTATAATCAATGGAGTGAGGATGAAAAGAGTAATTATGAAACCGCTTAATCTGTTATTCGTCGGATTATTAGGTACGACAAGCTTGACGGTCCAAGCGGGCACGGTAGGACTGAGCCAAGTTTATCAAATGGCGGCCGAACACGATGCGACCTTGGCTAAAGCGCGTGCGCAATATGAAGCTGATCAAAAAATTGAACGCCTAGCTCAGGCGCCTTTAATGCCTCAAGTTTCAGCGGGGGGGGCTTGGCAGTCACAAAACAGTTCAATCAAGACGCAATATGATAGAACGAGCAGTGTGAATTTGACTGTCAATCAGTCGCTGTATCAACGTGGAAATTGGCTTAAGGTGGAACAGGCTAAACATCAAGTCCTCAGTGCAAAATATGCTTATCAAAATGCGGAGCAAGATCTCATTGAGCGTGTGGTAGATGCTTATTTTCAGGTGTTAATTGCCCAGCAAGATTTGGCGCTCGCGAAAACTAAAGAGTTGGCTGATAAAACACAGTGGGATAAGGTGCAAACGTCTGCCAATGTCGGCTTAGCCAGCAATACGGATGTTTTGCAAGCCAAATCCAGCTATGATCTCTCTAAATCGGACCGGATTAATGCTCAGGCGGGGTTGGACATTGCGGTAGAAAATTTAGCGAAACTGACCGGTCAGCCATTGACCGATTTAAAAACCTTAAGATCGGATATTTCATTGAGACAATTTGATACCCGGTTGGATCCATGGTTGAATTTAGTGGAAACACAAAATTTTTCTGTGTTGCAGCTGAAAAATCAGGTCGTCTCCGCACAAAAACAGATTCAGATCGAGAAATCAAATCACTTCTGGCCACAAGTCGGGCTGCAAGCGAGCCTTCAGAGAAGTTGGACGCATTACGACTCGCCCTCAAATGATGTCAATGCTGATAATGCATCGGTGAGTGTTTCGGTCACAGTACCGCTTTATGAAGGGGGGGCAGTGCTGACGCAGGTGGATCAAGCGCGTGCAAAATTAAAGGTTGCACAGCAAGCCTTAAGAGAAACTGAAGAGAGCATAAAGCTGCAAACTCGCAATTTGGTGCACAGTATTCAGCGCGGACAAGCTTTAGTGGTCGCGTTGCGGGAAGCGGTGAAGTCTAATGATGCCTTTTTTGAATCCGCAGAAGAGGGGTATCGCGTCGGAACGCAAAGTTTGTTAGAGGTGCTCACTGCCAGAACGGGTCAATTTAAAGCGCGTCGAGATTTGACCAGTGCCCTGCACAGCTTGGTATTGAATCAGCTGAAATTAAAAGCGGTGGTGGGGCAATTAACCCCTGAAGTCTTGGCAAAATATGATGCGTTGTTTGCAGAAGAAGAGTGAAGTTTAGTCGTCGTCACGGATTAAAGGTAACGGCTGCCTTAACGTTAGGCAGCAGTTTTTCTTTATTGTCAGGTTGCCAATCTGAGGCGGGTGCCCAATCCAATCTTATTCGCATGGGGGTGACCAGCCGTCCCCGCATGTTGGACCCTAGAAAAGCAACGGATGCCCTGTCTAGTCGTATTAACCGCTTAATTTATCAAGCGTTGATCGATTTCGATGACGCTTTTCAACCCATCCCCAGTCTTGCTACATGGCAACAGCTTTCAGACCTCCATTATCGTTTTACGCTGCAAAAAACCTCCCATTTTCACCATGGAAAGCCATTAACAGCAGAAGATGTGGTGGCCACTTATCGGGCTATATTAGATGAGGCATTTGCTTCCCCTTTAAGGGGCTCTTTAAAAAATATTGTGCATATCCAAGCGGTGAATGCTCAGCAGGTGGATTTTAAGCTCAAACAGCCAGATGCGCTGTTTGTGGGGCGTTTAAATGTCGGCATCTGTCCAGCCGATTTGATCGCTCAGCATCACCGTTTTCAAGATCATCCGATCGGCAGTGGGGCGGCAAAATTTATAGAGATGGATGCTCAGCAGCTCACCTTGCAGCGGCTTTCGGATGGGGTGCAGTTGCAATTTATTCCTGTTAAAGATGCCACCGTTCGTGTTTTGAAACTGCGCAAAGGGGAGTTGGATCTGATTCAAAATGATCTCTCACCGGAGATGGTCGCCTACTGCCAACAGCGTTCAGATTTAAGAGTGCAGTGGCACAATGGCACCAACTTTGCCTATCTCGGTTTTAATTTTGAAGATCCTGTTTTAGCGCTGCCTGAAATTCGACAAGCGATCGCTTATGGTATTGATCGTTCAGCCATTATTCATGCGATGTTTCAGGGGCATGCGCGCTTGGCAGGTGGGTTATTGGTGCCTAATCACTGGGCAGGCAATCCAGATTTAACCGGCTATCCCTACCAACCGCAGCTGGCACAAACTAAATTACAACAAGGACTCGCCAAGCTGGAAAATCAAGCGCAAAAACAGAGCAAAAAAATGGCAAAAAGTGCGCATTTCCCCAGTCCTGTTTCCCAAGACAACGATTTTTTAAAGGCGAGCTTGGCAAATTGGGGGGTGAAAATGGGTGAGAATGGCGAAAAAAGGCTGCAACTGAGCTACAAAACCTCTTCGAATCCAACCCGCATCCGTTTGGCGACCATTTACCAGTCACAGTTACGGAAAATTGGCATTGATTTGAAGATTCAAAGTTATGATTGGGGCACTTTTTATCATGATATTAAACAGGGACGGTTCCAGCTGTATAGCTTGGCTTGGGTTGGGATTAAAAGCCCAGATATTTTTAAGTATGTGTTTGACAGTTCAGCCATTCCGCCGAATGGTGCTAACCGTGGACGCTATCGAGATCCCGTGGCAGATCAGTTGATTCGACAAGCTGAAAAAGAACAAGATTTAAAAAAAGCAGCCGCACTTTACCGCCAACTCCAAGCACATCTTCAACAAACCTTAGCCTGTTTGCCTCTCTGGTATGAAGATCAATATGCCGTGATGCGTCAAAATCTCAGCGACTATCCGCTCTATGCTGATGGTCGCTATGATGGGCTGCTTACAGTTAAAAAAATTTAATGTTTTAAATAAACGGGTATCCGTTTACTGCCCCAGTTGCCAGGTGCCTCTTCAAAGACCCCCGCAATTTCACCACCACAGTTGGCGCAGTGATTCGTGTCGGTCAGATGCCAGCCATTAATGGTGTAGCCGGTTCGATCAATCACTTTTTCACCACAGTGTGGACAGTAAGTGGCTTGCCCTTCTGGATCGAATACATTGCCTGTATAAACATAGTTTAAACCAACTTCTAACGCAATCTCTCTTGCCTGACGCAGTGTTTCAAAAGGCGTCGGCGGGAGATCTTTCATCAGATAGTCAGGGTGAAAAGCGGTAAAGTGGAGCGGCACATTTGGTCCAACTTTTTCTAAAATCCACTCACACATGGCGCGTATTTCATTAGGGTCATCATTGTTGTCTGGAATGAGTAAGGTGGTTAACTCAAGCCAAGTATCGGTTTCATTGGCGACATATTCAATGGTATCCAAGACCGGTTGTAAATGGCCGCCTGTTAATTTTTTGTAAAAAGTCTCATCAAATGATTTGAGGTCAATATTGGCCGCATCCATCCATTGATAGAATTCAGCTCTGGGTTCTGGATTGACATACCCTGCAGTGACGGCGACATTCTTAATACCTTTTTCTCGACAGGCTTTGGCGACATCAATCGCATATTCATGAAAGATAACCGGGTCATTGTAGGTGTAAGCCATGGAACGAGAACCGGTTTCCAATGCGGCTAAGGCCAAATTTTCCGGACTGGCTTGGTCGAGTAGGCGATCAGTTTCTCTCGCTTTGGAAATATCCCAGTTTTGGCAATATTTACATGCCAAATTACAACCAGCCGTTCCAAATGAGAGCACGGGCGTGCCGGGCAGAAAGTGGTTGAGCGGTTTTTTCTCTATGGGATCAATCACAAATCCACTGGAGCGACCATAGGAAGTCATCACCATTTCATTATTAATGCGACCGCGAATAAAACAGAAGCCTCTTTGACCTTCATGCAGTTTACATTCACGCGGACAGAGATCACATTGAATGAGGTCATTGTCCAGTTTATGCCAATAGCCGACTTTCACGGTACTGGGATCATTTATATCGATGGCGTCCATCTGCTTCTCCTTTACCCTAAAATATTGAATTTAGGATTGAAAATTAAGTTTTTATCCTTATCTATAATGAGGCTGATAAAATAAATTTCAATAGTCATGATAAGGTTTTTGTGATTTCTGGCAGAGTCCTGAGAGGTTCTGTTTCATTTCACGACAGAGGAGGAGAAAATGAACCATCAACATACCATTCGTCCCGCGGCTGTGGCCGGGATGTTTTACCCAGCGGATCCCATTACGCTTGAACAGATGTTTGCGCAATGGATGCCAGAAGCAGAAATTGAGCGGTTATCGCCTGAAGAGGTAAAGCGCTTAAAGGCGTTGATTGTGCCGCATGCAGGCTATGTGTATTCGGGTGAAGTAGCGGCAAAGGCTTATGAACAGTTGGTATTACTAAAAGATGAGGTGGATACCATTGTCATCTTTGGTCCAGCACATCGCTTCTATTTTGAGGGCATTGCCACCATCAGCAATGATGCCGTGGAGACGCCATTTGGGGCGTTAGAAGTAGATACACAGCTGCGTAATGAACTGGTCGGCATGTTTCCGAAAGTCGGTTTTTCGGATGAAGTCAATGCGCCAGAACACAGCATTGAAGTGCAGTTCCCATTTATTAAATACTTGGCTCCAGAAGTCAAAGTCTTGCCTCTATTAATTGGCGATGTGGATACTCAAACCGTGGCCCAGCTGATGGAAGTTTTGTGGCATCGACCCAGAACTTTGATGGTGATCAGTAGTGATCTGAGCCATTATCATCCCTATGAAGAGGCCAAACAAATTGACAGCGAAACGGCTGAATTGATTGAGTACCGGCATCCTGAGCAGTTGAATGGTGAGCGGGCGTGTGGTTTTAAGGGTATTCAAGGCATTTTGAGTCTTCCTGAAAAGTTCAAAATTAAACGGTTGGCCTTTAAGAATTCAGGCGATACGGCCGGTGATAAAGATCGTGTGGTGGGTTATGGTGCTTGGGCCATTTTGGCAGAGGATTAGAAGATGAAGTTAACGCGAGAACAAGAGCATACGCTCCTTAAATTAGCGAAATTGAGTATTTTGCATGGATTTGAGACTGGGAGACCTTTGCCATTAACGCATCCCGAAGTAGAAGCGGTAACGGATGCACTGCTGTGGCAAGAAGGGGCTGCATTTGTGACCTTAAATAAACGGCAGAGTCTTAGAGGCTGTATTGGCTCTATCCAAGCATATCGACCATTGATAGAGGATGTGATTCATCACGCTTTTGATGCGGCTTTTAAAGATCCACGTTTTCCACCGCTTTTGCCTGAAGAGGTCTCCGATTTAACCATTGAAACCTCAGTGTTGACACCGCCGGTACGTATGGAAAATTGCCAGACGTATGAAGACCTTTTGCAGCAATTGCAGCCAGGAAAAGATGGGCTGATTCTGACGGATGGCGTGCATCAGGCGACTTTTTTACCCACGGTTTGGGAGCAGTTGCCAGATAAAACACAGTTTGTTTTGCATTTAATGCAAAAGGCAGGCATGCAAAGCTGGTCACCTCATATGCAGTGTTATCGTTATCATACACTCAGTTTTGAAGCCGAGTGGGATGAGATTGAATAATTTGGGCTAAGTTGCGGCTAAAAAGAAAATACGAAAACCTAAATTAAAAACGGTTAAAAACGGCAAATTGACACCGTCGATTCCGTTTGGTTGAGGATTTAATCTCATAGTAACCGTCATTGGTTGCAATTAAGAAGTGTAAGGTATCATAATACATGTTCTAACCCTAACCAATATGATACCCATTGATCTCGATTGAAAATTTTAATCTCGATTCCGCAACAAGCCTTATGGCTATTCACACCTTCTGAAGTTTTGCTGCAGTTTCCTGTGAGCACGGCAAGTGTTGGCGTGAGCTGTATTAAAGGATCAGGCGGCACGCCTGTAGGCCGCCATCAAATACGCGCTAAAATTGGAGAAGGGTTGCCGATCAACTCGGTTTTGGTGGGGCGTCGTCCCACCGGTGAAATCTACTCTGAAACTTTGGCACAGCAATTTCCACAGCGAGACTGGATTCTTACCCGTATATTATGGCTTTCAGGACTGGAAAGGGGCGTGAATCGCTTGGGAGATGTGGATTCAATGCAACGCTATATCTATATCCATGGCACGCCTGACAGTGAGCCGATGGGAGTGCCGCAATCGCATGGCTGTATTCGCATGCGCAATTCAGACCTTGTCTGCCTATTTGATCAAGTGGCAGTTGGCACAGAGGTAGAGATTGTGAATCACCCTGTATCGCTTGAATTACCGATAAGGCAGGCTCAATGATAGGTTATCTTTTGCGTCTAATGGGTTCAATTTTATTGACGACCTGGGCAGTCAGTAGCTTGGTGTTTTTATTGATTCATTTGGTGCCGGGTGATCCCGTAGCCGTGATGTTAGGCGATTGGGCATCTCCCAGTGATGAGGCAGCATTGCGTCATCAGCTTCAATTAGATTTGCCCTTATGGCAGCAGTATCTCAACTATTTTTCAGCTCTTTTGCATGGAGATTTAGGGCAGTCGCTTTTTTATCAACAGCCGGTTTCTGAAATCTTAAACCATCGCTTCCCTTATACGTTACAACTGGCCATTTTGGCGCTTGCGGTCGCTTTAATCATCGCGATGCCCATGGGGATTTGGTCCGCTTTGCGCGCTGGAAAATGGCCAGATCGATTGGCAATGACCCTTTCATTGATTGGCGTGTCGATTCCTAATTTTTGGTTAGGTCCGATGTTGATTCTGTTTTTTTCCATTTGGTTGGGTTGGCTACCGGTGAGTGGGGCGGCCGCTTCGTGGAGCTGGGTGCTGCCAGCAGTCACCCTGGGGACTGCCTTAGCCGCTATCTTAGCAAGAATGCTTAGAGCTTCACTATTGGAAGTGATGCATGAGGATTTTATTCGCACTGCGCGGGCAAAAGGGTTGTCAGAAAAACAGACGATTTTACGCCATGCCTTGAGCAATGCCTTATTACCTGTGGTGACGATTTTAGGGTTGCAGTTAGGGACGCTGTTGGGCGGTGCAGTGATTACCGAAGTGGTGTTTGATTGGCCGGGATTGGGACAGTTGTTGGTTGATTCGATTCAGCGTAGAGATTATCCCGTCGTGCAAGCGTGTATTTTGGTGATCAGTGTGGCTTATATAGGCGTCAATGGCTTGACTGAGTTGGTCTACGGCTGGATTGATCCGCGTATTCGAGTGGGGAGATAAGGATGTTTCGGATGCCCTCGATTTGGATTTTATTGCTGTGGGGCGGCATGGCGCTGGTGGCAAATTGGATGGGGAGCCAAGCGATAGAAGTGCAGCTAGATCACATCTTGCACCCGCCAACCCTAGATAGCTGGCACGGGATTTTGGGCTATGATGAATTGGGGCGTCCTTTATTGGATCGCTTGGTGATGGGGGCGCAAACTTCATTTCTGGTCGCTATCGGTGTGGTGATGCTTTCTGCGTTGCTGGGTACGGCCATTGGTTTATATAGTGGCTATAAAGGCGGGTGGGTGGATGCCCTGATTGTCAAAATCATTGATGTTTTTCTGGCTTTCCCTGGGCTTTTATTGGCCATTGCATTGGCGGCTATTTTAGGACCGGGGATTGAGAATGTGGTGTTTGCATTGGTTGTGGTTGGCTGGGTTTCTTATGCGCGTTTGGCACGTGCGCAAACTTTAAGTATTAAACATCGGGCGCATATTTTAGCGGCCAAAGCGTTTGCCACACCTCAATGGCGGATTATGGGGCGTCATATTTTGCCGCTCATTTTAGCCCCCTTAGGGGTGGAAGCGACCTTTGGCATCGCCGGAGCAGTGATTTCGGAAGCGGGTCTTTCTTTTTTGGGGCTGGGGGTGCAAGCGCCTGATGCTTCATGGGGAAGCATGATCCGAGAAGGGACGCGCTATTTATTGGTGGCCCCCCATTTGGTGATTGTGCCAGGTGTGGCCTTAATGGCAGTGGTGTTAGCGGTGAATCTACTGGGTGACCGTTGGCGTGATGCTTTAGATGTTCGACAAGTAAATAAAACTTGACAATTAAGGTAAAAATCCGTATATTTCAGGCAAATTAAAAATCCGCTTCAGCAGGTTTTTAACAAGAGTTTCTATGGGAGTGGGATCTATGTTGGCTTTTTGCAAAATAATCCGGCTTCCTCACTGAGAAACCCCGTCTTTACGGGGTTTTTTCGTTCTAAGAGGATAGAATGCGTTTAGAAGATAAAATAAAAACCATGATTAAACCTTCCATTGATGCCTTAGGGTTTGATTTATGGGGGATCGAGTATTTGCCTGCCGGTAATCATTCGACTTTGCGTATTTATATTGATAAGCCAGGTGGGATTACGGTTGATGATTGCGCGGATGCGAGTTATCAGATCAGTGCTGTTTTGGAGGTAGAAGATCCTATCAGTAACGCCTATCGTTTAGAAGTGTCTTCGCCCGGTTTAGATCGTCAATTGTTCGAACCTGAGCAATTTGCGACCTATCAGAATGAGGAATTACAGATCAGAACCAGTGAACCCGTTTTGGGTCGTCGCAAATTTAAGGGCAAGGTGGCAGAGCTATTGGATAATGGGGTGGTATTAGATGTGGACGGTGAAATGTATGAGGTCCCGTTTGATATCATCGAGAAAGCGAATGTGGTGCCGAAGTTTGAAAAAGGCAGTAAACGGTAAGAATTAATCAGTATTTAAAGATTAAAGAGAGACAGAAGAATGAGTAAAGAAATTTTAGCAGTTGCAGAGATTATGGCCAATGAGAAGGGCGTAGATAAGGAAATTATCTTTGAAGCAATTGAGTCAGCATTAGCGACTGCCACGCGTAAAACTTATGATGATGAAATTGATGTGCGCGTTGAAATCGATCGTAAAACTGGGGATTACAAAACCTTTAAGCGCATGGAAGTGATTGAAGATGATGTTGCGATTGAAGAGCACCCAGAGTGGTATATTCGAATGATGGATGCGGTAGAACTGGATCCTCATGCAGAGCCGGGAGACTTTATAGAAGAAGAGATTGAGTCTATTGA
The DNA here is from genome assembly GCF_054657255.1 of Galenea microaerophila. Lineage (NCBI taxonomy): Bacteria > Pseudomonadati > Pseudomonadota > Gammaproteobacteria > Thiotrichales > Piscirickettsiaceae > Galenea > Galenea microaerophila. The sequence continues at coordinate 412,957 of NZ_BAAHWZ010000001.1, forward strand.
ATTTGGTCGCATTGGTGCGCAAACGGCTAAGCAGGTCATTTTGCAAAAAATTCGTGAAGCGGAGCGCAAAAAGGTTGTTGAGGATTATGCGAATCGCGTCGGTGAAATTATGACGGGTCAAGTTAAACGCATAGATAAAGGCGATGTCATTTTGGATATGGGGGAAAATGTCGATGGCATTATTCCGCGCAATGCCTTAATTAATCGCGAAAACTTCCGCATGGGGGATCGTGTGCGCGCCTATCTAAAAGAGGTGGAATATAAGCCGAAAGGACCTTTGTTGACGTTCTGTCGTAACTGCAAAGAGATGTTGATCGAACTGTTTAAAATTGAAGTCCCTGAAATTGGTGATGATTTGATTGACATTATGAGTGCTGCCCGTGATCCAGGTTATCGTGCTAAGGTGGCAGTAAGAGCCAATGATTCTCGTTTAGATCCAATTGGCGCTTGTGTCGGTATTCGCGGCAGTCGTGTCCAAGCAGTAACCGATGAATTAAATGGGGAACGCATTGATATTGTCTTGTGGGATCCAAATGATGCTCAGTTTGTGATTAATGCGATGGCGCCTGCTGAGGTTAAATCGATTTTAGTCGATGAAGACAAACACTCAATGGATATTGCCGTAGAAGATGAGAAACTCTCACAAGCCATTGGTAAGAATGGACAAAATGTGCGTTTGGCCAGTGAACTGACAGGTTGGGAACTGAATGTGATGAGTGAGTCTGAGATGGCGGCGAAGCATCAGGCTGAAAATGCAGGCATTATCGAAACGTTTATGACGGCATTGGATATTGACCAAGATTTAGCAGAAGTTTTGGCAGAAGAAGGGTTTACCTCTTTAGAAGAGGTGGCCTACGTTCCGACTTCAGAAATGTTGGAAATTGACGGTTTCGATGAAGAGATTGTTGAAGAGTTGAAAAATCGAGCAAAAGATGCCCTTTTAACGCAAGCTTTAGTGGCAGAAGAGCAGGTGGAAACCGCTGAGCCGGCAGAAGATTTATTAAGCTTGGAAGGCATGACTGAAGCGTGGGCAAAAAAACTTGCTCAAAAAGGTATCCGCACCCAAGAGGATTTGGCGGAATTAGGGACAGATGAATTGTTAGATATTTTAGATGATATAGATGAAAAGACCGCAGGTGACTTGATTATGAAAGCTCGCGCCCCATGGTTTGAATAGGAAGGAGTGTTTCAATGGCAGATATTACAATTAAAAAATTCTCAGAAACGCTGGGTCTTTCAACGGATAAATTATTAACGCAACTAGAAGAAGCGGGTGTTAAAGGCAAAAATGCTGAAGACAGCTTGACCGATGATGAAAAGCAAGCGCTGCTGACTTATCTAAAAAGCAAGCATGGTGGCAGTGCGAATGTGCAGCCACAAAAAATTACGCTGAAGCGTAAAAAAGTGAAAACCTTGAAAACAGGTTCAGGTTCGGTGAACCTTGAGGTGCGGAAAAAACGCACCTATGTGAAAAAGACTGATTTAGAACTGAAACAGGAAGCAGAAGAGAAAGCGCGTAAAGAGGCGGAAGAGGCTGCACGTAAAGAAGAAGAGGCGCGTTTGGCAGCTGAAGCAGCGAAGCGAGAAGAGGAAGCACGCTTAGCGGCAGAAGCCGAGGCGCGAGCCGCGGAAGAAAAAGCGAAACAGGCGGCGATAGAACAAGCGCAAAGTGCTTCACCTGAAGCGGTTAAACCTGAAGCTGATAAATCGAAAAAGGTTAAGAAAAAAGAGAAAAAACACCCGCCTAAAAACAAAGAAGCGTCTGAACAAAAAGAGATCAAATCTGCAGGCCGTAAAAGAAAGAGCAATCGTCCTACCGTGGATGAAGAGCGTAGCAGGAAAGCTAAAGGAAAAGGGAAGTCTAAAAAACCGATTAAGGTCGAAAATGAGCACACCTTTACCAAGCCTGCTGAGAAGGTAGTTCGTGAAGTTAAAATTCCAGAAACCATTCAAGTGGCTGAATTGGCCGATAAAATGGCAGTTAAATCAACCGAGGTCATTAAAACGCTAATGATGATGGGCGTGATGGCGACCATTAATCAGATATTGGACCAAGAAACCGCGCAACTGGTGGTTGAGGAAATGGGGCATAAAGCCATTCTACTGAATGAAAATGCCTTGGAAGAAGAGGTGACCCAACAAGCCTTTGAGGGTGAAACCGTACAGCGTGCGCCCGTGGTGACGATTATGGGACATGTTGACCATGGTAAAACCTCTCTGTTGGATTATATTCGTCAGGCCAAAGTGGCAAAAGGCGAAGCGGGAGGGATTACCCAGCACATTGGAGCTTATCATGTGGAGACCCCCAATGGTGGGATTACCTTTATTGACACCCCAGGCCACGAAGCCTTTACCGCCATGCGTGCCCGTGGGGCTAAAGTGACCGATATTGTTGTCATAGTGGTGGCAGCGGATGATGGCGTTATGCCACAAACTAAAGAAGCGGTTGAACATGCTAGGGCTTCAGGTGTGGAGATGGTGGTTGCGATCAATAAAATCGATAAAGAAACGGCCAATCCAGATCGCGTGATGCAAGAGCTGTCTGCGATGGAAGTCATTCCAGAGGCATGGGGCGGTGATGTCCCTTTTATTCCCGTCTCTGCGAAAACAGGCCAAGGTATTGATGAGCTGTTAGAAACCATTCTGTTACAGTCTGAGATTCTTGAGTTGGAAGCGCCGATTGAAGGCCCCGCTAAAGGCGCCGTGATTGAGTCTCGCTTGGATAAAGGGCGCGGGCCTGTAGCGACGGTGCTGGTTCAAGCTGGTACGCTGAAAAAAGGGGATATTGCGCTTTGTGGCATGGAATATGGCCGTGTGCGGGCATTAATTAATGAAAGAGGGCAGCAGGTTGACAGTGCAGGCCCCTCTATGCCTGTTGAGGTATTAGGTTTGTCCGGTGTACCTGTGGCTGGGGATGAGATGATTACCGTCCCGAATGAGCGTAAAGCGCGTGAAGTCGCACTATTCCGTCAAGGTAAATATAAAGAGATGAAGGTAGCACGTCAGCAGAAGGCGAAACTGGATAATATGTTTAGCCAAATGCAAGAAGGTGAAGTGCAACATGTGAATATTATTCTTAAGGCCGATGTACAAGGCTCTATTGAGGCTTTGTCAGATGCATTAGTTAAACTCTCTACCGATGAGATTCAAGTGAAAATTGTCTCTTCAGGGGTTGGAGGGATTACTGAAACCGATGCCAACTTGGCGATGGCTTCAGATGCAATGATTTTTGGTTTTAATGTGCGTGCAGACGCTAAAGCCAAGCGCATTATCGATAATGAAGGCATCGGTCTGAAGTACTATTCGGTTATTTATGAAGCTGTGGATGAAGTGAAGCGCGCCATTGAAGGTAAAATGGCGCCTGACTTTAAAGAAGAGATCGTGGGAATTGCCGAAGTGCGTGATGTGTTTAGAGCACCGAAGATTGGCGCGATCGCCGGCTGTATGGTCACAGAAGGGGTTGTAAAACGTAATAACCCGATTCGTGTTTTGCGCGAAAATGTGGTGATCTATCAAGGACAGTTGGAATCGCTTCGTCGCTTTAAAGAGGATGTGCAAGAAGTGCGTCAAGGCATGGAGTGCGGAATTGGTGTGAAAGACTACAATGATGTGCGCGTCGGTGACCAGATCGAAGTCTATGAACGCGTGGAAGTTAAACGCAGTTTGGATTAAAGGTCAAAAGGGAAGATTTAAAGCCAAAACTGTGCCTTTCCTTTTGCTACTGTGGCACACGCCTCTAAAAGCCCCGTTTTCGGGGTTTTTTAACTTAAGAGACCTTTGCACGAGATGGTTCTACGGCTAAAAATGGCTAAAATTTCCCCTATCGTTGTTGGAAAACTTGGCAATAGCTGGCTATTGCCTGCGTTTCCCGCCTAGATATGGAAAATTTTTTCTCATTTTTAGCTCGCATCCCACTCATGCAAAGGTCTCTCAAAAAAATTTAAAGGAAGCAATGATGAATAAACAACAAACAGGTGTCAGTCGTCCTGATCGTGTGGCTGAAGAGATTCGACGCACCTTATCAGAATTGATTGTCAAAGAGGTGAAAGATCCTAGGCTCAAAAAAGTGACCTTTACCGATTGTAAAGTCACTCGAGATCTTGGTATTGCAAAGCTCTATTTTACTTATATTGGTGCTCAAGAATCAGATCCCGAAGTGGCTGAAGCGAAAAAAGCCTTAGAAAAAGCAAAGGGCTTTTTCCGCAGTGAGATCGGTAAACAGATTAAATTAAGAACCGTCCCTGAAGTGCGTTTTTACTATGATAATGCGGCAGAGAATGCCAGTCATATTGAAGCCTTAATTCAAAAAGCGTTGTATAGTCGAGATTAATCGAGATGGCAAGAAAGCGAAGAGCGGATCGAGATGCCGTTCATGGCATAGTGTTAGTCAATAAACCTAAAGGTCTGACCTCTAATGGGGTTTTACAGCGCGTGATGAGATTATTGAATGCCCAAAAAGGAGGGCACACGGGCGCTTTGGATCCTTTTGCCACTGGATTGCTACCGATCTGCTTGGGTGAGGCGACAAAAGTTTCGGGGTTGTTATTAGACTCAGACAAACGCTATATTGCGACCCTGGCGCTCGGTACGGCGACCACCACCGGTGACTTGGAAGGCGAAGTGATCTTAGAAAAGCCAGTGCCGGAATTGACTGCTGAAAGGTTAAATCAAGTGTTTCAACAGTTTTTAGGTGCGGGTGAACAAGTGCCTCCGATGTTTTCAGCGCTTAAACATCAAGGTAAACCTCTCTATGAGTACGCGCGCCAGGGCATAGAGATTGAACGCCCAGCACGACCGATTTATATTGATGCCCTCCATCTGCTGAAAGTGGAAGGCAATCAGGTGCAATTTGAAGTGCACTGCTCCAAAGGCACCTATGTACGTACATTGGGAGAAGACATTGCGAAAGCACTCAATACGGTTGGACATTTAGTCGCTTTGCACCGGACGCAAACAGGTGTGTTTACCGAAGAGGGGATGCGTTCGCTTGAGCAATTAGCGCAGGCTTTAGAAGCTCAGGCGTCTCCTTTATTGCCGATTGATGCCGCTTTGACTCAGTATGAAGCGTTGATATTGGATGACGCACAAGTTATTTGGATTCGCCAAGGGGGTATGTTGAAGCTGCCAAAACCTCAAACAGAGTATGTGCGCCTCTATGATCCTCAAGGTACGATAGTCGCGCTGGGTGAGTGGCATGAAAAAAGCGAACAACTCAAAGCAAAACGGGTGTTCCAATATTGAGAGAGCAAAGGTCTCATTTGAATATATTGGATACACGCTCTGAAGAGGCATTTGTTGCGGGGCACCTAAAGGGCAGTGTGAACCTACCTTGGCCGCAACTTAAAACACTGCAAAATCAGCTGCCGCCTCCTGGTGCGGTGTTGCAATTGGTGACTGACCCCACAGATTCAGAGAGGGTCATTGAGTGGTTAATCTCTAAAGGTTATCACATTGAGCGCCTCTTATCTTGGCCGCTGCCTTCTTTTCTTCCTCTTGAAACTGGTAAAAGTACCCATTTTTTATGGCAGCCTAACTCTTTATTAAAAGCTTTTTTGCATTGGCCTGAGGTTCAGGAGCAGTCGCCGCTTAAAATATTAGATTTAGGGTGCGGCGGCGGTCGTGAGGCGGTCTATGCGGCCATGCTCGGTCATCAGGTGACCGCTATTGAACATAAGCCTATGGTTTTACAGCGCGCGCAACAGTTAGCAGAGGCACATCAAGTTTTAATTGAATTTAAGCATTGTGATCTACTCACCCAAGGCTGTTTTCCACAGGCGAAATTTGATGTCATTATGGGGTTTCGATTTTTAGAGCGGGCGCTGTTTCCGAACATTAAACAAGCGCTGAAGCCAGGTGGTTGGGTTTTGTGGCAAACTTTTTCTCAAGGTGTAGAGCAATTTGGCAGCCCTAAAAATCCGCGTTTTATCTTGAAATCGGGGGAACTCGCACAAATATTCTCTGATTTTCAGGTCATAATTGATAGAATAGAGACATTAGACGATGGGCGCCCTATCGCCAGTTTTGTCGCCCAAAAGCAGAAAGGAGTAAATAATGGAGAACATTAACAGCAAGGATCTGTTTAAGTTTTTTCAAGAAAACTTAATTTGCGAATCCTTAACCCATAAGGAAGTTGAAACTTTAGCTGAATATCTACAAGTCAAGCACTTTAAAAAAGGAGAAATTATTTCGGACTTTGGCGAAGTGGGCGATTATTTAGGCTTTATTATTGAAGGAAAAGTGGTCTTTACCGCACCTGATGGGGTTGATGAAGCGGAAATTGGTACGCAAGGCGTCGGCACTTTGATTGGTGAGATGTCATTCTTTGATCGGAAACCTCGTCAGTTGAGAATTCGAGCGAAAAAAGAGGTGAAGATGTTTATCTTAACGCGTTGCATGTATGATCGAATTAAAGTGGAGCATCCTTATATTGCAGTGAATATTGTCGAAAATGCCATTGTGAGCTTAGATCGTTTGGTGCGTCATATGGGACAAGACATTTCTGCATTTGAGCATTATGTGCATGGGGTTGGCAAACGTTAGAAAGTTGAGTATAATTCCCTTTTTCAAATCCCTGCTATCGGTTGCGGAGATTTGTTTTTTTTATTCATAACCGATCAAGGAGAAATCTATGCTATCAGCCGAAGATAAAGCTGCCATTGTTAAAGAATATGCCACCTCTGAAGGGGATACCGGTTCACCAGAAGTCCAAGTGGCTTTGTTGACTGCGCGTATTGAGTATTTAACAGAACACTTTAAAGAGCACAAGCATGACAACCATTCGCGTACAGGTCTATTGCGTTTGGTCAGTCGTCGCCGTAAGCTTTTGGATTATCTACACCGTAAAGATGCGGATAGATATTTCAATTTGATTAAGCGTCTTGGCTTGCGTAAATAATCCTGTCATTTTTGATGGTATTTGTAAAAACCCAGTAGAAGTTCGCTTTTACTGGGTTTTTTGTTTTTTGTTTTTTAATGTAATAGAATCATTGTAAAATAAAAACTGAAAAAGTCTTTAGATGTGTGAAATCCCCCTCTGCAAAGGAAGGGAGATGGACACATTTATATTCAGTGATTCAGTATTTTTCTGGCATAACCATGAGCCTGAATCTCATAGTGAATTTTTTAAAATTGATTATGAGATTCAGGTTTTACCAGCCACTTGAGAGTTTTAAGGAAAGTAGAGATGTTAAAAATTAGTAAAAAATTCCAATATGGCAAACATGAAGTCATTTTAGAAACGGGTGAAATTGCACGTCAAGCAGATGGTGCAGTCATGATTGGAATGGGGGAGACTCGTGTTTTAGTGACGGTTGTGGCGGCTAAAAGTGTGAAAGAAGGGCAAGATTTTTTCCCCTTAACCGTTAATTATCAAGAAAAAGCCTATGCAGCTGGGAAAATTCCAGGAGGGTTTCTAAAACGTGAAGGGCGTCCTTCTGAAAAAGAGACCTTGATTTCGCGTTTGATTGACCGTCCCATTCGCCCACTGTTCCCCAAAGGGTTTATGAATGAAGTCCAAGTAATTGCCACCGTCCTCTCTTTAGATCCAGAAGTGAGCACAGAAGTGCCCGCCATGTTAGGGACTTCGGCTGCACTTATGATCTCAGGCGTGCCTTTCCAAGGACCGATTGGTGCAGCCATTGTTGGCTTTAAGGATGGTGAGTATCTGTTAAATCCGAGTGAATTTGAATTGGATGAATCAGATTTGGAATTAAGTGTCGCTGGGACGGAAGACGCGGTATTGATGGTGGAATCTGAAGCGTCTGAATTAACGGAAGATGAGATGTTAGGGGCGGTGATGTTCGGTCATCAGCAGATGCAAGTCGCCATTCAAGAGATTCAAGCGTTTGCGGATGAAGTTGCGAAGCCACCCATGGAGTGGACGCCACCTGAAGAAGATGAGGCTTTGATTGACGCGGTTTATACCCTTATCAAACCAGATGTTGAAGCGGCTTATCATATTGCAGATAAAATGGAGCGATATGCGGCCTTAAATGCAGCCAAAGAGAAGGCGATTGAAGCGTTGGCTTCTGAAGATGAAAATGAGGAAGGCTGCTTTACGGTTGCTGAGATTGAGAATGCTTTTAGTAAGCTCCAGAAAGAGATTGTCCGCGGTCGTATTATCCGTGGGGAACCGCGCATTGATGGACGCGATAATGAAACCATCCGTCCCATTGTGGCTAAGGTAGGAATTTTGCCCCAAGTGCATGGTTCTGCATTGTTTACCCGTGGTGAAACCCAAGCCTTAGTGGTGACCACTTTGGGGACTGAAAAAGATGCGAAAATGGTTGAAGACCTTTCAGGCTCTTATAATGACCGTTTTATGCTTCATTATAACTTCCCACCCTACTCGGTGGGAGAAACAGGACGCGTGGGCACCCCAGGTCGTCGTGAAATTGGTCACGGCATGTTAGCACGTCGGGCTGTATCGGCGATGCTGCCTACTGAAGAAGAGTTTCCTTACACCATTCGTGTGGTATCAGAAATTACTGAATCGAATGGTTCCAGCTCTATGGCGACTGTTTGCGGAACTTCAATGTCCTTAATGCATGCCGGTGTGCCAATTGCTGCGCCGGTTGCTGGGATTGCGATGGGGTTGATTAAAGAGGGAGAGGATTTTGCGGTTCTGTCTGATATCTTAGGTGATGAAGATCATTTAGGCGATATGGACTTCAAAGTGGCTGGAACCGATCAAGGGATTACCGCCTTGCAAATGGATATTAAAATCACCGGGATCACCGAAGAGATTATGAAGATCGCCTTAGCGCAAGCCAAAGCGGGTCGTTTGCATATCTTGGGTGAAATGGCCAAAGTGATTTCTGCTCCGAACCAGCAAGTGGCGGCAACCGCACCTCGCTTCTTTACCTTGAAAGTGAAGCCGCAAAAGGTACGGGAAATTATTGGTAAAGGGGGAGCGGTGATTCGCGCCTTAACCGAAGAAACAGGGGTCGTCATTGAAATTGATGATGATGGCAATGTGAAGATTGCGGCTTCAGATGATGCCTCCGCACAGGAAGCGATTCGCCGCATTAATGAAATTGTCGCTGAGCCTGAGATTGGTAAAACCTATGATGCAGAAGTGAAAAAGATTGTAGATTTTGGCGCTTTTGTTTCCTATATGCCGGGCAGAGAAGGGCTGGTGCATGTCTCTCAAATTGCAGATGAACGTGTAGAAGATGTCAATGACTATCTGAAAGAGGGACAAAAAATCAAAGTGAAATTAATTGATATTGATAAGCAAGGGCGTGTAAAACTTTCAATGAAAGAAGCGCAGCAAGATTAAGCACTTTATCTAGAGGCATGCTGAGCATGAGACAGGGATTTTTAGCCATTTGTGCTATGGAACCCTCTCATGTGAAGGTCTCTTTAGATGAGTAAGCTTCCAACGTAATGAATAAAAGCCCATCCTATTTTAGTTTGGGCTTTTTTTATGGAGAAAAAAATGAGTGATTTAACGCAACCTTATACCACTTTTGAACACCTTTCAACTCAGCATATTGACTCTTTGAATATTGATGTGGCGCACTATCGTCATAAAGTCACCGGTGCTGAGCATTATCATCTTCAAGCCGATGACCCACAAAATGTCTTTTTTGTCGGTTTCCGAACGGTCCCTATGGATGATACCGGGGTGGCGCATATTCTAGAGCACACTACGCTATGCGGCAGTGAAAAATATCCGGTACGCGATCCTTTCTTTATGATGATTCGTCGTTCCTTGAATACTTTTATGAATGCCTTTACTTCCAGTGATTGGACGGCCTACCCCTTTGCCACAGAAAATAGAAAAGATTTTCAAAATCTTTTACAAGTCTATCTCGATGCTGTCTTTTTTCCGCTTTTGCATCCATTGGATTTTGCCCAAGAGGGTTGGCGCTATGAGTTTTCCGAAATCGATAATCCTGACTCGGATTTGGAATATAAAGGGGTGGTGTTTAATGAGATGAAGGGGGCGATGAGTAATCCCATCTCAACGCTGTGGCAGTCACTGTCTCGTGCCCTCTATCCGACGACCACCTATCACTATAATAGTGGCGGTGACCCTAAACATATTCCAGAACTCACGCATGCTCAACTCGTCGAGTTTCACCGCTCACACTACCACCCCTCCAATACCGTTTTTATGACCTATGGTGAGATGACTGCAGCAGAACATCAAGCGCAGTTTGAAACCCTTGCTTTAGCACGATTTAAAGAGCAGAAAGAGAAGATTTTGGTTGGGAAAGAGCAGCGCTATTCTGAGCCCCAAAAAGTCTCGGGCGTTTACGCTTTAGATGAACAAGAGACGGCTCAAAAAACCCATATTGTGACCGCTTGGTTATTGGGGGAAAACAAAGACCCTAAAACGGTTTTGCGTGCCCATCTGCTGTCAGCGGTTCTTTTGGATAACAGCGCTTGCCCTATGCGTCAGGCCTTAGAATCGACCGACTTGGCCACAGCACCTTCGCCACTGTGTGGCTTGGAAGAGGACAATCGAGAGATGGCGTTTGTCATCGGTGTGCAAGGCTCTGAACCGGAACATACGCAAGCCATTGAACAGCTGATATTAGACACTTTGCAAAAAGTGGTGAAAGAGGGCGTTGAATCTAGCTTGGTGGAGGCCATGTTGCATCAGTTAGAGCTTTCACAACGTGAAATCACGGGTGACAGCTATCCTTATGGCTTACAGCTGATGTTACGTGCACTACCTGGCGCGATGCATGAAGGCGATCCGATTGCCTTATTAAATACGGATGCACTGCTTGAGGCATTGCGTGAAGAAGTGATGCAGCCCGATTTTATCCCAAACTTGATTCAAGAATGGCTATTGGAAAACCCACACCGCGTCACTCTGACCTTGGCGCCAGACGCGACTTTGGCCGAGAAAGAAGCTGAAGAAGAGAAGCAGAAGCTGGCCAAAATCAAAGCCCAACTGACAGATGCTGAAAAACAGCAGATTATTGAGCAAGCCTTAGCTTTACAAGCGCGTCAGCAACAAGAGGATGATCCGAGCTTGTTACCAGAGGTGACAAAAGCCGATATTCCCAAAGAGATTAAAACGGTAGAGGGTCAAAAGACGGCCATTAAAAATTTACCATTGACCCATTATGAACAGGGCACCAATGGGATTGTCTATCAGCAATTGGTGGTGGAGCTTCCTGGTTTGAGTGCTGAACAGGCGCAAACCTTGCCACTGTTTAACAGCTGTTTAACAGAGCTCGGTAGTGGTGATCGGGATTATCTGCAAACACAAGCCTTGCAAGCTGCTGTGACTGGGGGGCTTTCAGCCAGCAGCACTTTGCATTCGCACTTAATGGAGGAACAAAATTTCTATCACTATTTTGTACTCTCGGGTAAAGCGCTTAACCGGAATCAGACGGTTTTATCAGAATTGATGCAAGAGACTTTTTTACAGCCGCGTTTTGATGAAACACAGCGTATTAAAGAGCTGTTGGCGCAGATTCGCAGCAGTGTAGAGCATCGCATTACTGGCAATGGTCATGGTTTGGCAATGAATGCCGCGGTGCAAAATTTTACCCCTGTGGCGCGTTGGAATTTTGAACGTAATGGTTTTAAAGGCATTCAGCAGATTAAAGGTTTGGATGCTATTTTGGAAGATGAGACGAAAATTACCGCGATAGGGGAGACCTTCCAACAGATTGCTGAGCAGTTAGTGAATGCGCCTAAACAGGGGCTATTGATCGATGATCCTGCCGGCACGCCAAAAGCGTTAAAAGGGTTAGAAACGGCTTGGCAGTCGATTATTGAAGCGCCCCAACAGCCGACAGCATTCACCTTATCGGCCAGCCATCAGCCTGTGAAGCAAGCTTGGACCACCAGTACGCAGGTCAATTTCTGCGCGATGGCCTATCCAGCTGTGCCAGCAGGACATCCAGATGCGCCTAAATTGGCGGTGTTGGGTGCCTGTTTGCGGAATGGCTATCTGCATACCGCCATTCGCGAGCAAGGCGGCGCTTATGGTGGTGGTGCGACCTATAATGCAGAAGCGAGTGCATTTTGTTTCTTCTCTTACCGTGATCCACGTTTATTAGAGACCATTGAGGACTTTAAGCAGGCTAAAGCGTGGCTATTTAGCGAACAAGCGAAGCAAACGCATGTGGATGAAGCGATTTTGAATGTCATCAGTGCCATGGATAAACCCGGCTCGCCTGCGGGAGAGGCGCGTAAAGCATTTTATTTAGAGCTCTATGGGCGCACACCTGAGTATCGTAAGGCCTATCGCGAAGGGGTGTTGTCAACCACACTCGAAGAGTTGAGAGCGGTGGCAGAGCGATATTTCCAGGATGAACAAGCCTCCTATGCGATCTTAACCCATGCGGGCACAGCGTCAGTGCTGCAGGAGAATGGGTATGAAATCTTGGCAATTTAAGGATGTTAGTTTTGAGTCTTGAATAAAAGGAGGCAGAAGATGCGTTTTCGGTTATTGGTTTTAGGTTTGATGCTTTTTTCCAACCTAGCGAGCGCATCCTATGCCACCGATTATTATGAAAAATACAATCCTAAGGTGCCAAAGCTTGCCAATACCCCTTTGGCTCAACACCGACCTTTTATCATTCAAAGTGGTCAGTTGTATGCGGATGGCGGGGTCTTCACGCTGCAAAAGGCTGCGGATATTCAGTTAACGCCCAAGGCGTTAAAAGCCTATGATTTAGAAACTGTGATCATCCAGATTGGGGGTAAGCCTTATAAGGCGACCCCTCAATTTAAAAAACTTACCTTTATACAAAAAGGTCAGCAAGGGGTGTTTGGCTATACCTTGGGTAGAGAATTGACACTGGTTTATGTGCCTTATCAGGATAAAATAAGGGTGCTTGGGGTTATTTCTCAAGGGCAATATATTCAAGAAAACCGCTATCAAACCTATGATATCAATGTGGCTCATACGGCTAAAAAGCAGGTGTTCACCCAACTGCTCAATTTATTGGGTTGTCATCAGGTAGAGGATTGTCAGGTTAAAAGTGATTCAGTTGGTAACAGCTATTTTTATCGTCATGGTCAATTGATGGCAGTTTTGCAAGATTTTGGCCCCGAAAAAATCCTGATTCAAAAGCGGAGCGATGGAGAAAGGCGTCTTGCAACGCTCAGGCAGTATGGCCAGAAAATCTTATTGGAAGATCAAGCTGGCCATATTCTCTACCAAAGTCTAGGACAGCAGACACTGGATATCCGATTAGAGACGCTCAATTATAGAATGCGTCTGAAGATTACGAATCCATAGCCTGTTGCAGGTACTGTTGCTGCCAAAAATGACGGATGAGCGGGCGGTTCTCTGCTCTTTGCCACAGTTGATAAAGGTGGTCATCATGATAAAAGCGCCGGCTGGCCAGGGTACGAATACAGTCAGAAGTGGCCTCGAGTGTTGGCACCACTTCACCATTGACAAACAGTACGGTTTCTTTGCCTTGTGGCGTTTCAATTTCCGTAAAAGCAAACCGACAAACAGGGTCTCTGATAATATCTGGCGCTTCGGCTAAAAAGCATTCAAAACTTTCATCATCAGGGATTTCGGCTTCTTCTAAAGGCTCTGGCAATAAGGGGAGAGCCGCTTGATCAAGCTGGGTGGCAAAACGCCCAAACCAGAGTTGCAAGTCTATCGGGTTGTTGTGCAGCGCCTGTTCGAGTAGCGCTTTTGCTTGTTGCGCACTGTCAGCGGTCACTTCAGCTGCATTTTGCAGGGATGACCAGTCAGGGTCTTGATAAAGTGTCTGAAACAACTGATTTTCTGATAGATAGTCACCATAGCTGTCCCACAATTCCTGTCCACGGTAGCTGCGATAGCCGATGGAGTAGGTCATGCAATCATCGGTTTCGCCAATCCCATAATGTCCCCATTTGGGGGGAATATAGAGCACATCGCCCGGTTCACAGGTAAAGGTTTCTTCGATGATATATTTTTCCATTAAACGCAGAGGCGTATTCGGGAGATAGTTGTCTAGGGTGCAGTTTTGCGCGGTTAAGTGCCAAGTGCGGCGGCCTTTGCCCTGTAATAAGAACACATCATAATGGTCAAAATGGGGACCCACATTGCCGCCTTCGGTGGCATAGCTGATCATAATATCATCGACACGCCATTGTGGAATAAAGTTAAATTCATCTAGCAAGGCGGTGACTTCAGGCACAATGCGATCCACGCCCTGCACTAACAGTGTCCAATTTTTTTCCGGCAGAGATTGATAAGTGCTCTCTGTAAATGGACCTGTGAGCAGTTCATAGTCTTGAGGCCCATTTTGAATGACAATACGGCTCTCAATGTCAGATTCTAAGGAAAGCCCTGCCAGCTCTTCGGGGGTTAAGGGAGAGATAAAGTTAGGCAAGGCTTGCTTAATCAATAGCGGCTTTTTTTGCCAATAGTCCTGTAGAAAGGTTTTGACATCAATTTGTTGAAATTGGATCATTTTTTACTCCAAAAGCAAAAATCCCCAGTCCTGTCAGGCGATGAGGGCATGCAGGACTGGGGATTTTGACAAGTTCATCGAGCTTTTAACGATTTTTAATCATATTGGCCGCAAGCTCTATATTTTCTGCCTGTTGTTTGGCGTTTCCGGTGTAGCTTGCCGGGGTCATCGCTTTTAATTTTTCTTTTTCTGCATCCGGCAGATCAAGGGTATCCACAAAATCTTGCATGATCTGTTTATTTACGCGACGACCGCGTGTCAGCTCTTTAAGTTTTTCATAGGGCTTTTCGATGCCAAAGCGGCGCATGACCGTTTGAATGGCTTCGGCCAACACTTCCCAATTATGGTCTAAATCATCAGCCATCGCTTGGGCATTGACTTCCAGTTTGTTTAAACCTTTCAGTGTGGCTTGCAGTGAGATGATTGTGTGTGCAACGCCAACGCCTAAATTACGCAACACCGTAGAGTCTGTCAGGTCGCGCTGCCAACGAGAAATTGGGAGTTTTTGCGCGAGGTGATCAAAGATCGCATTGGCCATACCGAGGTTGCCTTCGGAGTTTTCAAAGTCAATGGGGTTCACTTTATGCGGCATGGTGGATGAACCAATTTCACCGGCAATGGTTCTCTGTTTAAAGAAGCCAAGTGAGATATAGCCCCAGACATCGCGGTCAAAGTCGATCAGAATGGTGTTAAACCGCATCATGGCATGGAAAAATTCGGCCACATAATCATGTGGTTCAATTTGAATGGTGTAAGGGTTCCAAGCTAAACCGAGGCTTTTAACAAATTGTTCGGAAAGCTCATACCAATTGACTTCAGGGTAGGCGGCTAGATGCGCATTGTAGTTCCCTACAGCCCCATTGATTTTACCCATAATCTGCACATCCATTAGCTGCTTCTCTTGGCGCTGTAGACGATAGGCAACATTGGCAAACTCTTTCCCCATGGTTGTCGGAGAGGCAGGCTGACCATGGGTACGGGACATCATCGGGATATCGGCCATTTCCATGCCCATTTCAGTGATTTTGGCAATGACCTTGTCCATTTCCGGCACAATCACTTCTTGACGTGCGTCTTTGAGCATTAAAGCGTAGGCGAGGTTATTGATGTCTTCAGAGGTACAAGCAAAATGCACAAATTCACTGATCTTTTCGAGTTCTTGGTTTCCCTGAAAATGCTCTTTAATAAGATATTCAACCGCCTTGACATCATGGTTAGTGGTTTTCTCAATCTCTTTGATTCTTTGTGCCATCTCTAATGAGAATTCATCCACCAATTGCATTAAATGCGCTTCCGCTTCAGCACTCAATTTAGGCACTTCGGTAATGGCAGGGTGGTTGGCCAACATGCGAAGCCAGAAAACTTCTACCTTGACGCGATTCTTAATTAAGCCGTATTCGCTAAAAATGGCTTTTAAGTTGTCTAAACGTGCGCCGTAGCGACCATCAATTGGGGAAATGGCAGTGAGTTCAGTCAATTGCATGGATGGAGTCCTTTTACTATTAAAATCATGACGCAATATTATACCGAATCTCAAGCGGTGCTCACTTGATTAATTCAAACCTAAGGATGCAATGAGCTGTGGTCGCTTGTGTTAAAATATGCCAATTATCAACTTTGGACGGAGAAACTTATGTTGCTTGAAGCCTATCGTCAACACACTGAAGAACGCGCGGAACAAGGATTGCCGCCTCTGCCGTTAGATGCTAAACAGACTGCAGAGCTGGTGGAATTGATTAAAAATCCACCTGAAGGTGAAGAAGCGTATCTATTGGATTTATTGACTAATCATATTCCCCCTGGTGTGGATGAGGCTTCCTATGTTAAAGCGAGCTTTTTGGCCGATGTGGCTAAAGAAAATACGCAAGTTTCTTTGATTTCCCCTGAACATGCCACTTTCCTTTTAGGCACGATGTTAGGTGGCTACAATGTGCAGCCTTTGATCGATTTGCTGGACAGTCAGAATCCAGCCGTGGTTGAAAAGGCGATTGAAGCTTTATCGAAGACGTTATTGGTGTATGATGCTTATCACGATGTGATGGAAAAAGCGAAAACCAATGCCAATGCGCAAAAAGTGGTGGATGCTTGGGCAGACGCGGAGTGGTTTGAAGCCAAACCCAAATTGCCAGAACAGATTACGGTGACAGTCTTTAAGGTGGAAGGGGAGACCAATACCGATGACCTATCACCTGCAACAGCTGCTTGGTCGCGTCCTGATATCCCATTGCATGCAAAAGAGATGTTAAAAGCCAAAATGCCTGAGGCGGAAACGGTGATTGCTGAGTTGAAAGCCAAAGGGCATCCGGTCGCGTTTGTGGGCGATGTTGTGGGGACAGGCTCTTCGCGTAAATCGGCAATGAATTCGGTGATGTGGCACTTTGGTCAGGATATTCCCTATGTGCCCAATAAGCGTCAAGGTGGGGTGGTGCTAGGCGGTAAAATTGCACCAATTTTCTTTAATACCGCAGAAGATTCAGGCGCCTTGCCGATTGAGTGTGATGTGACCCAGATGAACATGGGCGATGTCATTACGATCTACCCTTATGAAGGTAAGATCACCAATGAAGCGGGGGAGACCATTTCAACATTTGAGTTGTCACCAGAAACCATGCCGGATGAAGTGCGTGCTGGTGGGCGGGTGCCTTTAATTATTGGTCGTGGTTTAACCGATAAGGTGCGTCGTGAACTGGGCTTGCTGGTTTCCGATAAATTTATTCGTCCTTCTGATAAGGATGACAGCGGCAAAGGTTACACCCTTGCGCAAAAAATGGTCGGTAAAGCGTGTGGCGTGGAAGGTGTTCGACCTGGCACCTACTGTGAGCCGCATATGACCACAGTCGGTTCTCAAGATACCACTGGCGCGATGACACGAGATGAGATGAAAGAGTTAGCTTGCTTAGGCTTTAGTGCTGATTTGGTGATGCAGTCTTTCTGTCATACTGCGGCCTATCCTAAGCCTGTCGATATTAAGTTGCAGCATGAACTGCCTGAATTTATGACCTCTCGCGGCGGGGTGGCGTTACGTCCAGGGGACGGAGTGATTCACTCATGGTTGAATCGACTGTTGTTGCCGGATACAGTGGGAACCGGGGGGGATTCTCATACGCGTTTTCCGATTGGGATCTCTTTCCCAGCTGGCTCCGGGTTAGTGGCCTTTGCCGCAACCTTAGGGGTGATGCCGCTCGATATGCCGGAATCCGTATTGGTGCGCTTTAAAGGCGAAATGCAGCCAGGAGTGACTTTGCGTGATCTAGTGAATGCCATTCCTTATCAAGCGATTCAAGAAGGGCTATTGACAGTAGAGAAAAAAGGTAAGAAAAATGTTTTTAATGGTCGTATTTTAGAGATTGAAGGCTTACCTGATTTAAAAGTGGAACAAGCTTTTGAACTGTCGGATGCGTCAGCAGAACGCTCTGCCAATGGATGCGTGGTTAGATTGAATAAAGAGCCAATTATTGAATATTTAAAATCCAATATTCGTTTGATTGAGTGGATGGTGGAAAATGGCTATCAAGATGCCCGCACCTTATTACGCCGTCGCGATGCGATGCAAGCTTGGATTGACAATCCAGAGCTGTTAGAGCCCGATGCGGATGCAGAATATGCAGAGGTGATTGAAATCGACTTAAATGAAATTAAAGAGCCGATAGTAGCCTGTCCAAATGATCCAGATGATGTCAAACTGCTGTCCGAAGTAGAAGGTGCCAAAATTGATGAAGTCTTTATCGGTTCATGTATGACCAATATCGGTCACTATCGAGCTGCAGGTAAGGTGTTGGAAAATGTTTCTCATGTGCCAACCTGTCTATGGATTGCGCCGCCGACTAAAATGGATGAGCGTGAATTGATTGAAGAAGGCTACTACAGCATTTTTGGACGCGTCGGTGCACGTACAGAGATGCCAGGTTGTTCGCTTTGTATGGGGAATCAGGCACGTGTTGCACCGGGTGCAACCGTATTCTCAACTTCGACACGTAATTTCCCTAACCGTCTTGGCGATGGGGCAAATGTCTATCTTGGTTCGGCCGAGTTGGCGGCAGTGACTGCAGCCTTGGGAAGAATTCCAACTGTTGAAGAGTATATGCAACACGTGGCTGAATTGAATACGATGGCGGGTGAAATTTACCGTTACCTGCAATTTGATCAGATGCCTGATTATGAGATTAAGTCGCCTGAAAAGCTGAATGAGATTGCAGTCGCCGTCGGCTAATGCGCTTGAAAAATCCTGAACGCAAAGCCATTCATCCGCTTCCCAGCCACTTAGCAGACCAGATTGCTGCCGGTGAGGTGGTTGAGCGGCCGGCTTCTGTGGTGAAGGAGTTGCTGGAAAATGCACTGGATTCAGGCGCCACTTCGATTGATATTGAGATTGAAGCGGGCGGGCAAAAAAAGATTCAGGTAAAGGACAATGGTTGTGGCATTCCACAATCAGAGCTGCTGTTAGCGGTCAGTCGTCATGCGACCAGCAAAATTCAAACCTTAGAAGATTTGGCGGCGGTAAGCTCATTGGGCTTTCGTGGTGAAGCCTTGGCCAGTATTAGCTCGGTTTCCCGCTTTTCATTAATCAGTCGTACCGCAGAGGCTGAAGCGGCATGGCAACTGCAGGGAGAAGGCGGAGATTGGCAGCCGATTCAACCGACAGCCGCTTCTGTCGGCACGACGGTTACGGTGCAAGATCTCTTTTTTAATACGCCCGCGCGTAAAAAATTTTTAAAAAGCGAACGGGCGGAATTTATGCAGATTGACCAGCTGGTGAAGCGGGTGATTTTAAGTCGTCCTGAAGTCAGCTTTAAACTCACGCATAATGGACGTACGGTGCGTCAACTGCCTGTGGCCAGCAGTGAGCAGTTACAAGAGAAACGGCTGGCACAAATCCTGTCTAAAACTTTTGTAGAACAGAGCTTAAACATTCACTTTAGCGCGCAAGATATCGCGCTTAAAGGCTGGGTCGGTTTGCCCACTTTCAACCGCCGACAAGGTGATATGCAGTATCTGTTTGTAAATGGTCGCATTGTGCGTGACCGTTTATTGAGTTATGCGGTCAAACAAGCCTATGCCGATGTGCTCTACCATGGTCGTCATCCCGCCTATGTTCTATTTATTGAAGTGCCACCGCAGTTGGTGGATGTGAATGTGCATCCCGCTAAATATGAGGTGCGATTTGCCAATGGCGGTTGGGTGTACGATTTTGTGCGCCGTTCTGTGCGTGAAGCGGTGACCCAACCTTTGGGCAAAACCACTCCCAATCCACCAGAGGCAACCCCTCGCCAACCGGCTCCGGCGACGAACTTTCAGCAAAAACTCGGCAACACCTTTTCTCAAGCCGATATGCAGTTTCAAGCGCCTTTAGAGGCTGAAAAACCGGCATTTTTAGTTCAGGAGCCGTTAGATGCCTATTTTGCACAGGAAAAGACGCAAGATGTTTCAAAAAATGTGCAAAATCCCCAGTCCTGCTCTGCAGAATTGAATGAAGGGCAGCCGCAAGTTGGTTTTTTAGGGTATGCCAAAATGCAGTTGCATGGCATTTTTATTTTGGCGGAGAATGCGCAAGGGCTGGTTTTGGTGGATATGCATGCTGCGCATGAAAGAGTGGTGTATGAACGCTTTAAGCGACAGTGGCAAGCGCATAAGGTGGTGAGTCAACCGCTTTTGGTGCCAATGAGTGTTGCCTTGACCGAAACCTTGGTGCAGACTTGGGAGGCGCATCAGTCTCTGTTTTCGGACTTAGGGTTTGAGATTGAGCCATTGGGCGCGCAACATCTGAAAGTGATGGCGGTGCCGGCGCTCTTGGCAAAATCGCAAGTGGCGAAACTGATTGAAGATATGTTGGCTGACCTCGCAGAGTTTGGTCAAAGTGAAGTGGTGGAAGAGAAAATCAATGCCATTTTGTCCACCATGGCTTGTCATGGGGCTATCCGAGCGAACCGTCAGTTGACTTTGGACGAGATGAACGCCTTGTTAAGAGAGATGGAGCAAACCCCCGCTTCTAATCAATGCAATCATGGACGACCCACTTGGGTTCAGTTAACGGTTGAGCAGTTGGATGCACTGTTTATGAGAGGGCAGTAGAGGATTTTAATGGGTTTAGAACAGTATGCGGAACAGCTGATTGAAAATAAGCAGGTGGTGACCTTGATGGGGCCGACGGCTTCAGGAAAGAGCGCCTTGGCGATGGCATTGGCAGAGCGAAGTGAAGTGCCGGTTGAATTGGTCAGTGTTGATTCGGCGCTGATCTATCAAGATATGGATATTGGGACCGCTAAACCTACGGCCGATGAGCAGCAGCGAATTGCGCATCATTTAATCGATATTCGTACACCAGAACAGAGTTATTCAGCTGCGGATTTTTTGCAGGATGTGAAGGCAGCGGTGGCTGAGATTTTCCAAAAAGGCCACTTGCCCATTCTTGTTGGCGGCACCATGATGTATTTTAATGCCTTGCAGAAAGGGCTTTCTGTTTTACCAGAAGCGGATGACTCTATTCGCGAAAAATGGTTGGAAATTTGGGAAAAAACGCCTGAAAAATTGCACCAACGGTTGTCAGAGGTTGATCCGAACGCTGCACAACGCATTCATCCCAATGACTCCCAAAGATTGGTGCGCGCATTAGAGGTGTTTGAAGTCAGTGGGCAGACATTAACTGCACTCCAGCAAGCAGGTGTGCAGCCATTAACCGAGTTTTCACTGATAAAGTTTGCATTATTGCCTGCTGATCGTAGCCGTTTGCATCAGCAGATTGCCAAACGCTTTATGCAGATGGTGGAAGCCGGGCTATTAGATGAGGTGAAGACCTTACAAGCCAAATATCCGCAATTACATGCCGACTTGCCCAGTATTCGCAGTGTCGGTTATCGACAAGCGTGGGCGTATTTAGCGGGTGACTATGATGAGGAAACTTTTTATCATAAGGGAATCGTAGCCACCCGGCAGCTGGCGAAAAGACAGATTACTTGGCTGCGAAAAGAGGCCGATTTGAATCTTATAGACCCTTTTGCACACTCAATGGAGGGGCAAATCGCTCATATTGAACAAGTACTTTCACAGAGATGAAAAAACAATCAGATGCAAACTCAATTTTGATATGTTATTCTAATAATTTAAAAATAAATTTAAAAATAGATCATTGAGGATCTGTATGGAGACCATAAATACAATGGCAAAAGCAATTCCGATTCAAGACCCCTATTTAAATGCCCTACGCAAAGAACGCATCAGCGTTTCAATCTATTTAGTCAATGGTGTTAAATTGCAAGGACGCATCGATTCTTTCGATCAATTTGTTGTGTTATTACGTAGCAGTGTGACGCAAATGGTTTATAAACATGCGATTTCAACCATTGTTCCAGCCAGCGAGCCTAAAGAGTATCAGCATCCCGGTGAAGTGCTAGCGGACACTCAAACTGAAGCTTAATTGAATCGTTTTACATTTTTTCAGAAAGCATAAATCCAATCTGGATTTGTGCTTTTTGTGTTTTCTAGGAGTAAAATTTTTTGTCAACAGAGTTATTTGGACGATTAGAACAGCAGTCATTAGATCGTGCCATTTTAGTGCATATCGATTTTCAACAGGAAGCCGAGCGAGAAGCGTTAGATGAGTTCATCGAACTGGTCGATTCAGCCGGCGCAGAAGTGTGTGAATTGATCACCGCCAAAAGACAGAATATTGATCCCAAATATTTTGTGGGAAAAGGGAAAGCCGAAGAGATTCAACAAGCGGTGGCGGCGCATGAAGCAGATGTGGTCATTGTTAATCATGCACTTTCCCCTGCGCAAGAACGCAATTTAGAGCGATTGGTTGAGTGTCGAGTATTAGACCGCGTCGGATTGATTTTAGATATTTTTGCACAGCGTGCGCGCTCCCATGAAGGAAAAATGCAGGTAGAGTTGGCGCAGTTACGCCATATGTCGACCCGGTTAGTTCGCGGTTGGAGTCACTTGGATAAACAAAAAGGGGGCGTGGGGATGCGCGGCCCAGGGGAGACGCAGTTAGAGTCGGATAAACGACTAATTCAGCAAAGAATCAAAGCCTTAGAAGCAAGAATTGATAAAGCACGTCAACAGCGAAATCTAGGGCGTCGCAGTCGTAAAAAATCTGAAACACCAACGGTGACCATTGTGGGTTATACCAATGCCGGTAAGTCGACACTGTTTAATCAGCTCACAGCTGCGGATGTTTATGCTGAGGATCGTCTATTTGCAACCTTGGATGCGACCTTAAGAAAAGTCCGTTTGCCCGGCGCAGGTGAGATTGTTTTAGCCGATACGGTGGGCTTTATCCGCCATATTCCGCATGATTTAGTTGCTGCTTTTCGTTCAACTTTAGAAGAGACTTCCGAAGCGGATCTGCTGATTCATTTAGTGGATGCTTCCGACCCCTTACGAGATGAAAAAATAGCCGATGTTCAGTCGGTGATTGAAGAGGTGGGTGCGCAAGCAGTTCCTCAACTGTTAGTGATGAATAAGATAGATGCCATGCAGCCGCCTAAATCCCCAGCCTTAGAAAAAGATGAAGAGGGGATGCCGACACGGGTTTGGGTCTCCGCGCAACAAAAACTCGGTATGCCGTTGCTGTTAGAAGCGATCGGGGCTTTTTTTAAAGGCAGGTTTTTAACAGTCTCTTTAGTCTTAGAGGTTTCAGCGGCAAAAAAACGCGCAGAACTGTATCAACTCGGACGCGTATTAAATGAAACCTACGATGAACAAGGTCACTATCAATTTACTTTACAGTTATCCCAGCAAGCTTGGGCCTGTGTTCAACAGTGGCCAGAAGTGTTACACTGCCAAGAACTAGAAGCCTAGTTAAAATACTGATACTTTCCTTTAAGGATCTTATAAAGTCGTTTTATCAGGTGACTTTTCGAAAGAATACCACTAAAATATGAAACTCAATTTTGCGAATGGAGCATAGCATATATGGCTTGGAATGAACCCGGTAAGCCGGATCAAGATCCTTGGGGCTCAAAGGGGCCATCTAAAGGGCCTGATAAAGGTCAGTCTAATAATGATCGTCAACCTTCAGCAGGCAATGAGCCTGATTTGGATGCCTTATTAAAAAAAGCGCAATCCATTTTGGGCGGGAAAGGCAGTGGAAATGGTAATGGCAATGGCCCTCAAGGAGGGGGATCAGACTTTGCAGGTAAAGTTGGCGTTGGCGTTATCTTACTCATCGCACTCACTGTTTGGTTACTCTCTGGTATCTATATTGTCGATCCGGCAGAACGAGGCGTTGTTTTACGCTTTGGCGCTTATCAATATGAAACAACTGCTGGACCGCATTGGCATCTTCCTTATCCGATTGAGACCGTTAAGGTGGTGAATGTCGATCAAATCCGAACCGTGGATATTGGCGGTAAAGGCGGCGATGAATCCTTGATGCTCACACAAGATGAAAATATTGTGGATATTGAAATTGCCACACAATATAAAATTCAAAGTGCGCATCAATATCTGTTTAGTGTAGCCGATCCTGATGAAACGCTTCGTGCGATCGTTGAAAGTGCTTTACGCGAAGTTGTGGGTCACAATAAGATGGACTTTGTGCTGACAGAAGGGCGTAACGAGGTGGTTGCACGCGTAAAAAAATTATCGCAGAAAAAACTGAATGATTATCAGACAGGTTTAATCATTACCAGCGTTAACCTTCAAGATGCGCAACCCCCAGAGCAGGTGCAAGCCGCCTTTGCGGATGTAGTGAAAGCACGTGAAGATAGAGAACGCTTGATCAATGAAGCGCAAGCTTATGCCAATGGGGTCATTCCTGTTGCGCGAGGTAAGGCCGCACGTGAATTGGAGGAGGCCAGAGCTTATCATGATCAGGTGATTGCGCGAGCCCAAGGGGAAGCGGATCGTTTTACCAGTATTGTGACCGCTTATGCACAAGCGCCTGAGGTGACTCGAGAACGGATGTATATTGAAGCCATTACCAATGTACTCAGTAAAACCAGTAAAGTCTTGATGGCGTCAGAAGGGAATAACATTATGTATCTGCCGCTTGATAAGATGATGGGGAATACAAATCAAGCGAATGTGCCTTTTATACCGGCATCTAAACCTAATCAAGCGCCTACTGCGATGTCTCGTCAGAGTCAGCAAAGCGAAACGAATAAGCAGCCAGCACAAAGCAGTATTCGTGACTATTTAAGAAGCAGGGAGCTACGCTAATATGAAATCGACAATCGGTATTTTTCTTGCTGTACTGCTTTTTATTTTAGGCAGCTCAGTTTATACAGTCCAACAATGGGAAACAGCGATTCTGTTCCGCTTAGGGGAAATTGTTAAGGCGAATGTGAAACCCGGTTTGCATTTTAAAACGCCTTTTGTGAACAATGTCAAAACTTTTGATATACGTTTACAGTCGCTAGATGCAGCGCCGGAGCGTTATCTTACGAGAGAAAAGAAAAACCTTATTGTGGACTCTTTTGTAAAATGGCGCGTCGTCGATGCGAAGAAATTTTATACCACCATGGGTGGGGATTACCGTATGGCCAATTTGCGTTTGTCGCAAATTGTCAAAGATGATTTGCGCGCCGCCTTTGGTGAGCGTACGGTTCAAGAGTTGGTTTCGGGTGATCGCGATCAATTGGTGAAGAAGATTAATCATGATGCCAATGAACAAGCGAAAAGCTTCGGGATTGAAATTGCCGATATTCGTATTAAGCGTATTGATTTACCGGCGGATGTCAGTGATTCTGTTTTCCGTCGAATGGAAGCCGAGCGTAACCGAGTGGCTAAAGATTTGCGTTCTCAAGGGGCGGAAGCTGCAGAGAAAATTCGCGCCGATGCGGATCGTCAGCGTGTCGTCATTTTGGCTGAAGCCTATCGTAAAGCTGAAAAAATTCGCGGGCAGGGGGATGCTCAAGCGTCAAAAATTTATGCACAAGCCTATTCTAAAGATAAGCCATTTTTCGCTTTCTATCAGAGTTTAAATGCATACCAGCAAGCCTTTAAGGACAAGTCTGATATGATTGTGGTCGATCCTAAATCAGAGTACTTTAAGTATTTTGAAAAAGCAGGAAAATAATTTTTTTGCAATCCGATTAAAGGTGGGGTTTCCCACCTTTTTTATGGGTGAGTTCTTGAAACATCAGGGGGTCTAAAGCGTGTTAGAACAGATACTGCTTGCCGCATTTGGCATGATGTTGGTTCTTGAAGGGCTACTGCCTTTTATGTTTCCAGAATTTTGGCGAAAAATGATGCTGCAAGTCACGCAATTGCCTGAAAATCAGTTAAGATTAATGGGCTTGACCAGTATTATTATTGGTACTTTTATCATTTTGATTTTAAATTAAGATATTTTTATGATGCAACAGATGATTTGGTTTACACCGGATGGGATAGAAGACCTACTGCCTTCTCAAGCCTATAAATTAGAACACTACCGTCGTAGTTTGGTTGATGAATTTCAAATGGCCGGCTATGGACTGATTTTAACACCAATTGCTGAATTTACGGATTCACTACTCACAGGGACAGGACAGCACCAAGCGACTGAATTATGCCGCTTTACTGATCAAGAGAGTGGCAAAATGATGGGGGTTAGAGCAGATGTGACGCCGCAGGTGGCACGCATTGTCAGTAACCGAATCAAACCCACTGAATCTGAATTGCCCGTTCGCCTTTGTTATGTAGCTGAAGTGTTGCGCACACGTAATAATAAAGCCAAAGGGTCACGCAGTCCTATCCAAGCGGGGGTAGAACTATTTGGCATTGATGATGTGACTGCAGATATTGAAGTGATCGAATTGATGATCGATGCTTTACAAAATATTGGCATTGAAGACTTAACGCTGAGTTTAGGGCATGTCGGGATCTTTAATGAATTGATTCAGCTTGCAGAATTGGGTGACATTGAAAAGCAGCAATTAGTCGATATTTTGCAACGCAAAGCAGTGCCTGAATATGAAACTTTTCTTGCAGAGAAAGCGTTTAATGAGCCGCTTAAAACAGCGTTTAGCCAATTTTTAAATTTAACAGGTGAGCCCAAGGAGGCGCTGTTACGAGCGGCCAAAAGCTTGAGCGGATTATCACCGAACATTGATCAGTTTATTGAGCGCTTAGCGACCATTGTTGCGCACTTTTCGGAAACACCCGATGTTAATCTGTTTGTCGATTTAGCTGAATTGCGCGGTTTTCACTATCACACAGGCGTGATTTTTGGCTGCTACGCTTCATCAAAACCCCTTTATCTGTTGGCTAAAGGGGGACGCTATAACGGTGTCGGGGTGCAGTTTGGACAAGACTTACCTGCAACCGGATTCAGTATGGACTTGCGCGGTGCCTTAGACCTTTTACCAGAAGTGATGCCCGATTTTCCAGATGCGGTCTATGCACCAGTGCATGCCAGTGGTCAACTGAAGCAAAAGATTAAGGATTTAAAATCACAAGGGATTCAGGTAATTAAATGCGCGGATATCACCCAGCTGCCAGAGGGAAGCCAATACCTTGCGCAACAGGATGATGAGTGGATGATTGAAACCATAAAGAGTGAAAAATGAGCAAAAGAAATATTGTTGTCGTTGGAACCCAATGGGGAGATGAAGGTAAAGGTAAGATTGTTGACCTTTTAACCGATCGTGTCGCAGCTGTGGTGCGCTTTCAAGGCGGACATAATGCCGGGCATACTTTGGTGATTGATGGCAAAAAGACGGTTTTACATCTGATTCCTTCAGGCATTTTAAGAGAAGAGGTACAGTGTTTAATTGGAAACGGTGTGGTTGTGGCTCCAGATGCCCTACAAAAAGAGGTAGAGCAGTTAGAAGCGACCGGATTGCCTGTCAGAAATCGACTTAAAATCAGTGAAGCCTGTCCTTTGATCTTGGATTACCATGTGGCTTTAGACCAAGCAAGAGAAAAAGCGCGCGGGAATAAAGCGATTGGCACCACTGGCCGAGGCATCGGCCCAGCTTATGAAGACAAGGTGGCACGTCGAGGATTGCGTGCAGGGGATTTGAAAAACCTTGAGGCGACTCGTCACAAATTGAAAGAAGTGTGTGATTATCACAACTATATGTTGGAAAATTACTATCAGTGTGAGCCGGTTAGCTTTGAGAATTTATGGGAGAAAGTTCAAGGCTATGCAGAAATGGTGGTACCAATGTTGGCGGATATTCCAAGCCTCATTGATACGCTCAATCAATCCGGTCAGAATCTGATGTTTGAAGGAGCGCAAGGGACCCTGTTGGATATCGACCAAGGTACCTATCCTTATGTCACATCATCCAATACTACGGCGGGTGGTGTTTCAGCTGGATCAGGTATTGGTCCGTGCAACATTGATTATGTATTAGGGATTACCAAGGCGTATGCTACGCGGGTCGGTAGCGGCCCTTTCCCGACAGAATTGGTCTATGATGTCGAAAAAGATGAAGGGGATCCCATTGGTAAAATTTTGGGGACACGCGGTGCCGAGTTCGGCGCTACAACCGGTCGTCAACGCCGTTGTGGATGGTTTGATGCGGTCGCCTTGCGCCGTTCTGCGCAAGTCAATGGACTAAGTGGCCTCTGTTTAACCAAACTGGATGTTTTGGATACCTTAGCCGAAATTAAGGTATGTACCCATTATTTAGTAGAGGGTGAGCGTGTCGATTTACCGCCTTACAGTGCAGATGAGTATGAAAAGGTGATCCCTCAATATGAAACCCTTCCAGGTTGGCAGACGAATACCGTTGGTATTCAAAGTTGGGAAGCCCTCCCCGAAGCGGCTAAAAACTATATCCAGTTTTTAGAGCAGCAGGTTGGGGTGAAGGTCTCTATTATCTCAACTGGGCCTGATCGTGCTCAAACCTTGGTGTTAGAAGATCCATTTGTTTAATTTGAGACCTTTATAGCTTTATTTATGTCCCAACTCTTTTGAGATTGGGATATAAAATTTCTGAAGATAATCTTTCATCATCCGTCTCGCACTGAAAGCGGGTGGAATGGTCATAATGGCTGTTTTCATTTTCTGGACCCATTGATGGGGAATCCCTTTAGAATCCATATCATAATAGAGCGGGACGATCTCATTTTCGAGCAGTGCATATAACTTCTCCGCATCTTTGGCATTGTCAGAAGGTTCCACACCAAATGCCCAGCCATTTTCACCATTATAAGCTTCAGGCCACCAACCATCTAAAACCGATAGATGAAGGGTGCCATTGAGAGAAGCTTTCATACCACTGGT
This sequence comes from Galenea microaerophila, assembly GCF_054657255.1. Taxonomy (NCBI): domain Bacteria; kingdom Pseudomonadati; phylum Pseudomonadota; class Gammaproteobacteria; order Thiotrichales; family Piscirickettsiaceae; genus Galenea; species Galenea microaerophila. The sequence continues at coordinate 441,511 of NZ_BAAHWZ010000001.1, forward strand.
GCCACAGGCTTCAAGTGGAATTTGAGGGTTATTCAGCCAAATATCAACCCCATGCAGCAGATATTTAGCCACACTTTCACCATAATCTTCTACAAAAGCGATGCGTCCTCTAAAACGGCTGTCTTGAGCGGTTTTAAAGATATGTTGCAGAATTCTTTTCCCTTCCAGATCAGAAGGGTGGGCTTTGCCGGCAAAAATAATTTGAACCGGTTTTTCGCTATGATTTAAGATTTGGTTGAGTCTCTCCAGATCGTGCAGAATCAAATCAGGTCGCTTATAGGCAGTCATTCTGCGCGCAAATCCAATGGTTAAAATATCCGGATCTAAGAGAACACCTTCCGCCATGGCAACAGTAGGATCGACACCTTCATCTGCATATTTCATGCGGACACGTTCACGGATAAAGTTGACCATAAGGGTTTTATTTTTTTGAGAAATGTCCCAGAGGATTTGATCGTCAATCTCTTGAATAAAGCCCCATAAATCCTGTTTATCTTGTACAAGTTGCCACTTCTCTCCCAATGAATCATTAAGCAGTTCACTTAAATCATCATTAAGCCAAGTGGGAAGGTGGACGCCATTGGTGACATAATCGATTGCCGGTTGTGGGGTCTTAGGTAAAACATGAGCCCAAATTTTAGCAGCGACCGCTTGATGTTTTTGACTGACGGCATTTCGGTGCTGACACATATTGAGTCCAAAGATGGTCATATTAAAGCCGGCATTGGGGTTGTCAGGATTGAGTCCAAAGTTCATAAATTGCTCTTTATCCATCCCTAAAGCTTCCCAGTAGTCTTTAAAGGATGCGCTGATCATGTCAAAATCATAGACATCCGTTGCCGCTTGTAAGGGGGTATGCGTCGTAAATACAGAGGTTTTCTTCACTTTTTCTATGGCCGCATCTAGGCTTAATTGATCATTTTCCATAAAGCTACGAACACGTTCGAAAAGTGCGAAAGCAGGGTGACCTTCATTCAGATGCAAGATGGAGTATTGAATCCCAAGCGCTTCCAAAACACGATACCCCCCAATGCCGAGCACAATTTGTTGGCGCAACCGCTGATTGATATCCGGCGTATACAAACGAGATGAGATCTGCCGATCCCAAGGATCATTCTGTTCGATATCGGTATCTAAAAGATAAAGGGTGACGCGACCAACATTTATTTTCCAAACGCTGGCATAAACCGGCGGATCAATAAAGGGCACTTGAATGGTAAAGTGGTTGTTATCTTCATCTAAGACACGCTCAATGGGGGCCACATCTTTGTCGATGGGTTCTTCCGTGCCATTTTGCCAACCATCGGTTCCAATAATTTGACGGACATAGCCTTGAGGATACATAAAGCCAATACCAACCATCGGTAACCCCATATCACTGGACTCTTTTAAAATATCACCGGCTAAAAAACCTAATCCGCCAGAATAGATGGGCACTGAATGGTGTAAGCCATATTCTGCACAAAAATAAGCGATGGGCAGGGGTTCTTCAGCATAAATATTGGTATCGTTAATATAAGCTTTAAATAGATCATAAACATAGTGATACTCACGCATAAAATACTCATCTGAGCAGGCCTGTTCTAACTCTTCTTGAGAGAGGCGATTAAGCATCAGAATGGGATTATGGTTGCTTTCCTTCCATAAATAAGCGTTGAGCAGTTTAAAAAGGTGCTTACCGCGAGGATGCCAGGTCCACCATAAATTTAAAGCGATCTCTTTCAGTCCAGCAATCTTTTCAGGCAGCTGCGGAATGGCGATATTAATAGAAGGGTCTTTGTTTATCATGACTTTAAATCCTTAAATGGAAAAGGTGTGTTAAAAACGCCTGCAGGGTCATAGCAACATTTCAATAGAGACTGATACAGAATCATAAATGGATTTAGGGAGAATGTCTAACACTGAGTCGGCATTGTTTATTTTTGGGGCGTCGCACGAGTATTCAAAATTTTTTGGCCACTCTTCTACAAAAAAATTGACAGGCGAATAAAGAACCGTATAATACGCATCACCTTTTCACGACAGCCTACGTTTAGCGGTGTCAAAGGTACAATCCAAAGCATTATTCCATTTAATGCGGGGGTGGCGAAATTGGTAAACGCACGGGACTTAAAATCCCGCGCCCGTTAAGGGCTTGAGGGTTCGATTCCCTCCCTCCGCACCATTGTTTATTTTTTGATCCCTTCTGATTTCGCAACCTTTTTATAAAAAGGTCTATCGCATTTTAACTCATCCTTTTAGGCTTGTATTAACGCTTTTGTCTAAAAATCTTAAAAGTATATGGGCAAGGTGCTAATATTACCAATGAAGTTGCAATGGGATTCTGAATCGACTTGAATGCCAATGCAGACTTCCAAAGATATTCAACCGAATAGAGGAAGAGATTCATGAAAAAGTCAGTCTTATTGAAAACATTCAATCCAGTGCTTTTGGGAGCAATTGTTACCCTGGGTTTAGTGGGATGTTCAGGCAGTAATAATCAGAGCGAGCCAGCGCAATCTACACATTCATCTGCGGATTCTGTTGAGAAAAAAGAGGCGCCTAAAGCGACTCAAGAAACTCAAAAAATTCAGCAATCCCATTCAGCCCCCAGAGAGCTTGTGACGCCTGCACAATCACAAGCCACTCAGCAAAGCACGGCAGATGTTAAACAACCCATGGCTGAAGCGTCGGCAACGCCAGAGAATCCAGGTAAGAAAATATATGATTCGACTTGTGTTGGCTGTCATGGCGTGACAGCTGAAGGCGGTGTGGGCCCTAAGCTCCGTGGAAAATCAAAAGTGGATTTAGTGCAAAAGCTTAAAGGCTATCGTGATGGTCAGCAGTTTGGCCCGATGACATCGATGATGGCACCCAATGTGGCCAATTTTTCTGATCAACAGATTGAAGAGGTTGCAGAGTATCTTGCTAAGATGTAATGTCGGTGAGGGCGTCTTTAACCAGGCGCCTTCACTAGGTTGACTCTATTTAAGAGGTCAGTTTGAAAGAGGGATGAAAAAATGAAAAATGTAATATTAACGATGGTCTTTTTTATGACGTTAAATTTTTTAAATGTCAGTCAAGCCAGTGTGGCAGATGATATTGTCGATTCTGTTAAACAGGGGGCTGAAGTGGTGAAAGAAAAAACATATGAAGGCCTTGAATACCTCGATAAAAAAACACAACCTTTGCAAGAAAAATCTAAAACGGCGATAGAGTCTTTAAAGAAAAAGTGGAATGATGCAAAGGATAAAGATAAAACCCAGGATGAACAGCTGCGAGAAGTTGATTTGATTTGATTTGATTTTAGAGAGATTGATACAGCCAAGTTTTCTCAATTGATAAAAGTTCTTCAATGCGCATTTGCTTATAGCATTGCTATAGAGTTGGCATACAAGAAAAAGATGGACGGGAAAAATCGAAAAATGCTTGAGATTTTTGTTTCAATCTGTATAATTCCGCCCTGTTCTTAACACTTTCAAAGAATACATTCATAAATAGATGGGTCGTTAGCTCAGCTGGTAGAGCAGTTGGCTTTTAACCAATTGGTCGCGCGTTCGAATCGCGCACGACCCACCATTTCTTTTCAGTGATCTACCTTTCAATCTGTTTATAATAACACTATTTCCAATTATCCCTTTTTATGATGCAAAAAATTCTAGGTCAAGCCATGTCTCTTGGCAGCGTGATGGTGGGCATTGAGGGCTGTACCTTAACCTCTAATGACCGCAAACGCTTAATGCACCCACTGGTCGCTGGGGTCATCCTGTTTTCTCGTAATTTTGCATCTCCCGAGCAGCTAGAAACGCTTACCCGTGAAATTCATGCCTTGCGTCATCCTAAACTATTGATTGGCGTTGATCATGAAGGGGGAAGGGTACAACGATTTAAGCAAGGGTTTACCCACTTACCGCCCGCTCGAGTTTTGGGGCAGCACTATGATGAAAACCCCAAACAAGGTTTGGCTTTGGCGGAACAACTGGGTTGGCTGTTGGCAACCGAATTGTTAAGTGTGGGGGTAGATTTTAGTTTTGCGCCGGTGTTAGATTTAGATTATGGGCAAAGCAGTGTGATTGGCGATCGTGCTCTGCACCGTTCTCCCCAAGCTGTAGCGCAGCTTGGGGTTGCCATAATGCAGGGCATGCATCAGGCGGGCATGCCGGCAGTGGCTAAACATTTCCCAGGGCATGGTTATATTCAAGCGGATACCCATCTAGAAGTGGCGGTCGATAAGCGGAATTTGGATGAAATCCGTCATCACGACCTTCAGCCGTTTTTAAGTTTTATTGAAAATGGGGGGGAAGCGATCATGCCGGCCCATGTGATTTATCCGCAGGTGGATTCTTTGCCGGCAGACTTTTCGTCTCGTTGGTTACAGCAGATTTTACGCAAACAGTCTTATTTTGAGGGCTGTATTATCAGCGATGATTTGGGAATGGCGGCAGCAAAAGCCATCGGCAGTCCTTCTGAACGAACGCTTAAAGCGCTACAAGCCGGCTGTGACTTGGTATTACTGTGTAATGATTTTGAAGAGATGGAACAGGTGCTGCATGAGGTGGATTTCCATGCAGATCCTCTCTCTCACGCACGCTTAATTCGGATGCATGGCCATCCACAAATGCGTTATTCTAAACTTCCCTATGACCCTTTATGGCAAGCCGCACATCAAAAAATGATGGCTTTGACTGAGGCAACAGAACAACAGGAGCTGCTGTAATGCAGAAAGAATCGGTTGAATTTATGAATTTTTTAACCCCACTGATCCATTTTTTTGGTCAAATTTGGGGGGATTTAGTGGCCTTATTTGGTGGGCAAGTTTGGTTATTGTTAGTCGTGTTAACGCTGACCACAACTTTGATTGTGGACATCTTGGTGCGCTGGTTTATTTATCGACTGCATCGACATTTGGTGGCCAAGCATTTTATGATGTGGGATGCTTTTGTGTCTGCAGCGACGGGACCGGTCAGTCTCGCAATTTGGGTTACAGGCGTCACTTGGGCCGTGACCACGCTGATGATGCGTTTTCAATTATGGACTGAAACGATACCCTATATCCAAAATACTAAGTCAACACTCTTAGTTTTATTAGTGGGTTGGTATGCCATTCGCGTTGCCGGACGGTTAGAACAGGAGTTGAAAAAGGTCGAGAAAAAGGATTCAAGGTTTGATGCGGCGACGGTTGAAGCGCTTTCTAAACTAATTAAATTGATTGCGTTTATTATTACCGTCATTATTGTGCTCAGTGCTTGGGGCGTGGATCCGACAGGGTTGTTAGCCTTTGGGGGCATGAGTGGGATAGTGGTTGGTTTTGCCGCTAAGGATCTCTTAGGGAATGTTTTTGGGGGTCTGGTGCTCTATATTGATAAGCCTTTTGTGGTTGGAGACTGGATTCGCTCTCCGGATAGAGAAATTGAGGGGACAGTGGAAAAAATTGGTTGGCGGATGACAGTGGTTCGCACCTTTGATAAGCGGCCGCTATATATTCCTAACGGAATTTTCTCTAATATTGCCATTGAAAACCCCTCTCGAATGACGAATCGGCGCATTAAAGAAGTGATCGGGGTGCGTTATTGTGATGTACGTAAAATGGCGCAAATCACCGCAGATATCCGGAATATGTTACAAAATCATCCTGATATTGACCAAAATCAGGTGATTATTGTGAATTTTTTAGAGTTTTCTGAATCTTCTTTAAACTTTTTACTCTATACGTTTACGCGCACCACAGATTGGGTCACTTATCATCATGTGAAAGAGCGTATATTGCTTGAGATCAATCAGATCATTGATTCACATCAAGCTGAAATGGCCTTTCCAACACGTACGCTTTATATTGAAGACAAAGTGAATTTAGCCATTAGTGAATCGCAACAAGCCTCGGCAGCTTCGGAGTTTAAATAATGGTGACTTCGGGTTCTAGGTAAATACCGAATTTTTGGTTCACATCTTCTTGAATCATATGGGCGAGCTCTAAGATTTCTTTACCTGTCGCCCCCCCTAAATTAATCAACACCAGTGCATGCTGTTCCGAAACGGCCGCCTGTCCATGTCGTTTGCCTTTCCAACCCGCTTGCTCAATGAGCCAACCCGCCGGAATTTTGTAGGTACGGTCCAATAGCTGGTGATGCGGCATTTGTGGAAATTTTTCGATAAGGCGTTCAAAATATTCAGCCGAGACAATAGGGTTTTTAAAAAAACTGCCTGCATTTCCATGTACATTGGGATCGGGTAAGCGCTGTTTTCGAATGTTTACCACGGCATCAAAAATTTTTTGCGGGGTGAGTGCTTCTTTGGGAATGTCACTGAGTGCTGCTTGTAAAGGCTCATAAGTGAGATCAGGGTGACCAAATGGTAATTTTTTAAGCTTGAAGGTCACCCGATGCACAAGCAACTGATTGCGATAGGTTTGTTTAAAAATACTGGTTCGATAGCCAAATTGACAGTCGGCATTACGGAATTCCTGCCGTTCGCCCGTCATGAGATTTAAGGTTTGAACACGGGTAATGGTGTCACGCGCTTCTGCTCCATAAGCACCAATATTTTGCACGGGTGCGGCACCGACCGTACCAGGAATTAACGCCAGGTTTTCTAAGCCCCAATAGCCATTTTCAACCGTATGGCGAACGAATTCATGCCAGGATATGCCTGCCCCGACTGAGAGCCAAACGCTCTCATTGTCTTCTTTCATGATACGGATTTTACGATAGCCACAACGAACGGTAACGCCTTGAATATCATGGGTAAATAAGACATTACTGCCATCTCCCAGCACAAACCAAGGCAGTGAGGCCAACTTAATATCCGAACGGAGAGTCGGAATATCACTCTGCTTGCTGATTTCAACAAGGTATTGCGTTTTTACATCAATATGAAAGGTATTGTAGGGTTGCAGAGATTGGTTGGCCTGGATATGCATAATAGTTTGCTATAATGTAAAAATAATAGAATTATTATAGAGGAAAATCATGGCAAAACTTAAACTTTCCACACAATCTTGGTCTTCTCAAACCGCTTTTATTCTCGCTGCAGTCGGTTCAGCCGTAGGTTTGGGGAATATCTGGAAATTTCCTTATATTACGGGTGAAAACGGTGGCGGGGCTTTTGTACTCGTCTATTTAGCTTGTGTACTTGCCATCGGTATTCCGGTATTAATTACTGAAATTGCGCTCGGTCGAATGGGAAAAGCCAACCCCGTTCAGGCGATGGCCAATTTGGCTCGTGAAAATGGCGCTTCTAAATATTGGGCGCTGCTAGGGGTCAATGGGATGTTGGCGGGCGTTTTAATTCTCTCTTTCTATACGGTGATTGCCGGTTGGGCATTGGCCTATTTCTTTGAAAGTGTGATGGGGCAATTTAGTGGGATTACCGCACCGCAGGTACAAAACCATTTTTCAGCCTTGTTAGCCAGTCCCGGCCAGCTTATTTTTTGGCACAGTTTGGTCATCCTCTATACCATTTTGACGGTGGCAAGAGGGGTAAAAAGTGGTTTAGAAAAGGCGATTAACTTTATGATGCCAGGTTTATTTTTGATTCTATTGGTGTTGATCGGCTATGCAGCAACGACCTCTGGTTTTAGTCAAAGTGTGCATTTTCTTTTTAATCCCGACTTTTCTAAATTGACGTGGCAAGCTGTATTGATTGCGATGGGCCACGCCTTTTTTACTTTAAGTATTGGTATGGGCACCATGATGGTTTATGGCTCCTATATGAAGCGAGAATATTCAATTGTGAAGGCGGGTATTTGGATTGCTGCAATGGATACTTTGGTGGCTTTAATGGCCGGTGTGGTGATTTTTGCGATTGTCTTTTCGAATGGATTGGAGCCTGGGGCAGGGCCAGGGTTACTTTTCCAAACACTTCCAGTGGCTTTTGGCCAGATGGCAGGTGGATGGTTATTTGGTTCATTGTTTTTTCTGCTGGTGGTGATGGCCGCTTTGAGTTCAGCCATTTCGCTGATTGAGCCTGCAGTGAGCTGGGTAGAACAAAACTGGGGAATCAGTCGGGTTAAAGCCGCTTGGTGGCTGGGAGGCCTTTGTTGGTTGTTAGGGTTGGGTACGGTCTTTTCGTTTAATGATTGGAAAGACATTCATTTCCTAGGGGATCGAACGTTTTTTGATACCCTAGACTTTATCACTGCCAATATTATGTTGCCATTAGGCGGCCTGCTGATGGCGATCTTTATGGGCTGGACGTTGACAGATGAGAAAAGGAATGCGCATCTGCATTTGTCCCCATTTGCATTGAAATTGTTTACTTATGATTTGCGTTATATTGCCTCGGTGGCCGTGATCATTGTGTTTGTTTCCAATCTCGTTGAAGGACAGCATATCTGGATATTGGGGGCATTGACTTTTGCGCTTTATCTATTTTATGTTTGGCAAGTTCAAAAATTGCAAAAATGTCGGATTGATACTTAAGCTCCATGAGAGTCATCGGGTTTTTTCTGACACTGTTTTTTTCTAGCTGGGTACAAGCGCTCGTCCCCTGGAATAGCCCCTATCCAGTTGAGAAAATTCAGCAACCCATTCTTTTCAGTAGTTTTGCAACGCCGCCTAAACATTTAGACCCTGTGGTCTCTTACTCGGCCAATGAGTGGGGGATCATGAGTCAAATTTATGAGCCGCCGTTGCAGTATGCCTATCTTAAGCGCCCTTATCAGCTTGAACCGCTGACCTTAACACAGATGCCGAAGGTGATTTATCTGGATCGCGCAGGGCAAGAGGTGCCGGCTACGAGTCCAGAGGTTGTCTATTCGGAATATCACTTTGCATTGCGTTCCGATATTCGCTATCAGCCTCATCCCGCATTTGTCTATGATCAGCTTTCTGCGCAACAACAGAAAATTTTAGCGGAGGTCACCTCGCCAATGGATTTCCCTAAATTGGGCAGTCGTTCACTGGTGGCAGCAGACTATGTGTATGCTATTAAGCGCATGGCGGTGCGACAAAACCATTCGCCTATTTTAGATACGATGATGCGCTATATCGTGGGTTTAAAAGCTTACTCTGAAAAGGTGACGCAGCTGGCAAAACAGCAAAAAGGGCAGTGGCTCGATTTACGTCCCTATGCCATTTCTGGGGTTCAAGTGCAGGACAGCCGTCATTTTTCCATTCGCATCAAAGGTCGCTATCCACAATTTCTCTATTGGTTGAGTATGAACTTTTTTGCGCCTATTCCTTGGGAAGCGGATCGCTTTTACCATTCAGCTTTTTTACAAAAGAAAAATATTACTTTGGATACCTTTCCAGTTGGCACCGGCCCCTATTATTTGGCAGAAAATAATCCGAATTTGCGCATGCGTTTAGTTAAAAATCCAAATTTTCATTTTGAAGCCTATCCATCGGAAACGGAGGGTTTATCTGAAGCACAACAGCAACACTTATTGAAAGATGCAGGTAAACGATTGCCATTTATTCAAGAGGTGGTTTTCAGTTTGGAAAAAGAGAGTGTGCCTTTGTGGAATAAATTCTTACAAGGCTATTATGACGCTTCTGGTGTCAGTTCAGACAGCTTTGACCAAGCGATTCAGGTGCAACAAAATGGCATGCAATTAACCCCGACGATGGAAAAGAAGGGGATTCAGTTTGTCTCGGCCGTGCAGCCGAGCATTATGTATCTCGCCTTTAATATGCAGGATCCAGTCGTGGGGGGATTGAGTGAGAAGAAACGCAAATTGCGCCAAGCGATTAGCATTGCGCTCAATTATGAAGAGTATATTTCCATCTTTTTAAATGGACGCGGTCAAGCGGCACAAGGCCCTATTCCACCTGGGATCATGGGTGCACAAGTCGAAAAATACAATCCTTTTGTCTATGATTGGAAAAATGGACAGCCAGTGCGAAAATCCCTTGCCGAGGCCAAAAGATTGTTAGCTGAAGCCGGTTATCCGGACGGGGTTTCCGCTAAAACCGGCCAACCACTTAAACTCTATTATGATGCGATTGGCACCGGTGCAGATGCTAAGGCGCAGTTGAATTGGATGATGAAGCAGTTTAAACAGCTTGGGATTGAATTGGTGATTCGGGCGACAGATTACAATCGTTTTCAAGACAAGGTGCGCCAAGGTAAGGTACAGCTGTTTAGTTGGGGCTGGAATGCCGACTATCCCGACCCAGAAAATTTTCTATTTCTACTCTATGGCGGCAATGGGGTGGTCAAGACCGCTGGCAGCGGCATCAATAGTGCAAACTATGATAATCCAGAATTTAATCAACTGTTTCAGCAGATGCAAACCCTGCCCAATGGACCGAGAAGATTAAAGATTATTCAAAAAATGGTTCAAATTGCACAAAAAGATGCGCCTTGGGTGTGGGGGTTCTATCCCAAGTCCCTGACGCTGTATCATCACTGGTATCACAATATCTATCCAAACCTGATGGCAAACAACAGTCTAAAATACCGTCGCATAGACGGACAGAGTCGCTGGCAAGCCGTGCAGCAATGGAATCCGCCGGTACTATGGCCTTTTGCTGCGCTGTTTTTGCTTGGCATCAGTTTGGTTTGGGGCGCTTGGCGACTGTATCAGCAACGACAGCAGAGGAGGGCACTCTAAATGTGGCACTATTTACTTAAGCGCCTGTTCTATGCGGTGCCGATTCTAATAGGGGTCAATTTAATCACCTTTCTGCTGTTTTTCACCGTCAACACCCCTGATGACATGGCGAGGGTGCAGTTGGGGGCGAAACAGGTGACCCCGCAAATGATTGCCGCTTGGAAAGCCGATCATGGCTATGATAAGCCGCTGTTTCTAAATGGAGAGGCTTCAGGTTTGCAGGCCGTTACAGAGACCCTATTTTTTCAGCAATCTTTAAAGCTGTTTACTTTTGATTTTGGACGTTCTGACAGTGGGCGTGAGATTGCTGAAGATATTCAACAGCGCATGTGGCCCAGTTTAGCGATCGCTTTGCCGACTTTTTTGATTGGCTTGGTGACCAATATCAGTTTTGCGTTACTCTTAGTTTTGTTCCGTCATAGCAAACTGGATTTAACGGCGATGGTAGTGGCGGTTATGATTATGTCTATATCGGCACTGTTTTATATTATTGTGGGGCAAGTGTTGTTCAGTAAACTCTTACATTGGGTGCCCATTTCTGGCTATGCCCCAGGTTGGGAGAGTTGGAAGTTTATTATTCTGCCGGTGGTGATTGGCGTTTTTGCGGGATTAGGGGCTGGGGTGCGCTGGTATCGTAGTCTGTTTTTAGAAGAGATTAATAAGGACTATGTGCGCACCGCGTGGGCAAAAGGGCGCTCTGAAATGGGCGTGCTGTTTAAACATGTTTTTCCCAATGGACTGCTGCCAATTTTAACCGGTGTGGTGGTGATTATCCCTTCACTGTTTATGGGCAGTTTAATTATGGAGTCCTTCTTCGGCATTCCGGGGTTGGGTAGCTATACCATTGATGCGATTAATGCGCAGGATTTTGCCATTGTCAAAGTAATGGTGTTTTTAGGGTCGGTGCTCTATATTTTAGGTCTGATTTTGACCGACATTTCCTATACCTTATTTGATCCAAGAGTTAGGTTGGGGTAAGCAGATGAAGCTCACCTTTCTCTGGACGGACTTATTGATTTGGCTGCTGGTGATTGCGCTCTTGCTTTGGGGACGGTTGCTGGCTCGTTCGTCTCAGGTACGCCAGCAGTGGCGACAGATTTTTCAATCCAAAATTGCCTTAAGCAGTGCAATGGTGCTCTTGGTTTATGTTTCCATTGCGTTGCTGGATTCAGTCCATTTTCGTCAAGCCGTATCGCCTGCGAACAGTCAAACTGTGCACTACAGCAGTGAAATGGTCAGTGGACTAGATTTGCTATTTTCCCATTTAAAGCAGAGACAAGAGCGCACCTATTCCGCGCCTTTTGCTACGCATGAGTACAGTCGCTCTGTTATCAAAGACAAAAACGGGCAAGTGGTGCAGCAGTTTTTACCCTTAAAACATGTCAATCCCCATACCTCAATAGCAGGAAAAGGGGTGGAAGCCTTTGCTTTGACGGCTGTTTTTCTGGGCAGCTTATTCGTACTGTTTTTTCATAAACGGCAAACCGCGAAAACATGCCAAAATCCCCAGTCCTGCCAAGCTCATAAGACGCAAATACCTTGGAAAACCGGCTTTTTGACGCTGTGGATCGTGTTAAGTTTGCTACTTTGGGGATATTTATTGAGCTTTAGCTACCATGTCTTTGGCACCGATAAGATTGGACAAGATGTCTTTTTACAGACCTTAAAAAGTATTCGTACCGGTGTATTGATAGGGGTACTCACCACTTTGGTGATGTTGCCTGTGGCCCTGTTTTTAGGGATCAGCGCGGGCTATTTCCGCGGCTGGGTGGACGATGTGATTCAATATCTCTATACCACACTGAATTCTATTCCCGGCGTATTGCTCATCGCCGCGGCCGTGTTGATGATGCAGGTATTTATGGAAACCCATCCACAATGGTTTGAGACCTTGCAGGAACGAGCGGATTTGCGGTTGCTGTTTTTAATTCTGATTTTGGGCATGACCAGCTGGACCACACTGTGCCGATTGGTGCGAGCGGAAACCTTAAAAATCAGTCAGGTCGACTATGTGACAGCAGCGCGCGCTTTTGGTGTCAACCATTTTAAAATACTGTATACCCATATCTTGCCCAATTTAATGCATATCGTGCTCATTTCGGTGGTGTTGGATTTCAGCGGACTGGTGTTGGCGGAAGCGGTGTTGTCCTATGTAGGCGTTGGTGTTGATCCGACGATGAACAGTTGGGGAAATATGATTAATCAAGCCCGCTTGGAGATGGCGCGCGAGCCGATGGTGTGGTGGTCTTTATTGGCTGCTTTTGTATTTATGTTTGTGTTGGTCTTGGCGGCCAATCTCTTTTCTGACCGGATTCAAACCGTTTTAGACCCAAGGAATCAAAAATAATGTCGCACCCTAAACAACCGATTTTAACTGTGGAAAACTTGCAGCTGCAATTGGCCTCAGTGCCGCAGACGACTTTATTAAAAGGGATTTCGTTTGAAATTCAGCGGGGAGAAGTTTTTGCTTTGGTCGGTGAGTCGGGGAGCGGAAAATCGCTCACTTCTCTAGCGATTATGCGCCTACTGCCTGAAGCCTTAAAGGTGACGGCGGGCAAGGTGCTGCTTGAAGGGCAGGATCTATTGCAACTGACGGAAGCGGACATGCAACATTTGCGCGGCAATCGCATGGCGATGATTTTTCAGGAACCGATGACCGCGTTGAATCCGGTGATGACCATTGGAGACCAAGTGGCTGAAGTGATTCAAATCCACCAAAAACTGGGTCGCAAAGCGGTTCAACAAAGGGTGATTCAGCTGTTTAAAGAGGTGGGGATTCCCAATGCCGAAAATCGTTTGCATTGGTATCCGCATCAGCTGTCGGGCGGACAAAAACAGCGGGTTATGATCGCTATGGCGTTGGCGTGTGAACCGGAGCTCTTGATTGCGGACGAGCCGACGACAGCGCTGGATGTGACCATTCAGGCACAAGTGTTGCAGTTATTAAAAAGCATTCAGCAAAAGCGTTCATTATCGATTCTGTTTATCACCCATGATATGGGGGTGGTAGCAGAAATTGCGGATCGTGTGGCAGTGATGCAGCAAGGGCAGATTGTGGAGATGGCAGAGACTGCACACTTTTTTGAATCGCCGCGGCATCCTTATACCCAAACCTTACTAAAAAATGCACTGCCACAATTAGAAGCGAAAATTGAACCAGAGCCGAAAACTTTGTTGGCTGTGGAAAATCTAAAAGTTTGGTTTCCGATTAAAAAAGGTTTGCTGCAAAGAACGGTAGATTACACCCGTGCGGTGGATGGGGTCAGTTTAAAGGTGCAAAAAGGTGAGACTTTGGCGGTGGTCGGTGAATCTGGCAGTGGCAAAAGTACCCTTGGGCAAGCCATTCTGCGTCTGATTCCGATTACGGATGGCTGTATAGCGATTGAAGGGCAGGACATTACCGCATTGAATGAGAAGCAGCTCAAGCCTTTTCGTCGCCGCATTCAGGTGATTTTCCAAGATCCCTTTTCCGCATTAAATCCGCGGATGACGATTCAAGAGATTATTCGTGAAGGTATGGTGAGCTTAAAGGTCGGGCCGCAAGATAAAGCGTGGCAGGAACAGCGGATTATTGAGTTGTTACAGCAGGTGGGATTAGAGGCTGAGCATCGTTTCCGCTATCCGCATGAATTTTCCGGTGGCCAACGCCAACGCATTGGCATTGCGCGAGCCTTAGCCGTCGAGCCGGAGTTGATTATTTGCGACGAACCGACTTCGGCACTGGATGTTACGGTGCGCGCCCAAGTCCTGCAGATTCTAAAGGATTTGCAAAAACGCTATGAAGTCTCATATCTGTTTATTACCCATGATCTTTCAATTGTCCCCAGCCTAGCGCACCGAGTGGCGGTGATGCAGAAAGGAAAAATCGTGGAACAGGGACAAACCGAGCAGGTGCTCTATCAACCACGACACCCCTATACGCAAACGCTGATCAATGCTGCGCCCAAATGGGTACGAGATTTTTATGCCCGCAATCAAAAGCAGGGGCTTTAAAGCGGGCTTAAAATAATGTCAGATGCGCAGCACTCCCCCTTGAGCTGTTGGATAAGCTGTTTGGCAAGCTGTTGCGGTAGAGGCAAGGCTTCAATATTTTCACCGGGGAAAAGACGTGCTCTTAAACTGGATTGAAAAGGGGGTAAATCGGCTTGCCAGAAATCTATCGCCGATTTTTGCTGTTCAGCAGAGAGGGTTTTCAGCAGTTGCGCTAACCCCGCCTTGGCAACGCCATAGGCACCATAATAGGCTGGGTGTTGTTGAACTGCTTGATCACCAATGGACACGACTTGTGCCTTTGAGCTCTTTTTGAGCAAAGGTAACAGCGTTTGCAAAAGGTGGAAACTGGCGTTCAGGTTCACCTGCATCACCTCATACCACTGCATGGGCTCAAAATACTCAATGGGGGTAAAGGCCGGTAAAATGGCGGCATTCAGATAGAGACCGTCTAAATGGCCAAATTGCTGGTTTAAGGTCTCTGCCAACTGTTGGTAGTCTGCGGCGACCGCGCCCTTTAAATCCATAGGATACAGAAAAATTTGATTGGGGAATTGGGCGTCCAGTTCATCATACAGCGCATTTAATGCATTGAGATCATTATCTAGGAGTACCAGTTGGGTATGGGGTGCGATTAAGGTGCGCGCTAAGTCTGCGCCAAATCCATGGGCAGCACCCGTGATGAATAGGGTTGAAGTAGGCTGTTGCATATGTGAGACCTTTTAGAGACCTTGAATAAATTGTGTGATTTCATAAGGCGTATGGAATTGAAAGTCAGCTTGTTGTAGTGTTTGCTGACTATTCGGAAATTGCGCGTCATTGGGCAGATAGCCAAACAGGGCGGCGCCGGTTTTCATCCCAGCCTGAATGCCCGCTTCAATATCACGCGGATGATCACCGAGATAAAGACATTGTTGAGGAGAAACCCCACATTTTTCAGCTGCCAAAAGCAGGGGCTCTGGGTGCGGTTTTCGAACCGGTAAGGTGTCTCCACAAATTAAGACTTGTGGATCGTGTGGCAAGGTGAGTTGGGCCAGTAAACTTTCAGTTAAATGTGTGGGTTTATTGGTCACAATGCCCCAAGGGATCTTTTTTTTCATTAAAGTGGTCAAGGCTGAATCCAAAGTCGCAAAAAGTTGCGTGTGCCGGGCGATATTTTCATGGTAGAGCGCAATAAATTCATCTCGTTTGGCCAATAGGGGATCGCCTTCTAAATCTGGATAAGCCAGTTGGGTCATCGCCAGTCCGCCGGAAGAGACGGTTTCTCGAATTTGATGATAAGGCAAAGGCGCTCGCTGGTCTTGCATCAGCAGTTGATTGAGCGCATAGGCAAAATCCATAGAGGTATCCAGTAAGGTGCCATCGAGATCAAAAAGGAGGCATTGTAGATTCGATTTCATGAGTTCGATCACTTTTAGATTTTTTGAAAAGCCAGTAGATAGTTAATGGATAGGTCATTATTCAGCCGATAACGATTAAGCAAAGGATTAAAGTCAATGCCAGCACTGGCCTTAAGTGTCAGTCCAGCATCTCGTGCCATCGCTGTCAACTCCGCGGGGGTGATAAATTTATTATGGGTATGCGTTCCCTTGGGAACGAGATTTAACAGGTTTTCTGCGACTAAAATGGCCAGAAGATAGGATTTAAAATTCCGGTTAAGGGTTGAAAAAAAGAGCCAACCGCCCGGTTTGGTAGCCAAGGCAGCTGCTTGAATAATGGCGGCTGGATCCGGCACATGTTCCAGCATTTCCATGCAGGTGACCACATCATAGCATTCAGCATTTTCTTGGGCATGTTCTTCCGCCGCTTGGCATTGATAGTTGACGGAAACGCCCGATTCTAAAGCATGCAGTTTGGCAATGGTGAGAACTTCTGTGGCCAAGTCTATGCCGGTGACTTCAGCCCCCGCTTGTGCTAAAGATTCAGATAGAATCCCGCCACCACAACCGATGTCTAAAATTTTTTGCGCTTTAATAGGCTGGAACTGTTGGATAAATTGAAGGCGCAAGGGGTTGATCTGATGCAAAGCGGCAAATTCCCCTTCTGTATCCCACCAGCTATGGGCTTGCTGGTTAAAGTGTTGGAGTTCGCTTGGGTCTTGATTGTTCGCTGTTTGTGGTTCAGTCTGTGATGACATGGATTTAAAAACCCTATTTTTAATTAATAAAAGTATACAAAAATCGCTTCAATCTTGTTGCTGGGATTGAGTATGATCATTCGATTTTTCGGATTCTGCCATTTTTTTCCGAAGACGAGAGGTGTAGCGATAGGCAAAATAGAGACTGGGAAACAGAATAATCTCGGTGTAAATCATGGTCATCATACCGGCTGCAATGGTTTCGCCTTGTAGATGCACCACCAGTCCGACAATGGCCGTGATCAACAGACTATTTTGCAAGGCTTTTTTCAGCGGTGAGGTCATTCGAGTCGTTCCTTAAGGTTGTCTGCCTTGTTTAATGGGCAGATTGGGGTCTAAAGACCACTCTTGCATAGAGCCATCGTAGAGTTTCACTGTTTGAAAGTCTAAACTTTTCAGCAGGGTCCAAAGTCGCGCGGCGCGATGTCCTGTGTGACAGTAGACAATAATCGGTTGCGTTTTATCGGTGATCCCGACTTGAGCGAGGATTTTATGCAGTTGTGCGGGAGAGCGTTGTCTAAAACCATGGTTGGCATCCACGGCGACATCCCAGGGAAATAGGATCGCGGTGGGAATATGCCCGCTACGTTTTTGTTTGGGGTTGCCGATATATTCCGCTTCGGAGCGTGCATCCATCAGATGGATATTGGGATCTTTAATGGCGGCTAACACTTCCGATTTATCAGCGGTGTAGGCATTGGCTAAGTTATCGGTCGGAATCGGGTAGTGCGTTTTTCTTAGGGGTGGGACGGTTTGAGTGACTCTGTTTTGCGCTAAGACCCAACTGATGGAACCGCCATCAAGTAGAGAGACCTTAGGATGCTTCATCTTTGCCAGTTCCCAGAAAAGACGGCTGGAATTCAGTTCGCCCATATCATCATAAATGACCACATAATCGGTCGGTTTAATGCCAAGTTGGCTGAGCGCATTGGCCATATAGACGGTTCCTCCACTCAGTTCTAATCCATCTTGCGGGCGAATCAACCAAGCATAGTTAATCCAAGTGGCATTGGGTAAATGAAATTTTCGGTATTGAAGTTTACTGCTTAAATCGATGATTTTAACTTCATTTTGATGCGCCTTGACCCATTCAGGCGAAACAAAGACAGGCGTTTGTAAGTCTTGTTGTGCTGAGGCGGAAAGACTTATGCCGCTGATAGTTAAAGAAAAAAGGGTAGTGAATAACAATCGAGTTAGTTTTATCATGGGTGAGACCTATTTTTAATCTTTTAATAAATTTTGTAAGCAATCGAGGTAGGCTTGCTCATCGGCGGGTTGCTGCTTTTGTTGTGCTTGCCAGAGGGATTCTGCTAAACAGTCCATCATGAGATGTTCTGTTTGATGAAAATCTTGCGTTTTTTCACTGAGCTTTTCATAGATGGCTTTAATCCCAGCGGGACGATCCGTGACCGCTTGTTCCTGAATGGCCAGATGCATGCCCATATGTAAAAAAGGGTTGGTTTCTCCTAATTCCGGTAGGTACTCATTGGCCAGATGATGAGCGTTATTTAATAAGGCATGGTACTCTGGATGGTCTTCAATAACACGTGCAATAAGCATTTCCAGGGCATCCATAGGCGCATTGGTTTGCGCTTTTTGCCAAACATCTGCATAGACTTGACGGAGTTTATCGCGTTCTTGGGTATAAAACATGGCTACGCTTCTTCCGCATAATGGGCTTTGTCTTCAAATTCACACAAATTATAAATACAGCAAGCGCCACAGGCGGGCTTACGGGCTTTGCACGTATAACGTCCGTGCAGAATCAGTAGGTGATGGGCATCTTTTAGATATTTTTTAGGCACCACTTTCATCAGTTTTTTTTCAACCTCTAAAACCGTTTTGCCAGGGGCGAGTTTGGTGCGGTTCGAGACGCGGAAAATATGCGTATCGACCGCAATTGTGAGGTGTCCGAAGGCGGTATTTAACACTACATTGGCCGTTTTTCGGCCGACACCAGGCAGCGATTCGAGGGCTTTTCGATCTTCTGGGACTTTGCCATCATATTTATCCAGCAAAATCTTACAGGTTAGCATAATATTTTTGGCTTTCGTATTATAGAGCCCGATGGTTTTAATATACTGTTTTAGCCCTTCTTCACCGAGTTCATAAATCGCTTTTGGCGTATTGGCCACTTTAAACAATTTTTCTGTGGCTTTATTCACGCCCACATCCGTTGCTTGTGCAGAGAGAATAACGGCAATCAACAGCTCAAAGGGACTGCTGTAATTGAGCTCTGTCTGCGGATTTGGGATGCATTCGCTGAGTTTTTCAAAAATGGCTTCGCGTTTTTGTTGATTCATAGTCGCATTTAAGTGTTTGTGGGAGAAACTTGTACTTGGATGCCTAAGGCGTTGCGTTTTTTCTGGCGTTGTCTGAGTTCAATGGCGTTTTTGAAGGCCACTAAGAGCCCTAAGCCTAAAAAAGCCCCCGGGGGTAAGATGGCGAGCAGGGCTGGATGATAATCACTGGGCAGATGCAGGGTTAACTGATGTGCCCAGCTGCCTAGGAGCAGATCCGCTTGGTCAAAAAGGGTGCCATTACCGATCAGCTCACGTAGGGCACCTAAAATGACCAAGACCAGTGTAAAGCCTAGCCCGATAAAAAAACCATCCACGATCGCTTTATCCACCGTATTTTTAGAAGCGAAGGCTTCGGCACGTCCAAGAATCGCACAGTTTGTCACAATTAGGGGGACAAAAATGCCGAGAATACCATGCAATGTATGTAAATAAGCATTCATCAATAGGTCAATAATGGTGACCGCACTGGCAATAATGGCGACAAAAACAGGAATGCGAATTTCATCAGGCACATAGTTTCGCATAAGAGAAACCAAAATATTGGAAATGATTAAAACACTCATGGTCGCAATGCCTAATCCAAGGCCATTGATGGTGTTATTGGTGACCGCCAGTAAAGGACAGAGCCCCAACAGGGCAACGAGCGCTTGGTTATTGTCCCATAAGCCTTTTTGCGCGATTTCACGATAGTCTGCAAAACGATCATTCATAAAGCTTGTCTCCCATTTGGTTGACGAAAATCAGCGCATGTTTGATCGCTTTTACGACCGCGCGAGGGGTAATGGTGGCGCCGGTAAATTGATCAAACATCCCATGGTCTTTTTTAACCGCCCAACGACTCTCATTTTCTGGTGTTAATCTTCGTCCGTTAAAACTTAAAATCCAGGGGGATTTCTTCAGCTCAATCTTATCCCCTAATCCCGGCGTTTCGCGCTCTTCTAAAACGCGAACCCCCGCAATACGACCATCTCTATAGACGCCGATTAAAAGTTTAATCGGGCCACTGTAGCCATCAGGTGCAGTGATGGGAAAAATAACCGCAACCGAGCGTCCATTTTTACGTAGACGGTAAAACGTGACAGGTGTACGAGTCCCCAGTAAGGCTAAACTTTTGGGGTTTTTAATAATCAGTGTATCATTCAATGGATCATTGTCATATTCGCTGTGTGGAATAATTTGGTTAAAAGTTTTGATAAGGTTGTCTTTTTGCGCCTGTTCTATTTTAGGTTGGGTGATGTGTGCCACCCAGAGCAGTAAGCCAATCCCCATCAGCATAAAGAGGCTGAGCAAGGTGGCTGATTTTACCATTTGTCGAATGACTGGATTTTGTATCGCCATTAGACCTTCTCCCTTTGGTAGCCAAAGACGCGCGGTTGCGTATATTGGTCAATTAGAGGCACAAACATATTCATAATGAGAATAGCGAAGGCGATGCCATCTGGGAAGGCGCCCCAATTCCGGATGATATAGAGTAAGACACCAATGCTAAAGGCAAAAAAGAGACGACCGCGAGGTGTCGTGGGACCACTTACCGGGTCAGTAATAATAAAGAAAGCCGCGAGCATCGTGCCTCCGGACAGTAAGTGAACCGATAAGGGGGCATAGGTTTGGGGGTCAATTGCGTGGAAAATGAGCGCCATGAGGGTTAATCCAGCCAAAAAACCAATAGGGAATTGCCAACGAATGGCGCGTGTGAGCAGTAGATAAATCCCCCCTAAAATAAAAGCAATATTGACCCAGACCCAACCGATCCCCACTTGGGAATTGGAAAATAGTTGGGACTTGAGGCTTTCGGTCACTGGAATATGTTGAGTTAAATTGGTTTTGATTTCACCTAATGGCGTCGCCCCTGTGATCTGGTCGAGGGTGACGCCTTGACTGTGTCCAAAGAAAATGAGGTCAAGTGACTGTAAAAAAGAGGGCTTATGACCGGATACATCAATGGGCGTGGTCCATAAAGTCATTTGCGCCGGAAAGGAGACGATTAAAAAGGCAAAGCCCATCATGGCGGGGTTAAACGGATTGTAACCCAGACCCCCATAAAGATGTTTACCAAAAATTAAGGCAAAACTGACCCCTGTGACCATAAGCCACCACGGTGCATCAGGGGGGATGGAAAATGTAATACCTGTGACGGTAATCAGTGCACTAAAGTCTGTCAGGTAGGGTAGGATGGGACGATTCCGTAAGTAAAGCATAGCAGCTTCGACAATGATGGCGGTGAGCACGCCTAAAGTCCACTGAATGGTGATGCCATAACCAAAAAAGTAAAAATAGATAAAGAGTGCAGGAATGCTTGCCAATTGGACATGAAACATGGTCTTACGCACTGAAGTATCAGCATGTACAAAAGGGGAAGAGAGAATCGGCCAGCGTTGGTTCATCAGTTAGACTCCTGCTCTGGATTGGATGAGGCAGCGTTTGCTTGGGCTTTCTTTTTGCGTAAAGCTTCCGCCCTTGCTTTAGCAGCTGCCATGGCTGCCGTCCGCTTGTCTTCTGGAGATTGTGTTGACTTGTCTGGTTTTGAGGAAGTCGCTTTCTGCTCAGCTTGGGAGGCGTGAGCTGAGGCGGATTTTTTTGCAGCAGCGCGTGCTTTAGCGGCTTGAATGGCTTTTTCACGGGCAGAAAGTGCTGGCTTTTCCGCGCCTTCTGAATGCGCGCCGGAGGCCTGTTTTTTTACCGCATCCTTTTTAGCTTTAAGACGTGCTTCTCGTTCCTGTTTCTCTTTTTCAAGACGTGCTAAACGCTGTTCATGACGCTGTTTTGCTTTTGCGGCAAAGGCTTCTTCAGCTTTTTTGACTTTAATTTCGGATTTGGCATGTCGATAATATTGCACCAGTGGAATATTACTGGGGCAGACATAGCTACAGCAGCCACACTCAATGCAGTCCCATATATGATGTTTTTCAACCTTATCCCACTCTTCAGAGCGACTATACCAGTAAAGCTGCTGAGGCAATAAGTTAACTGGGCAGGCGTCCATACACTCCCCGCAACGAATACAGGGTAGCACCACTTCTGGGATATAGGGACGATTGGTCAAAATACAGTTGGTCGTTTTGATCACGGGGACTTGATTGTTTTGCACTTCAAATCCCATCATAGGCCCTCCCATGATCAATGGAAAATCAAGGGGCTGTTTGGGTTTGGCTAGATTAACCAGACTGTCAAAAGGCGTGCCGAGTAAGGCATGAATATTAAATGGATTTTCCACGCCTTCACCGGTCACTGTCACCATCCGAGAGACTAAAGGATTCCCGTTCTCAACGGCATTTTCAATGGCAGCAAAAGTGGCCACATTCATCATTAATAGACCAATATCCACCGCATGTGCATTTGCAGGGACCTCAACCCCCGTGAGTTCATAGGTGAGTTGTTTTTGCCCGCCCATTGGATAAACGGTTGGTACTGAAATGATTTCAATCTCTATTTCAGGGTGCAGTTGTTGCAGCTGATTGGCCGCTTTTTGCATGGCTCGAGTGGCCTTCTGTTTGTTGTCTTCAATGCCACACAAGATTTTTTTGACCCCTAAGGCTTTACCGACAATCAGGGCACCGGTCAAAATCTGTTGTGGCTGGGTTTGCATCAGTAAATCGTCGCAGGTGATATAGGGTTCACACTCTGCACCATTGATCAGTAGGGTGTGAATACGGCCAGATTGATTGGGGATTTTTGCGTAGGTCGGGAACCCAGCGCCTCCCATGCCCACAATCCCGGCTTCTAGAATGATTTGCTTGAGTTTAGCGGGGGTTTCTGGCCAACGACCATCGGTGTTTAAGACATTTTCAATGGCTTTATCTTGACCATCAGGTTTAATCACAATACAGACATCTTCTAATCCTGATGGATGCGGAAGTGTGCGATTTTCAATGGCAATGACGGTGCCAGAGGTGGGGGCATGAATCGGGGCACCTAATCCTTTGTGCATATCAGCAATTTTTTGGTTTTTGTGGACGATATCCCCCGGCTTCACAATTGGTTTGGCGGTTTGTCCAACATGCTGTTGTAAAGGGAGCACCAACTCAGTTGGGATAAAAGGCGGATAAATGGGGTGCCGGCTGGAGAGCTCTTTTCGATAGTTAGGGAATACGCCCCCATGAAAACGGTAGAGCACACGCTTAATATAGGGAAAAATAGGGGCTAACTTAAGAACCCAAGGCTTAAGCGTGGAAGCCAGGGGGCTCATAAAACCTCCTTAATTGGATGATGAAAGCTCTTAGGGCTTTCAAATTCTGGATCCACATGCAGTGCTTTAAGTGTCTCCTTAGGGTCGGGCCAGATCCAATTTTTAGGCGTTTCCGTAATTGGACGCATTTCAATACAATCTACGGGGCAGACAGGGATGCACTTCTCACAACCTGTGCATTCATCTGCAATGACGGTATGCATCATTTTAGTGGTGCCGACAATGGCATCGACAGGGCACTCTTTAATGCAGTGCATACAGCCAATGCATAGATCTTCGTGTATGTAAGCGACCATCCGACCTTCATGTTGGTTTTCCGGCTCGGCTACAGCTTTCGGTTCTTTACCGGTTAACTCTGCAATTTTAAGCATGACCTCTTCTCCCCCAGGTATGCAGAGATTAATCTCTGCTTCGCCTTTGGCGACCGCTTCTGCATAGGGGCGGCAGCCTGGGTAACCGCACTGGCCACACTGTGTTTGGGGTAAAATTTTATCGATTTGATCGACCAGGGGATTGCCTTCCACTTTAAATTTAACTGCGGCATAACCGAGTAAAAGGCCAAATAGAAGGGATAAACCAAGAAAAATTAAGAGGGCGGTGAGCATTAAACCAGACCTCCAAAGCCCATAAAGGCGATAGACATCAGTCCTGCGGTTATCAGCGCGATGGGCGCCCCTTTAAAGGGTTCAGGCACATCGGCATGCTCTACACGCTCACGAATAGAGGCAAAGAGGACGAGCACCAGTGAAAAACCAACCGCTGCGCCAAAGCCATAAAAGGCCGATTCAATAAAGTCGTTTTGTTCCCCGACATTGAGTAAAGCCACCCCGAGTACGGCGCAGTTAGTGGTAATGAGGGGCAGATAAATGCCCAACACTTGATAGAGGACAGGGCTGGTTTTATGGATGGCCATTTCCGTGAAGCCGACGACCGTGGCAATGGCGACAATAAAGGCAATGGTTTTGAGGTATTCCAAACCATAGGGGATTAGAAGATAGGTGTAGATTAAATAACTGAGGACCGAGGAGAGCGTGAGCACAAAAGTGGTGGCTAAAGCCATCCCCATCGCGACATCAGATTTTTTAGAGGTCCCCATAAAGGGGCAGAGACCTAAAAATTTGACCAGCACAAAATTGTTAACAAGCACGGTGCTGATAATAATCAGAATGTACTCCATGGGGAACTCCTGGTTTCGGCTATAGTCTATAAATTATTTGACTCTCATGCCAGGTTTAGCGCCTTCATCTGGAGAGAGAATATAGAGCTCTGAACCACCAGATCCGGCAGCTAAAACCATACCTTCTGAAACACCGAAGCGCATCTTTCGTGGTTTAAGGTTGGCGACCATCACGGTGAGCTTACCGATCAGCTGCTCAGGTTCATAGGCAGATTTAATCCCAGCAAACACTTGTCGCTGTTCAAGGCCAATATCTAAAGTCAGTTTGAGCAGTTTATTGGCCTCAGGTACCGCTTCAGCATCGATGATTTTTGCAACTCGCAAATCGACTTTCATAAAGTCTTCAATGGTGATCTCTTCAGCAATCGGTTCTAGATCTGTTGCTTGTTCGCTCACTTTAGATTTTCCTGTGTTGGTTTGTTGATGTTGTGCTAAATCTTTTTGAGTATCTGCCAACATTTGTTGAATTTTTTCTGGTTCTACACGCGTCATGAGCGGCTTGAATTTTTGAATCGCATGACCGAGGAGTGGTTTTTCGATAGCATCCCATTGCCAGTGATCAATATTTAAAAAGGTCTGTGCTTTATATGCCGTTGCAGGAATAACGGGTGCGAGATAAGTCATGAGCACTCTAAATAGATTAATCCCAGTAGACACGGAATCATGTAGTTCAGCTTCCTTGTCAGCTTCTTTAGCTAAAACCCAGGGCGCTGTTTGGTCAATAAATTCATTTGCCATATCGGCTATGGCCATGATTTCGCGCATAGCGTGTGCATATTCACGCTTTTCATAGAGCTCAGCAATAAGCGCGTTGGCTTCTACAGCTTTTTGATAGAGGGCAGCGCCTTCTGCAGAAAGCGTATCTGCGAGTTTTCCATCAAAACGTTTGTTGATAAACCCTGCACAGCGGCTGGCAATATTGACGACTTTACCGACTAAGTCTGCATTGACCCTTTGGGCAAAGTCTTCTAAATTGAGGTCAATATCATCAATGCCACTGCTCAATTTGGCGGCAAAGTAGTAGCGTAAATACTCAGGATTGAGATGGTTGAGATACGTCCGAGCCATAATAAAAGTGCCTCGGGATTTAGACATCTTTTGCCCGTCGACAGTGAGGAAACCATGCGCAAAAATTGCATTGGGGGTTCTAAATCCGGCACCGCTGAGCATGGCAGGCCAAAAAAGGGCGTGGAAATAGATAATGTCTTTACCAATAAAATGATACAGTTCGGCTTTTGAGTCCGGTTTCCAGAAGGCGTCAAAATCCGTCCCTGTACGCTCACAATAGGCTTTAAAACTGGCCATATAACCGACGGGGGCATCAAGCCAAACATAGAAATATTTTCCTGGTTCGCCAGGGATTTCAAAGCCAAAATAGGGGGCATCACGTGTAATATCCCACGCGCGCAAACCTGTTTCAAACCATTCGCTCAGTTTGTTGGCAATTTGAGGTTGTAGGTGTCCAGGTGTTTGCGTCCACGTTTTGAGGAGGTCTGCAAAATCGGCCAATTCAAAGAAAAGATGCTCAGTCTCTTTTTCAATAGGGGTGGCGCCTGAAACAGCAGATTTGGGATGAATGAGTTCGGTAGGGCTATAGGTCGCCCCACACACTTCACAATTATCGCCATATTGATCTTCTGCATGACATTTAGGGCAGGTGCCCTTAATAAAACGATCTGGTAAGAACATCTGTTTTTCTGGGTCATACAGCTGTTTGATTTTTTTGCGGCTAATATGACCCTTTGCTTTGAGTTGGGTATAGATGTAACTGGCGAGTTCTTTGTTTTCGGGTGAGTGGGTACTGTGATATTGGTCAAAGCTGATATGAAAATCTGCAAAATCTGCCTGGTGTTCTTTGGCAATACGTGCGATCAGTTCTTCAGGCGTTATCCCTTCGTTTTGAGCACGTAACATAATCGGGGTGCCATGTGCATCATCTGCACACACATAGATACATTGATGACCTTGTGCTTTTTGAAAACGGGTCCAAATATCGGTTTGAATATACTCTACCATATGGCCCAAATGAATAGGGCCGTTGGCATAGGGAAGCGCACTGGTAACTAAAATTTGACGCTGCGACATTCGTTATTTCCTATCCTAAATTGTTAAGCAAGCCATTATACAATTTAATAGGCTAAGTTGCACATTGTGAGGAAACGATGCTTGAAAAAGGGGGCTGTCGCTAAGTCAAGTAAACTGCTAAAAATAGTTAGGACTCACTGCTTGATGATGCACGCATTTTTTGGGCAGCCTCAATCTCTTTTTGCTGCAAGAAATAGATGAGTTTGCGGCGATCATCTTCTGAAATATATTGATATTTTAGGGCGACCCAATAGCAGTCATCACAATTAGGTTGTTTTTTAATATTGACCACATCACAGCGGACAATTACAGGTTCTTCATCTTCTAAAGGTTTGATTAAGAGGTCAACGACATGTTCTTTAGTAATCGGCTCATCAATTTGGATGGCTAAGCCATTACCACTAATATTGACCATTCGGCTGGGAATCATTTGAGTCAATTGTTTGGTATCAATCGCTTCGAGGGCGAAATCAATTTTTGAATTCAGAGCTCTGAGAACGGTTCCAATTAAGGCACTCTTGTTGCTGACTTGAACTAATAGCTCGGAGATTTGTTCATTTAGCTCTTGGAGGTTGTTCATAAAGTAGTGTTCAATAAACTCCGGTGTGGGCTTATCTGGCAGAGGGTGTTTTTCCGCCTCTTCTCGGGTTAATACCCGATAACTGCAGGGCAATATGACATCTAGGCGAAAAAAATTTCGGTTTTCAGCTCCCATGGTGCATTCTCTCTATTGATTTTAAGATTTGTTTTTATATTTTAAACATTGAAACCGCTTAGGTTAACTTTATTTTCACTTGATCAGCATAAAGTAAGCAAGTGTTATACCAGGGAATCGTCGATTAAGCTTTACCTAGAGATGTGCTTTGAGTAGTGGGACGTTGTTGGGTACCTTGAGCCGTATAGCCAGAATATAGATTGTCTGCGCCCTTGAGCACCATCAGTGCTTGCTGGTTGATATTGCTCAACGATTGAATCATCATGCCATTACGCAAGTTTTTTTGATAAACCGATTCAGACTGCTTTAGGGCTTCTTTTAATTGTTGCTGTTCTAATGGAGAGAGCGGGAGAGAGAGAAGTTGTTGAAGGTTGGCTTCAGAGAGGTTGAGTTGTACATTGTAGGTTTGCGCAGCTGTCTTTAGAATCGCTTGCGTGAGTTGCTGGATACGCTCTGAAGATTGGTTTTTTTGATCTAGAAGATCGGTCAAAATATTAAGGGCTTCAGATGTGAACTGAGTGAGCGTTGTATGTTCTTGATCAAGTAATTGAGCAAAGTTGAGAACTTCTTCATTTAATTGAGACAGCAGAGTTGGGAGAGAGGCGGCTCCCCCCTCTGCATAGGTTGTCTCTGGCGTTTTTTGCTCATTAGGCATACTAAGCGAACGCTATCTTATTACTGCACAGATTTTTGCATAAATGCAAATTCCGTTTGGATGAGTTTTTTGGCAACCGCCTCTGTATCCACTTCATAGTCACCGTTTTCGATGGCTAACTTTAGGGCTTTGATTTTTTCGCTGTTGTCCACACGCGCCTCTTCCATTTTCTTTTCAAGTGATTTCACTTGTTGAGAAGTGGCGGTTAAAGTTACTTTATCTCCCTGAGTAGTGGCTTTTGTTGCTTCACTGGCAGAGGAAGGATTTTTAGCTTGCTGAGCCCGAGCTTCATCTGCCTTGCGGGCGGCATCATTTTGTGCCGCATTCGCAATATTTTGAGAAATATTTTTAATGTTCATCTTCGCCTCTCTTACATTTACCTTTCAAACATTATATCGGCAGTACTCAAAATTCTTTAGTAAAAATGAATAATAATAATAGATAAAACGTTCACTTAAGGGACCTCAACCAAATCTCTTCCAGTCACAATAGCATTAATAATTTTGCCTGATCGGCGATTTTTGACCGGGATCTGCTCTCCATAAACACCATTTTTTAAAGCAATGCCTTTAGTGCTAATGTAAAGGGAGCCCAGTTTTGTCATGATTGTGACTTCATTTTTAGCCTTTACTAAATAAGGGGGTATGACGTCATTAACCGTTAGCACCTTTCCAGGTGGAATCGGGCGTTTAGCTCGCATGCCGATCACGGTTTTTAGGTGAATCAGCCGTCTGGAATTGACTCGCCGAGCATCTTGCCAAACCTGTTTTACCATAACCTCTGTTATAACGGCGTTTTTTATAATTCCTTGAGTGGAAATTATAGCAGGGAGTGTGCCATGAATAATAATGGATGTGTAAAATTTCCATTTAGGGTTTTGACAAGAAATTTTAACTGTATGACGACCGGCAAATTTTGCAGGGTCTTGCAGTTGTTTGTCTTCAAATAAAATAGGTTGTTCGCAGCGAGGCAGTTTTAAGTTTGGACTAAAAGGGCGGATGATAATTTTGATGTCATGTAGCTTTTGTTCCTGCGCTTTTTGAAGATAAACTTGCATAAGTTGTTGCTTAATAGGTTCAAACGCTTGTATATCCGAGGCGACGGCTAAGCTAAATGATGTAAAAAGGGTAAAAATAAGCGTACCGATCAGTAAAAATAATTTTTTCAGTTTAAACTGGCATATAGTTTGCATAATTTTCCATAAGTATGTTTTTTGAACGCTGTAACGCTTTATAGCATACAGACAATGTTTTTAAGGTGAAAAGTTTTTGCGTACAATAGGAAGGCCGAACGTAATAGATATGATTATAAAAACAGATAAGGAAGGTGGCAACGATGTCTAGTTTTTTAAAAGGGGTGGATCAACGAACTTCTTTGGCTGGGATGAATAGAATGGAACTGTTACTGTTCCGTATTCATGGGCCTCAGTTGTTTGGGATTAATGTGTTTAAAGTGCGAGAGGTGATTCAAACGCCTCACATTTCTCCCGTACCTAAAGCCGATGATCGTATTCTAGGGGTCGCAGATATTCGATCCCAGACGATGCCCATGATCGATTTAGCGAAAGCGCTCGATATGCCACCAATTCCTAAAGACAAATGGGAAGAGAGTTTAACCATTGTCACGGAGTTTAACCGTACAATACAAGGGTTTTTGGTAGAAAGTGTCGATCGCATTGTACATATGAAATGGGAAGACATTATGCCGCCACCGGAAACATTCCATAATGTTAACTACTTAACGGGTGTGACACGTATCAATGATGAGATCGTGGAAATTGTGGATGTCGAAAAAGTGCTGGCAGAAATTGCCGGCATTGATAATGAGATTCAGCCTGAGTTCTTGGAAAAAGTGAAGAGCAAGACTGAAGGGTTGGATATGATGGCTGTGATTGCCGATGACTCCAGTGTGGCGCGTAATCAGTTGAAAGGTATTTTGGAAAAATTGGGCATCACTGTGAAAATGGCAGCCAATGGCCGCGAAGCTTGGGAGATGCTGCGTAAGATGGCAGATGAGTATGACAAAGGTTATGCTGCGAAGCCTTCAGAGCGCATCTTAATGGTTATTTCAGATATTGAAATGCCGGAAATGGATGGTTATACATTGACTACCAATATTCGTAAGGATCCAAGATTGGCGGATCTCTATGTATTGTTGAGTTCTTCATTAAGCGGCGGATTTAATGAAACGCTCACGGCCAAAGTTGGGGCGAATAAGTTTATCTCTAAATGGCAGCCGGATATGTTAGCGCAAATCGTGGTGGATCGAATTGATGAGATACAGAAAATACGCAAAGAGCGTGAAATGGAAGAGGCGCAGATGGCTGCGGAATAACTGTGTCTTGAGTGAATATTGAGAATATTGTGAATATTAAAGAGCTGAATAAATTAAGTGTGCAAGGGAAAATAAAAGCTGGCATTTGGCTGGCTTTTTTATTTTTAATCACAGCTTCTTCAGGGGTTGTGGCGGAAGCAGAAATTGTGATTCATACACAGTCTCAGCAGCAAAACCCCAATCAGCCGCCAAGCACGCAACCACCGAAAAAAGCGTCATCCCAGCTGATACCTAAAAAACAAGAAAATCTGCCTTCACCCACTTTTTTTGATACCTTAAAGCCGATTTCAAGGATGCAAGATGTCCCCGCCAATGCTTCATGCATTCAAGTCCTAGGGGAAGCGGATTTTTCTTTAGGAGATCAAGCCTTTATGAGACAGATGGCGATTCGAAATGCTCTGAAAAATGCCAGTATTTATCGCAACACAACGGTGACCTCTAAAGAAAAAGTGCAAGCGTTTCAGCTTAAGCAATCGCAAACGCATTTTACTTCCCATAGTCGTATTGTCGGCTTTTCGATTTTGCGCGAAGGGGAGAACCTTGTGCAAACAACGAAACCTTGTCGATTTTGTGATGAGGCGGAACAAGAAAAATTAAACCCACCCACTTACCAGGTGGTGTTGAAAGTGTGTTTAACGGATGAGAAAGCAGGGTGTCCTAATTTACCGGTTAATTTTTATCAAGTCCCCATTGTGATCGCACAACCTTTAGTTCAATTTCCTGAGCAAGCAAGAGACTTAAGTAACTTGGTGCGTGGTGTACAAAGTGAACTCATTCGCCGTTTACATCAGC
Source organism: Galenea microaerophila (assembly GCF_054657255.1). Classification (NCBI taxonomy): domain Bacteria; kingdom Pseudomonadati; phylum Pseudomonadota; class Gammaproteobacteria; order Thiotrichales; family Piscirickettsiaceae; genus Galenea; species Galenea microaerophila. The sequence continues at coordinate 472,416 of NZ_BAAHWZ010000001.1, forward strand.
AGAAATATTTGAACGCCAAGCCCTTAAATCATGCTTTAGGCATCCAAAAAGGGCAATTGATCCAGCCGAATTTAGATCCTGATTTATTGGATGAGCTTCGCGCTTCTACGCAAGCACAGCTGGTGTTGTTGCCTGTGATTCGTTCTACTGCTTTGGTCACCGAGCCCGGTTCTCTTTTGAACCGGGTAAAACAATTCTATCTCTATGATGCTGAGCCTGATAAGCGTCATCTAGAGGTGGATTACTTTTGGGTAGATCTTTATCGTCAAAAAGTCGTCGCGCAACATCGGCTGGGTTTTGATATTGAAGGCGATGTGGTCGTGGGTCGAGATAAACCGGTGGGCACAAGTGCATTTTTTTCCACTGATACGGGCAAAGTTTTTGACCTGTTATTAGATCAAATGGTAGAGCAAGCGCAAAACTTCTTAAAATGTCAAAATTTAGTGTCAGAAGTTGTGGAAAAAAGGGATCAAGAGGTAATCGTGCCCATCTCTCAAGAGACCGGCATTCAAGTCGGAGATTATTTGGCAGTTTATCATAAAGACGGCGCTGCCTTAAATGTCCAGAATTACAATTTAGGTTTTGATTTACGTCCTTCAGGCTTTATTCAAGTCACCCGAGTGATGCCAAATTTCATTGTGGCAAAGGTTTCTGGCGAATCTAAATATGCAATTTCTGTGGGAGATTGGGTCAAAGCCTGGTAGCAGGACTGGGAAAATTGGGCTATTTTTGAATTTCTTTTGCTTTTTTGTCAAAGCACTCTCATTTTCTGAAGAACATAACACCTTACCGTTTGATATCGGCCATTTTTTAATAACTTTAATGTTATTTTTAATAAATTGGCACTCTGATTGCTAGTCTCTTGTTAAGCATTATGATCGAGGTGTCTAAAGGTTGACACTTCTAATAAGCATAGATTGACAAGGGAGTTTTCTCATGGAATCCATTTTTGGTATTCATGAACAAGCACTAAGAGTGCGCACAATGCGTTCAGAACTATTGGCGAATAATTTGGCCAATGCAGACACCCCCAACTATAAAGCCAGGGATATTGATTGGCGTCAGATGTTGAACCAGTCTAAAGATGAATTGCAGATGGTGCCTAGTGGCAAGCCTGATCTGGTACGAACTGATGCTCGTCATATTGCTGCTTCAGCAGATTTTACCACCAGTGATTTTTTAAAGTATCGCATGCCGACGCAGCCAGCACTGGATGGCAATACCGTAGAGACACATATTGAAAAAGCACAATTTATGGAGAACGCCATGCAGCAGCAAGCCACTTTAAATTTTATCGATGGCAAAATTAAAGGCATTCGTGGTGCTTTAAGAGGGGAGTAATGAATTATGTCAATGTTTAATGTATTAGATATTTCAGCCACCGGCATGCATGTGCAAACGGTGCGGTTGAATACCATCGCTTCCAATATGGCCAATGTGGACAGTATCAGCTCTAATGCCAAAGAGACCTATCGTGCGAAAGAGCCCGTCTTTCAGGCGATTATGGATGAAGAGAGTGGACGGCCTACCGGCGGCGTGAAAATTAAAGAGATTGTAGAGAATAAAGCGCCCTTAAAGATGGAGTATAACCCCAATCATCCGATGGCCAATAAGGAGGGGTATATCTTCCGACCGAATGTGAATGTGGTGGAAGAGATGGCCAATATGTTGGATGCTTCCCGTACTTATGAAACCAATATTGAGGTGATGAACACTTCAAAACAATTGTTACTCAGAACCTTACAGCTCGGTAAGTAACCTAGGAGAGAGAGATGGCTGTTCAATTACCCAATATCAACCCAAGCAGTAAAGATTATATGGCTGCTTTGCAGCAAGGGAGTAACCCTAAAGCCACTGCGCCTCAACAGTCGCTGGGTCAGGCTGATTTTTTAAGGTTGCTTACCACGCAGCTCAAAAACCAGGACCCAAATCAGCCAATGGATCCGACAAAGTTTGTCACCGATTTAACACAAATGAGTCAGTTGCAAGCGACTGAAAGCATGAATAAATCGGTTCAATCGATGACTAAAGGATTCCAGAGTTTACAAACGTTACAAGCCGCTAGCTTGATAGGTAAGGCGGTGCAATCCATTGGTGATCAACTTAGTCATACTCAAGGTGATCCGAGTCAGTTTAGATTAAAGCTGGATCAGCCTTTAAAGGATGTCAAGGTGGTGGTCACGAATGATAATGGGCCCGTCACCGAGTTGAGTATGGGGGATTTGAATACAGGTGAAAAAACAGTGAGTTGGGATGGCACGGATGAACAAGGTAACGCTATGCCCTCTGGTGAATACACCTTAACGGTGTATGGCACAGATGAAAATGGAGCGCTACAGTCCATTAAAACCGTAGTGCCTTCACGCGTAAATAGCGTCGGTGTGAATGATGATGGCAGCATGACATTGACTTTGGCAACCGGTGAACGTGTTTCACTCAGTGATGTCCGAGAAATTACACAATAATTTAAAAACAACAAACAGAAAGACAAGGGAGATAGAGAGATGGGATTTCCATATGATTTAAATGCATTAAGTGGCGTGAATGCAGCATCAACAGGGTTAGGGGTGATTTCAAATAACCTCGCTAATGCGCAAACCGTTGGTTTTAAAGGATCGAGAGCTGAATTTTCAGACCTTTTCTCTGGTGCACAAAAGTCACCCGGAAATGGGGTGAAGGTAGGAGCGATTACCCAAAACTTTACCCAGGGAACGATCGTGGATACTGGACGAGATTTGGATACGGCCATTGATGGTGAAGGCTTTTTTATTTTGAAAGATCAATCAGGTAAGTATGATAATATTTATACACGTAATGGTTCATTTAAGCTGGACAAAAATGGTTATATTACTGCTCAAGATGGCAATCAGGTGCAAGGGTATCTGTTAAATGAGACACTATCGACCGAAACGTCACCTGTTTTTGATACCACTCTAAGCTCTATTAATTTGGATGCATTGAATAAAGTGCCTAAAGCCACCGATGAAATGACCTTTAATATTAATTTGGATGGTGAGGAAGCCGATAATGTGGATGCAAATGGCAATGGTGTCGCACAGACTAACACCTCAAATGTCAATAATTTACAATATCTAGTAGACAAGGACGCGGGAACTTACACAGGGTTTCCAGACTTCTCTACTAATAAAATCATTCATGACAGTTTGGGTGGCGAGCACCGCATGACCGCGAATTACTATAAAAGGGATGTGGTTCCCGCAGCCAATTCCACCTTAACAGACAGCAGTGGGAATAACATAAAATATACCAGTTGGATTGCGCAATACACCATTGAGGATAAAGATCCATCAACAGGGGAATGGGTAACCAGTGGCCATCGCTATGATGGAACAGCAGCAACAGGGGATGAAGGGATTATTTATGAGTTAAGGTTTGATACCAATGGAAACTTGGTCGATGTCCGAGAGCCCAATGATAATTCTAACCCAGTGGGCCAAGATAACCCAAATCAAGAGCTACCATCGACAGACTGGACATCTATTGGAGAGCAGCCCTCTATGCAGTGGATTATTGATAATCCATTGACTGGCGCTAATGATCCTTTAGGGAACCCAAATGCGTTGACCGTAGCGATCAATGCGGATATGTCAGAGATGAGCCAATATGCGGGCAGTTATAACTTGCGTGGGGTGACGCAAAATGGTTATAAAATTGGGGATTTAGTGGGGGTGACGACAGGATCTGATGGTGTAATTACCGCCCGCTATTCTAATGGTCGTTCGGTACCGGTAGCGCGTCTCGGTTTAGCGGATTTTAATGATAAAAATGCTTTGGAAAAATTGGGCGGGCAATATTATGCGGAAAGCTATCAATCCGGTACTGTACAGATGTCAGCACCGCAAACAAATGGTTTTGGCGCGATTAATTCAGGGTCACTAGAATACTCCAATGTTGATACAGCAGGAGAATTGGTCAATATGATTCAAACGCAACGGATGTATCAAGCTTCCACGCAAGTGATTTCGACTTCTAATACCCTCTTTAATCGAATTTTACAGCTCTAACAATAAATGAATTGTTTTTCTGGTCTTGCCGGCAATTTTTGCCGGCTTTTTTGTTTAATCTTGCCGTAAACAGTTTATCGGCCAAAATCTCAAACCTTTAATGCGAAATTTTTAAAAATTGGCATGCTTCTCGCTATAAGTTCAATGAATGACAGAATTGTCAAAAAACGAACACTTAATCATCTAAAGGAACCGTTATGAACCGTATGTTGTATATCGCCATGAGTGGCGCCAAAGAGGCGATGCTTTCACAAGCGAATACTGCGAATAATTTGGCCAATGCGAATACAGATGGTTTTAAAAAGGATTTTAATGAGTTTCGGGCTCAGCATGTTGAAGGGCCAGGTTGGAACTCAAGAGCCTATTCAATGAATGAACGCCCAGCGACCGATTTTTCAGCCGGTCCGATTAAGGTGACTGGGCGAGAGTTGGATGTGGTCACCAAAGAAGATGGTTTTATGATGATTCAGACGCCAGAGGGTGGGCAAGCGCTGACGCGGACTGCCAGCATGCAGATTACAGCCAATGGGGATCTGGTGGATGTGCATGGTAATCCGATTTTAAATGAAGGCGGGACGCCGATTAATATCCCACCGGCAAGAGGTATTCATCTTGGCGATGATGGCACCATTTCCTTTATCCCTGCGGATGCGCCCAGTAATGAGTTAGTAGTATTGGATCGTTTGCGTTTGGTTAAGCCAGATATTAAGCAGTTAGAAAAAGGGTTAGATGGGTTTATCCGCACAAAAGAGCAGGATTTACCACAAGCCAATGTCAAGGTGGTGAGTGGCGCTTTAGAAGGCAGTAATGTTAATACGATCGAAGCCTTAACCAATATGATCGAGCTGTCACGTAAGTATGAGATGCAGATTAAGATGATGCAGACCACTAAAAGGCATGCACAAGTTTCTGACAAATTATTGTCAATGAGATAAACATAAAGAACCATAGACCAGAGTTTAACAAGGGGAAATTGTCATGAACAGAGCACTCTATGTCGCCAAAACAGGCTTGGAAGCACAAACATTTCGTTTAGCCGCAATCTCTAACAACCTCGCCAATGCTAATACCTATGGGTATAAAACTGGACGCGCTGAATTTGATGATCTACTTTATCAAAATGTGCGTCAGCCCGGTGCACAAGCGACGCAAGATGAGAGTAATACTTTACCTTCAGGCTTACAGTTGGGAGTTGGTGTTAAAGCGGTTGGGGTGCAAAAGCTCTTTTCTCAAGGGAATCTGATGATCACGGATAACCAGCTAGATTTGGCGATTAATGGAAAAGGGTTTTTTCAGGTCTTAGACCAAGATGGCAATATTATGTATACCCGTGATGGCTCATTTCAGGTCAATCAAAATGGTGATTTGGTGACTTCATCAGGTTATTTAGTGGAGCCCAATATCAATATTCCCCAAGATGCGACGGAAATTGTGGTCTCACGTGATGGGATTGTTTCTGCAAAAGAGCCTGGCAATACAGAATTGACCCAGCTTGGGCAATTGCAACTTGCCACATTTATTAATCCAGCAGGTCTAGAAGCTAAAGGTCAGAATTTTTTTGTGGAAACTACCGCTTCAGGTACACCGACGGTGAACAATCCCGATAATGCAGATGCTGGGGCGATTGAACAAGGCGCTTTGGAAGCCTCAAATGTGAATACCGTTAATGAGTTGATCGGCATGATTGAAGCGCAACGCACCTATGAAATGAACTCTAAAGCAATTAAGGCGGCGGATGGCATGATGCAGTATTTAAATAATAATATTTAATAATGGGTAATGGCAGGAGAATTGAGATGAAACCTTTAAAAATCCTCCAATGGCTAGTGGTGAGCAGTGTCATTTTGCAGTTGATGGGTTGCTCATCACCGGTGCCTAAACGGATGGAAAAGTTTGATTATTCACCGGCTTATCCAACCAATATTCCACAACAGACGCCCCCTAAAAATGGTTCACTTTTTCAAGCAGGGGGCATGACGCTGTTTGATGATTCGCGTGCACATAAGGTTGGAGATATTATTACGATCAAACTGCAAGAGAGTTTTGATGCAAAAAAGAAAGATGAGGCCAAGTATAACAAATCTAACAGTCAAGATTTTGGCGTTTCAACGCCCTTGAATCTTTTTGGTCGCAGTTCAAGCCAGGTTTTAAAAGAGGCAGGGACCTTTGGAATAGGTTATGGTTCATCAGGACAATTTAATGGAAAAAGTGATGTAAAACAGGGGTCTAGTTTGAATGGATCGATTGCGGTTACGGTGGTTAAGGTGATTCCAAATGGTAATTTGGTGGTGCGTGGCGAAAAATGGATTACCATTCATGATGGGGATGAAGTGGTTCGTTTTGCAGGCATTATTCGTCCACAAGATATTGCGCCTGATAACACCATTGTCTCTACAAAAGTAGCAGATGTGCGCTTAATCTATCAAGATCACGGTATGGCGGGCGATACTGCACGTCCAGGTGCGGCCACTAAATTCTTAAATAAATATTGGCCACTTTAAGGGGTAAGGGTTTGATATTTAATTAAAATTCTTCTATAATAACTTTACCTGAAACTTTAAATTGCCTTCAAATATTTATCGTTTCTTTTTTCACCGGCTTGTTTTTCTAATCTCCTTTTTGCAAGCCGGTTTTTTCATGCCTAAATATCCCCCTTATCCCTCTATATCGACCATTATTTAGATTCTTGAGGTCTGAATCATTATTGTTGGCATAACCTATGCTAACGTGTCTGTATCCTATGATAAAAATAACATAATTTTGACAGATTGAACGCATAAGGGAGTTTGTCATGAAAACCAGAAAAATCCACATTTTTATTTTGGCAACGCTGATATTATGGATGCAAGCCAGCTGGGCAGAGCGAGTAAAAGACTTAGCCAATGTGGCAGGGGTTCGCTCTAACCATCTGGTGGGCTATGGTTTAGTGGTCGGTTTGAATGGCTCAGGGGATAAGACGCCTTTTTCAGAGCAGAGTTTGCGCAGCATGCTGAATAAATTTGGGATTCATATTCCAGATGGTCAGAAAACCAATACTAAAAATATTGCCGCTGTGGCGGTGCATGCCACCTTACCTGCTTTTGCCAAACCGGGACAAAAAATTGATGTCACCGTTTCCTCTTTAGGTAATGCCAAAAGTTTAAGAGGAGGTACCTTATTAATGACCCCTTTAAAAGGGGTGGATGGAAATGTTTACGCCCTGGCACAAGGGAATTTAATTGTGGGGGGATTAGATGCCTCAGGTAAGGACGGTTCTAAGATCACCATTAATGTGCCCAGTGTGGGGCGTATTCCAGATGGTGCGATGGTTGAGCGCTCTGTCAACACCGGCTTTGATTTAGGGAATACCATCACTTTGAATTTAAAAAATCCCGACTTTACGACAGCGACCAATTTGGTGAATGCGATCAATGCTAAATTAGGCGCGGGGACTGCACGTGCGAATGATGGGGATTCGGTTGAAGTGATGGCGCCGCGTTCGAAAAACCAACGTGTGGCGTTTTTATCCCTGATTGAAAATATTGAAGTTAATCCCGGATCACCCGCAGCACGTGTGATTGTGAATTCACGCACTGGCACTGTAGTCATTGGCCAGAATGTGACTGTTGGGCCTGCCGCAGTGACGCATGGCGGCATGGTGGTAAAAATTCAAGAATCGAATCAAGTCTCACAGCCCAACCCTTTTGCCGGTGGAAATACGCAGGTGACGCCTAATACTCAAGTGTCAGTGGAAAATCAGGGGAAGGATAGAATGTTTGAATTTCCTAAAGGCACATCTTTGAATGATATTGTGCAAGCAGTGAATAAAGTTGGCGCAGCGCCTGGGGACTTGGTGGCAATTTTGGAAGCTTTGAAACAAGCAGGTGCCTTAAAAGCGGACTTAATGGTCATTTAGGAGGTTTAGATGTTAGCACCAGTTAATCCACAACAGAAAGATTATCAACTGGTTACCGATGTTCAAGCCTTGAATGGTTTAAAACAGACGGCCAGACAGGATCAGGCAAAAGCGTTGCGCCCTGTTGCAGAACAGTTTGAAGCTTTGTTTATTGATCAAATTATGAAAGAGGCGCGAAAAGTCAAGTTTGATGATGGCTGGCTGGATGGTGGTCAATCGGACTTTTATCAACAGTGGCACGATCAACAGCTTTCTCAAGAGCTGTCCACTAAAGGTTCATTAGGCTTGGCCGATTTAATTGTTAAGCAGCTTGCCCCGACTCTACCGCATGGAGAAGGGGATAAGGGAACGCAAGATGCGCCTATCATAGAAAAAAAGAAAGTGCCGAATACAGCCACTCATTTGAGTTTACGTGCGCTACAACAAAAATAAGCATCGTGCAATTGACCAGAATCAAAGGATAAGATCATGGCAGACCTACTTGGGATTGGAAGTTTAGCTTCCATGAGTTATAAGAAAGCGATTGAGGTGACAAGCCATAATGTCGCCAATGTGGGAACGGAGGGTTACCACCGTCAACGCGCAGAGATTGTGAGTAATACGCCGCAAGTTGTAGGGAATAGTTTTTTAGGAGGGGGGTCACGTGTTGACAGTGTGACGCGTGTGTATGAGGATTATATTCAAAATCAGCTCATTTCTGCTAATGCTTTAAATGAACGTTATGATCAACAATTGAAACTCTCAAAGCAGATAGAAGGTGTGGTAGCCTCTAATGATCAGGGCGTACAGCAATTTATGCAGCGCTTTTTTGATTCAATGCAAAACCTAGCCAATGATCCGACCTCTAATACCAATCGTCGTTTAGTATTAAATGAATCTATTAATTTAGAAAGCCATATAGGAAATTTATCCTTTATTTTGAATGAAAATAAGCAAGAAACCAATAATCAGATTAAAGATACCGTTGAAAAGATTAACCAAAATTTGCAGATGATTCAGAAAATTAATACACAAGTGGCGCGAGCTTTAGCCAGCAGTCAGCAACCGCCCAATGATTTATTAGATAAGCGAGAAGAAGCGATTAAAGACTTAAGTACAAATTTGGATATTAAGCCTTTTCGACACAAGGATGGAAGCATTGATATTCATACGGCCAATGGACGTATTCCGTTAATTAGTGATAATTCCATTACCCCATTATCTGCTCACTTCAGTGACTTTACCAATGAGGGGCGGATTGAAGTGTTTGCCAATATTGGTGGGCAAGAGAAGAAAATCTCTGATCAAATAGTTGGCGGGCAATTAGGTGGGATTTTAGATTTTCGTAAGACAATGTCAGATAAAGCGCAAAATGAATTGGGGGTTTCTATCAATGGATTGGTGGCGGCTGTCAATTGGCAGCATAAGCAAGGCTGGGACATTAATGGAAATCCGGGCGGAGATTTCTTTGTGCCTTTGGATGCTCAAGCCGTGAAAGATAAAAATAATACCGGAACAGAAGATGGTTCCAATATTCATGTGACATTTAGTCCAACACCTGCCACGGTAAACCAAGCTTTTACCGAAATAGGGAATTTCCAAGCAAGAGAGTATGAGTTAAAGTATAACGCAGGTGGTACTTTTACAGTTTATGATCATAAGAGTGGACAGCAGTTATATACCAGTTCTGGAAACACTTTTGATTTAGAAGGCTTGCATTTTGATGCTTCGTCAGCGGGTTCAATGAATGATGGTGATCGCTTTTTGGTGAAGCCGCATCAAGCCATTTTGGAACAGTTTAAAACTCAGATAACCGATACAGACGAAATTGCAACGCGTGGAGAAGACCCTAATAATCCAGGCAATCCTGCAGGTGTGGGCGATAATGTGAATATTGCTAATATAGCGAGTCTTGCAGATAAATCGCTTCTGTATGCGGATGGAACAGGCAATCCCAGTGAGACACTATTCGGGGGCTACTCAAAAATGGCTGTCAATGTGGGGATGTATGTACAGGGGACCCAAGTGCAATATGATGCACAAAAGAGCGTTTTACAACAAGTTACAGAGCGTAGCGAGTCACTATCGGGTGTGAATTTAGATGAAGAAGCTGCAAATTTAATGCGCTTTCAACAAGCTTATCAAGCCTCAGCACAGATTATTCAAACTTCTCAGTCTATGTTTGCCACTATCTTGGGTGCTTTAAGGGGGTAAAAAATGAGAATTTCAACCAATCAATTTCATAATCAAGGGATAGATGCGATTAGTAAGCATCAAGCCGATATCTTAGATATCCAAGAAAAAATGAGCACAGGCAAGCGTATTAATAAGCCAGGTGATGATCCAGTGGGATTACATCAAGTGCATAATTTGAAAAAAAGTATGTCACAGATCGAGACCTTTAAAAAGAATGGTGAATATGCCAGCGCTCAATTGAGTTTAGAAGAGACTCAGATTCAAACAGTTATTGACAGTGTTCAACGCGCGCGTGAATTGACAATTCAGATGATGAATGACTCTTACACGCCGGAAAATCGTCAAGCGGCGGCTGCAGAAATTGGGCAGTTAATCGAGCATGTGCGTAATGTGATGAACAGTAAAAATCCTGATAAAGAGTTGTTATTTGCCGGCTCTGATGTCCATGCCAATGCCGCTTTTGTACAAGATACCACCACAGCACCCAATGGTGACCCTTATTATAAATATAATGGCAGTAATGACGGTGGACGTTTTGTTCAAATCGCTTTTGATGTGGACAATCATATTAATTCAAACGATCTAGGGGACCCTTCTCGAGTTCGCATTACGGATAGAGGGAATAAAGTCTTTGATGTACCGGGTGCCTCGTCCTTACCAGCTGGGGTAGAACCAAATGTGCTAAATATTATGGTTCAGCTTAAAAGTGATCTGGATCAAGGTTTGCAACCCTCACCTCAAATTGGAGAAGATTTTTTAAAAGCTTTGGATAAGATGTCAAATGTGATGGCTGAAATTGGGGGACGTCAAAATCGGATTGAGACGCAGAAGGATGCGGGGGAATCTTTCCGCATGGCTTTGGAAGAGCGCCGAATGAATATTGAAGAGATGGATGTGGTGCAAGGCATTTCCGATTTTACCCAAAAACAGAATGCCTTACAGATGGCTCAGCAGATTTTTTCTAAAGTACAAAACATGTCTTTATTTAATTATTTCCGCTAGTGTCATTTTCTTGACAAAGAAGTTGGCATTGCCTTTGCTGATTGCTATTTATCTTAAGAATAGGATGCATAAGGGAAAATATGTCAGCACAGCGCTTTTTTTACAGCCTATTGGCAGCGATGGCTTTATTGATGGCTTTCAGTATTGGTATGATGGGCACGGCTGCAGTGCTACAAAAAAAAGCTTCCTTGTCCCCACCGTCATACTTAGAGCCAATGGAAGCGTTGAGCCAAACGACTCACTTTGAGCCGAAGATGGTAAATAGCGAGGCGGAGCAAACAGGGACTATTCGTCTTCCGAAATCGCATTTAAAATTTGAAAAAAACACTCAGATACAAGCCAAGTCTGAGTCGCAGCCATTACAAAAAGCAACGGATTTACACACTACAACGCCCCATCTACAACCATCTCAGCTTCAACAAGTCAAACAATCTAAACAAGCCAGCGCCGTTTTCCCTCATTATGAAATTGATGGAGGGGTTCTAAAACTTTATCTGCCTAAGCAAGCGGTCAGCTATCAAACCGTAAAACGGGCTTTAACGCGCTTATTGTTAAGCGATCAATTGCTACCTGCTTCTGAGTTACTGTCCACGCAATCATTTTCCACGCGTAAAGTGCCTTTTTTCTATGACAAAGTGCTTGATCAACAGCAGCAACCGATGCGTTATCCTGCGGATGTCTATCGTTTTGTGAATTATGTATTGACGCACCCCGATCAATATTTACAAGAAGGATTACAGAGCTTAACAATTGCTTTACCCTTAAAACCTCATGCCATTAGCGAGCCGGTTCATAAATATCAACAGTGGGTGGCGCGCTATGCGAAGCAGTTTTCCGTCAAGCCGGCATTGGTTTTTGCCATTATGGAAACGGAAAGTGGGTTTAACCCAAAAGCGGTTAGCCGCTCTCAAGCATTAGGGTTAATGCAATTGAAACCTCATGCGGCAGGTCAAGATGTTTACCAATATATTGATCTAAAGCGTGGTAAGCCATCAGCAGAAAAACTGTTTGATGCGGAAAATAATATTCGTATGGGGACCGCTTATATTGGTCTGTTGCAAAATGAGTATTTAGCCCAGGTTCGTAATAAACTCAGTAAGAAAATTTTGGCAATTGCTGCCTATAATGGGGGGCTATCGACCGTGCTTAAGGTGTTTGGCAATACAAAAGCACAGGCCATTCAAAATATAAATCGATTGAATCCAAAGCAAATTTATCGTAAGTTACGCTTACAACATCAATCTGCGGAAACCCGTGCCTATATCGACAAGGTGCTGAAAGCAGAATTAAAATATCAGAAAATCCTCTCTTAGGAGTCTACCGTTGGTACAACTGAAAAATAAACAGCAGAGTGGCCTCTCTTATTGGCAAGATAAACAAGTTTTAGTCACGGGTGCAGATGGTTTTATTGGCTCGCATCTGGCGGAGCAATTGGTGCAGGCCGGCGCCAAAGTGCGCGCTTTGGTACTGTATAACTCATTTAACCATTGGGGATGGCTAGATCATTCTCCTTTTGTGGATCAGATGGAAATTGTCAGCGGTGATGTACGCGATCCTTTCTTCTGTCAGCAAATCAGTGAAGGGATACATACCGTTTTCCATTTGGCTGCGTTAATCGCCATTCCTTACTCTTATATTGCCCCTAACTCTTATGTTGAAACCAATGTTAATGGCACCTTAAATATGGTGCAAGCTGCGAAAGATCAGCAGGTGCAGCGTTTTATGCATACCTCCACTTCCGAAGTCTATGGTACTGCACAATATGTCCCCATTGATGAGCAGCATCCTCTGCAACCCCAATCGCCTTACAGTGCCAGCAAAATTGGTGCGGATGCAATGGCGATGAGCTATTTCAATGCATTTGAAACGCCGGTTACCATTGCTCGACCTTTTAATACCTATGGCCCCAGACAATCGGCGCGAGCGGTGATTCCAACCATTATCACCCAAATTGCTAAGGGTATGAAGCAGATAAAACTGGGCGATACTTCTCCGACCCGAGACTTTAACTATGTGTTGGATACCTGTCACGGCATTATGGCATTGATGGCTTCAGAGAACACCATTGGCGAGACAGTCAATATCAGCTCCAATTATGAGATTTCCGTACAAGAAACCTTAGAGTTGATTAAGCAGTTAATGGATTCAGATGTGGCGTTTATTACTGATCAGCAACGGTTGCGTCCCAAAGGCTCAGAAGTGTTTCGTTTGTGGGGGGACAATCAGAAGATCCAGAAATTGACAGGTTGGCAACCACAATACACTTTAGAAAAAGGTCTGAAAGAGACGATTGAATGGTTTACTCAACCGGAACATCTTAAACAATATAAGGCCAATCAATACAATGTCTAATGACATCGTCTGTTCACTGGCTAAGACCCTTCGTGATTATTATGGTGTGGCAGAGGGTATGATTCCTTTGCATGCGCCCTGTTTTGATGCACAAGAAAAAGCGCTGGTGGCGGCCTGTATTGATTCCACTTTTGTCTCTTCGGTAGGCGAATATGTTGCTCAATTTGAACAACAGGTAGCGGATTTTGTCGGTGCCCCCTATGGGGTGGCTGTAGTCAATGGTACGGCCGGACTTATGCTGGCTTTGCGGGTTGCGGGGGTGCAGCCCGATGAGTTAGTGATTACCCAGTCGCTGACCTTTGTGGCAACGGCCAATGCCATTTCCCAGCTCTGTGCGACGCCACTGTTTCTTGATGTGGACAGAGAAACCATGGGATTAAGTACACAAGCGCTTAAAACCTATTTAGAAACGCAAACGGTGCAAAAACAGGGACACTGTTACGATAAAAGCACGGGTAAAAGGATTGCCGCTTGTCTGCCGATGCACACTTTAGGCATGCCGTGTGAGATTGAGCAGATTGTTGCGCTCTGCCGTGCTTATCACATACTGGTGATTGAGGATGCGGCAGAAAGTTTAGGCTCAAAAGTGTGCGATCGTTATACCGGAACTTTCGGTGATATGGGGGTGTTTAGTTTTAATGGCAATAAGATCTTAACGACAGGTGGGGGCGGTGTGCTGGTGACGCATAATAAAATGCTCGCTCAGCAAGCCAAACATTTAAGCACCACCGCTAAAAAACCTCATTCATGGGCATTTGAACATGATGCCATCGCCTACAATCTGCGACTGCCCAATCTCAATGCCGCTTTAGGCGTTGCGCAAATGCAAAAACTGCCCCGCTTCTTAGAAGAAAAACAGAAGATACATCAGTTGTATCAAAACTGGGTGCAAAATTTGCAGAAAATGCCAAAATCCCCAGTCCTGCCAGGTGATTTTCAGCTAATTTCCGCGCCTCATCATACCCGACCGAACTACTGGTTGAATGGATTTCTGCTCTCTGATCAAACAGAAAGAGATGCCTGGTTGCAAGCTTTGAATGAAGCTCAGGTCCAAGCGCGTCCTTTATGGACACCTCTGCACCAGCAGTCGATTTACCAAGGCGCACCTCGTCAAGCCTTACCCAATACCGAATGGTTGGCAGAGCGAGTAATTAACCTGCCCAGTGGCGTGAGGTGTATACAATGAACAAACTGCTGTTAATCGGCGGCGGTGGTCACTGCCGAAGCTGTGTGGAGGTCATTCAGGCAGAGCGCAAGTGGCAGATTGCCGGCATTGTCGAAGCGGATGCTCAGCAAGAAGTTTCGCATTGTTTAGGGGTTAGAGTGGTTGGATATGATCGTGATTTGCCTCAACTGCTAATGCAAACGCCACACTGTTTGCTCACCGTCGGCCAAGTCAAATCGGCCACACTGAGGAAACAGCTGTTTCAAACATTGCAAGACTTAGGGGCACAGTTTCCGGTCATCTACTCTCCTTTGGCCTATGTCGCCGCTTCGGCAAAAGTGGGCGAGGGCTCTATTGTGATGCATCAGGCATTGGTAAATGCTCAAGCGAAAATTGGGATGAATTGTATTATTAATTCGCAAGCTTTGGTTGAGCATGATGTCGTTATTGGCAATCATACCCACGTCTCAACGGGCGCAAAAGTAAATGGTGGCGTGCAGATTGGAGAGGACTGTTTAATTGGCAGTGGCACCGTGATTAAGCAGGGCGTAAAGATTGCTGATAAGGTGATTGTGGGGGCGGGCAGTTTGGTGTTGCAGCATATTTTACAGCCGGGCATTTACACAGGAGTCGTGAAATGAGTCAGACATTTATCATTGCAGAGGCGGGCGTTAACCATAATGGAGAGCTACGACAAGCGATTAAATTAGTGGATATTGCTGTGGCGGCGGGTGCTGATGCGGTCAAATTCCAGACCTTTAAGGCCGATAAGTTGGTTACAGAAAACGCGCAGCAGGCGGATTACCAAACAGAAAATACTGGGACAGAACAGAGCCAATATGCATTGCTTAAACAGCTCGAATTAAGTGAGATAGATCACAAAATGGTGTTGAATTACTGTCAGCAAGAAGGCATAGAGTTTATGTCCACCCCTTTTGACAGTGAAAGTATAGAGTTTTTGCACCATTTAGGCGTTCAGCGTTGGAAAATTCCTTCAGGTGAGTTGCTGTCTATTCCTTATTTGCAGCAGATCGCTCAATTTAATCAGCCAACCTATCTTTCAACGGGTATGGCGACTTTAGAAGAGGTGGGTTTAGCCGTTGAAACTCTATTCCAAGCTGGTTTGGCACGAGAAAATTTGACGTTACTCCATGCCAACAGCGCTTATCCAACCCCTTATCAAGATGTCAATTTACGCGCCATGCAAACGCTGCAAAAACAGTTTGGTTTACCAGTGGGTTTATCTGATCACAGCTTGGGGATAGAGGTGCCCATTGCTGCGGTGGCGATGGGGGCGAGTGTCATTGAAAAACACTTTACACTGGATCGGCAGCTACCAGGCCCTGACCATCAAGCCAGTCTAGAAGCGGATGAATTGCAACAGATGGTACAGAGTATCCGTCACATTGAGCAGGCCTTAGGCAGTGGTGAAAAAGCCCCGACAGATTCTGAAAAAGCCAATATTGCGATTGTGCGTAAGCGCATGGTTGCCAGTCAGCCGATTGCCGAAGGGGAAATTTTGACTGCAGAGAATGTCACCTTAAAACGCAGTGACAACGGCTTTTATGCGGATGTTTGGTGTGAAGTGATAGGTCAACCCGCTCCCAGAGCCTTTACAGAGGGCGAGGGGATTCAGTGGTAGATTCGCTCAAAAAGATTGCAGTGGTGACGGCCACTCGTGCCGAATATGGTCTATTGTCACATCTGATTCAGCAACTGCATCACCATCCTAAAGTGGCCTTGCAACTGTTTGTAACCGGTGCCCACCTTTTACCTGAACAGGGGGATACCGTTGAGGCGATTCGTCAAAGTGGTGTGCCAATTACAGCAGAAATTCCGATTATAAATGAGGCAACCCAGCCGGCACAAAATGCGATGGCGCAAATTACGTCTGAGGCTGTGGCCAAGTTTTCCGAAGCTTTTTTACACGATCAACCCGATTGTGTGGTGATCTTAGGCGATCGCTATGAAATTTTAGGGGTGGCGACAGCGGCACTGCTTAATCAAATCCCCATTGCCCATCTGCATGGTGGAGAGATCACGCTTGGCGCGGTGGATGACGCCATTCGTCATGCAATTACCAAAATGGCCAGTTTACACTTTGTAGCAGCAGAACCCTATCGGCAAAGAGTAATCCAGATGGGCGAGCTGCCTGAACGCGTTTTGAATGTGGGCGCTATGGGATTGGATGTCATTCAGCAAACAGCGTTTTTATCGCAATCGGAGCTGGAAAAGCATTTGGGCTTGCGTTTGACGCATCCACTGCTGTTAGTCACTTATCACCCCGAAACCTGGACAGGTCAATCGCCAGAAACCAGTTTGAATGAACTGTTTGCGGCTATGGAAACCTTTTCTAAAAAGTATGGGCAGATCACTGTGATTTGGACCGGGGCAAATTTAGATGCCGCAGGTGAACAGATTAACCAAAAGGTGCAGCAGCAGATTCAGCAGTGGCAGAGCCATGCACACATCCATGCGTTATATACCCCTTCACTGGGCTCTCAACGTTATTTAAGTCTGATGAAGCTGGCTGATTTAGTGATTGGGAATTCCAGTAGTGGCATTATTGAAGCGCCAGCCCTGCAAACGGCGACAGTGAACATCGGGCAACGACAAGCGGGTCGATTGATGGCCAACTCTATTTTTCAAGCAAATCCATCGCTAGATTCCATTCTGCAAGCGATGGAAAATGGGATAAACTTTAATTTTTCGGGCGGTGAAAGTCTTTATGGACAAGGTGAGAGTGCGCAAAAAGTGGTCGAAACCTTAGTTGAACAAGATTTTTCTCAATTGTTGCCGAAGCCTTTTGTAGATTTGAATTGTAGGTGAGCGTGTGTATGAAATTGTTTGCTTGGCAAAATATTGCCGTTTTTCCTCAGACCAGCGTTAAAGAAACCTTATCCGTAATGGATAAGGCGGCCTTGCAAATTGCATTAGTGGTTGATAAAGAGAATCATCTTTTGGGGACGGTTACTGATGGGGATATTCGTCGTGGGCTGTTAGCAGGCAAAATGCTTTCGAGCCCCATTGGTGAAGTGATGAATCTCACACCAAAAGTCGGTCAAGATTCCGAGCAGCCCACCTTGTGGCAGAAACGGATGCAGCAGTTTCAATTGCGTCATTTGCCTATTGTGGATGCCCAAGGCAAGATGGTGGGACTCTATTATGAAAAACCCGAACTCAAATCTTTAAAAAATCCAGTGATATTAATGTTAGGCGGTTTAGGGACTCGTTTACGACCTTTAACAGAAAATGTACCCAAGCCTTTGTTGCCGGTGGGCAATCAACCTATTTTAGAAACCATTATTAAACATATTGCTGAGCAGGGATTTGAACGTTTCTATTTTTGTATCAATTACTTGGGTGAGCAAATTCGGGCGTATTTTGGGAATGGTCAAGCTTATGGCATTGAGATTGAATACATAGAAGAGTCAGAGCGTATGGGGACTGCGGGGGCATTGAGTTTGTTATCCCAAAGACCCGAAGAAGACTTTATTGTGATGAATGGAGATCTGCTAACCAAAATTGATTTAAAAGCGCTATTGGATTTTCATCAACAGCACCAAAACTTGGTGACAGCTTGCGTCCGAGAGTATGCGCAGCAGGTGCCTTATGGTGTTGTGGAAATGGATGGACATCAGGTGACGCAATTGGTGGAAAAACCGGTCTATCGCTATTTTGTTAATGGTGGAATTTATGCGCTCTCACCTGAAGCCTTGGATTATGTACCGCAAAATCAGTTTTATGATATGCCCACCTTAATAGAGCATGCATTGGCAGAGCAAAAACCTGTCGGCGGCTTTCCCATTACCGAATATTGGATGGATATTGGACAGATGCCAGACTATTTGCAAGCTCAAGCAGATTATGATATTCACTTTTCAAAAACAGAGGGCGCAAAATGAGTCAATCTCAAGCAAAAGTTACTGCACTGATCCCAGCTCGAGGCGGTTCAAAAGGCATTCCGAAAAAAAACCTATTCCCGATTATGGCAAAGCCACTGTTGCAATATACCTTTGAAGCGGCACAAGCATCAAAGTATCTTACGAATATTATGCTTTCAACAGAAGATGAAGAGATTTTACATTTTGCGAATCTGCATAATATTGACACTCGCTACCGGCGTCCAACGCATTTAAGTTCTGATCAAGCACAGACCAATGATGTGGTGAAAGATTTTTTAATGTGGTTGCAACTGCAAGGGGAAATGCCAGATATTTTGGTTTTATTACAACCGACTTCTCCGTTGCGATCGGCAGAAGATATTGACAGAGCCATCACCCAGTTTCAAGAAAATCATTTAGATTCACTGGTCAGTGTCCATAAGATGACGGAACATCCTTATAAAAGCTTGGAAGTGAGTGCTGATGGGCAATGGCACTTCTTAGCGAAGCCCGAAAAGGATACGACACGACGACAAGATTATGATGATCGTTTTTATACCATTAATGGTGCTCTATATTTGGTTAAACCTGAATGGTTTTTACAAGAAGGTCGTCTAGTTGTAGAAGGGAAAACCCAGTTATTTGAAATGAATCCGATTTCGGGGATGGATGTGGATGAGTTGGTAGATGTATTCAAAGTAGAAGCTTATTTAAAGATGTTAGCTTAAAAAACTCTGGTCGAAGTCATTCAACCAGAGCAAAGCTTGTTAGCCATAAAACCATTTCTAATAATATTTAATGATTTGGATTTGAAATCTCTGATAGAAGCTTTGAAGCGGTATTGTTTTCTGGATCGAGTTTGAGGACTTGATTTAAAGCTTCTTTGGCATCTTCATTATTGCCTGTGGCGATGAGCTGTTTTGCAAGTTTTATCCAAGCCGTCGTATCTTTCGGATGCTTGCTTAAATAATTACTATAGGCCTGTAAAGCTTGATCAAACTGCCCCAGTGCAGAGGCGAGGTCTGCGAAGGAGAGCCAATATTCATCAGAAAAGTCTGTCAACACTTCTAAAGCATTTAAAGCGCTTTGATAATCTTTTTCATCAAGCGTTAACTGCACAATGCGTTTTAATGCGATATGCAGCAGTCTTTGGTCTTCAATTTGAGTGTAATAAGTATAAGCATCGGAGAGTTGACCTTTTAAGTCAGCAATGTAGCCCAGTGTGAGTTTAAGCAGCTCTTTTGCTTTATAACTCTCTTTAGTTTGAAGGTGATTGGCAATTTTTTCCAACGCTTCGACTTTACCTTGTTCAAAATATTCATGAGTTAAGGTAAAGATGGTCGTTAAGTTTTCGGCATTGTTTTTTAATTTCTTCGCCAGTTTAGAGTCTTCAGTTTGTTGAATTTTTTGTTTAAATTGAGCAATTAAGTTTTCGACTTGTTGTTGATGTTCTGGACTAAAATCATTCGGGTCAAGTGCATATTGTTTCAACCAAACTAAAACTCGACCCTCTTCATTATGCTGTTTCCAGAAGTTAATCAGTGATTCAATTTTGCGTTCACCTTGCGCTTCTTCTTTACGGTTGTTGATATGTTTGATCCCTTGATCGAGATTGAGCAAAATATCTACAGAAGTTTCGGTAATCGCGGTAAAAAAGTTGATCAGATTGTTTTTGATCTCTTCATTTGACATCTCGTCATCTGATATGGAAGGATCCATAAATTTCGCATAGGCATCATTCGCATAGTGATAGATAAATTCCATGGTTTCTAAATGCTTTTTACTGAGCTTAGATTTGATTTGTGTTATTTTTTGGGTCAGGTGATCCAGTTGTTGTTCATTTTCAAAGAGCTGTTTTGCAGCGTCTAGTCCCGACTGTGCCAGTTTCTGCGTGGCTTTGATTTCTTTGCGGAATTTTTGCAACTGCATTTTCATTTTGTCATAATGCTTTTGCACAACTGTTGGAGAAAAATCCAACGCTTGTACCATCTCTTGCAACGCTTGTTCTTTTTGTCCTGAATCCCCGAGTTGAATCTCTTCTAATTCTATAAAAGGAACATTTTCCATTGCGGCAGATTCATAACCAAGATTATAAAATGCAATGCCTTTTTGTTTGGCAATGTGGGCGACACGATCCATTTCTTTCATCGCATTGGCAAAGGCGTCATTGGTTTCCGCTAAACGCCCTGAGTTAGTGCGAACTTTTTGTCCTACAGTATGCACAAACATTTCGCCAAGTTGATTTTCTAAACTTGAGGATTCATGAGTTTGTCCTTCTGCACCATAACAGAAATCTACGCCAAGAAGATAAATTTGCGGGCAACCGAGAAAAGTGGCGATAGAAGCCATTGTATTGGTTACAGTCGGGCCTGAAGTGGCTAAATTGTCAGGCTGATCACTTTCAGCCCATGGAAAAAGGCGGTCGGTAAAAGTGTGTACACCACGCCATTCGGCTAATAAACTATGATGAGCATAATTGGTATGAATGAGCACAGACTTTTCACTAAAAGCTTCCATTTGTTTAGTATTGTCATAACTGACGTCATTGGGGTCAACCGTCACAATAAAATCCGGATCTATCCCTTCTTTAAGCAGGCGGGCGCTGATCCGGCCTGCAGCCAAAATTAAAATTTGTTCTTTATTTTGCTTAATCCATTCTATTCCCGCATCTAATGTAGGCCCACCACCGAGAAGGAGGGCAGGTGTTTGTGAAAACTGTTTCTGAAACTGAGCAATGGGATAAATATTATCGACACAGTTATATATTTGACCATTAATAAAGACATTTAAGGTACGCAAGCCGACATTGATCTGTTGAAAGCTACGAAACTCTGACAGTTTGTATTCCCAAGCTGCGGTGTAGTATTCAGAACGTTTGTCTAAAACGGATAGAGAACGAATGAGTTGCATTCGATTATGTGAAATATAGTGAGGGTAATGCAGCTCTAATTCTTCAAAAGGAGTCGTAATGGGATAGAGATCTACCTTTGGGTAGTTTTGTTCTGTCTGTTTTAGATAGTCAATGACTTCAGGTGCTTCAAAAACCACAAAATGTTTACTGGGATCTTGCTCCGCTTCTTTTTGTAATAGGGGAAGCAGTAATCCAGAATCGGATCCAACAACAAAATAAAGCGTTTTTTCTTGGTTAAATGCGTCGGCAAAAGTTTTAGAAAGGGTGGCTTGAGCACCGATGTTATCAAATGCTTTCTGGTTAATGCTTTCGAAGTAGGTATCACCAAATGGGTTTGTTTTCGGTGTGCCCAGTTCTAATTTTGGGAGTGCATCAATAGTGTTATCGAGTTGTGTCATGGAAATGTCCTTGTATGTCAATCTTGTGTCAATTTATAGATGATTTTAAGGACTGAGCAGAGGTTATGCCATTTTTTTGAAAAAAATTCATTATTTTCACTAAAGTTATATAAATGATGGCCGTTACAGACAGTGAAGGGAAATATTTTTGATTAAAGATATAACAAGAAATAATCTAATTTTCAATGATTTAAAAGGGGATATGTTATGTCAATGGTAATTAACACCAATATGGGATCAGAAAATGCGGTGCGTTTATTAGACCAAACATCAAGATCTCAAAAAACCTCAATGGAGCGTTTGACTTCTGGTTTACGCATTAATCACACTGCAGATGATGCGGCGGGTAAAGCGGTTGTAACGCGTATGGATTCTCAAGTGATTGGGACGGATATGGCGATTCGAAATACCCAAGACGGAATCAATATTATTCAAACCATAGATGGTGCGACAGAAGAAGTCGTGAATATGTTGCAGCGTATTCGTGAGCTAGGGATTCAAGCCGCTAACGATACTTATACAAGTGTGCAAAGAGCACAAATGAACCAAGAAGTGACACAATTAAAAAGCGAAATTGACCGTGTAGCGTCGACCACTAAATTTAATGGTATTGCTCTAATGAATGGCTCAAATGCTCAATTAAGTATCCATGCGGGTTGGGAGACAGCATCGGTAAATGAAATTAAAATAAGCTTAATCAGTATGCAAGCTTCTGCATTAGGGGTTGCTGCAGCGAATACTATTTCAACGCAATCAAAAGCGCTGTTAACGGTATCGCAAGTAGATAAAGCCATTTCTCAAATCAACACCATTCGGGCGAAATGGGGTGCGACGCAGAACCGTTTTGAACATACGATTGCTAACTTGCAAAATGTAAATGAAAACATTAAGAATTCACGTAGCCAGATCCAAGATGCGGATTTTGCGAGAGAGAGTGCAAACTTGGCGAGAACGCAAGTATTGCAACAAGCAGGGATGAGCATGTTGTCACAAGCGAATCAGCAACCTCAAAATGTGCTTTCACTTTTAAGGTAAGCGTTCAAAGTTAAACAATGGAGGGGTGAATTATGAATCCTGTCGATTCTAAACCATTAAATCCTTTACAAGACATGAAATTAACTCAACCTGTAGGTGAAGTTTTATCAAGTCAACAGGGCGCCCCTTCTACAAAATTACCGAAATTAGAGGGAAAAGAAAAATCCTCCTCTTTAAGCGTTGATGCTGAAAAACAGTCTCACGCAAAAGAAAAATTAGATAAAGAGATCCTTCAATTAAATCGTAAGTTAGCTCAGAGTCAAAGTACTTTGCATTTTGAAAAAGACGACAAAAGTGGGCGAACAGTGATTAAGGTAATTGATAGAGGGACCTATGAAGTGATCAAACAAATTCCTTCAGATGCTTTTCTTGAACAATCAGCACGAATTAAGGCGTTTTTAGAGCAAAAACAAACTTCGTCCTATGCTTATTCAGAGTATGGGGAGACGTCTCATGCTGTTTTAGGATTGTTGTTGAATAAAAAAGTCTAAAAAGACTTAAGTCTTTCTGTCTTGTGTCGATATAAACATTGAAGGCAATTTAAACACACAAGACTAGATAAAAAGGAGATATATCATGTCAATGGTAATCAACACCAATATGGGATCAGAAAATGCGGTGCGTTTATTAGACCAAACATCAAGATCTCAAAAAACCTCAATGGAGCGTTTGACTTCTGGTTTACGCATTAATCACACTGCAGATGATGCGGCGGGTAAAGCGGTTGTAACGCGTATGGATTCCCAAGTGAGGGGAACCGATATGGCGATTCGTAACTCACAAGATGGAATTAACTTGATTCAGACTGTGGATGGTGCAACTGAAGAAGTGGTGAATATGTTGCAGCGTATTCGTGAGCTAGGGATTCAAGCCGCTAACGATACTTATACAAGTGTGCAAAGAGCACAAATGAACCAAGAAGTGACACAATTAAAAAGCGAAATTGACCGTGTAGCGTCGACCACTAAATTTAAGGGTATCAATTTAATGAATGTGAGTGGTTCCACTGCTAAGTTAAGTATCCATGCGGGTTGGGAGACGGATTCAGTGAACCAAATTAACATAAGTTTAATCAATATGCGAACGTCTGCCTTAGGGATTTCTGCAGGGAATACTATTTCAACGCAATCAAAAGCGCTGTTAACGGTATCGCAAGTAGATAAAGCCATTTCAAAAATTAACACCAGTCGGGCGAAATGGGGTGCGACGCAGAACCGTTTTGAACATACGATTGCCAACTTGCAAAATGTGAATGAAAACATTAAGAATTCACGTAGCCAGATCCAAGATGCGGATTTTGCGAGAGAGAGTGCAAACTTGGCGAGAACGCAAGTATTGCAACAAGCAGGGATGAGCATGTTGTCACAATCGAATCAACAAGCTCAGCAAGTCTTGCAATTACTAAGATAAATACTAGTTATTTCATTTGTTTTTTTAAACCCGCCCTATGGCGGGTTTTTTGTTGTTGTTAGATTTAAGTTGACTTTCACTTTGTCCTTAACGATTACCATTTTCTTGAATGAGATTTTGTTAAAAAAGAGCCCAATTTTGCTAAAGAATTTGCAATATGACCGATAACTTAATTGAAGGCAACAAAGAGTGCCTAAGAAGAGAAAAACACAAGGCTGGCTCGATAAGAACCGTAAAGGCCAAAAGAGCAAAACACAAGGGAGAAGTATTATGTCAATGGTAATCAATACAAATATGGCATCAGAGAATGCCGTTCGTTTACTCGATCAAAGCAGTCGATCTCAAAAAACCTCAATGGAGCGTTTGACTTCTGGTTTACGCATTAATCACACTGCAGATGATGCGGCGGGTAAAGCGGTTGTAACGCGTATGGATTCTCAAGTGATTGGGACGGATATGGCGATTCGAAATACCCAAGACGGAATCAATATTATTCAAACCATAGATGGTGCGACAGAAGAAGTCGTGAATATGTTGCAGCGTATTCGTGAGCTAGGGATTCAAGCCGCTAACGATACTTATACAAGTGTGCAAAGAGCACAAATGAACCAAGAAGTAACACAATTAAAAAGCGAAATTGACCGTGTAGCGTCAACCACTAAATTTAATGGTATTGCTCTAATGAATGGCTCAAATGCTCAATTAAGTATCCATGCGGGTTGGGAGACAGCATCGGTAAATGAAATTAAAATAAGCTTAATCAGTATGCAAGCTTCTGCATTAGGGGTTGCTGCAGCGAATACTATTTCAACGCAATCAAAGGCGCTGTTAACGGTATCGCAAGTAGATAAAGCCATTTCTCAAATCAATACCATTCGGGCGAAATGGGGTGCGACGCAGAATCGTTTTGAACATACGATTGCTAACTTGCAAAATGTAAATGAAAACATTAAGAATTCACGTAGTCAGATCCAAGATGCGGATTTTGCGAGAGAGAGTGCAAACTTGGCGAGAACGCAAGTATTGCAACAAGCAGGGATGAGCATGTTGTCACAAGCGAATCAGCAGGCACAGAATATTATGCAGCTGTTAAAGTAGGATAAACTGCTTCTAAATAGGTAAAAGCCGTTAAGTGAAAACTTGGCGGCTTTTTTGCTTTCTAAAGATTTTAGATGACAGTCGTTAACATAATTAGACTTATAATAAAATGATAAAAGACCAGAAGAGAGGGATTAAAGATGGCTGACAATACAATTGGATTGGACATTCTCAATAGCATGGGGGCAACGACCTTTGATGTGAAAAGTATGGCAAAGGTGTTAGCAAATGCTGATGTTGCAGCCTTACAGTCAAATTTGGAGACTAAGCAAAAACGTCATGATACTTTATTGAGTGGCTTTGATTTGCTTAAGAAAGCGTTTGAGGGCTTTAAGTCCCAAATTCAGGATTTGACTACCCAAGAAACCTTTAAAAAAATGAGTATCACCTCATCTGATCCTTCGGTTATTGATGCACAAATCACCGGAGATGCGCTGTCAGGTACCTATAATGTGGAAGTACAAAGTATTGCGACCGCTCAAACCTTGGCAACGAATAACAGTTTCAATAGCTTAACTGATACCGTTGGGACTGGAGATTTAACGATTAATGTCGGTGGCGTTGTACATACGATTACTATTGACAGTACCAATAATACCCTTGCAGGTATTCAACAAGCGATTCAATCAGCTGATATCGGCGTAATTGCAACCACTGTAAATACAGGCAGTGGCTATAAGTTGATGTTAACATCAAATGAAACTGGCGCGAACAATCAGATCCAGGTTTCGGTTGCTAATGATGGAGATGGTAATGATACCGATAATGCTGGGTTATCACAGCTTGTAACCGCTAATATGACTGAAACGGTTGCGGCCCAAGATGCTACGGTTGTCGTCAATGGTTTAACAATTAATAGTTCGCAAAATTCATTGGATGAAGTTATTCCAGGAGTTGAGCTGACCTTAAACAGTGCAGATGCGGGGACAGCTAAACGGATTGATATTCGTCGAGATACCTCTGAGATTGGACAAAAAGTACAAGATTTTGTCGATCTTTATAATTCAATGAATGACATTTTTAAGACCGTTCAGTCTTATGAAAAAGATGATCCTAATAGTGATGATTATGATCCTACGAAAGGGGCGCTTTCTGGAAATTCCAATGTCCGTTTAATGAAGGATCAGATGAAAGCCGTTTTACAAGAACAAATTGCAGGCTTAACAGGTACGGTTCAATCCTTAGCAGATGTCGGCATTAAAACAAAATTGGATGGTAGCCTAGAGTTGGATACAACGGCTTTAAATAATGCCATTGCTGCGGATCCAGATGCAGTGGGCCGTCTCTTTGCAGCCAGTGGCATAACAACAGATCCTTTGGTTAAATTTACAGGCTCTAATTCTAATACAGTTGAGGGAACTTATCAGATAGATGTGACGACAGCAGCGGAGCAAGCCACTTTAACAGGCAGTGTGACGGGAAATGCTGACAGCTTTACCATTACCAGTGGCAGTAATGATACTTTGACTTTAAAGTTAGATGGTGAGGCCTCTGGCACCCTTACGCTTGCTGCCGGAACCTATACTGGGGCAGATTTAGCTAAAGAGCTACAAACAAAAATTAATAATGATCCAACATTTAAAGCAAAAAACTCTAGTATTGTCGTAAGTTATGACTCAGCTAATGATCAATTTACGTTTACTTCCAGTAAGTTTGGCTCCGCTTCCAGTGTTGAATTTACCGGTGGAACGGTTTTAGGTGATTTGGGCTTAAACTCTGGTGACAGTGATACGGGTGTAGATGTCGGTGGAACACTCACCAATTCGGAGACAGGGACACAGTATTTCTTTACCGGCCAAGGGCAGCATGTCACGGTGAGTAATTATGCCGCAGATGATATGCCCAAAGGATTAGAGTTTGATATTGGTAGCAGTGCTATTGGATCGCGTGGCACGATTACTTTTACACGAGGCTATGCGGATAAATTAACCCAACTTTTTGATCAATTTAATTCTGATGATGGGTTGGTGGGCTCACAAATCGACAAATTAAATAAAGAAACATCAGAATTGGCCGATGAAAAGGCTGCGATTGAAGAGCGCTATAATCAATTGGAGTTGAAATATAGAATTCAATTTGGGGCCTTGCAATCGGTTTTAAAATCAATGAGAAGTACCCAGGAATATTTAGCCGCAAGCTTAAACCAATCGACATCTACAGATAACTAAAAGTCAAATCATGAGGGAATCACAATGAATGCACAGCTTAAGCAGAAGTTTTTACAGCAGTATCAGAACACAGGGTTGGAAACCTCTGCGAGTGAAGCGACGCCTCACAAGTTGGTTTCTATGCTCTATGAGGGAGCTTTAACGAAGATAGCACGTGCAAAAGGGTTTATGCAACGTAAGCAGTTTAAGGATAAAGCGGCGGAAATTGCCAAAATCAATGCCATTTTAATGAATTTACGCTCTAATTTAGATTTTGAAACGGGTGCAGAGGTGGCTTTAAATTTGGATGCGCTTTATGAATATATGAATCGTCGCATTTTAGAGGCAGGGCGTGAGAATAGTATTGAAAAGTTGGATGAAGTGGCTGATTTGATTCGCACCATTAAAGAGGGATGGGATCAAATGCCAGAAGAGTTTAAAAATGCCCCTCGGGAAAAAATAGAGAAAGTGAGACAACTTAAGGCGCTGAACAAGTGACCATTTCCACTGAACTGCTTAATTTACTCAATGAAATGGCCAGAATGCAGCAACTGGCAAAGCAGGGTGATTGGACACAGTTCCAATCCCTAGAAGCCGGCTGGTTAAAACGTTTCCAACAGCAGCTAAAAGAAGCGTCTCAATTAGATGAGCAGGAGAAGGAGGCAATTCTAAGCACCTTGCTGCAACAAGTCGAAGAGATTCAGCAATTGACAGAACAAGCCATGCTTGAACTAAAACAAACGCATCAAAAAGAGCAGCACCAGCATAAAGCCATTACTCAATATCTTAACTTATAACGCATTTAAACAAATAAGCACTTTAATACGCGAAGTCATCGTTTTACCTCCAAGCTTTCATCTTTTTAATCTGCATCACTTTTTAAATTTGCCAAAATTTTGACATTTTCTGTCAAACCCGATATAAACATGTTTATTGTGTTGAAAATGGCAAAAAAGATGTCTCAATCTACAGAGCATGTATTAAATTCTATTGTTGGCTCGAGTTCAGCAATGCAAAAAGTCAAACAATTGATTCAGCAGGTGGCGTCAACTGAGGCTTCGGTATTGATTCTAGGAGAATCGGGGACCGGGAAAGAAGTGGTGGCGCAGGCGCTTCATTCCCTATCTAACCGATCCGATAAACCTTTTGTGCCGATTAATTGTGGTGCCATTCCTTCTGAATTATTGGAAAGCGAACTTTTTGGCCATGAGAAAGGCGCTTTTACCGGTGCGATCACTGCGCGAAAAGGGCGTTTTGAGTTGGCAGAAAAAGGCAGTATCTTTTTAGATGAAATTGGGGATATGCCGCTGCCAATGCAGGTTAAGCTTTTACGCGTGTTGCAAGAACGGACTTTTGAACGGGTGGGCGGTAATAAAAGCTTTCAGTGTGATGTTCGCGTCATCGCCGCGACGCATCGTAATTTAGAGGATCAGATTGAGGAAGGCCATTTTCGAGAAGATCTATTCTACCGTTTGAATGTTTTCCCCATTGAAATACCTGCCTTGAGAGAAAGGGTGGAAGACATTCCAGATCTATTGGATTTTATGTTTCAAAAAATTGAGCAAAGCGGTCGTGCTATTCCCAAATTAACGGAAGAAGCGATGATCGTATTGCAACATTATCCATGGCCAGGCAATGTGCGCGAATTAGGTAATTTAGCGGAGCGTCTCTCTATTCTTTATCCTGGAAATGAAGTGGGGGTAGAGCAACTCCCTGAAAAATATCAAGTGGAAGTTGCAGAAGATGCTCAGTTAGTGCGACCATCTGCTCATACAGAGATCAAAACGGAGACTTTACCGCAGAATGAAGAAAAAGAGAAAAAAGATCAGCAGGGACTAGAATCAGAGCCCCCTTCGGCTTTACAAGGGTTTAATGTCGGTATGCCGGATCTTAATCAAGGTGTAGATTTAAAGTCCTACTTAGTGGAGATGGAAATTCAACTGATTCAGCAGGCATTGAATCAAACTAAAGGAAATGTCTCTCAGGCGGCCAAGCTTTTGAAAACCAATCGCACTACTCTGGTCGAGAAAATTCGTAAATATCAATTGACTTAAAAAAGAATAGAGTCGGGTGTAGAAGAGCAAATGGATGAGCAGGGCGAAACACAAAAGCTAAATACATTAGAGCAACAAAGGCTGCAAGAGTTGGAGCAAGCTTTTGCCCTATTTAATCAAACCTCTTTACAACTCACCCAAGCCTATGAGTCTCTGCAAGAGCAAGTGGCCGAGTTGCAAAAGCAGTTAGAGGAGAGTGACCGAGCGCGACTTCGAGTCGCAGAGCGCTTAGAGCGATTACTGACTCTGTTGCCAGCAGGCGTCGTGGTGCTGGATGCGGATAATCGCATCATTGAAATGAATCAGAGTGCGCAGCAAATTTTAGGGCATGATGCGCTTGAGCGCTATTGGTCAGTAGTGGTGCGAAATGTCTTTTTATATGTGACGGATGCGCAAGAGTTGATTAAGCACGATAAAACGGTTTATCAACTCTCTGAAAAAGCATTAGATGAAGATCAAGGCAAAATTATATTATTGCAAGATGTGACGGCCGCTAGAGAGTTACAAAACCATATGAGTCGTCATCAGCGTTTAGAGTCCTTAGGGGAGATGGCTGCGTCACTGGCTCACCAAATCCGCACGCCTTTGTCTTCGGCATTGCTTTATCTGTCTCAAATGAATAGTCAGCAACTTGAAGAAACGCAGCGACAAAAGTTCGTGGCAAAATCTTTGACCAGCTTACGACATCTAGAGTCTTTGGTGAATGATATGTTGCAATATGCCAAAGGTGGTCGGACACAAAATAAGGTGATAGAGGTGAATCATCTTATCCAATCTCTGGCGCACAGTTTAGAACACCAAGAAGTCAAGGAAGGGGTGACAATGGTGTTTCAGCCCATAGTGACTGGAGAGAATGAGTTACCTGTTAAAGTTTTAGGGGATTTTGATGCGCTGATTACCGCCCTACAAAATTTAGTCTTAAATGCGGTATCTATTGCGCAAGAGGGCATTCATATAGAGGTGAGTGTCGCGCAAAATAAAACGGGTTTTATCGATTTGATTGTCAATGACAATGGCCCTGGGATTGAAGAAGCGTTACATGAGAAAATTTTTGAGCCTTTTTATACCAATCGGGCAAAAGGTACCGGTTTAGGATTGGCTGTGGTTCGTGCGGTAGCTGAAGCCCATGGTGGAGAGGCTTGGGTCTATTCTGTACCACCCAATGGTGCTAGATTTGTTATTCGCTTGCCACGCTATGATGAGCGTCAAGCTCATGATAAAAATGGGTTACCTTTTTTGGTTTCTCGTTCAGGTATGGAAAACGTCATGGGAACAAGTGAAAACAGTTTAAATTATGAAGTTGATTTAGAATCCCCTTTAAAATAGGTCGATTATGTCCATAGCAAAGATTTTAGTGGTTGAAGATGATGAAGAGCTTAGAGAAGCTTTGACGGATACATTGGCTTTAAACGCTTTTGAGGTGGTTGCCGTTTCCAATGCGGAAGATGCTTTAGTCGCACTGGATGATGAAATTGGGATGGTTTTTACCGATATTCGCATGGACGGGATGGATGGCTATCAATTGATGAAGCGTATCCGAGCGATTAAACCCTATCTACCAGTTGTGTTGATGACGGCCTATGGCACCATTGAGCAAGCGGTTGAATCGATGAAGGCGGGGGCAGTGGATTATATTGTTAAGCCATTTGAAGCAAGCGTATTGGTAGAAAAAGCCCAAGCCTATTTTAATCGGGATGCTTCTTCTGATGAAGATTTTGTGGTCGCTGAACCACAGATGCACCAGTTGAAAGCGATGGCGCTCAAGGTGGCACAAAGTGATGCGTCTGTCATGATTTTGGGAGAAAGTGGTACAGGGAAAGAGGTGTTAGCCCGTTATATTCATGCACATTCTCAACGTTCTAAACAGCCTTTTGTCGCTATTAACTGTGCGGCCATTCCCGAGTCTATGTTAGAAGCGGTTTTATTTGGTTATGAAAAAGGGGCTTTTACGGGAGCAATGAAATCCATGCCTGGTAAATTTGAACAGGCACAAAATGGCACCCTATTTTTAGATGAAATCGGAGAAATGAACCCCGATTTACAAGCTAAATTATTGCGTGTTTTGCAGGAAAAAGAAGTTGAACGGCTAGGGAGTACGAAAAGCATTGAATTAAATGTTCGGATTTTAAGTGCTTCGAATATTGATATGAAAAAGGCAATAGAGGAGGGAAAATTCCGGGAGGATCTCTACTATCGTTTAAATGTATTCCCAATGCAGCTGCCGCCGTTACGAGAACGTAAAAAGGATATTGCGGCTATTGCTGAGAAATTACTGAACCGTCATTGTGATCACAGTCGAGTTGAGCCCATGATCAGCGCACCGGCAATGCGCAAGTTGTTGCAATACGATTGGCCTGGAAATATTCGAGAGTTGGATAATGTGATTCAGCGCGCTTTGGTGATGATGTCAGGAACCACCATTAATGAACAAGATATTCTTTTAGAAAATGATTTTACCTTTAAGCAAGCCGAGACTACCAAAGAAAAGCAAGAGGATTTGACCACAGAGAGTGTGGCTGATGCAAAGAGTCCCGAGGAAACGTTTGAAGTGATGGATTTGAAAACTCAGGAAGCTGAGCTTATCCTAGCAACCTTAAAACGATTTAAGGGCCAGAGACAAAAAACAGCTGAGGCGCTTAAATTAA
Organism: Galenea microaerophila; assembly: GCF_054657255.1. Taxonomy (NCBI): domain Bacteria; kingdom Pseudomonadati; phylum Pseudomonadota; class Gammaproteobacteria; order Thiotrichales; family Piscirickettsiaceae; genus Galenea; species Galenea microaerophila. The sequence goes on from NZ_BAAHWZ010000001.1 coordinate 504,612, forward strand.
GTCCACGCACTTTGCGTTATAAGCTCTCTAAATTGAAGGAGCAGGGGTATGAAATCCCTTAAAATATCTTAGATAAAAGGGCAGGACTGGGAAAATTGGAATTTATTAAAGCTTTTGGCATATGGTTTGCTATCTTTTTTACAAATAGACTAAAATATCCTAAAGAATGATAGGATTTTGACGATAACTTTCCCTTAAATGTTTTAGAAGAGTAAATGCTGTGACGATGAAACCGATTGATACTCAAAGTTTGATGCTACAAATGCGTTCGCTTTCTGCGCAAGCAGCTTCCAAGCCTGCTGAACCACAAACCATTAAAACTGGCGTGGAGAGTGCAGAAAGTTTTGCGGATTTACTTTCTGAATCTGTCGAAGCGGTCAATCATGAACAGCATCAAGCTGGGGCGTTAAAAGAAGCCTTCGAAAGAGGAGAGGATGGGGTGGAACTTTCAGAAGTGATGCTTCAAGTGCAAAAAGCCAGCCTCTCTTTTCAAGCCATGACTCAAGTTCGTAATAAATTGGTTGAAGCCTATAAAGATGTGATGAATATGCCAATTTAATACTTATTTACTAGAGAGCGCTTGGCGTAGATAATGTTTCAGCTAAAAATAGAATTTAAGTTTAGCGAAGTTTTTTCTTGCGCCAAGATCTTAAAATAATTAACACTCTAAAAAGAACCCCTTATGCCAGATTCTTCAGCGACAACGACTTCAACCCCCGACTCGGTAAACAGTCTGCAAAATTTTATTAATAAAGTCGCTTCTCTTTCTGTGGCCAAGCAGGTGAGTTTGGTTATCGCACTTGCTGCTACGATCGCTTTAACCATTAGTGTGATTCTTTGGTCTCAATCAGAAGATTATGCACTGCTTTTTGGCGAATTAAAGCCAAAAGATGTGAATGAAGTCATACAGGTTTTAGATAAAGAGAAAGTCCCTTATAAGTTGGATGAAAAAACAGGTGCGATTCTGGTGCCCGCCGATCAGGTTTATCCTTTACGCATTAAATTGGCGGCTGCTGGATTCCCTAAAGAGACACCCACTGGCTATCAACTCCTAGATAAAGACCAAGGATTTGGGATTTCTCAATTTAAGGAGACGACACAGTACCATCGAGCATTAGAAGGTGAGTTGGCAAAATCTGTAGCATCAATTAATGCGGTTAAGTCTGCACGCGTGATGTTGGGTTTGCCAAAGCGAAGTGTTTTTGTACGCAAGCAAAAACCTGCGACCGCTTCAGTGGTCGTTCAACTTTATCCTGGTCGTTCTTTGAGTGAAGAACAGGTCAGTGCCATTGTGCACTTGGTTTCTTCGAGTGTGCCCAATCTTGATCCCAAAAATGTCACCGTTGTGGATCAAAACGGAAATTTACTCACAGACAATAGTCAAACTGGCAGCATGCGCATGAGCATGAAGCAACTGGAATATACACGTGATATTGAGTCTACCCTTTCGCGTCGGATTATCCAATTACTTTCTCCCATCGTTGGGGGTGAGGATAAAGTTCGAGCCCAGGTAACCGCTGAGTTGGATTTTACTCAGCAAGAGCAGACAAGAGAAAATTATGAGCCGGATCCAGAGGCTGTTCGTTCTGAACAGACTGTCAAAGAGATTAATCGCGAACAAGGACCGACAGGCATTCCAGGCGCCTTAACCAATCAGCCGCCTAGAGCTGGGATTGCGCCGGAAGAAGGGTATTCACCCGAAAAAGATCCTAACTTAAAAAGTTCAAAGGAAAAGACGACCAAAAACTTTGAACTCAATCGAATGGTCAGCCATGTTAAAAACTCTGTAGGCAATATTAAACGACTCTCTGTGGCTGTTGTGGTTGATAATAAAACGACCCTTGATAAAGATGGAAATGTGGTGAGTCAACCACGTAGTGATGGAGAGTTGCAAAGTTATCGTCGTCTGGTAAGTGATGCGGTGGGATTAGATGAAACCCGTGGAGATACTTTAAGTGTTGTGAATGCGCCTTTTGCTCAGCCTATGACAGAGGAAGACGTCACCCCAATTTGGCAGCAAGGGTGGTTTATTAACCTCATCAAACAAGTGTTAGCAGGTCTTGCGATCTTCTTGATTATTTTTGGTGTCATTCGACCGATGTTGAAGGATCTTTCTAAACCAGATGAGTTTGAATTGGAGTATCAAGAGGGTATACCTGAAGAAGATGAAGAAGATCTGGAAAATGCAGAAGAAATTTCTCAAGCGCTAGAGCAGATGAATCAAGAGATTGATAATGCAGAAGGGCAAGTTGAAGAAGAGATGAAAGAAGAAGAAGATCTGGTGAATAAAGTAAAAGAAATTGTTGAATCAGATCCTAAGGCCGCGGCTTATATTATTCGTGAATGGTTGAAGGAATCCTAAATGGCAGAGGAAATAGAAGAAGTTGAGGAGCGGGGATCCAGAAATGGGGTTGAGCGTTCAGCCTTGTTATTATTATCTTTAGGGAAAGAGTTATCTGCAAAGGTGCTCGCTCATTTGAATCCCCGAGAGGTGCAGCAAATTGCCAATGCCATGGCTCAATTAGAAAATGTGCGTCATCAAGATATCAAAGAAGCTTTACAAGCCTTTATGGATGAACAGGGTGAGGAAGCTTTAGGCGTTGACCCAAGTGAGTTTGCACAAAGTTTGATTAGTGAAGCTTTGGGCGAAAGCGCTGGACAAAGCATGGATGTTTCCATGCTAGCCGATCAAATTAAAGGTCTAGAAGCTTTGAAATGGATGCACCCTTCGTCGATTGCGAATATGTTGAAAAATGAACACCCTCAGGTGATTGCAGTGATATTGTCCTACTTTGAACCTGATATTGCTGCGCAAGTGCTCGAAGGGATTCCTGAAAGATTTCAGGCAGAAGTTATCTATCGTATTGCAACATTAACAACGGTCCAACCAAGAGCGCTGTTTGATTTGAATGATGTGATTCAAAATCAAGCCAGTGGAGATGGCGGTAAATTGGTCGTGGTTGGCGGTGAGAAAAAAGCCGCAGAAATTCTCAATTTGATTGGGGGCGGTAAAGATACCAAAATTCTGGATGAGATTGCGACAGAACATGAAGATATAAGTAAAGCGATTCAAGATAAGATGTTTGTCTTTGAAGATCTTATTGAACTGGATGATCGTGCTATGCAAACCGTTGCTAGTGAGGTGCCAATGGACGTTTTGAAAGTGGCTCTGAAAGGTGCCGATCAGAAACTCATCGACAAGTTCTTGAACAATATGTCCAAGCGTCAAGCCGAGATGCTGCGTGAAGAGATTGAGATGATGGGGCCAGTCAAGCTTTCAGATGTAGAAGATGCGCAACGTCAAGTAATTCAAACGGTCCGTCGTCTTGCCGATGAAGAGAAGATTATGATGCCAGGTGCGGGTGAAGAGTTTGTATAAAAATGCCAATGACTGAAGAGCCAAAAAAAACGCGTGTCTTGTCAGCGTCTAAAGAGAAGATTGAATCGGCGGTCTCACCATGGAATTTTGACCAATTTCAAACGTCTGAAGAAGAGGAAGCGAATCAAAAAGAGGCAGAAGCACAAGCCATTGAACAAGTTCGTCTCCAGCAAGAGGAGGAAGAGCAGCTTCGCCAACAAGCACGAGAAGAGGGATATGCTGAAGGATATCAAAAAGGTTATGAAGAAGGGTTGGCTAAAGGCCTAGAAGAGGGACAGAAAAAGCAAGCTGTCCTGTTGCAACAAACCGCCCAGCAGATGGATGAATTGATGCAATCTTTTGTGGAGCCTTATGCACAATTAGAAAATGTAGTATTTGAACAGATGGCTGCCCTGTCTCTAGCTGTGAGTGAAAAAATTGTGCAACAAACCATTGAGCAAACGCCTGAATGGACGATTTCGGTCTTTAAAAAAACGTTGGCACAACTCCCGGAGATTAAGGAGTTCATAGAGGTTTATATCCATCCAGAACTGGAAGCGACCTTGACGCCCTATTTAGAACAGGAATCTGAACATTTCCCTCAAGGTTGGCGGCTTATCGCAGAAAAAACGTTGCCTAAAGGGTCAGTTAAAATTAAACATCAAAACTCAACACTGATATCAGATTGGCCGCAACAACTTAAAACGGTCATAGACCAAGTGTGGCAAAATGCAATCACCTCTTCTCAAGCCGATTCGGAGTCATGATGAATCGTCTTTCACAATTTGTGAGTCAACAATTAGAACAACTCCGGCAGACACTGCCACCTGATCCTCAACCTATTATTGCTGGTCGCTTAGTGCGCATGGTGGGGATGGCCATTGAAGCCGTGGGTACCTATGCGGCCATTGGCGCTCGCTGTGAAATTAGGCAGCCCAATCAACCGCCTATCGTGGCTGAAGTGGTCGGTTTTAATCAGGATACGCTCTATTTAATGCCCATTGGTCGGGTCCAAGGGTTGGCCCCCAATGCGCAAGTTGTCCCCTTAAATGGTGGGATAGAAGTGCCAGTTGGTAAAGAGATGTTGGGGCGTGTTATAGACGGAACCGGTCATCCATTAGATGGCAAGGGCACCATTCCGACTGACTCCCATTGGCCTTTAGAGGGTGTACCTCTCAACCCTTTACAACGTAACCCTATTATGGCGCCCTTAGATGTGGGTATTAAAGCGATAAATGGTCTGCTCACCTTAGGCAAGGGACAAAGGGTTGGGCTTATGGCTGGAACAGGGGTCGGAAAAAGTGTCCTTTTGGGGATGATGACTCGTTATACAGATGCAGATGTCGTTGTCGTTGGGCTCATTGGCGAGCGCGGTCGAGAAGTGAATGACTTTGTGCGCAATAATTTAGGGGAAGAGGGGTTAAAACGTTCAGTGGTGGTGGCGACACCGGCAGATGATCCGCCTTTAATGCGTCTGCATGGCGCGATGATGGCAACGTCTATTGCTGAATATTTCCGTTCTTTAGGATTGAATGTTTTATTGTTAATGGATTCTTTAACCCGATTTGCACAAGCTCAGCGGGAAATTGCGCTCGCAGTAGGTGAACCGCCCGCAACCAAAGGTTATCCACCTTCGGTTTTTGCAACATTACCCCGGTTGGTTGAAAGAGCAGGAAATAGCGATCAAGGAGAAGGCTCTATTACTGCCATTTATACTGTTTTGGCGGAAGGAGATGATCAATCGGATCCTGTCGTAGATTCCGCACGAGGCGTTTTGGATGGCCATATTGTCTTATCACGGCACATTGCCGAATCGGGTCGTTATCCTGCTATAGATATCGAAGCTTCTGTAAGTCGAGTGATGGTGGATATTGCTTCAGAACGTCACTTGCAGTTAGCCAATCGTTTTAAAAGACTCTATTCGCTCTATGAACAAAATAAAGACCTGATTACGGTTGGTGCTTATAAAAAAGGGACCGATCCACAAATTGATTTAGCGATTGAGAAACACCCAGCATTAGAATCTTACTTAATGCAAGGGATTAAAGAAGCTTTTACGTTAGCGCAGAGCGTGAAAGCATTGGAAAAGTGTCTGTTGTCATAGCCATTAAGAAATGAAACAAAATATTAAGCAGTTGCAAACCGTTGTTGGGCTAGCAGAACGTGAGTTAGAGGAGGCGGGACAAGTGCTGTCCGCCATTCAGTCACAGATAGAGCAGAACGAGTTTCAGATCAACTCTTTACAACAGTATTTGCAAGAAATTTCTAACTCACCGACAACGATAGACAACGCAGTAACTTTTCAAGCCTTCCATTTTAAAAATACACAAGCCTTTATTAATAAAATTCAAGAAGCCCTTCTGCAAGAAAAAAACAAAGCAGGGCAGCTTTCTGCATCCTTGGAGCAGGCTCAAAAAATCTGGTTGGAGAAGCGTGCTCGTTTGAAAGGGTTAAAAAAAGTTTTGCAAACTCGACGCCAGGAACAAGAAAAACAGCATCAACGTCAGGAACAAAGGATGCTAGATGATTTAACCCACCGAAGAAACCCCATCAATTGAATGGACGTATTTTTTTCACTATTTCTGATTTTTCATTTTCCTAATTTAAAAACAGGCATGGAATTTGCTTATTTCTTTGCGAGACGATTTTGACAGTGTTTAGATTTAAATCTGAATAGTAAAGAAAATAATAAGAGATAAAAAAATGTTACAGCACACAAGTGAACTCTCAGAAACCCATGTTATGGCTAAGGTCTCTACAACTCAGCTTTCTAAGAATGAAGTGGTTACGTTACCGATTTCTGGAGAAAGCCAACCTAATTCGCAAACTTCTGAAGCTTCAGAGGAGGCATTAGATTTTGGTGCACTGTTAAAAGCTTCTACAGAAGAGGGGGCTACACCTCAATCTATGCAAACAAAACCGTCTGCGGAAAAGGCAGTGAGTCAATCCTTGGGAGATATCTCTGAGCTTATAGCGCCTTCTAAACAGTCAAATGACAAGGAAAATATGAGTGGCCAACTGACTCAAGAGATTGAGAATGCAATATTTTCTCCAGGGGGAGAAGAGAATGGGCTTTCTGAAATAGTTACTGTCCCTTCTTCTTTGCAGAATCAGAAAGTGGCCTCAGATCAAGAGGGAGGGGCTCTCAATACACCGATTACATCGATGATGAAGGCAGAGCCTATAAAAGACACTGCTTCAAAAATTAAGAATTCTAATACTGAAGTTAATGTCTCTGATGCAAAAAATATCTCAATAAAGCCATCCCAAACGGTTGAAGAAATAATTATAGATAAGCAAACTGCTGAAACCGTTATTCCATCTGTAGAGATGGTGGCACAGACAGCAGGCCATACGACACAAAACACAACTGCGATGGCTCAGGCAGGTGAGCATGTCAAAAACACTGCTTCAAAAATAAAGGATTCTGATACTGAAGTTAATGCTTCTGATGCAAAAAATCTCTCAAAAGAGCTATCCCAAACAGTTGAAGAAATAACTTTAGATATTCAAACTGCTGAAACCTTTATTCCATCTGTTCAGATGGCAGGTCATACGCCACAAAACATAACTGCGATGACTAAAGCAGGCAAGATGTCTAATACGCAAAATAATTTAAATAGTCTTGGGTCTAATTTGAATCAAAGTGATTCTTCTCATGAGACAGTTGAAGAGGAGACTTTGCAAACCTCCCTTTTATCTAAAGATCAAAAAATCGGCTTACAAAATGCTGTTTCAGGGCAACCGGTGAATGGATTGCAGCCAGGACAGCAGCCATCTCTGTCTGCAGGTATGACAGCAGATGCACTTAAATCACAAGCCATTATGGAGCAGTTTCGTCAGCATCAAACAGTCCTTAAACAGCAGAAGGCACTGCAGATAGCGCAGGCTAAGGAAGAGGGATTAACAGATCTAGGTGTTCAGAATATTAAAACCGATTCTGCCAATAATTTGACAGGTATATCGGATAAAATGAGTCAACTTCCAATGAGTTATCAGACCATTCCTCATAGCATCCACTCTCAAAAGTGGGGAGAGGCTTTAGGGAAGCATTTGATCATGGCGGTCAGTCGTGGTCTTCAAAAAATGCAGATTACACTGAATCCTGAAAAACTTGGACCGATTCAGGTACGTTTACATATGGACAAAGATAAACAGCTGCATATCAACCTTCAGGCTCATCATGCGCTGACGCGTGAAGCAATGATGGACGCGATGCCTCGATTGAGAGAGATGTTAGAGAGTAATGGTGCTCAGTTAGCAAACTTAGATGTGGCAGAGCATGGTTTTGAGCAAGGCGCTTATGCTGAAGAAAATGGAAGGCAAACGGGTAAAAATACGCAAAATGTAGGGTTGAACGGGGAGGATGAAGAACTTCAAATTATTCCCAATACTCAATTAAGCACCTTATCGGATTCGATGGTTGATTATTATGCCTAAGAAATTAATGAGTTTTTGTTCTCATTTTTCAATTGGTTTTGGCTGGATGATTTTTCTTCAGCCCGAGCTGGCTTGGGCTGCAGGAGAGAAAGACTCATTCAGTTTTTTATGGGTAGGCATTTTATTTTTAGCTTTTATTGTATTAATTTCTATTGGCTATTTAATTTGGTTAAGACAACGCATTCAACAAGAAGAACACTATTTGACTGAACTGGTAGAGGAGCAGATTCAGCGTAATGAAACCCAATGGCGTACCAGTCTTTTGTCTTCTTTAGATCCTCGTCGTTATGCATGGCTAAAGAAGTTATTGCAATTTTTCAACCAAAAAATTCAAGATAAAGAGGGTGAGCTGAAACAAGCACAAAAGCGAATAGATGATTTGATGCGGCAATTTGACGAGGTAGAAAATAAATTGATGCTTTTACGACAAAATGATGAAAAGTTTGAACAGGCGGTGGAAGAGGTCAAACAGTGTCGTCAAGAGCTCCAAATGCGCTGTGATGAAATGTTAGACAATGTGCAAGAGATGGACAATCAGGTGTTAGAAAGTCAGGGAGCTTTAAATCAGGTGAATGAAGAAATTTATGCGCTGGCAGAAGAGGCGGCTTCAGCAACGCATATCATTAATGATTTGCACATTGAAAGTGAAAATATTGATAACATTTTGATTCTAATTCAGGATATTGCTAAACAAACTAATCTGTTGGCACTCAATGCTGCCATTGAAGCGGCAAGAGCAGGAGAGCATGGTCGAGGATTTGCGGTGGTGGCGGATGAGGTACGAAATTTAGCGTCAAGAACACAAGAGGCAACCGAAGATATTCAAGCACAAGTAGAGTCTTTACAATCGAAAACAGAAAGTGCGGTGCAAGCACTGGAGCAGAGCGATCATCGTGTAGAATCGTCTGTTTCAAAAGCCAAAGAAGTAGAAGAGATGCTGATAAAAGTGCATGATGGATTTGAGGCATTACAGCAAACGCACCAAAAAATGGAAAGAACACTTTCTCGAGTATAATAGTTTTAATTTTTTATTGAACGCTCCTTGGATGGAGGCTTAAGGATAGGATATGAAGGGTATTGTTGGAACACTGGTCGTGATTGGTTGTGTGCTCGGGGGGTATTTACCTCATGGTAGCATTGGAATTCTCATCCAACCGTTGGAAGTACTCATTATTATTGGTTCAGCGATTGGTGCCTATATTACTGCTAACCCTGGTTGGGTTGTTAAAGCAGGGTTTACCAATGCGATTGCGCTTTTTAAGCCTAATCCTTATAACAAAGAAATGTATTTAGAGCTGTTGGGTCTTATGTTCCGTATTTTTAATAAGGCGCGTCGAGAAGGACTGATGGCCATCGAGGCAGATGTAGAAGATCCACACTCAAGTGAATTATTTAATGCGTCCCCTAAGGTTGCGGCTGATCATCATGCCGTTGATTTTATTTGTGATTATTTGCGTTTAATGATCAGTGGAGCCAGTAACCCATATCAGTTAGAAGATTTGATGATTTTAGAATTAGACATTCATCACCATGAAGCTACAATGCCTTCGGAAGCAGTGGGGAAGGTAGCTGAAGCCTTGCCAGGTTTTGGTATTGTCGCAGCAGTTTTAGGGATTATTGTAACCATGAGTTATTTAGATGCAGGTCCACTTGAAATTGCACACCATATGTCTGTGGCATTGGTGGGAACATTTTTGGGGATTTTAGCCGCTTATGGTTTTGTGGCCCCTATCTCTTCTGATATGGCAAACCGTGCCAATGACAGCAGTGCATTTTTTAGTACGATCAAAACATGTTTGATGGCAAATTTAAATGGCTATGCCCCGCAAATTGCGGTAGAGTTTGGCCGTAAAGCCATTCCAGGGGCTGAACGGCCGACTTTCCAAGAGCTCGATGAATATCTACAAACACAAAAATAGAAGTTAGCCATAATGAGTGATGAACAATCCATAATCATTAAGCGTATCGCCAAATGTCCTCACTGTGCACACGGGGGGGCATGGAAGGTCGCATTTGCAGACTTTATGACCGCTGCAATGGCTTTCTTTTTAATGCTCTGGGTACTCGGCGGTGAAAATGATGAGGAAATGAAAGCCATGGCTGAATACTTCCGTAATCCGACGGTGATAGAAGGCTCTCCCCAAGTATTAATTGAGTCAAAAAGTGCCGGTCGTCCGAATGATGCAGTGATTGATATGGGCGGGTTTAAATCTTCGCCAAAAGGAAATGGAGAGAAGGTCGGTGGCACTTCAGCTCAAGATAAAGAGCAAGAAAAACAAGAGATGATAAAGCTCAAACAGCAGTTAGAAAAGCAAATTGAAAGCTCGCCTCAGTTGAACAAATTGAAGGATCAGTTAAAAATTGATGTAACGCCAAACGGGCTTCAGGTGCAAGTATTGGATGATCGTAAACGACCCATGTTTGAAGCGGGGGTTGATTTGCCAAAAGATTATGCTGCTAAGTTATTAGAAGAAGTGGGTAAAATCTTATCACAAACAAAAAATCGTATTAGCATTGCCGGTCATACAGATTCCTCCCGTTTCCGTAATAGTCCAGACTATACCAACTGGGAGCTTTCAGCAGATCGAGCCAATGCAGCGAGACGCCTCTTAATTAAAGGGGGGGTAGATCCAAAAAAAATTGCCCAGGTGGTAGGATTAGCGGATACGGTACCTTTTGATAAAAATAATCCCTATAACCCCAGAAATCGTCGAATCAGTATTATTGTCTTAAATAAAGAAGCTGAGCAGCGTTTAAAAAGTTTGAGTGAAGCGCCGACAACAGAACAACTAGAAAAGGAAATGACAAACACCTCAGGTGAGCATTAGAATATAGCAGCTCATTGAATTTTTAGTTTAATTGTATTTTAAAAGGGAGGTCAGCATGGCTGAAGAAGTGGAAGAAAAGAAAAGCAGTGGTGGAGGTAAAGGCCTGATCATTGTATTGATTGTTTTAATTGTATTGATGATGGTGGGAATGGGCGTTTTAGCTTTCTTGCTCCTCAGCCAGGGTAAACACAACGACAAAGGGGAAGAAAAAGCAGTGGCGGAAGCGAGTGCTGAAGCTGAACATGAGAATCCCCATGCGAAACATTATTCACCTAAATTTAAGCAGTATCCTGCACCACCTGAAGATGCTGAACCTTTATATTTTGAGATGAAACCTTTTGTGGTGAACTTTAAAGGAGAAGGGAAGGCTAAGTATTTGGCAGTGACATTGAAATTTATGTCTTATTACCCACAGCTTGTGGGCGAGCATGGTGATATGGAACATCTTCGTCCTATCTTGCGCGATAAAATTACTGAGATATTGCGAAAGCAGACCTATACAGAGATGAGCAAAGATAACGCTCAAGAGATCTTACGTGAGCGCATTTTAGAAGCCGCACGTGAGGTACTTAAGGAGCATGGGATTTATCCAGATTTGCTTGAAGGGGTTTATTTTGAACGCTTTGTCATGCAGTAATAATTAAATAAAGCAGATTTTTTATGGATGATATTCTAAGCCAGGATGAAGTCGATGCTTTGTTAAAAGGCATGGGCGGAGGTGATGTCGAAGTTGAAAATGACGATACCGCTGATAATGCTGGGGTTAAGGTCTATGACTTCACTAATCAGGAACGCATTGTTCGAGGACGCCTGCCTGCCTTAGATATCATTAATGAGCGATTTGCGAGGGGGTTTCAACGTCATTTTAATAAAATGTTGATGGCATCTGTTGAAGTGACCGCTAGCGAAGTCAAGATTATTAAAATGATTGACTATTTGAGAAACCTTTTTGTACCCACTAGTCTAAACATTTATCGTCTTAATCCTTTAAATGGTGTTGCACTTTTTACGTTAGATTCAAAATTGATTTTTACAGCGGTCGATATCTATTTTGGTGGAACAGGGCTATTACCTTTCAAGATAGAAGGGCGAGAGTACACACCGGTCGAAATGAGTATGATTCGTTCCATTTTGGATATTGTGAACGAAAATCTTCATAAGGCTTGGGCACCCGTTCTGGATATTGATATCGAATATATACATTCAGAAATGAATCCAAAATTTGCTGGGATTGTCGATCCAACTGATATGGTGGTCATTAGTCCTATAAATATACGTTTTGAAGGGGTTGAGGGACGGATTGATATTGTCATTCCTTATGCCACACTTGAACCCATTCGAGATAAATTGGAAGAGGGGGTACAAAATCTTCAGGGTGAAAGTGATAATCGTTGGTCTCGCACCTTTAAAGAAGAGGTTAAGAATGTTGAGATTGAACTGGTCGCAGATTTACCGGGTATTTCTTTAAGTATGGAAGATATTATGCATATGGAGGCAGGCGATATTATTCCGATAGATAAGCCTGACATAGTGCGGGTTCGTACTGGAGAAATACCCCTCTTTAATGGTAAGCTAGGAATCAGCAAGAATAAAAAAGCGGTTAAGATAGAAGAAATCATTCGCCATCCAGCTTACCCTGAAAAACCTATTGAAAATACAAAGGATTGGAGCAATGAGTGAAGAAGATGATTTAAGTGCATGGGGGGATGCTCTGAATGAGCAAGCGGCTGCAAAAGAGAATGCAGATGAACCTGAAGCTATTGAAGAGGAAGATCCTTGGGGCGCTGCTTTAAATGAACAGGCAGAAGCGACGCAAGATGAGTTAAGTCAGGAAACTTTTGATGCAATTAAAGCAGAAAGAGGAGAGGAGGGTGACAAGGTAGATTTAGATGTGGTTTTGGACATTCCGGTCACCTTACAGTTGGAAATTGGACGCACTAAGGCAACTATTCGTAATTTACTCTCTTATACGCAAGGTTCTGTCATTGAGATGGATCGATTAGCTGGAGAGCCGCTCGATCTTTTAGTGAATGGGACTTTGATAGCGCATGGTGAAGTGGTCGTGATTAATGATAAGTTTGGGGTTCGTCTAACAGATGTGGTCAGTCCTCAAGAGCGGATAAAAAATCTTAAATAATGAAACAGTATTCCTTAAGGCGATGGCCAGATCTATTACAGAGAGGGCTATTTATTGGCTTGATGAGCTCGCCATTAATGGTTATGGCTGAAAACTCAGCAGAAGAAACAGCAGAAAAAGTAAAAATTGCCGCTACGGTTCAACCTAGTGATTATTTTTTGCAAATTTTACTGTCGTTGATTTTAATTCTGCTGATTATCTTTTTTGCGGCTTGGCTTCTAAAGCGTTATGCACATGTTAATGGTGCAGCAAATGGTCAATTAAAAGTCTTAGGAGGCATTGCTTTAGGGCAGCGTGAAAAAGTGGTATTATTGCAAATTGGTGAAGAGCAGATTGTTATTGGTGTGACACCTAGTCAAATTACCCACTTATATACTTTAACGGAACCGATAAAAATAGAAGAAGGGGACGTGACTGCTAATCGATTTTCGGCAAAATTACAGGAAGCTTTACAAGCGTCAAAAAGCATGCATGATAAAAAAAGGCCATCATCAAACCCGTGAAAAAACTGTTTCTTTTAATTCTTATCGGTTGTCTGCTTCCATTAGGGGCGTTTGCTGAACCTGGCATTCCGGCTTTTACAGTGCAAACGGATGCACAGGGTAATCAAGATTATACGCTGACCATTCAAATTTTATTGTTAATGACAGGGTTGACGCTTTTGCCAGCCTTGTTAATTGCAACCACCTCTTTTTTACGCATTATTGTGGTGTTGGCACTTTTGCGACAAGCTCTAGGGACTATGCAAACACCTTCGACCCGTGTGTTAATCTCGTTGGCACTGTTTCTGACGCTGTTTATCATGTCACCTATTTTGGATAAGATTTATGATCAAGCCGTAAAACCCTATTTAAACGAACAAATTAAATTTACGCAGGCGGTCGAAATCGCAAGTAAACCAATGCATACTTTTATGCTGCAACAAACAAGGGAAGATGATCTGTCTATGTTTGCAGAGATGGCAGATGTGAAGTTGGATGAACCAGAAACTGTGCCTTTTAAGGTGTTAATTCCCGCTTTTATGACCAGTGAGTTAAAAACGGCCTTTCAAATCGGTTTTATGATTTTCATTCCTTTTTTAATTATTGATTTGGTGATTGCTAGCTTATTGATGTCCATGGGGATGATGATGCTCTCACCCATGATTATCTCCCTGCCTTTCAAACTCATGTTATTTGTTTTAATTGATGGTTGGACATTGATTATGGGGACTTTGGCCAATAGTTTTGTAGTTTCTGGAGGCGTTTAAATGCAACCCGATACAGTACTGACTTTGGGACAGAAAATGTTGGAAGTGGTTATCCTGCTTTCAGCTCCGTTGCTTATTCCTACACTGATCGTTGGATTGTTGATCGGGATGTTTCAAGCGGCTACGCAAATCAATGAGATGACCTTAAGTTTTATTCCTAAGTTGGCAGCAGTGGTTTTGGTGTTAATTTTAGCAGGCCCGTGGATGATGGATACCTTGCTTTCTTTTACCCGAGAACTTTATACCAATATTCCGAATTTGATTGGATAGGAAAAGGGTCGTGACCTTCTCCTACTCTGAATTTTTACAACTGATCAGTCTTTACTTTTACCCTTTTGTTCGCTTGACGGCAATGTTTGCTGTTCTGCCAATTTTTAGTAGTCAAGCAGTCAGTAATCGTTCTAAAATCATTCTCTCTATCTTCATTACCATGGTGATTGCCCCTAATTTAACTCTGCCAGAAGCGGTTTCGCCCTTTACTTGGGCTGGAATTTTATTGATTTTGCAACAAGTGGTGATTGGTTTAGCCATGGGCGTCATTTTTCTGGTGGTTTTTCAAGCATTTGTCTTTGCAGGTCATATGATTGCTTTAGCCATGGGGTTGTCTTTTGCGACAATGGTGGATCCAGCATCGGGTGTGCAATCACCCGTTGTCAGTCAATACTATATAATTTTAGTCTCACTCCTATTTCTGGATATGAACGGTCATTTATTGGTCATTCAATTGTTGAGCCAATCGTTTGAATATTTGCCGGTTTCATTACATGCGCTCTCGATAGAGAGTTTAAAAAGTGTTTATCAATTTGGCAGCTTTATTTTTAGTGCAGGCTTATTAATTGCCTTACCAGCTGTGACCGCACTGTTGTTGGTGAATATTGCATTTGGCGTTATCTCGCGTGCGGCGCCTGCTTTAAATATTTTTGCTGTGGGCTTTCCCATTACTTTAATTGCGGGGCTTGTGTTGCTCTATCTCACAACACCAGTACTGGTGCCCCATTTTCAAGAACTGATGAATCGGGCAGTTGACGTTGTACGTCAGCTTCACTTTTAAACGAGAAAAGTAAGTGAATCATGGCTGAGAACGAAGACGGTTCAGAAAAGACAGAAGACCCCTCCGAGAAAAAACTTCGAGAAGCGAGAGAAAAAGGTCAAATACCGCGGTCTAGAGAGTTGACGACGCTCTTGATGACGCTTTCAGCGGCGCTTTATTTTCTTTTTTTTGGTCAGGGGATGATGGAGGGCTTTATTACCATCATGACCAAAGGGCTCTCTTTTGACCGATCCTATGCTTTTGACCTCCAAAAAATGGCCGGTCTCATTTTTGAGCTTTTTAATGAAGCGTTAATCATGTCATTGCCTTTTCTATTTTTAATGGTCTTGATTGCGATTGTTTCGCCAATGCTGTTAGGGGGTTGGAGTTTTTCTACCTCTACTTGGGTGCCCAAGCTGAGTAAGTTGAATCCGATTTCAGGTTTTAAAAGAATGTTTTCTCTTAAGGCATTGATGGAGCTTTTAAAAGCACTCGCAAAATTTTTATTGGTGACGGCTGTGGCCACCTATTATTTATACAGTGTTTTTGATCAAGTGTTGGCTGTCAGTCAAGAGTCCCTTTACCAAGGGATGCTGCATTCAGCCATTTTAATTATGCAAGCTTTTGTCTTTGTGAGTTTATCCCTGTTAATCGTGGCGATGATTGATGTCCCTTTTCAACTATGGGAGCATACGAAACAGTTAAAAATGACAAAGCAAGAAGTGAAAGAGGAGTTTAAACAGCAAGAAGGGAATCCGGAAGTTAAAGGTCGAATTCGTCAGTTACAACGACAGATGGCTCAGCAGAGAATGATGCAGAAAGTTCCAGAAGCAGATGTTATTGTAACCAACCCGACACATTTTGCAGTGGCATTAAAATATGATCCAGAGCAGATGCAAGAGCCGGTCGTTGTGGCAATGGGTGCGGATTTTATGGCCAGTCAAATTCGAGTCATTGCTCAAGAGCATAATATTCCTGTGGTAGAAGCGCCGCCATTGGCACGTGCTTTATACTATAATGCTGAGATTGATCAACCCATACCTTACGAACTGTTTAAAGCGGTAGCAGCAATTTTAGCTTATGTTTTTCAGTTGCGTCAGGGACAAAAGGTGGCAGAAGTTGATTTTAATAATCTGCCGATTCCTGAAGCGCTTCAAGTAGAACAATAATAGATATTTATGGATGTTAAGCAAATCGTTCAACAAGTTAAGAACTTTGTAGCCAGTGGGTTAGGGATCCCCATTGCGATTTTAGCTTTGTTGGCGATGATGGTAATTCCGCTGCCACCATTTTTATTGGATGTCTTTTTTACCTTTAATATTGCGCTTTCCTTAGTTGTTTTAATGGTCACGCTTTATGCCAAGCGTCCGTTAGATTTTGCAGTGTTCCCGACCATTATCTTGGTGGCAACGCTTTTTCGTTTGGCATTAAATATCGCTTCAACGCGAGTGATTTTATTAGAAGGACATAATGGGCCCCAAGCAGCTGGACATGTGATCGAAGCCTTCGGGGAATTTGTAATTGGTGGTAACTATGCTGTGGGGTTAGTGGTTTTTGCGATCTTGGTGGTGATTAACTTTGTGGTGATTACCAAAGGCGCAGGTCGCGTAGCAGAGGTCAGTGCACGATTTACCTTGGACTCGATGCCCGGAAAACAGATGGCAATTGATGCTGACCTGAATGCGGGTCTAATTACGCAAGAAGAAGCGCAAAAACGGCGAGAAGAGATAGCAGCAGAAGCCAGCTTTTATGGTTCAATGGATGGTGCCAGTAAATTTGTAAGAGGAGATGCCATTGCAGGCATTGTCATTCTGTTTATTAATATTATTGGTGGTTTTGCCATTGGTATGGGACAGCATGGGATGTCTTTTTCAGATGCAGTCAAAGTTTATACCTTACTCACTTTAGGGGATGGTTTGGTTGCACAAATCCCAGCCCTGTTACTCTCAACCGCTACAGCAATTATTGTTACGCGCGTTGCGGGGGATAAAGGTGAGATTAATGAACAATTGATGAAGCAAATGTTTGGCAGCCCTCGAGCTTTAGGGGTGACCGCTGGGATTGTTGCCATTTTTGGTTTAATTCCGGGAATGCCAAACTTAGCTTTCTTGACCTTTGCGGCCGTAGCTGGCTTGGGTGCTTGGTTGATTTCCAAAAAACAAAAAGAAGCGGAACAAATTGAAGCTGAAGAGGGGTTAGAGTCTACGGAAGCAGAAGAAGAGACTGCAACCGAATTAAGCTGGGAAGATGTGCAAAATGTTGATACATTAGGATTAGAGGTGGGATATCGCTTGATTCCAATGGTTGATCCAGCTCAGAATGGACAGCTTTTAGATAGAGTTAAAGGTTTACGCCGTAAGCTCTCTCAAGAATTAGGGTTTTTAATCCCATCTGTGCATATTCGAGATAACTTAGACCTGGGTCCGAATCAATACCGGATTATGCTGCATGGGGTGGTCGCTGGTGAAGGCGAAGTTTATCCGGATAAAGAATTGGCCATAAATCCTGGGCAAGTCTTTGGAGAGATACAGGGGATTCAAACCAAGGATCCCACTTTTGGTTTGGATGCTGTTTGGATTGATCCGAGTGATCGTGAACAAGCTCAAGCTTTAGGCTATACTGTGGTTGATGCCAGCACGGTTGTCGCTACCCATTTAAGTCAGGTCATTAAAGACTATGCTTATGAATTGTTGGGCTATGATGAAGTGCAGAAATTATTGGATAAGGTGAAACAGAATTATCCTAAACTGGTGGAAGACCTGATACCCGATAAATTGCCACTTTCGACGCTGGTGCAAATTTTGCAAAATTTAATTATGGAAAATGTCCCTATTCGAGATATGCGAACGATTTTAGAAGTGCTCACTGAAAAAGCGGCAATGACTCAGGATCCTTATGTACTGACACAATATGTTCGTGAAGGATTAGGTCGAGCGATTGTTCAAGAGATTGCAGGATCTGAAGATGAGTTGCAAGTCATTACTTTAGATCCTGGGTTGGAACAGTTATTGCTTCAAGCGACTCAAGGCGTACCTGAGGGACAAATTGCGATAGATCCCGGCTTGGCGGAAAGATTGCACAGTGCGCTCAGAGATGAGGTACAAAAGATTGAAAATGAAGGGCATCCGGCGATATTATTGGTTGCCCCTCAAATTCGCGCGCAGCTAGCTAGATTATTTAAGCATAGTTTGCCCACATTGCATGTATTGGCATATTCTGAAATTCCAGAAAATCGTCGAATTAAAGTGGTGGCAAATGTGGGGCAGAATGCTGCACAAGGGGAAAATGAATGAAGCTTAAGCGTTATGTCGCACCGACTTCGCGAGAAGCTATGGCGCTTATTAGGGAAGAGTTAGGTCCAGAAGCTGTCATTATGTCCACCCGAAATACGGATGAAGGCATTGAAGTGGTGGCGGCGATTGATCCTGAAGTGCTTGAAGAGAAGGCGCGTTTAGCGAAAGAGAAAGCGCGTGGTTCAAGAACGCATTATGTTTCGAATGAAATAGAGCCTGCCAGTACCCAGCAATCTCAATTAGAGATTTCTAAAATGGCTCAAGAGCTGCAAGCTGTGCGCAATATGTTAGAAAATCAGCTTTCGGGGTTGGCATGGAATCACTCTGAGGCGATGGAACCGCATAAGGTAGATCTAATTAAACGTTTGATGCGTTTGGGGATTGGTTGGGAACTGTCACAAGATTTAGTCAATAGCGTAGATATCTCTTTTGAGCGTGCATGGGGATTAATTCTGCAAGAAATTGAGGCCAGGGTACCTGTCCATCAAGAAGATATTATTGAAAAAGGTGGAATTGTGGCCTTAGTAGGCCCAACAGGGGTGGGTAAAACAACCACTATTGCCAAGATGGCCAGTCGTTTTGTCATGCGTAATGCCCCAAATGCTCTTGCTTTGGTGACGACAGATTGCTATAAAATTGGCGCTCAGGCACAACTTAAAACCTTTGCGGATTTAATTGGCGTACCAGTGTATGTGGCCAGTACGCAAGCTGAGCTTTATAATTTATTAGCCTCATTGGCACACAAAAAATTAATTTTGATTGACACGGCGGGCATGAGCCAAAGAGATATAAAACTCTCACAACAGCTAACGGCACATCAAGAAGCCTTTGATAGAGTTCATAATTACTTAGTAATGTCAGCAGCTACTCAACTGCATGTCATGCAAGATATCGTGCAAGCCTTTGATCAGATTGGATTAGAAGGGTGTGTCATGACGAAAATGGATGAGGCGTTGCAATTAGGGAATATTTTAACAGTCCTTATTGAAAATAAACTGCCACTCTCCTACATCTCAAATGGGCAAAAAGTGCCGGAAGATTTAGAAAGAGCAGATGTTAGGACATTGATTGATAGAGCGATTGTTTTGAGTCAGCAGAATCAACATTATCGTTCTTATAATGAAGCATTAAGATTGGGAATGGGAAAGGAAGTGAGTGATGGTTAAAGATCAGGCTGCAGGCCTAAGAGCCATGCAAGCTCAAACAAGACAAACTGCAGAAATTTCACATGATGCGGATCGACAAAGAACAGAAGGTCGAAAACCAGTCAAGGTGATTACGGTTGCCAGTGGAAAAGGGGGCGTCGGTAAAACCAATATTTCGGTTAACCTGGGTGTGAGTCTCAGTAAGTTAGGTCATCGTGTCCTATTGATGGATGCGGATATGGGGCTGGCTAATGTCGATATTATGTTAGGTTTACAAACTCGATATAATCTTTCTCATGTTTTAGATGGTGAAAAGAGTTTAAAAGAGGTCATGATAGAAGGACCAGCAGGGTTAAAAGTGATTCCTGCGGCCTCAGGCGTGAAAAGAATGGCACAACTCTCTCCCATGGAGAATGCTGGCATTATTAATGCTTTCTCAGAATTAAGTGATGATCTAGATATTTTGATTGTGGATGCAGCTGCCGGTATTGCAGATAGCGTTGTCAGTTTCTGTCGAGCTGCACAAGAAGTGGTTGTAGTGGTTACAGATGAGCCGGCTTCTATTACCGATGCCTATGCATTGATAAAGGTTTTAAGTAAAGATTTTGGATTGACCCGTTTTAGATTATTGGCTAATATGACACGAACTTCCAAACATGGTGAAATGCTTTATCAAAAGTTAGCAAAGGTGTGTGATCAATTTTTAGATGTCGCCATCGACTATTTGGGAAGTGTTCCTTTTGATCATGATCTTCGTGCAGCTGTGCAGAAGCAAACACCGGTAACCATTGCCAGTCCGAATAGTGATGCGGCAAAAGCTTTTCGTCAAATTGCCCGGAAAGTTGAATCCTGGCCTGTGCAAAAGGGGCCTACAGGATATTTACAATTTTTTGTTGAGCAGCTTTTTCAACAAAATACATAAGGGTTGAAACAACGAATGACAGGGACACAGGCATACGCAAATATTGCGAAGAGTACTCAAACAGAAGAAATAAAAATCGAGGACTACTTGCCATTAGTCAAGCGCATTGCGTATCACTTGAAAGGGCGTTTACCAGCCAGTGTTTTTGTTGAAGATCTCATTCAAGCTGGAACAATAGGGTTAATTGAGGCAGCCGCCAAATATAATGCCGCTCAGGGAGCCAGCTTTGAAACTTTTGCGGGAATTCGTATTCGTGGGGCGATGCTGGATGAAATTCGTAAGGGAGATTGGACACCTCGTTCAGTCTATCGAAAGGGACGAGAAGTCGCTGAAGCGATTAATCGGGTTGAGTCAAGACTTGGTAGAGAAGCGAGAGATGAAGAGGTCGCTAATGAAATGGGTGTGAGTCTAGAAGAGTATTATCATATCTTGCAAGACACAAATTCCACACAACTGTTGTCTATAGATGAACCTGATCATGACGAGCTTTCAGAAGATCGAATGTTGGCACAAACGAAAACACCTGTGGCGGAATTAGCTGAGGAGCGTTTTCAGCAGCAGTTAAGTCAAGAAATTGGCAATTTGCCAGAAAAGGAAAAACTTGTGATGGCGCTCTACTATGATGAGGAATTAAACCTCAAAGAAATTGGTGAAGTGCTTGGAGTCAGTGAATCTCGAGTCAGCCAAATTCATAGTCAAGCGATTAAACGGTTGAGATCTCGTTTATCAGAGTGGATATAGTCTTGAATTTTTTGATTTGAGAAATATATCATGGTACATAATTAAAACTACAAAAAATAGGGAATGCTGATGAATCTTGATAGAGACATTAATATTTTAATTGTAGACGACTTTTCTACAATGCGTCGTATCGTAAAGAATTTACTTAAAGAGCTTGGTTTCAGTAAGTTTGATGAAGCGGATGATGGTGCAACCGCATGGCCCATGATTCAAACCGGTAAATATGACTTTATCGTCAGTGACTGGAATATGCCTAAAATGACAGGTATCGACTTATTGCGTCATGTGAGGGCGGATCCTAAATTAAAAGATACGCCTTTTTTGCTGATTACTGCGGAGGCAAAACGTAGTCAAATTTTAGAGGCAGCACAAGCAGGCGTTGATGGTTATATTGTGAAGCCTTTTACTGCTGCAACGTTAAATGAAAAAATTCAAAAGATTTTTCAGCGGCAGGCGGAAAAGAAAAAAGCACAAGCATCAGCTCAATAAAAATCAAATGAATCATCGATATTAACTAAGCCCTAGCTTTTTACAAATAAAAGCAGGGCTTTTTTATTAGGAGAGAAAAATGCTAAGTGAAAATATAGAGTTAGAAACTGTAGAAGCATTAAAACAAGCCATCATCGAGCAAAATTTTCAAAAAGGTGATGAACTTTTGCATCAGCTGTTTGCTCAATCAGAAAGGGAGATTGTGGAGGGCATGGAGGATTTGGCAAACCAGATTCAAAACACCTTAATCTCATTTGCTGAAGAAACCGATTTACTGACTCAGGCGAAACATGATTTGCCCGATGCCACTGAAAGATTGAATTATGTCATCGAAGAAACTGAAAAAGCCAGTCATTCTACATTGGAAGCCGCAGAGAAAATCTATGAGACTTTAGAACAAGCTTTGAATGAAGCTGAACAAGAGTCAGTAAAAAATCAAATTCAAGAAGCGATGAGTTTAATTAATACAATAATACTTGCTCAAGGCTTTCAAGATTTAACGGGTCAGGTTTTGAAAAAAGTGATTCACTTAGTCACAGAGCTGGAACGAAATTTAAAAACATTAATTGAAAAGTCTGGCATTGATTATGATTTTATTTCGAATAAAACAGAAGCGGAAAAGCAAGCGGAACGTGAAAAAGGAATGGGCCCCAATGTCACACAAAAATCCAAACAAGATGCTGTTTCCGATCAAGGCGATGTCGATGACTTATTGGCAAATTTAGGGATTTGAAAGGAAAAAAGTGCCAGTTGCTCAGCAATAGACAAACAACCCTCTTTTTTATGGCATGAAGCTTGCTTTGACTTAAGCATTGAGAAAGTCAGAAAAACTAGACCTGGAAGGAGCCTTGCAGTGGATGAAGAAATTTTACAGGACTTTTTAGTCGAAGCAATGGAGCTGGTTGAGCAGCTTAATGAAATGCTGGTTGATTTAGAAAAGACACCAGATGATACAGAGCTGTTAAATGCGGTGTTTCGCGCTTTTCACACCATTAAAGGCGGTGCAGGATTTTTAGGGGTTAAGCCATTAATAGAAGTCTGTCACCGTGCTGAAAATGTATTTGATAAGATTCGAAATGGTGATTTGGCTTATGATAATAATGTTGCTGATGCCATTCTTAGAGCTTTTGATGTGATTTCAGAGTACATTCAAGCTTTGAATGAGGGGGAGCGTGAGCTATCTGATGTAGATCCAGAACTGTTACAGGAATTAGACGCCTATAGTAAAGGGCAGGTTCCGGAAGCATCTCAAGAAGATACAAAAGTAGAAACTGACGCTTCTGTTGTCGATGTTCAGTTGGAATTACCGGAAGGCGTAGATCCAGAGGGCGAAATTAGTGATGATGAATTTGAAGCCTTACTGGCTCAACGGGAAGAAAAAATTTCAAGTCATGTTGAGAGTACGCCTACAACGCCAGAAGTGAAACTTGAATTACCTGAAGGGGTGGACCCAGACGGTGAAATTAGTGATGAAGAATTTGAACAATTACTACAACAGAGAGATAGCTTGATTTCAGGGGAACCCACTAACCCCCCTGAGAAATCAGAAAATACACCGATAGAAAATGTTAAGCCGACTGCAGTCAATCCAAAAAAAGAGAGTCCGCAAATGAAGTCGGAAGAGAAAAAAGATCATAAACCTTCTCCTGCAAAATCCTCTAATACCACTGAATCAACGGTTCGAGTGGATACTCGTCGACTAGATGAGATTATGAATTTAGTGGGTGAATTGGTGTTAGTGAGAAACCGCTTATTAACACTTAAAGACAGTCATGATTCTGGGGATGACTTGGCTACAGCAGTTGCCAATTTAGACCATGTGACCACAGATTTACAAAACTCGGTGATGAAAACCCGTATGCAACCGGTGAAAAAGGTCTTTGGCCGTTTTCCTCGAGTGGTTCGTGATTTGGCAAGAAAACTCAATAAAGAGATTGAGCTTGAGTTGAGAGGAGAAGAGACAGATTTAGATAAAAATTTGGTAGAAGCCCTTGCGGATCCGTTAGTGCATTTGATCCGAAATTCTGTTGATCATGGAATTGAATTGCCCGAGGAAAGGGAGAAGAAAGGTAAACCTCGCGTTGGTAAGATTATTCTAGAAGCTAAGCAGGAAGGGGATCATATTTTACTTTCTATCACGGACGATGGACGTGGGATGGATCCTGATGCATTGAGAAGAAAAGCTGTTGAAAAAGGATTGATGGATGAGGTCACCGCCAATCAATTGACTGACAAAGAAGCTTTTGAATTGATTATGGCCGCAGGTTTTTCTACAGCTGAAACCATTAGTGATATTTCCGGTCGTGGCGTCGGCATGGATGTGGTGAAAAACATGATTTCAAAGCTCAATGGGAGCATTGAAATTAATTCTGTGTTAGATGAAGGGACCCAAATTATTATTCGTGTTCCGCTCACTTTAGCTATTTTACCGACGCTTATGGTCAGTTTTGGTATAGAAAGTTATGCCATTCCTTTAACCAGTGTTCAAGAAATTTTTGATTATGACGAAGAACAAACCAATCGCATTGATGGACAAATGATGGTTCGGCTTCGTGAAAAAAGCATCCCCTTATTTTTCTTAACAGAGTGGTTATCGCCAGAGAATGAAAAGCATGACTATTCCGATAATAAGGTGGTGATTGTTTTAGTGGGTAATCAACGTGTAGGACTGGTGGTGGATCAAGTAGATGGTCAAGAAGAAGTTGTGATTAAGCCACTGGGAATGATGTTAAAGCATATTGAAGGTTATGCAGGCGCAACCATTACCGGTAATGGTAATATTGCGTTGATTTTGGATTTACCAGGCGTAATTCAACGTTTTCAATAGGAAGGGAAGATAGTGGAATTTACAAATCAAACAACAATGTTAGAGCAACCAAACTCTATGCCTGATCTGGATGATGAAGTTATTGGACCAACCATGCGTTGTGTTTTATTCCAGCTGGATTCTGAAATTTATGGGGTAGATGTTAAGCGCATTAAAGAGGTTCTAAGAGTTTCAACAATTCGACCTGTACCAGGGACAGAAGCGCAAGTTTTGGGTGTCATTAATGTTCGTGGGGTGATCGTCACCATTTTAGATTTGCGTCGATTTTTTGGGATTCAACCTAAAGAACATGATGATCTTTCACGGATCATTATTTTTGAACTGTCTGAAGATCAAATGGTGGGGGTCTTAGTTGATTCCGTAATGGAAGTCAAAGATATTCCTGAAGATAAGTTCGATACCATTACAACTGGAAAAGAATCAAAACGAGTAGATAATCGCCATATTCAAGCGATTGCGCATTACAATAATAATGTAGTCATTTTGATCGATATTGATTCCATGTTTGGTGAAATTGAATAACACAGAACAATTACATTAGATTTATTTAAAAATGGGACGTCTTTGATGACAATAAGGGCGTTTTCCTGTTTTTTGGTAATAATTTTGATGGTAGGCTTCGGCAGGGTAAAAGATGTGTTGCCTAGCATCAATCAATTGAGTTGCAGGTTGATAGCCTAAATTTTGTAATATGTTGATCAATTTTAACAAAATCTGTTTCTCTGCATCATTTTGATAAAATGCAGCAGACAGATATTGAGGGCCTAAGTCGGGCCCTTGACCATTCGTTTGTTCAAAGTCGTGAATTTCAAAAAATAGTTTTGCCAGTCTTGTAAAGTCGACTTGGTTAGGGTCATACAAAACTTCAACTGTTTCTAAATGTCCCGTATTCTTTTGACAGACCTGTTCATAAGTCGGGTGGGCAATTTGCCCTCCCATGTAACCGCTGGTAGCTTTAATCACACCGGGACACTGTTGATAGAGATATTCAACTCCCCAGAAGCAGCCCCCTGCGAAATAAGCTTTCATCAGGTTAGTCATTATTAGGCTCAGGTTTAAAAATAAGAGACAGTGAATTCACGCAATGGCGTGTATTTTTGGGTGTGAACCCTTCACCATAAAATACATGGCCTAAATGCGCCTGACAATTGGCACAAATGATCTCAGTGCGTCTTCCATCAGGGTCAGCGCGAGTTTGAACCTTATTCTCTATGCTTTCATCAAAACTTGGCCACCCACAGCCGCTGTGAAATTTAGCCGATGCGTTATAAAGTGGTGCATCACATCGCTTACAGTGATAAATTCCAGGTTGGAATAAATCTGTATATTCTCCTGAAAAAGGGGGCTCTGTCCCCCTAAGTTCAATAATATGACGCTCTTCATCGGTTAAAGAGCGGAATTGATCTTTCATCGGCTGCCTTCTTTTAAAATTTCTTCATTAATGACATCCATCACGCGCATTTCACAGCCTAGTGGAAAGGCTTCTCCTGCGATTTCGGTATTGATTTCTAACTCTTTGACAGAAGCAGGCGGATAGGGCTCTGAAGCCATTTCTTGTTCGGTATCGGTTAGTGTATATTTACCGGTCGCAAAATATTCTGATAGTTGCGCTTGGAAAACACCAAAAGCTTCAGAGTCGATATCTCCATAATAAGCTTTAATGATGATTTCATCTTCATTTAGGATTTCTTGTAAAGAGAAGGTACCGAAGATGAGCTTATTGGCATCAAACTCTTCTCCCTCTTCTAAATCAATTTCAAGATCGAACCAATCCCCTTGCTCTTTTTGCACAACCGCTAAGCTGGCCAACTGTTGTTGTGAGGCTTCTTCTTCTGAATGAATGATCCCTCGACGCACTGCATCGGCAGCAGAGGGTTTGATGGTTAAGATATTAAAAGTGCGAATTTCTTCAGCTAAAAATAATGTCTCTTCATCTTCATTATCTTCCTCATCTTCAGAAACCATTTCTATGTCTAAATCTAATGCATTGGCTGTATAGTAATGAAAAATGTGGTCAATGGTGGTGAGATCGTACTCTTGGTTTTCGGTGATAATGGATTCACACGGGATATAATCATCGGCAAGTACGGCTTCTTTTTGCTCTGGTGTAAGATAGCCCGCAAAGTATTCTCCCCCTGTCCCTGAAATATGTAGTTCAACGCGTTTCATAGATGTCTCCTAATTAAGATGTTGGAATAATGTATAGTATAAAACAGAATAAGGCCTTTTAACGAGCGATATGCGAATTCTGGCTTCATAGTTTAATTGACACCCTTTCTCTACTAGAGTAGCATTTACTCAATTTTTAGGCTTCTAAGTTTTATATGGATAAAGTAATTGATTTAAAGGGCTCGATTCTCTCTTTAACGGTTCTACAGTTATTAAATGAGGATATTGCAGTCACAAAAGCAGCCATTGTCAAAAAAGTTGAAAAGGCGCCTGCTTTTTTTACAGGTATTCCTATAGTGATTGAACCGAAGGTAAAGATTGAAGATGCGACTTATTTGGCGCTATTGGTGGAACAGTTGCATCAACTGCAGATGATTCCCATTGGCATTCGGACGGATGATCCTCAGATACAAGAACAGGCTGAATATGCTGGATTAGCACTGTTTCCTAAAGAAGAAAAACGAAAAAAAGAGAAAAAGAAAAAAGCAGTTGCCACTGAAAATACGCAACCCGAGTCTCCAGGATTAAAAACCGCGCACCTTGTAAAAGGGACGGTGCGTTCTGGTCAGCAAGTCTATGCAAAAGATCGTGATTTGATTGTCATGGGCGATATCAACCCAGGTGCCGAGGTTGTGGCTGATGGACATGTTCATATATTGGGCAAGGTTCGAGGCAAGGTTTTTGCAGGTGCCAGCGGGGAAACTTCTGCTCAAATTTTTGCGGATGCATTAGAGCCAGAGTTGATTTGTATTGCGGGAATGTATCAACTTGATGAAGATATTGATGATAAATATAAAGGATGTCGAGTCGCTGTTATGCTTGATGGCGAACAACTCGCTTTTACGCCTTTAAATTCATAATATTTAAAGATAGCAGCCAGTAACAGTAAGGAGAAAAAATGTCTAAAGTGATTGTGGTGACCTCAGGAAAAGGTGGTGTGGGAAAAACCACCACCAGTGCCAGTTTTGCAACTGGTTTGGCACAAAAAGGATACAAGGTCGCAGTGATTGATTTTGATGTGGGTTTGCGTAATTTAGATTTAATTTTAGGCGTTGAACGCCGTGTGGTTTATGACTTTGTTAATGTGGTTCAAGGTGAAGCTTCTATAAAACAAGCTTTGATTCGGGATAAGCGTGTCAATAATCTCTATATTTTAGCGGCTTCTCAGACGCGTGATAAAGATGCGCTAACAAAAGAAGGTGTAGGTCAGGTCATTGAAGACCTAAAATCAGATGGTTTTGATTTTATCATCTGCGATTCTCCTGCAGGGATTGAAAAAGGCGCGCAATTGGCCCTTTATTATGCAGATGAAGCTTTAATTGTCACCAATCCAGAAGTTTCATCTGTGCGTGACTCTGACCGTATTTTAGGGATTTTACAAGCCAAGTCTAAACGAGCTGAAGAAGGGGCAGAACCCATAGTTGAACATTTAATTTTGACACGTTATAACCCCGAACGGGTTGAAACAGGTGAGATGATGTCTGCGGAAGACATCGTAGAAGATGTTTTGAAAATTCCATTATTAGGTGTTGTGCCAGAATCTGAAGAAGTTTTGAATGCGTCCAATGCCGGTACTCCAGTGATTCTTTTGGAAAATACCGATGCAGCTGAGGCCTATAAAGACATTATTGATCGTTTTTTAGGAGAAGAGAAGCCACATCGCTTTTTACAGGTGGAAAAGAAAGGGTTACTTCAAAAACTATTTGGGAAATAAGCCATGGCATTATTAGATTATTTTTTAGGACAGCGCAAGAAGAAAAGTGCAACCGTGGCGAAAGAGCGGTTGCAAATTTTATTAGCGCATGAACGCTCAGAACGCAAAGCCCCAACTTATCTGCCTCAAATGCGTGAAGAGATTTTACAAGTGATCGCAAAATATGTAGAAATTGATTCGGAAAATCTACAAATTTCCATTGATGAAGCCAATGGCGTAGAAGTTTTGGAGTTGAATTTGGTTTTGCCGGACAATCAAAAAGCGGGATGATATGGATTGGTCGAAAGAAGAATGCGCCATTTTGAATCGCGTGGTAGACAAACCTGAGAAATCTCGTTTTGGAATGTACATGGATTTGAGCTATTTTTCGATGAGCGTTTACACTCTTTTATCAATAGATTTAAAAGGTAGGTAAACGCACATCTATATGGGTGGAATACCGGTTTATTATTGCGTTAAGTTGGCAATCGCATGTTTAACTTGTATGATATACATCAATGCTGGCCCGCCATGCATTAACACAGCCTGCATTGCGGCTTCTAAAACCTCTTGTTCAGTGGCGCCAGCATCTATTGCATTTTTGACGTGTAAGGTTATGCACCATTCGCATTGAGCTGAAACAGCTAAAGCCACATTGATCAATGCCTTATCTTTAGTCTGAATTGCCCCCGCTTTTTCTGTTTGCTGAGCAAAGTGCATAAAAGCATTTATTTCATCAGGGAGTTCTTTTTTTAAATTTGTTATTAATTCATTGATTTCTAAAAGTTTTTGCTGACTTTCATTCATGATCTATCCCTCCGTCTTTTGTATTAATGCAAGAAAGTGACTACTATCCAAATCAACTCCATTAAAAGCGTGAATAGCTAGTTTTTAAATTATAGAGAAATTTCCTATTTTTATGAGGTTTTTTCAAGCTTAGCAATGTCTTCAATGGTTCTGAGAACACTGTCTGGATTGAGACTGATCGAATCAATCCCTAATTTGACAAGATATTCTGCGATTTCAGGATAATCTGATGGAGCTTGACCGCAGATGCCGCTATGGCGATGATTGCGCTGACAACCTTCGACTGCTAAACGAATCATCTCTTTAACCCCTTCATCCCGTTCATCATAGTCAAAAGCCACCACTTCACTGTCTCGATCGACCCCCAATGTCAATTGGGTTAAATCGTTACTGCCAATGCTGAAGCCGTCAAATAGTTGGCTGAAGCGATCAATTTGAATAACGTTGTTGGGAATTTCACACATGACATAAATTTGGAGACCATTTTCCCCTTTTTTGAGTCCATATTTTTTCATCGTCTCTAAGACACGTTCACCTTCATTAACACGACGGCAAAATGGAATCATTAAGATGACATTTTCAAAGCCCATCTCATCACGTACACGTTTCATCGCGGCACATTCCAGGGCAAAGCCTTCTTCATAATTTGGATGTGAGTAGCGGGACGCACCACGGAAACCAATCATTGGGTTATCTTCTTTGATTTCAAAAATTTCTCCACCGAGTAGGGAAGCATATTCATTGGATTTAAAATCACTCATGCGAACCACGCAAGGCTTTGGATAGACGGCTGAAGCGATGGTGGCGACCCCTTCTGAAAGGGTTTTGATAAAGAAATCTTCCATAGAAGTATAGGCTTGAGATAAGCTTTCTAACTTTTCTCGAGTGGCTTCATCCACTTTTTCAGGATGTTTAAGAGCCATGGGGTGTGCTTTGATGTATTCATTGATAATAAACTCCATTCTGGCTAATCCGACTCCATCTACGGGTAAAGAAGCTAGAGAAAAGGCCAAATCAGGATTACCTAAGTTCATCATAATTTCAGTTTTAGTTTTTGGAAGGTGACTTAAATCGGTTTGAATGACTTCATACTCCAGAAGCCCTTCATAAACACGGCCAATATCACCTTCGGCACAACTCACAGTAACATCGCCTACATCTTTAAGCACTTCGGTCGCATTCTCACACCCCACCACCGCGGGAATACCCAGTTCACGAGAAAGAATGGCGGCATGACAGGTTCGTCCACCTTTATTGGTAATAATGGCACCTGCGATTTTCATAATCGGTTCCCAATCGGGATTGGTGGTGTCTGCTACCAGCACTTCACCCGCTTTAAATTGATCCAGTTCATCAACACTGGCAATATAGTGGGCTCTTCCTTGTCCTATTTTGGTGCCAATGGCTTGTCCGGTAACCAGAACCTTGCCAGTTTCTTTAAGATGATAGGTTTCAAGTAGAGTGCCTTTTTTCTGTGATTGAACGGTTTCAGGTCGTGCTTGCACCATATAGAGTTGGCCATCTAATCCATCTTTGGCCCACTCCATATCCATAGGTTTGTGATAGCCTGCTTTTTTAGAATAGTGATCTTCAATCTTTATGGCGTAATCCGCCAGTACCATCACCTCTTCATCACTGATGCAGAAATGATGCTGTTCTTCTGGTGTGGTTGGGATGTTTTGGGTATATTCAACTGCAATATTGTCTAAATTAATATTGTCTGATAAGACCATCTTTTTCTCTTTGCTTCCCAATGAGCGTTTGAGCACCGCTTTAAATCCTTTTTTAAAGGTCGGTTTATGCACATAAAACGCATCTGGATTAATGGTGCCTTGCACAACATTTTCCCCCAATCCTAAAGCGCCATTGATAAAGACCACATCTTTAAAGCCGGTTTCGGTATCAAGAGAAAACATAACACCGCTTGCAGCCAAATCGCTGCGAACCATTTTCATTACGACCACAGAAAGATAAACCTTAAGGTAATCAAACCCATGATCATATTTATAATGAATCGAGCGGTCTGTGAAGTTAGACGCTAGGCAGCGCTTATAGGCGTCTAATAACGCTTCTTCAGTGGAAATATTTAAATAGGTATCATTCTGGCCAGCAAAAGAGGCTTCAGGGGAGTCTTCTGCTGTCGCTGATGAACGCACAGCCAGTGAAAGCGTCTCTCCATACTCAGCTTTGAGTTGTTGAAAACCTGCTAAAATTTCTGATTGTAAATCTTCTGGTAATTTCGCTTGGTAGACAATTTCACGACACTGTTTACCCGCTTTTTGTAGGGCGTCCACATCATTGACATCTAAGTTATCTAGGAGTGCATGCAGTTGCCCCCATGCATCATTGGCATCCAGAACATATTTATAGGCATGAGCCGTTACTGCGAAACCATTTGGCACGAGTACGCCTTCTGCAGTAAGGTTTTGATACATCTCGCCGAGGGAAGCATTCTTACCGCCTACTTCATCAACATCTTCGATTGAGATCTCTTTAAACCATTTAATATATTGTGACATTCTGAACTCCTTGAGATGCATTAAGAAAGTGATTGTTTAAATCAGTATATCTTTTTAATTTTCAAAGAAACATCATTCAGTGCAAGATTCATGAAAATTTAATATTTTGCATTTTGATGTAACTTTTCTGTTCTCATTTTCTTCATCTTTACCGTATTATTTAATTAAAAAACTAGGAACTAAATAGTGTAGACTTTTCAAAAAGTCATGCGTGTGTTGTGGCCAAAAAAGTTCCGCGCTCTTGACGCCTTTTATTGATTTATGGTGAATAAAGGAAAGAAAATGAACAAGTTAATCGCAGAAGAGATGTACTATTTGATGGCGCTTGGTCGAGCCTTTGAGTATGCTGCTAAAGAACATTATATGAAAGGAAATATATCTGGATTTTTACACCTAGATATTGGTCAAGAAGCGTTAAGCGTGGGGGCAGTTAAAGCTTTCGAAAAAGGAGATATTTTTGCCAGCTATCGAGAGCATGTGATTGCTATGGCTCGCGGGATTGAACCAAAAGCGGTGATGGCTGAGTTGTTTGGTAAAGCAACGGGCGTTAGCGGCGGTAAAGGGGGGTCAATGCACCTGTTTGAACCAAATGCCTATTTTTATGGTGGAGATGCGATTGTTGGCGGACACATTCCCAATGCAGTGGGTTGTGCTTATGCTAGAGCCTATCAACAAGAAGAAGCAGGTGTCATGGCGATCTTCGGAGATGGGGCTGCTAATGGTGGCGCATTTTTTGAATCCTTAAATATTGCGGCCACGCATAAATTACCGCTGCTATTTTTATGTGAAAACAATGAGTATGCCATTGGCACTAAAATTACACGCGCTGCCCCTTTTAGAGAGCAGGCTAAAAAAGCGGAACCCTTTATGCCAACCTACGAAGTGGATGGCATGGATGCAGAAGCGGTGTATGAAGTCATTAGCGAGGCGAAAAAGTTAATCGAGATGGGACATGGTCCCATTTTTGTCGAAGCCTTTACCTGCCGTTATGAAGGGCACTCCATGAGTGACGCCAACCGTTACCGTAGTGCACAGGAAATGGCACATTGTAAAGCCAAAGATCCGATTGAACGCTTTAAAAAATCCTTGCTGGAGAAGTGGCAATTGACACCCCAAGAAATTAAAACAATAGAAGACCGTGCACAAAATGCAGTAGAGGAAGCGGTTCACTATGCCGAAACTTCCCCAGAACCCGATGCCGACACACTGTTTGAACATGTTTTTTATGAGGAGAATCGCCATGCTATATCGTGAAGCCTTAAATAAAGCCCTGGATGAAGTCATGGAAGCAGATGATACGGTAGTCATTTTGGGAGAAGATGTGGGTCTTTATGGGGGCAGCTATCGAGTCACCGAAGGCTTGGTCGAAAAGTATGGTGAAAAACGGGTGATCGATACGCCCATTGCTGAATTAAGTATTGTCGGCAATGCTGTGGGAATGGCCATTGGCGGTTTACGCCCAGTAGCAGAAATAATGACTGCAAATTTCTCCCTTTTGGCCTTCGATCAAATTATGAATCATATGGCTAAATTACATTACATGAGTAATGGCAAAATCGTTTTACCTATGGTGGTGCGTTTCCCTCAAGGTGTGAGTCGTCAACTGGCGGCCCAGCACAGTGAAAGCTATGAACAGATGCTCTCTGCTGTACCCGGTCTAAGGGTTTTGAGTGCCAGTGATGTGAACTATGCGTATCATGCATTGAAATATGCCGTCTTATCTGATGACCCTGTGATCTTTATTGAACATGAATTGTTGTACAACAAAAAAGGGGAAGTGAATTTTGCACAGCTTTTAGACCCTTTTAAAGCAAGAATTGTGAAGCCAGGACAGGACATCACGATTATTAGCTACCTGAAAATGGTTGATGATGTGATGCAAGCGGTGCCTGAAATTGAAAAGACACTGGGATGCAGTTGTGAAGTGATCGACCTCTGTGCACTTAACCCTATAGATTATGAAACCTTAAAACAATCCATTGAGAAAACAGCCCATCTGGTGGTGGTTGAAGAGGACCACAAAACGGGCGGTTATGGTGCACAAATTGTGGCCTGGGCAGCCGAAAATCTATTTTACGCTTTAGATGCTGCGCCCCTGCGCATAGCAGGAGCAGATGTTCCTATTCCTTATAATCGAAGTTTGGAGTTGAGTAGTATTCCGACACCAGAATCGATCACTCAAGCAATCGTTGCATGGGGTAAGCAAAATGAGCTATGAAATTGTCATGCCACAGCTGTCTGATTCCATGGAAGAGGGCACCTTAATTAGTTGGAAAGTGAAAGAGGGGCAAACGGTTAAAACTGGCGATGTGATTGCTGAAATAGAGAGCGACAAAGCCATTATGGATGTGCAGACCTTTAAGAGTGGAACTGTGCAGAAATTATTGGTCAAAGAGAATGAAGTGGTTCCTGTTGGACAAGTTATCGCCGTGATTGATACGGAATCCTCATCTAATGAGTCTATTTCAGAGTCATCAGCAGCAGCGCCACAAGAAAAAAGCCGTGCACCGGCTAAAGAGCAAACGCCCATAGAAAAGAAAATACCGACTTCAAAGCTTGTTCCTAACGCAGACTCAAGTCAAACGGATGAGCCAGCCACTGCCGTTAAGATCCCTTCGATTAAAGCTCAGGAACAAACCGGCATTTCACCTAAGGCTAGAGCCAAAGCTGCGCAATATGGCATTGATATTCAGGCCATTTTAAAGCGATCTTCAACAAAAATTGTGCATGAAAAAGAGATTGATGCTTATTTAAAAATGCATTATTTTACGCCCAAGGCCTTGTCACTATTGGAGCAGTATCATTTAGATTATGCGCTCTTTGATTTAAACCACAAAATAGATGAAGCTGAGGTTCAAGCTTATATTGAACAGCATCAACTTGCTTTACCTCAACCGCTCACTTCCATGCAAAAAGCGATTATTGCTAGTGTGAGTGAAGCCGCGCAAAAGCCAATTTATCATCTTTATGATCACCTGGATGCGAGCCTGCTTTTAGCGCATAAAAAAAACTACAGTATGACCACTTGGCTGATTAAAATTTTTGCTAAGACGATGATGGCGCATGAAGCTTTTCGTTCACACCTAGAAAAGGATCATTTGATTATAGATCCACATGCTTCACTCGCCATTGCGGTGGCAGATGCTAAAAACCTGTATATGCCAGTGATTAAAGCGGCGGACAAGCTTTCTGTGGTTGAAATTGGTAAGCAACTCGCCCGTTTTAAAGATAAACTTCAAACGAAATCTTTCCGTGCAGAAGAGATGCAAGGTTCTAATTTCGGTATTTCCAATCTAGGCATGTTGGGTGTGGAATCCTTTGATGCGATGATCAATAAAAATGACTCAGGAATTGCCGCCATTGGTGGACTGATCGATAACAAAATTTCCGTGACCTTAACGATTGATCACCGTTTAATTAATGGCTATGAAGCGGCCTTATTTATGCGCGATCTAAAAAATGAAGTGCTAAATCCACAAAACTTTGAGGAGTAGAGGCGATGTATGACATTATTTTTATCGGCGGTGGACTCAACTACGCAGGGGCGGTCAAGGCTGCAAGAAAAGGTAAAAAGGTCGCTCTGATTGAAAAAGATTTAGCGCATCTAGGCGGTGTCTGTCTGCACAATGGCTGCATTCCCTCTAAGATGTATTTAGCCTATGCGGAAACGGTTTTAGCCAGCCGAGCATCGGTGTTAGACGGTGAAGTCCAACTTTCCCTACAGAAGCTGTTGGATGAAAAAAAGGCGTTAATTGACCGCGCCACTCAAGGCGTGAGGCACCAATGTGCTCAGGTGGATTTAATTGAAGGTGAAGCTAAGCTTACTGCGCCCCATCAAGTTGCGGTCAATGGTCAAGTTTATGAAGGGGAAGCAATTGTGATGGGCACTGGTGCTTCTCATGAGATCCCCAGCGGCATTGATTATAACGCCCGAGATATTATTACCAGCGATGAAGTGTTAACAATGGAAACCCTACCTGAGTCAATAGCGATTTATGGGGTAGGTGAAATTGGTTTAGAGATGGCCAGCTTTTTTGCGGCCTTACAGACAGATGTAACCTTGATCAATCCCGGTGACAAAGTTTTAGAGTCAGCGCACCCCAAGATCCAGAAAGCCATTAGAAGCCAGTTGGCACAATTGGGGATTGAATTACTGGAGAATCAACGCATTCAAAGCGCAAAAAGCACGAAAAAGGGTGTGCATATCACTTTTGAAGACAAAAGCAGTTTGTATACGCCTATTCTTTTAGTCGCTGTAGGAAGGAAAGCGAATACAGCCTTTATTGAATGTCCAGAGATTCAGGTGGATGAAAAGGGGATTGTCACCGATCGATTTTTTGAGACCACACTGCCTAAACATTATGCCATTGGGGATTGTAATGGAAAGGTGCAATGGGCACATGCTGCACGCGCTGAAGTATTAAATGTTGTTGCACGTATTCTAGGTGAAGCGCCTCCACCCTTAGACCTGGATCAAGTGGTCAAATTTATTCATACTTTACCGATGAGTTATGCGGCGATAGGCAATACAAAAACAGAAGCCTCTAGCTGGGAACCCTTAAATCAATACCCCTATTCGGCTTATCATCAAGCCACTGCTGGAATGATGATCAGTTATGCGGATCATCAAGGCTTTATCACAGGGGCAGAGATTTTTGCACCTCGTGCGGAAGAGTTGGCTGCGATCGTAGGCATGAGTTTGGCCGGTGAAATGGATGCCAATCATGCTAAAAAAACCATTTTTGGCCATCCTACCTTCAGTGAAGCCTTGCAGAGTAGTTTTGCAAAGCTTCATAAATAAGTCTATCAAGGAATGCTAATGAAAAATTCGCAACTCATTTTAGTGCGTCATGGACAGAGCACCTATAATCAAAAAAAC
Organism: Galenea microaerophila; assembly: GCF_054657255.1. Classification (NCBI taxonomy): domain Bacteria; kingdom Pseudomonadati; phylum Pseudomonadota; class Gammaproteobacteria; order Thiotrichales; family Piscirickettsiaceae; genus Galenea; species Galenea microaerophila. Next base: position 541,138 of record NZ_BAAHWZ010000001.1, read on the forward strand.
ATCTTTACTGGCTGGACAGATGTTGATTTAACTGATCAAGGAAGGGAGGAAGCGACAAAAGCAGGGTTACTCCTTAAACAACATGACCTCTATCCTGACATCTGCTTTACTTCCTGGTTAAAACGCGCCATTCATACGGGACAAATTATGCTCAATGCATTGCAGTGGGAGCATATTGATGTTTTAAAAAGCTATCAGCTCAATGAACGCCATTATGGTGATTGGCAAGGAAGAAATAAAGATGAGGTTAAACAGATCTATGGCGAAGAAATGTTTCTGGCTGTCAGACGAGGTTACGACGTCGCGCCGCCACCTCTGCCTGAAGAGGATGAACGAAATGCTTGGCATGAAAAAAAATATGCCCAATTTGATCGAACTCAATTACCCCGTCATGAATCACTAAAAGACACGCAGAAAAGAGTTTTAGCCTATTATCATGCGAAAATTGTTCCACAATTACAGAAGGGGAAAAAAGTACTCATTTCAGCGCATGGTAATACCCTTCGCGCTTTAGTGATGGAGCTTGAGCAAATGTCCCCAGCAGCCATTGTTCAGTTTGAAATTCTAACCGGTGAAATTCTGGTTTATGATTTTGATACAGCCATGCAAGTGATCCATAAAGAGATGCTGGTGGTCAATGAATGATCTCGTTTTAACTTATTTATTCATTGTCGATCAACCAGCACTCCTTGCTTCCTTTGTCGTATAACCTTGGCCAATAACTTACTGTGCAGATTCAAATAGGGTTTTCATAAAGTTTTGAGCTTCTTGTTGGATCTGTGTTAAATGCTCCTCTGACAAAAAGCTTTCTGCATAGATTTTATAAATCTCTTCAGTTCCAGATGGGCGCATGGCGACCCAGCCATTTTGGGTAATGATCTTAAGCCCCCCAATTGGAGCATGATTTCCTGAGGCTTCTGTCAAGATGCTTTCTATTTTTTCACCTGCAAGGGTGTCAAGTTGGAGGGCATCGGCATTAAGATTTTTTAGAATCCGTTTTTGTTCTGAAGAGGCGGGCGCATCAATGCGAGCGTAATAGGAGGTACCAAACTCAGCTTCAAACTCTGCATAGATATCCGCAATATCTTTACCTGTGACCGCCATGATTTCCGCTGCGAGCAAAGTCAAAAGCAGACCATCTTTATCGGTCGTCCAGACAGTGGCATCTTTTCTTAAGAAAGAGGCGCCAGCGCTCTCTTCTCCGCCAAACCCAAGCCAGCCTTCAAATAAGCCCTCTGCAAACCATTTAAAACCGACCGGAACTTCATAAATTTCTATGCCTAAACTGGCACAGACTCGGTCTATCATGGCGCTGGAAACTAAAGTTTTACCTACTTTTAAATGATGGGTGAAATTTTTGCGGTGGGTAAAGAGGTACCAAATCGCTACGCTCAGATAATGATTAGGATTGATTAAACCGCCTTTAGGGGTCACAATTCCGTGTCGATCTGCATCGGTATCGTTTGCAAAGGCCAGGTCATATTGGTCTTTTAGTTTCAGTAACGAGGCCATGGCATATGGGGAAGAACAGTCCATGCGGATTTTACCGTCATGATCCAAAGTCATAAATGAAAAAGTGTAATCAACATAGGGATGGATAATATCCATATCCAGTTGATAGTGAGACTTTATCTTTTCATAAACGGGGATGGCAGATCCACCAAGCGGGTCTGCAGCCAATTTGAAGCGAGCATTTTGAATGGCTGAAAAATCAATGATTTCGTCAAGCGCTTCAACATAGGGTGTTATGAAGTCATACTCAGTTACTAAAGGCGATTGAAGGGCCTCTTCATAAGAAAGCAAAGCCACTTCTTTGAGTCCATTTTGTAGAATTTCATTGGCGCGTTTTTCAATGACGGAGGTGACATCAACATCAGCTGGCCCACCATTGGGTGGATTATATTTAAATCCCCCATCTTCAGGCGGGTTGTGAGAAGGGGTAATCACAATGCCATCAGCCAGTGCATGCGTATTTTTATTATGCTCAATAATCGCGAAAGAGACTAAAGGCGTCGGGGTATAAGTATCTTCTTTAGCGATAGCTACTTGAATACCATTGGCTGCACAAACGCGTAAGGCGCTAATTTGTGCCGGAGTAGAAAGGGGATGCGTATCTTTACCAATATACAAAGGCCCCTCATAACCCATTTTTTGCTTATATTCACAGACCGCCTGAGTAATCGCAAAAACATGCGCTTGATTAAAGCTTTTCTTAAACGCACTGCCGCGATGGCCCGAAGTGCCAAAACTAACTTTTTCACTGGTTTCAGCTGGGTTCGGATCTTTTTCATAATAATCGCTTAAAAGCGCAGCGACATCAATGCGTTTAGAATAGGGCGCAGGTTTACCTGCTAATGGATTCAACATTTTTAAACTCCGAGCAAAGGTTTTTTTATTTCTTAGAGACCTTTGCATGAGTGGGATGCGAGCTAAAAATGAGAAAAAATTTTCCATATCTAGGCGGGAAATGCAGGTAATAGCCAGCTATTGCCAAGTTTTCCAACAACGATAGGGGAAATTTTAGCCATTTTTAGCCGTAGAACCATCTCGTGCAAAGGTCTCTCTTACTCAGAATATATAAGTAAAGCGCAGATGTAAAGTGAAGATTAGATGAAATTTAGGGTAGGGAATGTGAAGAATCGAATAGAAATTATTAATTAATCAAGCCATTCAGCTTGATTAATTAATTGAGCAGGATTATTTTTATTTTCCGCGATAGGTAATACGACCCTTTGTCAGATCGTAAGGGGTGAGTTCCACTTTAACCTTATCGCCTGCCAGAATACGGATGTAGTTTTTGCGCATTCTGCCAGAAATGTGCGCTAGAATTTCATGTCCATTTTCTAGCTGAACTTTAAACATAGTGTTAGGAAGGGTTTCAATGACCGTTCCTTCAAATTCGATGACATCTTGTTTTGCCATATTTCCTCATTTATGAGTTTTTTAAGAAAGCAATTATTATACGGATTTTTACTCAAAAAACAAGTCGATCAGAATTAAGTTTCATTTTTTTTATGATGATTGAGGTTTCCAGTTTAAGGCTAAAGATGGCCAATCACAGTCAAATTGCCATTTTTTGAGAGGTGCTGGCACCTGAGTTGCCTGTTGTAAAATCTGTTCAAATTCTGATCTGAGGATATTGATCGCACCAAAACGATTAAGGTGATCGGTTTCGACTTGAGTGTCAATTAAAGCAAATTCCCACTGAATTAGCTGCATCACCAGCGCAGTAAAAGCAATTTTTGACGCATCCGGTTTTAAAGCAAACATGGATTCTCCATAAAAAACCTTACCGATGGCCACGCCATAGAGTCCGCCTACGAGGTTGCCTTCTGCATCCCAAGCTTCTACCGAGTGTGCATAACCTGATTCGTGCAGCTGTCCATAGGCGTGTTTAATTTCCTCTGTAATCCAGGTGCCTTCTTGATCAGGTCGAGGCACGGCGGCACAGTGTTTTAAAACTGATTTAAAATTATGATCTAAAGTAATGATATAGGGTTGTTTTTTGATTTTTTGTTTTAAGCTTCGAGCAATTTTAAAATTGTGAGGAAATAGAACTGAGCGCGGATTAGGTGTCCACCATAGAATGGGCTCTCCGGGATTAAACCAAGGAAAAATCCCTTTTTGATAGGCATGCAAAAGCCATTCCACTGTCAATCCGCCACCAATGGCAAGCAGTCCATTGGGATCTTCTAAAGCTAATGATGTCGGAGGGAAGGTTACAGGGGCAGGTTCTAACCAAAAGGGACCAGTGCTATTCATATAATGTGATTCAATCTCTATTCATGGGATAAAATAATCAGCGAGAGATCTTAGCATGAATGATATGCGAGCTAAAAATCAAAAATTTTTACCATGTAGCCGTTTTGTGCAAAGATCGTGATCTAATTAGAGACCTTTGCATGAGTGGGATACGAGCTAAAAATGAGATAAAATTTTCCATATCTAGGCGGGAAACGCAGGGAATAGCCAGCTATTGCCAAGTTTTCCAACAACGATAAGGGAAATTTTAGCCATTTTTAGCCGTAGAACCATCTCGTGTAAAGGTCTCTATAAATCTTTTGGAATCTCAAATCGTTTATGACGCAATTTGTACACCTTCACGTTCATTCTGAATACTCCGTTGTTGATAGCACTTTAAAAATCAATCAACTCATCGATTTTTGCCAAACCCAACAGCAGCCCGCCATTGCGCTAACAGATCAAAATAATCTGTACGCTTTAGTGAAATTCTATAACGCCGCTCGAAAAGCCGGGGTTAAACCCATTATTGGTGCAGATGTTTGGATTGAGAATGAACAGAATGAAGCCTATCGACTGGTGTTGCTCTGTCAAAATAATGAAGGTTTTTTAAACCTCTCGCGATTAATCACAAAAGCGTTTAAAGAGAATCAAAGATTGGTTGAAGGGGAGGTTCTGCCCCTTATTCAAAAGTCATGGTTGGCTGAACGCAATGCCGGCTTGATTGCACTTTCTGCCAGTATAGAAGGGGAGTTAGGGCAAGCGATTTTGAGTGAAAAAGTGAATCAAGTGGCCAAACAAATTGAGTGGTGGCAACGCTTTTTCCCTAACCGCTTCTATTTGGAGCTGACAAGAACCGATAAGCCTGAAGAGGAACCCTATATTCAAACCGCCTTAGAGGTGGCACACCGTTATCAATTGCCAGTGGTGGCGACCAATAATGTGCGCTTTTTAACGGAAAAAGATTTTGATGTTCATGAGGTTCGGGTCTGCATTCATCAAGGCTATGTGATGGAAGATCCCAATCGTCCTAAATCTTACTCGCCGCAACAGTATCTTAAATCAACAACTGAGATGGTCTCGCTGTTTGCAGACATTCCTGAGGCCATTGAAAATACGGTGGCCATTGCACAGCGCTGTAATGTTGAGCTGACCTTAGGCACCTATTTCTTGCCCAATTTCCCCGTGCCGGAAGGCATGACGATGGATGAGTATTTTGTCGTGGAGAGCCGTAAAGGCTTAGAGGAACGGCTTCAATTTCTATATGGGCATCTACCACAAGCAGAATTTGAAAAGGTGCGTCAGCCCTATGATGAACGCCTGAAATTTGAGCTTGAAATCATTATTCAAATGGGCTTTCCAGGCTACTTTTTTATCGTTGCAGACTTTATTCAGTGGGCCAAAAATCATGGCATTCCGGTGGGGCCCGGTCGAGGTTCTGGCGCTGGGTCATTGGTGGCCTATTCTTTAAAAATTACCGATCTGGATCCTCTACAGTATGACCTACTGTTTGAGCGCTTTCTCAATCCAGAACGGGTTTCGATGCCGGACTTTGATGTTGATTTCTGTATGGAACGTCGCGATGAAGTGATTGAATATGTGTCTGAACATTATGGGCGAGACCATGTTTCGCAGATTGTCACCTTTGGTACCATGGCTGCAAAAGCGGTAGTGCGGGATGTAGGCCGCGTGTTGGGTTATGGCTATGGTATGGTCGATTCAGTCGCCAAATTGATTCCGAATGATTTGGGCATTAAGCTAAAAGATGCTTTAGAAGTTGAAGAACTAAAAAGGCGCTATGAGCAAGAAGACGACGTACGCTTGCTCATGGAATTTGGTCTAAAACTTGAGGGAACGGTTCGCAATACGGGCAAGCATGCCGGAGGCGTGGTGATTGGCCCGAAACCTTTGGAAGAGTTTTGTCCAGTGCAGTGCGAAGCCGATGGCAGCTCTGCGGTGACACAGCTGGATAAAAATGATGTTGAAACCGCAGGACTGGTGAAATTTGACTTTTTAGGCTTGCGCACCTTAACCATTATTGATTGGGCGCTGAATGCCATTAATGAAGGTAAGCAGCCAGGGGATGAAGGCTTTGTGGATATTGCCCGTATTCCTTTAGATGACGCCAAAACATTTGAATTAATCAAAACCGGTCATACCACAGGGATATTCCAGTTGGAATCCTCTGGGATGCAAAAGTTGATTGTCAAACTGCGTCCAGACAGTTTCGAAGATATTATCGCCTTGGTCGCCCTGTTTCGTCCGGGTCCTTTAGATTCGGGAATGGTGGATAACTTTATCAAGCGTAAACATGGTGAAGAGCGGATCGCCTATCCCGATCCACAATATCAACATGAGCTGTTAAAGCCAATCTTAGAACCTACCTATGGCATTATCCTTTATCAAGAGCAAGTAATGCAGATTGCACAGGTTCTGGCTGGCTATACCTTAGGTGGCGCGGATATGTTGCGGCGCGCGATGGGGAAAAAGAAACCAGAGGAGATGGAAAAGCAACGTTCGGTTTTCCGGGAAGGGGCAATCAAAAATGGAATTGATGCCGATCTGGCGATGAAAATTTTTGATTTGGTAGAGAAATTTGCCGGCTATGGTTTTAACAAATCTCACTCAGCTGCTTATGCCTTAGTCTCCTATCAATCGGCTTGGCTCAAAACCCATTATCCTGCAGAATTTATGGCCGCTCAGATTTCTTCTGATATGGATAACACCGATAAGGTGGTGCATATGGTTAATGAGTGTCATAAGATGGGATTGACGGTTTTACGACCGGATATTAATCAATCTGACATTCAGTTTACCGCAGTTAAAGAGCAAGAAAAAACGATTCGCTTTGGCTTGGGTGCCATAAAAGGCGTTGGTGAAGCGGCGCTAGAAGGGATTATCGCTGAAAGGAGAGAAAATGGACCTTACCAAGATCTATTTGATTTCTGTTTAAGGGCCAATAAAAAAGCCAATAAAAGGGTCATTGAAGCGCTGATTTTAAGCGGTGCTATGGATTGTTTGCATGACAATCGACAAGCGATGTTAGCCAGTCTGCCCATGGCGTTGAAGCAGGCTGAACAGCATCAAAAAAATGCTGACAGTGGGCAGGTAGATCTGTTTGGAGAATTGATCGGCGAAAATGATCCAGTGCAAACCCAATTGCTTGAGGTGCCGGAAATGTCGCTAAAAATGCGGCTTAAGGGAGAGAAAGAAGTTTTAGGCCTCTATGTGACCGGCCATCCTATTGATCTATATGATAAAGAAATTCAATCACTTGTTGGCCATACTTTAAGTCAGCTCAAGCCTGAAAAGTGGCAGAAAAAATGGGCGGCAGGCTTGATTGTGGAAATGCGCACCAAGTTCACCAAAACAGGCAGTAAAATGGGATTCCTCCTGTTAGAGGATAGAACCGCACGGATGGATGTTGTATTGCGTCCCAATGTTTTAGAGGCAGTCGAACCCTTACTCAAACCCGATACTGTGATTATGGTGCAGGGGGAAGTGTCAGAAGACACCTTTAATGGGGATAGGAAACTTAAGATTAATGCGGAAACAATTATTAATTTGGCAGAAGCGCGCGCCGAAAAAGGACGAGCGATTAAAATTTTTGCAAAACAAGCAACCTCCATTGAACAACTTCAAGCGCTATCCATACTTTTAGGGGCTTATGGCATCGATAAAACAACTGAAAATGAAAGCGAAAACAGAGGGTTGCCGATTGTTTTAGAGTATGAAAACGAGGCAGCAAAAGGCCAAGTGGTGACGAAATCTCAAACCTATCGCCCGGAAGATGATTTAATCGAAGCCTTAGCTGCCCAAGGCTGGTGTCCGCAAATCGTTTTTTAGAAATGCCAGGAGCTTATTGACCGTTTCATAAAAAATTTGGGTTTTATCTTTAAAGAATAATTTAAATTTTATAGGGTTTGCAGTAAGATGAGCAAACTATCATTTTTCCATTAACTTGAATCGATATTTATCCAGATTCAAGTCTTTCAAGGAGTATGTTATGTCACAAAATATCGAGTCCGTTTTAAACGAAAATCGTGTTTTCCCACCTTCTGAAGCTTTTACTCAGCAGGCAAATGTCACGCCTGAAATTTATCAGCAGATGCTTAAAAAAGTCGAAGAAGATTATGAAGGCTTTTGGGTGGATTTAGCTAAAGAGAAGTTGGATTGGTCCAAACCCTTTACTCAAGGTTTAGATGAAAGCCGAGCTCCGCATTTTTCCTGGTTCGCCGATGGGGAGCTGAATGCTTCTTATAACTGTATTGATCGCCATCTAGAAGAAAAGGAAGATAAGGTCGCGATTATTTTTGAGGCTGACGATGGTGAAGTGACGCAATATACCTATAAAGAATTACACGATGAAGTGGCACGTTTTGCCAATGTACTTAAAGCGCAAGGCGTTGAAAAAGGGGATCGTGTGGTGATCTATATGCCAATGATTCCCCAAGCCGTGTTTGCGATGCAAGCCTGTGCACGCATTGGCGCGATTCACTCTGTCGTATTCGGTGGCTTTTCTGCCGAAGCTTTAAAAGATCGCATTGAAGATGCTGGCGCCAAAGTGGTGGTTACAGCAGATGGCGGGCATCGCGGCGGCAAGACGGTTCCTCTTAAGGCGGCAGTAGATGAAGCCCTAGAAAACGGCGCTTATTGTGTAAAAAAAGTGATCGTCTATCAGCGCACCGGCGATGAGATTGAGATGAAAGAAGGGCGAGACATCTACTGGCATGAAGCTGAAGCGGGGATGAGTAATTATTGTGACCCTGTTATGGTTGAAGCGGAACATCCTCTATTTTTGCTTTACACATCTGGCTCGACAGGTAAGCCGAAAGGTGTCCAACACAGTACAGGTGGCTATCTATTAAATGCCTATGTCACCAATGAATGGGTGTTTGACTTAAAAGATAATGATGTTTTCTGGTGTACAGCAGATGTAGGTTGGATTACAGGGCACACCTATGTTGCTTATGGGCCATTGGCCATGGGGATGACGATAGTCATGTTTGAAGGGGTGCCGACCTATCCGGATGCGGGACGCTTTTGGCAGGTCTGTCAAGATCATGGTGTCACGGTTTTCTATACTGCCCCTACAGCCATTCGGGCACTGATGAAATCTGGAGATGAGATTCCAAACCAATATGATCTCTCAAAACTTCGTCTATTAGGGACTGTGGGTGAGCCGATCAACCCTGAAGCATGGATGTGGTATTACACCGTAATTGGTAAAGAAAAATGCCCAATCGTTGATACTTGGTGGCAGACCGAAACCGGTGCCCATATGATCGCCCCTCTCCCTGGCGTCACCCCTTTAAAACCAGGTTCTTGTACCTTACCGCTTCCTGGCATTGATGCAGCCGTGTTTGATGAGCATGGGAACGAAATCCCTTATGGGGAGGGTGGGCTGCTTGTGATTCGTAAGCCTTGGCCTTCGATGATTCGAACGGTCTGGGGAAATGATGAGCGCTATCAAAAAACCTATTTTGGTGAGTTTGGTGACCACACTTATGTGGTGGGGGATTCAGCGCGCCGAGACGAGGATGGCTATTTCTGGATTATGGGTCGAATTGATGATGTAATCAATGTCTCAGGGCATCGACTCGGGACAATGGAAATTGAATCTGCATTGGTTTCGCATCCAAAAGTGGCAGAAGCTGCAGTTGTGAGTCGTCCTCATGAAATCAAAGGGGAAGCGATTGTCGCCTTTGTGGTGCTGAATACAGAGATTCCAGAAGGGGAAGCGCGCCAAGCCCTCATTCAAGAACTACGCAACTGGGTGGCAAAAGAGATTGGCCCGATTGCGAAACCGGATGACATTCGTTTTGGAACCAACTTACCTAAAACCCGTTCCGGTAAGATTATGCGTCGTCTGTTACGCGCCATTGCCAAAGATGAGCCGATTACTCAAGATACTTCAACCCTAGAAGATCCCTCTATCTTGGATCAATTTATGCAAAAATAAAATAACCTGCTGATAAGGTTACGTTTAAGGGGCTTAACAGCCCCTTTTTTGTCGTTGAATCCTCTCGTGCAAAGGTCTCTTTTATTGTGTTTTCAATAAACATCTTTTATAATGCTACGTTTTTAAGTGCTTTTGTGCTTGAAAATTCCTTGTCTCACTGACGGTCACTTTTTGAAGACTGGACAGGAGACTGTTTTTAATCCATAAGGAGAAAGAGAATGCGTCATTATGAAGTCGTATTTTTAGTGCACCCTGATCAAAGTGAACAGGTACCTGCCATGTTAGAGCGTTATCGTACGCTTATCGAAGGAAATGGTGGAAAAATCCATCGTTTGGAAGACTGGGGTCGTCGTCAATTAGCCTATCTAATTGACAAAGTCCACAAAGCTCACTATATCTTGATGAATATCGAATGTGATGCTGAGACTTTAAAAGAGCTGGATAGCTTGTTTTATTACAACGATGCAGTTTTGCGTAACCTCGTCATTAAGCGTGACAAAGCGATTACTGAGCCTTCAGTAATGGCGAACCAAAAAGATTAAGGAGAGCGATCATGGCAAAAGGTTTTGGTAGAAAAAAATACTGTCGTTTCACTGCAGAGGGTGTAACTGAGATCGACTATAAAGATCTAGATACTTTGAGAAGTTACATCACTGAAACAGGCAAAATTGTCCCGAGTCGTATTACAGGGACCAGTGCGAAATACCAGCGTCAGTTAGCAACAGCGATTAAGCGTGCTCGCTTTTTGGCTTTGCTACCTTACACTGATCAGCATAAATAATTAGAGACGGAAATAGCATGTTAGCCATTGCTAATACGGTGATGAAGGGGCCTAAACAGGCTTACCTATTAGCAAGTTTGTTGGCTTTTTTGACCCTTTTATTTTCGCCTGTTGGCCTTTTATGGGGGGCCGTGATAGTGCTCGTCACTTTAAGGGTCGGCACGCAGGAAGGGTTAAAACTTTTGGCAGTATCTGCTTTGGTGAATATTTTAGGCACGCTGGTGATCACGGGCAGCTATCTGCCTGCATTGGCGGCAGTGATGGAATATGCTGCCCCAGTTTGGGCTTTTGCCGCCCTATTAAGACAAACCCAATCGTTAGAAACCACTTTAACAGCCATTATGTTGGTCGTGGTGGGCAGCATCCTAGCCTTTTATCTAGCAGTGGGTAACCCAGAGCAATGGTGGTTACAAGTGATCACACAGATCCTTGAACCGGTGATGACTCAGGCGAATCTTGATCTGCCAGCTGAGGCTTTACAAGAATTTGCCCATATGCTGACCTTTTTAATGGGCATGTTTATGGTCATCCTCTGGTTTGGCATTGTGCTTTGGGGTCGCTGGTGGCAGAGCCGTTTGTATTATCCAGGTCAATTTCAAAAAGATTTTTATCGTTTGAAATTGCCGGCAAGTGTGGTTTATGCAGCAATTATTCTATCTGTTGCTGGATTGATTTTCAGTCAATCCACCTTGTTAATGGATCTTACTGGCGTGTTGATGGCTGGGCTCATGTTCCAAGGGCTGGCAATTGCGCATAAGGTATTTAGCGCTAAACATAAAGCGTGGTTAATTGGCCTCTATGTGCTGCTATTTCTATTTCCGCAAACGATTTTGATATTGGCAACCATTGCCTTGTTGGACTTCTGGTTTGATTTCCGCAAGCTTGATGGTGAGACACCCAGTAATGGGTAACAAATTTTTAAAGAGGTTTAAGCTATGAATGTTATTCTGCTTGAAAAAATACCTAATTTAGGTGACTTAGGTGATGTAGTTTCTGTTAAAGCGGGATTTGCTCGCAACTTTTTAATCCCACAAGGTAAGGCAAAACCCGCAACAAAAGAGAATTTAGCCGATTTTGAAGCGCGTCGTGCTGAGCTGGAAAAACAAGCGGCTGAAGCGAAAGCGGCAGCTGAAGCGGTTTATGAGAAAATGAATGGCACTGTGGTGACGATTCCTGCTCAAGCGGGTGATGAAGGTAAACTGTTCGGTTCTGTCGGCACGCAAGATATTGCAGATGCTCTAAAAGTGGCTGGTTTTGAGGTCGAGCGTCGTGATATCCGTTTGCCTGAAGGTGTTTTCCGTCATATTGGGACTTATGAAGTGGCGGTTCAGTTGCACTCCGATATCGTTGCAGACATTACAATTGATGTCGTCCCTGAAGACGCGGAGTAAGTTAAAGGGATTTTTTCCTTTAATTGATTGATGTTAAAAGGAGCTTCGGCTCCTTTTTTTGTGCTTCAAGCAGTGGTCACTTAAAGATTTGAGTATAATATCAAGCTTGCTAAGTTAATCGAGAACGCCCCATTTTATGCAATCAAATTCTCAATCTTCAACAGGTTTATTGAAAACCCCTCCCCACTCTATTGAAGCAGAACAAGCGGTTTTAGCTGGACTGATGTTGGCTAATGACAAGATGGATGATGTCATGGCCATTCTCAATGAGTATGATTTTTATACGCAAGCGCACCAAGCCATTTTCGCCACGATCATACAACTCCATCAACAAAAACGACCGTTTGATTTGGTCAGTGTGGTTGAAGCCTTAGAAAATAATGGAAAATTGGCTGAAGTAGGGGATAAACAGTATCTCGCTGAATTGGTAGAGAATTCATCTGGGGCAGCTAATTTAACCTATTACGCCCAGATTGTGCGAGATAAATCGATTTTGCGCAGCTTAATTAAAGATGCCAATGAAATCTCTGAAACTTGCTACTTCCCGCAAGGAAAAAGTGTGCGAGATATTTTGGATATTGCAGAATCCAAAATTATGGCAATTGCAGAGCACGGCTCTGGAAAGCAGCGCAACTATAAAACGATGGAGACATTACTGGAAAGTGCGCTCAATAAAATTGATGAACTGTTTAATTCAGATGGTAATATTACCGGGGTAGAGACGCATTTAACCAAATTTGATGAGGTGACTTCGGGCTTACAAGCAGGAGACTTGATTATTGTGGCCGGGCGTCCATCCATGGGGAAAACCACTTTTTCGATGAATATTGCCGAAAATGTGGCCACCCGAAGCGAGGTTCCAGTGGCGGTATTTAGTATGGAGATGCCGGGCGAGCAGCTGGCGATGCGGATGTTGAGCTCTTTAGGACGTATTGATGCGCAACGCATGCGAACCGGGAAATTGACCACGGATGATTGGCCTAAACTCAATCGAGCGGTTGGACTCTTATCCAATGCTGAAATCTATATTGATGATACCCCAGCCTTGATGATTACTGAGTTGCGTGCGCGAGCGCGTCGAATTGATATGGATATCCGAGAAAAACAACGAAAAGCCGCTGTTGAAGCAGGCGTGGAGGATCCAGAATCACAGGTCACAGGGTTAGGGTTAATTGTGATCGATTACCTGCAGTTAATGCGAGGCTCTTCAGCAAATTCCGATAATCGTGTGAATGAAATCTCTGAAATCTCTCGTGGCCTCAAGGCACTGGCCAAGGAGCTCAATATTCCAGTGATTGCACTTTCTCAGCTGAACCGAAGCTTGGAACAGCGCCCCGATAAACGCCCTAAAATGTCTGACCTGCGTGAATCCGGTGCTATTGAGCAGGATGCGGATTTGATTGTCTTTATTTATCGTGATGAAGTCTATAACCCTGACAGTGAAGCGGCAGGAACGGCCGAAATCATTATAGGTAAACATCGAAATGGGCCTTTGGCAACTATCCGACTAACCTTTTTTGGTGAATACACGCGTTTTGAAAATTTTGCAGGCTTTGAAGAATCAGAGGCCTATTAATGTCACATCATTTTCGTCCCACTCGTGCGACCATTGATATTTCAGCACTGCGCCACAACTTGCAGCAAGTTCGCCGTTTAGCGCCCAAAAGTCGGGTGATGGCGGTGATTAAAGCCAACGGCTATGGACATGGGTTACTGACGGTGGCCAAAGCGCTGCATCAAGCAGATGGATTTGCCGTCGCGTCTCTTGATGAAGCCTTGCAACTGCGTCAAGCAGGATTTTTGCATCCCATTCTTTTACTGGAAGGGGTCTATTCTGAAGCGGAATGGTGCTGGGTGTTTCAGCATCGGATCGATACCGTTATCCATCATTTTCAACAACTGGAGACGTTAGATCAAGCTTGGCGCAACCGTAACCATTTAAATAAACCTCAAAACCCAAACCCTAAAGTGGCTGCAAAAAATGCTAAAAACCCCAGTCCTGCCGCCAATGGTTATGGGTATCCCACGCTTTGGATTAAATGTGATACCGGCATGCATCGATTGGGGTTTGCAGCTGATGAAGTGCCAGCCCTAAATCAGCGGTTACAGCAGTGGTCGGGACTGAATACAGTTTGGATGAGCCACTTTGCTACGGCCGATGAAGATTTAAGCTTTGCGCGTCAGCAATTGGATTGCTTTCTGCAATTGGTGCCCCAACAAGCGGCTAAAAGTATGGCCAATTCAGCAGCGATTCAAAATCTACCGGAAAGTCATTTCCATTGGGTACGACCTGGGATTATGCTCTATGGTGCAGCCGATAATCGACTGATCAATACAACAGACATCTCCCATTTTAAGCCTGCCATGACCTTTGAAACGCAAGTCATCGCACTAAAGCCATTACACCCAGGAGAGTGTGTCGGCTATGGGTGTGATTTTACCGCCTCAAAAACAATGCTATTGGCTGTGTTAGCCGTGGGTTATGGCGATGGTTATCCGCGCACAGTTGCGAATCATCCTGACGCTTCGGTGAGTTATCACCATCAGCGCTTGCCAATCGTAGGACGAATTTCTATGGATATGATGACGGTGGATGCTTCCAGTGTAGCTAAACAGATTCATGTGGGGGATTGGGTTGAATTGTGGGGCAAACATTTACCTGTACAAGAGGTGGCTAAGTGGGCGCAAACCATTAGTTATGAATTGGTGACCGGTCTCACACAAAGAGTCCCAAGAATTTCAAGATAAAAGCACAAATTATGAAAACAAAATGCCCTAGAAAAATACAGTTATTACAAAGTCAGCTGGGTTATAGCGGCTTTTTTAATATTGAGATCCTAAGTTATCGTCACACACTTAACCAAGGTGGTTGGAGCCCAACATTAGAACGAGAGCTTTTTACCCGTGGAGAAGCGGTGGTGGTCTTATTGTATGACCTGAAGCAACAGTGTGTCATCTTGGTTGAACAGTGTCGAGCCGGTGCAGTCAAACGCGCTCTGCAAGCCAATCAGCCGGAGCAAGCTTGGCTAATCGAGCCGGTGGCCGGTATGATTGATCCTGGAGAGTCTGCAGAACAGGCGTGCATTCGAGAAGCAGCAGAAGAAGCCGGCGTTCAAATTTCCCAACTCGAGTATGTGTGTCAATTTTATCCCAGCCCGGGTGGCAGCGACGAGATTTTACATCTCTATGCCGCATCCGTCGATAGCTTAACAGTGCCCGAATTTGCCGGGCTAGCAGAGGAGGGTGAGGATATCCGCTTGATTAAGTGGTCTTTTTCGCAAGTGGCAAAGAAAGTCAAACAGGCAGAAATTAATGTAGCCAGTACTTGGATTGCATTACAGTGGTTTGTTTATCAGAGTGGTTATTTCAAAACGGAGTCTTAAGTGTTTTGTCTATTTAAAAATGCTATGCTCCCTCGCTGGGGTCAATGGTTAACTTGGCTAGTCGGCTGGGGAGCAGCTTTAGCGTGGTTATATTTTAGTTTGATTGATCAAGGCTTGGGGCATAAGATTGTCAATGGAGGAGCCCTCATGGTGGATCTGTTACTCGCTTTACCCTTGACTCTCTTTATGGCGGTGATTCTTTACGCCTTTTTTTATTGGTTGGCGCGCTTAATGGTGATTTTGCTCTTTCGCAATCAAATCACCTTCAAAACGCCTGATCCTTCAGAGGAAGATTTAAGTGCTGAAGAAGCCCTTTACGGAAAAGAATACTGGAAACAAAAAGCAGACGAAAATTCAACAGAGCAGCGCCGTTTTTAAGCCATGACGTTAAGCGCTTTTCAAAAAGAGTTTTCCATCTTAATTAAGCTGGCTTATCCGATTTTTTTTGCTCAGTTGGCCCTGACAGGACTGGGGTTTTTGGATACCTTAATGTCAGGTTGGGTGGGGCGAGATGATTTAGCGGCAATCGGTCTGGGATCGAGCTTATTTTTACCGGTGTTTATGATTGCAACGGGAATTTTATTAGCCTTAACACCGATTATTGGTCAACTTGTTGGCAGTCAACAGACGCAAAAAATTGCACCTGCTTTAGCACAAGGTCTGTGGCTTGCGCTTCCTTTAGGGTTTTTAAGTGCGCTGTTACTGATTAAAGTGGAGTGGATTTTAGACTTTCTGCAGCTCACGCCCAAGGTGTATCAACTGACAGAATCGTATTTATCCTATGTGGCCTGGGGCTTGCCAGGGATCGCACTGTATCAAGCTTTAAGGTTTTTTTGGGAAGGATTAGGGCATACGTTGCCCACCATGTATTTCAGTTTTTTTGCCTTAATGCTCAATATTCCACTTAATGCTTTGTTTATCTATGGTCTGCCCGGCTGGGTGGAGGCCTATGGTGCAGCCGGTTGTGGGATTGCCACCAGCTTGGTGATGTGGAGTATGTTAATCGCTGCGCTTTTCTATGTATGGCGCCACGCAGAAATGGGACATTTTGTGCAGCAAGCCTTGCGTATTGCCCCCAGTTGGCAGCTCGGTAGCAGGGACATTTTAAGTATCGGTGTGCCCAACACACTGGCGTTCTTATTTGAGGTGGGGCTGTTTAGTTTTATTGCGCTATTTGTTGCTAAATTAGGTACCTTATCTTTGGCCAGTCATCAAGTGGCCATCTCTTATACCTCTATGGCTTATATGTTGCCTTTAAGCTTATCCTTGGCGCTTTCTGTTCGCACGGCAAAGGCCTATGGTCAAAAAAACAGTGATCAATTAAAGGTGATTATGCTCACTGGCTTAGGAGGGGCTCTGCTGATGGGATTAAGTTTAGCTTTGATCACCTTTCTGTTTCGAGATCTCATTGTCTCTTTTTATACGACTGATAAAGAGGTGGTACAGTTAGCTTCCCTTTTGTTAATTTATGCGGCCCTCTATCAAGTACCCGATGCGATTCAATCCACAAGTGCCGGCATTCTAAGAGGGATGGGGAAAACTAAATATACCATGGTCGTGACCTTCATTGCCTATTGGTTGGTCGGTTTAGGGGGAGGCTATTTACTGGCATTCTCCGAGGTGAACGGACGCTCAATGGGGGTTTCTGGTTTTTGGTTAGGCATAGTGCTCGGGTTGAGTTTGGCTGCCTTACTCCTATTTTGGCGAGTCTGGCAGCAATTTGGTCAGTTTAAAGCTTCGATTAATCGTAACAATTAACTGTTTGAGACATAGATTATTGATCAGATGATTGATGCCCATCCTCATCAGGCGATTCATTATCAGAGAAAGCTTTATACAACCCCCATAAGATCAGCCCAACGACGGTGACCGATGCGACCAATAAACCTAAACCAATTAAGATACCTTGCCATATATCGTAATGCATAGAAGTCCTTTTTATTTTACTGAAGTTTCTATGGAAATCGTATAAAATCGAGTTATTGTAAATTATCTCCCATTGAAAGTAACCTATGGCACAAACTATTTCCGAGTTAGAAAAAGAACGCGCCGAATTACTGAAAAAAATTGAAGAAGAAGCGCGTTTGGCCAAACAGAAAACGGGTCAAGAGCCACTGCCTACCTCCGATTCAGAAAATTCGGACAATCTTACTTTAAATGATTTTTTAATGGCCGCTCAAGAGGTCATTCCCGATGATGCGACGCCTCTATTAAAAGATAAGGAATCTTCGACCATGAAAAACAGTCGTGCTCAAACTCAGAAAGGTCAAGTGGGACAATCTGGGCAAGCTGCTCAAACTACTGCTGACACTTCATCGAACGGTCAAAAATCGACCTTTTTCGGCGTTGTGATTATGCTCACCCTCCTGTTAACGGTTATCGGAGTGATGGGATTGGTGTATATCACTTTAAAAGAGTCGATTGATCAATTAGATAAAACCACCCAATCTCAAAAGGAAAGTGTGGTTGAAATTGCCAATGAGTTAAAAGCGTTAAAGGCGCAGCCGACTTCCAATGAATCTATTCAAGATTTAAAACAAAAAGTCGAAAGCTTAGAGCAAAAAGTGATGCAACTTGAACAGAAAATAGATGACATGGAAGCGCAACCAGTCGCGCAATCGGCTGATATTCCACAATTAAATATTTCAGGCGACACTGTGATTACCGCAGACTTATTAGACCAGAAATTTTCCCTCTATACAAAATATTTAGAACAGAAATTGGATCGAAAATTTGATCTTATTTTACAGTACTTAATTAAAGGAAAAGCCAACCCTGAAAATACACAGCCAGCTTCAGAAAGACCGACTCAATCTGATATCACTAATACGTATCAACTGCCGAAACAAGTCAAATCGCCGAAGACGCCTGAGGTAAAAGCCCCTCAATCGCCTCAATCAGCACAAACAATAAAGCCAACTGAACCGGTGGTGACACTGGTCAAACCGGCCACAACGGTAAAAGCCCCTGAAACCCCCTCTGCTTACTTTACAAAAGAAGTGAAATGGTTAACACAACAGCCTTTATTAAACTATACACTCCAGCTGGCAAGCTTGGCTGATAAAAGCAGTTTAGAGCGTTTTAAACAACGCAAAAAGTTAGAGTCAGCCAAAATTATTCCTCAAAAAAATGGAAAAAGTGTGCGTTATGTCTTAATTATCGGCAGTTATGCAACACGCAACGAAGCGCAAAATCAAGCTCGAAAAATTAAACAGCAAACAGGCATCTCTCCATGGATGCGTCAAATCAAAGCATTAACGTCTCGGTTACCTTAAGCTGAATCTATTCCGCTATAGGGAGTGTGATTTTAAAAACCACACGCCCTATGTTTTGTTGACCTTCCTTTTCATTATAGGCTTCAATTTTGCCACCATGATATTCAGCAATTAATCTGGCAATATACAACCCCAGTCCCAAATGCGTCTCTTCATCTTGATTCACGGTTCGAATAGAGGTCATGCCATCAAAAATCTGTTTCTCTTTACCTTGAGGAATTAGGGGGCCCTGATTCACCACCGTAATCACCACTTGACCGTTTTCTATTCTACAATGGATTTCAATACGACTGTCAGCGGCTTTGAAATCCATCGCATTACTGATTAATTTGTCAAGAAGTTGTTCCATCATAAAACCATCGCCTAAAACCCGAGTCGGATGTGGAAGCTGACAATTGACGGAAAGATGGGGACCTAAGGGCGTTTCATTCAAATTTTCAAAATAAGCTTGTAGCATTTCATCCAGTGGATAGGGCTCAGGTGCCTGTTGCACTAAACTCTCTTCAATGCTAGAGGCTTCAGAAAGACTATTAATGATTTTTTTTAACTGATCGAGTGCTCTCTGCGCATAGAGTAGCTGCTGGGGGTCGTAGCGCTTTTCAAGAAGTGACAGCGCCATGCTAAGTCGATTAAGCGGATTATGAAGCTCATGTCTAAGCATTTTCGGCAACTGTTTTAAGTAATGCTCGTAGTTTTCCAGTTGACTGAGCATCTGATAAATATGATGCCTTAATTGAGAGATTTCATCATAATCCACTTCTTTTTGGGTGTCAGGAAATGACTGTAACTTATTGATACCATATTGAAATATACGACTCACATCTGCATCTAAGCGAATAATTCGCTTAGAGAGTGAAACCGTATACAGTATGAGTCCAAAGAGGATAAGGACAAAAACTAAGGTGAAAAGGCCGATAAGATGGTAGAAGCGCAAAAGGGTGGGACCAAATAGGGTATCCAGCCGCTGTTCAAGAACTAAAGCGCCTATAATTCGGTCATTAAGCACAAGCGGAGTCGCAGACATCAAGGTGATTGGCCTGTGTCTTCCATCGAGTCGATATTGCTGATAGGTTTTCCCATGGAGTGCCTGAGAGATTAAGGTATTTTCTGGGGTTTTACTTTGTGGATAGGGATAAGGAATGCTATAGGGAATGATTTTGGCAAAGGATTGAATAAACAGATAGCCAAAAAAGGCAAAAGGGTCCTGTGAAAAGGGTAAATCCACCTTGCCTTTGGGTAGATTTCCCACTACATAGCTGGTTTGTCCTTGATCATTTACGATCCAGATTACTGAATTTTGCAGGTTAAGATGAGGTAAATGATTGGGCACCCCTTTTTGAATTTGTAACGCCCAAAGATCGGTGCGGTTTTCTAAGATCAGGGCTAAGTTTTCAACCGTTTGCTGTTGAATCGTAGCTTGGTTTGCTAATAAGAGTCGGTGGAGATCAATGGCAAAACGATAAGCGATAAAAGGGAGCAAAGCCAATAAAAAGAGCAGGAGAAAAAAGCGTGCTCGGATAGAAAATTTAAATCTGGATCGCGTCACAACATTTAACTTGTTTTATCCTGCCAAAAATAGCCTTTTCCATAAGAGTTGTGGATATGGTTAAAGTCTGGCGATATTTTTTTAAAAGCATTACGAATACGACAAATATGGGTATTAAGGGTGTTGCGTTCAACCACGCCTTGTGTGGATTCTTGCAACTTTTGGTAGGTCACCACTGTTTCCGGACCTGCTTCTGCAAAGTGTTTCAACATTTCATATTCTGTGGCGGTCAGTTCTAAAGGCTGATCATGCCAATAGGCCTTAAGTTGATCGTCGGCAAAAGTAAGATGCGGAATTTTTCCGCTGATCTTAGGATGCGCTTGCTGAGTAAATCGTAGTAAGTTTTTGATTTTAGCACTTAAAACAGAAATCGAGATCGGCTTGGGTAAGTAATCAATCGCACCTAAAGCGTGCCCCATATGAATATCAAACTCTGATTGCCTTTCAGAAAGAAAGATAATGGGAATGGGGCGTTCATAGCTCATTAAACTTCGAGCCAGGTCAAATCCCCCATCCATCTCTTGTCCTAAAATAATATCTGACACCACTAAATCGGGCAGGGCTTCACTAAACCCCGCTTCCGCCTCTTCTCGAGAGGTATAACACTGCAACTGGAACCCTTGCGCCTGCAGAGCAGTGCACAGCGTATCGAGCTGGATAGGATCGTCTTCAACCACAGCGATGGTGTATTTTTGTAGATTCATTGACAGTTTCTTTCTTATTTAACAAAATCGAAGTCAAGCACCTGCATATTCATCACCAACCCTGCATCTTGAATAGGTAAGACCACCGCATCTTCTTTTGAATCATTATGATGAGAGTGCCACCAACCAGGAGGGGTGACAAAAACAGCCCCTGGTTCCCAAACTGCTTTAACAGGATCTTTAATAGAACCATCTTCATTGAGTTCTTTACCGATCAATGTATAGGTATCAGGCCCGGCAGAGACGCAATAATCTAAAGCGACTGAATTGTGACGATGGGGTTTTTGCACGACACCAGCGGGCAAGACATTATAAAGAGACCAAAGCGTGTGGGTAATGGTCATGGTTTGAGGGAAATTGGGGTTAGATAATAAAACACCCGTACGATTACGGTTTTCAGCTTCGGTTGCCAAACGGACTTTTTCTAATTCATCGTCCAATTTTTCTTTGGTATAGAGCACGGGCTCAAATCGTTCTTTAGTTGGCGTAACACCTAAATATTCCAGCAAAGGACTGTCCGTCACCCAATAAAAAGCGGTATCTTCTTCAGCAGTATGAATCGCATCCGGCACGGCAGGCAGCGTGAAAAGATCGCCTGTTTTCCACTTAATGGCGCCATGTTTCATCTGGGTTTTTCCCTTCCCACGAATCACATAAAACAACTGAGAGGTGGCAGACTCCTGAGTTTTAAGCGTGTCTTGGGCATTGATATGAATAAAATGCGCAAGTAAGTTTGGCGTGGTGGCAGGATAATCCGTTTGTAAAGATTCAGAACAATCAAATGGGATGATTTTGGTTTGTTGAATTTGATGCAGTTTAGCAGGGTAGTCCATCACCTCTATTTTAGGCATAGGGGGATTCACCGCTGACATATATTCTTTCACTTCGGCTTGTTGCTCCCACTTCTGTTGAGCTTGTTGTTGAATCTGTTCTGTTGAATATCGCGTGCTAGGAATCATATGAGGGCTCCTTATTTTATTATTTTCATTATTTTAAACTTAAGTGCTTTAAGGCATACGCTTTTTTCCGTTCACTGGAAGAGGGGATACCCATCGCTTCACGGTATTTTGCCACAGTTCGTCTTGCAATGATAATCTCCCGTGCTGCAAGCATTTTGGTTAACTTACTGTCACTCAGAGGCTTGGCTGGGTTTTCATTTTCAATCAGTTCTTTTATATGGGATTTGATCGCAATCGAAGACTGATCTTCAGCCCCATACTGACTGACACCTGTAGAAAAGAAGAATTTAAGTTCATAGGTGCCTCGAGGCGTTTGAATATATTTTTGATTAGTGGCTCGAGAGATGGTGGACTCATGAAGCTCTAAAGCCTCAGCGACATCCCGTAACACCATTGGTTGCATGGCCTGTTCGCCTTCCTCGAAAAATCGTGCTTGCGATTGCACAATATATTGGCCAACACGCATCAAAGTCTCACCACGATTTTGAATACTTTTAATTAAGCCTTTCGCTTCCAGAAGCTGCTCTTTAATTTGCATCGATTGCTTGTCATCTTTTAAGGCGCGCGTTAAGTCAAGGTAAATGGGATTGATGCGCAGTTTGGGAAAAACATTTGGGTTGAGTTCAACTTTCCAGGTGTTATGCTGCCGAGAAAGGATTAAGTCTGGAACAATGACCGACTGCTCAGTATTACAAAACTCCCCACCTGGTCGAGGATTGAGGCTTTGAATCAGTTTTAGAAGGGTGGTGAGTTCTTCGTCGGTTAAATGGTAAGCTTTTTTAATGCGCTTATAGTCATGATCCGTTAGCCAGTCAAAATTTTCTTGAATCAACTGCTGGGCAGTGACCACGTAGGGCGTTTGTCCTTGTGAGGCCAGTTGAATTAAAAGCGTTTCCTGTAATGAGCGCGCGCCAACCCCAGTGGGTTCAAACTGCTGAATCACTTTTAAAACCGCTTCAACTGATTCAAGTTCCAGCTCAATTTCAGGCAGTTGTTGCTGAATTTCATCGGTTAAGGATTCAAGCGAAACGGTTAAAAATCCGTCTTCATCAATGCGGTCAATAATAAATTCCGCAATGGCTTGTTGATGTTCATCTTGCCATGGGTAAATGTCAGATTGCCAATAGAGTTTATCGTGAAGGGTTTCATGGGAGGCCGTATAGTTTTCAGCTGCGGTATATTCCTCATTGCTGACGGTTTGTGCTCTCGGCATTTCATAGTCGCTATACACCTCTTGCCAATCACAATCGATTTCCAGCTCTTGTTGAATTTGATCGGATGTTTCTAAATCAACAGGTGTTTCAGTTGAGTTGTTTGTCTCTTCAGTGGAAACGTCATCAGATGAAGTCTCCGGCTTTTCTTCATCCAGGGTTTGCTCAAGTTCAGTGGTAAAATCCTCTTCTAACTCATCCACCACTTCTAACATGTAGTTGGTTTGCAGTGTGGTCTCTATGGTCTGCTGTACCTCAAGAGCAGAGTATTGCAATATTTTTATCGATTGCTGTAACTGCGGCGTTAATTTGAGGTTTTGACCAATATTGATATGTAAGCCTGGCATGATTGCCATAAACTACTTTCTCCTATCTACAAACGCGCTCGCGTCTCATTCGCGCAAAGGTGATCTCTTTTAGATATAATAAAGCAAAACCTCGAGGAAGGTAACCACAAATTCATAAACTATGCCAAAATTGAATTTTAATGTTTTCATAAACAGTTTCTGGTATAAAAAATAAATGACTGAGGAGGAAGCTTAAATGTCGATAAAGGATGAATTGCCCGCCATCTTGGCGCAGTTGGATGATAATGCCACTTGGGATGATCTCGTTAAGGAGCTCTACCGACAAAAGAAGTTAACCATTGGCTTAACGGATGAAGAGTTGTTAAAGACAGAATTGAATGAAAGTGATATCAATGCGATTGTTGGACGCTTAGAATCCGCAAAAGCAATTCCAGATGATATGCGCAACACCCAAGATTACAAACCCGGCAATGCGACAACATTGGGTATGGTAGGGGGCGTAATTGCGATTGTATTTTCTTTTGTTTTCCCACCCATAGCCTGGATGGGCGGTGTCGCTGCAGTCGTCGGTGGGATCATTGGTCTTAAAAACCATGAAGAGAAAGCTTGGGTGCCCATTTTATTAGCGATTATATCCCTTATTCCATTATTAGTGATTTTTAAACACTAATTCATAAATAACACCCTTTAAGAGACCTGTGCATAAGTGGGATGCGAGCTAAAAACCATCTCGTGCGCAAGGTCTCTTTATTCAGAAGAATTGAGCGCAAGTGTCAAAGGCTTAAAGGGTTTATGAGGTTTCTATCTGCGCACTGTTCGCACACAAAAATCACCATTCTAAACTTTTCAAACTTTCAACTTTCTGAATATGGATTTAATCCCAATCAATTTCCATCGCTGAATTTTTGATGCAGTGGACTCATTCTCCCTTCTAACTTTGCTCCAAATGTTCGCATAATATATATTATGTTAAATTGAATAAAAGATACCAAAATCCACCCACTACTCTCGATGATTCTCTTCAAGCTTTATCGGTTTTATAGATTATTTGCCATTTAATCAGAGGATCGGATTTTACTCGCAAGATTGATCACGCAGCGCACATCATTTCATTATTTCTGTTTGAACCGCTGCGCTCGATAAGCTCTTAAGGCGTTTTCCAACTGTAATGAGTAATCTAGAGAAATTTGACCTTTGTCAAAAGGTTCAGTGGGTTTAAGGTTACGAAAATATTTGAGTTTCTGCTGATCATTGCCTTTTGGCCGTTTATTTAAAGGATGCGGCCATTGCGCCATACTGTGACACGCTAAACAGGCGCTGCCTCTTAAATCCATTGGCCCATTTAACCGTCCTCCCCAGCCTAGACGCTCAAGTGCATATTTAGGTGCGTTAGGTAAGACAATGGTCTCTTTGAGTTTTATCCCTTGTTGCACCATTTTTGGGGTAATCCCCGGATCATTGCCCCATTGTACACCCAGTGGCACCATACGCTCCCAGCCTGTCTTGCCCGGTGCATCCTTATCATAAACATAGGTGCCCATGACCCAACTGGTGGTCTCATCCGCGCGTTTATCTCGAATAGCAAAGTCCATCTGTACTAACCGCACCGGTCGAATGGCTTTAGGGCTTTTACGGCTGATTTCACGATTAATATTGGCATAAAACAGCGGTGCACCTTTTAAAATCGGCAACTGCGTATCATCACCGGTAACAAATACCCACTTAAACACTAAGGTGCCTTCTGGAAATTCGGTTTGTGTTAAATCAGGTGCGCCTTTTAATTTAGGGTTTTTCCAAATCTTCCCAATCTGATAAGCCCCGATCGGATTGTAATAAGCCACTTCCCATTTCTGTTGCGTTTGCGTTTGGTGTGGATCTAGCTCAAAAGGTTTGACATCGCGCTCCCTTTGTAATCCATGAATTGCTTCCCGCGCACGCCGGCCTGTGGTGAGCCAAGGCATGTGATACCAATCATGCACCTTATTTTGTGCAGGATAATAATTGGCTTCAGCCATGCCTGCTAAGAGGTACTGCTTAATGAAATTTAAATATTCAACGGGCTCTTTTTTAAAATTAATCGCCTCCCAAGGTCTGGGGATATCAGGAAACTGGGTTGGATAGTCTTGGCGCAGATGGAAAACCGGTCCCCGGTAATCAGGCGGTAAGGTGTCTTGAGTGCTTGGAAATACGATTTGCGCTTCTTT
The DNA here is from genome assembly GCF_054657255.1 of Galenea microaerophila. Classification (NCBI taxonomy): domain Bacteria; kingdom Pseudomonadati; phylum Pseudomonadota; class Gammaproteobacteria; order Thiotrichales; family Piscirickettsiaceae; genus Galenea; species Galenea microaerophila. Next base: position 566,603 of record NZ_BAAHWZ010000001.1, read on the forward strand.
TTGCGCTTGCGCATGCAAAACCGAACTAAAACAGACGAGACAAACGCAACAAGGGCGCAAAAAGCGTAAAAAAAGTCTAGAATCCCCAGTCCTGCCAGTAGACCCCCCCTTTTTAAAAGGCCTTTTTTGACGACAGGACTGGGAAAATTGGCTTTTTTTCAACATTTTTTGGTCATTTTTTAGTCTTTTAAGGCAAAATGGCTTTAACATTTTCCGGTGGCCGCCCCATCACCACTTGATCCCCTATTTTAACAATGGGGCGCTCAATGAGCCGGGGATTTTCGACCAAAATTTGCAGCCACTCTTTGCGCGATCGGACGTCGTCTTTTGAAAGCTCAAGCGCTTTAAATAGGGCTTCTTTCGTCCGCGTAATTTCAATAGGTTCCACCCCCATCGCTTGGCACAGCTGATCTAATTCTTCCACAGTAGGTGGGTTGTCTAAATAGCGAATCTCTTCAATATCCAAACCCGCCTCATCTAAAATCTGATAGGTCTGTCGGCTCTTTGAACAGCGGGGATTGTGATAAATGGTCGCTTTCATACATCTTCCTCATCTTTTTCCAATCGCTTATTTAAAGCGGCTTCGACTGCTTCAATGCGCTGTTTGCACAGCTGATAAGCGCGCGTGGCTTCGTCCACCATGGGCACCAATTCATCAATATCGACCTCTTGAGATTGACTGAGCGTCTGTGCAATCTCTTGCAGTTTCTGATAATTTTCTTTAAAGCTTTCACTGCTCATTGGATTTCCTCGTTAATTTTTGCGCCAGAATCTGACCATCATTAAATTCTAAAATGACGGACTGTTTTTTTAAAGCGTGTTCTGCAGATTTAATGGGCTGCCCTGCTGTATCCTTAACCACGACAAACCCTCTTTGCATCTGTCGTTGCGGCCCTGCACTTAAAATAAAGCCCATCCACTGTTGTATGGCCTGCTTTTGATGCGCTAACTGTTTGGGGGCATGCTGCTTAATGGTTTGATAAGCATAAGTCATTTGCTGCTTTTCACTCTCTAACTGCTGCTGAATCCGATTTTGCAGCTGCTGATAATGTTGCTCAAGCTGATGTCGACTTTGCGTCAGTTGCTGTTGTGCCACCTGTTCAATTTGCTGCTGACATATTGAAACGGTATGGACAATGTTTTGAACGGCTTGCTGACTCTTATGGACAATGTCCAACCAGAGCGGCTGCAGTTCACGCTGCCATTGATGCAGCTGTTTTTGACTCTGCTGCTGAATGGTTTGTTCGAGCTGATTGAGTTGATTTAAACGATTTTGCACCTGTTTTTGTGCCTGCTGCTCAATGAGCATCCAGTGTAATTTGGCTTGCTGCGCCTGCTTAAAAATAGCTTGACGAATGGCCCCAATGACTTTACTGGGTGTATCAAAGCGCACCGCAGCCACTTCATCTAAAATGGTATTATCTCTTTCATGACCAATACCCGTTAACACAGGCAGCTCCGCCAAAGCGATGTGTTTGGCAATTTCATAGCTATTCAGTGGATTCAAATCGAGCTTGGCGCCCCCACCTCGAATAATCACCAACGCATCAAAGGGGTTCGCTACGTGCAGGGATTGGAATGCAGAGAAAGCGGCCTGCATCTCTTTTTCCACTTGCTGCTGTTCCCCTTGAAAGCTGGAGTAGAAATAGTGAAATTCACATAACCCTCGTTTTTGCAATTCATCCGCATCCGCCCGAAAGTCGCCCAATCCTGCGGCCTGTGGTGGCGCAATCACCGCAACTCGAAAAAAGTCACTTGGCAAAGCAAAACGTTTATTATTCTCATACAGTTTTTCTGCGATTAACTGTTTGCGAATTTGGTTCAGTTTGGCTTCTAGAGCGCCCAAGGTAAAGCTGGCATCAATGTCCTGTATCACCAGAGAAAAGCCAAATTTCTCATGAAAATTGACTTCGGCTAGAAGCAAAATATTTTGCCCCACTTGCAATTGACTGCCGGTTTCAGACTGGAATTGCGTTAACAGCGCCTGTGCCGTATTGGCCCACATCATGGCGCGTGTACTGGCAAGCTGCTGTCCATTTTCATTGGTTTCGACCAGCTCTAAATAATAGTGACCTCGACGCTCATTGATATTGGCGATTTCTGCTTTAACCCAAACCGCACCAGGAAAGCCACCCCGTAAAACCGTTTGCACTTGATGCATCAGTGCCGATAAGGAAATGCCCTTTTGCTCGACGGATTGCAGCGTTTGCGCGAAGGCGTCCTGAGCCGGCTCGGGCGTTTGGTCGGTGGGGGCCACTTGCCCCACCTCTTCTAAAAGTGATGCAGGTAACCAACGTGAAAATTCTTGTTTTTTGGCTTCCAAATCATCGGGAATATACCATTTTTTGATCGCTGGGTTCCATCGAGCCCCAAGCGCCTTGGCTTGGTCTTTTTCCACAAAAGGGACCTCCAATTCAATCAAGCGTTGCCCTCCTCTCTATTTTGACGCTGCTGTTGATAAGCGGCAAACCGCTCCATCTCTTGTTGCACCAGCTGTAATGCCGCCTGCACAGTCTGTACACCGGCTTCAGGCTTAAATGCATTTTGCGACAAATAGCGACGCCATATTCGTCCACCTGGCAGACCATGGAATAAACCTAACATATGACGCGTCACTTGAATCAGCTTACCGCCCTGCTGCAGATGCTGCTCGATATAGGGTAACATCTGTTCAACCACTTCAAACCGTGTCGGGATTGGATGCGGATCTTGATAAAAGCGTTGATCCACTTCAGCCAATAGATAAGGCTGTTCATAAATGGCTCGCCCCAGCATTACGCCATCGACTGCGGGCAAATCTTGCCACGCCTGCAAATGCGCTTTGGCTTGGGTTAAATCCGTCAAGCCGCCATTCAGGCTAATGGGCAGTTGTGGAAAATCTGCCTTTAATTGATGCACCCACTCATAGCGTAAAGGGGGAATTTCACGGTTCTCTTTGGGAGAGAGACCTTGTAACCAGGCTTTTCGCGCATGAATAATCACTCCATCCACACCTGCTTCAACCAACCCTGCCACAAATTGATGCAGCGTTTCATACGCATCCTGATCATCAATACCAATGCGGGTTTTCACCGTCACCGGAATGGAAACAGCGGCCTTCATCGCCGCCACATCTTCTGCCACCAATTGCGGATGCCCCATGAGACAGGCACCCATCAAATTATTCTGCACGCGATCGGAGGGGCACCCCACATTTAGGTTGATTTCAGAATACCCCCATTCCTCTCCAACTTTAGCACACTGCGCCAACTCATCTGGCTGAGAGCCGCCTAATTGCAACACCACAGGCGACTCTTCTTCCACACTCAAGCCGATAAAACGCTCTAAATTTTGACCATAAATCATGGCACCAGTGGTCACCATTTCACTGTAAAGCCAAGCGTGTTTCGATAATTTTCGGTGAAACACACGACAATGACGATCGGTCCAGTCCAGCATGGGGGCAACGGAAAATTGATGGGCTGAATTTGTTTGCGGTTGTTGTTTCATTATTTTCTATTATGACAAAGTGGAATTTATTAAGTTTATCTTATAGACTTCATTTTTAAAACTTAAGTCGGCCATTAAGCATAAAAAATCCTGTCAAATTGGTGACACCACCAGGTTTAATGACTGATTCCTTGAATAGGCTGGAAAAGATGGCACCAACAGTCGCCGCTGAAAAATAGAAGGTCATGGTTAAAAAAGCACAACATTTTCTGATTGCACCGGATAGCTTTAAGGGCTCTTTATCGGCAATTGAATTTTGTGAGATTGCCAAACGCGAAATTTCACAAAGCGTCCCTGAAGCCACCATTTGGTCATTTCCACTCTCCGATGGCGGAGAAGGCTTTATTGACAGCATCGTTTACGCAGGTCTAGCCACCCCTATTTCTGTTTCCACTCTGGATCCTCTACACCGACCCATACAAGCGCAATTTGCTTGGGATGCGCAAAACCGCATGGCTTATATTGAGATGGCGCAGGCATCGGGTTTGACGCTGTTATCCCCTAATGAACGCAATCCGCTACAAACCAGCAGTTATGGCACCGGCTTAATCATTCAACAGGCACTTAACCAAGGCGCGCAAAAAATTGTGATCGGCTTAGGTGGCAGTGCCACCAATGATGGGGGAGCAGGCGCTTTGCAAGCGCTTGACATTCCTTTTTATGATCAAAGTGGCCATGTGATTGATTTTCGACAAACGGGTGCCATGGGGTTAGCGCAACTGGCAAGCATTGGCTCGGTTCCTGATCCATTAAAAACCATTGAATGGCGCTTAGCCGCTGATGTCACCAATCCTTTATTGGGAGAAAATGGCGCAACCGCTGTTTTCTCACCGCAAAAAGGGGCGACTGAAGCACAGATGCTGCCATTAGAAGCGGGTTTAGCCCATTTTGCGGAAAAAATGGCACAAGCTTTTGATACTTCTATTGCCAATCGACCGGGTGCTGGCGCAGCAGGCGGCTTTGCAGGGGGCTTTATGGGCATCTTGCAAGCCCATTTACAGCCTGGATTTGAACTGTTAAAAGAGGCTTTAAAGCTGCCCCAGCTGTTACAAAATCAGTCGATAGATTATGTCATTACTGGTGAAGGGAAAATCGATGCCCAAACCTTAATGGGAAAACTGCCCTATCGATTAGCTGAATGGGTAAAAAGTCAGCATCAACACGCCCCATACTGTGTTGGCCTTTGCGGACAGTTAGAAGTCGATCAACTCCCCTATTTTGATGCCTTACACTCAATTCACCCTAGTGAAATGCAGCCAGCAGATTGGGAAATGCTCGTTGCTCAAACCCCCAGCCACTTATCCCAGACACTGCGGCAACTTTTAAACAGTTGGGTATAATAGTTCCCATGACCCCAAAAAGTTTAGCTCAAACCCTATTTCAATTAGAGCCTGAAGCGTCCGTTACTCAGCCTCAACTCGAAGCCTGCCAGCTTGCATTAGAAGCGGTCAATTTACCACAACGTAGCTCCGTGCGCAGTTTTGAAGTGGCAAAGTTGCTCTCTGAGCTCAAATTGGATGAACGCACGCTCATCGCCACCCTGTTAAGTGATGCCAATTTAGAGCCCTTCTACTCTGAAGCGGAATTGGAACTGCGCTTTGATGAAGCCACCGTCCAATTAACCCATGGGATCCGTAAGCTTAATGAATTTAAGCACTTTGATCGTCAGACGATGGATGACGAAGTGCAGAGAGAGCGCTTACGGCAAATGTTATTGGCGATGACCTCTGATATCCGCATTATGATCGTGAAGTTAGCCTATCGCGTGATTCGCCTTCGCCATTTAAAATATGAGGATGAAGAGACCCAGCGACAGATCGCCTATGAGACCCAGCTTATTTTTGCCCCTTTAGCCAATCGGCTCGGCATTGCACAACTCAAATGGGAACTGGAAGACCTCTCTTTCCGTTTTTTACAGCCTGATACCTATCAATCCATTGCAAAGCAACTGCAAACCAAACGTACTGAACGCGAAGCCTATATTCAAAGTGTGATCGGTATGCTTGAAGAGATGCTGCAACAGCAGCAAATACCTTGCAAAATTAGCGGTCGTCCTAAGCATATTTACAGTATCTGGCGGAAAATGCAGAAAAAGCAGCTGCCGATTGATGAACTTTATGATTTGCGTGCCGTACGCATTTATGTGGACGATGTCAAAACCTGCTATGAAGTACTCGGCTTAATTCATAGCCGCTGGAATTACATTAAAGAAGAGTTTGATGACTATATCGCCACCCCTAAGGAAAATGGCTACCAATCGATTCATACGGTAATTATTGGTCCCCAAGGGAAAACGGTTGAGATTCAGATTCGCACTTGGAAGATGCACCACCATGCAGAATTTGGGGTGGCCGCGCACTGGAAATATAAAGAGGGGCAAGGCCATTTTGATGAAAATTTAGAGCGTAGTATTGCGGCAGTTCGTCAACTGCTGGAAAATGTGGATGATCCAGAAGTTTTTAACGAAATCAGCACAGAGTTACAGAGTCAAAATATCTATGTATTGACCCCCAAAGCGGAAATCATCACCTTGCGTCAAGGGGCGACCCCGTTAGATTTTGCCTATCATATTCACTCCGAACTGGGGCACCGATGTCGAGGGGCCAAAGTGAATGGGCGCATTGTGCCTCTCACCACCCCTTTGCAAACCGGGGATCGCGTTGAAATTTTAGCCGCTAAAGAAGGTCAACCGAGCCGGAACTGGCTCAATCCCAACCTGGGTTACTTAAAAAGTGCCAGCGCTCGCAATAAAGTCCGCCAATGGTTTAATAAATTTAACCGTGAAGCCAATATTGAAGCTGGACAAGAGCTGCTGAAAAAAGAGCTTAAGCGACTGCATGCGCAACAACTCTCCTCTCAATGGTTTGTGGAGCGCTTTCAACTGGAAAGTGAAAAACAGCTGTTTGAGTTTATTGGTAAAGGTCAAATCAATGAACGCCAACTGTCCGATGCCATTCAGCGTTACCAACGCTCCTTAAAAGTTGAACAGCAGTCTGACCTACCTTTACAAGAAGCCGCTCAGTTACCTGCTGAAACCGCTTATGTTGTGGGTGCACCACAGATTAAAACCCATTTAGCGCCCTGCTGTCAGCCTCAACCAGGTGATGCCATTATTGGCTATGTCACGCGTGGCAGAGGCGTGACCGTGCATCAACAAAACTGCCCCAATATTCTAAATTTAACTCCAGAAGAGCAAAAACGATTAATTGAGGTCGATTGGGGCCCTGAGCGTGAGGCTCTAACCCTAAGCCAAGCCCAGTTAACCATCCAACTCTTAGAAATGCCCAATGTGATCAAACAGGTAGTGAACCTCTTAACACAATCAGAAGTCAATTTACTCAAAATGGAGCAGAAACGCCAAGCAGAAGGTGAAATCGTATTGCAATTAGAGGTTCAAGTGAATCAATCGTTTAACACCGGTCGGTTATTAGATCAGCTTGAAGCCCTACCGGCAGTGATCGAGGTTGATTGGAAAAGTCTTTAGACAGGCTTCTTAACAAAGCGGCATCGGAAGGATCGAAAGGTGAGCGCACTTTTTAAAAAGGCAATAAAAAAGCCAGTCAAGTACGCATGACTGGCTTAAGCATATGGCGTCCCGTAGGGGAGTCGAACCCCTGTTACCGCCGTGAAAGGGCGGTGTCCTAGGCCTCTAGACGAACGGGACAGATTGTTTGCTCATATTTCAATGAGCGTTGTACTGTTTAGTGAATGAATCGGCCTAGAGATTCCTAAACAATCCAACTGAATTTGGAGCGGGAAACGAGGATCGAACTCGCGACCCCAACCTTGGCAAGGTTGTGCTCTACCGCTGAGCTATTCCCGCATAGTGGCGTCCCGTAGGGGAGTCGAACCCCTGTTACCGCCGTGAAAGGGCGGTGTCCTAGGCCTCTAGACGAACGGGACACTTTAAAAATCGTTACCTGAAATTAAGTTATTTACGGCCTAGAGTAAATAAAAATCTTAATTCAGTTGCGGTTGAATCGGTAATTGGTGGAGCTAAGCGGGATCGAACCGCTGACCTCAACACTGCCAGTGTTGCGCTCTCCCAGCTGAGCTATAGCCCCATTACCAGCCGTTTCAAACTGCTGTGTAACTGATGGGTGCGTATTATAAAGAGATAGATTTGAAGGTCAAGAGAAAGTTTCAAAAAAATGTCATTTTTTCTTCAATCACTCGCCTTCTCATTCGATCTCCCGTTAATTGTTTTGTTCTCTGGCTTCAATAAACGCTAGCGCTTGATTAATCCGCTTTAGACAACGTTCCTGACCAATCAACTCAGCTGTTTTATCAATTGCGGGCGATTGCCCTCTCCCAGTAATGGCAACCCTTAGCGGCATGCCGACCTTTCCCATGCCCACTTCAAGTTGATCTGCGGTAGCTTGAATGGCTTGATGGATATTTTCAGCAGTCCAAGGCGCCACCTCTGAGAGTTTTTCAGAAACCGTTATCAGCGCTTCTTTGGCGACAGGGCGCAGATGTTTTTTAGCCGCAGTCGGCTCAAAGGCTTCAAAGTCTTGATAAAAATAGTCCGCATTCTCTGCCATTTCGACTAAAGTCTTGGCTCTTTCACGCAAGAGATCCGCAACTTCTGCTAACTCAGGCCCCTGCTCTAAATCGATGCCTCTTTCAGCCATAAAGGGGGCTAAATGACGTGCCAAATGTTCAGGTTTGGCTTGTTGAATATGTTGCTGATTGACCCAAAGCAGTTTTTCTGTATTGAAGGTCGAAGGTGATGAATTGACATGGTCTAAATCGAACAGCTCAACCATCTCATCAACTGTAAAAATCTCTTGATCTCCATGAGACCAACCCAGACGCACCAAATAGTTGAGCAGCGCTTCAGGTAGATAGCCCTCTTCTTTATATTGCAGTACGGAAACGGCGCCATGGCGTTTGGACAAACGGCTGCCATCCTCTCCCAGCACCATAGGTATATGGGCATACTTGGGAATTGGCGCACCTAAGGCTTTTAGGATATTGATTTGTCTAGGGGTGTTGTTGAGATGATCATCGCCGCGAATCACATGGGTAATACCCATATCCCAATCGTCCACCACCACGCTTAGATTATAGGTTGGTGTACCATCAGAACGTGCGATAATCAGATCATCCAATTCTTGATTGCTGATGCGCACCTCTCCTTTGACCAGATCCTCAATCACGACTTCCCCATCCAAAGGGTTTTTAAAGCGAATAACAGGCTCTACCCCTTCAGGTGGGGTGCCGTCAAAATCGCGATAGCGTCCATCATAACGCGGCTTTTCGCCCCGTACTTTTTGTTCCTCACGCATCGCTTCCAACTCTTCCGGCGTGGCATAACAGTAATAGGCCATATCATGATCTAACAGGTATTGAATGACCTCTTTATAACGCTCAAATCGTTCTGTTTGATAAAAAGGACCCTGATCATAATCTAAACCTAGCCAGCTCATCCCTTCTAAGATAGCATTCACCGATTCTTTGGTCGAGCGCTCTAAATCGGTATCTTCAATCCGCAAAACAAACTCCCCACCTTCCTTACGCGCATAAAGCCAAGAAAACAGGGCGGTTCTTACGCCACCAATATGTAGATAACCAGTTGGACTGGGGGCAAAACGGGTACGAATCACAACAAACTCCTTCAAAAAATAGGTGAACGTATTATACGCCATTCCCTTTGGGAATTTGTTTGATTAACCAGGTTGAAATCAGAATCACAAAACCGAGCGTGACCAAAAAGAGAACGCCACTCCACACCCATAAAAATGGGGCGTGCACCGCTTCAGCCATATATTGGCTGGCCAGCCCATAAGCCGCAAGTGGATAAACATAAGCCCAACTCACCATGCTGATTTCACTGTTTCGAAAATGCATGATGGCAAAAAGCCAAATTAAGAGCATAAGTGTGGCGAAGCCATAAAAGACCCAAGTCAACAGAGCGGGTTGATCACTGGGTAGGAGTAAAAGTGAAGCCACAGTCCCGAGTGATGGCGGCGCTAAAAAAATAAACAGCGTGGGACGCATTTTAAAGGTGATCGGCTGAATAAAAATCAATCGATAAAAAAGGCTAAACACTAAGGTCAACCAGATAAAAATCGAGGCAGAAAAATAGAACCAGAGCCCCTCTTGCCAAGATTCCGGTAACAGCGTTAAACCAGAAATAACAGCAACAAAGTTGCCCGATAATAAAATAAACCAAGTGGGTTTTAAATGACTTAACTCAATGCGTGCATCGAAAAGCCAACGAGAAACCATCCTTAAAAAAAGGACAGTATGAGCCAATAATACACCCAGATACCCCCATAAATAAGCTTCTTTCCAGCAGTGAAGCTGCCATAAACTTAAAAAAAACAGCATAAAGGTTAAAGTGACTGCGGGGAATAGAGTGATTTGAAAAGGATCTTGCCACTCTTTTAGTAAGCGTGTCTGTTCAGTTGACCCAATCTTCTCCTTAATTAAATGATAAAAATAGGGAAGACTGACAATGGTCAATGCAAGATAGCCATAGAATAAAATGATCTCAGCCAGCAACGCATTGAATCCCAAAGCGCGAGCAAAATGTAAATCATTTAGCCCAAGCCCAATTAAGCCCATCGGCATGCCAAACAGAGAGACAGAAGGTTTAAATGTTAAGATTGATGATTTCATGCGCTAATTATAGCCTGTATTTAACAACATTCGTTATAATGAACGCATTCAATTTTTGTTAAAAGGAGTATCTATTATGAGCGAGACAACGGCAAGCGTTGAGCAGTCCTCTCCAGGTCGTCTGGCCTTTTTCCCAGTCAATCTTTTTGGTGCCACCATGGGATTATCGGGACTCACCATGGTCTTAATTACCATGCATCAAATTTTTGATATGGATGCACGAATTCCACTTTCATTGGTGGTCTTTACCACACTCGTCTTTTCACTGATTTCTTTAGCCTATCTCCTTAAAATCTTAAAGTATCCGCAAGCAGTGCTTAAAGAGTTTGGCCACCCTGTCGCCATGAACTTTTTTCCCGCCTTTAGCATCAGCTTAGTGCTATTAGGCGTGATTTATAGTTTTTATCAAATCCAACTAGGTCAAATACTCTGGACTCTAGGTGCTGGGGTTCAATTAATACTCACCATTATTATTATGAGCAACTGGATTCAGCATGAGAAATGGCAAGTCCACCATATGAATCCGGCTTGGTTTATCCCTGTCGTCGGGAATATGATCATTCCCTTGGGGACACCCCTTTATGCGCCGCTTGAGTTGGGGTGGTTCTTTTTCAGCATTGGCTTAGTGTTCTGGATTATTCTGCAAGCGATTGTCTTTTATCGTCTCTTTTTCCATCCCCCTATGATTAAAACTTTAGAGCCGCTTTTATTTATTCTCATTGCGCCGCCTGCGATTGGCTTCTTAGCCTATCTTCATCTAAACGGTAATCATCTGGATGCCTTTGCGCGTATTCTCTATTACACCGCCCTATTCTTTGCGATTTTATTGTTTGTTCAAACTCCTCGTTTCTTGAGCATTCCTTTCTCAGTCTCATGGTGGGCTTATACTTTCCCAGTGGCAGCCATTGCCCTTGCCTCTTTAAAAATGTTTGTTTTGATTCCATCTGCTATTTACAGCATTTTAATGGCACTCTTTACTGCGATCGTTTCCGCATTGATTTTACACCTAACCATTAAAACACTCAGTGCCATTCGACATAAAAAACTCTGTGTTCCACCCCCTGCTGCTTTACAAAATGTAGCAGTTCAACCTGAAAAACAAGGGGGAGAAGGTTAATGACGCAAATTCATTACACCTTAACCCCGGCAGATCCAAAAGGTCATCTCTATCACGTAACGTTAGTGATGCAGCGCCCCGATCCAGAAGGGCAAGTTTTGCGACTCCCTAACTGGATTCCTGGCAGCTACTTAATTCGAGATTTTGCTAAACATATTGTGGAAATCTCGGCGCAGACGCTAGAGGGAGAACCTTTAATGATTGCACCGATTGCAACCGACCAGTGGCAGTTAGAGCCGACCTCGCAAGCGGTGAAAATCTGTTATCAAGTCTATGCTTGGGATTTATCGGTTAGGGGCGCGCACTTTGATGAAACGCACGCCTTTTTTAATGGCACTTCGGTCTTTTTAGCCGTTGAAGGACAAACCGAAGCTGCAGTGAAAGTGACATTACAATCGGCACAATGGATGCCTGATCAGTGGCAAGTGGCGACTACCCTACCCACAGTTGCTGTCAATTCGCAAGGGTTTGGAGACTATCAAGCGGAAAACTATTGGGCCTTAATTGATGAACCCGTCGAAATCAGTGATTTCACGGTGATCACTTTTGAGGCCAAAGGAATCCCGCACAAAATGGTTCTCTCAGGTCAACATGATGCCGATACAGAGCGACTGGCGAAAGACTTAAAAACCATTTGTGAATTTGAATTGGATTTGTGGGGGCAGCCCTACCCAATTGATCAATATCTCTTTATTGTTCTGGTGACTGATCACCTCTATGGGGGACTAGAGCACAAAAATAATACCGTATTGATGTGCGCGCGTGAAGATCTGCCCTATAGCGGTATGGAGACGCTGTCAGAAGAGTATCAAAAGTTTTTAGAGCTGTGCAGCCATGAATACTTTCATCTTTGGAATGTGAAACGCATTCAACCTAAAGCTTATCAAGAAACCAATTTACAATCAAAAGCTTACACTGAACAACTCTGGTGGTTTGAAGGGGTGACCTCTTATTACGATAGTTACATACTCTATCGTTGTGGGTTAATCACTGCTGAACAGTACCTCAACCATCTGGCCAAAGAGATGACACGCGTCTATCGTATGCCGGGACGCTTTAAACAGTCGGTTGCCGATTCGAGTTTTTTGACTTGGACGAAATTTTACCAACAAGATGAAAATGCGCCCAATGCCATTATCAGCTATTACACCAAAGGCAGCTTAATTGCCTTGGCTTTAGACTTGATGATTCGTCAAGCGACAGGGGGAAAACAGAGCTTAGATGATGTGTTGCGTTATCTGTGGCAACATTATGGTCAAACCGGAAAAGGGTTAGAAGAGCGAGAGCTGGAACATCGCATTGCAGAAATTACTCAACTGCCTTTAGACGACTTTTTTGAGCGCCATCTATATGGCGTTGAGGACCTTCCATTACCACGCCTGCTATTAAATGAAGGCGTAGAGATGATTTTGCGTGCACCAGCTCATCATAAAGATTTAGGCGGTAATGAACTTAAGCAAAATCTATTGAATGCTGAAGACGCTCCGATCAATTTAGGGGTTAATTTAGCCAATACTGAACACCAAACCGTCAAAGTGACCCATGTTTTTCAGGGCAGCATCGCTTATCAAGCGGGACTTGCTGCCGAAGATGAAATCATCGCACTGGAAGGATTAAAAATGGCCAGTATTCAGCAACTAGAATCTTGGTTAAATCGAAAATCCATTGGCGCATCCATTCGTTGCCATTACTTCCGACAAGGGGTTTTAAAAGAGACCCTGCTCAAACTGACGCCCTCTGCATTTGACCGAGTCACTTTGCAACGGTCGCCTGAGCATCCAAGTGTGGGTAAATGGCTAGCCTATGACTAAATCGATTGAAACTATTGAAGATCGCGTCATGGAATTAGAAATGACCGTCGCTTATCAACAAGAAACTCTAGAAGCGCTGCAAACTAATCTGGCTAAGCAGTTCCAAGAGAATCAGCAGTTGCATTACAAATTACAACTGCTTTCTGACTATTTGAAATCACTCAATTTAGAAGCGCTAAAGAAGCCCAGCGAAGAAGTGCCTCCGCCGCATTATTAACGGCGGCGGTTACTGGGTCGATTGCGTTTCTTTTTCTTAGGCAGTTGTTTGGCCACCGGTTTTGAAGGTTCTGCGGTTTTCTTAAAAAAGAGGTCAGGTCTGGGCTCTTCGGGTAATCCCACACTTTTAAGCAGTTGATTAACCTGGCGCCAAGTTAAGGGTTCGCTCTTTCCTTGGCGTAAATTTCTAGGCAGTTGAAACGCGCCATAACGGGTGCGAATCAAGCGGCTCACCTGCACACCAACCGCTTCCCACATGCGTCTAACTTCTCGATTCCGGCCTTCCTTCAAGGTCACTTTATACCACTGATTGATAGATTCATCATCTTGTTGTGGGAGCTTAATAATGCGATCAAATTTCGCCCAGCCATCTTCAAGCTTCACCCCTTTTTTTAACTGCTTCAACGTCTCTTTACTCACTTCACCAAAAACGCGCACAGAGTATTCTCTTTCAACTTCATAGCTCGGATGCATTAGACGATTGGCCAACTCTCCATTATTGGTAAACATCAGGAGACCACTGGTATTGATATCCAATCGACCAATGGCCACCCAACGACTATTGATGATGCGTGGTAGATGTTGAAAAACAGTCTCACGCCCTTTTTCGTCTTTGCGAGAAGTGACCTGCCCTTCTGGTTTATTGTAAAGGATCACTTGCGTTGGCTGCTTAGCCAAACGTGTCTCTTTCACCAATTGGTCGCGAACTTTGATTTTATCTTCCGGTTGCGCACGATCACCCAATTTAGCGACCTGGTCATTCACCTTGACCAACCCTTCACTAATGAGTTTTTCCACTTCACGACGAGAACCAAATCCTGCTCTCGCAAGAATTTTTTGTAATTTTTCGCCGGCAACGGTTTTATGCTGTTGATGTTCCATTTAAATGCCCACCAATCCAAAAATAAGATGTTGTAATGCTTGATAAGGACCGGACAAAAGAGGGCCTAAAAGCCCTAAAAAGAGCATCCCTAATAAAATAAAAAAGCCATAAGGTTCAATCCGGTTATATTCATAGGCCCATTTGGGCGGTAAAAATGCCGACACCACTCGACTGCCATCTAAAGGCGGAATGGGGAGAAGGTTTAACACAAATAAAATGAGATTAATGCTGACCCCCGCTAAGCCACTGTATACTAAAAAATTGCCAATTTCAGGCAGGGAGCTTGTTAGGCCATACCCCACCTTAATTAAAATCGCCCAACCGGTTGCCATCAATAAGTTAGACATCGGTCCTGCAATGGCCACCCATGCCATATCTTTTGTCGGGTGTTTAAAATTTCTTGGATTAATGGGGACGGGTTTGGCCCAACCGAAAATCACGCCGCCTAATACCAGTAAAATTAAGGGCACGACAATGGTCCCAATGGGATCAATATGTTTGATCGGATTCAAGGTTAGGCGCCCTAGCATGCGGGCTGTATGGTCTCCCAGTTTATCAGCCACCCAGCCATGTGCCACCTCATGCACAGTGATTGCAAAAATGACCGGTAAGGTCCAGATCGCAATCTGTTGCAAGGTCGTCAGTTCATTCATTAAAGGCTCCTTGTCCCTGACGAACCAAAACCGGTACCTCTTCGGTGAAATCAATCACTGTCGTCGGTTCATAGCCACAAAAACCTCCATCCACAATGGCATCTAAAGCATGACCTAAGGTCTCTTTAATCTCCCAAGCATCCGTCATCGGCATCTCTTCACCTGACAGTAACAAGGTACTGGAGATCAAAGGTTGATCAAATCGACTTAATAATTCATTGGCAATTTTATTGGGTGAAACGCGGATACCAATGGTTTTCTTTTTCGGGTTCTGTAAACGGCGAGGCACTTCACGACTGGCCGGTAAAATAAAGGTATAGGGACCAGGCAGATGCGACTTTAAATAGCGAAACTGCATATTCCCCACTTTGGCATATTCTGAGATATTACTTAAATCTTTACACATTAACGTTAATTGGTGGCTTTCGGGCAGCTGACGAATGGCACGAATACGGTCAGCGCCGGCTTTATTATCCAACAAACAGCCTAATGCATACCCTGACTCTGTTGGGTACGCAATTAATCCGCCCTTCTCAATGACTTGGGCCACTTGATCAATCAAGCGAGACTGTGGATTTTCTGGGTGAATGGATAAAAATAGGCTCATCATCGGCTCCTTACACACAGCTTGTTGAGGATTTAATAGGTGCGTATTTGTTTAATTCAAGCCTGCTATTATACCGCTAACATACTTCTATAGAGACCTTTTAAAATGTCTCCAAACGGGATCACATTTTTCCGGCATAGGGGCTAACCAACCTAGGTTGCGATAACTCTGTTCCGGTTTGTGAAAATCGGATCCCATAGACGCCCACAAGCCATAACGTTCAGCACGGTCGGCCATACCGATCTGTTCAGAACAGACTCGAGGTTGATTGACCACTTCAATGGCCTGTCCGCCATAACTAATAAAATCTGCAATCATACGGTTCAGTTTACCACTGGTCATTTTGTAGATGTGTGGGTGGGCAATCACCGCAATACCGCCAGCGGCCAATATCCACTCAACCACCGTTTTCATCTCCGGCCAGACCTGTTTTGTATAAGCGGGACGGCCCTGCTTTAAATAGCGATCAAATGCTTGTTGAGTATCTTGAACAATCCCAGCCTGCTGCAAAAAATCTGCAAAATGTACTCGACCGACAATCTCCCCTGAAATGGCCTCTTTAACCGCCTCCAGTGCTCCTGAAATGCGTTTTTTTTCTAACTTTTCACTGATTCTTTGCGCCCGCTCCCAACGCATATCGCGAATGGTTTTTAAACCTTGCTGCAGAACCGCATTGTCGGGATCAAAATCTAAAGCCACCACATGAATGGTCATATTTTGCCACTCACAAGAGACTTCCACACCAGGTATCAAGCGAATACCTGCTGCTTCGGCATAAGGCTTTGCCTGCTCATATCCGCTTGTTGTATCATGATCTGTAATGGCCAACGCCTCTATCTGTTGGGATTTGGCTAACTCGATGAGCGCTTGTGGTGAAAGCGAGCCATCAGAGGCGGTGGTATGACAGTGAAAATCGACTTTCATTTGGGGTTTATTCTCGTTACAATCGTTGTTTTAACAAACATAAGCATACCATACTCTATGAAATTATTATTCGACCTCTTTCCAATCATCCTATTCTTTATTGCTTACAAAGCCTATGATATTTATGTTGCCACGGCAGTCATTATTGTGGCTTCAGCCTTACAAGTGGCCTTTGTCTATTTAAAGCATCGTCGCATTGAAAAAATGCATCTAATCACCTTAGGGTTGGTGGTGCTTTTAGGGGGGTTAACCCTGATTTTACATGATGAAGCTTTTATTAAGTGGAAACCGACTATTGTCAACTGGGGGTTTGCCTTGGTTTTCTTAGGCAGTCATTTTATCGGTCAAAAACCGATTATCCAGCGCATGATGGGGCAAGCGATTCAATTACCTTCAGCGATCTGGTTAAAACTGAGTGGGCTATGGATTGGTTTCTTTATCTTTTCCGGCCTTTTAAACCTTTATGTCGCCTATACTTTTGACACTGATACCTGGGTGAATTTCAAACTGTTTGGTTTAATGGGCTTAACCCTGGTCTTTATCATTTTACAAGGTCTCTATATCAGCCGCTATATGCAAGATGACTCTGCTATTAAAGAAACCTTAGAGGAAAGCACTGAACTGCTCGCGGAAGTGGAAATGGATGCCAATAGTCCTCAAGATCCCATGAAAAAGGTGATGGATAACCCAACCCAAAAGGAGAAATGACAGTGTATTATTCAATTTTTGCTTACGATGTTGAAAATAGCCTACCCTTGCGTGCCAAAGCGCGGACAGAACATATTGCGCGCTTAAATAAACTGAATGAAGAAGGCCGTTTGCTTTTAGCGGGTCCGAACCCCGCCATCGACAGCAATGACCCAGGTGAAGCTGGCTTTACTGGCAGCTTAATTGTCGCTGAATTTGACTCTTTAGACGCCGCCAAAGCGTGGGCTGAAGCAGATCCTTATTTAGCGGCAGGCGTGTATGAAAAAGTTGAAGTTAAACCCTTTAAAAAGGTGCTACCTTAGGAGCCCATCATGTCTCATGTGACTTATCTCATTCCCAAACGCAATCAAAAAACGCAGCTTCACCCTTCTGATCCTCTAGAACTCATGGATGTTAACTTTGTAGAAATTCCGCTTTTAGGCTGGACTTCCGCAGGGGATCCCATTCAAATGCAGCTGGACTATGATACTGTTAAGGTGCCTGAAAGCATGGTCAAAAAAGAAACCTTTGCTTTAAGAGTTAAAGGTAACTCAATGATTGATGAGAATATTGAGGATGGAGATATCGTCATTATTGAGCGTCGCAGCAGTGCTGAAAATGGAGAGTCCGTTGTCGTCCGCATCAACAATGAAGAGGTGACCATGAAAAAGCTCTATATCGAAAAAACGGGCATTCGCCTACAGCCTGCAAATCCAGAAATGGATCCCATTATGATCACCAATGAGCAAATTGAAATACTCGGCATTGTGACCGGCGTCTTACGTCAACCCAAATAGACAGCTATTTTGATGAACGTTCTACAGATTTTGGTCACGGGTGGCACACTCGATAAAGCCTATCATGAGTTAACGGGTGAGCTCTATTTTCCAGAAACGCACTTGCCTCAGATGCTTAAAGAAGCACGATTGACACCTGCGTTTGACCTAAAAGTGCTTATGCAAAAAGACAGCTTGGAAATGACCCTTGCCGATCGAGAAATGATTTTACAGGCTTGTATAAATTCCCCTTCAGAACAGATCCTAATCACCCATGGGACCGATACGATGGGGGAAACGGCAGATTTCTTATCTCAACATCGAGCCGCACTCACTGACAAAACGATCGTGTTGACCGGTGCCATGCGTCCTTATAGCTTTGGTCACTCAGATGCCCTATTTAACCTAGGCACCGCTTGTGGTTTTTTAGCGCAAGATAACCATACAAAAGGCATTTTTATTGCCATGAATGGTCAAATATTTGAGGCAGGTCAGGTGCAAAAGAATCGCCAAAAAGGTGTTTTTGAGCGCCCCTTACCATCCAGGACTGGGAATTCTGAACATTTTTCGCGGTGATCGTTAATCCGTGCAATGATCTTTCAAATATTTAAAGAGCATTTGCGTCGATTTAGCCGGCTTTTCTGCTTTGGCTTCATTTTGTGCATTGCGAATCCACTGGCGCAATTCACTCCGATCAGATTGGAGTTGTGGGTAAGCAGAAATGAGGTCATTTAGGGCGTCATCGCCTTCAGCAATTAAACGATCTCGCCATTTTTCCATCTGCTGCATTTGTATATTGCGTCGTTTAATTTTGAGCTCCTCAGCTTCAAAAAATTGTTTAATTTCGACAATTAAAGCTTCATTCTCCCGCAGATAACGTCCAATAAACTGTTTTTGTCGTTTCAGTGCGCTGCCTTTTATCTGTTTGCTCAACAAAATGGCTTCCAAAAGTTCTTTAGGCAGAGGCATACGATTAAGCGTTTGTTCAGGCAGTTCCGTGAGCTGCTCTCCTAAATCCGTCACCGCTTGCGCGGCACGTTTAATTTCGGAACGACTGGTAAACGTCTCTTGCTCCCAATCGGATTGAGGGGCGGTTCGTTTGGTTTTATTCACATTTCTAGCTCTAACCATTTTTGACTCATTTTTTAGGAAGCATGGATAAAAATTCTGTTTCATTTAAAACAGGGATACCCAATGCTTCAGCTTTCGTTAATTTAGATCCCGCTTTCTCACCTGCAATCACAAAATCCGTTTTCTTCGAGACACTGTTGGTGACTTTAGCCCCTAATTCCTCAAGAAAAGCTTTCGCTTCTTCTCGAGTACATTGATGCA
This sequence comes from Galenea microaerophila, assembly GCF_054657255.1. Lineage (NCBI taxonomy): Bacteria > Pseudomonadati > Pseudomonadota > Gammaproteobacteria > Thiotrichales > Piscirickettsiaceae > Galenea > Galenea microaerophila. Next base: position 585,725 of record NZ_BAAHWZ010000001.1, read on the forward strand.
ATGTGCCGGTCAACACCACGACTTTACCGGTAAATGGGGAGGTTTTCTGTGGCGTCGGCGGTTCAATCTTAGGCCAATGCACGCCCGCTTCTAATAGGCCTTGAATCACTTCTTGATTATGGGGCTGTTTAAAGAAGGTCACGATATTTTGCGCAACCACATCCCCAATATCTGGAACCGCTTCAAGTTCCGATGCATCTGCCTGCATCAGCGCTTCTAGGGTTTGAAAATGATAGGCTAAGTTTTTCGCGGTTACCTCTCCTACTTCTGGAATGCCCAATGCATACAAAAAGCGCGGTAAAGTGGTATTTTTCGAAGCCTCAATGGCCTCAATAATTTTTTGTGCAGATTTTTGCCCCATCCGCGGTAAACTGGTCAACTGTTCAACCGTTAAATGATAAAGATCGTCCGGATGTTTGACCCAATTTTTTTCCACCAGCTGATCAATTAATTTATCCCCCAATCCTTTAATATCCATCGCCTTACGAGAAACAAAATGCTCAAGGGCGCGTTTACGTTGCGCAGGGCAAAATAATCCCCCACTGCAACGATAGATGGATTTATCCGGCTCTTTAATCACATCAGAACCACAGACTGGACATTTACTGGGCATCACAAACTTCTTAGCATCCGCAGGGCGTCGATCGATGACAGGGCCGACCACTTCAGGAATCACATCTCCGGCTCGGCGGACGATGACAATATCTCCGATTCGAATATCCTTGCGATCGATTTCATCTTGATTATGCAAGGTGGCTCGAGAGACCGTCACTCCTCCGACTTCCACTGGCTGTAAAATGGCAACAGGGGTTAAAGCGCCTGTGCGCCCGACTTGGACTTCAATATCTAACAGCTTGGTCCACACCTCTTGAGCCGGAAATTTGCGCGCGATCGCCCAGCGGGGCGCACGACTGGTAAAGCCTAATTTTTCTTGCAGGGCAATATCATTCACTTTGTAAACAATGCCATCAATTTCATAAGGCAAATCATTACGCTTTTTTTCCATCAGCTGATAGTAGCGAATCATCCCCGTATCATTCAGCGCTGTTTGACTTTCAGGGTTTTTAGGCAACCCCCATTGTGCAAACTGTTCAATAACCTCTGTGTACTTATTTGGCCACGTAAAATCCTGACTCACTTCCCCCCAGCCGTACATGAAAAAACTGAGTTTTCGCTGCGCCGTCACCCGTGGATCTAATTGACGCAGAGAGCCTGCTGCGGCATTACGTGGATTGGCAAAGGGCTTCTCTCCTTTTTCGATCTGTTGCTGGTTGAGGGCTTCAAAGGCGCGCTTAGGCATAAACACTTCGCCACGCACCTCTAAAATTTGTGGCCAACCTTCGCCGAAGAGTTTAAGTGGAATCACTTGAATGGTGCGAACATTCTGAGTCACATCCTCCCCTTCATAGCCATTGCCTCGAGTACTGGCGAGTACCAAACGACCGGCTTCATAGCGTAAATTGACAGCGAGCCCATCCATTTTCGGTTCGCAGGCATATTCGATATCCGTCAGACCTGGTAAACGTTCAAGAACACGTTGATGAAAGGCAGAGACTTCTTCGTCAGAAAAGACATCGTCTAATGAGAGCATGGGGACCGTATGACGGACGGTTTTAAAACTTTTAAGCGGTTCTCCACCAACTCTTTGCGTCGGCGAATCGGGGGTAATCAGCTCCGGATATTGTGCTTCAAGGTGCTGCAATTCTCGAAATAGTTGATCATACTCGGCATCGCTGACTAAGGGGTTATCCAGCACATAATAGGCATAATTATACTTTTCAATCAGTTGTCGCAGGGTTTCAACGCGTTTGATAACCGATTCGGGAATGAAACGACTCATTATTTTTCAATCCACATAAACAGATTAAGCAGGCGTGGATTCATAGGCAATGGCTGCATCACGCATGGCTTGTAAATCAGACTCTTTTAACAGTTGACGCTCTGCATTGTATAAACGCCCATTCAGTCTCTGAGAAATTTTTCGCGCCATCATAATCAGATCATGCATCGCTGCCGGTGCTTTAATGGTGGTCGGCAGTTGAAGAATTAACACAACCCCTGGAGTAGCAGAGTGCTCAAGATTTTCAGCTGGGAAAGTCCCTGGTTCAAGTAAGTTGGCAACTCTGATAATGGTATTGCCCATCGAGTCTTTTTTTAGATAAATCTGTTGCTCTTGCGAAAATTCGAGTCCGACGCCTAATAAAGCATGTTGTACAGATTTCATAGGAAACTCATTGCCTGTCCCCATGACGACGATCACAAACGCTTCAGGTTCTGTTTTTTCTACGGATCGCTCGATCTTTTCGGCTTGCTGAGTGGACGCATTTTCAGGACGGCCAAAACGGATAGGCGTGTCTTCAATCGGCACACCGACCTCCTCAATAGTGGCCATGTCTGGATCTTCAATCACAATATGCTTGGGCTTCTCTTCTTGGATAAGCTGATCATCCAAAGGCAATTTTTGCTGATTATCCGTATGCACTGCTTCATCGACAGGTGCTGAATGGGGGCTAGAGGATGGGGTCTCATTTTGGCGTGTTTTGACTTGGGTTTGATTGCGCTGTTTTTTACGCCGACTGATCAGGTACAGTGCGCCGACCACAATAATTGCGATTACCAGCAAAACTTGCTGTAATTCATTCATGCCTTAAGCCCTTCGTCGTTGGTAAGATGAGTAGATAAATTTTACTTGGTAAATGGTTTTTTTTCCACTTAAAATGGTGGTTTACTGACTTTGACTTGGGGTTCAAATGATTTTAGGGATAGATTTTGGCACATCAGGGGTTCGAGGCTGCATTCGCCAAGGAATGCACACTGATTTTTTTACCGTCGCCTATCCCCAGCTTGGATTAAATGCCCCTACCCATACCGTACAAGATCCTAACGCTTGGGTGTTGGCTTTAGAAGCCTTATTCGCGCAAATTCCCCTTAACTTACGCCAACAGATCCAGCAAATTATCCTAGATGCCACCTCTTCTACAGTGCTATTGGCAGAATCTAAAAATGGACAGGTTCGAGCTTGCACACAAGCGTTGATGTACAACCATCAAAGTGCAAAGAGAGAAGCCGCGGCAATCTCGGAGCATGTCCATCAGCGAATGTCTGACCCCATCCATGCGCCTGAAAGCACTTTATTAGGCCCTGCAAGCACCTTAGCCAAAGTTTTGTGGTTACAAAAACAGACAATGACAAACCGTCAGCGCCTAATGATTTGCCATCAAATTGACTGGATGAATGGCTATTTGACGGGACAGTACCAAATCACTGATGAAAACAGTGCCTTGAAACTGGGCTTCAACCCCATTACTCGAAGCTGGCCAGCTTGGATTTCTGAATGGATTGCCCCGCTTAAGCTTCCAAAGGTGCGTCCGGCTGGAACCTTTTTAGCCCCGATTAGATCTGAAGTGGCACAACAATTTTCTCTTCCCAAAACCTGCAAAATTTATTGTGGAACCACTGACAGTATCGCCGCTTTTTTAGCGACCGGCGCCCATCAGTTGGGAGACGGTGTCACCTCTTTGGGGTCAACATTAGCGATCAAACTGCTCACCAATGACCCAGTTTATCAGCCTGATGCAGGCGTTTATAGTCATCGATTAAAAGAGATGTGGTTAGTGGGAGGCGCCTCAAATACTGGGGGGGCAGTCTTGTTAAAACATTTTAAATTAGAGGAACTGGTCTCTAGACTCTCAAGACTCGAACAAAAACTTGCAGATGGCACCTATTCAATCCCAACAGGCTTGGATTATTACCCTTTAATCGAAAAAGGAGAACGATTTCCGATTTTTGATCCTAATTTAGCCCCCAAACTCACGCCTAAACCAAAGGATGATGATCTGTTTTTATTGGGATTAATTGAAGGACTCGTCAATATAGAAAAACTAGCCTACCAAAAACTGAATCTTGCAATGCAGGCTGATAATGTGGGGGTTAAACGCATTTACAGTGTCGGCGGTGGAATAAAAAACCAACTGTGGCAAAAGGTTAGAGAGGAAATTTTAACTCATGCGTTAAGTGTAATAAACCAAAAGCCACTGCAGACAGACGCGGCTTTTGGCGTGACCCAATTATTAGAGCCTCTTTAAATAATTAAGCTTTTTGGTGAAGCGCTTTGACCCAATCTAAATCGACAAACTTCTGATCTTTAGGTGCAACCCCATCCAAGACCTGATGCGGCTGATCTGCCTCTCCTAAATGGTCTAAAACAATGGCGGCATTCGCAAAATCATCTTCTTGGGTATAGTCATTTACCGTGACCAAAGTCTTCACCCCTGCAGCACTTGAGGATTGAATGCCATTATAAGAATCTTCAAACGCTATCGCCTCTTCAGGCGTGATATTCATCTGTTGCATGGCCCAGTGATAAATATCGGGGGCAGGTTTTTTGGCGGGTACGATGTCTCCAGCAGCAATCACCTCAAACCAAGATTCAGCCTCCGGTCCTAAAGTACTTTCAAGCAAGGCGGTGACATTCGCAGGGGTGGTCGTAGTGACAATGGCCATTCGCATCCCTGCGTCCTTGGCTTCATTAATTAAACGCTCAACGCCAGGACGCAGTGGAATCGCTCCCTTTGCCAGCAGCTGGGTATAAAATTCAGTTTTAGAGGCGTGAAGGGTTTTGATAAAATCCTCTAAGGAATCTGGTTTTTCAAATTCAGTGTTAAAGTGTTCTAAATAATAGCGAATGCGCTCTTTACCGCCGGTGACCGCTAATAACTCACCATAGAGCGCTTCATCCCAATACCAATCCAAACCCGCCTTTTCAAACGCTAGGTTAAATGCAACCCGATGCCCATCTTTTTCGGTATCGGCTAGCGTCCCATCTACATCAAACAAAAGGGCTTTTAATTCTGCCATTTCAATCTCCATATTTTACTGATTCAATCCATACTATAGTGGAATCTTACTATCATTACAATTTTATATAATTGATGATAAACATCATCTATAGACTATGGGAGACCTTTGCATGAGTGAGATGCGGCTGTAATTAGATTATCCCACCTTTCATATAAAGGTGATTTGAAAAGCGGACGGAAAGATGCTATAAAATGCAGTTACAAATTTTTCCGCAAGAAATATACGATTAGGAGTGATACGATGGAAATATCAAAACAATTTATTGAGGACTACCCTCCCTATGAACCCAAAGAGGGTGAGGAGTATATGAGTCCTGAGATGGTTGAACATTTTAGAAAAAAGCTCCTAGCCTGGAAGGAGCAACTGCTGGAAGAAGCTTCGCAAACAGTTGAGCATTTAAAAAATAATTCTGAAACCCCTGCTGACCCTAATGATCGTGCCAGCTTAGAAGAAGATTTTGCGCTTGAACTGCGTGCGCGTGATCGTGAACGTAAACTCATCGCTAAGATTGAAAGCTCTCTACGTGACATTGAAAATGGAGACTATGGTTATTGTAAAATCAGCGGTGAAGAGATCGGTTTAGCTCGTATGGAAGCGCGCCCAACTGCGACCCTATCCGTTGAAATGAAGCGCAAACAAGAGCTCAAAGAAAAGCAAGGCGTGGCATAACCCTTCCTAATGGCGTCTTCTTCCAATTCCCCCTCTTTTGAACACCTGGTTGAAGCGCTACTGAATCCTGACTTCTACCCTCACCCGGTTGAAGTCATTACCACCATTGAAACCCATATTTCGATCGTTTTCTTAACGGGTCGATACGCCTATAAACTGAAAAAGCCGGTTAATTTCGGCTTTTTAGATTTCTCGACCTTACAGAAGCGCCATCAATACTATCAACTTGAGTTTGAACTGAACCGACGCACCGCCCCTCAACTCTATTTAGACATTCTTCCCGTTTATCAACAAACCAAGAGTTATACGCTTAACCGTCCTCATTCAACGCAGACGCCAGTGGAATATTTATTAAAAATGCAGCAATTTGATCCGAATCAGGTATTGGGTCGATATCTGCAACATCATTCGCTCACCGCTACTCAGACCCAGCAGATTGCGCAACAAATTGCACAGCTACACCAGCAAGCTGAAAAAGCCCCTTTAGAAAGTCCCTGGGGCACACCTGAAGCGATTCTGCAACCCATGCTCGATAATTTCCCGCCCTTGCTTAAAGCCTTTTCAAACCCTGAAATTCAATATAAATTGCGTCAACTTCAAGCTTGGACAGACTTTCAAGCCCAGCAACTTCATGATGTCCTCAATGCGCGCAAAACTTCGGGGTATGTATGCGCCTGCCATGGTGATTTACATTTAGACAATATCACCCTCATTAATGAGCGACCTGTTTTATTTGATGGCATTGAGTTTAATGAAGCCTTCCGCTGGATTGACCGCATGAGCGACCTTGCCTTTTTATTAATTGACCTACAAGATCGCAAACAGCCTCTTTTAGCCAATCAAATCTTAAACCAATATCTACAACAAACGGGGGATTATTTAGGGTTACAACTCCTCCCCTTTTATCAGGTCTATCGAAATTTGGTACGCGCCAAAATTACGGCTTTGCGTGCGCAGCAACTTACCCAACAGATAGAGATTCAACAGACTTTAAAACGCGCTCATCACTTTATTCTACAAGCAGAAACCATCGCCTATCAGCTTCGACAGCCCCAGCTTATCTTAATGCAGGGCATTTCAGGCTCCGGCAAAAGTTATGTTGCAGAAAAAATTGCACCAACGGTTCAAGGCATTGTGATCAGTTCAGATATTGAACGTAAAAGACTGTTTGGCCTCTCGCCTCTACAGCGCCCGACGGAGTCTGAACGACCCACGCTCTATGGCCCTGAAATGAATCGAAATACCTATGAGAGATTACACCAATTAGCGCAAACGCTTTTACAGCTTCAATACACAGTGATTATCGATGCCACTAATCTCAAAAAAGTGCACCGCCAAGTTTTTTACGCATTGGCGCAACAACAGCACGCACAAGTTCGCATAATCAGTGTCCAAAAAGCGTTAACTGAAACCGCTGAACAGATCAAACAGCGACAACAGAGCAACAATAATCCCTCCGATGCCACAGTTGAAGTGATGCAGATGCAAAACCAATGGATAGAAGCCGTTGACCAAGCGGAATTAAATGCATTTCATTTTCCAAAGGAAACCCTTTATACCCTTAATCAAACGGATGATGCCGCGATAGAAGACCTTAAGAAATGGCTAAATACGCCGATAGATTAATCATAAAATATTGATTAAGGACTGAAAGAAATGAAACAGCCATTAAAACTTTTAACGCTTTTTCAGCTCATTATGTCCCTACTTCTGACAAACCTCTCCTCATCAAGTTTTGCGGCAGAAAAAAAAGAGACTAACCAAACACCTCCTAAGACCCCCTCGCTTGAAAATGTGACCTTTTTAGGGGCTAAACTGATTGAGCAAGATCTGAATAGTATCCGTAAACTATTATGGAATACCGGAGGCTTTGTACAAGCCGAATCGACCGTGCATCAAAAAAATATTGATAAATTCTATCCTTGGTCAAATTTAAGAGATAGCTATTATATTGAGTGTCGCTATACCCCTGAAGGCAAACTCTCCTCACTTTATCGCCTCTTTCGTTACCAAAGCATCAAATTTAATAATCGACTCACGCCCATTACCACCCAAGAAGTGGCACAACAGATTCAAAAACAGGTTAAACAAACGCCCAAAGTGATCACCAAAAGTTGGGGAGGCTCAGGCACCTATCGTGCCTACATCTGGGAAGATGATAAGATAAAAATTATCGTCGATCGCCAAGGCAGCGAACGCTGGGGAAAAGTGTTTGTCCTCTATCAAATTAAACCCATCCAGACCTATTTAGCCTATCAATAAGGTTTTAAAAAAGGGAGTTTTATCTAATGAATACCATAAACGGCTTACAACACAGTCTATCGGCCTATCAAACGGCCAGCCATCAATTGATTGAAGCCACGATCCCTTCTAAAGATAACTTAGAAAATTTGCAAACTGCACAATTTCCAAATACCCAGCTCAAACCGTCTCTAGAAAGTTCTGTTTTAGATTTAAAAGGCGCTGAAAGGATGAGTGAAGCGAATATTAAAGCGCTAAAAACGGAAGATCAATTGATCGGACGATTGTTAGATATTACTGTATAAAAGCGTATAAAGAATGGCGGAGCGGACGGGATTCGAACCCGCGACCCCCTGCGTGACAGGCAGGTATTCTAACCAGCTGAACTACCGCTCCGTGATTGGTGGGTGATACTGGGCTCGAACCAGTGACCCTCGCCTTGTAAGGGCGATGCTCTCCCAACTGAGCTAATCACCCAATCTTGGTGCAAAACTAAAATGTAAAATGGCGGAGCGGACGGGATTCGAACCCGCGACCCCCTGCGTGACAGGCAGGTATTCTAACCAGCTGAACTACCGCTCCGTGATTGGTGGGTGATACTGGGCTCGAACCAGTGACCCTCGCCTTGTAAGGGCGATGCTCTCCCAACTGAGCTAATCACCCAATCACATTAAATGATCTTTTAAGATGTCAACTTTATAAAAAAGCCCATCCGTTTAAAGATGGGCGTATTATAAAGGCTGTAGCGCTTTTGTCAATGGATTTTTACGACTTTTTTACAGTCTATTAACTTCTCATTCATTAAGGCTACTTTTGCCACAATTTTAGTTCACTGCCTCTTTCAGAGCCTTACCAGCTGTAAATTTAGGCACTTTAGCTGCTGGGATTTCCATAGTCGCACCCGTTTGTGGGTTACGGCCTGTGCGCGCAGCGCGCTCACCCACTTTAAAAGTTCCAAAACCGATAATTGCAACTTGATCACCATCGCTAAGCGCTTGCGTAATCACCTTAACCGTTGCATCTAAAGCTTTCGCAGCATCAGCCTTCGTGAGACCTGATTCTTCTGCAATGGCACTGACGAGTTCAGATTTATTCATTGTTGTTTCTCCATAAATTATTTTTATCCAAGTAGGGCCTTAAAAAGAGGCTGATAGCATTTATAGCAAGCTTTAACACGCCCTGTCAACACTAAAATGCCAACAAATAACAAAACGGCCTATTTTTTTAGAATTAATGGCTATTCACCCCTTTTTTTTCCGAATTAACCGCTGAGTCTTTGGTCTCAGTTGCTATAGGATGATTCGTTTTTTCTATTGGCTTAGCGGTGGATTCTGCCTCATTAGGGAGCCTTAAAAGTGCATGTTTAAAGACCTCATCGATCCATTCAACGGGCACAATTTCGATTTGCGAAGTGATCTCTTGTGAGATCTCTTTCAAATCCCGCACATTCTCATGCGGAATAAGCACTTTTTTAATGCCCCCTCTTAATGCCGCTAATAGCTTCTCTTTCAGTCCGCCGATTGGCAAAACAGCCCCTCTCAAGGTAATCTCCCCGGTCATAGCAACATCGGCTCTGACAGGAATCTCTGTAAACACAGAAGCAATGGCTGTACAGACCGCAATCCCTGCACTGGGACCATCTTTTTTGATGGCGCCTTCAGGGAAGTGCAAATGCAGGTCATATTTCTCATAAAAATCCTCTGCAAGCCCCAGTTGCTTAGATCGGCTGCGAATCACACTCATTGCGGTCTGGGTAGATTCTTGCATGACGCTGCCTAACTGACCTGTGGTGACGACTTTGCCCTTTCCTGGCATTTTGGTGGCTTCAATTCTTAATAAATCTCCGCCGACACGCGTCCAGGCCAAGCCAGAGACCTGTCCAATCTGATTTTGCTCATCAGCCAGACCAATGCGATAGCGAGCCACCCCAAGATATTCTTCAAGATTCTTCTCGTCGATACGTACAGGCGGCTGTTTTTCATTCAACACCAACTGCTTTACCACCTTACGACACAACTTGGCGATCTCTCGATCTAACAGCCGAACCCCAGCTTCACGGGTATAGAGTTGAATCATGCGCTGCAGCGCCTCATCCGTGACAGCAAGCTCACCGGTTTTCAAACCATGGGCTTCAAGTTGACGAGGTAAAAGATGTTTTTTCGCAATCTCCAACTTTTCCGCTTCGGTATAGCCGGCCAAATTGATCACTTCCATACGATCCAACAGAGGCTCTGGAATATCCATCGAGTTAGAGGTAGCCACAAACATCACATTTGAAAGATCATAGTCCACTTCTAGATAGTGATCATTAAAGCTCTTATTTTGCTCTGGATCGAGAACTTCCAATAAGGCACTGGCTGGATCTCCCCGAAAATCTTTGGCCATTTTGTCAATTTCATCCAATAAAAACAGCGGATTCACTGTGCCCGCATCTTTCATTTTCTGAATGATTTTACCGGGCATGGCGCCAATATAGGTGCGGCGATGTCCCCGAATTTCCGCCTCATCACGCACACCGCCTAATGACATGCGCACATACTTTCGGTGCGTCGCTTCTGCAATAGAGCGCGCCAAAGTGGTTTTTCCCACCCCTGGCGGTCCAACTAAGCATAAAATTGGCCCTTTTAATTTATTCACCCGCTTTTGCACCGCTAAATACTCGAGTATGCGTTCCTTAACTTTCTCTAGCCCTGCATGCTGGGCATCCAAAATCTGTTCCGCCTTTTCCAGATCTTTAGAGAGACGAGAACGCTTTTTCCATGGAATATTTAATAGCCAATCTAAATAATTGCGAACAATGGTTGCCTCTGGTGATTGCGGTGACATCATCTTCAGCTTTCTCAATTCCGAGTTAGCCTTCTCTTGCACAGCTTTTGGAAGCCCAACCGTTTCAATTTTTTCTTTTAGCTGTTTAAACTCATCGACGGTGTCTTCCTCTTCCCCCAGCTCTTTATGAATCGCTTTGATTTTTTCATGCAGATAAAAGTCTCTCTGCGTCTTATCCACTTGCTGTTTAACACGGGTATTAATCCGTCTTTCAGACTCTAAGATTTCAATTTCCGTCTCAAGATAGACCAATAATTTTTCAAGACGCTCAGTCTGATCCACCATCTCTAACAGCATCTGCTTTTTAGCCACATCCAAACTTAAGTTTGAGGAGACCAAATCGACCAAACGGTCTGCATCAAAAGTTTTAAGCACCGACTCTTTCACCTCTGTCGGCAATTTCTTTTTCAGTTCCGCATACACCTCAAATCGATCATGAATGGTTTGAACCAAAAGCATCAGTTCATCAGGATCAGGAATGGGAATTTTCAACCTTTGAATATCCCCCAATAAAACATCCTGCTCTTCTTTTAGCCCAATCAAATTGAAACGTTGCACACCTTCAATAAGCGCTTTAACTGTTCCATCAGGCAGTTTAAGGAGCTGTAAAATATTAGCCATGGTTCCCACCGGATAGAGATCCTCCAATTGAGGATGATCAATATCTGGGGTTTTCTGAGTGACCAAAAAAATCTGTTTGTCTTGTTGCATCGCCTCATTTAGAGCATTGACCGACTTCTCTCGACCAACAAAGAGTGGAATCACTGTGCCTGGAAACACGACCACATCTCTTAACGGGAGGACGAATACATTCATTTTCATTTCTATTTGATCTAAATCCATAGGTTTTTTTGTCTCTTAAAATAAAAATGGAGCCCTTGGACTCCATCTCATCGTTGTAAATTGAATAGGGCCTCAATTAACCACTGACTTTTTCAGTCTCTTCTTCTTTATAAACCAATAAAGGCGGATTTTTATTTTCGATCACCGCTTTATTGATAATGACTTTCTCAACATTTTTCATGCTGGGCAAGTCATACATGGTATCTAGCAAGATTTGCTCCATAATTGAGCGTAACCCCCGTGCCCCCGTTTTGCGTTCAATCGCCAATTTAGCAATCGCTTCTAATGCCTCAGTTTGAATTTGAAGCTCAACCCCTTCTAGTTCAAACATTTTCTGGAATTGTTTCACCAAAGCATTTTTAGGCTCTGTCAGGATTTGAATCAGGGCTTGCTCGTCCAACTCTTCAAGTGTGGCAATCACAGGTAAACGCCCAACAAATTCTGGAATTAAGCCAAACTTAATCAGATCTTCAGGTTCAATATCTTGAAGTTTTTTACGATTTTTTCGTTTATCTACTTCAGATTTGACCTCTGCAGCAAATCCAATGCCGGTGTTTTTTTCTGTGCGCTGTTCAATAATCTTATCTAAGCCTTCAAAAGCGCCCCCCACAATAAATAAAATCTTTGAAGTATCCACTTGGATCATGTCTTGATTAGGGTGCTTGCGTCCACCTTGAGGGGGAATATTGGCAATGGTTCCTTCCACCAATTTTAATAACGCTTGCTGAACACCTTCACCGGAAACATCGCGCGTAATCGAAGGGTTTTCAGATTTACGCGTAATTTTATCGATTTCATCAATATAGATAATGCCTCTTTCCGCTTTTTCAGGGTCATTATCACAACGCTGCAACAATTTAAGGACAATGCTCTCAACATCTTCCCCAACATAACCGGCTTCTGTCAAAGTGGTGGCATCCGCAATGGCAAAAGGCACATCTAAGAGTTTGGCTAGGGTTTGGGCCAAAAGCGTTTTTCCTGAACCTGTCGGACCAATCAGTAAGATATTACTTTTGGTCAATTCCACATCATCTTCTTTAAGGTTGGCATTTTGTAACCGTTTGTAATGGTTATAAACCGCCACAGCCAACACTTTCTTGGCTTGCTCTTGACCAATGACATACTCATCTAAAATTTGACTGATTTCATGAGGCGTTGGGAGATGTTCTAGCTCAAATTGGCTCATCGCCTCTTCGCCAAACTCTTCTCTCAAGATGTCATTACACAATTCGACACATTCATCACAAATATATACACTGGGACCCGCAATGAGCTTTTTCACCTCATCTTGGCTTTTTCCACAAAATGAACAATATAAATTTTTTTCACTCATCTATCTTTTCCTATAAAGTCGAGTCGATTATGCTCGACGGGTTAAGACCTGATCAATCAACCCATAATCCTTGGCTTCTTCAGCGCTCATAAAATTATCGCGATCAGTATCTTGTTCAATCCGTTCAATTGGCTGACCGGTATGCTCTGCCAGTAATCCATTTAATTTCTTTTTAATGGACAAAATTTCTTTTGCATGGATTTCAATATCACTTGCCTGACCTTGAAATCCACCTAAGGGTTGATGAATCATGACGCGCGCATTGGGCAGCGCATAACGCTTACCTTTCGCTCCCGCAGCTAACAAGAATGAACCCATACTGGCCGCTTGACCAATACACATGGTGGAAACATCCGGCTTAATAAATTGCATGGTATCATAAATGGCCATGCCGGCGGTCACACTGCCACCAGGCGAGTTGATATATAAGTGGATATCTTTATCCGGATTTTCAGATTCTAGGAAAAGCAACTGAGCGACAATCAAATTCGCCATATGATCCTCAACTTGCCCCACTAAAAATATGACACGCTCTTTTAATAACCGAGAGTAGATATCATAAGATCTTTCTCCTCTGCTGGTTTGTTCAATCACCATGGGTACTAAGGCATTTTGAATTGGATCCATCATAAAATTGTCTTTCCTAGAATTGTTGTCAATGAACTCATTAACCTGAATTAGGTATATAGAGACTATTTTCGTTTTTTTCAAGAAAAAAACCCTAATTGTAAGGCATCAACTCAGTCTCGCCCACAAAAAGGGTTTTTGAAAATGATTTATTGAGACCTTTGCATGAGTGGGATGCGAGCTAAAAATGAGAAAAAATTTTCCATATCTAGGCGGGAAACGCAGGCAGTAGCCAGCTATTGCCAAGTTTTCCAACAACGATTGGGGAAATTTTAGCCATTTTTAGCCGTAGAACCATCTCGTGCAAAGGTCTCTCTTATTAAGTATTAAGCCGCTGGATTAACGACTTCGTTAAAGCTTTTCTTCACTTCCTTCACTTTGGCTTGATCCAAAATCGCTTGGGCAACTTTATCTTCAGTCACCATCGCTTGAACTTCAGCTAAAGCTTGAGGATTTTGACGATACCAGTTGACCACTTCTTGGGGATCTTCATAAGCCGAAGCCTGCTCAGCAATATAGTTAGAGACCTCTTCGTCCGTCGCTTTAAAATCGCCATCCTTAATGGCTTGACCTAAAATCAAGCCTAATTTCACGCGTTTTTCCGCTTCATCTTTAAACTGATCTGCAGTTAAATTCACATCTTCAGCTTTAATGCCTTGCTGCTGAAGTTGCTGCACCGCACGGTTCATTAAACCTTCAACTTCTTGTTGAACCATTGATTGTGGCAGCTCCACTTCCACTTCAGTTTCTAAGGCATTGAAAACATTATTGCGATTTTGCTGTTTAACTGCATTCATCACTTCGCGTTCCATGTTGGTTTTGACTTCTTCACGCAAAGCTTCTTCAGTACCGGCTTCGATCCCTAAGGATTTCACAAATTCTTCATCAATTTCAGGCATCTCTTTCGTTTGTACCGAGTGAACGGTGACATCAAACTCAGCCTCTTTACCTTTCAGATTCTCCGCATGGTAATCTTCAGGGAAAGTCACTCTAATGGTTTTGGTTTCACCTTTTTTCATGCCGACCAACTGCTCTTCAAAGCCAGGAATCATTCGACCAGAGCCTAGGATAATCGGGACATCCTCTGCTTTTCCACCTTCGAACTCTTCACCATCCACGCGGCCAACAAAGCTGGCAATTACTTGGTCACCCTTTTTGGCTTTTTTGTTTGCATTGCAAGTACGCCAAGCCGCACGCTGTTCACGCAGCTTGTTTATCAATTCATCGACATCTTTATCTTCAATGTCCGCAACCACTTTTTCGACTTCTAATTCGCTGAATTCAGGCAATTGAATCTCTGGATAAGTTTCAAAATGGGCAATAAACTCGATTGTGCCATCTTCATCTTTCAGGTCATCAAACATTGGGTAACCTGCAACGCGTACCCCTTCTTTTTCTACGGCATCATAGAAAGCTTTTTGTAACGCTTCTCCTAAAAGCTCCTGACGCACAGAACCGCCATAACGTTTTTTCAAAACTTTTAAAGGCACTTTACCTGGACGGAAACCATCCATTTTGATTGTACGACGCATTTCATTTAAGCGCTGTTCGACTTTTTTATCCAACTCCTCAGAAGGGAAGCTGACCGTAATTTTATGTTTTAGACCTTGTTCTGGCTTTTCTAATTTGACTTGCATTATTCAATCTCGTTTAGTGGTTCTCGATAACGGCATTGAATGAAATCTGCCGCACCCTTAAAAATTTTAAATAAGCAATTATACTGCTTTTACACCCATTTTCAATGAAAGATCAATAAACGACTGATTTAGCTCAGTTGTCGGCGAAACTGCCGAAGTCCCAGGGCAAAAATCACACCGCCCAAAAGCATCAACCCGATCATAGAGTCGGCAATGGTTTTAAGCCCCGCGCCTTTTAACAAAACGGCATAACTCATCTCGGTGAAATAAGACAAAGGAGAGAGAAACATGGCATAGCGTAACACACTCGGCATGGCTTCAGGCGGCGTCCATGCACCGGATAAAAGAGAGATCGGTAAAATAAATAAGAGTGCCAACATCGCGACCTGTCCAAGATTACGACTAATGGAAGCGATAAAAAGACCGAAACCAGAAATCGCAAAAACATAGAGCGTGCTGACCAGATAAAAAAGACCAACATTTTGCAGCGGTACGTGAAATAGCGGCTGTATAATGCCATACAGACTTAGGGTGATAGCCAATAAAATCACCCCCCCCATGGCAATCACTTTGGGAAGAAGGATTTGCATCGGGGTCAGCGGAGAGACCATTAACTGTTCTATGGTCCCACGCTCTTTCTCACGCACCGCCGCCGCCGCAGTTAGAATCATGGTGATCATAGTGGTGACCGTGAGGAGTTCTGAAATACTCATAAACCAACTGTCTTCTTGGTTTGGGTTATAGCGTACTCGGTGCCGATCTTGAACAAAAGGAACATTTGCCATCTGTTGCGCATTCAGTCCCAGCCGTTGAAGGCTGTAATTTTGCGCAAATTGCCCGATCAGCTCTGCACTGTAGCCACTCATCAAAGAAGCAAGCGACATATTACTGGCATCCAACTGTAATTGCAGCGCCACCTGTTTTCCTTGCAGTAGATTTTGTTGAAATTGATTAGGAATATCCAAAATCGCCAGTGCTCGACTGTTATTCAAAACCGTTTCTGTTTGATGATCATCCTCTAATGCACCTTTATAAATCACATAAGGCGGTTGAAACGCATAAATCAATTCTCTAGAAATCTCACTATGATCATGATCACTTATCATTAAAGCCGCATTATTTAAAGTGATTTTTGCCCCTTTTCCGGCCAAATAGATCTCGGCAGTAAAAAAATAGGCAATAATAATCAACAACAAAGGGTCTCTTGAGAGCTGTTTAAGCTCCTTTAACACCATTATGGCCATACGTTGCCACCAGAGAATGATCTCTTTAATCTTCATTGTTTTGGCCTTTTATGAAAACTCAAATAAGCAATGCCGCCCAGCACAAGGGCATAAATTATCAAAGCCACTAGATTCCCCCACAACGCTTTCAAACCCAAGCCCTTTAAAAAAATACCCCAAGTCAGCTGAAGATAATACATCGCTGGAAACAGGTGCGCCTGAATCTGAGCGCTTTCCTCCATTGAAGAGAGCGGAATCAACAGCCCTGAATAGAGCATTGCCGGAATCATGGTTGAAACCAATGTTAACATCACTGCCGCGACTTGTGTTTTGACCAGAAATGAAATTAATAACCCAATCCCTGTGGTACACAAAACATAGACCATTGAAGCCAAAAGAAAAAACCCAGGACTGCCTTTAAAAGGCACATCAAATAGCCAGACAACCAACCCCCAAAGCAGCAACATATTAAAGAAAGAGATCAGGAAATAGGGCATCCACTTGCCTAAAATAAACTCTCCACGGCTAATCGTTGAAGTATAGATATTGTAAATAGAGCCATTCTCTTTTTCCCGCACGACCCCCAAGACACTGAGTAACGCTGGAGCGACCATCAACACCAACATCATAATACCGGTTGCGACAGACCAAATACTGCGCAGCGCTTGGTTAAATAAATAGCGTATCTGTAACTGAATGGGTTGCGTGAGCGCCTGTGCTTGCTGCTGAGTCACCCCCTGACGACGCATAATATATTCTGTCAAAAGGTGACTATTAAAGTGACCGATAATTGCCGACACATACCCTTTTGACACTTGCGCACGATAGGGAAAAGTGCCATCAATTAAACTCTGAACTTCCGCTGAGCGTCCTGATAGCAGACGCTCTTGAAATTTAGGCGGAATAATCAACGCAAAACGAATATCATTTCTAGCCAATAACTGATCCACCTCCGCTTCTCTCTGCACCTCTCCACGATAGTTAAAATAGCGGGAATCGATAAAACGATGAAGCAGATCTCGACTTAAAGCACTTTTATCTTGATCCAAAACCGCAAAAGGGATATTTTTGACATCAAAGGATAATCCCCATGCCAGCACCATCAACATCAACATGGGCAATAAAAACGCCATACTTAAAAACAGGCGATCACGTGTGATCTCACGCCACTCTTTATAAGCCACAGCCCAAATGCGCTGGCGATTCATCCGACTGACTCCTGCTTCTCTTGCCGACTGATTTGATAGACAAATACATCCTCTAAACTAGGAGAAATCTGCTTATAGTCCTGTAAAGTCAAACCCGATGCATCCAAGATCTGCTGGATAGATTGAATGGTTTTTTCCACATCATGCGTTAAAAGATGAATCTTATTGCCAAACAAGGCGGCCTGTTCAAAGCCTCCCTTCTGAATCCGTTGCAGTGCCTTGATCGGTTGATCTACCCGTAACGCTATTAAGCGACCCGCTTCTTGCTCCAAGGTGCTTTTCATCTTCAGCGGAGAATCATTCGCAATAACCCGACCCGCATACATTAAAGCAATTCGATCACAATGCTCTGCTTCCGTCATATAATGGGTCGTCACCAAAATCGCCACCCGTTCCTCCTTAGCCAAATGCAGTAACATCTGCCAAAATTGTCGTCTCCCCACCGGATCAACGCCAGAAGTCGGCTCATCTAAAAACAACACTTGCGGCCGGTGGACCAAAGCACAAATTAATGCCAGACGTTGACGCATCCCCATGGGCAACGATTTGACCAATGAATGGGTTCGCTTTTCAAGTCCCGCATAAGCAAGCAGCTCCGCAATGCGTATTTGACGCTTTTTACGCGCTACACCATAAATTTGTGCATACAGCTGCAGATTTTCGAGCACCGTCAGATCTTGATATAAAGAAAAAGCTTGCGACATGTAGCCTATGCGCTCTTTAATCGTTTGTGCCGCATTGTACATATTGGCACCGGCCACCCGGCCCTCTCCTGAGGTGGGCGGCAAAATCCCTGTGAGCATTCTAATCACGGTCGTTTTACCGGCACCATTTGCCCCCAGTAAGCCAAAAATCTCTCCTTGAGCAACCTGAAAACTAACATGATCAACCGCGCGAAAATCCCCAAAATCGCGCGTCAAATTCTCTGCAACAATGG
This sequence comes from Galenea microaerophila, assembly GCF_054657255.1. NCBI lineage: Bacteria > Pseudomonadati > Pseudomonadota > Gammaproteobacteria > Thiotrichales > Piscirickettsiaceae > Galenea > Galenea microaerophila. Next base: position 604,129 of record NZ_BAAHWZ010000001.1, read on the forward strand.
CCATTTCTGTAGCCGATTCAACCGGCGCCGAAGAGACACTTGAAGTGATCCTATTGACCGAACTGCGCACTTCTTTTTGCTGTTTCAATAAAGCAATAAAGGTGTCTTCTAAAGTCGGTTCCTCTAACTCATAGGCGGTTAAGGTAAAATCGGGCACCTTTTGTCGAAAATAGGCAATCGCCTGCGCTTCAGAAACCCCCTCGAGGTAAACCCTAATGCGATTGCCCACCGCTTCCACTTGATCAAATGTCTCTATGAGCCTAGCAGTGACTGCCGCAGGATTGTCTGTTTCTATGGCTAAAATCGTGCCTGGATGCTCTTGCTGTATGCTTTCAGGTTCACCAGACGCTAAGATTCGACCTTGGTACATCATCGCCAAATGATGAAATCGGGTGGCTTCATCTAGATAGGCGGTCGATATCAGAGCGGTCATCCTCTGCGTTTGCAGCAATTCAGATAGAATGGACCAAAAATCTCTTCGCGAAACGGGGTCAACCCCCGTGGTGGGCTCATCTAGAATCAATAATTCAGGCTGATGAATCAAGGTGCATACCAAGCCCAGTTTCTGTTTCATTCCCCCAGATAGATGTTTCATCGGCCGATCACGGAATTTATGCAAACGGGTCATTTCTAGCAGTTTCTGTTTACGTTCTGCCAGGACATCTTCTGGAACAAGACGCAATTGCGCAAAAAAATCAATATTTTCCTCTACCGAAAGCTCGGCATAAAGGTTAGCGCCTAAACCCTGTGGCATAAACCCAATGCGTGCCTTAATCCGTTCCGCTGCGGCTTCAGAATCCAGCTTTTCATTAAAGACTTGTAATTCACCCTGTTCAAACGCTAAAACACCGGCCACAGCCTTCATAATACTGCTTTTACCCGCACCATCTGGACCAATCAAACCGTAGATTTCACCGCGTTGAATGGTTAAATCTAGGTTTTCAACGGCCACCCATTTTTTGTAACGCTTGTAAAAACCTTTTGCCCTCACAACCGTTTCTGTTTGCGGAACCTCTACCATTGAGGCGCAACCCATGGCGTTTTTTCATCCCAACGAATCATCGCGTCCGCAGGAAGACCCGGCGTATATCGATGTTGAGGATTTTGATCTAAATAGAGCTTAACGGCATACACCTGTTTCACCCGTTCATCGGGGGTTTGCACCTCTTTCGGGGTAAACTCTGCTTGAGAAGCAATGTAACGCACCGTTGCAGGCAGTGGCTGATTGGGGAAGGCATCGGTATAAATTCTAGCCGGTAAATTTAAACGCACTTTACCGATCTGTTTTTCAGGAATATAGACTTTTAAATAGAGCTGATCCAAATCCACAATATCGAACAAAGCTCTTCCCGCAGAGACCACCTCCCCTAAATTCGCCATACGTGTCGTGATCACGCCAGCTGCGGGAGCCTTAATGGTTAGATCATTTAAAGTGCTTTGCACTTCTAGCACGGCCGCATGCGCCTGTTTTAACTGAGCGGCCACAGCTTTGACTTTATCTTGTTGCGCTTTAATCTGTTCACGCCCCAATTCCGCCTCCGCCAATTGCTTTTGCGCTTGCACCAAGGCTGTTCGAGCGGTTTTTAAGTTGGCTAGCGCCACTTTCCATGCTAAGTCGGCCTGCTCACTCTGCAATTTTTTAATGGTGTTTTTTTGGAGCAGAACATGATACCGCTCAGCTTCTCTTTTTTTCTGACGCTCTGTCGCTTTCGCCGCTTCCAGTTGTGCTTGAGCATGTACGACACCCGCTTTTGCGGTGGCAATTTTTAAAGTCACACTTTGGGTAAACACATCCAGTTGCGTTTGCGCTAGGGTCAGTTGGGCTTGAATGGCCGCTTCTGCCGCTTGAGCCTGTTTAAGTTTGGCCTGGGTTTGTGCATCATCCAGCTGTATCAATGGCTGACCGGCCTGAACTTGGTCGCCTTCTCTCGCCAATAAGGCGATCACGCGACCCGGCCACTTACTGGCGACGGTATAGTGATCCCCCTCTATACGGCCATTGGCTTGAATTAAACCATCGGGAATAGCGGAATGGTATTGTTTGAACCACTCAAAAGCCCCCAAGGCAATCACCAGCCCCACTAATACCATAATGCCCAATTTACTCACTGTTTTCATCGCACACACCCTTTAAATTTAATGTCTTTACATTATAGTTTACTCTATCCAACACGCTCTTATATATGTTAAAATTTACAATAAATAGCATTTATTAATTAATCAAATATACAAATGGAGCTTTCATATGGTGATTGAACGCATTGTAATGATTGTTGCGGGCACAATGGTGTTGCTCGGTTTAGGGTTGGGACACTATGTGTCTGAAGCTTGGTATCTTTTAGATCTATTGGTAGGGGCAAGCTTAATTGTTTCTGGTTTAACTGGCTTCTGCCCAATGGTATTGATTTTGCGAAAACTTGGCTTTCAGCACGGTCCTGCCTTTAAATAAGTCCATCTACGCGCCTGCAAAGCAAAATGCGCAGGCGCTTTATTCTTCATTTTCTTCATATCTCTCGTAAATCTTCGCTTCCACGCTTTCCATTTCCGCTTCCAACTCCAGCCACTGCATCTCTAAATCTTCCATTTCCGCTTCTAACTCTGCTTGCTGTTTGAGGATAGATGTCAGGGTTTCCGAATCGGTCTGCTCATAAAAATCTGCCTGCTGCATTTGCTGGTGAATGGCAGTTAGCTGCTGTTGCGCTTTCGCTAGCTGCTGCTCAATCTTTTGTGACTGCTGCTTAAGGGGCTTAATGGCTGCTTGCACGGTTTTACGCAATTGCGCTTTTTGTTGTCGTTGTTGCTTTTTATTGCCCGCAGGACTGGGGATTTTGGCATTTTCTTGCGGCTTGTCATCGCTTTTTTGTTCAGCTTTCAATTGCGCGCTTTGTGCTTTCACCACTTCTAGTTGCGCTTGCAAATAAGACTCCAATCCCCCAATAAAAGGGACCACCTGTTTGTCATGCACCCACCAAAATTGATCCACAATCGAAGTGAGCAGATGGCGATCATGCGAGACGACAATAATGGCCCCCCTGAATTCCAATAGCGCCATCTCCAATGCATCTCGCGTTTCCATATCCAAGTGGTTGGTCGGCTCATCAAGAATAATCAGATTGGGTTTTTGCGACACAATCATCGCCAAAGAGAGTCGTGCCTTCTCGCCACCAGAAAACTGTTTGACCGGATCGAGCGCTTTTTCTCCCTTAAAGCCAAATTGTCCTAAAAAATCCCGCGCTTGCTGGTCGCTCATCTCTGTATTCAGTTTAAGTAAATGCTGCAAAGGATTCTGCTCTGGCGTCAAAGCTTCCAACTGATGTTGCGCAAAATACCCCACCTTCACCCCGCTACTGATGATCACCTTACCCGCTTGCGGCTTAAGCTCACCGATCAATACTTTCAAGAATGTCGATTTTCCGGAACCATTCACCCCTACCAAACCAATGCGATCACCTGCACGCAATACAATTTCCACGTCATGCAAAATGGGTGCTGTTTGCTCAGGATAACGGAAACTGACCTGTTCAACCTGAATCATCGGATCCGGCAGATGCTCTGGAGAAGCGAAGGTGAAGTGGAAAGGATTGGTTGCCTGCACCGCAGCGACCATCTCCATGCGTTCTAGCGCTTTGACGCGACTCTGTGCTTGTTTTGCTTTACTCGCTTTGGCTTTAAAGCGGCTGATAAAGGTTTGCAGATGTTGCATCTGCTGTTTCTGTTTATCATGCAGCGCCTGCTGCTGCATCAACTGCGCATGACGTTGACGCTCATAGGCGGCAAAGTTACCCGCATAATAATGCAGTTTGCGTTCGGCCAACAGCACTATGCCCTCAACCACTTGATCTAAAAAATATCGGTCATGAGAGATGACCATTAATGCCCCCTCATAGTGAGAGAGCCAGTTAGCCAGCCAGCTAACCGCTTCAATATCCAAATGGTTGGTCGGCTCATCCAATAACAGCAGATCTGCGCGCTGCATTAAGGCACGTGCCAATTTTAAACGCACCTGCCAGCCACCTGAAAAGTGGTGCAAAGGCTGATCAAATTCATGCGCTTTAAAGCCGAGCCCAAATAACAGCTGCTTTGCTTTCATTGGCACTTTGTAGCCTTGAATCAAATCCAGCTGATCATATAGTTGTACCAACTGCTCATGATTTTCAGCTTGCTCTGCTTGCTGTAATTGTTTTTGCAGCTCGCTATAGAGGGTATCCCCTTGCAGAACATATGCCATTGCGGTTAAGTCTGAAGCCGCCACTTCCTGTTCAACATACCCCACCTGCCAATTGGGCGGCATTTTTATGTCACCGCCATCCAAGTTTATTTGCCCAAGAATGGCTTTAAATAAGGTCGATTTTCCTGCGCCATTCTGACCAATTAGACCCACTTTCTGTCCTGGATGGAGCGTAAAACTGGCATCTTGTAAAAGGCAGAGACTGCCCGCATAGAGGGTGATATTTTGAATAGCAAGCATTGGTTAAATCAGTGCGGGTGGGGTAATCTGTGTCGGTTGCAGTCGACCTTCTGTTAACAGCATTTGACGATCTAATTTTGCGGCCAGTTTCAAATCATGGGTCACAATTAATAAAGCGGTGTTGAAATCTTGATTCAATCCCAGCATCAGCTCAAACACTTCATCCGCCGCCTTCTCATCTAAATTGCCTGTAGGTTCATCCGCTAAAATACAAGCGGGCTCTGTAATCAAAGCGCGAGCGATTGCCACCCGCTGCCGCTCTCCGCCCGACAGCTCACTCGGTTTATGGTGCAGACGATGCGCCAACCCTACTTTTTCCAACAGATATTCTGCTTTTTGCTGCGCTGTTTTCCAGGGGGTGCGACGAATGCGCAGCGGCATCATCACATTCTCTACCGCGGTTAATTCCGGCAATAGAAAATGAAATTGATAGACAAAGCCAATATAACGATTGCGCAACTGTCCTCTTTTAACCTCTGAAAGGTGAGAGAGCGGCTCGCCCATTAGAGTCACTTCACCCGCTGTCGGCTTATCTAAGCCGGCCAGCAGGTGTAACAGAGTGCTTTTTCCGGAGCCGGAGCTGCCGATAATGGCCAGTCGCTCTTGCGCTTGCAAACTGAGATTCAACGCTTTTAGCACAGGGGTGACCAAGTTACCTTCTTGATAAGTTTTAGCCAAATCTATCGCCTGCAGGACGGTTTTACTCATAACGCAATGCCTCCGCCGGTTGGACTCTGGAAGCGCGCCAAGCTGGGTAGAGTGTTGCCAATAGGGTTAAGATAAAGGCCAAAATGGTCACACTCCAAACATCGCTCCATTCAAGGTGGGAGGGGACTTCACTGATGTAATAGACATCTGGCGGGAAAAATTTAAAGCCAAAAGCCTTTTCAATCAAAGGCACAATCGTATGAATATTCAGACTTAAACTCACCCCGCCGAGTAACCCCAGCAGACCGCCAATCAACCCAATCACCAAACCTTGGGTCATAAAGATCCATTGAATGCTTAAAGGGGTTGCCCCTAGCGTGCGTAAGACCGCTATATCGCGCTGTTTATCGGTCACCACCATCACCATAGTGGACACTATATTAAAAGCGGCCACCATAATAATCAGTGCCAATACTATAAACATCATCTTTTTCTCCATATTGACCGCCCGGAAAAAATTTGCATGCTCTTGAGTCCAATCTTTCACGATATAGCCGACCCCCACCTTTTTTTCTATTGCTTGGCGCACCTGATGGACAAGGAAAAGGTCATCCAGTTTAAGCTGCAATCCGGTGACACGATCTTTTAATTTAAACAACTTTTGTGCATCGCGAAGATGCACCAGCACCAAGCCGCTGTCATACTCATACATCCCAGCATGAAAAACCCCGACCACTGTAAAGCGTTTTAAACGCGGTAAAAAGCCCATCGGGGAGGCATTCCCTTCAGGCGCAATCAAGGTAATCTTATCGCCTAGATTGACGCCCAATTTAGCGGCAGTTTCTGAACCCAAAATAATCCCATAGGGATGCAGTTCAAGATCGATTAACTGCCCAGCGATCAATTTACTTGCGATATCAGATACTTTCGGTTCTATGGTGGGCAAAATACCGCGTACCATCACTCCCTGCACAGCGCCTCCATGGGTCACCATCCCTTGCGCCATCACATTGGGCGCTGCACCCACCACATGCGGCACCCCTTCGATCTCTTTGTAAAGCTTTTCCCAATTGGAAAGCCGACGATCAAATTGGGTGATGGTCATATGCGAAGTCATACCCAAAATGCGAGAACGTAACTCTTCTTGAAAACCGTTCATAATACTCATCACGGTAATCAATGCGGTGACCCCTAAAGCAATGCCCAGCATGGATGAGAGTGAGATAAAAGAGATAAAGCCATTACGCCGTTTTGCACGGGTGTAACGCAATCCTAAAAACAGTTCAAAAGGGAGTTTAAACATCGGCACTAATCATGTGAAAGCGGTTGAAAAATAGGCAAGCGAATATCGCGACGAATCGCCCAATAGCGTAGCAGAAAAATGGTGATCACCGAGAGCGAAATCACCACATCTTCTGTCACCTGCCAGTGTGAGAGCAGTAAAAAAAGACTCGCCCCCACAAAAGAGGCGGTGGCATAAATCTCTTTTCGGAAAATGAGGGGCACTTCCCCCATCAAGACATCACGAATCACCCCACCCACAACACCGGTCATCATGCCGGTCATAATCGCTATGGCATCATCCAACCCTAGCAGCATCGCTTTTTGCGTACCAATAATGGTAAAAGCGGCTAAGCCTAGGGCATCCAAATAGACTAAAGGGGTGATCGGGATCGGTTTTAAACGCGCAAAGAAAAACAGAAAGAGGGCTGAAATCACCACTATATAAACATAGATAGGTTGCATGACCCAAAACACCGGCTGCCCTAACAATAGGTCTCTTAAGGTACCGCCACCAATCGCCGTCACCATCGCAATGACAATGGCGCCAAAAAGATCTAACGCCTTACGAGAGGCAGCCAGCAACCCGGTCATCGCAAAAACGACCGTACCGATTAAATCTAAATAGTGAAGGGTGGTATGAATCAACATGAGCGATATTATACACGCTGATTTATCGCCCATGTTGTTTTGAAGTCTACGCTGATTAACGTTTCAGAAACTCTAAAATATGCGGCCAAGCATCCTCTAAATGTTGAAAAGCGTGATCGCCTTGCTCATAAATCAAGCACTTGCAGCGATCTTGATAAAGCGCCATCGCATAATTTGGGTCAAGCACTTCATCCCCACGATCAATTAAGAGTAATGCCTCTTCCCACGCTTCAGGGGTGACGTCATAAGTCGCCAACTGTGCCAAATACTGCTCATTAATATTGATTTGCTCACGCGTTCGAGGGTGCTGGTGTTCGCCCATATGCTCTGACAGGGTGGTTACAGGGTCTAAAGCAGGATTAATCATAATGTAGGGCACGCCATATTGACGCGCAATATATTGCGCATAATAGCCACCCATTGAGGACCCCATCACGGCCCAGTCGATAGGCGTCTCTTCCGTTTGATCTGCAAGCATCTGATACTCAATATAGTTTTTAATATATCCGACACTGATATCTGGTAATGAGATGGGGTAAGTGATGCAGTGTACCTGCACATTGGGCATATCCTCTGCGAGTCGTTGCTTGACAAATTGCCCTTTCACACTGTTTTCATCACTCAAAAAACCGTGTAGGTAAAGTAAATGTTGTGTCTTCATCTGCTATAATCCCCTTATGATCAAAAAGCCCCAAATGATTGAACGACAAACGGCCAAACCCATCTATGAAGCAGCTAAACAACTGGGTTTGTCTGATCTACAAGCCAAACTGGTGGCCAACCGTTTAAACCCCGATACCGATCCAGACTGGCCGGAAACGCTTAAAAAAATTGTCTTTCCTAAATTAAAACACATTCAACCACCGACTGCATTGAAAAATGCACAAAAAGCCGCAGAACTGATTGCCGATGCCATTGAAGGCGAAGGGCAAATCGTATTAGCGACCGACTATGATACAGACGGTGTTACTTCCGCCTGGGTGGGTACCCGAGCCTTGATTGATTATTTTGACGTGCCGCCAGAGCGTATTACGCATGTGATTGGCGAACGTAAAACCGGCTATGGCATTACCGATGAAGTGGTTGAACGCATTTTAAACATTGAGCAACCCATTGAACTGGTGATTACCGCAGACCAAGGCTCCAGCGATGAGCCTAGGATTCAAAAATTAGCACAAGCGGGCATCAAAGTGTGTGTCACCGACCACCATCAAATGGCGATAGAAGGTCCGCCACCGAGCGCAGTCTGTACGGTCAACCCACAACAAGCAGGCTGTAACTATGATAAGACCGTCGCCGGCTGTTATGTCCTCTTTCTGGTGATGAGTCAAGTTCGACGTGTGCTGATTGAACGTGGAAAGATTTCCGCCGATACCCCAACACTCAAAAACTTAGCCCTGAATGTCGCTTTGGGAACGGTTGCCGACAGTGTCAGCTTAAAAAGTCCGAATAACCGCGCCATTGTGCTCGCCGGTCTTGCCCAAATTAATCAGTTTACCGTTCCTGCATGGCAAGCCATGCGTCAATTTCATGATAATCAAAACCAACCCTTTAATGCCGAATATCTCGGTTTTCAAGTGGCGACACGTATCAATGCAGCCAGTCGAGTCAGCAATGTCAACACCGCTTTTCAATTCCTCAATGCAAACTCTATTTCAGAAGCCTTATTGGCTTTACAGCAGCTGGATGAAGACAATGCCCAACGTAAACTGCAGCAGCAGGCCATGCTTGATCAAGCCAATGCTATCGCGCAGGCACTTTATCACCCTAATAAATATAGTCTCGCCATTAAAATGACGGGGAATGCGGGGATACAAGGGATTATTGCCTCCCGCATTGGTGAACGCTATGGCGTCCCCACTGTAGCGATGACCGACTTGGAGGACGGTTACCTGGCCGGTTCAGGTCGTGGCATTGTGCCCAGTGTGGACTTACGTGAAGCTTTTCAGTGGATGAGTGAGCAGGATTCAGAACTGTTTAAGTCGATGGGCGGCCACAAAGGCGCCGCAGGTTGTATGATTCCGATTGAAAAATATGAGGTCTTTGCCGACCTATTTGAACAGGCGATTCAACAACAGTTAGGCAAGGAAGCCCCCTGCCCGATCATTGAAACCGATGGCACCTTACCGGATCAATGGCTAACCCCCGCACTCATCGAAGAGCTCAACCAGCTAGAGCCCTATGGACGAGAGTGGCCGCAACCCGTTTTTTCAGGCACTTTTTTAATTGACCAGGTCAAAGCAGTGGGTCAAACCCAAACCCATCTCTCTTTTCGCCTAGTCAGCGAAAGTGGCCAACGTTTCAGCGCGATTTTCTTTAATGCGAAACAAGACGCCGACGAACCGACGACATGGGTGCCTGGCGAGAAGATCCTATGCGCCTATCAACCTGCATTAAATACCTTTTATGGGCGCACCTCATTGCAGCTAAGAATCCTAGCGATCGACTGAAAGCGCCTTAACCAGCTTTTTATTCCACCGCCAAAAGCGTTTTAAATCTTTAGGTTGAATGTGATATTGCACCCCATTACCCAGCACCAATAAAAGGGAGTGCACTTCACCCGCTTTAAGGGCTTGTAATAAAGCAGCAAACCAACGCGCTTCTAAATCCTGGAGCACCTCTATCCATTGCGTTTCCGTCAAGTTAGAAAGCTGTTCAGATAGCTGATCCATCACCAATAAGAGATGTCGGCCGCTGTTTTCTGACAACAGCTGACGGCAGGACTGGGAATTCTGTATCTTTTCAGGCGAAATATCTGATATTTCAGCCTGAATTAATTTGGCCAAGCCTTTTAAATAAGGGGATTGCGCAAAAATTTTTAAATCCGGCTTGCTCTGGATTTTTTCAACCTCTAACTGCCCTTCTCCCCACACCCAAATCCCATTGATTTCAGATAGGCCTTGTGCACGTCGCTTTTCATTTACGGGATGGGTATAAAACAACATCTGCGTTTCATTCATCAGCTTGAGCCAATAATTGGCCGCATTTCCTTGCGGTGAGCATGCCATTAAGGGCGTCATGGTGGCATCGGCTAAAGGTGTCGTCCGTAAGTCAATCGGCTGCGCGATAGATAGATACCAACGGTTAGGCGCGCCATAATAGAGTTGCAGCCCTTCTTCGGCAAAATGTTGATTAAAAGCGTGCAATAATGCTTGGGATTCGTCTTCGGTAATGCCGAGTTGATTTTGCGGCAACATTAACAGCGTATCGCGATCAGGTACAAAGTGAACGGGATCCACCTTCACCCAAAAATGCGCTTTTTGAGAGGCAAACGCCGATACCTCTGCCATCGCTGTAGTGGGCGCAATGGGGATTAAGTCAGGTTGATGAGCTAAATAACTGGCCGTGCGAAAAAATTGAGCGGACTGCTTCAATTTTTCAGGCAAAGGCAACCGCTGGCCTTTAGAAAGTAACGTTTGTAAGGCCGGCAGTTGCAGCTGAGGCAACTGCTCTGATTCAGCCAGTCTGCCCTTAGAGAAAACCCCCGGCAACCATAAGGTAACCGCACAGGAAGCGTTAGATTGAGAAGCGGCTAAAGACACGAATAACTTTCAAAATCCCCAATGCGAATGCGCATCACTTCACCGTCCACTTCAGGCAGTTGACTCAACTGAGCAATGGCTTTCTCCATCGCAGATTCAACCACCTGATCTGTCAACATCACAATCGTGGCATCTTCTGGCTGTTTTTGGCAAGGCTCTTGATGGAGTTTTTCGATGCTGATGCCTTCCTCCGCCAAAATCGTACTCACTTTAGCCAAAACCCCTGCATGATCTTTGGCAAAGAAACGCAAATAAAAGGCGGAAGCCACCGTTTGAATATCGACGACCTCAAGGGTTTCATCCAGCTGCTGATACCCTAAAGGCGCTACGGGTAGGTTCGCTTGCATGGCGCGAATACAGTCCACAATATCCGCGACCACCGCACTGGCCGTTGGCCCAGCCCCCGCACCTGGACCATAATAAAGAGTTTCTCCAACGGGTTCTCCATAAGTCATCACTGCATTCATGACCCCATTCACATTGGCAAGCAGTACGTTATTCGCGACCAGCGTTGGGTGCACTCTTAATGAGACACCTTTATCGGTTTTTGAGGCCACCCCTAAGTGCTTAATTTGATACCCCATCTGCTCTGCAAACTGAATGTCTTCTGCTGTGACTTGACTAATGCCTTCGGTATAGACTTTTTCAAAATGAAGCGGTATGCCAAAAGCGATTGAAGCCAAAATGGTCAATTTATGCGCCGCATCAATCCCTTCCACATCAAAAGTTGGATCGGCTTCCGCATACCCTAAATCCTGAGCCACTTTCAGCACTGAATCAAAGTCTGCGCCGGGTTTTTTCATTTCGCTCAAGATATAGTTACCCGTTCCATTAATAATCCCCGCAACCCATTGCATGCGGTTCGCCGCTAACCCTTCACGCAGTGCTTTAATGATCGGAATCCCACCGGCAACCGCCGCTTCATAAAAAATATGCACCTTATGGATCGCCGCTAAGGTAAACAGTTCATTCCCATGCTCTGCAATCAATGCCTTATTAGCGGTAACAATGTGCTTACCGTTTTGAATCGCTTGTTCAAGCAACTTTTTGGCGAGTCCCGTGCCCCCCATCAATTCAACAACAATATCCACTTCCGGATGGTTCACCACCTTTTCAGGCTCTGTGGTCAACTCGATCGATCCAGTCTCAACCGCACGCGGTTTATTTAGATCGCGTACAGCAATTATTTTGACCGCAATTTCCACCCCTAAACGACGGCGAATCTCAGCGATATTTTGTTGGAGAATCTGCAGGGTTCCGCCTCCGACGGTCCCAAAACCTAAAAGGCCAATTTGAATGGTTTTCACGGTGTTAATCCTTTTGCTCTTCTTTCTCTGCTTGTTGTGCAATAAAAACTTCATCCGGGATAAAGCCATCTTTTCGGAACATCTCGCGAATACCGCGAATGGCTTGCCGCGTACGATGTTCATTCTCAATCAAACTAAACCGGACATGATCATCCCCATATTCGCCAAAACCAATACCTGGTGAAACCGCTACTTTGGCTACTTGAAGCAGATGCTTAGAAAACTCTAAAGATCCCATCTCTTTATAGAATTCGGGGATTTTCGCCCAAACGAACATGGTAGCTGCAGGGGGTGTCACCGACCAACCGACACTGTTTAACCCGTGACAGAGCACATCACGACGCTGTTTATACATATCGCGAATCTCAGCTACACACTCTTGAGGTCCTTCCAATGCGGTAATGGCCGCCACTTGAATAGGGGTATACATGCCATAATCTAAATAGGATTTCATGCGTTTAAGCGCATGCACAAGGGTCGGATTGCCGACCATAAAGCCAACACGCCAACCTGGCATATTGTAACTTTTTGACAAGGTATAAAATTCCACCGCTATATCTTTTGCCCCTTCCACCTGCATAATCGAAGGCGCTTTATGACCATCAAACACAATATCTGCGTAGGCCAGATCGTGAATCACCCAAATATTATGCTTTTTAGCAATGGCGACCACTTTTTCAAAAAATTCCAAATCTACCATTTGCGTCGTCGGGTTTCCGGGAAAATTGAGCAGCAACATTTTAGGCTTGGGCCAAGTGTCTTTTATCGCCTTTTTCAGCTCTTCAAAAAAGTCCACCTCTTCGGTCATCGGCACATGCCGAATATCCGCACCCGCAATCACAAAACCATAAGGATGAATCGGATAAGCTGGATTGGGGACTAAGACTGTATCGCCCTGTTCAACAGTGGCTAAAGCCAAATGCGCCAATCCCTCTTTCGAACCAATCGTGACAATCGCTTCACTATCTGGATCGAGCTCCACGTCAAATTTATTTTGATACCAATTACAAATCGCTTTACGCAAACGTGGAATACCTTGAGAGACCGAATAACGGTGTACCCCTTCTCTTTGCGCCACCTCTACCAGCTTATCTACGATGTGTTTGGGGGTGTCTTGATCAGGATTGCCCATACCAAAGTCAATAATATCCTCCCCACGGCGACGCGCTTCCGCTTTTAATTCACCAACGATATTAAACACATAAGGAGGAAGTCGTTTGATTCTTTGAAATTCTTCGGTCACAGCAATTCCTTTACACAACATAATGGGTGAAATAGAAGCCGTACATTTTAGCACCTCATCTAATAAAATTCACAGTAAAATAGTTTGTCCACCTGCGATAACCAAAAGGAAACAGAAATGAAATTTACAGAACATCGAGACAGCAATATTTTAACGGTGAGGCGTTATCAACCAGGTAAGGTGACTGTCAATGATCAAGAGCTGACAGACAGTTGTTTTTTCAACCATCACACTTTAGTTGAACACTGGAATTGCCACCAACCTGATGAACTAAATGAAGAGACCTTAGCCCCTATTCTTGAACTTAAACCTGAAGTGATTATCTTAGGGACGGGAGAGACGCAGGTGTTTCCCAAGCCGGAACTCTTTTATCTCTGTGCGCAAAAAGGAATCGGTTTGGAAGTGATGGACAATCGCGCCGCATGTCGGACTTATAATGTGTTAACCACGGAAGACCGCGAGGTGATAATTGCTCTAATTTTTTCAGAGAATAAAGGATAAATGGAGACCCTGCGCCCTAAATAGCGCGCTTCAACATAAGGGGCTTTTTCAGAGTTTAAAGTCGGCACAACTACTCCCAATTTAGTGCTTGTGCTCACTTTTTGGCCTTTTTTAACAAAACTGGTTGCCAAACGGGTATAAACTGAGAGGTAGCCATCTGGGTGTTTGACAATCACCATCAGACCCTGAGTTGGGATACTTTTTCCCATATAAGCCACTGTTCCTGGCGCGACTGCATAAAGAAAAGTGGGCTTTTTAGGGTAGATAAATAGCCTTTTATTTTTGATTTTCAAACTTTCTATGGCGCTCTGTTGAGAAACAGGCAGCTGCCATAGGCGCTTTGGCCGACTGACTTTACGGTTAAATTGACGTTTTGCACCATACTCAGTTTTTGGAATCTTCAACTGCTGACCAATATGAAGAACAAAAGGCGGGAGGAGCGCATTTGCATCCACCAACGCTAAGGGATTAATCCCACATTTTTTGGCAATGCGGAAAACACTGTCCCCTTTTTTAACCCGGTAATGACCGCTTTTACAGCCACTATCACTAAAGCGCATTTTAGAAACTTGAGAAGAAGTGTCAGAGTGGGGGAACAGAGAACAGCCACTTAATCCCATCACCATTATGCCAATGATCAATCCGGGGGTTCTTAACCGCTTCCAAAGACTTTCCATTAAAGTCATTTTCCGCTCCTTTTTCTTTTAAAAATCAAAAACTGACGCCTTTTATTAATTAGCCATTTTTAGCCGTAGAGCCATCTCGTGCAAAGGTCTCATTTAATTAGCCAATAGAGCACACCTAAGGCTACCACACTCCAACCGATCCAATCCACTGAGGCGCGAATCTTTGCTTCATAACGCTCCCCACCTATTTTCATTAACCAAGCGACGAGAAAAAAGCGCAACCCTCTGCCTACCAATGCGGCAATCAAAAATGGGAATAATGCCATTTGCGCCGCACCTGCAGTAATCGTAAACAGCTTATAGGGGATAGGGCTAAAGCCGGCAATAAACACCACCCACACCTCGTACAGTTCAAAAAACTGTTGAACTTGCTCAATTTTCTGCGCATACCCCAACTCTATCAACCATGGATGAATTGCCTCAAAGCCCCAATAGCCAATCCCATAACCTAAAAGTCCACCTAAGGTCGAAAACAATGTGGCTATCCAGGCAAAATGCATCGCTTTCTGCGGCTGAGATAGGCTCATGGGCATCAATACCACATCTGGCGGAATCGGAAAAAATGATGCCTCGGCAAAACTCAATCCCGCCAAATACTTAGCTGCTTGCGGATGCTTTGACCATTGAATGGCTCTGTCATATAAAGGAGAGAATAACTTCATAGGCTCTCCCCTTCATCCACCACCCCAGTTAACATCGGCACAAAACGCACCTGTTCTAAAACGGTTGCTTCAATGCCTTGCGGCGTTTTCTCATAGCCCATTAACTGCTGCACTTGCGATTGTGAGCCCACTGGAATCACCATACGTCCACCGACCTTGAGCTGGTGAAACAAGGATTCCGGTACCTCTTCTGGGGCTGCCGCCGATAAAATCGCATCAAATTGTTTCGGAGCGGGTTGCGCATTTTTCGGCCATCCCCAATGCCCATCGCTTAAGGCAAAATGAACATTTGCAATCCCCAATTTTTGTAGCACTTGTTTAGCCTTGTGTGCCAAAGGACCAATACGCTCCACTGTATAAACTTCTGGAACCAATTGCGCCAAAATCGCCGTTTGATAACCTGAGCCAGTACCAATTTCCAATACATTTTGCGGTTTTGTCGCACCTGACAGGATAAACTCTGTCATTTTCGCGACCACCCAAGGCTGAGAAAGTGTCTGTCCATGCCCAATCGGTAACGCCGTGTCCTCATAAGAACGGCTCGCTAAAGCCTCATCTAAAAACAAATGTCTTGGCGTCACACGCATGACACTCAGCACGTCTGTATTCTGTATCCCCTTTTCCATTAACCTTTCGATGAGGCGATCACGCGTACGTTGAGAGTTCATCCCAACCCCTTGATACTTTTCAAAATATGGATTTGGATAATGGATTTTTCCAAGCGTTTGTAAGCTCATTTCTACGCCTCTCTTCTTTATTCTTTAGCCGCATCACGTAAAACTTTAAGTAAATCGTAGTTCGTTAAATCAATGTGTAAGGGCGTTAAAGAGGCATACTTATTTTCAACGGCATAAAAATCTGTCTCTTTTGAAGCATCTGCTGCATCACCTGCTGGCCCCACCCAAAAGATGGGAAGACCTCTCGGGTCCTTATCCGCCACAATCGGCTCTGAGGCGTGTCTTCTGCCCAAGCGCGTCACTTGCAACCCTTTAAGTTCTGACAATGGGATATCAGGCACATTTAAGTTAAAAATGGTACTTTCCGGCACAGGCACTTTAAAATAAACCTGCTGCATAAACTGCATAAAGGCCGCTACAGCGGTTTCAAAATGCTGATCACCACATAAAGAAATGGCCACAGAGGGCTTACCTAAGAACCGTCCTTCAGTTGCCGCTGCCACGGTACCCGAATAGAGCACATCATCGCCCATATTGGCGCCTGCATTAATGCCCGAAACCACTAAATCAAAGGTAAAAGGCAGGCCACCATTCATCCCTAAATGGACACAATCCGTCGGCGTGCCATTCACCGCATAGACGGGAAACGCATACTCATTTCGACGGGTCATGCGCAGCGGTTCCGTTAGCGTGAGTGAATTACTGGCCGCGCTGCGGTTACGATCAGGCGCCATAACGACGAATTCTTGGCAAAAATCACTTTCTAATAAAGCTTGTGCCAAAGCTTGTATGCCTGGCGCAAAAAAACCGTCATCATTCGATAATAAAATTTTCATTGGGTAAAATAGTCTTAATTAAGTTGAACTTGGAATTATATAGTGACTGCGCTAAGTGATGAAGATAAAAACTTGTTTCGTCAAGCCGTGGCGGATGCACGCCCTATAAAAAGTCAAACTTCTGAGCAAATCCAACAAGCGCAAAACCAGCAAAAGCGAAAATGGATGAGCCGAGGTCAACGCTTAAAACTGCGTCAACGGACTGCAAACACGGTAGAACACCCGGATGAATTCGCAAAGGACCTGCACTATGAGCCGCATCACACCGTTTCTGCTTTTGAGTCCATGCAATATGAGCGTCAAAAACTCAAACCTAAAGACTGGAAAAAGCTCAAAAAAGGAGATTTTAAAACTTATTGGCATCTAGACCTGCATGGAGAGACCATTGACAGTGCCGATCGCATTCTACTCAATTTCTTACAAGAAGCACACCAACAAAATGCACGCTATGTCATCATAGTGCATGGTAAAGGTTACCATTCCGACAGTGACACCCCTGCTTTAAAAAATCTGGTGAATAGTCGACTACGGCAACTGCCATTTGTCTTGGCATTCTGTAGTGCCCAACCGAAAGATGGTGGGACAGGCGCAGTTTATGTCTTTTTAAAAAATTAAGGTTTTGACGCAGGACTGGGAGAAGCTGACGTCTCCGAAGCATGGTGCTGTTCAGGCGCTTTAGGGGTTTCAATCACTTGGATAAAGATTTCATTCTCTCCAATCATCCCTAACTTTTGTCGCGCTAAAGTCTCAATCGCTTCTGGATTATGCTGCAAAGCATATACTTTTTGCTTAAGTTGTTGATTTAATTCAGCCTGCTGGTGATTTTTTGCCTTAAGCGCTTCAAGTTCTGCTGAGACTTTCCAATATTCTGCCAAGCCCCCCTCTGAAGAAAAAAGCTTAAGCAGTAATAAAAAAATGATCACAATCAGTAAAACAACAAACTTTTTATACATCATCCATCCAATGAAGCTGAATTGTTTCGAGACCTTTGCATGAGTGGGATGTAGAACCATCTCATGCATAGGTCTCGTTTCATTATACCGAAATAAAAACGGCTCAATGAATGCCATTGAGCCGTTTTTAAGCTAAAACCTGAAATTCAGGCAAATGTTTATTTTTTCAAATTGTAGAAGGCATCCATACCTGGATAGAGTGCTTCATCTCCCAATTTTTCAGCAATGCGCAGTAATTGGTTATATTTGGCAATACGATCAGTACGAGACATAGAACCTGTTTTAATTTGACCCGATCCAGTCGCCACTGCGATGTCAGCAATTGTGGTATCTTCGGTTTCACCTGAACGGTGAGAAACCACCGCGGTATAACCGGCTTCTTTCGCCATCTTAATCGCTTCAAAGGTTTCAGTCAGAGTACCAATCTGGTTAATCTTAATCAAGATTGAGTTAGCAATCCCTTTTTCAATCCCTTCTTTCAAAATTTTAGGATTGGTCACAAATAGGTCATCTCCTACAATCTGTAGTCGATCACCATATTTTTCCGTTTGCAGTTTAAAACCATCCCAATCGCTCTCATCCAAACCATCTTCAATAGAGATAATCGGATATTTCTCTACCCATTCACCCAATAGATCAACCATTTCGGCAGAAGTTAATTTACGATTCTCAGATTTTAAATGGTAAAGGCCATCACTTTCATCATATAGCTCAGAAGAGGCTGCATCCATCGCGATCATAATATCTTCACCCGCTTTATAGCCGGCTTTTTCAATCGCTTCTAAAATTACAGTAATCGCTTCTTCATTCGATTTCAAATCAGGCGCAAAACCGCCTTCATCCCCTACTGCAGTGTTATAACCTTTACTATGCAACACTTTTTTCAATGTATGAAAAATTTCTGAACCATAGCGAATGGCCTCCGCCATGGATGGGGCGCCTACTGGCATAATCATAAATTCTTGGAAATCAACACTGTTGTCTGCATGCTCTCCACCATTGATGATATTCATCATCGGTACAGGCATTTTATAAGTATCAGTTTTGAGATATTCAAATAACGCTTGACCTTGAGAAGTCGCAGCTGCACGAGCAGTGGCAATCGAAACCGCTAAAATTGCATTTGCACCTAGACGGCCTTTGTTCTCAGTGCCATCCAGATCAATCATCAGCTGGTCAATCGCCGCTTGTTCAGTCGCTTCTTTGCCAAGTAGGGCATCACGAATTTCGGTATTAATGTTATTAACAGCAGTTAAGACGCCTTTACCCATATAACGACTTTGATCACCATCGCGAAGTTCAATGGCTTCACGCGAACCTGTAGAAGCACCTGATGGAGAAATCCCGCGGCCCATTGAACCATCTTCTAAATACACTTCTGCTTCTACGGTTGGGTTGCCACGAGAGTCAATCACTTCTCTGGCCTTAATGTCTTTAATTAATGGCATAGTTTTTTCCTACTTATTTTTCTAAAATTGTCTTTACTTTATCATGCTTCAAGTGACGTCTTAATGACAAATGCGTTACTTCAGCAGTAAGTCATTCTCAATAAAGCCTTCTGCTTTGACTAAATCATCCAAGGCTTTCATGGTTTCCAATAAAGGCTTTAATTGCCCAAGCGGCCACATATTTGGACCATCACTCAACGCACATTCTGGATCAGGGTGGGTCTCCATAAACAGACCCGATACGCCGGCTGCAATCGCAGATCGTGCTAACACAGGTACAAATTCACGTTGGCCACCTGAAGTGGTGCCTTGCCCACCCGGTTGTTGCACAGAGTGAGTGGCATCAAACACCACTGGACAACCTGTGCTACGCATAGACGCTAAACCGCGCATATCTGAAATTAAGGTGTTATAACCAAACGAGGTGCCGCGATCGCACACCATAATTTGTTCATTGCCGACTTCACGCGCTTTTTCCACCACCTGATTCATATCCCAGGGCGCCTGAAACTGCCCTTTTTTGATATTCACCGGTTTTCCTTGACGGCAAACATTTTGAATAAAGTTGGTTTGACGGACCAAAAAAGCGGGGGTTTGCATCACATCGACCACGGAAGCCACTTCATCCAAAGGAGAGTCTTCATGAACATCGGTTAAAACCGGCACACCAACTTCATCCTTCACTTTTTGCAAGATTCTCAACCCTTCTTCAACCCCTAAGCCACGAAAGCTTTTAGTTGAAGAGCGGTTGGCCTTGTCATAAGAGGATTTATAGATAAAAGGAATACCGACCTCTTCCGTCATTTTTTTCAGGGTCTCGGCCGTTTCCATGGCCAAAGACTCAGATTCGATCACACAGGGCCCTGCGATTAAAAAGAGCGGTTGATCAATGCCAACTTCAAATCCACACAATTGCATACTTACTTTCCTTTAAATTGATTAGCAGCCTCGACAAAAGCTTTAAATAAGGGGTGACCATTCCGAGGCGTCGAGGTAAATTCTGGATGGAATTGACAGGCCACAAACCAAGGGTGTTCAGGAATTTCAATGGTTTCAACTAAGTCACCTTCTTCTGAACGCCCTGAAATCACCAGACCCGCATCTTCAAGTGCTTTCACATAACCATCATTGACTTCATAACGGTGACGATGACGTTCACGAATGGTGTCTGCTTGATAAATTTGATGTATTTGCGTGCCAGGCACTAAGCGACAGTTTTGCCCCCCTAAACGCATGGTGCCACCTAAATCCGAATTTTGATCTCGGTGAATCACTTCTCCCGCTTCGTTTACCCATTCCGTAATCAAAGCAACCACTGGATAAGGAGTTTCTGGATTGAGTTCTGTGCTGTGCGCACCCTCCATGCCAGCAACATGACGCGCATACTCGACAACCGCCATTTGCATGCCCAGACAAATCCCTAAATAAGGAATCTTATTTTCCCGCGCATATTGAATGGCTTTAATTTTACCTTCTACCCCACGCTCACCAAAACCGCCGGGGACCAAAATGGCGTCCATGTTTTCAAGGGCCGCAAGTCCATCTGTTTCTAGGTTTTCAGAATCGATATAATGAATATTGACATCTGTATGGGTATGGATACCGGCGTGAATCAACGCTTCAATCAATGACTTATAAGCTTCTGTTAAATCCACATATTTACCCACCATCGCAATATCCACACTGCGTTGTGGGTTCATTTGCGCTTTAACCACCGCATCCCAATCGCTTAAATCCAAGGGCTGACCTTCAATACCGAGGCGTTTAACCACCAAATCATCCAGCTTTTGTTCATGAAGCATACGGGGCACGGCATAGATGGTGTCAGCATCTAGGGAATTAATGACCGCTTGCTCTTCAACATTGGTAAAAAGGGCAATTTTTTTGCGTTCACTTTCAGAAAGCGGTAATTCGGAACGACAAACCAAGATATCCGGTTGAATCCCAATTGAGCGCAACTCTTTAACAGAATGTTGCGTAGGCTTGGTCTTGACTTCCCCAGCTACTGCAATATAAGGCAGGAGCGTCAAATGCATAAACAAGGCGTTGTCTCGCCCTTGTTCGACCCCCATTTGTCGAATGGCTTCTAAAAAGGGTAAAGATTCAATATCACCCACTGTTCCACCCACTTCAACAATAATGACATCAAATCCTTCAGCCGCTCGCAGAATGCGGCGTTTAATCTCATCGGTGATGTGGGGGATTACTTGAACGGTGCCACCTAGATAATCGCCTCTTCGCTCTTTACGAATGACACTTTCATAAACTTGTCCAGTGGAAAAACTGTTATGACGCGTAAAATGGCGTTGAACAAAACGCTCATAATGACCTAAATCCAGATCTGTTTCTGCCCCATCATCGGTGACAAAAACTTCCCCATGTTGAAGTGGACTCATGGTGCCAGGATCCACATTAATATAAGGATCCATTTTTAACATACTGACTTTTTGGCCACGTGCTTCTAGCAACGCACCTAAAGAAGCCGCAGCAATCCCCTTGCCCAGAGAAGAGACGACTCCACCGGTCACAAATATAAATTTTGTCATAACATTCTTCTAATTTTATGTTGAAATGGGGCAAATTCAGCCCAAAAGAATGGGAGAAAATTATAGCCTACCCCCCTATTTTTAGCAATGTAAAAGCATTAAGAGTTCAATTTAAATCCGTTCACAGATCCATTTGCTAAAGCTCACAGACGATAACGAACCCCTTTTAAGCCTGGCATACCTGCTAAAACAAACTGATTTTCCACCCAAGCCCCAGGCCAATTCTCTCTTTGCCACGGGGGAATTTGATGCGATTGAAACCATTTCTTAAAACGACCGCTGGTATGCCACTGTTTACTCTGCTTGGCTTGCTGTAAAGTTTGCCATTTCAGCTGCGAAAGGTATTCAAGCTCTGTTGAATTTATTTGAAAGCGCTTATCTTTACATAAAGCATCAAAAATAGATTCCAAGCTACTGAATTCATTTAAACTATTAACGAGATAGATTTTACCTTGAAAGCCTCTCACCCACCAGTGACCGACCTGAATTTTAGCTGAAGCTTGCGAATTGGAATTATGGACGATCTGCTGAAAGATCATTTTCAGCTGTTGGGCGCTGGGGGCCAATCCAGTCACTTTTGCCAACCAAGTTCGCAGTGCGTTTTTTTGCCTTTCACTGCTCAGTGTCTTAAGAGGCATCAATGCTATCCAATGGGTTGTAGACATAAAATGAGAAGCAGGCAAAGCGTGAAGACCACATGCGCTTAAGTCTTGCTCTGCCAGCTGAATAAGCAGTTGCTGCGCCTCTTGCATCCATTGAGCCGTTTCCGCCAATTTTGCTTCTGCCATAGGCCACTGTTGCTTAACCAGCGGTAACAGCTGATGGCGCACAAAATTACGGCGTAAAGTAATGTCTTGATTACTTGGATCTTCACACCACGACAAATAATGCGCCTGCGCATAATCCGACAAGGTTTGATAAGACAGCGATAAAAAGGGACGCCAATGTATCGCCTCCCCATTTTCGAGTGGAAATCTCTTCTGCAGCGGCATTCCCTGTAGCCCTGCTACCCCTGCCCCCCGAAAAAGATTCAGTAACAGGGTTTCTGCTTGATCTCGCTGATGGTGGGCAGTGAGCAGTTGATCCCCAGCCCGTAACTGATTGCGAAACGCTTGTTGTCGTGCCTGACGTGCCGCTTGCTCTAAGCCCTTTTGTTGAATGCAGGACTGGGGAATTTGGACTTTTATCCCTAAAAAATCAAATCCATACTTTTGCGCTTGTTGATGACAAAAGGCATACCACTCATCTGCGGCAGATTGCAAACCATGGTGCACATGCAAAACATAGGTGTTTTCTATCAGCTTTAATTGCTCTGAGGGTGAGAGCGATTGGATTGAGTGATACCAAGCATCTAGCAGGACCATTGAATCCATGCCACCACTGACAGCCAGGTAGAAATGCGGCAAAGAAAGATCAGAAATAAAAAACGGTTGCCAAATGGACTGAACCGTTTGCACAACCGTTTCAACAGAGGATTTCATCAAATCGAGTCTAGCGCTAGGCTTCTTCCCAATTGCCATAACGCATATAGCGCTGATACCGCTGATCGACTAATTCATCAAGCGGTTGCGCTTTTAATTGCGCCAACTGATGCGTCAACGCTTGCTTCACATTTTCTGCAGCCTGCTGATGATTACGATGTGCCCCACCGAGAGGCTCCGGAATAATCTCATCAATCAGCCCAAGTTCTTTTAACCGTGGCGCCGTAATCCCCAAAGCAGCCGCTGCATCTGCCACATTCGCTTGGTTTTTCCATAAAATTGAGGCGCAACCTTCAGGCGAAATCACAGAATAGGTCGAATATTGCAACATCATGGTCACATCACCGACGCCGATCGCTAAAGCCCCTCCAGATCCACCTTCACCGATGACTGTACAAATAATCGGTACTTTTAATTCTGCCATTTCCATTAAGTTACGGGCAATGGCTTCACTTTGAAAGCGCTCTTCAGCATCAATTCCGGGATAAGCCCCAGGGGTATCAATAAAGGTCAACACAGGCAAGCCGAAGCGTTCAGCCATTTTCATCAAACGCAACGCTTTTCGATAGCCTTCTGGTCGTGGCATCCCAAAATTACGCTCGACTTTTTCTTTAGTGGTTCGCCCTTTTTGCTGACCAATCACCATTACCGGCTCCCCCTCAATTCGAGCAAGTCCTCCGACAATGGCTTTATCATCCGCAAAAGCTCTATCCCCATGTAATTCTTTAAAATCTGTAAAAATATGCTGAATATAATCTAGCATATAGGGGCGCTGAGGATGGCGAGAGAGCTGGGCAATCTGTACATCGGTCAGATTTTTAAAAATAGACTCCGTTAAGCTCTTACTTTTCGCTTCCAAAGCAGAGATCTCTTGGACCAAATCCAGATCACTGTCCCCTTTTAAATGTCGAAGCTCATCAATTTTTGCCTCTAACTCTGCAATCGGCTGCTCAAAGTCTAAAAAGTCCAATTTCATAACGGCTCTCTCTTACCAATCTAATAATCTGTATATTTTAACAGAGACCCCTTAAGAAATCTCTGCTTGAATGGGGTGCACTTTAATTTCATTCGTTTGCTGATAGATTGCCAATAACTTTTGGTGGCTTTTGCTCTCTTTAAAAGCATTTTCACCCATAGGTAACCCACCAAAAAACAACTGACCTTCAATACACGCCATTGCCTTTTCAACTGTTTGCTGCCCAAACAGCGCATAAGCCGCATCAGGCAACAATTCAGAGGACAGCTGATAGGCTTTTGCATTTAAGATAAACAACAGACACTGATAAAACACTCTATCCGACGCATTTTCGACATAGTAGAGGCTATCTTCTAAGCAGTCCGCAGCCGTCTCATAATCCTTTATCGCCAAATACAACCACATTCTAAATTCAACCACCTTCAAAGTTTTCCACGGACTGTCATCATCTGCGGACAACCCAATTAAATTCGCCATGCCTTGATGGTCGCTCAAACCAAGCGATTCAAAAGCTTCTAGCGCCTCTAAAAAATGGATTTTTTCTTGAGCTGAATCGACTAAATCTTGGATCAAAGCGCGCACCTGTCGACCAACATTTTGATTCCTGTCTAACAGCTCATCCATCGGATAAATTTCTGATATACCGGGAACAATAATACGGCACGCTGGCACGCCGTAATGTTCATACTCTGCAATATAGGCTTGATAGCCCTCAGCTTCGAGGATTTCAATCAAAAATTGCCACTGCTCTGAAGTCTCGCCTTCAAAATCCCAAGGGACAAAATCAAAATCTGCCTTCTGCCCAATAAAGTGAACATGCCACAAGCCGCTGGAGTCGATAAAGTGGTTTTCAATATTTTCATCACTGGCTGCCAAATCCTCATCAAATACAGGCGTTTGAAAACCTTCCAAACGATCCAAGCTTCGACCTTGCAAAGACTCGGTTAAGGTGCGTTCCAATGCCACTTCAAAAATAGGGTGCGCACCAAAGGAGGCAAAACAGCGCCCCATAGCGGATTCAAATAAAATAATGCAGATAACCGGGTATTTCCCCCCTAATGAGGCATCTCGCACCGAAATTTCAATACCAGAAGCTTTGAGCTGATTGATCGCTTCCAACACAAAAGGGAACGATTCCAGGTGTTCAGGCGGCACTTCTGGCAAACAGAGGTTTTCAGTCAAAATCCGCTTTTTCACCCAGCGTTCAAAAACTTCCGACAGCCCTTGCACTTGAGCCTCAAACTGGGTATTCCCTGCAGCCAAGCCATTACTGGCATATAAATTACTCAGCATATTCATTGGAAAATAAACCGTCTCCGCGGTCACTTCTTCTTGCTTTTGGTCACTATAAACGGGCTGTAAAGGCAGACAACGAATCGAGTCGGTTTGATCATTAAAGCTTAACAGATCCTCTGCTTGAATCTGCTCCTCAGGATCATACAGTTGCCAAAGTTCAGGCGTTAAGCATTGCTTGTAATCCGATAAGGCAAATGCTTTTTCATCCGGATAGTAGAGCCATGACTGTTCCGAAAGGACTGGCTGTAGATAATAATCTGAGAAAAAATAATTGGTCTCAAGCCGCTCAAAAAATTCACCCAAGGCACTGGCCAAAGTGGCTTTTCGACTGGCGCCTTTACCATTGGTAAATAAAGCTGGATGACGGCGATCGCGAATATGAACAGAGTAGACATTAGGCACTGGATTCAGCCACGAAGCTTCTTCTATCGCAAAACCGCCTCGCTTTAACAGCGATTGCATTTTAAACAGTGAATGTTCTAGACACGCATCTTTCCCTTTTATATAGGTGGTTTCTGAAGTCTGGGGGGCGTAGCTTTTTTTATCAACCATATTAGGCATCTCTTATATTAGGCATAAATTATATAAAAATCTTTCAATTATAAAGACTTATCATAAATACATTTCATTATGAATCAACGCGATCCTGTGTAAAATGAAAATCGAAAAGATCTTTTTTGGCGCACAATTTTATCCATAAAAACAAAAACTGAGGGGCTCATGATGCAATATCATATCTATCACAAACAGGTGTTCAATTTTATTTTGCTTTTATTTATCAGTAGCGTAGGGACTCAAGCATTAGCTGAATCGAAACGCCTGCCAACTGGTCTAATGTTGGTCAATGAAGCCAATTGTATGCGGTGCCACTCAGAAAAAACCTTTCATTATGGTCCTTCTAAAATGGAAAATCTGAAGCACTTACATCAACAGGTCAAACGATGCGAAAGCAATCTGAAAATTGGCTGGTTTGAGGATGAAATGCATGATGTGACAGATTATCTCAACACAACCTTTTATCACTTTTCTAATCTTTTCTAATTAAGTCTAATTTCTTTTCAATTGGTCGAGCAAGGCATTGACCTCTGCTAACGCTTTAGGGTCGACTTGACTTTTATCCGCATCTTCCACTGTATAGCGTGCATCCTCAACAATTTTATCAATGGCGTCAAGTGTAAAATATAGATAGGTATCTTGGTTAATTTTTTTCCAATCCCGCTGTTTAGCAAACCACTGCTTTTTGAGTTCTGGGTGGGTTTTCAATTCATCCAATACCGCCTTTAACACCGCAGGCAACCGAATCACTGCTTCATGTGGCCAATAAGGGCGACCAAAATTGCCTTCATAATAGGCTTGACGGTCTTTCTTAGCCAACTCAAAAGCGGGAATCATCTCATCTAATCCGACTGAACGCGCTTCATTTTCCGCAATATTCAAACGATCCACACTCAGCATGGGGGCATGTGAACGCCAACGTTGATAATTGGTATACACATTATTTCGCGTAATAAATTTATGCTGCCCTTCCGCTAAAGGCATCACATGCTTGCCATCCACAATATACTCTAAGCCATTTTGCGTCAGTGATTTCTTATCCTCCCACATCTCCCAACCTTTATCGACCGATGCAGTTCCTTGATCATCCACCGCAATGGGGACACAAGAAATGCCATAATCATGCCCTTTAACATAATCCATTACCTTAATTTGATAGCGATCTTTAGGTAAAACATGGGTGACCAAACCAATAATAAAGGCATCATCCTTGATATTGGCAGCTGGGAAGCCAACAAAAATTGTCTCACCTACCTTAAAGGTTTTGCCAGCAGCCCACAGGCTTTGACTCACCAGCAGCAGCCCCATAAAAACCACTTTTAAAAACTGAATTCTTTTCATTCTCATGACTCATTGTTAGGTTTATAAACCGCCATCACATCACATTTTGCATGATGCATCACCGCATCAGTGGTTGAGCCCACCAATTTTTCTAAAAAAGAAAGACCGTGACGCCCCATCACAATAAGATCAGCCCCCACTTCTTCTGCTCGCTCCACAATATCGACTGAAGGTACCCCCACAACCACTTTACACTGCTCAGGCTTCAGACCATTTTCTTTGGCCAATTTATGTAAACGTTGTTCGGCGGCCTCAACAATCTCTTGGGTCAATTCTACATCCCAAATGCCTGGCGCACCGGTTACCGCGATATCCTCAAGAATTGGATAAGTCGGCACTTCAGTCACATGAAACAGCTCAATATCTGCTTCATACAGCATCGCCATATTGACCGCACGGCCAACGGCTTGCTCGCTGTGTTCTGAAAAATCGACCGGAACTAAAATCATTGTATAGTTGTGCATGGTATCGTCTCCTTATTTACTCACAACTTCTGTGGATAACCTTGTGTGCAGTTGATGATTATCCCCAAAAATTTCTTTAAAGTCTAAATCCTTTATAGCACTGATTAAAAATTAGACAGTTCTCATTCCAGCACTACGCCCTCATCGCTAACCCTTTGATTTTGGTTTTTCTGCCACATTGTTTCTTAAATAGACTGGTAAGGGGAGCGCCTCATTTAAAAGATGCATCGCGTCAGGCCTTTGACTGGCAATGGCCGCAATGGCGGAAGCTCTCGGATAAGCCTCTAACCAGAGAGTCTGCTCCCTATAAGACGCAACTTTTTCTGGATACTCCACTGCAATATCCCCTACGCCGGCAGCACCACCACTTGGCATATTCTCTAAGTTGATGAGTTCAGCTAGATTTGCGTGTAAACGGCCATCCTCAATATGACCGCTTTGAAAGTAGACCTCTTTCATCCGTGCATCGAGAAACGCATGCCAATGCGTTTGCCCAGTTTCCAAAAAGCCCTGCCACATCAACGCCTCTAAACTCGAAATGGCAATCACAGGTTTCGCCCACCCCAAGGCCAATCCTTGGACCACGCCAGCCGCGATGCGAATACCGGTAAAAGCCCCTGGTCCTTCACCAAAGGCCAACGCATCCACATCGCCCTTTGACAAACCCGCAGCTGAAAAACAGTGTTCAATTTGAGACAAAATTAAATTGGCGTGTTTTTGAGGGGCTATTTCAAATTGCTCCACAATTTCTCCATCCAACCATAAGGCGGCAGAGCACGCTTTTGTCGCCGTTTCAATCGCTAATATCTTCATGCTTCCAATTTCTTTTCTAAAAATGCAACCGCTTGCTGTGGGGTGTACACCCAAGGAAATGGCGGTAAACTGTTCATAATCTGACGCCCATAGCCTTTAGTCGACAGCCTTGGATCACATAAAACCAGAACCCCTTCATCATTGATATCACGAATCAGGCGTCCACACCCCTGCTTGAGCGCCATAATCGCTTCCGGCAGCTGAAAATGCACAAAGACATTTAATCCCTTCTCTTTTAAGTAGGTTTCACGTGCTTGCACCACCGGATCGTCTGGCGGAATAAAGGGAATGCGATCAATCATCACCACCTTAAGCGCTTCCCCTTTCACATCCACCCCTTCCCAAAAACTGCTGGTTCCCAGAAGAATCGCATGCTCTGTTTGCTTAAAGGCATCCAACAACGCATTTTTCGGCTGATCCCCCTGAATAAACAGGGTGCCCGGCCAATGTTGAGATAAAATCTCTGCGGCCTCTTTTAACGCTCTAAAGCTGGTAAACAGTAAAAAGGTGCGCCCTTCAGCAGCTTTTAACACCGGCCAGATCGCTCTTAAACAGATTTTAATATATTCAGGATCATTTGGGTTCGGTAAGCCAGTGGGATGGTAGATAACACCTTGCTGCTGATAATCAAAGGGACTGTGTAGCGCTAATTTTTCAGCTTCATTCAACCCTAAACGGTTTGCAAAGTAGTCAAACTGATGGTTCACGGTCAAGGTGGCCGAAGTAAAGATCCAAGCACCGCCTAAGGCTTCTCTTTGTCGTTGAAATGCACTGGCTACTGACAGCGGCGTTAAATTCAGCTTAAAACGCCCTAAACTACTCTCCGCCCAACGCACCTGTTTATCCGACTCCGGCGCGCGCCAGTAGTTAAGCTGATGCAACATCTCTGCAACTCTTGACTGCAAGGCCGCTAACAACTTACCGCGTTCTTTGACGGTTTTTAAGGTTTCATTTAACTGCTCTAAGTGATTACTCACCCGTTTTAATTGCGTCTCAAAAGGTGCTAAGCTTTCAAGCATCTGCCAAGTCCAACGCTTCTCCCACTTTCCAAACAACTCATTCAGTTTTTTCACCTCTTGATCCAGTGCATTGGCTTGATCCACCAACGCCTGCATCTCTTCAGCTTCCGCTTTTTGCGTTTTTTTAACCTCTCTTATCAACTCATCAAATTGTCCACGTGAAAGACTTAAACCTAAAAATTGTGCAGCAATATCCGGTAGTTGATGCGCTTCATCAAAGATATACACCTCTGCTTCGGGTAACAGCTCGCCTCTGTCTTGTTCACGCAAGGCCAAATCGGCACAAAACAGATGGTGATTCACCACTAAGATCTCTGCTTCTTGCGCCCGTTTTTTAATGGCTGGATAAAAACAGCCCTCTTCAGAGCTACACTCATTGGCTTGGCAAAACTCTAACTTCGCACACACTTTCTGCCAAATTAGATCATTTTCATCCAGTTCACTGCAGGTCGCTTTATCCCCGTCAACCGTTTTTTCCAACCAATGTTGAATCAGTGAGAGCTTCTGCCAGTCTGCACGACTATGTTGTTCAGAAGTTTGCACCATCTCAAAGCGTTGAGGACAAATATAATTCTCTCGTCCCTTCAAGATCTCAACTTTTGCTTGAATTTTTAAGGCCTTAAGTATTAAAGGTAAATCTTTTTCGACCAATTGCTGCTGAAGATTTTTGGTCGCCGTAGAAATCATCACCTTCTTCCCTGAAAGTAGCGCTGGTAACAGATAGGCAAAAGTTTTACCCGTTCCTGTTCCCGCTTCCACCAATAAAGTTTGCGATTTTTCAATGGTGTGCTCGACACATCTTGCCATCTCCAACTGCGCTTCACGAGGCTGATAACCTTGAATGGCGTTAGATAAAGTGCCGTCTACCCCTAAGATTTCTTCAATATTATTTTCTGATGGAGAAGTGGATTCGTTCGTTTGAGAGGCTAAAGTTGTCATTTAGGCTAAGGTGTCATTTAGATTAAGATAAATGGATTTTTGTCGTTTGCAATAGAGCGCCATTATAAGCGATCACCTTTTTGAGACTTAAAATATCTTCATACACATTTTACCCACAGGCTTATACACCCCCTTTAGTTGACAGAACATACAACAGCCCTTATAATATGCGTTTCAAATTTGAACCTGAGAGAAACACTCTCCTTAACTATTGGATATCTAATATGAAAGTATTATCTTCTTTAAAATCTGCAAAGAATCGTCACAAGGATTGTCAAATTGTTCGCCGACGCGGCAAGGTTTATGTGATCAACAAAACCAATCCTCGCTTTAAAGCACGTCAAAAATAATTGACAAAGCTTTAAACCTAAAAAAGCGCCCTGATCAGGCGCTTTTTTTATTTCTACTCTTATTGCACAGGCTGTTGTGCAATCTCTTTAGCCATCTCATCAAAACTCTGCTTAGCCTTAAACTGCTGCCATAAAGAAGATTGATTATTCATTGAGGTACGAACCGCCTGCTCAGCAATCTTGGCCACAGATTCCTTATCCAAACCTACCAACACATAAAGACGCCCATTTGGTCCCATGACACTTTTCAGCACCTTTGAACCGATTAATGTCTGGTCCGTAATCGTTTTTGTGGTAGAACTGGCAACCTTGTCGACCACTTCTGCTTTGGTGGTGCCTGTTGAACCTAGATAACGCTTCACCATCTTCTCTACACGCACCTTTAACTGCTCAGCCAGCCGACCTCTGGCATCCGCTGCAGCCATATCTTTCATAAAACTGATCCCAGCCTTTGAAGGCTCCGCAATGCCAACCGCACTGACAGCTACCCCTTCGACAGGCGCATCACACACCCAAGCGGGTGCAGCTTGATCACTGCCTGGAAAAACACACTCATAAACGGCTGCTTGCGAAGCTTCTTTTTTCGGCTCACTGCTACACCCACTCATCACCAAACTGCCCGCAATCAGTATCAACATTAAGTGACTTTTCATAAAAACTCCCCTATTATTTATAGTCATAACAAGGCCATTGTATATAATTTTTAACTTTGTCGATAGGAAAACACGTTTATGCCCGCTCATTCTCTACAGACGCTGTTAATCACCGGTTGCTCTAGTGGCATTGGTTATCATGCCGCGCACTACTTTCATCAACAAGGCTATCAGGTCATTGCCACCTGCCGAAAACCTCAGGATGTGAAGCGCCTGCAACAGGAGGGGCTGACCTGTTTTCAACTGGATTTAGCGGATCCTCAACAGACCGAATCCGCCTTTCAACAAATCCTTCAAGCCACCGATGGCAAAATTGAGGTGCTGTTTAATAATGCCGCTTTTGGTCTTCCTGGCGCAGTAGAAGATTTAAGCCGTGAAGCACTGCAGCACCAATTTGAAACCAATGTTTTTGGCACCCAACATCTCACCAATTTGGTTATTCCCATTATGAGGCAGCAAAGCGCTGGGAAAATTATCTATAATAGCTCGATACTTGGATTTGCAGCCATGGCCTATCGAGGCGCCTACAACGCCTCTAAATTTGCCATTGAAGGTTTAGCAGACACTTTACGTCTCGAACTTAAAAGAAGCGGCATAGAGATCATTTTAATTGAACCCGGCCCAATTCAAAGCCAATTCCGTCACAACGCTTTTCAACAATTTAAACGCTGGATAGATGCTGAAAACTCTGTTCATCAACCCGCCTATCAAGCAATGATGGAAAGACTTTCTGCAGAAAAAGGCCAGGCCCCCTTTACCTTAGGACCCGAAGCGGTCACAAAAGCAGTAGAGCATGCCATCACCCATCATCCAGCCAAAATTCGTTATCGTATTACCCTCCCCACGCAAGTTTTTGCACTTCTTAAACGACTTCTGCCTGCTCGTTGGCTCGATACTTTACTTCTTTATGCCGGTGGAAATGGAAAAAGGTAACAGAAAGTTAATACTTGGCACTTAAATTGCTTCAAATTTTTAACTAATTCTGAAATAAAATCATAAAGGAAAGCTTTATGCGGCAACAACCGATTCCAATTAATAAGGAATATCAGTTAGACGAAAACCACTTTATCGTCTCTAAAACGGACATAAATGGCACGATTACTTATGTAAATCAATACTTTATCGAAATCAGCGGTTATACAGAAGAGGAGCTAATTGGCCAACCTCACAATATGATTCGTCACCCTGATATGCCGAAAGTGGTATTTAAAATTCTGTGGGATCATCTCAAAGCCGAAGATGAGTTTTGGGGCTATATCAAAAATATGACGAAGGATGGCGGCTATTATTGGGTACTCGCCCATGTGACCCCTTCTCGCCATTTTGAAACGCAACAAATCATTGGCTATCACTCTGACCGTCGTGCGCCAGAAAGAGAGAAAGTTGAAAAAATTATCCCCCTCTATCAAGAGCTTCTCCAAATTGAACGCACACAATCCCTGCAGGCAGCAGAAGCCAACCTTAATCAAAAACTTAAAGAAAAGGAGATGAGTTATGAAGACTTTATCTTTTCTCTCTAATCGCTCCTCACTGGATAAAATTCAGATTGCCAATATCGCATCCATCATCTTATTTGCTCTCTCCTTGATCGGTGGCCTTCTAATTTATGGTTTTAATCCTGTAATGATCATCTCCTTACTCAACTTCGTTTTGGCATGGTGGATTTTTATTTTGGTGAGAAAAGTGCGCAGCAATGTCCGCGACATTACTTCTGTCATTAGAGAAGCCTCTAAAGGGGACTTAGAGGCTCGCATTATCCTTTTTAAAGATAAAGGCGTGCTTAAACAGTTAACAGATGATCTTAACTACTTTTTTGATCAAGTGGATGCCTATATGCGAGAAATTGAAGCGCCTATTGAAAAGGCCAGCCAAGGCATTTTTTACCGCCCAACGATTACTCGTGGTTTTCAAGGCGTTTTCAAAATAAATGCCGGCAAATTGAATGTCCCTCTTCAGGCCATGAAAAGAAATCAAGCCCTGCTCAACCGTATAAAAATCAATAGTGATCTTTCTCAAATGGGTGGGGGGATTGTTCGTGGTTTACAGATTATTGAAGAAGATCTCAATCAAACCAATCAAAAAGCACAAACCATTCGTGACGCCAGTGAAGAAACAACTAAAGTTTCACAAGAAAGTGTTGAGAATTTACAGAATATTATGCAACAGATTGATCACCTCACCCTAGAGATTGAACAATCAAACACAGTGATTACAGAACTAGAACATCAAGTCTCAAACATTAATAATGTCATCAATTTAATTAAAGAAATTGCTGAGCAGACCAATTTACTCGCTCTGAATGCCGCCATTGAAGCCGCACGTGCTGGAGAGTATGGTCGTGGCTTTGCTGTGGTCGCTGATGAAGTCCGTGCACTTTCGCAAAAGACACAAGAAGCCGCCAATGAAGTGACGCACTCTATTCAGAATTTGCAACAGAAAAGTCAAACTACTTTTGAACACTCCAGAAACATGACACAAACCGCGACTCAGGTTAAAAGCTTTATTGAAAGTTTTCAATCGATTCTACAAAAAGTCAATGAAAATGCAGAGTTTACCAATAAAACCGCTTTGGCCGTTTATACCTCAATTTTTATCTCTCTGGTAAAATTAAACCATATTCTGTTTAAAAATAGAGCCTATAGTAGCGTGTTTCATGGCACTAAAAATAAAAATTTGGTTGACCATAAGCATTGCTCATTTGGCCAATGGTATTACAATGCGCTTAATAAAGAAAATGCCTTCGAACACCTTCCCGCTTTTGCTGAAATTGAGCAGCCTCATAAGGCACTCCATCAACTATTACTTGAAGTGATGCAATTTTTGCCAGATGAAAGTGACTATGATGAAGAAAAAAACTTTGAGTTGGTTAAACACCGCAATGAAATCATTGAACACTTTAAACAGGCTGAAGATAGTTCCGCTACGTTCTTTAACCTGCTTAACCGTTTAGTAGTTGAGTATGAAAATCAACTTTTCAAAAACAGTTCTAAAGCGTCCTAAAAAAAGGGGGTAATGCCCCTTTTTGAATTCTGGGAATTCATCTATGATAACCTTTAATCTAACAGGACACTCTTAATGAATGCTCATGCCTATTTAGCTTTCAATCACAAATCACTTTCTCTATTGATTCTAGGCTTTTCTTTTCTCTTAATGCTTTCCGGTTGCAGCCATGCACCTGCAAAAGACGAGGCATGGCAACAAATTCAAATTTATAAGAAGCTCAATGCGCTGCGCAACGAATATAGCCATCAAAATCAGGCTACCTACGGCATAGGAACTGGCCAAACGCCAGAGGAAGCGATACAAAATGCCCGCATTGATCTCGCCAATCAAATTTTAACCTTGGTGCAAAAGAAAACCCATCAAAACCTTCAGGTGATGCAAAGTCAATCAGGAGAAACGGTGACCCAAGAATATCGTCGCCAACAAAACATACAATCTGCGACTTTTTCATCTGTTGAATTAGAAAATACCAAAGTGATTCAGCAACAACGGCTTTACCACACCTATTTTGCTGTTGTCGGTGCAGATGCTGACACCATTGCAAAAATCAAAGCGAAAGCGAAAAGAACTGCAGCCACTTTGGTGGCGATTAACCAATTTCAACAGGCGCAGACCATTGCTGAAAAAATCCAATGGCTCGAACAGGGCCTGCAAACCATGCATCAATTTCATATCGAAGATGAAACCCTTCTACTCAACGGAGTGCGTTACACTTTTGAAGCTTGGTTTCAGCAACAAATTCAAACCCTATTAAAGCAAATTCAAACCGCGACCACCAAAGACAATCAAGTTTACGCAATCTATTTTTTAGACGCCCACACCTTAGACCCAATCCCAGGCATTAAGGTTAAAGTGAATCAGAACACGGGCTATACAGACAAGCTAGGACGTATTGTAGTAGCCACGCTTTCGCAAAGCACACAAATCCAGCTACTTTTAAATGGTCAACCTTACTTGCTCAACACCTTTATTCAGGGCAGTCGTTATTCCACGCTTTATATCAATACTCAGCCGAAAGGCTTTGTGGCTGAACTGAAAGAAAACAACCAAACCATTGCCAGTATTACCACACCAGAAGCCATCCCACTTGAAGTCAACGCAGGGCATGTCTACACTTTGATTATTCATCGAAAAGGGCAATATCCAGGCCTACAAAAAACACTCTCATTAACACCTGGATTTGATGCTGTTTTCTATAAGGCATTTGAAAAATTGACTTTTGGTTCGGTGACTTTAACGCTTTCCAGTGATGATGACGAGCTAAAGGTGATTTCCCCAAAGGGGCAACGCCTCTATCAAGGTCATGAAAGCTACCATAACCCCAGATTACAAGTTGGCACCTATCAAGTCCAAGTGCAAAAAGCCAACCACGATCCAGAATATCAAATTATTGATGACCGTTTTGTACTCGCAAAAGATCAGTCTATTAAGCGACGCTATTTCTCTCCACAATATCGACAATTTTATCGTAAAGGGGATATTTGGAGTTTTGGGTTTATTGTCGGCGGTTCACCTAATAACAAAGCTGTGTATCAAACGAATGAAGGCAAAAAAAGCGGGCAAGCCCTTAACTACGATCCCACAACAGCTGGTTACAATATCACTTATCGCCATTTCAATACCTTTACCTTTTTTGGAGGTGGTGTCGGCATGGTCTCAACGAGTGATAATACCCATTCAATTTATGGCCAAACAGAGTTAACCGGCTTTCCCCTTTCTGCCATGGCAGGGGTTTATCATAGTTTTGATGGCAACCTTCTTCTATTGGAAGGGGGCTATCGAAGATTGAATCTAAGCCAAAGCAACAATTCCACTCAAAAGCTGGAAACAGATATCAGCTCTCCTTTTGTTGGCATGCATTATTTCTTTAGCGGTTTTCAACTCGGCGTGCGTTATTTTACAGAACAAAACAGTACGCTTGCTTTTTACATCAATTGGGGTGGCAATCGTTTAGAATCAGGATACAAATTGCCTTTACATGTTCAAGCCAAGCGTGGCGAGCACTACGAAGATATCAAATAAGCGCTTAAGCGCTATATAGCGGATCTTTACTTTTTCGTTGCTTTTTTTATACGTTGGTCAAACCCTAACTGTTCACATTCATGCTGCGGCATCCACCCCAAACAGCTTCTGACTTGCAGTGACTGATAATTTCGCCAAATAGGCATAATGGTTAAAATGCCCCATAGAATCTGCCACCAATGCCATCCAATCGCACTGGGTTGCTGCACCCACCAGCGATTATTGACGCCAAAATGCTTGGTTTTAAAAATCAGATGAATGGCTAACCGCCAATATTTCAAACCATAAGCGAATCGAATTTTCCACTGTTGCATTAACGACGCTCCAAACTCATTAAAGGGGTATTTTCTCGATACACTGTACTGCCTTGTGGGGCAAAAATCTTAATAATACGCCCATTAACCGGTGCCACGATATGATAATACTTCTGCCATGCTTGATGTGCCTTAACAGCGGCAGACGCTGCTTTAACTTTCTGCTTTTGAAGATCATAGGCCAACTGCGTTTTTTCCAGCTTTCTTTTCGCCGTTACCGTTCGATCATACAGATCTTTTTGTTTCTCTAACTCAATTTTCGCATCCGTCAGTTTCAACTCCTCTTGAGCCAATTGTGCTTGTAAGCGCTCTAACCTAGCATGATAAGCTTCACTGTCAATTTCAAGCAATTTCTGCCCCTTATCCACTACTTGTTGGGGTTTAACATATACTTTCACAACTTGACCACTCACTAATGCGCCTATCTGAACCGTCTGTGCCAGACTGGTCAAAGAAAACAGTAGTAACCCAATACCCAATCCAATCGACTGCTTCATCTCTGATCTCCTCTTCAAATTACCTGCTATTTTAACTAAAATGCTTTTTTTTAGGAAAAAACTGACCTTATAAATATGCCTCATCATCAGATTGACACCTTGATTCAACTGTTTAACCAAACCTTCTTAGAAACTGAAAATACAGAGCTGGTCTGTTGTGAAGCAGAACCCATTTATCGACCTGCGGATGAAAATTACCCTCATCATCGAATTATCTTTGCACATGGTTTTTTTGCCAGTGCTTTACATGAAGTGGCACACTGGTGCATAGCCGGTAAAGCAAGGCGCCAGCTGGAAGATTTCGGCTATTGGTATCAGCCGGATGGACGCAATGCTGAACAGCAGGCCGAATTTGAAAAGGTTGAAGTCAAACCACAAGCGTTAGAATGGATTTTTTCTGTCTGCGCGGACTTTCCATTTCATTTCAGTGCAGACAATCTCAACGGCGAAGTTGGCCTTTCAGAAACCTTTAAACAATCGGTGCTAAATCAAGTGCACACCTATCTTGTTGAGGGCATGCCGCGCAATGCTGAACAGTTTTCACAAGTACTCTGCCAACACTATGGAACCGCTTTAACGCCCCAAAAATTTTTATTATGAGACCTTTGCATGAGTGGGATGCGAGCTAAAAATGAGAAAAAATTTTCCATATCTAGGCGGGAAACGCAGGCAATAGCCCGCTATTGCCAAGTTTTCCAACAACGATAGGGGAAATTTTAGCCATTTTTAGCCGTAGAACCATCTCGTGCAAAGGTCTCATTGTAATAAAAACGAGCCTGTAAATTAAATTGTGTAAACGCTCATAGTTTACAATTTCCCAAAAAAAGGAAAAATCCTATGAGCAACATTGACCAAGAAAAACTCAAAGCCATGGCCGCTGAGCTGGCCAAGGATATTAAAACCCAGAGTGACTTGTCTGACCTCTCAGCCAGTCTGCTTAAAATGACCGTTGAAGCCGCCCTCGGTGCTGAAATGGAAGAGCATCTGGGCTATCCCAAGCACCACAGTTCCGACAGCGACAACAGCCGAAACGGCTACTCATACAAAACCCTCAAAGGCGACCATGGCGAAGTGGAAATCGCCATCCCTCGGGATCGCCAGAGTGAGTTTAACCCCACCATTATCAAAAAAGGCGAAACCCGCCTGACCAGCATGGATGACCAGATACTGGCGCTTTATGCCAAAGGCATGACCACCCGAGACATAGTGGCAACGTTCAAAGAGATGTATGGCGCTGATGTCTCGCCAACACTGATCTCCAAGGTCACCGAAGCGGTCATGGAAAAAGTCACCCTCTGGCGTTCTCGTCCGTTGGACGAAGTCTATCCGTTGCTGTATCTCGATGGCATAGTCATCAAGGTTCGCCAGGACAAACAGGTGGTGCGAAAAACCATGTATATAGCGCTTGGCGTCAATACCGATGGCCATAAAGAATATCTGGGCCTGTGGCTGTCTGAGACCGAGTCATCCAAGTTCTGGTTGAGCGTTTTAAACGACCTTGAAGCCCGAGGCATCAAGGACATACTGGTCGCCAGCGTTGATGGGCTGACAGGCTTCCCGGAGGCCATCAATACCGTCTTCCCTCAGGCAGACGTTCAGCTTTGCATAGTGCACATGGTGCGCAATTCCCTGCGTTATGTTGGTTACAAAGAGCGCAAACAGGTCGCCAACGACCTCAAACAGGTTTACCAGTCAGTAACCAAAGAAGAAGCCTTATTGGCGCTGGAGCAGTTCGAGAGTCGCTGGGATGACAAATTCCCCAATATCGGTCGTTCCTGGCGCAACAATTGGGACAATGTGGCCACGCTGTTCCAGTACCCTCAGGCGATCCGCAAGGTGATCTATACGACGAATGCAATTGAATCTTTGAACTCGGTGATCCGAAAAGCGACGAAAAACCGCAAGATCTTCAATCATGACAATTCAGCGTTCAAGATCATCTTTCTGGCCATTGAGTCGGCCTCAAAAAAATGGACCATGCCGATTCGAGACTGGAAAGCTGCCATGAATCAGTTTATGATTCTGCATGAGGAACGTTTGAAACCTTATGTTTGATCAACCGAGCGTTTACACAGAATTATTTACAGGCTCATAAAAAACCAGGCAATTGCCTGGTTTTTTAAATCTAACAACTTCTGGATCAATTAAGGCGCCGTTTTCTCTTCACCTTCTTCTGTTTCTTGATAAGTCATAGAAAGTTCACTTTGCATCTGCTGAGATTTTCGCCCTATTTCTTCAACAGCCTCATTAATCACACGATCTAAGATGACAAATAGCTCTCTACTTGCAGACTCAGCGGCATGGAAATCGGCCACTACACTCTCTTTATTTTCAACACAACGATGTGTTTCTACACACTGTAAAGCATGTAATATGTGGTCATGCACGCGCTTATGCGGTCCTTCAATTTGGCCATAAGAAGGAGCCTTACTGAGGTATTGATGCCCTTCGCCTTGATCATACCATTTCCCTAGACGACAACTGTGGTGATCACTAAATTGGGCTTGCAATTTTTCCCTAAAGATTGAAGCATAGGCATTGGTCTTAAAGAGCAAGTGATCCAATTTAGCCAAGTTGGTAAACATTTCATAAGAAATTTTACGATTATCCGAAGCGATCAGATTCGCATTCAACACTAAATCATTCAAAGTCTGACGGAAACCGTCTAATTTCTGAATTGATTCATTGGCATTTTCTGCATTGCGCTCACCTGTATTGACCATCTCTGAACTGTGTTCACGCAGCTGTTCAATATTCTGTTCAACTTCTTGCGCCGCTTTTTGGGTTCGATTCGCAAGATCACGCACCTCTTCAGCCACTACGGCAAAGCCACGTCCATATTCACCTGCACGCGCCGCTTCAATCGCCGCATTCAGTGCCAATAGATTGGTTTGCTCCGAAATATCCTTAATCAAATTAATGACATTGCCAATTTCATTCACTGAGGTATCTAACTCGGTTGCCTTTTGCTTACTTTGATCAGCTAGCTCACGCATTGTGTGTAATTTTCCGATAATCTCTTCAGTATTATCCGTGACCTCAGAGATCACCTCTCCCGTCTTCGCATTCAGTTGATTGACATCACGAATATTATCAATGGCGTGCGTCATGGACCCCTGAATATTACTCGTATTGTGTATACTGCCATCAATCATGCTATTGGAAAGGTCAACCAATAGCTCAGACTTTCTCATACTTTCTAATGCCCGCGCTTCAGAGCGCTTCGCCTCTTCCGCTTTGGCTTCAGCTTCTTTAGCCAAACCTTCAACTTTTTCAATAAATCGATTAAAGTTTCGTGAAGCCTCGCCAATTTCATCTTCAGAGTTAACAGGCAAGCGTTTGCCATATTGTACTTCTCCACTCGCCAACTCACCCGCCAGTTGATCTAACTCTTGAATGGGTTTTACAATAATGCGCTTAACAATCCATAGCAATATAAAGAGTACCAATAGATCGGCAATCACCATGGCAGCAATTTGCGTATAAAGCCCATAGGTTGAAACCTCTATCACTTTTTCTGCTTCTGCATTGGACTCCGCGACGACCAGATAACCAATCACATTTTTATTCACATCTCGAATTGGCTTGATCACCCCTAAAAAGTCTTTTAACTGAACTTCACCTGTTTTTAGCGCCTTCAACGCATTTAACGCGTCTTTAAATTGGGGAGCTTGCGAGCCTCCCACCCAGACAAACCCATTATCATAGGGTGCATTTTGAACCTTTGAAGCAATTGAAAGATATTTTTTATCCATCAAAATACCCACAACAAAATGTTGCTTTTGCGCATCTTGAATCAACTTATCAAATCCTACAATGGTTTCAATAGAGCCAATATAACTGCCTTGATCATAAATGGGAGCAAGACCTCTTAGCACCAAACCGACACGGCCAACGTTATAAGCGATCATTGGCTTTTGCACTTGCTTCAATTTCACTAAATCTAAACGAAAATCACTGAGGTCATCCCCAAACTTCTGAGGTGCCCATGAACGCACAAAACTGTGCAGATCTTTTGTGTGCACATGGTATTTAACGGTTTTAAAACCGGAATGCGTGCGAATATTTTGTTGCATCAACTGTAGCGCCTTGAGGACCATTTGTCGGTTGCCTGTTAACAGACCTTGCTTAATCGCTTCACTGTCAGACAAGTAGATCGAGCTGGTTTTAACAAAGATTTCACTTTCCTTCAGTGATTCCTCTACAAAGTGATTGATTTGCTGACCAATCTCTTCATACACCTCTTTTTTCACATCTTTCACTACACTATATGAGTAGATCAAAACAAGCAACAGCCCTATGACCATGGTCACAATCATAGGAATATGCACTTTAGTGCTTA
Source organism: Galenea microaerophila (assembly GCF_054657255.1). Taxonomy (NCBI): domain Bacteria; kingdom Pseudomonadati; phylum Pseudomonadota; class Gammaproteobacteria; order Thiotrichales; family Piscirickettsiaceae; genus Galenea; species Galenea microaerophila. The sequence continues at coordinate 645,643 of NZ_BAAHWZ010000001.1, forward strand.
ACTTTGCATTCTTAAACATCTTTTCCCTCTTTGACATTTATTGAGGCATTGACTACCTAGTTAAATAGAACCGTTTTCTCTATAAATACAAGCACAAAACATGCCAACATAATAGACTAAGACATGTTAGAAATAAGTCATGTTTATTAAATTTATTTATCATTATAGAATATATCTTAATTGTTACCTATTTTTATAATAAAATATTAAAAACCAGAAATAAAAATTTTCAATAATATTCATAACAGAAGGTTGTATGCTTATGAAAGATCAACCAAAAGAACTGACTTGGCTCAATTTGCCTTGCCTTTCACTTCCTGTCAAAGCTTTGTTTACCGGCTATATTCTGGTCGTAGGGCTTGGCCTGTTAATGGCAGGCGCACAAATTCTACTCACCCACGGGATGGCCGACGGAAAATTCGGGATTTCGGTTGATGATATTGTTTACAGCTACTATGGCAACCGTCATGGTTCAACGATTGAGGCCAAACTCAATGGTTCTATGAAAGACAAAGCGCCCCCACAAGAAAGATTGACCATTATTAAATGGGCACGCAATGGCGCCGATCAAAAAACTTGGGAAACCACTATTCAACCCATCGTCAATAAACGCTGCGCTATGTGTCATGCGCATATGCCAACCCTTGCGGATATCACTCAGTATAAAGTTATCTCAAAATTGGCTGAAGTGGATAAAGGTGCCTCTATTTCTAGCTTGACACGCCTGTCACACATTCACCTATTTGGGATCTCATTTATTTTCTTCTTTATCGGTTTTATTTTCTCCATGGCGATTGGCTTTAATAAGTGGATCAAAGCGGGACTGATTCTCTTCCCCTTCCTCTTTTTAATCGTTGACATCTCTTCTTGGTGGCTCACTAAATTTAACCCCCAGTTTGCTTGGTTAGTGATTATTGGCGGGATTGGCTATAGCTTAGCCGCAACAGTAATGCTCTTTACATCTCTTTACCAGATGTGGATTTACCCACTGAAACATGGTTGCCCAAAAGTGAATACTTGGCGGGGTGAGGATTAATTTTCCCCCACTAAACCTTGCAAAAGCAGCTTAAGCTGGGCTTTTTATTTTGGCGACGAAAAAATCATCCAAATAACCCAAAGCACAATCAATGCTAAGACCGCTAATTCAATCATCCGTTAGGTGCTCTCTGTTCTTTTAGCGCCTGAACCATTTGCTGCTGTATCCCACCAAAGCTGCCATTGGACATAAAGACCACCACGTCATTCGGTTGCACCCTTTTCAAGAGCGCTGCAAGCAAATCCGCATAAGTTTCTGCCACCGTAACAGGCATAGGAAAAGCTTCTACCGGCAATTGCCACCCCCAAGTGGGATCAATAAAAGCCAACACTTCATCTGCCCCAGCAAATGCCGCCGGCAAAGCCTGCCGGTGAACCCCCATCCGCATCGTATTCGAACGCGGTTCAAACACCGCAATTAAACGCCCTTTCCGCGCACCAGGACTGGGAAAATTGGTTTTTTTTACCCCAGTTTCCAGCTTTTCTTCGGTTTGCTTGAGACTCTGTTTTAATCCTTGCAGAGTGGCGGCAATGGCGGTGGGATGATGAGCAAAATCATCATACAGGTAAACCCCTTGCGTCTGTTTTGGGTTTGCTAATAAGGTCAGTCGGCGTTTAACCCCCTTAAAACCACACAAAGCCTCAGCGGCCACTTCGATTGGCACGCCACAGTGCACAGCGGCGGCAATGGCATGGATACCGTTCTGCACATTATGCACTCCTCGCATCAACCAATTAACTTCTGTAACTCGCTCTCCTTGGAAATAGAGGGCAAATTGAGACCCATCCGCTTGGATAAGTTCAAACCACCAATCCCCCTTTGCACCACTTGTCTGCACCGGTGTCCAACACCCCTTTTGCATCACCCGTTGCAAAGCGCTATCGGATTCCGGCATGATAATCAGCCCATTGCCTGGCACAGTTCGCACCAGGTGGTGAAATTGGGTTTGAATGGCCGCCAAATCTGGAAAGATATCAGCATGATCAAACTCTAAATTATTCAATACACAGGTGCGAGGATGATAATGCACAAACTTAGATCGTTTATCAAAAAAAGCACTGTCATATTCATCCGCCTCAACCACAAAAAAGGGCGACGCGCCCAAACGTGCTGAAACCCCAAAATTCTCTGGCACTCCGCCAATTAAAAAGCCTGGATTCAGTCCTGCCGCCTCTAAAATCCAAGCAATCATAGAACTGGTGGTCGTTTTGCCATGGGTACCGGCCACTGCCACCACCCAACGGTTTTGCAATATATTTTCTGCCAACCATTGAGGGCCAGACGTATAAGGCTGTTGTGCATTTAACACCGCTTCAACGGCGACTTGTCCTCGGCTTAAAGCATTACCGATCACCACCTGATCCGGTTCGGCCTGCAAAAATGCGGTATTCTCTAAATCCATCACTTCAACCCCTGCTTGCGCCAATTGCTCACTCATCGGTGGATAGATGGCCCGATCGGATCCAGAGACCTCAAACCCTTTCGCTTTCGCCAGTTGGGCAATGCCCCCCATAAAAGTCCCCGCAATGCCGAGAATATGTATTTTCATTTGTCGTATTTTCCTTTACACTTGCCCTATGAAGATAAATTATATCGTTGATGAGAAAACCTTGGCAGATATCTGCCAACAAATGGCTCAATGTGACTGGATTGCCGTTGACACAGAGTTTCTGCGAACCAACACCTATTATCCAGAGCTCTGTTTGATTCAAATTCAAAGCTGCACGGATCAGACCTATTTAATTGATCCATTGGCGCTCTCCGAGGCGTCCTTGCAACCTCTTTGGCAACTTTTCTCTAACCCCAATGTCACCAAAGTTTTTCACAGTGCACGTCAAGATTTAGAAGTGCTCTATCTCGCCAGCAGCCAACTTCCTACACCCATTTTTGATACCCAAATTGCCGCGCTGTTTTTAGGTTATGGCGACAGTGTGGGTTTTGCAAAATTGGTCGAAAGTTTGCTGGGCAAATCTCTAGCCAAAACCCAAACGCGTACTGATTGGCGACAAAGACCCCTTAACTCAGAACAGCTGCAATATGCCGCGGAGGATGTCCTCTACCTTGCACCACTCTATCAAAAGCTGCGACAACAATTAACGACGGAACAACTTTCTGCCTTAGAAGAGGATTTTAAAGCCTTGCAAAACCCTGCGCTTTATCTCACTTCTCCAGAATCGGCTGCAGCCAAGTTACTTGAAAATCGGCACATGTCACCGAAACAGATGGCTATCGTCCACGCCTTAGCCGCTTGGCGTGAACAGCATGCACAAGCCCTGAATCAACCACGTAAATGGGTGCTCACAGATGAGTTGATCTATGATCTGGCAAAACGCCCCCCAAAAACCGTGCAAGCCTTGTATAAACTACCACAGCTCAAGTCTTCTGACATTCAGCAGTTTGGCGAAACTTGGATTGATTTAATCGATCAAGTCTTTGCCCACCCTGAATCTTGGCCTGAAAAACCGGCTAAACCGCCTAAACTGACAAGCCAACAACAAAAACTCTCTCTGTTGATTCAAGCTTGGATACAGCAAGTGGCTGAGGCATATCAAATACCAGTCAATCACCTCTTACATAAACCGCAGCTCACCCAATTAATTCTGACCTATTGCGACCCCTTAAAAGTAGAAAAGCATCAAAAGATTTTACAGGGTTGGCGACATCTTTTAATTGAAAAACCCATTCAAGCACTCTGCCAACAGAAAGCGTGCTTAAAAATTGAAAACGGAACCCTTAAATTGGAAGGTTACGAAAAATGAAGAAACAGAATCGAAATGTGCTTTATGCGCAAGCGGGAGGCGTTACCGCTGTCATTAATGCCAGTGCTGCGGGTGTGTTTGAAATGTGCAAACGCCATCCTGAAGTTTTTGATCGCATCTATGCCGCCAAAAATGGCATTGAAGGGGTATTAGAAGAAAATCTGATTGATCTCACTCATATCGATAACGACACCCTGGATAAATTGAAACACCTACCAGGCGCCGCTTTTGAAGCTTGTCGATTTGACTTAGATCCCTTAGATAAAAATCCAGCGCAATATGAGCGGGTTTTGCAAGTGTTTAAACATTATCAAATCGGTTACTTTTTCTATAATGGCGGTAATGGTTCCATGGTCACAGCGCAAAAAGTGGCCGACTACTGTACAGAACATGGCCATCCTGTGACCTGCATTGGTGTCGCCAAAACCATTGATAATGATTTGGCTTTATCGCACTGTTCACCTGGCTATGGCAGTGCCGCCAAATATATCGCCACCAGCGTTTTGGAGGCCACCTTAGATCTCTACGCCATGCACCGCACCTCCACCAAATTTTTTGCTCTTGAAGCCATGGGACGTAATGCCGGATGGCTCGCATTGGCCGGTGGCCTAATTAAAACGAAAATACCTGATGTGCCTCTCATCATTCTCCCCGCTGAACGCCCTTTTAATCAAACTCAATTTTTAAACAGAGTCAAAGAGCTCATTGCGCATAATGGGTATTGTGTCTGTGTGGTCTCTGAAGGGCTTCAGGATGAATCAGGTCAATATGTAGCGATTCAAAATATAGAACATACCGAATATAAAGACTACCCACAACTAGGCGGTGTGGCGCATACACTGGCCAATATGGTACGTTCAACCCTGCACTGCAAAACCCACAGCGCCGTGCCCGACTACTTACAGCGCTCCGCTTCTCATCTGGTTTCCGCCACTGACTGGGAGATGGCCTATCGCGCAGGCAAAGCGTCTGTTACCGCAGCCTTAGAAGGACATCATGGGGTCTTACCCGTTGTTGAAATGATTCACGCCACTCCCTTTGTCTGGCGATATAAAAATGTGAAGCTGATGGCAGTGGCCGATTTAGAAAAGCATGTACCTGATGAGTATTTAACGGCAGACGGCATGGATGTTACGCAAGCTGCAATCGATTATTTGACCCCTCTGGTAAAAGGCGAACGCCATCCGGTCTTTAAGCGGGGGCTACCGGATATCGCCCCTATCGCTTTTGAATTACTGCCTAAAGTGCTGCCGCCTTATGCGATCGATCGGTCTCGTGTTTCTGAAATTTAAACAAACCGCGCTTAAGAATGTTATGATTTCTATTAAAACTTAATCTATTAATTAATCTATTTACCTATTCTTTCTTATGATGACAACAGAAAAATTTCGTATTGAAAAAGACAGTATGGGAGAACTTGAAGTCCCCGCGGATGCCCTGTATGGTGCACAAACCCAAAGAGCCATTAATAACTTTCCCATCAGTGGCCGCCCTTTGCCCCCTCAATTCATTCAAGCTTTAGGCCAAGTGAAACGCGCCTGTGCACAGAGTAATGCTGAACTCGACTTATTGCCTAGTGAAAAGGCGCAAGCGATTGTTGAAGCAGCTGAAAAATTGATCGCCGGGGAATATAATGACCAATTCCCCATTGATATTTTTCAAACCGGCTCCGGAACCAGCACCAATATGAATGCCAATGAGGTCATTGCCTCACTGACGCAACAAGCTGGCGTAACCGTACACCCCAATGATGATGTGAATATGAGCCAGAGCTCAAATGATGTCATCCCCACCACAATTCATGTTGCCGCTTCCATTTCACTGCACACCCAACTTTTACCGGCCATGCACCATATGGTGGACGTGCTAGAACAGAAAATTGAAGAGGTGGGTCAAGTTGTCAAGACGGGTCGCACCCATTTAATGGATGCCATGCCGGTAACTTTAGGACAAACCCTATCCACCTGGCAACAGCAAATAAAAGACACGATTGAAAGAATTGAAGACTGTAGCAAACGGCTGCACCGCCTGCCTCAAGGCGGTACCGCTGTGGGCACTGGCGTTAACGCACATCCTCAATTTGGCTCATTAGTGTGTCAACATTTAACGCAAGCGACAGGCATTCCCTTTGAGCCCATGCCTAATCTATTTGTCGGCATAAGTACGCAAGATACTGCGGTTGAACTAAGTGGGCAACTCAATGTATTGGCTGTCGCCATGATGAAAATTGCCAATGATTTACGCTGGATGAACTCTGGCCCTCTAGCAGGACTGGGAGAAATCCAACTGCCTGCTTTGCAACCCGGAAGCTCGATTATGCCTGGCAAAGTTAACCCAGTTATACCGGAAGCGGTTGCAATGGTGTCTGCACAGATAATGGGTAATCACACCGCCATTACCATCGGCGGGCAATCAGGTAATTTTGAACTCAATGTCATGTTGCCGATGATTGCAGATAATTTGCTCCAAAGCATCGAAATCGCTACCAACGCCCTAAGACAACTTGCAGATCAGGCCATTTCTGGTTTTACCGTGAATGAAGAAAACCTGCAAAAAGCTTTGGCGGTCAATCCTATTTTGGTCACCGCACTCAATCCAATTGTGGGCTATGAAAAAGGCGCACAAATCGCCAAAACCGCTTATCAGACTGGACGCCCAGTTTTGGAAGTTGCCCTAGAAATGACCGATCTAGATGAAGAAACCCTAAAAACTTACTTAAACCCTAAACTTTTAACCACTAACCAAAAATAAGGAAACGATTATGAGTATCATAAATGTAACTAAAGACAACTTTGAAGAAGTCATTGAGAATAATGAAATGGTCATTTTTGACTTCTGGGCAGAATGGTGCGGCCCTTGCAAACAATTCGGTCCCATTTTTGAAAAAGTCGCTGAAAAGCATCCTGAGATTGCTTTTGCCAAAGTCGATGTGGAAGCTGAACAAGAGCTGGCGGCCATGTTTCAGGTCAGATCCATTCCAACTATTGTCTTAATGCGTGAAAAGATTGTGGTCTATGCCAACCCTGGCTTGATTCCAGAAGCGAATCTAGAAGAAGCGATTGAACAATTAAAAACGCTCGATATGGATCAAGTGCGTAAAGATCTAGAAGCGCAACAAAAAGAAGCTGAGTAGTTTTTTAAATTAGAGAAACTTTTGTGGAAGATTTTGATTGAATGGTTTGTCTGTCTAGCTTTGCAAAAACTGCATGCATTCAATCATTGTTTTCCTCAGCCCATTTTCAGATTGATCGAAAAGAGCGATAACCATTTTAATTTAAACATATAACTCAAGTGGCGGCGGCTCTGCCAGCCTCTCAATGAGATCACTGCGAGTGATCATCCCCTCCAACTCTCCCATCTCACTCATTACCGGCAGTGCGTGGACTTTATATTGGTGCATCACCATCGCCACCCGTCGTATTTCCGTTTGCGGTAAAGTGGTAATCACCTGCTTCTGCATACAGACCGTGACCGATTCATTGAGCAAGTCTTCAACCCGCGCATTGGGATGATTCAGGCAATAAAAAATCAATTCTGACTCTGTGATCAATCCCGTTAATAGCCCCTCCTTTAAAATAGGCAATGCATGGACATGACTTTTCTGCATCGTCTGCCAAGCTTGATTTAAATCTGCCGAAATATCCAACGTAATCACAGGTGATGACATGATCTCTCGGACAAAGACCAAAACCTGTTTTGCCGTCGTCTCTTTTACCGACTCATAAGCGGATATGGAAGGGTTTGAATGTGGATGAGGATGCGTTTGAGGGGACGACTTTTCCTCTTCGGGATTTTCACCAATAGCCCTAACTGGATGCACCCCATCCACTTTAAGTTCCGGCTTAGGCGGCGGCACGCCAATAAAACTTTGGCCTTCAGGACTATAGACAATAAACATAATTTCTCCGCAATTAAGGCTGTACGTATTGAGATTTTAAACGCTTTATCGACTGCTTACACCCATACTCAATAGAAAATCCCTATTTTTTCATTCAATCATCCCTATTGGAAAAAGATGATGACTTACACTATACTAACAAACTCTAAATTCTTATACCTGGAGGATAAAACTGATGTCTGTACTTGTGACCAAAACTGCGCCTGATTTTACTGCTGCGGCTGTCTTAGCCGACGGCACAATTGTTGAAGATTTTAATCTTAAAAGCCATATTTCGGGTAAATATGCCGTTGTCTTTTTCTATCCTTTGGACTTCACTTTTGTGTGTCCTTCAGAAATTTTGGCATTTGATCATCGTGTGGATAAATTCAAATCGCTCAATACTGAAGTTATCGGTATTTCAGTGGATTCTCAGTACACCCACAATGCATGGCGCAATACGCCAGTTGAAAAAGGCGGATTAGGTCCAGTTAAATTCCCACTGGTCGCTGACTTAGGCGGTGCCATTATGGATGCCTACGGTATCCGCCATCCTGGTAATGTCGCCCTTCGCGCCAGTTTCTTAATCGACAAAGAGGGCGTTGTGCGTCACCAAGTTGTAAATGACCTGCCACTTGGCCGTAATGTAGACGAAATGATTCGCATGGTTGAAGCTTTGCAATGCCATGAAGAAATGGGGGAAGTCTGCCCTGCGGGTTGGCAAAAAGGCCAAGAAACCATGAAAGATTCACCTGATGGTGTCGCTGAATACCTTGCCAAACATGCAGATGAACTCTAAGCTTTAGCCGCTTATTCATCTGAGCTCTTTTTCTGAGCACCTTCAAAGCCGTCTTTATGACGGCTTTTTCATATTTGCACTACAATACCCATTATGAAGCATTTACTGACTCCCTATCAAAATCGATTAGAAACCTTGCTGCATGAAACCTTAGCGCTTGTTGATGCGCCCAGCCCGCTTAAGGAAGCGCTTCATTACAGCACCCTGAATCAAGGCAAAAGAATTCGCCCCGCGATGGTCTTTGCTGTAGCTGAAGGCTTAAACCTTCCCTTAGCACAAGTGGATGCAGCTGCGGTCGCCATAGAGCTTATCCATTGCTACTCCCTTGTTCATGATGACCTGCCTGCGATGGATGACGATGAGCTGCGTCGCGGTCAGCCGACCTGTCATATTCAATTTGATGAAGCCACGGCGATTTTAGTTGGCGATGCGCTGCAAACACTGGCATTTGAAGTCTTAGCCTCAGCCCCCACCTCTCCACCGTTGAGCGTATTACAAATCCAACTTTTAGCCCAAGCATCAGGTGCTCAAGGCATGGTGGCCGGTCAAATCTTAGATATGCAATCTGAGCAAAAACGCATCACTCTTCCACAACTTGAACAGCTTCATCAGTGCAAAACGGGCGCCTTGATTCAGACTGCTTTGTTGTTAGGGGCAACCCCTTCTGAGCACTATGCCCGCCTCTCTCCTCAACTCTTTGAGCTGGGACGACTGATCGGTTTAGCCTTTCAAATTCAAGATGATATTCTGGATATTGAATCCGATACGGAAACACTGGGCAAACCGCAAGGCAGTGACCTTGCCGCCCAAAAATCCACTTTTCCTCTACTCATGGGCATGGAGCAGGCAAAAAATTATCGAGAGCAATTGATTCAACATGCGCATCAATTGCTGGAGCAGTTGCCGATTGAAAATCCATTTCTCCATCAACTGATTGATTATATTGCTGAAAGAGACCATTAAAATCGCTATAATAAACCGTCTATTCTAATCACTGGATCGACCATGGCTCAAAAATTTATTTTAAAAACTGTATTAGACTTTGCCTCTGCCCATAGCCTTCGCGGTTATGATGGGGACTGTGCCAGACTACATGGGCATAACTGGAAAATTGAAGTGCAAGTTGAAGGCCATGAGCTCAATGAAGTGGGCATGGTCATTGACTTTAAAGAAATAAAACGACAAACCAAATTGGTCATTGAGGAATTAGATCACACCTATCTCAATGATCACCCCTATTTTCAAACTGTTAATCCGACTGCGGAAAATATTGCGGTTTATCTCTATCAAGTCATCAATGCGCGCATTCAAACTGAACGAGTCCGCCTTCACAGCCTCACTGTCTGGGAAAATGATCGTAACTGCGTCACCTACTCTGAATAATGGCTTGTTAGATGTTCAGTGAACTGCACGCACTCTCGCCATTAGCGCTTGCGCTTGTCGGTACGGCTTTAGGTCTAATTGTCGGCAGTTTTATTTCCATGCTCAGCTACCGGCTGCCCAAGGTTGTCTTAGAAGAGGCTTCTGTCTCAGAACTGTTACTGAAAAAAGGGCGTTCTCATTGTCCACAATGTGATACCCCCCTGCCTTGGTATCGCCTGATTCCACTGCTCAGCTGGCTTGCCAGTGCGGGGAAATGTCATCAATGCAACACACCCATTTCAAAACGCTATCCGCTGATCGAACTTTTCAGTGCGCTCTCTACTGCCTATATTTTATGGCATTTTGGTTTCAGTGAAAAAGGGATGGCGGCGCTCATTTTTAATTGGTTTTTACTGACCATTAGTGTGATTGATATTGAACATCAATTAATTCTAGATGTGTTAAGCCTGCCTTTGCTCTGGATCGGATTGCTTATAAATACGCAAGGGCTGTTTACCTCACCTGAATCCGCCATCTGGGGAGCAGCAATGGGCTATTTAATTTTATGGCTCCTCTTTCAGAGCTTTAAGGCGCTCACGGGCAAGGAAGGTATGGGGTATGGCGATTTCAAACTCCTCGCAGCGCTGGGTGCTTGGTTTGGATTTGATGCCTTACCGCTCATTATTCTGATTGCGGCTTTAGGCACCATTGTGATTGGCCTACTCGGAGGCTTACTAAGAATTCGAAGCTTAAATGAACCGATGCCATTTGGTCCTTTTTTAGCGCTTGGTGGCTGGATCTTTCTGTTTTTCGGTAATATTTTAAACGTTTAAGTAGCTACGTTTAATTGGCGATTTAGGCACCTAAGCGCGCCTGATCAATATCGCATACATGACTCATTTTCAATTTGTTGGCTTTCACAAAGTCCAACACATATTGAAACATCTCTGGATCTTCATCTTTTAAACGCTCATCAATAATTAAACACTTTTGCCCATTATAGCGTTCAGGGTGAAGATAATCATGATAGACCAAACGATGAGAAGGTCCATAGGAAGCCTTCATCGATGCGATGCGGTCAATCCAGTCGCTGGGACGAAATTTCCTTCCATCTTCAGTAAACCCTTCAATAATATATCGACAATCCACCTTGCTTTTCCTTTTTTGTTAATCCATATTATTATAATTTTATCATAGCCCAATCAAAGATGGCGTGCTTCAAGAGCGTATTTCACGATAAATTTAAAAGAGACCTTTGCACGAGATGTCTCTACGGCTAAAAATGGCTAAAACAGCGCAAAATCACCTTAAAAATGGCATAATACGCCTTTTAATAGAGAGATTAAAAGGCCCTGGCATGACACAGTATCGTACTGATGATCTTCGAATTAAACAAATTACTGAAGTTCGTCCCCCTATTGACTTACACCAGCAATACCCCATTACGGAAACCGCTGCTAAAACCGTCTATGATACGCGCCAACAAATTCACAATATCTTAACTGGGCGTGATGATCGTCTTCTGGTGGTGATTGGTCCCTGTTCCATCCATGACACTGAAGCTGCCTTAGAGTATGCTGAAAAGCTCAAAACCCAGATGGATCAATTTGCTGAGGACCTTCTCATTGTGATGCGAGTCTATTTTGAAAAGCCTCGAACAACTGTAGGTTGGAAAGGTTTAATCAATGATCCCGACCTCAATGAATCATTTAAAATCAATAAAGGGCTGGAACTTGCTCGAAAACTGTTATTGGATATCAATAACTTATCGGTGCCTGCAGCCACCGAGTTTTTAGACTTAATCTCTCCTCAATATATTGCGGACTTAGTCTCATGGGGCGCAATTGGCGCGCGCACAACGGAAAGCCAAGGCCATCGCGAACTGGCCTCTGGACTCTCCTGCCCTGTTGGCTTTAAAAATGGCACCGATGGCAGTATCAAAGTGGCGGTCGATGCCATTCGTGCGGCCAACAACCCGCACATTTTCATGTCATTGACCAAAGAAGGGAAGTCGGCCATTTTCTCTACAACCGGCAACCCTGATTGTCATGTCATTCTGCGTGGCGGACATGAGGGTCCAAACTATGACAAACCGCATGTTGAAAAAGCCGTTGCAGAGTTACAAAAAGCGGGCGTACAAGATAAATTAATGATCGATTGTAGTCATGCGAACAGCAACAAACAGCATGAGCGACAAATCAATGTCGCGGAATCGATTCGTGACCAACTGTCTGAAGGTACGCCTTATATTATGGGCGCCATGGTTGAAAGTCACCTGGTTGCTGGCCGACAAGATATTGAACCTGGAAAACCCCTCACTTATGGACAGAGCATTACTGATGCTTGCCTAGGCTGGGAAGACAGCGAACAAGTGCTTGAATTACTGGCCGAAGGGGTGAGAAACCGTCGTAAAGTTCAATCATCCTAAGCGAACTTAACACCCGTAATAGGCGGGCTAAAAATGCTGGAAGCCCGACTTTAATAGATAATGGCTCGCTGGTTTCGGGGTCATAGGGCTCTGGTTTAGGTCTGGCACAATCCTAACCGGTTCGTTAGAGTCAGCGGGAATGATCTGACCTATGACCGTCACCTGCTCACCCAATGCTTGAGCAATGGTGTGTACTTCCTTCAATTTTTCTGGGGAAAAGGTAAAACAGAGCTCATAATCATCCCCTGCCGCGAGCGGTAATTGATAGCCCTGTTGCTCAACATAGGCTTTCACTGCTGGCGACATCGGGAGTTGCTGCAATCCGATCACAGCTGCACAGGCTGAAGCCTTACAAATATGGCCAATATCTGCCACCAAACCATCCGAAATATCTATCATGCTGTGTATCCAGCCTGCTTGCCGTAAAGCTTGTCCCAATGCCACTCTCGGTTGAGGACGATTGAGTTTTAATACCTCTTCAGAAGCCATTTGATCTTGCTGACTGGATAACACCCACTCTAAGCCTAAACCGCCGCTGCCTAATACCCCACTGACAGCAATTAGATCGCCAGTTTGTGCGCCATTTCTCAGAATTCCCAGTCCTGTGGGAACCTCTCCAAGTGCAGAAAGGGTTAAAACGGTTTGTGCACCTCGGGTGGTATCTCCGCCAATCAAAGGCAGATGAAACTCGCGTGCCAGAGCCTGTAATCCATCCGTAAAGCCTCGCAACCAAGACTCATCTACAGCAGGCAAGGTCACTGCAAGAGAATACCCCTTCGGTTGAGCCCCCATGGCGGCGAGATCACTTAAATTTACCGCTAATAATTTCCAACCAATATCAAAGGCGGACGTCTGCTCTGGATAGTGAACCCCAGAAACCATCGTATCCGTAACCACAACCAATTGACAATTGGCATGTTGATTCAGCAAGGCGCCATCATCCCCAATGCCAACTTCTCCTTGATCCAAAGGTTGGCTTAATGGCTTAAAGTACTGGTCGATAATGGAAAATTCATGAGGCATAAAGTGATTCCAGCCTAAAGAAAAAGCCCAGAATGGGCTTTTAGTGAATATAAGTTAAATTTCAATTAGGTGTTTTAAGTGTTTTGAAACTCTAAACTTCTTAATGACTTAGCAACCTTATCGAGCACGCCATTGATATATTTATGGCTCTCTTCAGCGCCAAAGCGTTTAGCGAGTTCTACCGACTCATTCAAAACCACACGATAAGGGATTTCTGGCTTATTTTTTAGCTCATAGACGCCCAGCCTTAAAATGCTTTTTTCCACAGGATTGATTAAAGTGACTGAACGATCCAAATAGGGTTCATACAAGGCATCTAGGGCATCTGACTGACGGGTCACTTGCGTGACCAGCTCATTAAACAAAGCCACATCCACCCCTTCTAGCCGATTCTCTAACTGGAATTGCTTAATGATCTCATAAGGGTCATCGACATTCATAAGCCATTGATAGAGGGCTTGCAACGCCGCCTGACGCGCAGCTGTTCGCGGAGAAAGCTTAATGGGCTTTTCCTTAACCTCTTCACCCATTCCTGGCTGGGCTTGTTGAATATTTTCTAAAGTATCTTTGTTCATTAGAGTTGCTTTAATACATTCACTGTTTCAATCGCGGCCAAGGTCGCTTCTGCGCCTTTATTTCCCGCTTTGGTGCCGGCACGCTCAATGGCCTGCTCAATAGTATCCACTGTCAAGACGCCAAATGAAACGGGCACCCCAGTTTGTAATTGAATCTGCCCCAAACCTTTAACGCACTCTCCAGCCACATAGTCAAAATGCGGCGTGCCGCCACGAATCACTGCGCCTAAGGCAACAATGGCGTCATACTCACCAGAAGCCGCCATTTTCTGTGCTGCTACGGGAATTTCAAACGCCCCTGGCACCATGACTTGGGTAATGTTGCTTTCTGATCCACCGTGACGCAAAATGGTATCAATTGCGCCACTCACTAAACTGTCCACGATATAACTATTAAACCGACCAACAACCAACCCAATTTTGAGTCCTTGAGCCAGTAAACTCCCTTCAATTTTCGTCATTATTTTTCCTTCATTCCTGATGTGATGCTTTAGGTGATTCTTTTGGAAGCGTCTCAACGACTTCTAAACCAAAACCGCTAAGCGCGCCCATTTTCATCGGCGATCCAATCACTTTCAGTTTTTTCAAACCTAAGTCATTTAAAATCTGCGCTCCTAAACCAAACGTTTTATGATCATCTTCTGTAATCAGTTCCGGCGATTGAATCCCTAAATCTTTTAATTGATACTGCTGAATTTTATCCAATAATTCAGTGCCTTCTTCATGTTTGCGTAAGACCACAATCACGCCCTTGCCCAATTTTACAATCTGCTGCATGGCAGCTGACAGCGGCCAACCACACTCTTCACGCTGAGAGGCAAATAGATCACACAAAGTATCCGCCATATGCACGCGAACGGGGACCGCCTCTTCCGATGAAATATCACCATAGACTAAAGCAAAGTGGGCACGATGTTCTAAAATATCTTCATAGCCCAATAGACGGAACTCTCCATAAGCTGTAGGCAATTTGCACTCGGTAACACGCTCAATGGTCTTTTCATGTTTCAATCGGTATTCAATGAGATCCGCAATAGTGCCAATTTTGAAACCATGTTGTTGTGCATACTTTTCCAGATCATCACGCCGTGCCATGGTGCCATCTTCATTCATAATCTCCACAATGACTGAAGCAGGTTCAAAGCCGGCCAGTTTAGCCAGATCGCACCCGGCTTCCGTATGGCCTGCACGCGTCAAAACGCCCCCTGGCTGAGCCATAAGTGGAAATACATGTCCAGGTGTCACAATATCTTCACTGGTCGCATTGGGAGCGACTGCAGTGCGAATGGTCGTTGCTCGATCCTGAGCCGAAATCCCGGTGGTCACACCTTCTGCCGCCTCAATAGAAACGGTAAAATTCGTCCCTTCAGGATCACTATTATCGGTGACCATCAAAGGCAGATGGAGTTGCTGGCAGCGTTCACGAGTTAAGGTTAAGCAGATTAATCCTCGCCCATAACGTGCCATAAAGTTAATATCTTCAGGCGTCACTGTCTCAGCAGGCACCATTAAGTCGCCTTCATTCTCACGATCCTCATCATCCATCAGGATGACCATTTTTCCTTGCTTATAATCTTCGATAAGCTCTTCAATGGTATTTAATGCCATGTAAAATCCTTATTTAAATCCATGCTCTGCTAAATATTGCTCAGTGATGGGTTTTCTTTCCACCTGTTCAGTTTCGGATGCTTGCGGAGCCGCCAGCAGACGCTCTAAATAACGCGCTAATAAATCGACTTCTAAATTAACAGGACTGCCCACTTGCAGGTATTTAATCGACGTTTCTTCCCGTGTATGCGGCACGATGTTGACACCAAAAGCATTGCCTTCCACTTCATTCACCGTCAAGCTAATGCCATTAATGCAAATAGAGCCTTTTGCAGCAATATATTTTGCCAATTCAGTGGGGGCCGAAAACCGATAACGCCAAGATCTGCCCTCAGGCGTTAAACTGATCACTTCTCCGACACCATCAACATGACCGCTGACTAAGTGTCCACCCAATCGATCTTGTAAACGTAAGGCTTTTTCTAAATTGACAGGGTCTCCGACCTTTAAATGACCGAGCGTAGTCACATTTAAGGTCTCATTTGAAACATCCGCCACATAGTCATTTGCCCCTAACTCAATTACTGTTAAGCAGACGCCATGGGTGGCAATACTGTCCCCCAGCTGGACATCACTCATGTCTAACTTGCCTGTATCCACCGTCAAACGCCAATCCCCATTACGGGGTTCAATCTTGCGAATGGTGCCAACGGCTTCAATAATTCCTGTAAACATCCTACTAGAGCCCTCTAAATTTCAGTACTCGGGGTTAAAACTGTGTAGAGGTCATCCCCGACTTTTTGCACAGATTGATAGGCGAGCTTAATTTTATCATCCATTGAATCTATTTGTGGCAAATGAAACATCGGGCGTGCTTCATCCCCTAATAGACTCGGTGCGGTAAAGAGATGATATTCATCTACCAATCCTTGCTGAACAAAATCCCCCGCTAAAATAGCACCGGTTTCCACCATCACTTCAAGCACCTGCTCCTGTGTCAGCAGATATTCCAGTACCGTTGGCAAATGAATGCGATCTTCTTCAGCTGAAACGGCGATGATTTCAGCCCCCTTTTCCATCAGCGCATCGGCAATTTCAGGGGAAAGCTCTGCCGCCTCATGAGTGGTCATAATCAAAGTGCGCCCAGGCAAGGTGAGCATTTTTGCCTCCAGTGGCATGCTCAAATGCGGATCCAATACCACGCGCAAAGGATGGGGAGCTTCTTCAAGAGATAAATCTTTTAAGACTGTTTCCGACAAGCGCACGGTTAAGCTCGGATCATCTACCAAGACGGTACCAATGCCGGTGATGATCGCTCCATGCAAGGCACGAAGTTTATGCACCTCTTGCCGTGCAAGCGCTCCGGTAATCCATTGACTCTCACCATTTTTCAACGCCGTACGGCCATCTACAGTTGCCGCCATCTTTAAACGCACAAAAGGCCTTTTATGCTTCATCGCACAAATAAACCCAGGGTTCAAATCTTCGGCTTGCGACTGCAAACAGCCCACCTCTGTCTCAATGCCTGCCTGCTGTAGCTTTTGTATGCCTTTCCCCGAGACTTTTGGATTGGGATCTTCCATCGCGGTGACTACGCGGCGAACCCCTGCTTCTATGAGTGCATCTGCACACGGTGGCGTTCGTCCATAGTGTGAGCATGGCTCCAGCGTAACATAAGCCGTTGCGCCCTCAGCTTGACTGCCCGCTTGCGCTAAGGCAATGCGTTCAGCGTGCGGCTCCCCCGCCTTTTGATGCCAGCCTTCACCGACCACCTGATGATCTTTAACTAAAACACACCCCACAGCGGGATTCGGTGCGGTGGTATAACGGCCTTTTTGCGCTAAGGCTAAAGCCCGTTGCATCCACTGCTCATCTTGCTGGGAAAAGTTGGGGGTATTCATCTTTAATCATCTCGGCTTCTTTGCGCGGTTGTCGCTTGCACCAGACGCTCGATTTCTTCACGGAAAGCATTCACATCCTGAAAAGAGCGATAAACCGATGCAAAACGCACATAAGCGACTTGATCTATCTCGCGTAAGGCTTCCATTAACCATTCACCGATCTGTGAAGAATGGATTTCACTTACCCCTTCAGACATTAAGCGCTTGGTGATCTGGCTCACCACTCGATCAATCTCTTCACTGGCAACAGGGCGTTTTTCCAACGCCTTAATTAATCCACGACGTATTTTCCCTTCATCGAAGCGCTCTCGATTGCCGTCGCTTTTAATGACTCTCGGCAGCGAAAGCTCAGCGGTTTCATAGGTGGTAAAACGCTCGCCGCAATTTGAACAGAGGCGGCGGCGTCGAACCTGACTTCCCTCCATTGCAAGACGAGAGTCTACCACCTTGGTATCAGGCGCATTACAAAAAGGACAATGCATAAAAAACTAGTGCTTACTCATCCGCATAAACGGGTTTAGAGGCACACAAAGCTTTCACTTTTTCGCGAACTTCACTAACGACCGCTTCATCCCAACTTTCTTCTCCTTGGTTACATGTGTCAATAATGTCACACATCCAATGCGCAAGTTGCGTAGAATCATTTTCATCGAAATCACGCGTGGTAATGGCTGCCGTCCCGATACGAATACCGCTGGTGACAAAAGGGGACATCGGATCATTAGGCACCGCATTTTTATTCACGGTAATGTGAGCCGCACCCAAAGCGGCATCGACTAACTTACCAGTTAAGCCCTGCTCAATAAAGCTCACCAAGAAAAGATGGTTTTCCGTGCCTTTTGAGACCACATCGTAGCCACGTTCCATAAACACTTGTGCCATCGCTTTCGCATTTTTAATCACATTTTTAGCATAGGTTTTAAATTCTGGTTCCATCGCTTCTTTAAAGGCGACCGCTTTGGCAGCAATCACATGCATTAATGGGCCCCCTTGGGCACCTGGGAAGATGGCTGAGTTCAGTTTCTTTTCAATTTCTGGATTAGATTTGGCTAAAATCAAGCCGGCACGCGGACCGCGTAAAGTTTTATGGGTAGTCGTTGTGGTGACATCTGCAATTTGTACAGGGCTGGGATATTCACCTGCTGCCACCAACCCCGCCACATGCGCCATATCGACCAGTAAATAAGCGCCCACTTCATCTGCAATATCACGGAATTTTTGCCAATCGACAATTTGTGAATAGGCTGAGAAACCGGCAATAATCATTTTAGGCTTATGCTCACGTGCTAAACGCGCCACTTCTTCGTAGTCAATTTCACCCGTTTCAGGATTTAAACCATACTGTACAGCATTGTAAATTTTGCCCGAAAAACTCACATGAGAACCATGGGTTAAGTGCCCACCATCTGCCAAACTCATACCTAGCACTGTATCACCGGGTTTCAATAGCGCCATATAAACAGGGCCATTGGCTTGAGATCCTGAATGAGGCTGAACATTGGCATAATCAGCACCAAACAGTTCTTTAGCACGATCAATCGCCAGCTGTTCAACCACATCTACATGCTCACACCCACCATAATAGCGTTTTCCTGGATACCCTTCTGCATATTTATTGGTTAAAACAGAGCCTTGCGCCTCCATAACTCGAGGGCTGGTGTAATTTTCAGAGGCGATCAATTCAATATGATCTTCCTGACGTTGGGCTTCTGCTTGAATCGCTTCCGCCAAAACCTCATCATATCCTTCAATTTTCATCGATTTCTTAAACATGCAGAGGATCTCCTAATTCAGCTAAAAAATAAATTTTACCCGATTTGTTGTAAAGATGGGCAGTTTTACTTTATAAAACACGCATTTTTAGGTAAAGTTTACCCTATCCATTTAAAGAGACAGGAAATTAAATAACCGATGGCACAATTTGTTTACACCATGAATCGCGTGGGGAAAGTGATCCCCCCTAATAAATATATTCTGAAAGACATCTCTCTCTCATTTTTTCCTGGCGCCAAAATTGGCGTACTCGGCCTCAATGGTGCGGGGAAATCAACACTGCTGAAAATTATGGCGGGGATCGATACGGAGATTGTGGGAGAAGCACGCCCACAACCTGGCATTAAAATTGGCTATCTGCCTCAAGAACCGCAGTTGAACCCTGAAAAAGATGTGCGCGGTAATATTGAAGAGGCAGTGGTTGAAATTAAAAATGCACTGGCTGAACTGGATCAAATCTATGCCGCCTATGCCGAACCTGATGCAGATTTTGATGAATTGGCTAAACGCCAAGCAGAAGTCGAAGACATTATTCAAGCCAAAGATGGCCACAATTTAGAACGCCGCTTAGAAATTGCTGCCGACGCCCTTCGACTGCCACCTTGGGATGCCGATGTGACGAAACTGTCTGGCGGAGAGCGTCGCCGCGTTGCACTGTGCAAGCTCTTACTGGAGCAGCCCGATATGCTGCTTTTGGATGAACCCACAAACCATTTAGATGCAGAATCAATCGCGTGGTTAGAAAGATTTTTACTGGAATTTCCCGGCACTGTTGTTGCCGTCACCCATGATCGCTATTTCCTAGACAATGCTGCAGAATGGATTCTAGAACTGGATCGTGGAGAAGGTATTCCTTTTAAAGGCAATTACAGTGCTTGGCTGGAACAAAAAGAGCAGCGCCTAGAGCAGGAATCGAAACAAGAAGCGGCACGCCTGAAAACCATTAAGCATGAGCTAGAATGGGTGAAAAGCAACCCTAAAGGTCGCCATGCCAAATCCAAAGCACGTTTGGCAAGATTTGAAGAATTGAGCTCACAAGAACAGCAAAAACGCAATGAAACCAAAGAGATCTTTATCCCTGTGGCCGAACGTTTAGGGGAAAAGGTGATCGAAGTTGAACATTTGAAAAAAGGGTTTGGAGATCGTCTCCTAATCGATGACCTCAGCTTTAAACTCCCTCAAGGTGGGATTGTCGGGATTATTGGACCAAATGGCGCTGGGAAATCGACCTTATTTAAAATGCTAACAGGTCAAGAACAACCAGACAGCGGTAAAATCGAATTTGGACCCACCGTTCAACTCTCTTATGTGGATCAAAGTCGTGATGCACTGGATGATCAAAAAACCGTCTATGAAGAGATTTCTGGCGGACAAGATATTATCACCATCGGTAATACGGAAATCCATGCGCGCGCCTACTGCGGTCGTTTTAACTTTAAAGGCTCTGACCAACAGAAACGCATTGGCGAGCTGTCAGGGGGAGAACGCAATCGTGTGCATCTCGCCAAAACACTCCGCAGTGGTGGGAATGTTTTATTACTGGATGAACCTACAAACGATTTAGATGTGGAAACCTTGCGTGCCTTAGAAGAAGCCCTACTTGATTTTGCCGGTTGCGCCGTGGTCATTTCTCATGATCGCTGGTTCTTGGATCGTATTGCCACCCATATGCTGGCTTTCGAAGGTGATTCACATGTGGAGTGGTTTGAAGGGAACTATAGCGAATATGAAGAAGACCTTAAACGGCGCAAAGGGGCTGAAGCGGCACAACCGCATCGAATCAAATACAAACCCATTCAATAATTGGAGTCCAATATGCCACAAACAAAACGCCAAGCTGCACACCTAGAGGCCATTGCCAATGCCATGCCTGACCCCATTTTTGTCATGGGCTATGATGGTACCTACCTGGATGTCATTGGAGGAAAAGAGCGTAGTCTCTATGCTGATGGTCACGCTCTAATTGGCAAAAATTATTTTGATATTCTGCCTGAACAGATGGCGCAGCGCTTTTTGAATGTCGTGCAAAAAGCGATAGATACGCAAAGACTGGTCGAAATTGAATATCAACTGGCCAATGAAGAGATTAATGGCATTGATAGCCAGAATGCACCTCAAGGCGGTCAATGGTATGAGGCTCGTATCTACCCGCTTGCGGAAGAGATTTATGACCAACCTGCGGCAATCTGGTTGGCCATTAATATCACCCAACGTAAACATATGGAAGAGCAGATCGAACACCTCTCTACGACCGACCCTTTAACTGGTCTCTATAACCGAGACTTTTTCTTACAAATTGTCGACGAAGAGCTGAAAAAATCTGAAATTAATCAAACCCCCATCTCTTTTGCCAAAATTGATCTAGACTGTTTTAAGCGTGTGACCGATTTATATGGCCTAGAAATTGGAGATAAAGCCATGGCGATGGCTGCCTTAGCCATTCAAAAAACGGTGGGAGATTTAGGCTATATCGGTCGTTTAAGCTGCGATCAATTTATGATTCTATTGCCGGATATGAGAGCCGTTGATGCATTTAGAGTTGTGGAATTGGCACAAAAAAATATTACCGCTCAAAAGATTCAACTGCCTGATGGTCAAACGACCTGCCTAACCAGTCATGCCGGCGTTACAGAAAAACGAAACGCTGAAGACAACAGCCAAACCTTGCTACAAAGAGCCAATCAAGCCATTCAACAGGTTTCTACCACAAGAGACATTACCAAAATTGCCTAAAGACAATTCCTAAAATAAAAAACCCGCCGAAGCGGGTTTTTTATTCACTGATTAGAAACCTTAAATTAGATCATTTTCCCTTGGTAATCTTCGATACCTGGGTTACCTTTCACCCCTTTCAGTGTTGGGGCATTAATCTTCTTAAGCTTCATATCGTTCTTATGACGGCGTAGGTAATCTGCAGTCACATCCCACATCAAGCGGCCTTCACCCACTTTATCTACCTGCGCCCAACCCGCAACTGTGTAGGTTTTATTAGGCTCAAGAGGCGTACCATCGTCTAAACGCATATCAGAGATACGGTTCCCAAAGTTTGCATTGGGTTCACAGGTATAGTCCATACCGCCTAAGCGCACCATATCTCCACCAGATTGTAAATAAGGATCTTTCTGGAAAAGGTTTTCACAGATCCCTTCTAAGATATCTTTCATTTGTGCACCGGTAACGGTTGACTTATAGGTTTCCCCGTAGGTCATAGAAGTTTCATCCATCACACGCTCCATGGTGATGGTTTCTCCTGCCAATACAGAGGTTCCCCAACGAACACCGGCTGACATGGCGATTTGAGTATCATGCTCTTCACGCAAGGCGTTTACAATGATCTGATCCCAAGTTCCCATAAAGTTACCACGGCGATACAAGGTATCTTCTGCCACCGCGAGCTCTTCATTTAGGATCTCACCATAGGTTTTACCTAAACGATCTTTATTGTAATAAAGCTCTTCACGACGAGATTCAACGATATTTTTATCATACTTGGTCGCATACAAACGATCTAGGAACGTATTCACCTCTTGATCCGCTGGCAAAACATTCGAGAAGACAGGCAATAGGTGATAATCAACACCGCGCAATTTACCGTTTTGGATATCCAAATCCATCACGCCGACAAATTTACCATTTGAACCCGCATTGGTCACATGGCACACACCCCCTTCAGGCGTTTTAACTGGAACGGTTTTGGCAACGCCGTCATGAGTGTGTCCACCAAAGATTGCATCAATACCGCTAATGCGAGAAGCCATCTTGATATCCACATCCATCCCGTTATGAGAGATCATAACAATTGCAGCCACTTTCTCTTGTTGACGGATTTTGTCCACAGTCTGTTGTAGAGCACTTTCGCGCAAACCAAAAGACCAATCAGGGAAATTGGCTTGTGGGTTCGCATTGGCCGTACGTGGGAAAGCTTGTCCAATCACAGCGATGCGCTCACCATTCACCACTTTAATGGTATAAGGTTTAAATGGACGGGCTTCATCTTCGTTATAGAGACCTACCCCATATTTATCAACCATTTCACGATATTCATCGCCAAACAGAGAGTCTTCTTTAACTCGGATATTTTGCGCTAGGAATTCACCTTTAAACTGTTTAATATTTCTTAAAACTTCAGGCTCTTTGTAGGTAAACTCCCAGTGACCTGTCATAATGTCAACACCCAAGATATTTGAGGCTTCCACCATATCTTGACCACGGGTCCAAAGAGCGGTACCAGAGCCATGCCATAAATCACCGCCATCCATCGTCAATGTATTTTCACGGCCACCGGCTTGCTCACGCAACTTATCTAAAAGTGTTTTAACATGCGCAAACCCTCCTACTTTTCCATACTGCTCTGCAGCATCTTGGAAATTTAAAAAGGTAAAGGCGTAAGATAAAGGCGTATTCTCTTTATAACCATACACTTCTAACAATTTGTGACCTACGATATGCGGCAGCTTGCCATAGGCAGGACCTATCCCCAAGTTTACATTTGGCTCACGGAAGTAGATAGGTTTTAACTGCGCATGCGTATCGGTAATATGTAACAGACGCACCTTACCTTTCATCGGCAAGTTATACATATCCATTGTGGCTGCGGTGCCTGTTTGCTTAGTGCCAGACATTGCGCTTGCTGTACCAGGAAGCATTCCTGCTGCTGCAGCCATTGACATGACATGTAAAAATTCACGGCGATTTAAAGACATAGGTCTCTCCACTTTAGTTATAAAAATTCTGCGATTGCAGAACCCAAAAAAATCAATCCCGAATTCGGGCTAGAACTTTTAAAATTTAAAATAAATTTTGCATCTCTCTAATAGAGTAAGTCTAATAAATAGAACAGATAAGTCAAATCAATTGACCTTATGCCTATATAAAATCTTTTATGAGTCGGACTTTAAAAATTAACCTACCCACTTACGTGCATTTCTGAACATGCGCATCCATGGCCCATCTTCCAACCAATCATCCGGATGCCAAGCGTTTTGAATGGCACGGAATACCCGCTCTGGATGCGGCATCATAATGGTCACACGACCATCAGGAGTGGTTAAGCCCGTCACACCTGATTCAGAACCATTCGGGTTAAGTGGATAGCGCTCTGTAGGATTACCAGCACTGTCCACATAACGCACCCCGATCAGCCCCTCAACTTGCTTCAGACTTTCCCCTTCTGCAAACTGAATCCGGCCTTCACCATGTGCCACAGCGACAGGCATGCGTGAACCTGCCATACCCTCCAATAAAACAGAGGGGCTCTGTTCAATTTGGACTAATGATAAGCGCGCTTCAAACTGCTCTGATTGGTTGCGCACAAACTTTGGCCAATGCTCTGCACCTGGGATGATCTCTTTTAAATTCGATAACATCTGACAACCATTGCACACACCCAAGGTAAAGCTGTCTTCACGTTGGAAAAATTGGCTAAATTGGGTTCTCGCTTGTTCATTAAACAGAATAGAGTTCGCCCAACCACGACCCGCGCCGAGGACATCTCCATAAGAGAAGCCGCCACAAGCCACCAAACCTTTAAATTCAGCAAAATCCACTTTCTGCTGAATCACATCAGACATATGCACATCTATCGCATCAAATCCAGCCTTAGTAAAGGCTGCTGCCATCTCTTGCTGGCCATTGACACCTTGTTCACGCAATATCGCCACCTTGGGTCGAACACCGGTTGCGATATAGGGGGCAGCAATATCTTCATTGGGATCAAACCCTAATTCCGCCGTCAAAGCACTATTTTCATCTTGCGCAATCAAGTCAAAAGCCTGTTTGGCACAGTCAGCATTGTCTCTCAACGCTTGCATCTGATAGCTGGTTTCTGACCACCATTGCTGCACTTGTTTACGAGGTTGATCCAGTAAAACTGTGCCCTCTTGAATCACGCGAATGTGATCCACTTCATTTGGTGCGCCAATCCAATGCGCCAAATTGATTAAATCAAAGGCTTCCAAGACTTTTTCAACCTCAGAACGATGACTGCGCTTAATTTGACAGACTGCCCCCAGCTCTTCATTAAATAGAATAGAGGCCGCATCTCCCGATAGGCTGCTGATATCTAAATCTACCCCACAATGTGCCGCAAACGCCATCTCTGCCACCGTGGTATAGAGCCCCCCATCTGAGCGGTCATGATAAGCCAGTAATAGCTCTTGTGCATTCATTGCTTGCACGGCGTTAAACAAGGCTTTTAATTTTTTAGGGCTTTCAACATCGGGCGCAACATCCCCAATTTGGTTATAAACTTGCGCTAAACAACTGCCCCCAATTCGGTTTTTGCCTTCCCCTAAGTCAATCAACAACAAAAGGGTTTCGCCTTGATCAGTTCTCAATTGAGGCGTCACCGTCTTACGCACATCTGAGACCGGTGCAAAAGCGGTAATATTTAAAGAAACAGGGGAAGTCACCGCCTTCTCATTTCCATCTTCTTGCCAGACTGTCTTCATGGACATAGAGTCTTTACCCACTGGAATGGCAATGTCTAAAGCAGGACACAGTTCCATACCAACTGCTTCAACCGCTTCATAAAGGGCGGCATCTTCACCTGGATGACCTGCTGCGGCCATCCAGTTAGCTGAGAGTTTAATATCCGAAATATGCTCGATTTTTGCTGCAGCAATATTTGTAATCGCTTCAGCAACGGCTAAACGCGCGGACGCTTTGGGATTGATCAAAGCAACTGGTGGCCGTTCCCCCATGGCCATCGCTTCCCCGTTATAGCCAAAATAATCACTACAGGTGACGCCAACATCTGCAACTGGCACCTGCCAAGGCCCCACCATCTGATCTCGAGTCACCATACCGGTAATAGAACGGTCGCCAATGGCGATTAAGAAAGTTTTATCTGCAATGGTTGGCAATTTCATCAAACGCTCAACCGTCTCATCCAACTCTAAAACAGCAGGTTCAAAGCCAGGTTGAGGCACAGGTCGACTCGCCACCTCTCTTTTCATTTTTGGCGGTTTGCCCAGTAACACATTCAACGGCATATCTACCGGATGATTATTAAATAGGCTATCGTGAACGACCAATCTCTGTTCTTCTGTCGCTTCTCCTACCACTGCATATAGACAGCGCTCTCGCTGACAGATCGCTTCAAATTCAGCTAATTTTTCCGGGTAAACAGCGAGCACATAACGCTCTTGAGATTCATTACACCAAATCTCCATCGGCGACATGCCAGGCTCATCATTTGGGATTTTGCGCAACTCAATATAACCGCCTCGACCACTGTCATTGACCAATTCTGGGAAAGCGTTAGACAGACCACCGGCGCCCACATCATGAATTGAGGCAATCGGGTTTTCACTCCCCAAATAGGTACAGCGATCAATCACCTCTTGCGCGCGCCGCTCCATTTCAGGGTTCTCTCGTTGCACAGATGCATAATCCAAATCTTCAGAACCACTGCCGGTATCCACACTGGAGGCTGCCCCGCCGCCTAGACCGATCAGCATTGCTGGCCCACCCAGCACAACCAATTTCGCACCGACAGGAATTTCACGCTTGTGCACATGCGCTTCACGAATATTCCCAAGTCCGCCTGCTAACATAATAGGTTTGTGATAACCGCGAATCTCCTCACCTTCATGTGTAATCAGAGGATTTTCATAGGTGCGAAAATAGCCATTAATCGCAGGCCGACCAAATTCATTATTATAGGCAGCAGCCCCTAAGGGTCCCTCAATCATAATCTCTAAAGCCGAAACAATACGATCTGGTTTACCATAATCCCGCTCCCAAGGCTGTTTAAAGCCTGGAATGTTAAGGTTAGAAACGGTAAAGCCCGTTAAACCTGCTTTTGGTTTTGAGCCCCGGCCCGTTGCCCCTTCATCACGGATTTCTCCTCCTGAACCGGTCGCCGCGCCAGGGAAAGGGGAAATCGCAGTGGGGTGATTATGGGTCTCCACTTTAATTTGAAAATGCACCGGCTCTTCAGACACTTGATACTGCCGACTTTCTACCAGAGGAAAAAATCGCGTCGCATTCGGCCCTTTTAACACTGCCGCATTATCACTATAAGCGGACAAGACGCCTTCAGAATAATTGTGATAAGTATTGCGAATCATCCCAAACAGCGTATGCGGTTTAGGTTGACCATCAATCACCCAATCGGCATTAAAAATCTTATGGCGACAATGTTCAGAATTCGCTTGCGCAAACATCATCAATTCGGCATCTACCGGATTGCGTCCCAGCTCTTTAAAAGCTGCCACTAAATATTCCATCTCATCTTCACTGAGCGCCAACCCTAAGTTTCGATTCGCTTCTTGCAGGGCTTCCAATCCACGCTCTAGCACCTCGATTTGCGTCATCGGCTTGGGAGACTGATGAGAAAACAGGGCTTCCGCCTCAGAAAGCTGCGTGATTACCTGTTCCATCATTCGGTCATGGATAAAAGGCAACACTGCATCAAGCGCTTCGACCCCTTCCATAAAATAAGCCACTCCGTGTTCAATTCGCTGCACATGTTCTATTCCACAAGTGTGCATAATATCTGTCGCTTTTGAGGACCACGGGGAAATGGTTCCAACACGGGGGGTAACAATACAGGTGGGCTGTTCATTGATCTCTATCGGTTGATCAACCCCATTTAACAAGCGATTCAAGTGCGCCTGTTCTTCAGCGGTTAATGGCTGGGCGGTTTCGATAAAATAGAGATGGCGAGAGACTAATTTACGAATGGGTGTCACCGATTGAATCTCTAAAAGCAGTTGATTCAAACGATATTCAGAATGCGCTGGATTTCCCCAGATGGTCTGCATAGTGATAATTCCTATTTCTTTATTGCGCTAAAAAACCTAAAACTTTAAAAATATAAGCTTGTTGTTGTGCAGTAATCCCTTGTGCTTCATCTTTCGGCTGATGAACCTCCAAAATCTGCACATCCTTAAGACCCTGTTCAGCCGTTTTTAAAGTAAAGACCAGCTGTTCAGGTAACACAGGCGTTTCCTGCTTAGAGAAAATTCGATCGAGCACCCCACCTTTTGCTTGCGTTAAAGATTTGGGGGGCTTCACCCAAAGCTGATGACGCGCTTCATCTACTTTAGTAATCTGCCAACCTGCTCGGTATAACAAAGCTTTGGTATAGGTCCAAGCCACAGAATAAGGCGCCTTAATCTGCACCCCTTTCATGATTTTTTCGTCTTTATCTTGGATTTCTGGCGTGACTATATGCTGAGTCACTTCAATTTGCTTAAAGGCTTGGTTGGAGGAGACCCCTAAAAAGATTAACCCTTGGTATAAGGTTAAGGCTTCCAGTTCTGGACTATAAGGACGAACATACCAGCGATCTATATCACCATCATTTTGACGATAAAGCACATGGTCATAAAAATAGAGACGGACAATCCCTTTTTGTAGATCCGATTCAACACGCGCCGTTAAGCGATCATAGACGCCTTCTGCTTTTTCCGGACGCCAACTGTTAAACAATCGGGTCAAAAGCCCCATTTCATACATCGGTGCAATTTCTGTACGTGCCTTATATTTTGTGCGCATCACCCCCAGGGTTTGGTCAATTTCATCCACCTCAAACCCTAAAGAGATTAAAAAGCTCTGCACATCTTGCCACACCTGTGCAAGCTGCTGCGCTTTCGCTTTTTCGGAGGCATTCGCAGAGATCGGAATCTCAAGCCAGCGTTCAGATAAATTGGTCTTAACCTGTATGTCATTGAACTTCCGAATTGGAATATCACGCGCCTCACCATTTTTCGTCATGGGGCGTAAAAGTTGCGCCACTTCCTGTGGCTTTTGTACTGGAGAGATCAAGTCAGGCGGTACTTCTAAAGAAGGTTTAAGGGAGGATTCGGATTTCCGATAATTATCCTCATCTCCGGCCAAGGCAGTTCTTACATTTTCACCAATACTAGAATGGGTCGTACTACACCCATTTAAAAGCGCCACACCGCTGGTGAACAATCCCAATTGAATCACCGTCTTCATCTTAAATTTTGAAAACATTATAAGGCCCCTGTTTGCTTCAAGGCAGTTTGAAGGGTTGGTCGATGAATTTCAGAAAGCTCGGTCAATGGCAAACGAATACCTTTACGAATTTTACCCATTTCATACAGTGCCCATTTCACCGGAATGGGATTGGATTCTAAAAACAGTGCTTGATGTAAACTCGCTATTTGGGCATCCAAAGCACGAGCCTGCTCAGCTTCTCCGTTTAAGGCGAGCGCATAAATCTCATGCAAGGTTTTGGGGACAACATTCGCCGTCACTGAAATACCGCCATGTCCACCTAATAGAATAAACTCGACTGCTGAGCCATCATCCCCAGTATAAAATTCAAAATCAGGATCATCGACTAACTTTTGAATCTGTTTAAATCGATCCAGATCCCCAGTCGCTTCTTTAATGCCAATAATATTTGGCAATTTGGCTAAACGCGCAACGGTTTCAGGCAGTAGATCACAAGCCGTACGTCCAGGAACATTATATAGAATCTGAGGAATATCAACAGTTTCTGCAATCTTTTTATAGTGCTGATACAACCCTTCTTGAGTCGGCTTATTGTAATAAGGGGTGACCAGTAAGCATGCATCTGCACCTGCAGCTTTTGCAAAATCGGTTAACTCAATGGCTTCGGTGGTCGAATTTGCACCTGTGCCAGCAATCACGGGAACTCTACCCGCGACCCGATTAACCGTAAACGCCACCACTTCACCATGCTCTTTAAAATCAAGCGTAGCCGATTCACCCGTTGTCCCCATGGACACAATGGCATCGGTTCCGGATTCTATGTGCCACTCAATTAATGCTTCAAGCGCTTCATAATCTACAGCACCCTCATCTAGCATCGGCGTCACTAACGCCACCATACTGCCTCTAAACACCTTTTCATACTCCAAACATAAACTGTAAAAAGTAATCTTAACCGTTCACCCTAATGACTTCAAGCGGTATAAACTCTTTGCAAAAATTTAACCTAAAAACTTCCCAAACCCTGTTAATTTCTTGCATACTATTTTAGAAAACTCACTCAACATAGGAGCTTCAAATGCACTTGCAAATCGGTGACACTCTGCCTGATTTTTCTCTGCCAGCAACCTCTGATCGTACTGTGACACCTGAGGACTTTAAAGGTCATTACACAGTTCTCTATTTTTATCCTAAAGACAATACCCCAGGATGCACAACAGAGGGGATTGAATTTTCAGAACTCTATCCACAATTTCAAGCACTCAATTGCGAAATTTTTGGCGTTTCCCGAGACTCCATTCGCAAACATGAAAATTTCAAAGCGAAATATCATTTTCCCTTTGACCTCATTTCAGATGAAGAAGAAGTCTTATGCAAACTATTTGATGTCATCAAACTGAAGAAAAACTATGGCAAAGAATATTATGGCATCGAACGCAGTACTTTTCTGTTAGACCCAGAAACTCAGATCGTATATGAGTGGCGAAAAGTTAAAGCTGCCGGTCATGCACAAACAGTGCTTGAAACTTTAAAATCTTTATCTGTAAGCGAGTAAAAACCGAATGAAGCCTAGCAAAAAAATCTATATTTTAGATACCAATGTGCTCATGCACGACCCGATGGCACTCTTTAATTTTGAAGAGAATGATATTTACTTGCCAATGACGGTCTTGGAAGAACTGGATGCCAATAAAAAAGGAATGAGTGAAGTCGCTCGTAATGCGCGAGAAGCCAATCGCCTCATCGATGAAATCATTGATAATGCCACTTTTGATGAAATCAGATCGGGTCTGCCTTTAGAACGCATTCACCCTAAAATGGAAAACGCCCCTCAGCGACTGGGCAAACTGTTCTTTGAAACCGAAACTTTAAAAGCCAAATTACCCACAGAACTCCCGAGTCATAAAGCAGATAATCACATTATCTTAACGGGATTAGCGCTGCAATCGAAGTACAAAAAACAATATAAAATCACTCTGGTCACCAAAGATATTAATATGCGCATTAAAGCCTCCACAGTAGGCTTACATTCAGAAGATTACTACAATGATCGAGTGGTAGAAGATGCCGATCTCCTTTATCCTGGCTGGGAAATCTTACCCGAAGACTTCTTCTCCCAACATGCCGATGAGATGAAATCTTGGCAAGACAAAAATGGTCGCACTTTTTATGAACTTAAAATTGATCCAAAAAAAACGCATTGGTATCCCAATGAATGCCTAATTAGCCAAAATGACTCTGGATTTAGTGCCATTGTTCGAAAAATCGAACATGACAAAGTGACTCTGGAGTATCTGCAAGACTATACGCAACATCCTGTCTGGGGCATTACCCCGCGTAACCAAGAACAGAATATGGCTTTTAACGTCTTGATGGATCCTGATATCGATTTTGTCTCTTTACTGGGCTCTGCGGGCACAGGAAAAACCCTTTTAACCCTCGCTGCCGGTCTTGAACAGACGCTCGATATGAATCGCTATGATGAGATTATTATGACCCGTGCAACCATTCCCATTGCAGAGGATATCGGTTTTCTTCCTGGTACTGAAGAGGAAAAGATGACACCTTGGATGGGTGCGTTGATGGATAATTTAGAGGTTTTAACCCAATCTGATTACAGCACCGACTGGGAAAAAAATTCTACTCAAGATTTGCTTTCTAAGCGCATTAAAATCAAATCGATGAACTTTATGCGCGGACGCACTTTCCTAAATAAATTCATCATTATTGATGAAGCGCAAAACCTGACACCTAAACAGATGAAAACACTCATTACCCGTGCCGGTCCGGGAACCAAAATGGTCTGTTTAGGGAATCTAGGACAGATTGATACCCCCTATCTAACAGAGACCACAACTGGGCTCACCTATATTGTCGATCGGTTCAAGTCATGGGAGCACAGCGCTCACATCACTCTGATCCAAGGCGAACGCTCACGCTTAGCGGAGTATGCCTCCCAAAATCTATAGAAATACACACTCTACAGAAATTAAAAAGCCGCAACACTGCGGCTTTTTAATTCATAAACGAATCATTTTAATAGTCAACATTATTCCCATATAATTTCTTCTGCTCTTGCGTTGGGACTTCAAAGCCGTCTTCTATCGCCTTTTGAGTACAGTACTCTACAGCAAAATCCAATAACTCGCCCACTGCACGATGGCGGAATTTTTGTTTTTGACGAACATGAGAGAACGGACGCTTAATAGGCGGATCTAATGGAATTCCTTTCAAAGTACCCAATTGAAGCTCTTTATTAATGGTGGTACGGGACACAATGGCCAATCCGACACCAGATTCGACCGCCATCTTGACAGATTCTGGACTGCCAAGCTCCAATACCAGGTTTAGATCACTGTATGACAAGCCCTGCTCACGAATATATTGATCGATAACGGAACGAGAGCCGGAACCTTCCTCACGGGAAATATAAGGATACTTACGAATTTCATCGATAGAAACTTTTTCACGCTTGGCTAAAGGATGGTCAGGCGGGCAAATTAACTGCATCTCATCTAAACGGCAGACATGCACCTCAAGATTTTTATTGAAGACTGGCGCTTCTACCACTGCTAAATCCACCATATTATTCTCCACCATAGAGACAATGGCATCGGTATTCCCCACCTGTAGGCGAATATTGACTTCAGAATACTCTTTTTTAAAGGCGCCTAATAAACTAGGCAACATATATTCTGCAATAGTAGTCGAAGCGCCAATCACTAGAGATCCTGACACTTCACCGGTTAACTCTCGAACCTCATTATTCATCCTCTCATAATATTCGAGAATTTTATCGGCATACTCATACACCACCCTTCCTGCTTCGGTGAGACTGATTTTATTATGCGTTCGGTCAAATAAGCGTGTATTAAAACTGTCCTCTAACTGTTTCACCTGAAAAGTCACAGCGGGTTGTGTCATATGCAAGGTTTCAGCCGCCTTAGTAAAGCTCATGACCTTTGAAACTGTGTGAAAAACTTGTAACCGTCTATCTGCCATACTGACTGCCTTTATTTCTTAAAATTCCCGCATTCTGCTAAGCTTCTAGCAAAGCGCAGAGCGATAAAAATTATTGATTAAATGAATATAAAACTTAGACTGATAAAAGTCAAAAAATATATGAGAATTTTATAATGTGCTAATAACGTTTTTCATTAAAGGTGCGCCACCTTTTTCTCAATTTTTTCTAGTCTCTCAATCACTTCTTTATTTTGGCTTTGTTCTAATCGATCAATTCTCTCTTCAAGTCGATAAAGCTCCATGAGCAATTTTTCATCCCTATTTTCTCTCGCGGTATGTAAAGTGGTTTCTAAACTTTTCAACCCCTCTTGAAATCTAATTTCGTCACTCTTTTTCATTCTTTCCGCTAATTCATCTACTTTTAAAGTGATATGCGACAAAATGCGTTCAATTTGTGCTTCATCTTCTTTTTCTTGAGCAAGCAATCGATTATGAACCTGCTTGACATAATTCAGAATGTCACGCTCCGTTTTTTCCTGCTCTTCACCGACCAAAAACGCTGAAATATTCGCCGTGACAATAGAAAAAAGGACCACCCCAAACAGAATCATCAACGCGCCAAACTCTCGGCCATTCTCTGTTTTCGGCACCACATCCCCATAGCCGACTGTGGTGATGGTCACCAAGGCATACCATAATGCATCACCAAAATTAACCTCTTCAATATAGGAAAAAATAACCGCTGAAACCAATAAAAAGGCGATAGAGACTAGAAGAAACGTCCCAAAACTATTTTTGGTGAGAACTTTAACCACGATATCAAAGAGGTTAAAAACGACCCGGATGACCAAGACCAATCTCATCGCACGTATAATCACAAGCCAATCATTGTCCCACTTAAAGATAGGGGCTGCCAAAAACACAATACTCAAGTTTAGCCAGTTATTACGGAGATAACGCCAACGCCTGTCCACTAAAAAGATACTTGTTAAGAACTCTGAAGCAAATACAAACCATACCCACTCATCAACCCACTGTAAATGCTGATCCAATCGTGGAAACATCCACATGGCAACCAACTGCAATAAGACGAGAAGCAGAGAAAAATCCACCAATAGGCTAAAAAACTTGCCGACCTTTCTGGCAAGCGCATTCTCACTCGGATGAACACCCTGTACCCCTAAAACCGCTTCTACTCGGCTTCTTAACTGTCTATTATTTGTCTTTTTTATCATTGTATTTTTGCTAATTTAGGTAAGGGTTTACGCCCATAGAGCGCTTCTCGAATTAACCACTGTTTGATGGGCTGCAAAAGATTCAATGCCGGCATCAACTGATGTCTCAATTGAGATCTTAACCCAGGCTGCTGGCGGAACAGGCCATCAAAAAATTCCATCGAACGCTGTACAATGACATTATCCCCTTTCCGCCAGCGTTCATATTTTCTTAAAGTGGCATAACTGGCAAAAGGACGCTGATGCCCTTTCGCATCCGTCACCACCTCAATCAGAGCCGCAGCATCCAGCAACCCTAAATTTACCCCCTGCCCCGCTTGAGGGTGAATGGTATGTGCCGCATCCCCCACCAAAGCTAAACCTGGTTGAATATAGTGCTGAGCATGACGACGCACCAATGGGAAGGCGGTGCGTTCAGCGACCTCAACCACCTGCCCCAAACGTCTTCCCGACGCCTCCGTCACCGCCTGCGCAAAGGCTTCATCGCTTAAACTTAACGCCCACTGCATTTTTTCCAAAGGCAGATACCAAGCAATGGAACTCACATTCTCATCCATCGCCAGAAACGCAAAAGGCCCCTCTGGGATATAACGCTGCCAACAAACATCTTGGTGAGAAGCTTCCGTTTTAACGCAGCCTACGACTGCACACTGCTGATAATCATGCGTATCCAGACCAATATGCGCCAAACTTCTCACCTGAGAAAAGGCGCCATCAGCGCCCACCAGCAAATGGGTGGTCAGCGTACCTTTCTGTTTCATATCTAAAGAGATAATCGGCTGGCAGGACTGGGAATTCTGGCATTTTTTTAAGGAATTTTCATTTAATTTCAATTCCTTAATTTCATCTCCTAATAAAAATTCTATATATTCATTTTTTTCACACGCTTCCCACAGAGCGGCTTGGATCACCACATTTTCCACCACATACCCTAAATTAGGCGCTCCGACCTCTGCTGCGGTGAGTTGGATCTCTTCCCCCCCTAAACTCTCCCAAATATGCATTGCCACAAAAGGATGATTCCGTCTGGCTTCAATCCCTTGCCATGCGCCTAAATTTCGTAAAATATTTTCCGACGCACGCGTCAAAGCGCTGACACGGGTTTGATATGGCATTGCGTGTGACCATTCGGTGAGCGGTGGTGCTTTTTCCAGCAGAAGCACTTTGAGTCCCTCTTGCGCAAGCCCCAAAGCTGTTGCCGCGCCAACCATACCGCCGCCTACGACGACCACTTCATAATCCACTTCTGCGGACGCTTTTGCTTTGTATTCTGCATTTTCCATCTTATTTTCCTAAAGCATGCACGCCGCGCATCGCAAAGCGAGCAAAGCGTTTTTTTAAGGGCGGCAAGGCTTGCACGGCCATTAACCCTAATCCTCGTAGGTGACCGGCAATGGGAGAGGGCGTTTGAAAAATTTGAATAAGCCCGTCGGTCATCCCCATCACTTTTTCATGGTCAGCTCGACGGTTGACCGCATACTGTTCCAAAATTTTGGGGTGACCAGGATCGGGTTCATCCGCCATCTGTTGCAAAAATTCCGCCACATCGCGAATGCCTAAATTCAACCCTTGCGCGGCCACCGGATGCTGTGTGTGAGAGGCATTGCCCATTAACACCGCTCGCCCTTGGGTCATCTGTGGCACGTAACTTTCTTTCAGAGGATAAGCCACTCGGGGGGAAATGGCCGTATATCGTCCCAACCGCTCCCCCATTTTTGCTGCAAACACCTGTATAAAGGCCGCATCGTCCATATCTAAATAGTGCGTGACATCAGATTCAGGGCACACTAAAACGGCTTTACTGGAAAAACCTCCCATCGGCAATAAAGCGACCGGACCCTCTGTGGTAAAGCGTTCAAAAGACCAACCCTCCGGTTTCCGCTCAGTCTCAACTTTGGCAATGATGCCATGTGCATGGTAGGACTTCTCCTCCATCGGCAACCCTAACACCTTACGCACTTGAGATTGGGTACCATCGGCGCCAACTAACAGTTTTGCCGTAACAGTCTCCACCTGATTAGAAGTCTCGATCTTCACTGTCACACGATCAGCCGCCATCTCAAAATCGACCACCTTCGCAGGA
The DNA here is from genome assembly GCF_054657255.1 of Galenea microaerophila. NCBI lineage: Bacteria > Pseudomonadati > Pseudomonadota > Gammaproteobacteria > Thiotrichales > Piscirickettsiaceae > Galenea > Galenea microaerophila. Next base: position 681,935 of record NZ_BAAHWZ010000001.1, read on the forward strand.
CGTATTACCGTGATGTTAGGATGCGCTGTGACTGCCTGCCATAACACTCGTCCCAAGTTTTCGGCGGTAATGCTATAGCCTAAAGCCGGCACATTGAGTTCCGACGCATGGATTTTTGTTATGCCCAAGTATCCCTTTTGGGACACATGCACATGCAGAATCGGCTCAACAAAAGGCAACAGCGATGACCAAAGCCCTAAAGCGTGCAACGCCTCTTGTGACCCCAGCGTTAACGCCAGCACACGCCCATCAAAAGAGCTATTTTGCGCTGCTTGCTCCGCCAGCGCCTCGACCAAAGCCACCTGCTTGCCCTGCTCTGCGAGCCCCATAGCCAGCATTAAACCGACGGGGCCGCCTCCAGAAATGATCACCTCTTGATCCATTTATCGATGCGCTTCCATAAAATGCTCAATCTCCTCCACTGTTCTCGGCAGCCCCTGTGTTAACACTTCGCACCCTGATTCTGTAACCAATACATCATCCTCAATACGAATGCCGATGCCACGCCACTGTTCCGCCACAGCGGTTTGTTCAGGTGAAATATACAAGCCAGGCTCCACTGTCAGTACCATACCAGGCTCTAAAGTGCGCCACTCACCTTTTAATTTATAGGCCCCCACATCGTGCACATCCATGCCAAGCCAATGACCGGTGCCATGCATAAAATAAGGCTTATACGCCTCCTCTTTCAATAAGGTTTCCAAGTCTCCTTGTAAAATGCCTAACGCCATCAACCCTTGGGTCAACACTCGGCAACTGGTCTGATGCAGCGCATCATAGCGCACGCCAGGACGAATCTTTTCAATCACCGCTTGCTGTGCTTTGAGCACCCATTGATATAATGCGCTTTGTGCTGAGGAAAACTGACCTGATACCGGAAAAGTCGTAGTGATATCCCCGGCATAGCCTGCAAACTCTGCGCCGGCATCCACCAGAACCAATTCCCCCGCTTTTAACGTATCGGAATTTTCCGTATAGTGCAAAATGCAGGCATTCTCACCACAAGCTGCAATGGTGCTGAAAGCAACGCGGGGGGATTCTAAGTGTTTAAAAGTGTATTCTACTTCCGCTTGCAATTGACGCTCAGTTTTCAACTGTGCAATACTGCGCATAGCCGCTAAATGCCCTTGCACTGTGATCTGTGCGGCCTGCCGCATCAATGCAATCTCCTCCTCCGACTTGATCAATCGCTGCTCATGCAAAATCGCATCTAAATCTGACAATTGCGTCGGCACCGCCACCCCTTGGCGAATCAAAGGTTTTAATTCTGCCAACCACTCAGCAAAATGCTCGCTCCACTCTGCAAACTCGGAAAAGCTGACATAGACTTGCTCAACGCCCGCTAAAAATTCACGCGCTTTTTCATCAATAGCCGCGATCTCATAGGCTTGGTCAACGGCTAAGGTTTCGGGTGCGGCCTCTACGCCTAAACGACGTCCTTGCCAAGTCTCTTGTTCCGGATCCTTAGGGCGCAAAAATAACCAACTCTCTTCGCTCAACTGTTGGCCATTACGCACTTTTCGCAACACCAAAATCGATTCTGGCTCCTCAAAACCGGTGAGATACCAAAAGTCACTGCGTGGACGAAAATCATACTCCACATCCCGATTACGTATCTGCTCTTCCCCAGAGTAGACACAGACACAACTATTTTCAGGCAGAGAGTCTAAAAGACGAGCACGGCGTTGTTGATAAATTTTTAAACTTAACATGAATTTACTTTTTAATGGATGGTGGCATTTTTAGGAAGCGAGGGATCCATAATGGGCTGCCCTTTTTTCGGGTTGAGGACCTCATTCACTAGCAAGGTGCCCATACGAATAAACTCTAAAACCTCCATCAACGCATTCTCTGACTCAACGCCATCATCATCGGCCAAATCGGACACATCCAGTCGCGCAATTTCGGCTAAATCCTCTAGAAACTCTTTCACTTCAGGATTGACTTTAGACAGATCCTTTTCTGACAACCCGATGCCATATAAAAACCCTTCAGCCCATTGCGCTAATAGCGCAGCACGAAACATCATATCCTGATCGTCATCAGGTAGACACAATTCAAATTCAAAGCCAGAGCTGTTCAATCCACGCTCAGTCTCCACATACAGCTGATGCAACACTTTTAAAAGAGACTCTTTAATCTTTTTGACGCCAGCTTCTTGCAGCAGTTTTTTTATCCATGCCGATTCGCTGATTTCCCCGGTACCACTGATCAAACCCGCCAACATGCCTTGCAAAAAGCTAGGAGACTCCAGTTGTCCATAACCACTTAAAGTTTCATTTATCTCTTCAAAGTTCATCTTTATTTCATTTCGACCTTTTATTATTATCAAATATCATAAATAATAACATAAAAACCCATAACGATTGGATGACCCATGCTGACTTTAACCCTGATGAATCACACTTTTGAGATCCCATGCAAAGAAGAAGACAAACCAAGACTGATTGAAGCGGCCACCTTATTGGAAGAAAAGCTTGAACAAATGCCCCATTTAAGAGGCGAAAGTAAGGTTTTAATGGTGGCGCTCAACCTCTGCTATGACTATTTACAGATGAAAAATGAAACCCTTCAATACTGTCTGCATCTAGATCAGCAGATGGAAGAAACCTTGAATGCTTTACCTACAGAAGAAAAATCACTATAATAGAAATCAAGGTATGTGCGATGGGATAAACCCCCTGCCGATGCTAACAACCTTGGGGCCAGATCATATCGTGGTGAGAAGTTCATTAGGCGCAAGCCTAACCTGAAAATCCTAAGCGGTATGAGGAGGCTGCCACCTGAACTTCACGGTTCAGGGAGAATTCTCATCGCGCATATCGCCCTATTTATGAGCACTTTCTATGTCTCAATCCTTACGACAACAACTGCGTCAAATCCGACAATCCCTCTCTCCTCTTCAACAAATCCATCATGCAGAACAAGCGACGCTAAAGTTGTTAAGAAGCCCTTGGTTACAGCGCAGTAAACATATTGCCGTTTTTCTTTCCCAAAAAGGAGAACTGTCCACTGAACCCTTGATTCAAGCTTTGTGGCAAAGAGGCCATCACGTCTATCTTCCCGTCTTAAACACGCTTAGGGGTCGTCCGATGGCGTTTGCCCCTTTTACGCCTGAGAGCCAACTGCTTCCTGCCAAATTCGGCATTCCAGAACCGATGACTGTCGATCACCAACACCGTTTTGGCAATCAATTAGAAGTGGTCATCACCCCGCTGGTTGGCTTTGATGAACAAGGCCATCGCATCGGGATGGGAGGCGGCTTCTACGATCGAACTTTTGCATTCAAACGCCGACTCCATCTGGAACGCCCCAAACTGATCGGTTGGGCACATGAGTGCCAAAAAGTAGCGCATATTGATGCTCAACCTTGGGACGTTCCCCTCGATGCGATTGTCACAGAAAAACAGATTTATCGCCCTAAACGCAATGCCTAAAACCTAAAAACCCCAGTCCTGCGTTATGGCAGGACTGGGGTTTTTGACATTTTTAAAGCTGTTTAAGGCTTACTCAATGTCCATCTCTTCTTTAATTTGTTCCACCCATTGTGTCACACGCTCTTCGGTTAATTCAGGCTGCTGATCTTCATCAATGGCCAAGCCTACAAAGAACTCACCATCCGGCGTAACTGCTTTGGATTCATCAAATTCATAGCCCTCAGTAGGCCAATAACCGACAGGGGTCGCCCCGTTTTCGACCGCGACATCATGCATCATCCCCATCGCATCTAAGAAATACTCTGAATAATCCGCTTGATCGCCTAAACCAAAACAGGCCACGGTTTTCCCCGTGAAATCGATGGTCTTAAAAGTTTCCCAAAAATCATCCCAACTGGATTGAAGCTCGCCATAATACCAAGTGGGCTGACCTAAAATAATCTTGTCATATTTGGCAAAGTCTTCTGCAGAAGCGGTGGCCACATCATATACATCAACTTTATCCTCGCCAATCTTATCTTTAATCATGTCCGCGATGCGCTCAGTATTGCCAGTGTCAGTGCCATAAAAAAGACCAATTTTACTCATGTTTTTGATTCCTTATCTTTTTTTAATAAAATCGACTTTAAACCTTATAATTGATATTAGTTTTGCACAATCATAGCATAGCCGCCATAATATACACTGAAAAAAATTTATTTCTCATAATGAAAATTTCTTATGAAGACCAAGTCTCCAGAACCCATTGATTGTTTTCAATGCCGTCATTTTTATATCACTTGGGAAGCCAGTCAACCCCGAGGCTGCAAAGCTTTTGGCTTTAAAACCGCACAACTGCCCTCCGTCGTGGTATTTGAAGCTTCTGGGGAAGCGTGTCTTAAATTTTCACCGAAAAAACAGATTCAGAACAAGCCTCCAAAAACGACTAAAGGTTGGGTCGTATAAGCTCAAACAGCGTTATGGTGCATGAGCCGCTTTAGCGCCCCCCAATTAAACATCTCTCCTGGATCGGTTTTTCGTTCAGGAGCAATATCGCAATGCCCGACCACAGCACCTTGTTCAATCGGATAGGTTTGCTGCAACGCCTGAATCACCTCTGCCAACACCACATATTGCTCAGCCCGATAAGGCAGATGGTCCGCGCCTTCTAACTCAATGCCGATGGAAAAATCATTACAGCGTTCGCGTCCTTGCCAACGAGAAACCCCAGCATGCCAAGCGCGTTGATGGAAGGCCACAAATTGCACAACCTCGCCATCTCGACGAATAAAAAGGTGTGACGAAACCTTCAGATGCGCAATTTCTCGATAGTAAGGATGTGCATTAGGATCTAACCTATTGGTAAACAGTTGCTCGACGCCCTCACCTCCAAACTGATTGGGCGGCAAACTAATTCCATGCACCACAATTAAATTGGGTTCAACCCCTTCTGGTCGCGCATCATAATTCGGACTTTTTACCCATTTAGCAGGATAAATTCGCCCCTGTTCTTTGTCAATTTGATATGCCATAGCCGTTATAATAAGCGAACAATCCATCAAGACAAAAATCTTATGAAAAAAAATATCGACTACTTTGCTGATCTTACCGACAATGTCCGCTTGGCCCTCAAAGAAGATCTAGGAAATGCGGGCGACTTGACCGCTGAACTCATCGATCCACAAGTGCAAGCCACCGCAACCGTGATTGTGAAAGAGCCTGCCATTGTTTGCGGTCGACCTTGGTTTGATGCAGTGTTTCAACAACTCGATAACCAAATTCAGATCCAATGGCATTGCCAAGAGGGTGAATCCGTTCAACCCAATCAGTGCCTCTGTACATTACAAGGCAATGCCCGCGCTTTACTCAGCGGAGAACGCAGCGCCCTGAATTTCCTGCAAACCCTGTCTGGCACGGCCACCACCACGGCCCATTATGTGCAAAAACTTAAAAAAGTGGATTCACCCACCCAACTGCTTGATACGCGTAAAACCCTGCCCGGTTTAAGACTGGCGCAAAAATATGCGGTACAGTGTGGTGGTGGTCAAAATCATCGAATCGGTCTTTATGATGCCATTTTAATCAAAGAGAATCATATTATGGCCGCAGGCGGTATTCAGCAAGCGGTGACACAAGCCAAAAAACTGCACCCAGAAGTTCCTGTTGAAGTAGAGACAGAATCCCTTGACGAAGTGGCACAAGCTCTGGCCGCACAAGCCGACATTATTATGCTCGATAATTTTACCCTTACTGACATCCAACAAGCGGTGATGATGACCGTCAAAGGTCGCGCCAAATTAGAAGTCTCAGGGAATGTTGAAATCGATCGGCTGGCAGAGCTCGCAGCCACTGGCGTCGACTTTATCTCAACAGGTGCGCTCACCAAACACCTGCACGCCATTGATTACTCAATGCGATTTCAACTGGAGTCTTAAACATGGGCGATCATGCACTGTTACATTCAGTCATCTTATTAGCCACTGCCGTGGTCACCGTAGCGATTGCGCGTCGCCTCCATTTTCCGCCCATTCTCAGCTATATCCTAGTTGGGATTTTGGTTGGCCCTTACAGTTTTGGCTGGATTCAAGATGAAGAAAATATCCACTTTTTAGCCGAATTTGGCATTGTTTTTCTGCTTTTTGCCATCGGCTTAGAATTTTCCATTGCCCAAATGTGGGCCATGCGAAAACTGGTTTTTGGACTGGGCACTTTCCAAGTCGGCATCACGGCTATTGCCTTCTACTGGATCGCTATTTGGCTTGGACTAGAGGCTAAAGCGGCCATTGTGATTGGCAGTGCATTTGCCCTCTCTTCCACTGCAATTGTCATTAAGCAACTGGTCGAACAATCTGAACTGCAAACTCGACACGGTAAAGCGGCCGTCGGCATTCTCCTTTTTCAAGACTTAATGGCGATTCCTTTATTAATTTTAATCCCTTCATTAAGTGGCGCCTCAAATGATACAAAAATCCTACAAGATCTGCTTCATGCCTTTATCAATGGACTCATTGTCATCAGCATCCTGTTTATTGTAGGTCGCTATCTTTTACGCCCGCTGTTTCATGAAGTCGCCGCTGCCAAATCCGCAGAGCTTTTTACCTTAGCCGTTCTCACCGTTATTTTGGGCGCAGCGGCCTTCACCGAAGAGATGGGTATTTCCATGACGCTGGGCGCTTTTATCGCTGGCATTATGCTGGGGGAAACTGAATATCGCCATCAAATTGAAGCTGACATCCGTCCATTTCAAGATGTCCTATTGGGACTTTTCTTTGTCACTATCGGCATGTTAATCTCGCCTGAAATCATTTTTAATCACTTTATACAAATTCTCCTGCTCACTTTTTTGATTATCTCTGTCAAGATTGGACTCATTTTTCTCTTAATGAGGCTGTTTCAAAAACCCAGCGGAGTTTCATTACGAACAGCACTGTCTTTAGGCCAAGTCGGGGAATTTGGACTGGTGTTAATGAGCCTGGCCTTTAGCGATCAACTGCTTCCTCAACCCTTAGGTCAGGTGTTGTTAACGTCAGCTGTCCTCAGCATGATGATTGCACCTTTCCTAATCAAATACAATGGCAGAATCACAAAAGCCCTTTTTGGCCGCAGCTACTTAAAAAATTTCGAAGAGCAAGCAGCCGCTATTGAACACCAAACCCACTTCCTCAAAAATCATGTCGTCATTTTGGGCTTTGGTCGCGTCGGACAAACTGTGGCAAAATTTTTAGAAAAAAACAGTATCCCTTATGTCGCCTTAGACTTAGACATTCAGCGTGTGAAGGAGGCCCAAGAAGCTGGAGAACCCGCTTTTTTTGGAGATTCAGCCAACCCGGTCCTTTTAAAAGCGGCGCATATCCAAGATGCCAAAAACGCTGTTATCACCTTTGATGATTATCACACCGCCCTAAAAAGTTTACGCAGCATCAAACAAGTGGCGCCCAATCTACCCGTGTTGGTTCGGACCTCTGATGACACCCATTTGGAAGAGTTGCTCAAAGAAGGCGCCACCGAAGTCATTCCAGAAACTTTTGAATCCAGCATTATGCTGGCCTCTCATCTATTGATTATGCTGGGTGTCCCTCCCAGTAAAGTCCTTAGAGAAACACGTGAAGTACGCAAAAATCGTTATAACTTATTGGATGGCTTCTATCCAGGGGAAGGCGAAACAGCAGAAACCGAAAAACATCAGGTCATGAAAAACATCATCACCCCACTTAATATTGAAGCCGATAACCCCATGGTGGGACAAACTGTGGGGGACATCCCTTTTGAAGCGTATGACGTTCAACTCAAAGCGGTGAAACATCATGGCATCCGCGGTGAAAATCCTGATGCCAGCACTGAGATTCACGCCGATGATAAACTCATTCTTAAAGGCACGCCTAAAGATATCGCCCGACTGGAAAAAGCGATTCTAAAAGGAAAATTTACTTCTAAAAATAAAAAAAGCCCCAATTAAGGGGCTTTTACAAAGTTTATAAAAAGTTAAAGTTTATAAGCACACTTAAAACGTTTTTTCTGTCAATACCTCTTCGCCTTCTGAACGTGCGATCACCACCGCGCCTACAGAATCACTAAAAACATTCACGGTGGTGCGCATCATATCAAGCAAGCGATCCACCACCAGCAGTAATCCAATCGCTTCCGCCGGCAGACCCACCGCAACCAAAATAATGCTGATGGCGACCAAACTGGCTGAAGGAATCCCTGCCACGCCAATAGAAGTTGTCAGCGCAACAAAAACAATTAATAACTGCGTCGCTAAATCTAAATGCACCCCAAATAACTGAGCAATAAAAATAGCGGCCACACACTCATAAAGTGCGGTCCCGTCCATATTAACAGTTGCCCCCAAAGGCAGCACAAAACTCGAAATGCGATTGGACACCCCTGCACGCTCTTCCACACACTCAAGCGTCACTGGCAGCGTTGAGGCAGAAGAACTGGTCGAAAAGGCCGTCAATAAGGCTGGCAGCATCGCTTCATAATGCAGCCAAGGATTTTTCACACCGCCAATAAAACGTAAAATCAGAGGCATCACCACAAAAAAATGAATCGACAAAGCCAGCACCACCGTTAGGAAAAACAGCGCTAGATGACCAAATTGGTCAAATCCCGTTTTCGCAATGGAAGCTGCCACCAGGCCAAACACCCCCAAAGGCGCAAATTTCATAATCCAATCGGTAATTTTCATCATCACATCAAAGACCCCTTGCCAAAAATTTTGCAGGGTTTTGCGCGGTTCACCATGGATTTGTGTCAGAAAATAGCCAAACAGCAAACTAAAGAAAATCAGTCCTAACATCTGTCCATCAGCCGCCGCAGCCACGACATTGGTCGGAATCATGCGAATAAAAATTTCCGCAATATCGCTCATGCCTTTCCCAGCCACCGCTTCTTCGACGTGCGTATTTTGCTCAATGGTCGGCGGAGGGAGATCAGAAACACCTGGCTGAATCACATTGACCAGCACCAATCCGATCATAATGGCCATAAAGCTGGTAAAGAGATAATAAGCCAAGGTTTTTAGGCCAAGCCGTCCAAACCCACCTTGATCCCCAATGGCACCAATCCCGCTGATAATGGCAGAAACCACTAAGGGCACCACAATCATTTTTAATGCATTTAAAAACAGTGTACCAATAAACACATAGACCGGCATCCAGTGAATGCCAAACAGTGTGCCCTCTGTGCCGGTCACCGATCCCATAATAACCGCTAAAACCAGAGCGATCAGAATTTGCCAATGTAGCGCTATTTTATTGAGTTTCATGTTCCTTCCCTTTTTATTTCTAACCTACAAAAAAGCACCCTGAGATATACTCTAAGGGTGCTTTTTTATACATCATTTATTTTGTTTTCCTAAACATCAGGACACTGATACCAAGCTTGATAGGGCCCCATGTTATACACTTCATCAAAGCCTTTGGACAATAAAATTTGTTGTGCTATATGGGAACGTTGTCCTGAACGACAAAAAACAATCACAGGACGACTGTCGTCCAACTCAGCATCAGCGACCGCATCAATATCTTGCAAAGGAATATTGACCGCGCCAGGCAATTTGCTCATGGCGTACTCTTCTGGGGTGCGCACATCCACTAACTGCGCATTTTTTGTTTTGATTAAATTTTTTGCTTCTTCGCAAGAGATAAACATCCAAAACTCCTAGTTATTGAAAATGTTATTGAAAATAATAGGTCATTTTACCCGATTTCACTCAAATAAAAAAAATAGATGACACAACCCAAATAATGCCTATGGAATAGAGCGCAGCCAAAAGGTCATCTAGCATAATTCCAAAGCCTCCGTCGACTTTGGCATCCACCTGTTTAATCGGCCAAGGTTTCCAAATATCAAACAGACGAAATAACCCAAAGGCCAACAGCCAATAGAGTAAATTTTGCTGAGGAAGAAAAAGTAACACCCACCAAATGGCAACAAATTCATCCCAAACAATGCCGCCATGATCATGCACGCCAACCATTTCCGCCGAACGACCACAGATCCAACTGCCAAACACCGTCCCTAAAATGGCAAGTCCCCAAGCTAAGGTAGGGGCGGTTAACAGTACCGGTAGAAACAGCAATCCGCCGACTAAAGTACCCCAGGTTCCTGGTCCTTTTGGCAGAAGACCTGATCCCAGACCAAAGCCAAAAAACAGCACCGGATAATGAAAAAGCGCCCGAAATGTGGGCGCTTGTTTAGACGTTAAGGCTTCAGCGGGCAGCTCCGGCTTCACTTCAGGTCACGCCCTTTTTTCGCTTCAATGCGTAAACGCAGGGCGTTCAATTTAATAAAGCCTTCCGCATCTTTATGGTTATAGGCGCCATTGTCTTCTTCAAAAGTAGCAATCGCTTCATCGAACAAACTGTAATCTGACCAACGACCCACCACCATCACGGTGCCTTTATACAATTTCACACGCACGGTACCCGTGACAAATTTTTGTGACTCATCGATTAACGCCTGCAGCATTTTACGTTCTGGTGAGAACCAAAAACCGTTATAGATCATTTCTGCATAACGCGGCATTAAATCATCTTTAAGGTGAGCGGCATTGCGATCTAAGGTGAGCGACTCCATTGCACGGTGCGCTTTTAACATAATGGTCCCGGCTGGTGTCTCATAACAGCCGCGCGCTTTCATACCGACAAAACGGTTTTCAACGATATCATCGCGTCCAATGCCATTTTCCCCTCCCACTTTGTTGAGATATTCCATAACCGTTGCGGGCGACATAGTCTCACCATTAATCGCGACAATATCCCCTTGCTTATATTCAATCTCCAAATAAGTAGGTTCATCAGGTGCTTCTTCGGGGGAAACGGTCCACAGCCACATATCTTCTTCTGGTTCATTGGCCGGATCTTCGATAATGCCGCCTTCATAAGAGATATGCAACAGATTCGCATCCATCGAATAAGGCGATTTTTTTCCTTTTGTTTTTTCAATTTGGATGCCATGTTTTTCGGCATAGGCCATTAACTTTTCACGTGACGTCAAATCCCATTCCCGCCATGGAGCGATCACCTTAACATCCGGCATCAACGCATAGGCGTTCAGCTCAAAACGTACCTGATCATTCCCCTTACCGGTCGCACCATGCGCAATGGCATCAGCACCGGTCTCTTGCGCAATTTCAACCAATCTTTTAGATATCAGTGGACGAGCAATAGAGGTTCCTAAACGGTATTCACCTTCATAAATCGCATTGGCTCGCATCATCGGAAAGACAAAGTCGCGCGCAAACTCTTCACGCAAATCTTCAATATAAATCTCTTTAATGCCCATCGCTTGTGCTTTGGCACGCGCAGGTTCTACCTCTTCTCCTTGTCCAATATCCGCGGTAAAGGTCACCACTTCACATTGATATTCTTCTTGCAACCATTTGGCAATGATCGAAGTATCTAAACCACCTGAGTACGCCAACACCACTTTATTGATTTTTGACATCCGCTTTCCTTTTAAAAATTGCTATAAATTAGCGGGATTATACCGTAAAATCATGTGTATTTCTTCTCTGATAAGGCTACGCAGAATGAATTTACTCGATTTTATTAAGGTTGCACCCCAATACATCCTCCCACAACATCTGCTTTCTACATGGATGCATGCATTTATGCAAATTCGCATCTCTTGGATTAAAAACACTCAAATTAAGCTGCTCACCAAACTTTATGGCATTGATCTTTCAGAAGCCGCCTTGGAAGAGGTGACCGACTACCCCACTTTTAATGATTTCTTTACGCGCAGTCTAAAACCCGGTGTGCGTCCCATTGATTTTAGTCAAAATGCCCTGGTTAGTCCCGCAGATGGGGTGATCGTCCAATCTCAACATATCCACAATCATACTTTGATTCAAGCCAAATGCCATGATTACACCCTAGAAGCGCTGCTGGGCGGAGACATTAGTTATGCAAAACAATTTTATAATGGCGATTCAGCTGTCATTTATCTTTCCCCTAAAGACTATCACCGCGTGCATATGCCTTATGAAGGCAAGCTTCTTTCCATGACCTATGTGCCAGGTGACCTCTTTTCTGTCAACCCTGCAACAGTGCGTCAAGTGGAGGGCTTGTTTGCCCGCAATGAACGCTTGGTTATCCGTTTTGAAGGCGAAAAAGGACCCTTCTGCTTGATTATGGTCGGCGCAATTTTTGTCGGGAGCATGGAAACCGTCTGGGAAGGCAAAATCACGCCGCCCTATCAACCCACAGTGCAACATTGGGAATATGCCGAACAACCCACCTATCAAAAAGGTGATGAAATTGGCCGTTTTAATATGGGATCAACCGTCATTTTACTGACGCCAGAAAACCAAATTCCTGAATTGGGGATGATTCAGAATGGCACCGCTGTTAAAATGGGCGAAAAAATTGCCACCTTTCCCACTTCCGAAGAAGCTGAACAGTCAATAAGCGCTGATTCAGCTGAAGTGGACAATGAATTTCGTATTTCAGAAATTGAGGAATAACACCTATGAAAATGATTACCGCGATTATCAAACCGTTTAAACTCGATGATGTACGTGATGCCCTGCATGAGCTGCAAATCGATGGGTTAACTGTCACCGAAGTCAAAGGCTATGGTCGTCAAAAAGGGCATACCGAAATGTACAGAGGTGCAGAGTATGTTGTCGACTTTTTGCCGAAATTGAAACTTGAAATTGCCATTCCTGAAGAAAAAGTTGAACCCGCCATCGAAGCCATTGTCAATGCTGCGCAAACTGGCAAAATTGGGGATGGCAAAATCTTTGTCACTCCAATTGAAGAAACCATCCGTATCCGTACAGGTGAAACCGGGCAAGAAGCACTTTAAGCTGCTTTAATTTTTATCATTAATGGAGAATTGAATGGGAAGAGCTTTCCAAAACCGTAAAGAGTCTATGGCCAAAACGGCGGCTCAAAAAACCAAACTTTATAGTAAATACAGTAAAGAGATCTACATGTGCGCCAAAAATGGCAGCCCTGAAGTGGAAGCCAATCCAGCACTGGCACACTTGATTGAGCGTGCAAAAAAAGCGCAAGTGCCTGCACATGTGATTGATAAAGCCATTGAAAAGGCGCGCGGCGGCGGCGGTGAAGACTATGCGGTCGCTCGCTATGAAGGCTATGCGCCTGGCAATACGATGGTCATTGTTGAATGCCTCACCGATAACCCAAATCGAACTTTTGGCGATGTCCGCAGCTGTTTTACCAAAACCAAAAGTAAAATCGGCACCCAAGGCTCAGTTGCCCACATGTTCGACCATGTGGCCGTTTTTGTTTTTGAAGGGGACGATGAAGATGCCGTGCTTGAAGCCTTGATGGAAGCGGATATTGATGTGGTCGATATTGAATCCGAAGATGGGAAAATCACTGTTTTCGCACCGCAAAATGAATATGGCGCCACCCGCAACGACCTTACACAAGCCTTCCCAAATATTGATTTTGAAGTCGATGAGATTCAGTTTGTCCCCAAAATGACGCATCCTGTAGAAGGGGAAGATTTAGAGATGTTGCATAAGTTTTTAGACATGTTGGACGAAGTTGACGATGTGCAAAATGTCTATCATGATGCAGAGCTTTAAAACACATTCCGTCAAAGCATGCCATCACGGCATGCTCATGCTTTAATATCACTTTCAACAAATTAAACAGTGGGTCTTAAAAACAGTTGATACCCTAAGTTATGGTTTTCATTTGTAAAAGGATAACCTAGGTTTTGTAGATACATTTCAAAATCTTCAAACTGTTCAGGCGGCACTTGTACCCCTACCAATACGCGACCAAAGGCTGCGCCGTGGTTTCGATAGTGAAACAGACTGATATTCCACTCTTCACTCATGTGGGTCAAAAACTGCAATAAAGCACCAGGGCGTTCCGGGAATTCAAAACGATAAACCAACTCATGCGCGACACCTTTTGCATGGCCTCCCACCATATGCCGAAGGTGTAATTTTGCCATCTCATTATCTGACATATCCACCACTGCATATTGATGTTGTGCAAGCATTTCCAACACTTCCGTCTTTTCTGCAGCGCCCCCTTCAGTGCGAATGCCGACAAAAACCACTGCGTTTTTAGGATCGGCAAAGCGGTAATTGAATTCTGTTATCTGCCGTCGACCTAATAGCTGACAAAACCGCTTAAAACTGCCTGGTTGCTCATCAATGGTCACCGCAAAAATGGCTTCTCGTTTTTCGCCCAACTCTGTGCGCTCAGAAATATGACGCAAGCGATCAAAATTCATATTGGCGCCACTGACAATGGCACAAAACTTTTGTGCGCCCTTTTCAGCTTGACGATCATTCAAAGCTTCTGCATATTTTTTCATCCCCGCGATCGCTACAGCTCCTGCTGGCTCAGCAATCGCACGCGTGTCTTCAAAAATATCCTTTACTGCCGCACAGATCTCATCCGTATTCACCGTAATCATCTCATCCACACATTTCTGAGCAATACGAAACGGAATTTCACCTACCTGAGCCACAGCGACGCCATCCGCAAAAATGCCCACATGATCCAAAACCACTCGCTCACCCGCTTTTAGTGCAGCGGTTAAACAGGCCGCATCCTCTGGTTCTACTCCAATCACTTTGGTTTGGGGAGAGACTTGCTTAATGACAGAAGCGATCCCGGAAATTAAACCACCGCCGCCTACCGCAACAAAAACGGCATCAAAGCCATCACTTTTTTGACGCAGCAGCTCTAGAGCAATCGTGCCTTGTCCGGCAATTACATCCAGATCATCATAAGGGTGGATAAAGGTATAGCCATTATCTTCTGCCAACTGCTTTGCATGTGCGGCCGCCTCATCATAGGTGTCGCCATACAACACCACACTCCCGCCTAATCTTTTCACATTATTCACCTTAATAGGCGGCGTGGTGCGCGGCATCACAATAATTGCTTGCAGACCCATTTTTTGACTGGCCAGCGCCACCCCCTGCGCGTGATTCCCCGCAGAGGCTGCAATGACCCCAGCAGCTTTTTGTGCCTCCGTCAAGGTGACTAATTTGCTGTAGGCGCCTCGCAGTTTAAAAGAAAAGATAGGCTGTAAATCTTCGCGCTTAAGCCACACTTGATGTTTAAGTCTCTGAGAGAGCAAAGGCGCTTGATCTAAGGGCGTCTCTTCTGCAACATCATAAACAGGCACTTTTAAAACTTGGCGTAATATCTCTTGGGGCATAAAAGCTCTCTTAAATCAAAGTGAATCATAATCTCGGTCTATTATAGTCAAATTCCCCCTCTTTCGGGCTTCAAGATAGACCATTCTTGACGAAAGCCTCTCTTCACACTGCTTCAAATCTTTCTTCACCCTTTTTTAATTAGAATAGGCCAAACTTTAATTGATTAACCCCATAAAAAAAAGGGCTTTTAAATGGCAGCTTTTAAACTGAACCCCTTGACCACACTTATCCTCTCTAGCTATTTCGTTTCGATCCCAGTCTGGGCTGAAGAGGTTACCGATGGCACGACGCTTCCAGAAGTGACCGTACAAGCTCAAGATCTAGAACAAACGCCCCCTTCTATTCAAACACAACCCTCTGAAAGCCTACTTAATCAGGGTAACACTGAAACAGGCGCACTGTTAAAACAGATAAATGGTGTCGATGCCATTCGTAAAGGCGGACATGGCTTGGATCCTGTGATTCACGGACAATCGGCCTCTCGTTTAAATGTACTGTTAGATGGCGCGAAAATCCAAGGGGGCTGTCCCAACCGCATGGATCCACCGACCTCTTATACGGAAGTGAGCAGTTATGATCAAGTCACCGTGATC
This sequence comes from Galenea microaerophila, assembly GCF_054657255.1. Taxonomy (NCBI): domain Bacteria; kingdom Pseudomonadati; phylum Pseudomonadota; class Gammaproteobacteria; order Thiotrichales; family Piscirickettsiaceae; genus Galenea; species Galenea microaerophila. The sequence goes on from NZ_BAAHWZ010000001.1 coordinate 697,615, forward strand.
CAAGGCGTCCAATCTTTACAATATGGTCCTGGCGGCAGTGGCGGAACCTTGATTTTTAAACGCACCCCTCCGGCTTATGACCCTGATCAAGCCATTCATAGCAAAATCTCTCTTCTCACCTCCTCAAATGTTATGAAATATGATGCTAACGCCGATGTTTCAGCCGTGGGGAAACAGGGGTATGTGGTATTACAAGGCAATAAAAAAGAAGCCAACAACTATAAAGATGGGAATGGTGACACCATCCGCTCCAGCTATCGCTCTACACAAGGACATATCGATCTAGGCTACCGACCTGATCACAACCGTTTATTTAAACTCTCTTTGGAACGCTCTCGTACAGAAGATGCGCTCTATCCCGGTGCCAAAATGGATGCTCCAAAAACAGAAGGCAATATGGTGCGTTTGGGGTATGAACAGAAACAAGTGGCCTCCAATATCAATCAACTCAAAGTGGAAGCCTATCGCACAACCGTTGACCATTTAATGGACAATTACAGCTTGCGCACCAATACTGGGATGAAAATGAAAACCCCGACCAGCTCAGAAACCAAAGGAGCAAGAATTCAGGCACAAAGTCAATGGCAATCCACTCAAATCACCTATGGCGTGCAACTCCAATCCATTGAAAAAGAAGCGATTATGCAAACGGCCACGGGTCAGAATAAAGCAGCGATCTGGCCCGATGTTTTGACCAGCACACAAAGCGCTTTTGCAGAAGGGCTCACCCCTCTAAGCGGCCAACTGACCCTTAAAACCGGCATCCGCTATGATGCCATTTATGCCAAAGCCAAACGTGCTAATGAATTATTTGGGAACAGTACGCCTAAGCAAAACTATCAAAACACTTATAAGTCCTACAGTGGTAAAACCCAGCAAGATGAAGCCAATTTTAACTTTTTAATTCGCCTGAATGGCAAACTGCCCATTCAGCAAGCTCAATGGTTTGCTGGCTTGAGTCAAACCTATCGAACAGCAGACGCGACAGAGCGCTTTGCAGCGAAATCCAATTGGGTGGGCAATCCAGATCTCAAACCAGAACAGCATAACCAATTTGATTTAGGCATCAAAGGCACACTTATCCAATGGGAATACCAAGCCAATCTATGGTATGACCGAGTGAATGACTATATTTTGCAAGACAATGCGAAAAATCAAGCTGACCTGACAACAAGCGCGGCTCAAACCAATGAAGCTCAAATCTATACCAATGTCGATGTCACCCTCTATGGTGCCAACGCCTCTGCGACTTATTTCTTAAATGAAGATTGGGATTTGACTGGCAAACTCAGTTTAACCAAAGGTTACAATGACACCGATCACCGTAATCTAGCCATGATGCCCCCTGTTTCAGGTCAACTGAATGCCCACTATATGCATGCAAAATGGGAAGGTGGCGCACGATTCAATTTTGCTTTAGAACAGAGTGAGGTTGACTCTAAAAATACTCAAGATCAAAAAACCCCTGCTTGGAGCACAGTAGATCTATTTGTGGCCTATCAAGTCAACCGTACCTTTAAAATTTCAACTGGGGTAGATAATTTATTTAATCACGCTTACTATAGCCATTTAAGCTATGACCCTGTGGATGGGAGCAATATCATCCATACCAATGAACCCGGTCAAAATTTTTGGCTCAAAGTTTCAGCACAATTTTAAGGAATCTTTCTATTGATGAAAAAGCAAACCTTCATTACCATCGCAGTTGTCAGCCTTTTGGCAATTGCTTTTTATCTGATATGGCAAAATCATCACGCAAACCAAAATCAGCCAGAGACGATAAAGTTGGCGGAAAAACCTAAGGGGGGGGACTTTACCCTCACCTCAGTCAATGGGCCCGTCTCTTTGCATGATTTTAAAGGCAAGCTCGTTTTGCTTTACTTTGGGTACACCTACTGTCCAGATATTTGCCCAACCAATTTAAGCAATCTATCCATCGCTTATAACCGATTGCCTAAACCGCTCCAAGAGCAGGTGCAAATTATCTTTGTTTCGGTCGATCCTGAACGTGATCCACCCAAACGTCTACAACAGTACAGTGATTTTTATCACGCCAATATTCTGGGACTCACTGGCACTCGGGCGGAAATTGACAAAGTCGCCAAACAGTATGGTGTGATTTATAAGATTCATAAGGAAGGCAATGATCCAAACTACAGTGTTGACCACTCTGCATTTACCTATGTCATCGATCCTGAAGGTCATTGGGTCACCCAACTGCCTCATGCCTCAGCCCCAGATCAGTTTATCCAAATCATCCAACAACAATTAGGAGAAAAAACGCATGATCAGTAAACAAAGCAAAATATTAGCAGCGGCTTTCTCATTCAGCTGCCTGATCCTCCCCTTTTCTGTTCAGGCCAGCAGTGATGCAGAAGAAATTGAAGTCAAAGCGCCTTTTGTCAGAGAAGCGCCTCCCATGGCGAGGGCAACAGCCGCTTTTATGACGCTGAAAAATCACAGTGATCATGACATCTACTTAACGCAGGCCAATAGCCCTGCTGCTAAAATCGTACAACTGCACACCCATATCCACGATCACGGGGTGATGAGAATGCGACAGGTTCCTAATATCAAAGTACCTGCTCATGGTGAAACGCACTTACAACCAGGCGGCTATCATATTATGCTGATTAAACCGGTAAAACCGATTAAACAAGGGGAAAAGGTCAAACTGACTTTAACCTTTAAAGATGGCAGTCACAAAACCATTACTGCCCCAGTAAAATCCATGATGGGTCGTATGATGCATCCATAAATGACCGACAATAAAAAAGCCCTGTTCTGATTCAGGGCTTTTATCATTAAAATCTAAAAATTGGATAGTGATTATTTTTCAGCGTCTTTTAAAGTGCCATAAATGACCAAACTGTGACCAGATAACTCATAACCTTTCTCTTCTGCAATCTGTCTAATCCGATCCTCAATCACGGGATCTACAAACTCTTTCACCTTGTTGGTTCTTAAACAAACCAAATGGTCATGATTATCCCCTGTATCCAATTCAAAAATGGAGACATTATTTTCAAAATTCAATCGACGAACAATACCCGCTTCCTCAAATTGAGTCAGCACTCGATAAACTGTCGCTAATCCAACCTCTTCTCCTTGCGACAACATAATATTGTAAATATCTTCCGCTGTCAGATGATGATCCTCTCCTGCATCCTCTAAAATTCTTAGAATCTTCAACCTTGGCAGAGTGACCTTAAGCCCAACTTTTTTTAACTCTTCTCCACTCATAATCAGCTTTGTCCTTTATAATAAGCACCATTATAACAATCTACAAAATGATCATCTATGAAAAGCTTACTTTTGCTTGCTGCACTCTCTACGCTCTTATCCTTAACCGGCTGTAGCTGGCTCAAACCCTATCAATCACCGATCACACAAGGCAACGTCATGCCGATCTCGGTGTTAAATGAGTTGCAACCTGGACTGACTCGAGACCAAGTAGAAGCACTGCTTGGCCCTGAAATGGGAAAGGATCTTTTTGATCCCAAACACAGTGAATATATTTTTTATACCACTCATCCTGACTTTGATAAAAAAGTTGCGCATCACATAATTGTGGACTATGACCAAGAGGGCTACCTAGTCAAATGGCGTGAGGGGGAGCCCGTCACCCTCAAAAACAGACACTTCTTGTTCTGGTAACGCTTAATTTCGACGCTTTGTTTTTGCCGCCTGTTGGCGGCGACGCGCTTTGGGATCTGCAATCAGTGGTCGATAAATCTCCACACGATCTCCCGCCTTTAAAACCGTATCCAACTTAACCGGCTTATAAAAGATCCCCACCTTCTCATAATTTAAATCGGGGATTTCCTCTAAAATCCCCGATTGCTGAATGGCTTGCTCAACCGTTGTCCCTTCAGGCACCTCCATTTCATAAAGATACTGCTTATCAGGCAACGCATAAACCACTTCCACCGGGATCTTTTTTGTTTCACTCATACATTTTCACCATACACTTGTTTGGCTCTTTGACAAAAAGCCTCTACCAGCGTTGACGCAATCTGTTCAAAAACAGCCCCTATCGCCTTACTCAGCAAGCCACTTTTCATCTCAAAAGAAATGTCCAACAACACCTTGCAGGCTTGCTCATCCAAAGCCTTAAACTCCCATTCACCCAGCAAACTTTGGAAAGGCCCTTCTATCAACTGCATCTCAATCCGTTGATTGGGCACTAAATGATTACGCGTCACAAACGTTTGCTGAATACCCGCTTTGGCAATTGTCACACTGGCCACCATAAAGCTTTCTCCCTGCTCAATCACCTTTGCGCCCCCACACCAGGGCAAAAACTCCGGATAAGCTTCCACATCATTGACTAATCGATACATCTGCTCAGCAGAATAAGGCAACAGTGCACTTCGAGAGATTTTTTTCATCCAATTTCCTTAAACACTATATAATTTGCATATTATGGCAAAGAAACCTAAAAAACAAAACAAATCCAACCTCATCGCCCAAAATAAACGGGCGCGTCACGAGTACTTTATTGAAGAGACACACGAAGCAGGTCTAGCGCTTGAAGGCTGGGAAGTGAAAAGCTTGCGTGCGGGTAAAGTACAAATTAATGAAAGCTACGTCCTAATCAAAGACAATGAAGCATGGCTGTTTGGCGCCTTAATCACCCCTTTGATTACCGCTTCCAGTCACAGCCAACACGACCCGCTGAGATTGCGTAAGCTCCTCATGCATCGGCGTGAAATCGATCGTCTGATAGGCAAAATCGAACAGCAAGGCTACACATTGATTCCTCTAGACCTCCACTGGAGTAAAGGAAAGGTCAAAGCGACCATCGGGCTCGCTAAAGGGAAAAAACTGCACGATAAACGCGCTGCTCAAAAAGAGCGTGATTGGCAAAGAGACAAACAGCGGATTATGAAACTCACACGCTAATCCCAAAAGGTCTTGAAAAATGCAGTTCTGTCACCATAAACATTCAACAACGGCATTTTCAATGCTATAATCCCCAGTCCTGCAGGGAAAAATGCAGGAAATCGTTTTAAACTTTTCCCAAACAACCGTTTGAAGCTTTGTTTTTGACATTTCAGATCACTATTGAATGATCTGTAGTCAATAACGGATACGAAAGCTTATTTCAACCCATAATGGGGCTGTACTGGTTTCGACGGGATGTACAAAGTTTAAAATGCATGCCGAGCCTGAACGATGCTCGTAAATCTTAGTTCATTTGTTATAGTTGCAAACGACGATAACTACGCTCTAGCGGCTTAATTCCCGCTAGTGCAGACTAGGCCAGTTGTCCGTGGCCCCTAGTCTGTATCGACTTACACGGAATCGTTCTCTCTGCGTGCTTGGGCAGAAGAGAACTAAACCTAACAAGCTCGCCAACCGTGATCCCTGTCAGTCGGGCAGCGGTTTGGTTAAATGAATAGACTGACTAAGCATGTAGATTTTTAAATGGAGGCATTCCGGACGGGGGTTCGACTCCCCCCAGCTCCACCACATCACTCATTAAATGATGACAAATAAAGAAAATACACATAATATTCAAAACATAGCCGGCTATCCAGCATTTAAAACGGCGATGGACTCTTCAATGATGTATATCGCACTGGGCGATTTAAATGAAGTGGAATCTAACCGCTTGCTTGAGACCTATAAAACCGTTTTACGTTTTTTTAGTACGGGTCAATTACCGAAACATGATCTGATGCTGCAAGAGGTTTATCTTTTCAGCCTTTATCCTGAACGCTTTATGGCATTGGGCATTCCTCAAGATCAACGCGAACGTGTTGTTTATGATCAAAAGATTATTAAACATTTTATTGAGAAATTTTATGAAATCGGTGTCATGGTCGCCTCTCCTGAAGAAGGTGTGATTGCGCCACTTCAGCTAAAAAGGTCTTTTTTAGCCTAAAAGAGACCTTTGCACGAGATGGTTCTACGGCTAAAAATGGCTAAAATTTTCCCTATCGTTGTTTGAAAACTTAGCAATAGCTAGCTATTACCTGCGTTTCTCGCCTAGATATGGAAAATTTTTTCTCATTTTTAGCTCGCATCCCACTCGTGCAAAGGTCTCTAAAAAAAAAAGCCCAATAGAGAACACTCTACTGGGCTTAAGTTGCTCTTAGATTGAGCAGAGGAGATTAAACCATGTCACTGATCAGTTTATTCATGCGTTTAATAAATTCCGCAGGTTTTTCCGGTAGATCCCCTTCTGCCAATTTGGCTTGGTCAAGTAAGAAATGAGCCCACTCTTTTAATTGTGACTCATCTTCCACCTTCTCAAGTTTTTTCACGACTGGATGCTCAGGATTCAACTCCAATACTTGTTTAGGCTTGGGCGCTTCTTGTCCCATCTGTGCCATAATTTTCGCCAAATGAGAAGAAATTTCTCCTTCAGCATCCACCACGCAAGCAGGCGAATCGGTGAGTCGATGGGTGATTTTGACATCCGCCACCTCTTCCCCTAATGCTTTTTTCACTTTTTCTACCAGAGCTTCACGCTCTTTTTTCTCTTCTTCAGAAACTTCTTTTTCAGCCTCTTCCTCAAACTCTTTTAAGTCGGCTGAAGTCACTGATTTTAAAGGCTTACCGTCAAATTCGGTCAGATGAGTCACCAACCATTCATCAATTCGATCGGTTAACAATAAGACTTCAATACCTTTTTTGCGGAACATTTCTAGGTGCGGGCTGCCGACTGCCGCATCATAGGAATCAGCGATAATATAGTAAATCGCTTCTTGCCCTTCCTGCATCCGGTCTACATAGTCTTCTAATGAAACCCGTTGTTCAGCAGAGTCAGTTTGAGTCGATGCAAATCGCAGGAGTTTGGCAATTTTTTCCTTATTGGCGTAATCCTCAACAATGCCTTCTTTGAGCACTTGGCCAAAAGTGTCCCAGAAAGTATTGTAGTCACTCTGATCCTCCGCTTTCGCCATCTGTGCCAACTTATCTAATACCCGTTTTACAGAGGCTTTACGGATCGTATCCACGACCTTATTGCTTTGTAAGATTTCACGCGACACATTCAATGGCAAGTCATCTGAATCGATAATGCCGCGTACAAAACGTAAATAAGAAGGCATTAGATTTTCAGCATCATCCATAATAAAGACGCGCTTAACATAGAGTTTCAAGCCATAACGACGCTCGCGATCGTACAAGTCAAACGGCGCATGGCGAGGAATATAGAGCAGTGAAGTGTACTCTAGGGTACCTTCTACTTTATTATGGATATAAGCCAAAGGTGGCTCAAAATCATGGAAAGTTGAAATATAAAAATTGTTGTAATCTTCTTCGGTTAGCTCCGATTTTGGCAAAGTCCAGATCGCTTTAGCTTCATTAATCTGCTGAAGTTCTTTCTCACCAGTGGGTTTCCCTTCTTCATCTAACTTCTCTGCATTCAAATAAATTGGGAAGCTAATGTGATCTGAATAGGTTTTAATGATATGTCGAATTCGACTCTCATCTAAGAACTCGTCCATATCTTCTTTAAGGTGCAAAGTTATTGAAGTCCCTTTTTCCGCTTTTTCAATCGTTTCGAGGGTATATTCTCCTTCTCCATTTGACACCCAGCGAGTTCCATTTTTTGGGTCATCTCCAGCCCGACGGGTTTCTAGCGTCACTTCATCCGACACAATAAAGGCAGAATAGAAGCCCACACCAAATTGCCCAATTAAGTTACTATCTTTGGCTTGATCTCCGGTTAGATTTTCTAAGAATTTTTTAGTGCCGGAGTTGGCAATGGTCCCGATATTGTTGATGACTTCATCTCGCGTCATCCCGATACCATTGTCTGTAATGGAAAGCTTGCGATTTTCTTTATCAATGTCGATTACAATCTTAAGATCTTTATCCCCTTCATAAAGGGCATCATTAGAGATGGCTTCAAAACGCAGCTTATCCAATGCATCCGATGCATTAGAAACCAATTCACGTAGAAAAATTTCCTTATTACTGTACAGTGCATGAATCATCAGCTTGAGCAACTGATTCACTTCCGTTTGAAACGCATGTGTTTCCTTTTGAGACATTGTCTATTCTCTCCCTTTCCATTGAAATTAAAAAAGTACCCTGTAAATGGGGATCGATCTTATTTTTTCAAGCCCATTTAATACAAAAGCCCGCTATAAAGCGGGCACATAACTTAAATAACAGAAGATTTCGATTATTTTTCTGCGACAGCTTCCAAGGCTTCTTTAATCTCATCGGGTGCATTGGCAATCGACATAAAACTGTTGGATCCCATCATAGACAGACTTGTCCAACTGATGGCAATGCGAAATTTTCCATTTAATGCGATCGCTTTATCTCCCACCACTAAAATTTCATAAGGTAGATGCGCCGCATGACTGTATTCGGCCACATCAATCGATTTGAGTACATTTTCATCTGCACCCTCGCCTTTAGTCATCTGTACCCCAAATACCGTCATATTGCTTTCAGGAAGATCAATTCGATAAACTTTAGACACCCCTGCTTTTTGTGCTGCCAAATGATTTTCAATGGTTCTAACCCCTTCTTCATGACTCTCATAATAGGCCAAATCATCCACATCATCAAAGTATGGCATCATAAATTTATAATGGTATTCGCGTAAAGCCTCAGCGGAAAGCGGTTGATCCGCACCAAACGCTTTTTGCTTGCCTAATGCGGTTTCCAAAGCCGTTTGAACGGGGGTAATATCCCCTTTCATGCGATAGACATTCCACCAATAAGCAGGATTGGTATAGGAAACTTGGACAGTACCCTTGCGATTGACAATGGCAATGCGCTCCATCGCACCAAAGCCACCATTTTGAGATTGTGCAGCAATATTTTTTAACACATCGTTTGTCACCACAATAATTTTCACACCTGTCATCGGCTGATAACTGCCAACCACTTCAAAACCGTTATTTTTCACTGACTGTTCAACCTTCGCTGAAGCATCCGCAACTGATTCACCTGTGGTATCCGCCAAGATAAAAGGCATATAGCCTGCTGCATACACCCATTGGCTCATCACCATTAAAACCAGAGAAATAAATATAGATTTTAAACCCTTCATGAATCCTTCCTTAATTGTTTATGAATAATAAATTAAGCATGACTATTGTCATAAAAAAAAAACTAAAAAGGAAACTCAATTATTTTTATCCATAGATTAACAAAGACTTCATATTTTGCTCACATGATGATCAGTCAGTTTCTTGTTTTAACTTCTTTTCTAATTTCTTTTCTGCTCGTCGTCGCCTAAAAAAGGCTTGCAACTGCTCACGGCATTCCGTTTCTAGCACCCCCCCGATCACGAACACCTGATGATTCAGCCGATGGTCATTTAACAAACCAAATACTGAATCCACTGCGCCAGTTTTTAAATCTGGAGCGCCATACACCAATTGTTTTACTCGAGCATGTACCATCGCGCCAGCACACATCGGACAAGGCTCCAGGGTGACATATAGGGTCACTTGTGGTTGTCGATAGTTCTGTAAATGTTGACCTGCCTCTCTTAAAGCCATCACCTCGGCATGTGCGGTGGGATCATGGGTAGAAATGGAGGCATTCCAACCAACTGATACCAAACGGTCTTTCACAACCGCCACTGCGCCAACAGGTACTTCACCCAACTGCTCACTATAATCTGCGACTTTTAAGGCTTGCTGCATCCAAAAGGTATGTTTCTGATGCTCTGGCCACTGTTCAGGACAAGCGACTTCTATATCCACCATTCTCTGAAGAGATTCGACAAGATGCGGCATAATAAACCTTTTTTATTTGATAGAGAGACCTTTGCATGAGTGGGATGCAAGCTAAAAAGCAAAACTACTGATGAATTTGCTTAGGGCTTCCTAGCGCCTTTAAGGCTTGATTGATCTGCTGTTTTAGGTAAAAGGCATAGTAATCATACGCCCCTGATAATAAGGGTTCTGCAATCTGTTCACCATCAGCATTCACAAAAATCACCACCGGCAAACTGGTCAAATTATAGAGCTGTTGAAAGGCTTTACTGGATGTAGGTTCACCATAAAAATCGATAATTTTACGATTATCATTCACCACAATTTCTCGAAAAAAAGCAAATCCATCCAGTTCTCCACTGCGCAATTCTGGTAATAAAGCCTCTTCTTTTAGCTGCTCCCCAGAACGAATCCCTTGAAAGGTAAATACAAGCACTATCGGAATGTGGGCTTTGCGCGCTTGTTCCCCAAGCTGTTGCAAATTTATAGCCAGTGGCAGATCTGCAGCAAAACTTTTCCCCATTAATAAACCTAATATCAAACTCCAAAGCAACCGTTTCATGACACATCCACTTTACAAACACAAAAAAACCTGCCGAAGCAGGTTTTTATTATGACGCATATTGCAAGCCATTAGGCAACTTTTAACTCTGATTCTGGCGTTGCTTCCAGTTTGGCAATCCGTTCTTCAATGGGCGGATGCGATGCAAAGAGCTCTCCTAAACGGCTGGGTTTGTCACTGATACCGAATGCTGCTAATTGATCAGGCAATTCACCAGGTTCCATGCTGCCTAAACGGCGCAAGGCGGCAATCATATTCTCTTTACCTGCCAAATAGGCGCCCCCCTTGTCTGCACGGAATTCACGATGGCGCGAGAACCACATGACTATAATGCTGGCGAGGATGCCAAATAGAATTTCAAAAATAAATGACGCCACGTAGTATCCAATGCCATAGCCTTCTTCATTTTTAAGAATTATTCTATCAACAAAGTGCCCTGCGATGCGCGCAAAGAAAATCACAAAAGTGTTCACCACCCCTTGTAACAGCGCCATGGTCACCATATCGCCATTGGCTATATGAGCGACTTCATGCCCTAAAACAGCGGCAATTTCATTTTTGGTCATATTGCGCAATAATCCTGTGGAAACCGCCACCATTGCATTGTTTTTATTCATTCCTGTAGCAAATGCATTTGGATCGGGCGAGTCATAAATTGCGACTTCAGGTCGACCAATGCCTGCTTTATCTGCCAAAGCATAAACCGTTTCCACTAACCACGTCTCATCTGCATTACGTGGTTCAGTGATCACTTGCGCCCCAGTGAGTTGCTTGGCCATAAATTTGGACAGCGCCAAAGAGACAAAAGAACCGGCAAAACCAAAAATCATGGCAAACATAAACAGGTTGTCATAATTTAGATCCACGCCATTGGCTTGCAAAATTGAACCTACACCGAACACGCTCATGGCAATGGAAGCCACTGCAATCACGGCGATGTTGGTTAATAAAAATAAACCGATGGTTTTTAACATTGAAATACTCCTATTTCATTTAAGTTCTTCAACAACTATAAGGATTTTTTATAAAGTTTCAACCCCTATTAATCATTCTCATTTTTTAACCAAAAAAAATCCCCTGTATTTGGGGCATTATGCATCATAGGTAAAAAATTCTGAAAGGCTCGTTTCTTAAACTTTATATTTAATCACTTGACTCACTAGAGCCTGCGCATCTTTTTTCACCTCTTCAAAACATTCAAGGGTCACACTGGCTCTCCTTGTCACATTCTCTGTTTTTTCAGCAATCTCTGCAATACGCTTTTGAACTTCATCAGAAGCATGATCTTGCGTTTGTGCTCGCTCTTTAATCACACCAATCTCTTTAACGACTTCATGCATATGGTCAATAATCTCACTCAACTTTGCTTGTAAAGCTGTTGTTTCTTTAGACATCGCCACGGCCTCTTCTGAAACACTCTCCATCTCTTTCCCGGAAGAAACGGTTTTCTCTTTTACTTTGCCAATAATCTGATAAACCTCATCCACGGTGCTATCGGTTTTCGAAGCCAATGCACGTACCTCATCCGCTACCACTGCAAATCCACGGCCATGTTCTCCTGCACGTGCGGCTTCAATGGCGGCATTGAGCGCCAAAAGATTGGTTTGTTCAGAAATATCTTTAATATTCTCTAAAACGGCATCAATGGTATTCAGTTCATCCACCAACTCTACCACCTCTTTCGCAGAGACTTCGATTTCTTTAGATAAGTTTTGTACCTTATTCGCAGTTTCGCCAATCTCTTCGACAGTGGTTTGAATAGTGGATGAAGCATTGTCCCCAATCTCTTCCCCTTTTTTCGAAGCTTGAACAACTTGATTAGAAAGCTCTTGCAAATGCGTCATCGTTTGATTGACTCGTGACACATCTTGCTCTTCATCTTTGAGCAAATTACACATTTCAATCACATTACTATAGGTATCAGAGGACCGTTTTGATAAAACTTCAGCGTTATCCCGCACCGCTTGGACAATGTTTTGCCAAGTTTGGCGCATACTCTCTAAAGACTGCATAAAATCACGCATATCTGAACTATGAATATCCTGGGTAGAGATAGAATTCCGTAAATTCCCCTGTTCTATTTGCATCACTGCTTCAGAGGCTTGACGAACAGGTTTAACGGCATCTCGGTAAATAGTTAACAAGACAATGAGATTCACCAAAATATCTATTATGACTACTACAATCACATCAATCACAACTTCTTTTGTTCTCTGAGCAACCGCTTTAAGGTAGCTTTGAGCACTTTGAACCAATACCAGCTTTAAATTTTGGACGCCTGCAATAGGATAGTTCATCGCAAGCTTATCACCAATTAAGTGAACATTATGATTATCTTCGTCTTTAAAATATGTATAGGCCAAATGCTCGGCTGTTTGATTATGCGAAGCTAACGCTAAAGGCTTCCACATCCCATTTTCTTTAACCATTAAAATACCATCTATCTCTAATTTTTTTAAATTATCTACCAGCTCACTTAGCCCTACAAAAACTTCTAAAATATAAGTTTGTCCATTTTCTTGATGCTGTTTTATAAATAGTTGCGCATGGTCAAATGGGCTAATTTGTGTCACCACGTTTTCAGAGGTTAGCGCTTGATTCAGTAATGCTTGATGATAAATCGTGCGAGGACCGGACCAAGAAGCCGCGAGTAAGTTCGTATGTTCATCATAAATCGCAAATTGTACATGTTGTATTTGAGCAACCTGTTGCACCGCTAGCTTCATTTTTTTTAACGCCAAACTCGGATCCTTATCAGGATTAGCACTCGTCAAGAATTGCAACGCTTTAGAGTTTTCTAAGGCAGCCAATAGACCTTTACCTGCTTTCTGATTTTGGGCTAACACTGTGTCCACACTTTTTATAGTTGTTTGTTGTGTCTCCTCTAACAACTCATGCTTCAAATTTTTAATGTTGTTCACATAAAAAAATCCAGCAATAAAGACAACGCCTAAAAAAGTACCTATAACAAAAATCGTCACTAGCCGTTGCAAAATGGTGAGATTTCGAAAAAATGTGAACATTGTTGCTCCTATACCTCTAAAAATGAATACCTATTAAAAATATTAAGCAACTCTGATGCCAAATATCCTTTTTTACAATCATAACCAAGCCGCCCCTCTCACACCGCTGGCATCTCCATATTTAGGTTTCACCAGTTGCGTCTCCACGGCATCCGAAAAAATCCACTGCTGCCATAGGGTGGGAACCGTTTGATAAAGCCGATCAATATTCCCCAAGCCGCCGCCTAAGACAATGACCTCTGGATCAAAAATATTAATCACACTCGCTAGCCCTTTGGCTAACCAAACACAATATTGATTTAACACCATTTCTGCCTCTTTATCCCCTTGCTCAGCCAGCTCGGCAATGGACTTAGCGGATAAGTGACGACCGGTTTGTTGAGCAAAATGTCGTTCCAGTCCACTGCCTGATAAAAAGGTCTCATTACACCCTTTTTTGCCACAATAGCAGGGCAAAGGCTTGTCGGTTTCACTCATCCAAGGTAGTGGATTATGTCCCCATTCGCCGGCTATGCTATTGACCCCATTGATAATCTGTCCATTGACCACCAAACCACCGCCACAACCAGTGCCAATAATCACTCCAAATACAGATTCTGCGCCCGCTGCCGCACCATCAGTGGCTTCAGATAGCGCAAAACAGTTCGCATCATTTGCCAGCTTAACCTCTCCTTGATAGAGGTGGGTAATCGCTTGACTCACATCCGCTTGCAAGTCTTCGCCAATCAACCAAGTGGAATTGGCATTTTTAATGCGCCCGGTTTTTTTAGACACCGCACCTGGGATACCAATCCCAACACTTTGCGGCGCCTCCGTTGCTGTCGCAGCCTGCTCAATGAGGTGGGCAATGGCGGCAACAGTTGCCGCATAATCCCCTTTAGGCGTTGCCACCCGTTTTTGAAACAGTGGCTGTGCTTTGCCCTCTGCCAAGACTATAATTTCTATTTTGGTGCCCCCTAAATCAATTCCAAACCGCATCTTATCTCCTATAGTCGATCAAAAACCGAGCCTTGTTGTGGCGTAAAAAACTTAGCATACAGTTTTGAGGCATACACATTCGTCATCCCCGCAATATAATCGCAAATCACACGTTGTTGCGCCTGTTCACTCTCTGCATGCAAATAACGGCGATAAGTATTGCGTGGCAATAACGCTTTGGGATTGGCTCTTAAGGATTTAAACAGCTCCATCACTATTAACTGTCCCTTGTATTCCATCCCTTTCACTTCCGGAATTGTAATCACCTCATCAAACACAAACTGTTTCAGCAAATTCAATACCGCTTGCTCAGCTTCTGGCAGTTGCGCTTGATAACGCAATAATGGATGTTCAAACGCTTCATTCTCTACCACTTGCACGGCTTCTACCATAATGCCCACCATTTTACTAATGGCATGTTTACGTCCTTTAGATGATTGGCTAAACAGCCGTTCGGTCATCTGTTCATCCCACAACGGATAGGTTTTAAACACTTCGCTGTTCATCACCTTCTCTTGCCACAACGCCTTATCGACCATTTTCATCGCCACCGCATCTTCTAAATCATGAATGCCATAGGCAATGTCATCTGCCAACTCCATAATGGTGGTATCCAATGCTTTATGCTGAGTCACACAGAACACACCGTCTTGACCACAACTTAACTCAGTAAAGCGCTGCTTATCTTTTTTACTAAAAGGTGATAGCACCCAATCAATAACCGCTTTTTCTTCTGTATAAAGCCCCTTAGGCGGAATCCATCGGCTCATGTCGAGCGTACGAAAATCCTGCACTTCAGGTTCAGACAGTTGCTGTAAATACCTGGGGTTTTTAGCAATAATATTTTGATAAAGCGCTGGATATTTCATCACCCCAAGTGTTGTACGGCGCGACAGATCAATCCCATTTTCCGGCGTGTATTCGCCCAATTTGGCTAAAATGCGTAAGGTTTGCGCATTGCCTTCAAAACCGCCAAAATGACGCATCATATAGTTCAAGGCCACTTCACCGCCATGACCAAAAGGCGGATGACCCAAATCGTGCGCAAGGCAAATGGCTTCTATTAAGTAAAAGGAAGGCAGCCAATCGAGATATTCTTGACCCTCTCCCACTGTAATCAGCTGTTCGACCAGCCCGGAACCAATCTGAGCCACCTCCATCGAATGGGTCAAACGGGTTCGATAAAAGTCACTCTCGAGCAGACCAAAAATCTGAGTTTTGGATTGCAGACGGCGGAATGAGGCAGAATGAATCACACGGGCGCGATCGCGTTGATAGACAATACGCGCAGGCCGAGCAGGTACGCCCTTTAAAAACTCTGAATAGCGTTGCGTCCAAATGCGTTCCTGATTTTCCACTGCCTTCCCCTTAAAATTGTTAAAATATATAGATTATTTAATGGACAAGCAGATGGCGACACACAGCTGTGGTGACGCCGCTCGCCCTTAATCAAAAAACGTTTGTACTTCATCATTTGTACTTCATTTTAGTGAAAAGGTCATAAAACACAATGAAAACGACGCAATTCCTCCTCTCTACCACCCGAGAAACCCCAGCTGATGCAGAAATTATCAGTCACCAACTGATGCTGCGCACGGGCATGATTCGCCGCCTCGCCTCTGGTCTCTATAATTGGCTCCCCTTAGGCCTGCGCGTATTGCGTAAAGTGGAAAAGATTGTGCGTGAAGAGATGGATAAATCTGCTCAAGAAGTTTTAATGCCTGTGGTACAGCCCATTGAACTCTGGGAAGAATCTGGGCGAGCAGAAGACTATGGACCTGAGCTATTGCGTTTCAAAGACCGCCATCAAAGAACATTTGTATTAGGCCCAACGCATGAAGAGATCATCACGGATTTAGTGCGTAAGGAAATTCGCAGTTATAAACAGTTACCGGTCAATTTTTATCAAATTCAAACCAAATTCCGAGATGAGATTCGTCCACGTTTTGGCGTCATGCGTTCGCGTGAATTTATTATGAAAGACGCCTACTCTTTTCATTTAGATAAAGCCTCTTTACAAGAGACCTATCAAGTGATGTTTGACACCTATAACCGCATCTTTAGCCGCTTGGGACTGGATTTCCGTCCAGTATTGGCTGACACCGGTTCCATTGGGGGGGAAGCCTCTCATGAATTTCATGTATTGGCCGAATCTGGAGAAGATGCGATTGCCTTCTCCACAGAGAGTGACTATGCCGCCAATGTGGAATTGGCTGAAGCGGTTGCACCAGCGATAGAGCGACCCGCCCCTTCTGCACCGCTTACCAAAGTGGAAACGCCGAATGTGCATACCATAGAAGAGGTGTGCGCCTTCTTTAACACCACCGCCGATCAAGTTGCTAAAACCTTATTGGTACAAGGCACGACTGAAGAAGCTCCCGTGGTGGCCCTAGTTTTACGCGGTGACCATGAACTGAATGAGTTAAAAGCTGAAAAACACCCTTTAATTGCCAGCCCACTGACTTTTGCCACTGACACCCAAATTCAAGCAACAGCAGGCTGTGATGCTGGCTCCATTGGGCCCGTTGGCTTTGAGGTTCCCGTGATTGTGGATCGCTCTGCCGCCGTCATGGCGGACTTTATCTGTGGTGCCAATGAAACCGGCTACCATTACACAGGCGCCAACTGGGAACGCGATGCACAAATTACCGAAATTTTTGATTTACGTAATGTCGTTGAAGGCGACCCCAGCCCAGATGGTCAAGGCGTGCTCAAAATTCGTCGTGGCATTGAAGTCGGCCATATCTTCCAACTGGGCAATAAATACTCTAAAGCCCTTAATGCGACCGTATTGGATGAAAACAGTCGAGCACAAATTTTAGAAATGGGCTGTTACGGCATTGGAATTACCCGCGTGGTCGCTGCGGCCATTGAACAAAATTATGATGACAAAGGGATTATCTGGCCAGATAGCATTGCCCCTTTCCAAGTCTGCATTGTTCCGATGCAGATGCACAAATCACCACGTGTCGAAGCGAAAACCCTTGAAATTTATCAACAGCTTCAAGCAGCCGGCATTGAAGTTTTACTGGATGACCGCAAAGAGCGACCAGGCGTGATGTTTAATGATATGGAATTGATCGGAATCCCACACCGCATTGTCATTGGAGAACGTGGCTTGGATAAAGGGATGATTGAGTATAAATACCGTCGCGATGAAAAGCCACAAGATATTCCAGAATCTGAATTTATGGATTTTTTAATGCAAAAATTGAAGACCCAGCCGTCATATGAGTCATAAAATCCAATGGTTTCCAGGGCACATGCACAAAGCACAAAAAGAGGTGCGTGCCCTACTGCCTCAAATAGATCTAATTATTGAGGTCTTGGATGCGCGCATTCCTTACTCCAGCGAGAACCCAATGATTGCGGAACTTCGCGGAGATAAACCGACACTCAAGATTTTCAATAAATCTGATTTGGCTGACCCTGAGCGAACCCAGCAGTGGCAACACTTTTTTCAACCGGCGCCACACATTCAAACCTTGGTTCTCAATCAACAAACCCCTGACCGACGCCAACAAGTGTTGCAGAAAATCCGGCAGATGGTTCCCCATAAAGGGGAGGCCACCAAAATCATACATGCGATGATTTTGGGCATTCCCAATGTTGGCAAATCCACCCTAATTAATGCCATTGCCGGCCGTACCATTGCCAAAACGGGCAATGAACCTGCTGTCACTAAAATGCAGCAGCGGATAAAACTTGAAGAAGGCATTTTACTGATTGATACCCCAGGCATGCTGTGGCCCAATATTGAAAACCCACAAAGTGGTTATCGACTGGCGGCAACTGGTGGCATCAAAGAGACCGCTTTTGAATTGGCGGATATCGGTTATTTCACTGCAGAATATCTATTGCACGCCTATCCTGAACGTTTACAAGATCGATTTAACTTAGAGACGCTGCCAGATACGGATACATATGATCCCCCTCTAGCCTTATTGGAACTGATGGGGCAACAGCGCGGCTGCTTAGGTAAAGGGGGGCAGGTTGATTTGGACAAAATCTCTCGCATCCTGCTCAATGAACTCCGCAGTGGACAATTAGGCCCCATGACCCTTGAAACCCCTAAGATGATGCAAGCTGAACTGATCGAAGTGGAAAAGGCGCGCCAGATCAAAGCGCAAAAAGCCGCTGAACGTGAGGCCCAAAAACACGCTAAACGCCGTCAACGCAAAAAACGCTGAGGCAAAATACCGTGACCAAACGCCAACCACTTTCTCAAATTGCCAAATTGGTCAAAGTGCCTGAAGAGAAACTGCTAAAAGAACTGGTTGAAGCTGAATTACTCTTTTGGGATGAACAGGGGCAATTACAACCCACGCCTTTAGGCCATGAACTTGAAATTGAAGTCTTGCATGCCCCTACGCGCAGAATTATCCTTTTACCTACAGACTGTTCCAATCTCATTGCTTATCTAGAAAAAAAGGGATAGAATTTAACCATAAAAATTTTGCATCTACTCTATCATGTCTCCTTCTATCGAACTCCCCATTACCTATCCCCAAATTGAGAACGCTTTTCGTGATTTTTACGCCCATATGCGCCGTTCTGCACATTTAAAGCAATTTTTTGAATCTGATGCGCAAATGGATCAGCTGATTGTACGACAAGCCCAAAACTTCTATGACAGCCTAAGCATGGATGAACAAGCTTTCAGACAAAATTATGAAAATCTGGGGCAGATGCATGCAGAAATTCACTTACCCTTTGAGAAGATGTTCGAGAGCTTAACCTTGATACGAAACCACCTATTAAAGCGATTACCTGCTGAATATCATCAAAATTTCTATCGACGAATCGCCTTAATGGCAAAGTGGCTTGCCAAAGGTTACTTCAACTTCCAAATCAAAAAAACATTCAAAGAAATAGAAATTTCAGTTAATAATATCGAAAAAACGGTACAGAAAAAACACCAATACCATACTTTAAGGCCACTTAAGTGGCTGACTGAATTACTGACACACTATAAAGACCCTGACTTTTCAGCGGACACTGTGAATAATTGCCCATTAACCCCAATTATTCAAACACTCAAGATCGATGAAGCAGAACGCAAAGAAATAGAAATTGCCCACCGTGAGCAGCATATTTTGGCAGACTGCTTTCTCTATTTCTACCGTAAACAAAAATACACATTTCTCGAATTTATCCTCTCAAAACTCAGCGCGACTTCTATGATGTTGAGCATTAAAATGTCTTATGCCGTCAGTCAAGAAATCATTGAAAAACTACAACATGATCCCTTAACAGGTCTGCTACTGCGCCACTCTTTAAATGATCAGTATGAATTAATCAAGAGTGAAGCTCATCTGCGTGGCGAAGGGTTTGGTATCTTGATTATAGACCTAGACTTTTTTAAAAAAATCAATGATACCTATGGACACCAAGCGGGAGATGAGGTTTTAAAAACTTTAGGAAAGTTGATTACTCAGCAGTGCCGAGACCATGATCGAGCCTTTCGCTATGGTGGGGAAGAGTTTATTCTATTTGTCACCCAGTTAACAGAAGAAACCTTAGCAAAAATTGCAGAACGCATTCGCCAAAAGGCAGAGCAATTAAAAATAGAGTGGAAAGGGACCGTGATCCCCATCACCTTAAGTATTGGCTGCCATTGGGTGGAACCGGATGAAATGCAGAAACCCCTTGAAAAGCTGATCGAAAAAGCGGATAAAAACCTCTATCAAGCAAAAGAAAGCGGCCGCAACCGTGTCGTGTGCACTTAGTACATGCACTGAGAAAAAGGAGACTTTTTATAAAAAGGCCTCAGTTTTACTAAATATCTAATTCAAAGGCTTCATGGAGGGCTTGCACCGCTTCTTCTAACCGTTCTTCCTCAATGACCACAGAGATTTTAATCTCAGTGGTGCCAATCATTTGAATATTGATGCCGCGATCCGCCAAGGTTTTAAACATGGTACTGGCAATGCCTGAATGGGATTTCATGCCGACGCCTACCATGGAGAGCTTGGCAATGGTATCATCTGCTAATACTTCTCGAGCGCCTAATTTGACAGCTGTCTGCTCCAAGATCTTTAAGGCCTGTTGACAATCATTACGATGCACTGTGAAAGTAAAATCTGTCGTACCATCTACGCCTTGATTCTGAATAATCAAATCAACATCAATATTTGCGTCTGAAATTGGCGCTAAAATCTGAAAGGCCACGCCTGGCTTATCGGGCACCCCTAAAATCATTAATTTTGCTTCATCACGGCTGAAAGCAATGCCGGAAATCAGTGGTTTTTCCATTTTGGATTCCTTTACTAAATGCTCTTCTGCGGTAATTAAGGTGCCGCCCCCTTCTTGAAGCGAGGACAACACTCTTAATGGCACTTTGTATTTACTGGCAAATTCCACAGAGCGAATCTGTAAGACTTTTGCACCTAAGCTGGCGAGCTCTAACATCTCATCATAGGTGATCACATCCAATCTTTTCGCTTTGGGTTCCACCCGTGGATCTGTGGTATAGACACCATCCACATCCGTATAGATTTGACACTCATCCGCATTCAAAGCTGCGGCCAAAGCGACCGCTGTGGTGTCAGAACCACCGCGACCCAAAGTAGTAATATCTCCCGATTCAGTTACGCCTTGGAAGCCAGCGACCACCACCACTTTGCCTTGATCTAACTGCTGTTGAATTTTTTCGCCATTTATATGCGTAATGCGTGCTTTGCTGTGCACATCATTGGTTTGAATGGGGACCTGCCAGCCGGTATAAGAGATGGCCTCCAGCCCTTTTTGCTGCAACGCCATGCTTAACAACGCAATTGTCACCTGCTCGCCAGTGGACAGCAAGGTATCCATTTCACGCTTATTGGGCTGCTCCTGCATCTCTTCCGCTAAAGCAATTAAACGGTTGGTTTCACCACTCATCGCGGAAACGGTGACCACGACTTGATCCCCCGCTTCTACCGCTTTGGCGACCTTATTCGCCACATTTTGAATACGCTCCACATTCCCTACGGAAGTGCCGCCGTATTTTTGAACAATTAATGCCATTTCAGCACTCCCTAACTTTTATTCTGATTTTTAACCCAATCGACCACTGAGGCGAGGGCGGCATCCAACTGACTGGGGTCTTTACCACCGGCTTGTGCCATATCTGGACGACCGCCGCCTTTTCCACCCACCTGTTGGGCAACGTGATTCACCACTTCACCCGCTTTAAAGGTGTCGGTGATCGCTTTACTTACGCCTGCCACCAGGTTGACTTTATCGTCCCCTGCGGTCCCCAAGACAATCACGGCAGGTTTCAGTTTTGAGCGCAATTTATCCAGCGTATCGCGCAGGACATTCATATCTGCCCCTTCTAATTTCGCTGCTAGGACATTCACGTCACCCACTTTTACCGCTTGATTGACCAGTTCATCCCCTTGAGAAGACGCTAATTTGGCTTGTAAGGACTTCAGTTGTTTTTCAATTGTTTTTTGCTGTTCAAGCATTTGAGAAACTTTTCTCACCACTTGCTGACGGTCTGATTTGACCTGCTCTGCAATCGCATGCAAATCATCTTCCGTTTGGTAAATGGCTTGCCAAGCGTGCTCTCCTGTCACCGCTTCAATACGGCGTACCCCTGAAGCGATACCGGTTTCATGCAAAATTTTAAAGGGGCCAATATCCCCCGTGGCGTTCACATGGGTGCCCCCACACAGCTCAACGGAAAATTCCCCCATATCGACTACACGTACAACATCGCCATATTTTTCACCAAACAGAGCCATCGCCCCCATCTCTTTGGCGGCTTCAATCTCCATCTCTTGGGTGCCAACCGGTGAATTCAATAGGATATTTTTATTCACCAACTGCTCAATTTCCCTTAACTTTTCTTCTGCAATCGGTTCAAAATGCTGGAAATCGAAACGTAAACGCTCAGGCGTAACCAAGGACCCCTTCTGCTGAACATGATCACCCAGCAAGGTGCGTAAGGCCGCGTGCAAAAGGTGTGTCGCCGAGTGGTTGCGTTCTGAATTGCGCCGTTTCGCCACATCAATTTGCGCATGGATTTTTTGCCCAGTTTGCAGCGTGCCCGCAGTCACTTCTCCATGATGTAAAAACAGCTGATTCTGTTTTTGCGTATCCGCAACATGAAAGCTGTTCATCCCTTCAGTCAAGCTGCCAGTATCCCCGACTTGCCCACCGGACTCCGCATAGAAAGGGGTTTTATCCAAAATGACAATCCCGCTTTCCCCTTGCTGTAAGCGTTCAACTTGTTGGCCGTCCTTAAACAAGGCCAAGATTTGCGCATCGACTTCATCTTCAGCATAACCGACAAATTCGGTTTCCCCTTCAAAGTCCACTTCGCCCTGCGTGGTGGAGGCAAAATTGCTGGCCGCACGCGCCCGTTCTCTTTGCGCTTCCATCGCTTTAGCAAAACCGGCTTCATCCACTGTCAACCCACGTTCCCGTGCGACATCGGCGGTTAAATCCAATGGGAAACCATAGGTATCATAGAGTTTAAAGGCCAGTTCACCGTCAATAACGTGCCCTTTTAGGTTGGCAATCGCCTCTTCTAATAGCTTCATGCCGTGTTCAAGCGTTTCGGCAAAACGTTCTTCTTCTAACTTCAAAGCGCGTTCTACTTCCGCTTGCGCTTTAGGCAGTTCAGGATAAGCGTCTCCCATCTGATCCACCAAAGTCGGGACCAGCTTGTGGAAGAAAGGTTGATTGACCCCTAGTTTATACCCATGACGAATGGCACGGCGAATAATGCGACGCAGCACATAACCACGCCCTTCATTCGCAGGCAGCACTCCGTCTACAATCATAAAGGCACAAGAGCGAATATGGTCGGCAATCACTCTTAAAGAGCTATGGGTTAAATCTTTTTCACCGGTCAACTCAGAGGCTTTTTTCACAATGGCTTGGAAAAGGTCAATATCATAGTTATTGTGAACACCTTGCATCACTGCAGCCAAACGCTCCAATCCCATGCCCGTATCGACAGAAGGTTTGGGAAGTGGCGTTAGGGTACCATCCGCATCCCGGTTAAACTGCATAAACACCAGATTCCAAATCTCAATATAGCGATCACCGTCTTCATCAGGCGAGCCTGGAGGGCCACCGGCCACTTCTGGACCATGGTCGTAGAAAATCTCTGAACAGGGGCCGCAAGGACCGACATCGCCCATTGACCAGAAATTATCTTTGGCACCACAACGCGAGAAGCGCTCGGGACTCACCCCCACCTCTTGCAACCAAATCGCTTCCGCTTCCTGATCCTCTTCAAAGACGGTCACCCAGAGTTTCTCTTCTGGCAATCCCAACTCTTTCGTCAAGAATTCCCAAGCATATTGAATGGCTTCACGCTTAAAATAATCTCCAAAGCTGAAGTTCCCCAACATCTCAAAAAAGGTGTGGTGACGTGCGGTATAGCCAACATTTTCCAAATCATTGTGCTTACCACCCGCCCGAATACAGCGTTGCACGCTGGTCGCACGCGTATAATCGCGTTTCTCTTTGCCAAGAAACACATCCTTAAACTGCACCATGCCTGCATTGGTAAACAGCAAAGTCGGATCATTAGCAGGCACCACTGGGCTCGAGTGAACAGCGGTATGGCCATTTTTAACAAAAAAGTCTATAAACGCTTTTCTGAGTTCTGCACTGGTCATAAAGGGTAACCTTCAACTTTTAAAAATAAATTTGTTAAGAGACCTTTGCATGAGATGGTTTTACGGCTAAAAATGAGAAAAAATTTTCCATATCTAGGCGGGAAACGCAGGCAATAGCCAACTATTGCCAAGTTTTCCAACAACGATAAGGGAAATTTTAGCCATTTTTAGCCGTAAAACCATCTCATGCAAAGGTCTCTGATAATATCTTATTGAAAACTTTTCCAAATCTGTTCACTGGTAAAGCCCCGGCTCTGCAAAAAACGCATGCGCTTGGCCTGCTCATTACGCTGGTTCGGTTTTTGCGCATCGCCATATTTTTTAATGAGCACCTGTTGTGCCAAGCCTATCCAATCCGCATCCTCCAACGCCAAATAGGCTTCAATCAAGTCTGATCGTGAAGTGCGTTGCTGCAAGGTTTGTCGGATTTTATTGGGGCCTTGTCCTTTTTGCAGCGCTTGATGCACATAGGCTTCCACATAACGTTCATCCGACTGCCAATTCTCTGCTTGCGCCTGTTCTAAAAACCATGGCCACCAGCTTTGCCAATCCTGCCAAGCCCCCGAGGCTAAAATCGATTCAGCCATCTTTGAGTTTTCAGGCGAAGCTTTTTGCCAATTTTCCCAGTCCTGCAGGGTCAGATGGGCTATTTTTTCAGCAAAGCTGTGTTGAAACTTCTGTTTTAACTCTAAGTCCCCATGCTCTCGCACCGCCAACCAACTCAACAGCTTTCTCTGCATCTGCTGAATCAGCTGAGGAATTTCCGTTTCTGCACTCGCTAGCATCTACTGTTCAGCTTCAATCTGCTCAACTTTTTGCGGCAGCAATTTTTCACGCAGTTGTTGTTCAATCGTCTCTTTAATCTCGGGATTTTCTTTTAAGAAATTACGCACATTATCCTTACCTTGGCCAATTTTTTGACCTTGATAAGCATACCAAGAGCCTGATTTCTCAATGAGTTTCTCTTTTACCCCTAAATCAATAATTTCACCTTCACGCGAAATGCCTTCACCATAGAGGATTTCAAATTCGGTTTGCTTAAAAGGCGGCGCCACTTTGTTTTTCACCACCTTCACTCGGGTCTCATTCCCAAGGATCTCTTCGCCCTTTTTAATGGCGCCAATTCGACGGATATCCAAACGAACTGAAGCATAGAATTTCAAGGCATTCCCACCGGTGGTGGTTTCTGGGCTTCCAAACATGACCCCAATCTTCATACGAATTTGGTTAATAAAGATGACCAATGTATTGGTGCGCTTAATATTCGCAGTCAATTTACGCAAAGCCTGCGACATCAAACGCGCTTGCAAGCCCATATGCGAATCACCCATATCGCCTTCAATTTCTGCTTTTGGGGTCAAGGCAGCGACTGAGTCAATGACCACAATATCGACTGCCCCCGAACGTACCAATGCATCGGCAATTTCAAGCGCTTGTTCACCCGTATCCGGTTGTGACACCAGTAGATTGTCAATATCAACCCCCAGTTTTTCTGCATAAATCGGATCGAGTGCATGCTCTGCGTCCACAAAGGCCGCTGTGCCACCCAACTTTTGCATTTCCGCAATGGCATGCAAGGTCAAGGTGGTTTTACCAGAAGACTCTGGACCATAAATTTCTACAATACGCCCTCGAGGAAGTCCGCCTATTCCTAAAGCGATGTCTAAGCCTAAAGAACCGGTTGAAACGGCATCAATATCACGCTGGGCATTTTTATCTCCCATGCGCATAATGGAACCTTTCCCAAACTGTTTTTCAATCTGTCCCAAAGCAGCATCCAGCGCTTTTTTCTTATTTTCGTCCATGACTTCCTTCCTTATCGGCTTCTTCAATCGAGCGGCAAAAAATGACGGAATATTATCCCATAAATATCGAGCTATTTCACTGCTTTTACACCAACAGTTTTTTCACCCCCATTAAGGCAGCTAAAGTGGATTGCTGGCGTACCGCGGTGCGATCCCCTTTAAATAAAAAGCGTTCACTTTTCACAACCACCTCGCCACTTGCGCTCTGCCGCGCCCAAGCCATCCAAACGGTGCCCACTGGCTTTGCATCCGTCCCCCCTGTAGGTCCAGCAATACCACTGACCGCTACAGCAACTTGTGCATGGGCTTGCTTTAAAGCACCTTGTGCCATCTGCTCAACACAGGCTTGGCTCACTGCCCCATCAGTCAAAAAGACCTCGGCTTTCACACCCAACATCTCCTGCTTAGCCTCATTGGTATAGGTCACAAAACCGCGATCAAACCAGGCGGTACTCCCCGGTAGCCGCGTTAAGGCTTCGGCAATCATGCCCCCGGTACAAGATTCTGCGGTAACGATTTTTAAGCCTTCCCGTTTTAACTGTGCTGTTAATGGCACCAATGTCTTCATCAGTTGATTCATTTCACCCCTTCCTTCAGATTCACCTTCCACGCCCACTTAACTTTGCTGAGCGTTTAAGTTAGCATACCCTTTTTATTTAGAATTTTGCAATCCGATGCCCAAAAAAGAGACCACTGCACAACACACGCCCATGATGCAACAGTATCTAAAGGTAAAGGCCGAACATCCGGATCACCTGCTGTTTTATCGCATGGGGGATTTTTATGAACTGTTTTATGAAGATGCGGTTAAGGCGTCGCAACTGCTCGACATCACCCTCACTGCGCGCGGCAAATCTGCTGGACAACCGATTCCCATGGCGGGCATCCCCCACCATTCGGCGGAAAGCTATTTGGCCAAACTGGTCAAGTTAGGGGAATCGGTCGCGATTTGTGAACAGATTGGGGATCCAGCTACTTCAAAAGGGCCAGTGGAACGTAAAGTGGTCCGCATTATCACCCCTGGCACTTTAGTTGAAGAAGCGCTTCTTGAAGAGCGTAGCGAAAACTTATTGGCCGCCATAGCCGTGGTTAATCAGACCTTTGGACTGGCGATTTTAGAAGTCTCCAGCGGTCGTTTTGAAGCCACAGCCTTAGAGGATTTTCAAGCGCTTCAAGCAGAAATAGAACGGCTCAAACCGGCCGAAATTTTAATCCCCGATGAAACGGATGAACGTCTAGCGCAACTAAGCTCTGAATATGCCAGCACGCGCTGGGTGCGTTATCCTGCTTGGCATTTTGAACCGCAAGCGGGTCGTCAACGCTTGATTCAGCATTTCCAAACGCAAGACCTCACCGCTTTTGGCTGTGAGCAAAGTTTACCCATTCAGGCGGCAGCAGGTGCCATTCTGCACTATGCCAATGCCATGTTGCAAAATCAGCTTAGCCACATCACCAGTTTGCACAGCTATGAAGCCACCGACGCCTTGGTATTGGATGCCACCAGTCGCCGCAATCTAGAGCTGGACCAAAATTTACAAGGGGGACAAGCGCATACCCTATTTGCCATTCTGGACCAATGTCAAACCGCTATGGGGTCTCGTTTACTGCGTCGCTGGCTCAACCAACCTTTGCGCCACCTTCCAACCTTGCAGCAACGACAACAGGCGATTGGAGAGCTGCTTGAAAATTTAAATTATGAAACTGTGCAAAGCCAGCTGAAACCGATCGGTGACTTACAACGCATTTTAAGCCGCGTCGCGCTTTACAATGCACGACCTCGTGATCTGTTGCAATTGGGGATCGCCTTAAAGGCGTTACCAGCGCTCTATCAAACCCTCACCCCTCTTGCAAGTGAAAAGTTAAAAGCCCTGCAACACGCCTTAACTCCCCAGCCAGAGCTGGCCGATGAACTCGATCGTGCCATTATTGATAACCCACCGATGTTGATTCGAGATGGCGGCGTGATTAAACACAGCTATGATACAGAACTGGACGAACTGCGCGCCTTGAAATCGCAAGCCGGCGACTATCTCATTGCACTTGAACAACGGGAAAAAGAACGCACCGGCATTCCCACGCTTAAGGTTGGCTATAACCGTGTACATGGCTACTATATTGAGGTCAGCAAACAGTACAGCGAGCAGGTACCGGCTGAATATGTGCGCCGTCAAACGCTAAAAGCGCAAGAACGATACATTACGCCAGAATTAAAAACCTTTGAAGATAAGGTGTTAAGCGCGGGTGAAAAAGCGCTCGCACGAGAAAAATGGCTCTATCAGCAACTACTCGAAATGCTGAATCGACATCTGGAGCCCTTACAAAATTTGGCGGATGCGATCGCTGAGCTGGATGTCCTCTCTAATCTCGCTTATCAAGCACAAGCGCTCGACCTCAATTGCCCTCAATTTAGCAATGCCCCTGTCCTTCAAATCGAACAAGGTCGCCATTTAACGGTGGAAGCGCTCTCTTCAGAGCCTTTTATCCCCAATGACACCCTTTTTAGCGAACAAAAAAGACTGCAAATTATTACCGGTCCCAATATGGGGGGCAAATCGACCTATATGCGGCAAACGGCTTTAATTGTGATTTTGGCCTATATGGGCAGCTATGTGCCCGCTGCTGGCGCAACCATTGGGCCTGTGGACCGCATTTTTACCCGCATTGGTGCTTCAGATGATCTGACCTCAGGGCGTTCTACCTTTATGGTAGAAATGACAGAAACGGCCAATATTTTGCACCATGCCACGGAGCATTCCTTGATTCTAATGGATGAAGTCGGCCGTGGGACTTCGACCTTTGATGGTTTGGCGCTGGCTTGGGCGATTGCAGAGCAGATGGCCAGTGAAATCAAAGGCTACTGTCTCTTTGCCACACACTATTTTGAACTGACCCAACTGGCTGAGTCCTTTACCACCGTCAGTAATGTGCATCTGACCGCAATGGAGCATCAGGATAAAATTGTGTTCTTGCACCAAGTGCAGCCGGGGCCCGCTTCACAAAGCTATGGACTACAAGTCGCCGCACTGGCAGGCGTTCCTAAACCGGTCATTCAACGCGCCAAAACCTTGCTCAACATGCTGGAAAAACAGAGTGCACAGCAAGCGCAAGCGCCCAGTCCACAATTTGATCTCTTTGCTGAAATAGACGCTCCACCTCCTCCCTCTGCCGAGGCGCTTGCACTTGAAAAACTGAAAAAAGCCCTTATGGAAATAAATCCAGATGAGATGACCCCTAAACAAGCATTAGAGACTTTATACGACTTAAAAAAAACCGTTAATGGAGAAGATGAATGTCACAAGCAATGATTGTCGAAATTACCCCTGAAAATTTTCAACAAATGGTGATTGAAAACTCCATGCACTTGCCGGTCTTAGTTGACTTCTGGGCGCCTTGGTGTGGTCCCTGCAAACAAGTGATGCCCCTCTTAGAACAGCTGGCGCAAGAGTGGGCAGGGCGTTTTATTTTGGCGAAAGTCAATACTGAAGAGCAACAGGAACTGGCGGCTCAATTCCAGATTCGGGGCATTCCTCATTTCAAAATTTTCCATAAAGGAGAAGTGGTCAAAGAGCTGCAAGGCGCCTTGCCAATTACTGAATTTAAAGCAGCCTTAGAACCTTACCTAAAACCTGATGAGTCCGAAGAGCTTCGCTTGCAAGCGCAACAAGCCTTTGCTGAAGGCCGCTATGAAGAAGCGACCGAATTGCTGGGCAAAGCCTCTCAAGCTAACCCCAATAATTACAAGGTTCATTTAGACCTGGTGAAGATGTATCTGCAGACCGGTCATATGGATAAGGCGCAAGCTCTGTTTAATAAACTGCCTGATGAAGCGAAAAAATCCCCTGAAGGGAAAGAACTTGGGTTGATTTTACGCTTCTCCAGCATTGTGGCTGAAGCTGGCGATATTGAACAGATTCAACAAACTTTAGAAAAAGACCCCAATAATGCGGAGGCACTCTATGATCTGGCTGGCTATCTCATGCTACATAATAAGATCGAGGAAGCCATGCAAACCTTACTCAAACTGTTTATGGTCAATCGCGACTATAAAGATGGCATTGCCCGTCAAACCCTACTCGAGCTATTTGACGCCTTGCAAGCCTCTCAACCTGAGTTGGTCAACACCTATCGGCGCAAGTTACAAAACCTGCTTTTTTAAAGTGACAATAGGGCATTGGCAGAGAGCCAATGCCTGCAAACTATAAACAAGAAACTTGATTAATTTTCCCTGGGAACTTTTAAGCAATCAGCTTAATTCCCCTGAGACCTTTGCATGAGTGGGATGCGAGCTAAAAATGAGAAAAAATTTTCCATATCTAGGCGGGAAACGCTGGCAATAGCCATCTATTGCCAAGTTTTCCAACAACGATAGGGGAAATTTTAGCCATTTTTAGCCGTAGAACCATCTCGTGCAAAGGTCTCTATTTATAAGGTATTAACCATCATTATGACGACCCCGCTCAATGCACAAATTGAAACCAGTTTTAAAGGCGAAAACTTAACCCTCAAAGGGACGCTGGATCTCGATCATTTACATTATGATCCGGAAAACCCCATTCCAGTTTACCACCATATTGCGACGCAAAATAACATTGACCAATACAGCTATCTCTATGAAATTCTTGAGGTTGAACCAGTACATTTCAGCAGTGAGGATCCTGTTGTAGCGCAATTTATCTCTGAAGATGGCACGCATTTTGACTGGGAAGGCTTCGAAAAGGCGCGAAAAACGCAACAGGCTGCACAAGCCACTGAAAAGCTATTGGCAAAATATAAAAATCAGTTAACGTCTGAAGACGCCTTAAAACAGGCACTGATCGAGGCTTATCTTTTAGGAAGCAAACAGGGTGACTGATTTTTCAGCAAAGCAAGCAGGTCAATATGACCTTTTAGTCACCCAGCCGGATACGCTGTTAAATGTACTGACTCAGCTGACACAGCATCAACTTAGCCAGCAAACCCTAAAACAGCTGCTCAAGAATGGCAGTGTTTGGCTACAATCGCCAAAGCGCAAACCTGAAAGAGTCCGGCGTGCCAAAAAGCAACTCAATCCAGGACAGCAACTCTTTTTATATTATCAACCGGAACTGCTGCACACCCAAGCGCCCACCCCCACGTGTTTAGCCGACTATGACGACTATTCCGTTTGGTATAAGCCCAAAGGGATGGCATCACAGGGCAGTAAATGGAGCGATGCGCATGCACTTTATCGTTGGGTAGAAATGCATGATGCGCAACAGCGGCCAGCATTTATTATTCATCGATTAGACCGTCACACCGATGGCATTCTATTACTCGGCCACGGAAAAAAAATCGCGGCGCAGTTAAGCCAACTGTTCGAAAGTCGACAAACCGAAAAGCGTTATCTGGCTTGGGTTGAAGGCGAATTTATGCCGCAAAACCAGCTATGCGATCTGCCTATTGACGGCAAGCCTGCCAAAAGCTGGCTGCAAGGACTCACCACTGAAACAGATGCGCAAGGGCGCAGAAGTTTGCTAGAGATTCAAATTGAAACCGGCCGCAAACATCAAATTCGCCGCCACTGTGCCGCCTTAGGGCACCCCATAGTTGGCGACCGGCTTTATGGACACACTCAAACAGAGCCTAAAGTAGATATGCAGCTCAGCAACTTCTTTTTAAGCTTTCCCTGCCCGATCACTCAGCAGCAACAGACCTTTAATTTGCTCTGTAAACCCGAGTGGCAAGCCTTAATAAACTTGGCTTGGGAACCTGAAAAGGCACTGCTAAAAGCTAAAAATAGCTAACCCCCACGAGATTTTTTTGCCCTTTATTGCGGTCATACTCACCCAATGGCATTAACACCCACTCCCACTGCCTTTCAGGTTCAGGCAGGGACACTTCCCAAGTGGGATCCCAGCGGTCGAGCACTTTTCCCGCTCGGTTAAATTCAATGTCTTCTCGATCTGCAATCAAACAGACTGGGCAGGACTGCTGCTGTAAAAAATCCAAATGCTGCTTGACGATCAGAGTGCCAACTTCACCGGCTAAAGTCTCTGGAAGCTGCTGTTGTTCGATCAACCAGCGCACTGGAATTAAAGGAATTTGGGTAATCAAGTTTAAGGAAACCACCGCAGAAACCGAGTTTTCTGCCCAAATAGACGCCAACTGCTTGGCAGGACTGGGGAATTTGGCGTTTTCCGCAGCCGCCGCCCTGTTTTTGCCCAGGTGTTGCTCAATCTGTACCAAGGTAGCTTTAATTCTCGAGGGTTTGGTCAGTTCTTTGCGATAGATCGGCGCCACCCAACCGGTGATTTCAATTTCATGCAGCTCGACATTCGCATAACGTTGAGCATAGTCTCGACTCTCTTTTAAAAAGACAATGTCCACTAAGATCACTTTTTGAAATTGGCTCGCTAAACGAGGCAACGGTATATCTTGCAGAGAACCTGCTCCCAAAATGACCATACACGTTTTGTCTTCACACGCTTTGGCCAACTTTAAAATGGCGCGCTGACAATTCTGATAATGGCTCTGCCAGGTGGAAAAACAGCGCTCTCTTCGCGCGGCCATCGCAATGGTTTCATGCAAAAAACCCATTTTTTTTACTTCTGGACTTTGCACAGGGGTGGTCAAGGATTGCCATAACTCTTTCAGCATCAGTCTTTATCCAATCCCAGTGCTTGCATCTTGCGCGTCAAGGTATTGCGCCCCCAGCCAAGCAAAACGGCCGCTTTCTGCCGATGATTCAGGCTCGCCTTCATAGCCGCTTCTATTAACACCTTCTCCATTTTTGGTTCTGCCGCTGTATACAACCCTTCTTTACCCTCAGCTAAAAAGTTTTCCGCCCAGTGATACAACGGACGCTCCCAATCCGTTTCCTGCTCACTGACCGTCAATGGCAGGTGTCCCTGCTGCAATTCCAAAGGGAGATCCTCCATCTGCACCACCTTGTCTGGTGCCATAATGGTCAGCCAGGTGCATAGACTCCGCAGTTGACGCACATTGCCTGGCCAGGGGAGGCTTGAGAGATATTTTTCAACCGATTTACTGAGCTGCTTCTCTTCCAATCCGTAGGTTTTCGCCTCTTCTTCTAAGTAGAATTGCAACAGTAAGGGAATATCCTCTCGCCGCTCTCTTAAAGCGGGCACCTTAATCCGAATCACATTCAGACGATAGAGCAAATCTTCCCGAAATCGACCTTCTCGTACCAACTGCTCCATATTTTGGTGCGTTGCGGCAATGATGCGGACATCACTGCGAATCGGCGAACGCCCACCAACCCGATAAAAACTGCCATCATTTAACACCCGCAGCAACCGGGTCTGCAAATCCACCGGCATATCCCCAATTTCATCTAAAAACAGCGTGCCACCATTGGCCTCTTCAAAGCGGCCAATGCGTTGGCTGTTCGCCCCCGTAAAAGCCCCCTTTTCATGACCAAAGAGTTCGGACTCTAAAAGATCTCGTGGAATGGCAGCCGTATTCAGCGCGACAAAAGGCTGATGCGCTCGTGGACTCAGTTCATGCAGCGCTTTGGCCACCAGCTCTTTACCGGTCCCGGTCTCGCCATTGATGAGCACGGTCACATCTAGCTGGGAAACCCGTCCCAAAATACGGAACACCTCCTGCATCGCCGGTGCGCCCCCAATAATATTGAGGGGCTGTTTATCGGCTGTTTTCTTGCTTGAGATTTTACGACCCGAAAACTGCTTTTTAATCGCCCGCTCAATAAAACTGATGGCATCATCCACCTCAAACGGTTTCGGTAGATATTCAAAAGCTTTGCTCTGATAACTTTTCACCGCCGTACTTAAGTCTGCATGCGCGGTCATAATAATGACGGGCAAATCTGGATTTTGCTCGTGCAGGGCTTCCATAAAGGTCAGGCCATCCATCTCAGGCATCCGCACATCGGAAATGACCACGGTGGGCGGTGCTTGCTCATAATGTTGCAACGCTTGTAGCGGACTGTCAAATGCATACACCTCATAGGGTTTGTCTTCTAAAGCCGCCTCCAGCACCCAACGCACCGAAGCATCATCATCCACGATCCATACCACCGGTACTTGTGCTTTTCTTTTCATTTTGTCACACCTAAAGGTAAATAAATTTTAAAACAGGTTTCCCCCGGCTCACTACTGGCCACAATCAGCCCATCATGAGCGCGTACAATATTTTGCGAGACAGGCAGTCCCAAGCCAGTACCGGCTTTTTTGCTGGTCACCATCGGATAAAAAATTGAATCAAACATCTCTGGCGGAATCCCTTCGCCTTCGTCCGTAATCGAAATGACTGCCACCAGAGGGTGCGTGGCATTTCCAAGGGTAAATTTTCGTTCAACACGCGTTTGAATGGTCAAAATGCCGCCATGTTTCTCCATCGCTTGATAAGCATTCAGAATAATATTCATTAAAGCTTGCACCATCGGTTCAAACGCTATTTCAATTTCTGGAATACTGGCATCATAATCCAATTTAATCGCCACATTTTTCGGTTTACTGCTTTCTAACACCTCCAACACATAGCGAATAAGGTAATGAATATTTTCCGGCTGTTTTTCCATATTGAGTTCAGGCCCCAGCATGCGGTTCACTAGGTTCTCTAATCGCTGCACTTCCTTCAGAATCACCTGTGTAAAACGCACCGTTTTCTCTGCCTGCGGCTGTGACTGCTTCTGTAACTGTTTTTCTAATAGTTGCGCCGCGCCATAGATACCAGCCAGCGGATTTTTGACTTCATGTGCCAAGGTCTTCACCAACATATTACCCGCCTCATATTGATGCCAGCGCTCATCCTCTTCGGTAATCTGCTGATGACGTTCAATATTAAACAGTTCCAATAGCCAGCCTGGTTGATCCTCCAATTCACACGGTACGATGGTGGCACTGATGCGCAATTTACTCGCATCCGGTCGCTGCAAGGTATATTCATGCACGGTCAGTTTTTCATCTCGAATCGACTCAATTTCTGGAAATAGGTTCGGCACGACGGAACGCCAAAGCACACCTTGCGCTTGGCGACTTGAGATCTGCAGCAATTCTGAGGCAGCAATATTGAGATAGCGAATGCGGGTCTGCTGGTCCAACCAAATCACCGCGCCATTGAGACTTTCTAATAACTCCAACTGCTGTTTTGTCGTCAAAGCCGTACTTTTATGTGGCATGCGGCTTGACTCCAATGGTTTCTGCTAAGCGGGTATCCACCACCTGTGCTTTCCCGTCAACCTGTAAGGTGATGGGTCCCTTCAGTGGCGCTTTACTGATCACCTTAACCACCTGCCCAGTCATCAAACCTAAAGATTGTAAATAGCGTAACGCTTCTGGCGAGCCATTGCGAATCCGTTGAATTTCCACCAGCGCCCCCTCTTCTGCTTCACTTAAAGGAAACCAAGGTTCATCTGGAACTTCAAAATCGGCCGACGGAATGGGGGAACCATGAGGATCATGCGTGGGTTTGCCCAAAGCCAGCCACATCTGATGTGTCAGCTTATCGGAAATCGTATGCTCCAACACTTCCGCTTCTGCATCCACTTCATCCCAACCATAGTTCAGCTTTTCCACCAGATAGAGTTCTAAAATCCGATGCTTACGAATCAACCCCACTGCCACCCGACGCCCGGCTTCCGTGAGATGTGCACCATAATAGGGCGCGTGCTCAACCAGCCCGCGTTCTGCCAGCTTTTTTAAGGTCATGGAAACATTTGCTTTAGACACCCCCAAGCGCTCTGCCAAAAGTGTCGTCGACACCCCTTGTTTTTCATCTTCTTGGGTTTCCGACAATTTATAGATTGCTTTTAAAATGTCCTCAATGGCTCGACTGAGCTGCTGTTCACCCATCTCAACACCTACTGATTTGTCTTCATCATTTCAATCACTACATCGGCTGGCGGAAAGCCCATCACATAGACCACCGCAAATAATATCGCCAAAATAATCCGCGTATGCAGTTTAAACAGCAAATTTGGTAAAAAAACAAACGCAAAGCCTAAGGCTGCAATGGCACTGCCCCAAGCTGAAAGCGTCAATGCCAATAATGCCATTAAGACACCTAAAGCCATCAAATAATAATGCCAGGTAAAAGGCGCTCTTTTCGGTTGATGAGACATGCGGTAAACTTTCCTTAAATGATTTAATTCACGATGCGACCTTTGCAATAAGTGCTGTGCGCGCTAAAATTTTAGCCATTTTTAGCCGTGGCGTCATCCCGTGTAAAGGTCTCCATTATAGTGCAGACAAAATGAAAATGATTGAAAAGGAATTAAGAATGAAAACATTAGCAAATCCAATTGTTGTGGTCGGCTTAGGGGAACTGGGCAGCGTTTTTGCGCGTGGCTTTTTAAAATCAGGCTATCCTGTCATCCCCGTGACTCGACAAATGTCTATGGAGAGCGTCGCGCAAGAGGTGACAGCGCCAACAGCGGTCTTAATTGCGGTTGGGGAAAATGACCTCCATCCTGTGCTCGAACAACTGCCTGAAGTATGGAAAGATCGCACCATTTTGATTCAAAATGAACTGCTGCCTAGAGACTGGCAACAACATCAAATTGAAACGCCCACTGTCATTTCCGTTTGGTTTGAAAAGAAAAAAGGGATGGACAGCAAAGTGGTGCTGCCCTCTCCAATATGGGGACCGCACGCGCGTTTAGTCTTTGATGCTTTAGCCACCTTAGATTTACCCAGTTATCTGGTGGATAGCCTTGAAGAGATGACCTATGAATTGGTGCGCAAAAATCTCTATATCTTGACCACCAATATCGCCGGACTTGAACTGCCTGAGGGCTGTACTGTGCAACAGCTGCGCGATGAACACGCTGAATTGATGGAAGCGGTCGCGGAAGATGTCCTGAAAATCCAGTCAGCACTGACCGGTATTCAATGGGAGAAAGAAAGTCTCATCGACGGCATGTTAGAAGCCTTTGATGGCGACCCAGAGCACAAATGTATGGGTCGCTCTGCACCTGCTCGTTTAGCAAGAGCTTTAAAGATGGCTCAGACGCATCACCTTTCGGTGCCGACTTTAGAAACCATTGCACGAGATGTTTCTACGGCTAAAAATGCGTAAGACCTTTGTATGCGTAAATAACAACTCTTTTATTCAAAAATCTCTATTTTAACCACATCATAGGCGGGCGTTTCATAGGGATGCGCCTGCTTTAAGGCTATAATGACCTGCTGGATTTTATCGGTTTCACAGACCATTTCAACTCGATATTCCTCTAGGGTTTCAACCTTTCCAACTTCTCCAATAAAGGCATGGCTACCTGGCATTGGCTTAAACTGTCCCAGCCCTTTCACTTGCCAACTGCACTGCTCATAGTGTCCAATTTTACCAGCGCCGGCTACAAACATCGCTTGCTTCACCTGCTCCAAATGGCTTTCAGGCACATAAAATCCGATTTTATACATTCCAACCTCCTAATCTATTAAAATAACAGTCACAAAAATCTAAGGAGCGCCCCATGCGAAATTTACTGATTGTTTTTATCATTATTCTAGCTCTTGGGTTAACTTCCGCCTTCACGGGAAGTGTGGTCTTTGCCAACATTGCAGGCCTCATCTCAGCACTTGGCTTTATGTATATTTACTTTAAAGATCGTCCCGATGAAGAGAGCCAGATAGAAAAACTGCGTCACCGAAACTGGTATATCGTCTTCTTAATCGGATTACTCTTTGCACTCATCTACGGCAGCCTTTGGAACGATAAAATCGGTGGCATGTAAATCCGTAGAGGGCACACAATACAAGGGCTTATAAACTGCCCCACTCGGTTTCAGCTCGCTTTTAAATAAGCAAACCTGTTGCACCTTTATGGCAGACATCGACTTTATTGCCCTCTGAGCTTCAGTCAATAACACACCTTTTTTTAAATGCGCGACGGTAATATGCGGGATAAACGCCTGTCTGGGCTTTGGAAAACCTAAGGCTTCCACACCTTTTAGCACTCGTTGATATAAAGCTTGTAAAGGGGGCACATTCTCTACGCGCACCACCCAATGCCGAGGCCGTTGAACAGAAGGGAAAGCTTCTAACCTAATAGGCTCGACCTCAAAACTTGTCCACCCTGCCTGCAACCACGTTTTCATTCCTTGTTGAATACGCTGAATCCGTGCTTCAGAAAAACCATTGCCTAAAAAGTAGAGCGTCATATGATAATTTTCAGGTGGCACCCAGCGCACCTGTTGCTGTTCATCAGCTGACAGTTGTTTCTTGATTTGAGTCACCGCCAACTGGAGTTGTTGGCGATCTGCCTCAGTTAAAGGGATGGCGATAAATCCTCGCATCTGTCTATTTTGATTCATTTGAAAACAGGATACAATACCTGATTTTTTAATCATTATAAACTCATGAAAAAACCACAACCGCTCACACCCGAAGGCTATCAAAAACTTAAAGATGAACTAGATCATCTTTGGCGTAAAGAGCGGCCTGAAGTTACCAAAATTGTCAGCTGGGCAGCCAGTCTTGGAGATCGTTCTGAAAATGCCGACTATCAATATAATAAAAGACGCTTGCGCGAAATTGACCGACGTGTTCGTTTTTTACGCAAAACACTTGAAAATGCACAAGTGGTTGAGTTTCATCCCAGACAAGCAGGCAAGGTCTATTTTGGTGCTTGGGTCACCCTAGAAGATGAAGCGGGTGAACAACTTAAATTTCGCATTGTCGGTGCAGAAGAAATCTATGGAGAAGAGGGCTACGTATCATTTAAAGCCCCTATTGCACGTGCCTGTCTTGGCAAAGCCATAGAAGATGAAGTTGTTGTACACACGCCAGAAGGAAAAAAACATTGGGTCATTACCGACATTCATTATCCTCAAGAGCGCGCTTAAGAAGCGCTCATGGGAATTTTACAATAAGCCCCGTTTTTGGGCGAAATAACCCAGAAGATAAAAGGCAAAAATAATCAGAAGCGGACGCCAAGCTTCCGCCACCGCATAAAGGCCACCCTGGATAAACGGCACGCCATAATTGATTAACAACGAAAACCCAAAAGCACTGATCAACACAAAAAGCGTCAATCGCCAGAACAGCCCCAAATTTGCGAGTTGTTTTTTCAGCCATTTGAGTAAGTCATTCCCAAAAATGACCAAGAGCGTTGCAACCCAAGCAAAGGCCAATAGTTCAAAATAAGGTTCTAATAGTTGACTGAACCAAACCATCAGTTGCAAGAGGTTTGATTCAATCTGTTGCCATACATCTGCCATTAGGATAACTCGATCGCTTTTATTTCTTGCTTGGCGCTCTCAACCGGCTCAGCCCAAAGATCATATTCATCTGCATCGGTAATTCTGACGGTCACAAACTCTCCTGGATTGAGCTCATACGCATCCGGGATAAACACCAATCCATCAATCTCTGGCGCATCGGCCATAGAACGTGCGACCGCGCCTTCGTCGTCAATCTCATCCACCAACACCTGCATGACTTGCCCAACTTTCGCTTGCATCTTTTCGGCACTGATACGCTGCTGGGTCAACATAAAACGTTCATAGCGAGCCTGTTTAATCTCATCAGGGACCTGCTCCGCAATCTCATTGGCCACCGCCCCTTCAACCGGGGAATACTGAAAACACCCCACTCGATCCAGTTTGGCCTCTTGCAAAAAATCGAGCAACGTTTGAAACTCTTCTTCCGTTTCCCCCGGAAACCCGACAATAAAAGTAGAGCGAATGGTCAGATTCGGCACTTGTTCACGCCAACGTTGAATGCGTTCAAGCGTTTTCTCAATATTACCAGGACGCTTCATCGCTTTAAGTACACGCGGATGCGCATGTTGTAAGGGCATATCTAAATAAGGCAAAATTTTGCCTTCAGCCATCAGCGGAATGACCTCTTCCACATTGGGATAGGGATAGACATAATGCAGCCGTACCCAAAATTCATCCACCCCACCGAGTTCGCCTAAGGCTTCAGCCAAACCATGCATGGAGGTTTTGGTGGGACGCCCCTCTGCAAAATCCGTTCGGTAATTAAAATCGACGCCATAAGCTGCCGTATCTTGAGAAACGACTAAAAGCTCTTTGACGCCCGCCTCTTTAAGTCGTTTCGCTTCTGATAACACTTCTCCGACTGGACGACTGACCAAATCGCCACGCATTGAGGGAATAATACAAAAGGTACAACGATGATTACACCCTTCAGATATTTTGAGATAAGCATAATGCTTAGGTGTCAACTTAATGCCTTGAGGTGGCATCAAATCAATGTAAGGATTGTGCGCTGGTGGCGCAACCACTTCATGAACCGCATTCAACACTTCCTCATATGCCGCTGGCCCTGAAACCGCCATCACTTTAGGATGGGCTTCAGTAATCACGTCAGATTTCGCGCCTAAACAGCCGGTGACAATCACTTTGCCGTTTTCTTCAAGGGCTTCACCTATGGTATCCAGCGACTCTTGTACCGCCGAATCAATAAATCCACAGGTGTTAACAATCACGGCATCCGCCTCTTCATAATCATTCGTCAACTGGTAGCCTTCTGCTCTCAGTTGCGTCAGAATGCGTTCCGAATCTACAGTGGCTTTGGGACAGCCTAAACTCACAATCCCAATCGTTGGTTGCGCTTTTGACACCAGATTTCCTCGAATTAATGACAGTGGCACTATTTTATCAACTTATCCATATTTCAGTGAATGAATCCTCAACAAAACCTTGGATAAATAGATTCTCAAATGTAAATAATTACTATTTACATGAATACAGCTTGCCATTATAATGGCTCACGATTGTTTAATTCTCTATAACCTTAAATAACCTTAAAGGAACTTTGAAAGATGACTCTAAACAAAATTAGACTGGCGATCGCAATGGCTTTGGCCACCACTTCGGCTGCACAAGCAGAACCCCCCCCTTTTAGTTATGAAGGCGGCATCACGGCCGTTGCCCAGAAGAGTGACCTCAAAAAATTAGAGGCTGGGTTCTCTGCCTCTGCAGATCTAGTCGTCCATTATCAAAAACAAGATTGGCAAATCAATTTACATCTAGAAGGTAATGCCACACCAGATGATAAGAGCATTACCGCACAGTTTTCGGATGTCAATGCAGATGCCTTTTCTGCCGTAGACAAAAATAATAATGGCCGCATACAAATTTCTGAACTCAACATAGATTATGCTGTTAAACACGCAGCCATAGATCAAATCAGTTTCGGCTTAATGGATGCCACCGCTTTTTTTGATGGCAATGAGATCATGAATGATGAGAATACACAATTTCTCGCTGCACCATTCACCAACAATCCAACCATCGAGTTCCCAGACTATACAGTCGGTGTGGTCACCGGCTTAAATATCGGTTTAAAACCTTATTTAAAAACCACTCTCGGTGCCTTCTCAGGAAAAGGAATAGGTGACAAAGAAGGTAAATACAGTTTCGCGCCGGATAAAGATGGTGGTTTTTTTATTGCTGAAACGCAACTCATGGAAACACCTATTCATAAACTCTCTGGTGGCGCTTGGTTACACACAGGGAAACACACCCACCTCAAAAAAACCACACAAGATGACCTGAATAACTACGGTTTTTATTTAACCGGTTCACATCAAATGGGTCAAAACACCTTTGCTTTTCGCTTAGGCTATAGTCGTCCAGAAGTCAATGAATTGAATAAGGTGTTAAGCTTAAGTATTCAACATCAATACAATACGCAATGGACCGGTGGTGCTGCCGGCAGCTATCAATCCGCTTCCTATGGCAATATCGATGATACACAAGCTTATGAAATCTATGCGCGCTACCAACCTTTGAAGGCGGATTTTTATATCACACCTTCCGTGCAATATTTCCGTAACACTTCAATTGCCAAAAATATTACCACTGCCAGTTTGCGGTTAAGTTATCAATTTTAAGAGACCTTAAGCATGCTTTTGAGGGGAAGACTCCCCTCGGCACTCATATCTAGAACGGTTTAAACACGACCAATACCAAGATTCCAAACAGAAGAAAAAGTGGAATTTCATTCATCCAACGGTAAAAAACACCCGTGTGATTGAGTTGATGATTCTCTGCCATGCGCTTAACTTGTACCTTACACCATAAATGATAGGCCAACAATAAAAGCACCAACGTCACTTTAACATGCAGCCAACCGGCTGTCGCAGGGAAATAAAGCACCCAAAGCGCAATCCCCGTGCCAATCGCAAACATCATGATTAAGGTCATAAACTTATAAAGTTTTTGCGCCATCACTACCAATCGATCCACACCTTCCCCATTTTCTTGCCCTTCTACATAATGGACAAAAATTCTGGGTAAATAAAAAAGACCAGCCATCCACGACATGACAAATAAAATGTGAAAAACGATGAGCCATAACAATAAATTTTGCATTTTTCCCCCTATTAAATTGTTACAATTTATTTCAATCTTTGATCTTCGTAAGAAGATAGATTATAACTTTAAACCAACAAGGAAAAATTAAAAATGAAAATTGAACAAGATAAGGTTGTTGAGATCAACTATACGCTGAAAGAC
This sequence comes from Galenea microaerophila, assembly GCF_054657255.1. Taxonomy (NCBI): domain Bacteria; kingdom Pseudomonadati; phylum Pseudomonadota; class Gammaproteobacteria; order Thiotrichales; family Piscirickettsiaceae; genus Galenea; species Galenea microaerophila. The sequence continues at coordinate 739,733 of NZ_BAAHWZ010000001.1, forward strand.
AAAGAAGGGAACGTTCTTGACGCTTCTAATGGACAGCCTTTGGCCTATTTACATGGTCACGGCAACCTTATTCCAGGCTTAGAAAAGGAGCTAGAAGGAAAAGAACCGGGCGATAAATTTACGGTGACCGTTCCTGCAGCAGAAGCCTATGGTGAACGCCATGATGCCCTCGTGCAAAAAGGCATTCCAAAAGAGATGTTTCAAGGCGTTGAAAACCTAGAAGTGGGCATGCGTTTTGAAGCACAGACTGAACAAGGCCCTCAATCTGTTGAAATCACTGAAGTCACTGACGAAGGTGTGACCGTTGATGGTAACCATCCACTGGCAGGTCAGGATTTAACTTTTGATATCGAAGTCGTGGCCGTCCGCGATGCAACAGAAGAAGAACTTGAGCATGGTCATGCCCATGCGGGTGAACAGCAACAGTAAAAGCTAGCCTATAAATTCAAAGATCACGCTCTAAATAAAGCGTGATTGTCTGTTAAGGCAAACTTAAAAAAAGCCCTGCATTACGCAGGGCTTTTTTACAAGCGTCTATTTCTTTTTCTTTGGCGGCATCAAATCGGTAATGGTGCCTTCTGCCATCTCTGCCGCAAAGCAGAAGGTTTCGCTTAAGGTTGGGTGCGGATGAATGGTCAAGCCGATATCTTGCATATCAGCCCCCATTTCTATGGCCAACATCGCCTCAGCAATCAACTCACCTGCATTCGGCCCCACCATACCGCAGCCTAATAGTCGATGGGTTTTCGCATCAAACAGCGCTTTGGTCACCCCTTCATCTCGACCTAAACTCAAGCTACGGCCTGAAGCAGCCCATGGGAAAGCACCTTTTTCATATTCAACGCCTTCCGCCTTAAGTTGATCTTCCGTTTTACCTGCCCAAGCCACTTCTGGATCGGTATAGGCCACTGAAGGAATCCCCATTGGGGTAAAGGCACTGGGTAGCCCTGCAATCACTTCTGCGGCCACTTTTCCTTCATGCACCGCTTTGTGCGCCAACATCGGTTGCCCCACAATATCTCCAATGGCATAAATATGATCCACATTGGTTTTTTGACGCGCATCCACCTCAATAAAGCCCTGTTCATTGACCTGAACACCCGCTTTTTCGGCATCTATCAACTTGCCGTTAGGCGCACGACCGACTGCAACCAAAATACGATCAAAGGTATCGGTTTCTGGACAATCCTTGCCTTCAAACGAGACCACCAACCCTTTTTCAGTCGCTTCAACATGGGTGACCTTTGAATTTAGATAGATGTTCTCATACTGTTTTTTGATCTTCTTCAGCAGTGGACGAGTAATATCCTTATCTGCACCTGGAATAATGGTATCCCCTAGCTCGACAACCGTGATGTTCGCTCCTAAGCTGTCATAAACTTGTGCCATCTCTAAGCCAATAATGCCGCCACCAATCACCAACATGCGTTCTGGAATCTCTTCTAACTCTAAAGCATCGGTGGAATCCATCACTCTTGGATCCTCATGCGGAATAAAGGGCAATTTCACCACACGGGAGCCGGCAGCAATAATGGCATTTTCAAAGGCGATGGTTTGTGTCATGCCATCTGCCATTTCAACGGTGACCGTATGATCTGAACTGAACTTCCCATAGCCTTGCACCACTTCCACTTTGCGGGCTTTCGCTAGGCCAGATAAGCCACCGGTGAGCTTATTGATCACCGAATTCTTAAAATCTCGTATTTTATTCAGATCAATTTCAGGCTCTGCAAAAGTAATCCCGTGCTGGCTCATCTCACGTGTCTCATTCAACACCACAGACATATGCAACAAGGCTTTAGAAGGGATACAGCCCACATTTAAGCAAACGCCACCAATTTGACTGTAGCGTTCAACCATAATCACTTTTTTACCAAGATCTGCTGCACGGAAGGCAGCAGTGTAGCCACCCGGGCCGGAGCCCAGCACCAGCACTTCGCACTGCTTATCCGCTTCGGGTAACTCAGCTGCACTCACCGCTTGCGGCGCTGTTGAGCTTTCTTGAGCCGCTGAAGCGTCTGTCTCTGCTTTTGGCGCCTCTTGAGTAGAGGTATTCACCTCAGGTGCTGACGCTTCGCCATCTGCAATCTCAATCGTACCAATTAGAGAGCCTTCTTTGACCTTATCTCCGACAGCGATATTAACGCTTTCAATTTTGCCGGCATAGGGTGAAGGAATTTCCATCGTCGCTTTATCGGACTCCAAGGTAATTAAGGAATCATCTTGTACCACTTCATCTCCCGGTGCCACCAAAACTTCGATCACATCCACTTCGGCAAAGTCACCAATGTCAGGGACACGAATTTCTGTAATTTTGCTCATGAGTCCCTCCTACAACAATAGCTGACGAATATCGGTTAAATATTGACCGACGGTGGTGGTAAAACGCACACCTTCGGCGCCATCAATCACCCGGTGATCATAAGAGACACTAAATGGCATAATCAAACGCGGTTCAAACTCAGAGCCATTCCAAACAGGTTGCATTTTGGCTTTAGACAGTCCCATAATTGCCACTTCAGGCGCATTCACAATTGGGGTAAACTGCGTACCGCCAATGCCGCCCAGGCTGGAAATAGAGAAAGTGCCGCCTGACATATCTTTTGGTGTTAGCTTGCCTGCGCGAGCGCGTTGGCTCACTTCCATCAGCTCTTGTGAAAGCTCAAAAATCGATTTCTGATCCACATCACGAATAACGGGTACCACCAAGCCATTAGGCGTGTCCACCGCTATACCGATATTGTAGTATTTCTTCAAAATTAAAGACTGTGTGTCTGGCGACAGAGAGCTGTTGAAATTGGGGAACAGTTTCAATGCCTGCACCACTGCCTTCATAACAAAAACCAAAGGTGTCAATTTGACACCGGCCTGTTCCGCTTTCGCCTTCATTGCCTTACGGAAAGCATCTGTCTCCGTAATATCGCACTCATCAAATTGCGTGACATGCGGACTGTTTAGCCAACTGGCGTGCAAATGTTTCCCTGAAATCTTCTTAATCCGCCCCAACTCAACTGTTTCTGTTTCCCCAAATTGGGAGAAATCAATTTGCGGTAAGGGTGGAATGCCCGCACCGGTTGTCGCTGCTGGTGCTGATTGCGATCCTTGCATAACAGACTTAATAAAGCCTTCAACATCCGCTTGCGTGATCCGTCCTTTAGGACCTGTGCCTGCCACTTGAGCGAGATCGACGCCTAATTTACGCGCAAAGGCGCGCACGGATGGGGAGGCATGAAAAACAGCCCCTGCAGGTTGTGAATTGATCGGCTTTTCTGCGGCGGGCGCAGGCGCGTTTCCAACGGCAGGTGCAGCCTTAGGCGCAGGTTCAGCTGCGGCAGCAACTTCTGTCTGAGCGGAAGTTGTCGCTTCAGGTTCCGCTTCTACCGGCGCAGCCGTTTCTTCGGCTTGTGCTGTGGGTGATACGCTCGCTTGATCTTCATCCACTTCAATTTCCAGAATAGGCGTACCTTCGCTCACCTTATCTCCAACATTGATCAGCACTTTTTTGACCGTGCCGGAAACGGTGGAAGGAATTTCCATGGTGGCTTTATCAGATTCTAAAGTGATCAGTGAATCATCAACATCCACATGATCTCCTTCATTCACCAAAATTTCAATCACATCGACCTGATCAAAATCACCAATATCAGGTACCGTCACTTTCATAATTGACATAATGTCTCCTCAACAAAAAGCCGCTCAACAGAGCGGCTTGAATGGGTTTAAGCTTTTACAGGAATGGTTTTGTCGGCCTCAATACCATATTTTTCCATGGCTTGTTTGACCACTTCAGGCTTGACTTTGTTTTGATCTGCCAACGCTTTCAGTGCCGTCACCACTACATAATATTTGTTCACTTCAAAGAATTCGCGTAACTTTTCACGCGTATCTGAACGGCCAAACCCATCCGTTCCCAATACATAATAGTCATTTGGCACATAGGCACGAATGCGCTCTGCATAATCGCGCATATAGTCCGTCGCTGCGATAACAGGCCCTTCAGCCCCCGACAATTGTTGCGTCACATAAGGGGTTTTAGGCTCTGCATCTGGATGCAATTGATTCCAACGGGTGGTTTCAATCCCGTCTCGACGCAGCAGATTAAAGCTTGGCGCAGCCCAAAGATCTGCTGCCACATTCCACTCGTTTTCCAAAATTTCTGCCGCGGCAATCACTTCACGGAAAATGGTTCCTGAACCCATCAATTGCACGCGATTTTCATGGGGCGCTTCGGATTTTTTAAAGGCGTAAAGGCCTTTCAAAATCCCTTCTTCAGCCCCTTCCGGCATCGCAGGATGGCTGTAATTTTCATTCATGGAAGTGAGATAATAGAAGACATCTTCTTTATTGTGCATCATACGACGGATACCATCACGAATGATCACCGCCATCTCATAGGCAAATGTTGGGTCATAACTGATGCAATTTGGCACCATATCAAACATAATCAAGTTATGCCCATCTTGGTGCTGCAAACCTTCCCCTTCCAGGGTTGTCCGACCTGCAGTGGCTCCGACAATAAAGCCACGAGCACGAGAATCCCCTGAGGCCCAAACCAAGTCCCCAACACGTTGATAGCCAAACATAGAGTAATAGATATAGAATGGAATCATGCTTTCGCCATAGTTGGCATAAGCAGTCGCAGCCGCAATCCAGTTTGCCATGGCGCCCGCTTCATTGATCCCTTCTTCAAAAACCTGACCATTGGCGGATTCTTTGTACCACATCAACTGATCTGAATCCATTGGCTCATACAATTGACCGGCTGGATCATAGATACCGACTTGTCGGAACAATCCTTCCATGCCAAAAGTGCGCGCTTCATCTGGGACAATCGGCACACAACGAGGACCGAGCGTTTTGTCACGCAATAAAATTGATAGGATGCGCACAAATGCCATCGTTGTCGACATCTCACGATCGCCTGTGCCTTCCAACATCATTTTAAAACTGCTCAACTCAGGCACCGGCAGTGGTTTAGCCTCATCACGTCGTTGAGGCAAGCTGCCACCCAACTTCTCACGTTGTGCCTTCATATACTGCATAATTTCAGAATTTTCATCCGGCTTATAGAAAGGCACATCTTTTTCCAACACTTCATCTGGAATGGGAATGGCAAAGCGGTCACGGAAATATTTCAACCCTTCTACATCGAGTTTTTTCTGTTGGTGAGCCGTATTCGCCGCTTCCCCATAAGGCCCCATACCGTAACCTTTAATGGTCTTCGCTAAAATAACCGTCGGCTGGTCTTTGGTTTCTGTGGCCTTGAGATACGCATTATAAATTTTACGCGGTGAGTGGCCGCCGCGGGTGAGTCGGAAGATCTCTTCATCGCTCATATCTGCAACCAAGGCTGCAGTCTCTGGATACTTGCCGAAGAAGTGCTTACGCACATAGGCACCATCTTTCGCTTTATAGGATTGATACTCACCATCGACGACTTCGCCCATGCGTTGGATCAACTTGCCGGATTTATCTTTTTGCAACAAGATATCCCAACCAGATCCCCAGATCACTTTAATCACATTCCAACCGGCACCACGGAAGAAGGCTTCAAGCTCTTGAATAATTTTGCCATTACCCCGTACTGGACCATCTAAACGCTGTAGGTTACAGTTGACCACAAAAATCAGATTGTCCAATTTTTCTCGGGTTGCCAACTGAATCGCGCCTCGAGATTCTGGCTCATCCATCTCACCATCACCCAAGAAAGCCCAAACTTTACGCCCTTCCGTCTCAGACAGTTTACGCGCTTGCATATATTTCATAAAACGCGCTTGATAGATCGCCATTAAAGGCCCAAGTCCCATGGAAACGGTTGGGAACTGCCAGAAATCAGGCATCAGCCATGGGTGCGGATAAGAAGCCAGGCCTTTGCCATCCACTTCCTGACGGAAATTTTTCAAATCTTCTTCAGTTAAACGTCCTTCTAAAAAGGCGCGTGCATACATGCCAGGCGCCGTATGCCCTTGGAAGAAAATCATATCTGCGCCCTGTTTATGATCCGGACCCTTAAAGAAATGGTTCATCCCCACTTCATATAAGGTGCAACTTGAGGCATAAGAAGCAATGTGTCCACCCACACTGGTATTTTTATTGGCGCGCACGACCATAGCCATGGCATTCCAACGCAAAATCGCGCGTAACTTCTGCTCAATTTTCGCATTCCCTTTATAAGGCACCTGCTGCTCAACAGGGATGGTATTAATATAAGGGGTGTTGGCCGAATAGGGCGTATCAATCCCATGCTGGCGGGCTTTTTCAATCAAAGCTGAAATTAAATGCTTAGCTTTTTCTGAACTCTCAAAAGCCACAACGGCCTCAAAGGCTTCAATCCACTCTTGAGTTTCTTGTGGATCCGGATCAATGAACTGTTCGCTCATAAAACTTCCTCATGGTTTGGACAGGTCTTGTCACTACGGTTAAGGCCATCAATAATTTTTATAGAGACCAAAAATTAGCGGAATCATAACATTTTTACCGACAATTTTACAGCTCAGCACAGATTTACGAAACCGCGTCCTGTTGTGAATCTGTTTGCGGCTCAGCACGCTGTTCTGCAGAAGTGAGCCAAAATTTATGCATGGCCCCTTCGAGCTCAGTGAGGGCTTTTTGGTAAACGCCACGTTTAAAATCCACCACATCTTGCACCGGCAGCCAATAATCCACCCAGCGCCAATCCTCAAATTCAGGGATTGTATGGGTTTCTAATTGAATGGCTTTATCATCCGCGACCAAGCCAAACATAAACCAAATTTGTTTCTGACCCACACAAACGGGATGACTATGATGGCGGATTAAATGACTGGGCAGATCATAATAGAGCCAATCTTCCGTTTTGCCGATCACACGCACATCTGAAGGAGATAAGCCCACTTCTTCTTTCAACTCTCGAAAGGCAGCTTGCTGCGGAGTTTCATGAGGACGAATGCCCCCTTGGGGAAACTGCCACGCATCTTGATGCACCCGTTTTCCCCAAAAAAGCTTTCCCTCTTTATTAACAATTATAATGCCGACATTAGATCGGTAACCTTGATCATCTATCACAGGAATTCTCTATTAAAATTTTATTACGTTAATAGTGCCTAATTTTCGCCCATTTTTCAATCATTGAATTAAATTTCAAGACAAACTCTGCTAGAATTCAGCATATTCAATTTAAGGAAAACAGCATGACATTAGCCATTTTTGATCTTGATAATACCCTCATTGCGGGAGACAGTGATTACCTGTGGGGACAATTTTTAGTCGAAAAAGGGGCGGTCGACGGAGATTTTTTTGAAGCTGAAAATGAGCGCTTTTATTCCGACTATCAAAAAGGCACTTTAGACATTATGGCTTACCAGAAATTCTCTTTAGCGCCGCTGACCAAACAGCGTATGGCAACTCTGCGTCACTGGCATGAACTCTATATGGAAAAATATATTAAACCGATCTATCTGCCAAAAGCACAAGCACTGGTTGACCAACACCGTGAACAAGGCCATACCCTTTTGGTCATTACCGCCACCAATACCTTTGTGACCAAACCCATCGCCAAACTTTATGGCATTAACAATATTATTGGAACAGATCCAGAAATCATCGATTGTCGATTTACCGGCAATGTAAAAGGCGTGCCTTCTTTTCAAGAAGGTAAAGTGATTCGTTTAAAAGAGTGGCTGAAGGTGCATCATGAAACTTTGGAAGGGAGCTATTTTTATTCCGATTCGCATAATGATATCCCCCTTTTAGAAAAAGTGGATCACCCTGTCGCTGTGGATCCTGACCCCACACTGAAAAACTATGCACTACAGCATCAGTGGCCAATAATCTCTTTACGCTAAGAAGACCCTCTCTCGTTTCTATCTTTTTAGACCTTTAAATGTCAAAATCCCCAGTCCTGTGCTTAAGGCAGGACTGGGGATTTTGACAAAAATTTAGACCTTTAGAGAAAAAAGTCTTTAGGTTTGTTTAAAATCAATAATTCCAGACATATTGCGCACTAAAGATATTGACTGATGGCGTATAGCGACCAATTAAGTACTCCACATCATTGGTCGTATAGTTAGAATCCACCTTTTCACTCCAAAGATAACTATAGCCTACATCAATATGAGAAGCTTTAGAGACTTGATAACCGAAACCAGCCGAAATCCACTTACGATCCGCATCTGGCGTTCTGGGGGAGCGATGCTTACTATTTGAAACCGGTGATTGATCAAAAGCAATCCCTGTTCTTAAGGTGAGCTTAGCAGAATAAGGGTATTGCACCCCCGCAGAGACGCGCCAACTGTCTTTAAAGTCTTGGCGGGTATTCGTTAGAACAGAACCATCATCCTTTTTGATTTCCAGCTCTTTATAGTCTGACCATTTTGTCCAAATGGCACCTAATAAAACTTCTAGCTTGTCATATTGATGGGTCACGCCTAAATTCAAACTGGCAGGTAAGGTGACTGTGGATTTTATGCCACTGTCTTTCACAAAATTGGACAAATCTGCGTCTAAGGTATACTTCACATTTCCTGTTGCAAAATGCGTAATGGCTGAACGATACCCTAAACCCAATTTTGTTTTGTCTGAAGCTTGATATAAAAAGCCAATGTTATAGCCAAAGGCCCAACTATCAGCATTAATCTTTGCATCACCATCACTATTTCGATTAATAGAAAGCGAAGTATTATAATTATTGTTAATCTTATAAGCCAATAACCCTTGGTTGACTTTCTGCGTCATAACCAGATCGACTCTCTGTGCATTCAACCCAAGACCGACAGAAAATTTAGGGGTCAATTTTCGCGCGATGGTAGGATTAATATTGACCGTTTTCAAATCTGTTTTAACAGCAAAATAACGTCCTACCCAGTCACTGTCATAGGTAATATCATTCCCAAAAGGCACATTAATGCCTAGCCCTAAATCATAGTCACCCGCCTGACCTTTCCAGTAAAAATTAGGCACTAATGCAGGCTTGGAGCCATTGCCTTTGCCTTCATCTGAAGTACCAAAGGGAGATTTATAGACCCCCTTAAACTCTACATCAGGCACAATGTAATGCCCAGTTAAGATCAATTGATGTCCATCAACCTCTGAAATACCCGCGGCATTAAACCACATGACACTGCTATTATCGGTATTGGCGGCTGCCCCCGCATAAGAGAGACCTTGACCATTCGCCGACTGCTCAATTAAGGCGAAGCCCGATGCCATGGCGGCATTTGAGGCAAGCGCCAAACTGGCGATTAATATTGAATTTCGATATTTCATAGATAATAACCCTTATTTTTATAATTAAGCCGGCAAACTGCTCTCTTCATACAAAAAATCCTTTACCGATATTTGGTAAACATTTTAATCAAATTGTCACATATTGCGAATTAAACTTTTTAATTTTTACCAACAGTTTTAAGAAAAGTCGCTCAGCAATCGATGCGAATTTTGTGTTTACAGCACCTCTATGGCCTGCTGTAAACTATTTACGCCCATCACCTCCATACCGGCAACGCCGCCTTTCGGGACATTGGCTTGCGGCACGATTGCCCTTTTAAAACCGTGCTTAGCCGCTTCAAACAGGCGCTCTTGTCCACTGGGTACAGGGCGTATTTCTCCCGCTAACCCAACTTCGCCAAACACAATTAAATCTTGTGGCAAGGCTTGATTGCGCAAACTGGAAAGGATCGCAATCAATACGGCCAAATCCGCACTGGTCTCTGATACTTTGACGCCCCCGACGACATTGAGATAGACATCTTGATCCCCTGCTTGAATACCGGCATGCCGATGCAATACGGCCAGCAACATGGCAATCCTATTTTGGTCGACCCCCACTGTGACCCGACGCGGCGATCCATAAGGGGACTCATCCACTAAGGCTTGAATCTCTACCAAGAGCGGTCGAGAACCTTCCCAAATCACCATGACCACAGAACCAGGTGCGGGCTCTTCGCCTCGTGAAAGAAAAATGGCTGAGGGGTTTTTCACCTGCTTCATCCCCTTATCTGTCATGGCAAACACCCCCAACTCATTGACCGCTCCAAAACGGTTTTTGATGGCGCGCAGCGTACGGAAACGACTATCAGATTGCCCTTCTAAAAAAAGCACGGTATCCACAATATGCTCAAGTACACGCGGCCCCGCCACTTCACCAGATTTGGTCACATGACCAACTAAAAAAATGGTTGTCTGTGTCTGTTTAGCAAATCGAGTCAAAAAAGCTGCGGTTTCACGCACCTGTGACACGCCACCTGCCGCCCCCGACACTTCTGCTAACTGCATGGTTTGAATCGAATCCACCACCATAATTCTGGGTTTTTCCAGCTCTGCTGAGGTCACAATGGCCTCAACATCTGTTTCGGTCAATAAGCGTAATTTGTCATCTGGTAACTGCATGCGTTTCGCGCGCATCGCCACTTGTTGCAAAGATTCCTCACCGGTGACATAGAGCACAGGCAGCTGCTGACTGAGTCCGCACATCACTTGGAGTAACAAAGAAGACTTCCCCACGCCAGGATCGCCGCCAATGAGCACAACGGAGCCCGGGACAATACCACCCCCTAAAACACGATCTAACTCTGAAATACCAGAAGGGGTCCGCGGTTGCTCAGCTAAATCCACCTCTTGAATGCCACGAACACGATTTTCAGTCAGCCCAGTATAACCCGTCGACTTTGTTCGCTGCTTTTTCTGACTTTGCGAAGCGCCGAGCCGCACTTCTTGAAGGGTATTCCATTCCCCGCAAGCGGTACACTGCCCTTGCCACTGTCCATAATCTGCACCACATTCTGTACAGACATAAGCACGTTTTGCCTTTGCCATATGCTTTTCATTTACCTAATAGAAGAGACCTTTGCACGAGATGGCTCGACAGCTCACTCATGCAAAGGTCCCTAGAAAAAACCCATGCGACCTCAATCGGTTTACATGGGTTTTAAATGGTTTAAACCTATAGAGACCCTTGTCCCTACAAAAGCCTATTTTTTGACATCACGCCAATACTCTTTTTTCAACAGATAAGTCAAAATAAAGAAGAACGCTAAGAAGAGAAGAACCTTCCACCCCAAGTCCCAGCGTTGAGTTTTCACTGGCTCACTCACATACTCTAAGAAATTTGCCAAATCTCTGACATTTTGCTCAACGACCGCTTTCTTTTCATGGCGCTCAAGACCCAATAAAACATTGGGCATTGCCGTACCGGGTAGCAGTTGATTATCCCATTGCCCCTTCTCTTTTTGATAAAACCCTAGAAGGAAACTATAAATATAATCTGTCCCTTTTAAGCGCGCCATTAATGATAGATCTGGCGCAACCGTTCCAAAGACTTGATGCTCTACATCCGCTGGGATTCTTTGAATCACATCGTCGTAGAATTTATATTGGGTAAACGCCATCTTTTGCAGAACCTCTTTCTCGGTCCAGCCCAAATCTCTCGCAATGCGATTGAAGCGCATATATTTTAGACTATGACAGGAGAGACAATACTCTGAAAAAAGAATTGCACCTCTTTGTAAAGAAGCTTTATCCCTCAAATCGTTATTCGCCTTTTGTAATTGAATATGCCCCCCACTTGCCATGGTCACGCTCGAGAGTGACATTAAGAAAAAGCTGAGAATTGTAATCATTTTTTTCATCTAACTCACCCTCTTTGGTAATGGCTTCGTATGCTCGTGTGCCGAAGTGAATGGCAAAATTAGGAAGAAAGCAAAATAAGCAGCCGTAAAGATTCTGGCTAATTTTGTCAATTCAGGCGTCGCAGGCTGCGTGCCTAAATAGCCTAAAGCCAAAAAGCTGATCACCAACATGGCTAACAAAAGCTTATAAGATAGACCCCGATAGCGGATAGAACGGACTTTGCAGCGATCCAGCCAAGGTAATGCAAACAAGACGGCAATCGCCCCTCCCATCGCCAGCACCCCTAACAACTTGTCTGGGATGGCGCGTAAAATCGCATAGAAAGGAGTAAAGTACCACACAGGCGCAATATGTTCCGGTGTTTTCAACGGATTGGCCGGTTCAAAATTAGGGGGTTCCAAAAAGAAGCCACCCCCTTCAGGGAAATAAAAAATAACTGCCGCAAAGAAAAACATAAAGGCCACCGCCCCCATCGAATCTTTGACGGTATAGAATGGATGAAAAGGAATCCCATCCACTGGAAGCCCATCTTTATTCTTGTTCTTTTTAATATCAATCCCATCTGGGTTATTGGAGCCCACTTTATGTAAAGCCACAATATGCATAAAGACCAGAATCAACAGAACCAATGGCAATGCAATCACATGCATGGCGAAGAAGCGGTTGAGCGTAACATCAGAAATAACGTAATCGCCACGAATCCATAAGGCTAAATCAGGACCGACGACAGGAATCGCGCTAAAGAGTGAGATAATCACCTGAGCGCCCCAATAAGACATTTGTCCCCAAGGCAACAGATACCCCATAAAAGCCTCGGCCATTAGCACCAAGAAAATCATCATACCAATGAGCCAAACTAGTTCTCGGGGCTCTTTATAGGAGCCATAGAGTAAGCCGCGGAACATATGCAGATAGACAACGATAAAGAAAGCGGAAGCGCCGGTGGAGTGCATATAGCGAATCAACCACCCCCAGTCTACATCCCGCATAATATATTCAATTGAATTAAAAGCCTCTGCTGCACTGGGTTTATAGCTCATCGTCAGCCAGATACCGGTAACGATCTGATTGACTAAAACCAGAAGCGCTAGGGCGCCAAAAAAGTACCAAAAATTTAGATTTTTAGGCGCATAGTATTGCGCAATATGTTCATTCCAGGTACTAATCAGTGGATAGCGCTGGTCTAACCAATGCAGCAGTGTGCCTTTTTTTGGGCTGTTTGAAGTTGCATGATTCATGCTTGCGCCCCCTCTTTGACAGTTTTAGGATCTTCTCCAACCTTAATCACTGTGTCTGTGACATAGCGATGCGGTGGAATTTCTAAGTTAATCGGTGCCGGCACCCCTGTATACACTCGTCCGGCTAAATCAAAGCGAGAACCATGGCATGGGCAGAAAAAGCCCCCTAACCAATTTGGCCCTACTTCCTCAGCACCCGGATTAGGTCGATACATCGGAGCGCACCCTAAATGCGTACAAACGCCCACCACAACAAGAAATTCAGGTTTAATGGAACGCGTTTTATTTTTGCAATATACCGGTTGCTGACTCTCATCTGAGTTTGGATCTCTTAATTCAGGCTCTACTTTAGACAAAGTCGCTAGCATCTCGGGGGTACGATTGACCACCCAGACGGGCTTTCCTCGCCAAGCAACCGTCAGCATTTGACCCGGTTGTGCGGCACTAACATCAATCTCCACTGGCGCTCCAGCCGCCTTTGCTTTTTCACTTGGCATCCAAGAGCTCACAAATGGTACCGCCAACATAGTTGCCCCTGTGGCCCCGACCACACCGACCGCACCGGTTAAAAGTTGTCGGCGTTTAAGTCGATTTATACTGATTTCTTGTTTATCAGACATAGCGTCCTTCCTAATTTAAACCTTATGCTGTCATCGACGAGCATTCAGAGTTATCGCATAATTTGAATGTCTATATCATATAAGCAAATTACAAACAAAACCATAAATTATATTTATGACCTTATTATAGATATCAGAAGAAACTAATGTAATCTTCTTGTAACTTTTTGTATTTTTTAAGATTACTATTTTATTCTAGAACCTTAACTTATTTGGAAACTTATTCAGTACGCGCCTGACTACACCGGATTATCTATATCAATAAACTGTGTATCCACACCAAATTTCTGTTGCAAATGTTCGCCCAAAGCCTTCACGCCATAGCGCTCTGTTGCATGGTGACCTGCAGCCAGATAGTGAATCCCTAACTCTTTAGCGAGATGTGTGGTCTGCTCAGAAACTTCCCCTGAAATATAGAGATCCGCGCCCATCTCCGCTGCCTGCTCAATATAATGCTGCGCGCCACCGCTGCACCAAGCGACTTTCTGAATAACCTGCGGCCCACCTGGTAGATGCAAGGGCTTGCGCTTCAAAGTTTGGGTCACCCGTTGCATAAATTCCGCCATCGATACCGCAGCGTCAAGTTGTCCAATACGCAAAAGGGATCCAGGTTCACCCAAATCTTCAATTTGCCATAGCTTTGCTAATTGCGCATTATTCCCCAGCTCTGGATGCGCATCCAATGGCAAATGATAAGCCAATAAATTGATCTGATGCGCTAATAATTTTTGAATACGTCTCTGTTTATAGGAGGTAATCGTCTGCCGCTCATTTTTCCAAAAATAGCCATGATGCACCAACAAGGTATCTGCACCCGCCTCAATCGCAGCCTCAATCAAATCCAAAGAAGCCGTCACGCCGGTCACGACTTTATTCACCGTTTCTGAACCGGCGACTTGCAATCCATTAGGAGCATAGTCCTTAAACTGAGAGACTTGGAGTAACTCCTCTAAATAAGCCAATAATTCATCTCTTTGCATCTTGTTCTCCTATTAGACACAAAAAAGCCAAATGTTTCGGTAAACTTTTACCGAAACATTTGGCCGATTTTTTAAGAAACCTTTGCATGCATGACACTCAAGCTAAAATTTCAGCCATTTGTAGCCGTAGCATCATGTTGTACAAAGGCTTTGCGGAAGATAAAGCTAATCTTTCACCCGATAACGTGCTGAAGCTGCATGCGCTTGTAAGCCTTCTCCATCTGCCAAAGTGGCTGCAATACGCCCTAAATGACTGGCCCCTTCTTCAGAGCACATAATCAAACTCGAGCGTTTTTGGAAATCATACACACCCAATGGAGAGGAAAAACGGGCGGTACGAGATGTAGGTAGAACATGATTGGGTCCAGCCACATAGTCTCCTAGCGCCTCAGCCGTATAGCGACCCATAAAAATGGCTCCTGCATGACGGATTTTAGGCAGTAGCGCTTCAGGATCGTCCACAGATAACTCCAAATGCTCTGGGGCAATCTTATTGATCATCTCGATGGCTTGGGCTTCATCTTCCACCACAATCAGCGCACCACGATCTTCCAAGGCTTTTTGGATAATGGCTTGACGAGGCATCTCAGGCAGTAACTTGTTCATGCTTTGATAGACTGCTTCGGCAAAATCGGCATCTTGCGTCACTAAAATCGCTTGCGCATCTTCATCGTGTTCAGCCTGTGAGAAAAGATCTACGGCAATCCAGTCAGGATTGGTTTTCCCATCACAATAAACAAGAATCTCTGAAGGACCTGCGATCATATCGATGCCCACTGTGCCAAAGACTTCGCGCTTAGCTGTGGCCACATAAATATTCCCCGGCCCCACAATTTTATCCACTGCTGGAACGGTTTCTGTACCATAAGCTAAGGCGGCAACCGCTTGCGCTCCACCTAAAGTAAACACACGATCCACACCACAAATGGCAGCAGCCGCCAGTACCATCTCATTGACCTCGCCCTCTGGCGTTGGTACGACCATAATCAAGTTAGGCACCCCCGCCACTTTAGCGGGGATCGCATTCATAATCACAGAAGAAGGATAGGCTGCTTTTCCGCCTGGTACATACAAGCCAACACTGTCTAGACAGGTCACTTGTTGTCCCAAAAGGGTGCCATCTGCTTCACGGTAAGACCAAGAGTCCATGACCTGTTTTTCGTGATAATCTTTAACCCGTTGTGCCGCAATCTCTAGCCCTTCTCGTTGATCTTGTGGAATATTGTTTAACGCTTCATGTAAGCGGGCCCGCGGGATCTCCAACTGATCAGCAGAATCCAACTGTAACCGATCAAATTTCGCAGTGTACTCCAACAGCGCTTCATCCCCACGTTGACGGACATCCTGTAAAACTTGTTTAACCACTGCATTGACCGAATCATTGGATACGGTATCCCACGCTAAAAGTTGATCTAATTCTTCATGAAAGCCCACATCATTGGCAGATAATCTTCTAATCTTCAACATTTCTCTTTCTCTCAATTAATGGCAGTTTTAAATTTTTCGACGATCTCATTCACCTGATTAAATTTGGTTTTATAGGCATGCGCATTCACAATTAAACGCGAACTGATATCCGCAATATGCTCTAGTGGCTGCAACCCATTGGCTTTTAAGGTATTCCCCGTATCCACCAAATCGACAATGCGATCGGCCAAATCAATTAAAGGCGCAATTTCCATTGAACCATACAATTTAATTAAATCGACCTGCTCCCCTTTTTGCGCATAATAGGCGCGCGCTGATTTTAAATATTTCGTCGCAATTTTCAGACGATGGCCATGTGGCTTCTCATCAACAGGCCCAGCCACCATCAATTTACATTGCGCGATTTTCAAATCTAAGAGTTCATATAAATTATCCGACGGTGCCTCTATTAAAACATCTTTACCAGCCACCCCCAGGTCTGCCGCACCATGGCTCACATAAGTGGGGGCATCGGTTGCGCGTACAATCAACAGACGAATATGATCATGATTGGTTGGAATGATCAACTTTCGACTTTGGCTAGGATCGACCAAAGGCCGAATATCTGCCGCTTCCAGCAATGGCAAAGTGTCTTTATAAATGCGCCCTTTAGACAAGGCAATCGTCAACTGTTCAGACATATTTATTATCCTACTCGTACAATATCCGCACCCAATCGGTGGAATTTTTCTTCAATGAGTTCATAACCACGGTCAATATGATAAATGTGATTCACCACGGTCTCTCCTTCAGCGGCTAAACCGGCCAAAATCAAACTGGCAGAAGCACGCAAATCTGTAGCCATGACAGGGGCGCCTTTCAATTTTTCCACCCCTTTAATATATGCCGTATTGCCTTCTACAAATATATCCGCCCCCATGCGAATTAACTCCGACACATGCATAAAACGGTTCTCAAAGATAGTCTCTTCTACTTTGGAGCGCCCTTGTGCTAAAGCATTCATGACCACAAACTGTGCTTGCATATCGGTAGGAAAACCTGGATAAGGTTCGGTGACAATATCCACGGGTTGCAGTGTTCTTCCCTGCATATCCAGTGTAATTTGATCTGCTTCAACCTCAACCTTAGCCCCAGCTTGTATAAATTTTTCTAAAACTGCAGTTAAATGTTTTGGAATGACTTTGGTGACAGTCACCTTCCCATAGGTCACAGCGGCGGCTGCTAAATAGGTACCCGCCTCAATACGATCGGGAATCACCCGATAAGAAATTCCCTCCAGTCTCTCCACACCTTCAATCTCAATGACATCTGTTCCAGCGCCTCGAATCTTAGCTCCCATAGCATTTAAGAAATTGGCCAAGTCAACCACCTCAGGTTCCTTCGCAGCATGACGAAGCGTGGTTTTCCCCTCAGCTAAAGCAGCAGCCATCATCAAGTTTTCAGTACCGGTCACCGTCACCGGCGACATGACAATCTCTGCACCTTTAAGGCGCCCATTCACTTTGGCATTAATATACCCCTCTTCGACCACCACTTCTGCCCCCATCTTTTCCATCCCATTAATATGAATGTTAACAGGACGGGAGCCAATGGCGCAGCCGCCTGGCAAGGCAACTCGAGCCTCTCCAAATCGAGCCAGCAAAGGACCTAAGACTAAAATCGAAGCGCGCATGGTTTTCACCAAATCATAGGCGGCTTCCTTAGAGGTCACATGCGTTGGGTCAATTTCGATATTCAGATGCTCGTCAAACAACAACTCAACACCCATTGAGGCCAGTAACTGTAAGGTGGTCGTCACATCTTTAAGGTGTGGAATATTTGAAAGCGTCACGGGTGTTTGCGCCATAATACAGCCCATTAAAATCGGCAACGCAGCGTTCTTAGCACCTGAAATCTCAACCTTACCCTGAAGCGGAGCCCCTCCCTGAATGACTAATTTATCCATAAACGATTTCTCTGCCCTTCACTCGTGCTCTGGCACTTTAGTCTTGATTGAGAGGGCATGCAAAGCCCCTGACTCAAGATAAGGTTTAAAAATGTCATTAATCATGCGGTGACGCTGTAAGGGCGACTTGCCCACAAAAGCCTCACTGGTCACTTCAATGGTAAAATTGCACTCTTCCCCCGCCGTTGTGACTTGGGCATCAGGCAGTTGCGCCTGAATCATTTCTCTAATTTTCTCTGGAGACATAAGCTTTTTTCCAAAATTTAATGGCGTATTTTAACGCCTTTTTTTAATAAAATCAGGTTTATCCCTGTCAAAAGTAGCAAGAATCCCACCGTAACTCCTAAGCTCAACCAAGGATTCACGTCCGATTGTTGAAAAAAACCATACCGAAAACCATCAACCATGTAAAAGAATGGATTCAAGTGCGAAAAGTGTTGCCAGAAGGGTGGCAGATCCCGAATTGAGTAGAAAACCCCACTGAGGAATGTCAAAGGCATAATCACAAAATTCTGAAATGCCGCCAAATGATCATATTTTGTCGACAAAATTCCCGCCATTAAGCCAAAACTACCGAGCACTGCCGCACTGAGTACCGCAAACAAAAACACCCAACCAGGCATCAATAGGGTCAAATGATATCCCATCACACCCACTGCTAACACACCAAGTCCAACCACTAAACCGCGCACCACCGACGCCGCCGTAAATGCCAAGTAGATTTCTAATGAAGAGAGTGGACTTAACAATACAAAAGTCAAATTCCCATGCATCTTCGCTTGAATTAAACTTGACGAGCTATTCGAAAAAGCGTTTTGCATTAATGCCATCATCACCAGACCTGGAATTAAAAACTCGCTATAACCAACGCCTTGAAAGGGATTGAGCTGAGTATCGATCACCTGACCAAAAATCAACAAATAGAGGAGCGTGGAAACAATCGGTGCAAAAATGGTTTGAATCGCTACCGAATAAAATCTTCTGACCTCTTTTTTAAATAGGGCCCAACAGCCCGCCCAATTGAATGTAAAATTATGCATGATTTTTCCCCACCAAATCTAAAAACACCTCTTCTAAAGACGCATCTCTTGAAGAAATATCCGTCACCTCTATACCCGCTTCATTGAGCCAACCGAGCATTTGATTTAATGGCACGGATTTTTCTAACTTAAACAGCGCGCCATCCGTTTCGACCTCTTCCAAGCGTTCTAAAAGTGGTGGTGTCCACTGAATCGGCATCTGCTGAACTTTGACGCGTATATAACGATAGGGATGACGGTTTAATAAATGGTCTGTCCGATCCAAGGCTTTTAGCATGCCTTGCTGTAAAACCGCTACCTGTTCACACAAAGCTTCTGCCTCTTCAAGATAGTGTGTTGTCAAAATAATGGTATGTCCTTCCCGATGCAACTCTTGGGCAAAAGCCCAAAGCGTATGGCGTAGATCCACATCCACACCCGCTGTCGGCTCATCTAAAACAATAACCTCCGGTTTATGCACCAGTGCCATGGCAATTAATACGCGCCGTTTCATTCCCCCTGAAAGCTGATGCGTAGCTGCATCTGCTTTATCTTCCAACGCCAAACGCTGCAAAAGCATCTCAATCCACCGCTTCTGCTCTGGCCCATTTAAACCAAAATAACCGGATTGGATGGTGAGTAATTCACGAATGGAAAAAAAGGGGTCTGCAATTAACTCTTGTGGCACCAACCCTAAGGAGCGGCGGGTTTGACGATAATCTGCAATGACATCCTTACCCATGACTTTTATCTGACCCGCAGTCGGAATCACCAGTCCTGCCGTCGCATTAATCAGCGTTGACTTTCCTGCGCCATTCGGGCCTAACAAACCAAAAAAACTTCCTTTGGGGATTTGAAAACTAATCTGCTCTAAAGCCGTAAATTCCCCATACTTTTTATAAACATCACGATACTCAATGGCTGACATGAATACTTTTCCTTTCAAACTAAAAAACCCTGCTTATGCAGGGCCATAAAATAACATGCAATGCGTGCAGTAGCCGGCTTCAACTAGCCTTCAAAAACCAGAATTTTTTCTAAATCATAAAGCTGACGTAAAGTTTTTAAAGCTTCTGAAGTATGACGAACAATAATTGAACCCGTCCCCAGCCGGTGTTTGACTGCCTGCAGCCACAATAAAAAAGCCAAAAAACTACTGTCCACTGATTGAAGCTGCTGACAATCTATCACTTTGATTTGGTGAGCAATGGCATATAACTCTTGATGCAATTTTGTAATATTTTTAACTGACACTTCTCCCGAAAGCTTGACAGTCTCTGTCTCGATGACGACTTCTAACGGCTGCGGCTGCTGAATAGACATCTCACTCAAACTCTTTATTTTTTGCGCACATTTCAGAGATCACTCCCTCAATCCCTTTTTGCTGAAAGGCTGTCGCATAGGTTTTACGATAATTGAGTAACATCGACACCCCTTCAATCACCACATCATAGAGTTTCCATAAGTGCGTTTTTCGATCTTGGAAAGCCCGATACTGCACTTTTGAAACATTCCCGTCCGCCTGAACCACCTGAGAGCTGACAATCACCCGATCACCACGACTACCTTCTGGGCTCACACCTGTCACTTCAAAGGATTTAATTTTCAGATTCAACATGCTGTTTGCATAAGACCGCAGCAAGGTTACGGTAAATTCATGAACAAAAGCTTTTTGTTGCGCTGGCGTTGCTATGCGCCAATAGCGCCCCATTACATAACGCGCCATCTTTTCGGTATCCACATAGGGTAAAATATATTGATTTGCAAAGGCTTTAATTTTTTGGGGATGATTACTTAATTCCTCCCGTTGTGCGTTTAACTGTGTTATCACGGTTTGCGATAAAGTCTGCACCAACTTGACAGGATCTGTTTGATCGACCTGAACATCAGCCGTCGCATTAACCGTACTTACAATTAATCCCCATCCAAATAAACAGCTTAATAGGATTCTCTTCATTTTATTTATCCTTATTTATCACTCAACTTCACTAAAAACTGACCAATTAAGTTTTCTAAAATCAGTGCTGATTGGGTGATGGTAATTTCATCTCCATCTTGTAAGAGGTCTTCTTCCCCTCCTGGGGTTAAACCTATATATTGATCTCCTAATAGCCCTGATGTCAAAATTGCCGCAGACGTATCGATTGGAAACTCATGGTAGTCTTGATATATTTTCATCTCTACTTTTGCCATAAACGTTTTTTGATCTAAAGAGATATTTTCCACTCTCCCCACCACAACGCCGCTGACTTTAACCGGTGCTCTGACCTTGAGCCCACCAATGTCTTGAAACTTTGCCGTCAAATGATAAGCAGGGCGATCTTGAATACTGGAAAAGTTACTCACCTGCAAAGCGATAAACATTAAAGCAATCATTGCGATTAAGACAAAAATCCCAACCCAGATCTCAATTTTGGTTTGTTGTTTCATTCCTTTTCCCTAAAACATTAAAGCCGTTAAAATAAAGTCTAACCCGAGCACACCTAAAGAGGCGTGTACCACCGTTTTCGTCGTAGCAGAGCTCACCCCTTCTGAAGTCGGCATCGCCTCCTCACCTTGAAACAGTGCGACGACTGCAATCAGAAAAGCAAACACTATAGACTTAATCACACCATTTATCACATCATCGTGCCAATCGACTGCATGATTCATCTGCGACCAAAAAGCCCCAGAATCGACGCCTAACCAATCGACCGCGACCAAATAACTTCCCCAAATCCCCAGTCCTGTAAACATTAAAGTCAGCAATGGCAGGGTAATTAAAACCGCAAAGAAACGGGGCGCAAAAATAAACTTTGTAGGGTCTACTGCCATCATTTCCAAAGCCGAAAGCTGCTCTGTGGATTTCATCAAGCCGATTTCGGCAGTCAAGGCCGAACCTGCTCGACCTGCAAAAAGTAAAGCGGCGACAACAGGTCCAAGTTCACGCAGCAGTGACAAAGCGGTCATGGTACCCACTGCATTTTCAGAGTTGTAATCCACCAAGACATTGTAGCCCTGCAAACCTAAAACCATCCCCACAAACAGACCCGCAGTCAGAATAATTGGCAAGGAGAGTACGCCTGTAATATAAACTTGTTTCAATAATAATGGAAAACGATACAGTACATAAGGCAGTGCGGGAAACATTGACAGAAAAAAGAAAAAACCTCTTCCCACTGTGGCCGTCAACTCGAGAAAATGCTGACCTAACCTTTGTAAAAAAGCCATCAATCCCTTCATGCGACCCCACCCCCTAAGACATCCTCCAAATAGGGCTGTGCTGGGTAGTGGTAAGGCACAGGACCATCAGGCAATCCTTGTAAAAACTGCTTAACAAACGGCGAATCTGAGTGAATAATCTCATCTTTATTGCCTTGCGCCACCACCTGACCCTCAGACATCACACACACAAAGTCTGCAATCGATAACACCTCATCTACATCGTGAGAAACCACAACACTGGTTAAGCCAGGTAAACTGTCATTCATTTTCTTAGTCAAGGCCACCAGCACCCCCATGGTAATCGGATCTTGCCCCACAAAAGGCTCATCGTAAAAAATCATCTCTGGATCCAATACCATCGCTCGAGCCAAGGCTGCTCTACGCGCCATACCTCCAGACAGTTCGGCAGGCTTTAAGGTTTGTGCACCACGCAAACCGACTGCTTGTAACTTCATTAAAACTAAGGAACGAATCAATGCTTCGGGCAGATCGGTGTGCTCACGCAAGGGAAATGCGACATTGTCAAAAACCGTTAAGTCAGTCAATAAGGCGCCACTTTGAAACAGCATGCCTAAAGTTTGCCGCATCTGATAAAGCCGCTGCCGGGACATTTTATGCACATCCTCACCATTGACCAAAATCCGTCCACTGTCAGGTTGTAACTGTCCAGCAATCAATTTTAAAAGCGTTGTCTTCCCCGTCCCACTCGGTCCCATGATGGCGGTAATTTGATGACGTGGGATGCTTAAGGAAAAGCCATCAAAAATTTTCCGACTGCCTCGATAAAAGGTGAGATCTTCAATTTCAATAATGGCATCCGAAACCGTACTTTGTTCTGGCATTGAAACTCTCTTTCAAAAGGTTGAGCCATTATTGTGGACAATTTATGCCGATGAAGCAAGTTTATTCCATTTCTGCGCGCTTTATGCCAACATTTCCAGCAATAATTTTAATGATTGTGCTTGCGCCACTGTTTGTGGCCGAACAAAATGCCCTCCTTCACCACCTACAAATACGGGTATCTCAGAAACCCTTATTTGTGAAGTCTGTTGTAAAACTTGAGCAAAAAATTCTTTAGCCCACTGCCCTTGGGCCTTAGGATTCGTTATCGAAACTGGGTAGATCCCCAACCACATCACATCTTGCCCCAGACTCTGCTGATACAGACCAGCCCCCTTTGACACCAGCTTTTCAGAGTCAATGGCCCCACCACAATAATCGCCCAAAACAGAGCACACTTGCTGCAGCCTTTCCGTTTCTTGTGCATTCAATGGATGTTCAACGGATAAATAAAACAGAAAAGGTGGCTGTGCATCATAAGCCTCTTCATCCTCAAAATCATCTTCATCTAATTGTACAGAATCCAGCCATTCCTCAATCTCCTCTTCTTCGGCATTCAACCATTGGCTGTGAGGCACTAACACTGTTCGGAAATAATTCGCATAAAAATCCAACTGCCATTCTTCAGGTAAATCTTCTGGATAAAACGAATGCTCCCACTGAGACCACTGCCAGCCATAACATCCCACTCTCACTTCAACCTCCATTCACCCCTATTAATCCACTATGACTCGTTATAAATTTTCTTTATTCAATAAGCAAATCGGTGTAAAATATCGCGATCATTTTTTGATTTTATAAAAAGCAGATCAAAAACTTTTCAAAATTATACATGACGAATGGAACCTTTATGACCGAATTGATCTTACCAGCCATTGGACTGGTCATTGGCCTTTTTTTACTGGTAAAAAGCTCAGATTACTTCATTGAAGGTGCAGCCAGCACTGCTGTTCATTTAAATATTGCCCCCCTCATTATCGGGGTCGTCGTATTGGGTTTTGGGACCTCTGCACCAGAGATCATTGTCTCTATCTTAGCTTCCTTAGATGGTAGCCCTGGACTGGCCATTGGCAATGTCGTCGGATCAAATATCGCCAATATTGGTTTAGTGTTAGGAAGCGCAGCTCTTATCGCCCCCATTGCCGTCAAGTCGTCTATTCTGAAACATGAACTTCCCTTACTTCTCCTTATCAGCACGGCCAGCATTTTATTAATTATCGATGATGATCTAGACCGAATTGATGGCATTATTCTCTTGATCACCCTTGTGGGAACAATGTTTTGGATGGTTAAAACCAACAGCAGCCCACAGGCTAAATCCGATCCCATGGAACAGGAAATCGAACAAGAGCTGAATGAAATCCCTAAGCTCACCCTTAGACAATCCATCACCTATTTGCTCTTAGGCCTCATTGTACTTATGCTCAGTGCCAAAATGATGGTTTGGGGTGCGGTTGAAATTGCACATTTTTTTGGTGTTTCAGAAACCATTATTGGTTTGACGATTATTGCCATCGGTACCAGCCTGCCGGAATTAGCCGCTTCAATCACTGCAGCACGCAAAAATGAAGCGGATCTAATGATCGGTAATATTTTAGGGTCTAACCTTTTCAATCTGTTAGCCGTCATGGCCATGCCAGCCCTCATCGCACCCGGTAAAATTAATGATTCAATCTTACTCCTAGACTATCCTATTATGCTTGCTTTAACCCTAGTCATGCTGCTGGTGGCGATCCCCAGAAAAAACTTAGCGGTCATTACACGTATTGAAGGGGCGATTTTACTCGCCTCCTATATTGCCTATCTTCTCTTTTTATATTATCGTACTGTTTCAGCCTAATTTTTGAGACCATAATTATGAACTATTCGCCAGAACTGCAAACTAAAGCACGTCAAATTAAACTGCTTTTACTGGATGTGGATGGTGTATTAACCGACAACAAGCTTTTTTATGGTGACAATGGCGTAGAATATAAAAGTTTTCACACTCGAGACGGCCACGGTATGGTCTTACTACAAAAAAGCGGCATTGAAATTGGCATTATTACCGGTAGAAAATCCGAACTCGTTAAACGACGAATGCAAGATTTAAAAGTCGCCCATCTCTATCAAGGCGTCCCCGACAAACTCCCGACCTTTCTCAAATTGGTGGAACAACTGGGGCTCGAAATGGATGAAATTGCCTATATGGGCGATGATATTTTAGACCTACCCATTCTTACCCGTGTTGGGCTGTCTTCAACCGTGGCCAATGCCGATCCAGAAGTGTTAAGTCGAGTCGATTTTATCTCTCAATACAAAGGCGGAGAGGGCGCCGTCAGAGAGTTATGTGAATTGATCCTCAAATCTCAAAGCCTCTGGCAACAACACATGGACTTTTTTCTTCGGTCATGAGCCAGACAAAGCGTCTCCTTCCTTGGTTATTACTCATTATGCTCCTTCTGGGACTCTTTCAATACTTTTCGCAACACGTCTCTTCCAAATCATCTCTTAATGAACACGCTCTCGAAGAACGTACACAATGGCATATCACACAAGTCCACCGTTGGCAAATCAATCCTCAACAAGACAAACAAATCTACCTACAAGCTCAGTCTGCAACGCAAACCGAATTAAAGGGAAAGGAACACCTTTATTTTACACAGCCACAAATAGTGGTGATTTCAACAAATAGAAATCATTATATAGAGAGTCAAAAAGGGGTCATGATCAAAACCCCTAAAAAACAACTGCTCACTTTAGAAGGGGACGTTAAAATGCTCAGCCGTCGTGATCCAACAGACCCTTTACAAACCCTAACCACAGAACTGGCCATCTATGATCTCTCTCGACAATTATTATTTGCCCCCAATTTTGCTAGAATAACGCAACCCAATATAGAAATCACTGGGATAGGTTTAACTGCTGATCTTCAACAGGAGCAGTTTCAGTTAAAATCCTCTGTGAAGACCTACTATGAACCCCAACAACAAAGTACCCCCTAATGAAAAGTTTAACCAAACACATTTTTCAAACTCTCCTCTTAAGCTTAATCACTCTCTGGCAAATCCCCGCTTGGTCCGCAGAAAATGAAGATCCAGATGCCCAAAAACCCATAGAAATCACAGCAGATCAATTAGAATTTTCCAAAAAAAGTGGAAAAAGCATCTACACCGGTCACGTCATTGTGACGCAAGGCTCCATGAAACTCACTGGAGACAAAGTCATTATTCTTCACCCACAACAAAAAATTCAAAAAGTAGAGGTGTATGGTCGTCCCGCTTATTTTAAAAAATATCTCCCAACTGAAAAAAAATGGAACCAAGGCCACGCCCAAATCATTATTTATTGGGCCACCAGTAAAAAAATACGCCTGATCGGTCAAGCTTTTTTCCAACAGGGTAACAGCAACCAAATTTCCGGACCTGAACTCATTTATGACATGAATCAGCAAACACTACAGGCGCACGCAACTGAGCAAGAAAAATCTCGCATCCATGTGATCCTGCAACCTGAAACGACAGAGAAACAGTAACCCTAATGGCACATTTCTATGCAAGAGGCTTGGCTAAAGCCTACAAAAAACGCACTGTAGTCACATCCGTTGACATTGATGTTTTCAGTGGTCAAGTAGTCGGTCTCCTAGGGCCCAATGGCGCAGGAAAAACCACCACCTTTTATATGATGATGGGGTTAGTCACCAATGATGCAGGTGAGATTTATCTCAATGATGAAGAGATTTCTACACTTCCCATCCATGAAAGAGCCAAAAAAGGGATTGGTTATCTGCCACAAGAGGCTTCTGTTTTCCGTAAACTTACCGTCAAAGAGAATATTATGGCCATTTTAGAAATGCGGCCTGAACTGTCTCGTGATCAAAGAGCGCAAAAATATGAAGCGCTGATTGATGACCTCCAAATAGGACACATTACCACCCAACTAGGCCAAGCCCTCTCTGGTGGCGAGCGACGGCGCGTAGAAATTGCGCGTGCACTGGCAATGGAACCCAAATTTATCTTACTGGATGAACCTTTTGCCGGCGTAGACCCTATTTCGGTGAAAGACATTCAAGCCATTATCCGTCACTTAAAAAAGAAAAAGATTGGCATCCTGATAACCGATCACAATGTGAGAGAAACGCTCGGGGTTTGCGATACCGCCTATATTCTTCATGCAGGCACGATCTTGGCAAAAGGCACCCCTGAGACGATTTTACAAGATACCAAAGTTCGACAAGTTTATTTAGGCGAAGACTTTCAGTAATTTCTCTTCCCTTCGCCTGTCCACACTCTTCTAAGCATGATATACTGAAACGAAAGAATCTTGTGGATTCAAAAATGGGCTCAATATTGCACTCATTAGCATAAAAAAACACAACTCGATGAGCGCTTGAGTTTCGGACAGTCATCCCTATAAAAACATTATGAATATTATAGGTGGGATTTAATAAGGAGAAAAATATGCAAATCAATATTACTGGACATCACATTGAAATTACAGATGCACTTCGTAACCATGTGACTGAAAAATTACAAAAATTAATGCGTCACTTTGATCATGCCACTAGAGCTAATGTGATTTTAACGGTTGAACCTCATAAAGTTCAGCGTGCTGAAGTAGAGCTTCATGTCCCAGGTGCAAATTTATTCGCAAAAGCGGAAACACATGATATGTATGAGGCGATTGATACTATGGTCGATAAATTAGACCGTCAAATTATTAAGTATAAAGAAAAATTAACTGACCACCACCAAAAATCTGGTGGTATCAATGGGATTGAAGAAGTCGAAGAAGCTTAAGATACCCTAAAACATACCCACCTACTCATTAAGGGGCTCAAGATAGAGCCCTTTTTTATGCAAACCGGATTCTGACTATGAGTGAAAAACTGCTCTCCAGCGAAAAAGTAAAAATTACAGATCACCTCCTTAAAGCGCTCGAAAACAGCGATCAGGCTCAACTTCAATCCCTAATTCAATCGCTTTCCGAAGAAGATATTGCTGAAATTTTAGAAGCCACCCCACCTTCTCAAAGAAATGCACTCTGGGATAACCTCCCTCCCGAGCTCCAGGGCCAAGTGTTGGCTCACCTTAATGATGAAGTAAAAAATAGCCTTCTAGACCGATTGAATCAAGAGGAAATTATCGAGGTCGCCGGAGACCTGGAAACCGATGAGCTGACCGATTTGATTCAATCCTTAGAAGGAGATGAAAAACAAAAAGTTCTAGATGCCCTGGATCAAAGGGAAAGGGCTGCAGTCGAACAAGCATTACGCTACCCAGAGGATACCGCCGGTGGTTTAATGAACACCGATGTGATCGCCATCCGAGAAGATGTGACTGTCGGTGTCGTTTTACGCTATCTTCGTAAACTAGGCGAACTTCCCGAAAATATACATGAGCTTTATGTGGTCGATCGAGAAGGACATTTTATTGGCGCATTACCGATTACCTACTTGCTTACCCAAGATGAAGACACCCCTATTGCCAAACTGGTAGATAAGTCTCAACCTTCCATTAAAGCTTACACCTCTGCCCAAGAAGTGGCGCATCTGTTTGAAAAATATGACCTCATCGCTGCACCCGTAATTGATGAAAGTGGCAAATTGATTGGGCGCATCACCGTAGATGACGTGGTAGATGTCATTCGAGATGAAGCTGAGCATGCACAAATGGCCAGCGCCGGTTTGGATGAGGATGAAGATCTTTTTGCCCCCCCCATTAAGTCAGCCAAAAGCCGGAGTTTTTGGCTGGGCGTTAATCTCATTACCGCGATTCTCGCTTCCATGGTGATTGGCCTCTTTGACGGTACCATTCAACAGGTCGTCGCTTTGGCTGTTCTCATGCCGATTATTGCCAGTATGGGCGGTATCGCCGGCACACAAACTGCCACCATTGTGATTCGCGCCATTGCAACCGGTAAATTAACGCCTAATAACAGCCGCCTTCTGCTCTATAAAGAGCTAGCTGTCGGTTTTCTTAATGGGTTGATTTGGGCCATTTTAACTGGCATCGCAGTCGCCTGGCTTTATCAGGATATTTCACTCGCGGGGATATTTGCAGCAGCAATGATCATTAACCTTGTTGCAGCCGCTTTAGCGGGCACCATTATTCCACTCGTTTTGGAACGCATGAAAATTGACCCCGCTTTGGCTTCAGGACTGTTACTAACGACGGTCACCGATACACTCGGCTATTTCGTCTTTTTAGGCCTAGCTTCTTGGTTACTGATACATCACTAATGTTCTCGTGTCGCCACAAATTGTAAATTGGGCCAGCGCTCTTCGGTCAATTGTAAATTAACACGCGTGGGTGCAATATACACCAATTGATCGGCGGCATCATAGGCCACATTCTCATGCACCTTCGCCAAGAATTTCTCAATCTCCTCAGGCTCACCAATCACCCAACGCGCCGTGGCGACATTGACCGCTTCAAATTGACAGGTCACATTATATTCATCTTTCAAACGCTGAGCGACCACCTCGAACTGCAACACCCCAACCGCGCCTAGAATCAAATCATTATTGGCAATGGGACGGAACAACTGGGTAGCCCCCTCTTCCGAAAGCTGTTTTAACCCTTTCTGCAGCGCTTTCATCTTCATCGGATCTTTTAACACTGCACGCCGGAACAATTCAGGTGCAAAGTTCGGAATACCGGTAAACTTCAGATCCTCCCCTTCAGTAAAGGTATCCCCAATTTGGATGGTGCCGTGATTATGCAAGCCAATAATATCTCCGGCATACGCCTCTTCCGCCTGCTCGCGTTTATTCGCCATAAAAGTAATTGCTTTCGCCACGCGAATCTCTTTACCTATGCGCACATGTTTTAACTTCATGCCCTTTTCGTACTTACCAGACACAATCCGCATAAAGGCCACTCGATCTCGGTGCTGTGGATCCATATTGGCTTGAATTTTAAAAATAAAACCGGTCAGTTGAGGCTCATCGGCTGATACAAAGCGCTGTCTAGCGCCACGACCTTCAGGCGGTGGGGCAAACTCGGCAAAGCCATCCAATAGCTCTTGCAGACCAAAATTGTTCACTGCCGAACCGAAAAAGACTGGGGTTAACTCTCCAGACAAAAAGCGTTTAAGATCAAATTCATGACTGGCCCCTCGAACCAACTCGATTTCATCTCGCAGCTCTTCAGCCTGCTCCCCTAAAATCTCATCTAATTCTGGATTGTCCAACCCTTGAATCAGCTTGCCTTCTGCAGCATGAATGCCATCGGCTTTTTCAAACAGGCGTACTGTATCATTCTGCAGGTGATAGATGCCCTTAAAGCGTTTCCCCATGCCAATTGGCCAAGTCACCGGGGCACAGTCTATTTTTAAGACTGACTCTACCTCATCCATTAAATCGATCGGATCTCGACCTTCACGATCCAGTTTATTAATAAAGGTTAAAATGGGGGTATCTCGTAATCGGCAGACTTCCATTAATTTAATGGTGCGCTCTTCCACCCCTTTAGCCACATCAATCACCATTAAGGCGGAATCAACAGCTGTCAAGGTTCGATAAGTGTCCTCTGAAAAATCCTCATGCCCTGGCGTATCCAGCAGATTGATAATCACCTCTTTATAGGGAAACTGCATGACAGAAGATGCCACCGAGATGCCCCTTTCTTGCTCCATCTTCATCCAATCTGAGGTTGCATGGCGATCCGTTTTTCGACTTTTTACCGCACCCGCCAATTGAATCGCGCCTCCATAAAGCAACAATTTTTCTGTGACGGTAGTTTTCCCTGCGTCTGGATGCGAAATAATCGCAAAAGTCCTTCTTTTAGTAATTTCTTGCTGAATGGGACCGTTTGACATGGATTAAAAACCTTAATAGATATATGGAGAGAAACGGGCATTCTACAAATAAAAGGAGACACAATCAACTGACATTTATCTGTCATCCATTTGTCATGAAAGTTTGTAAAAATAAAGAGTCAATCATTTATAAGAACGGCAAACAAAAAGATGGTCATCAATATTCGCAAAACGATTCTAGAAAAATCTCCAAATTTTGAAAAGAAGATCGGTGGTAAGCAGCTTATCCAGTTACTAGAAAAGCTGACACACCAAGATGACATCAATCAATTTATTTTAGAAAACCAACATCTCAAAGGATTTGCTTTCTTAGATAAGGCGCTAGAACATTTTAATTTCAGCTATCAAATTGACAACCGTTCTTACAATCACATTCCCTCAGAAGGGCGGGTGATTATTGTCTCCAATCATCCCATTGGTTCATTAGATGGATTGGCGCTCCTCAAGCTGATTCGATCCATACGACCCGATGTACGTATTGTGGCCAATGAACTACTGAATCAGGTGAC
This sequence comes from Galenea microaerophila, assembly GCF_054657255.1. NCBI lineage: Bacteria > Pseudomonadati > Pseudomonadota > Gammaproteobacteria > Thiotrichales > Piscirickettsiaceae > Galenea > Galenea microaerophila. The sequence continues at coordinate 770,920 of NZ_BAAHWZ010000001.1, forward strand.
CCCTTTTCAAGGCCTCTTTTTAGATGTGGACAATATGTCTCAAAAAACCAGCCACAAATCGCAATTCAAAGCGATGCTTCAAGCTTTAGAAAACGACGAAGCCTTGATTATTTTCCCGGCTGGGGAGGTCTCTCGTATCCGTCCCCAAGGCGTCCGCGATGGGAAATGGAAAACAGGCTTTTTAAAACTTGCTGAAAAAACTCAAGCCCCCATTTTGCCTATCTATACCGATGCTCGCAATTCAGCGCTGTTTTATGGATTATCGACTATTTATAAACCGCTTGGAACGCTCATGCTGGTTAAAGAGATGTTCAATAAACAGAATCAAACCATCCATTTTCATGTGGGCAATCTCATTCCCTGGAAATCTATCCAAAACAGTCGCTTTAATTACAAACAAAGCGCACAGCTGATACGCAAGCATATCTATCGTCTCGATAAACCCAAAAAAGCAAGCAAAAAACTGCCATTTAAAGTGGAAGAAACCATCGCCCACCCTGTCGACCGAAAAGCACTTAAACAAGCCTTAAAAGCTGGAGAATTACTGGGCAAGACTGCCGACGGAAAAGTGATCTATCTTTTTGATTATGATTCTGATTCCCCCGTCATTCGAGAAATCGGTCGTCTGCGTGAATTAACCTTCCGCACTGTAGAAGAAGGCACAGGCAGTGCTTTAGATTTAGATCCCTATGATGCAGACTATAAACATCTCGTCCTCTGGGATGAAGAAGACTTAGAGATAGTCGGTGCCTACCGGATGGGAGAAGCGGGTAAAATCATCGAAAAGAAAGGTAAAGAAGGCCTTTATACCAACACCTTATTTGATCTTAAAGAAGCATTTGACCCAATTTTGCCTAACGCTTTGGAAATGGGACGCAGTTTTGTTCAACCGCGCTACTGGGGCAAACGCAGTCTAGACTACCTCTGGTATGGAATTGGGGCTTATATTAATCACCATCCTAATATCCAATATATGTTTGGTCCTGTCAGCCTTTCAGACGCCTACCCTCATGAAGCCAAAGAGCTGATTATTGCTTTCTACTTGCAACAATTTAGCGCTACACAAAAATTGGCAGAGGGCAAACGACCTTTTAAAGTTTCAAAAACTGTTAAAACCTTAGCCGAATCTGAATTCAGCGGTGATTATAAAGAGGCCTATACCAAATTGAACACTCTGCTTTCAGAGTATGGCATTAAGGTCCCCACCCTGTTTAAACAGTATGCAGAACTATGTGAACCAGGCGGCACGCAATTTATCGACTTCAGTATCGATCCTGACTTCAATAATTGTGTAGATGGCTTAATTATTGTCGATCTCAATCAGATCAAGCCTAAGAAACGCCAACGGTATCTTGCCTCTTCTATTTCTTAAAATCGCACTTTCAGCTACAATGATGCTTATTTTTATGCATTATAATCATGAATACTGAATTAGAAGCTTGCAAACACGCCTTAGAAGCCACAGGGGACTATCAAGTCCTTGTGCGCTTTAAACCGATTCCTCAATATCACTCGCCCCAAAATGTCAAAACCTTTAAAGCCTGCATCATTGATACAGAAACCACAGGGTTAGATACTGAAAATTGTGAAATTATTGAACTTGGCTACCAAGTGATTGAATTTGATTCTGCGGGTAACTTTTACCGCGTTTTATTGACGCAAAACTTTCTCAATGAACCCGAAGGGGGGATCCCAGAAGAAGTGACGCAAGTGACTGGCATCACACTAGAAGAAGTTAAAGGACATCAAATTCCTTGGGAACAAGTGGTCACAGAACTCAACGATATGGATCTGTTTGTGGCACACAATGCAGGATTTGATCGCCCCATCCTAGAACGCTACCATCCGCTTTTTGCTGAAAAAGTTTGGGGCTGTTCAGCAAGCCAAATTGACTGGTTTGCACTGGCACATGTGAGCTCACGCAGCCAAGAATTTCTCTGCTGGAAAGTCGGGAAATTCTTCTATGATGCACATAGAGCCATAGATGATGTACAAGCGTTGACACACCTCTTATCCCAACCGATAGGCGAGCCCCAACACCCTGCCTTTTTCTATCTCTTACAAAGTGTCCGCCAATCAAAAATTATGATTAAAGCCACCGGCGCCCCTTTCGATGTTAAAGATGATCTCAAAAAACGCGGTTACCGTTGGAATAATACTGAAAGGGTCTGGCAAAAAGTCCTACCTGCCGCCACTCAAGAAGAAGAGCTCAATTGGCTCATAGAACACAGCACACCCAATCCCCAAGTCATAAAACTCAAAGCCACCGACACCTTCTCTGTTCGCGCCCAATAAAAAAGCCCGTTAAAACGGGCTTAAAAAATGCAAAGTGTGCTTGATGCTTACAGTTGTGGAAGATATTCAGGCAAGCGCTTGCGAATCTCTTCTGCAGACATTTTGGCCACATCTTTAGCCTCTGTATGCGCCACAATACGCGCAATTTTACTGTCCAACTCTTTTTTCAGCAATCCTAAGAAATGCGCTGGTGCCACCAAATAAAGCTGTTCAAATTCATGATTATCAAACCCTTTCTTTAATTCCTTAGCCAACTCTTTAGCAAACATAATGGCCTCTTCTTCTGTTGGTAACACCTTAGGCTCATAATTATGCGCACCTATTCCTGTATCATTACTATGACGACCTGGCAGATCCGTCACCAACTGCTGATCGTGAATTTTGGCAGCGATATGGGTTAAATCTTTCAACTCCTCTAAAGGCGCTGTAGGCGACTTGGTGGTAAAGATTCTTGCTCTTGCACTGTCTGCAACTAAAATCCAACTTTTTTTCATTTTTTTACCTCTCTTTTTGCTTTTTATTATTCTGTACGTTCAGTCACTTCCACTAAATGATAGCCAAAAGCCGTTTTAACTGGCCCTTGGACTTCTCCAACCGGAGCAGAAAAACAGACTTTGTCAAACTCTGGCACCATCATTCCAGGTCCAAATTGACCTAAATCCCCTCCAGATCGTGCAGAGGGACATTGAGAATGCGCTTTGGCTAATTCTGCAAAGTCGGCCCCTTCTTCAATCTGCTTTTTCAGATCCAAACACTTCTCTTCACTGTCTACTAAAATATGTCTTGCGGTCGCGAATGCCATTTTTTACTCCTTTTTCTCAGCCACAATTCTAACAAACCTGCCAACTTTTTGTGGCGTATTAGCCACAATCTCAAAGCCTCCCATCTCTAACATCGCGACGATGTCTTCTGGATGATAGCGATTATGCTCTAAAAAATGCTCAAAGGCATCTTCCAAATCTTCCACAGAAGTTTGATCATCATACGGTGAAATGTCTGGGTAACGGTAAGCCAGATACTCGGCTAAAGGTTGGCGCACGATATCAATCACGCATAATCGCCCTCCCGGCTTTAACCATTGATAAGCCGCTTTAAACATTTTGATAGGTTGCGTCAATTCATGCACCACCATATTCGCCATGACCATTCCTAAACTATTCGCCTCAATGGGTGCATGCGGATCATGTAAATCATCTACCAAAATTTGAGCATTCTCTGGCAAATCTAACTGAGCTTCTAACATATAGGGCGCTGCCTCAATACCATATACAGTGGATTTAGGGTAGCGCGTTGCACACGCTGCGACAAATTGACCAATGCTTGCCCCTAAATCCAGAATGCCATCACCAGGCTGGTAGTTCTTAGCAACCGACTCTTCCCAAAATCGCCAAAAATCCTCATCATGCCGCTTATCAAAGGTTTTCGCTATCCTTTCACACGCTTTTGCACCATCTCCGCCATGATGTTTCAAAATCTGTTGCTGGGTCTTTTCGAGTGTCATATTCTCTCTCTTCTTTATTTCTCTTTTTGATATATAGTACCAAACCCGTCCTGGTTCAAGCCATCGCCTCGCAGGAAAAGAGAAAAAACTACACAAATTAAAATTTCTTGTTTGATGGATTTGACACGCTGTTAAAAGCTCTCTATAATACGCATCTCTTTTGAGCCAGTGTGGTGAAATTGGTAGACACGTCGGATTCAAAATCCGATGCTAGTGATAGCGTGGCGGTTCGAGTCCGCCCACTGGTACCATTCTTTGTACGACCGTAGCTCAGTTGGTTAGAGCACCACCTTGACATGGTGGGGGTCGGTGGTTCGAGTCCACTCGGTCGTACCAATTCCTATTTATGATCCAACGCACGAATCAGAGCTTTACCCAAACGTTGATTCAGCATAGCGGTGGTCACAGCATCTGCAGAGTTTGCAATCACTTTATCCCCGAGTGTTCCGCCTAATTGTCGAGCAATTTCATCGCTTACTAAATCGGATAACGAGCTAGCTGCAAGATTTTCTAAGGCTATGCCAAATAAACTAAAATTTCCAATGAGACTTGGTCGCACGCCATAGACAAACGCAATATTTTTAAGGGTACGTAAACTCACCCATAAGAGGCCTAAAGTTTGAATCAGCGCATTGGGACTTAAAAAGGCAATGGCACCTGCGCGTATATTTTCTTGTTTTAAAGTGGATTGAGCCTGCTTCAAAATAGGCATCCGCACCTTTTCTTGATAGATTTGTAGCACTTCTTCAGCCGAATGATGAGGCTTAATCATTTTTAGAAAGCGTTGATAGTGTTGATAAGCAGGACTTTGACGCTCAGCATGCGTATAGTATTGGGCAAGTTTTTTTAAAATCACCTCTTTATCACCTATGGTCTTTAATTCTTCTAAAGTAAAAGGCTTATGCGCAATGGCTTTTAAGGTCATCACCCCTTTCATTTCACGATAAATCAGAAAAAATAATCCTAAGACCAACCCCACTAACAAACTTCCCAAACCGATAGATAAAATGGGATCTGTTTTCCATAAGTGAACAAGGGTTAAATAAGCTTGGAGCAAAGAAAAACTCATTAAAACAAACAGCGCAAAACCGATAAATTTTAGCCAGCCACTTAACGTAGACTTGGGCGCCTGCAATGGCATCTCTGGGGGAGATAGGTTTGAATCTTTAGGTGTCTCTATTTCAGGTTGCGGTTGATTTAATACTTTTTTCTGAACGCGTGCTTCATACGGTGGTCTGTCCATGGTCATGCCTTTTTAAGATTGGATGATATAATCCATTAGTTTATCAATGCCTTGTGCATGATTCATTCTTGCCAGCACATCTTTGGGCACTGCCGCTTTTATCGCAGGATAAATATGATTGTCCTCTAACGCCTTTAGGGTATTGGGAATGGGATCGAAGCACCACTCTTGATATTGCCCTGCTTCATCCGTGAACCTTAAACAGTTAGGGTGCTCACCGGGATCCGTCACTTGTATGGCTGAAAGTAAAAAGTGCTGAAATTCGACCTGTTGCGCTTTAAGATGACAACGCACACCTGAAGTCAAATCTTGTAACAACTGCATTAAATGATCGTGCTCAACTGTTGGAATCAAATCTACTTTTGTTGCCACAAAAGCTACTTTGCTAATCTGTTCTCCGAATAAAATTTTCGGCTTATACCACTTATTCGCACCATAGACAAAGCTGTTCGCTAAATTACTCAGCGTCTCTTTAAGTTGCGCTAGATGCGCCCGGCTGTGGCTTAGACCTTCATGCAGATCCAGCAAAATGATCTGTTTATCGGCCTTTGAGAAGTAGTTTTCTTGTAACGGACGCAACCAATCTTGCTGAAAGTTTTGATAGTGTTGCTGAAAACATTGGGTCCAAGGATGGCTCGGGTCACTGCTAATGTGACTCGGCAAAGGGGCAAAACCTTGCTTCTGCCAATCCCAAACGGGCGTCTCCACCAGTAGCGTTCCAGGTTGCAAGAGGGTGATGCCATAGGATTTAGCCGTTTTTAAATAGTCTCTGTAGGCTTCAATATAGAGATTGATCGAATCTTCAGTCGGCGCACGATCAAAATCAAAATTGGCAACCCATGCTTGCCAATCCTGTGCATAAAATTTTTGGGGTGGATTGCACTGCTGTGACCAAGCGGTATTGGACCATTCAATAAAATCCATTTGCAACATAGGTAAATCCGTCAACAATTCACCCGGATAATCATAAAAGCGAAACACCATTTCTGAAGAAGACGTAAAAACTCTTTTCAGGGGATGCGTCTGCTTGAGTTGAATCACTAATTCAAAGCCATAAATCTGATCCGTTGAAGATGGCCATTGCCCATTTTGCAACTGGTTAAGACATTGATCTAGCGGGAAAAGGGGTTCCCCTGGAATGGGACGGAGCTCAAAAGACTCTATAAGCGGTTGCGGCAAAGCTTTTAACAGTGGCAGAGGGTCTATGGTCTGGTTGACTCTTTGCCCGAGTAACGACATCAGTGTGGTAAAAAACATCGTTTTACCACTGCGACTTAGGCCGGTGATAATAATGTCATGTGACTCTCGGCGGAGCAGTGCGTCTAACTGCTCTGCCCCTTCATTGACTAAACGGCTAAAGCCTTGTTCAACTTTATTGAATAAGGCCTTCAAACAGACTTCCTGACGATGTCTCTACGAAACAATAAGCAAGCTTTATCCATTGGTTTTAACAGGTGTTAACTGCCAGATATCCTGGTTATACTCACTAATGGTTCGATCGGTTGAAAACAGACCACTTCTTGCCGCATTAATAATACTCATCTTCGCCCAATGGTCTGTATCTTGATAGAGTAACGCGGCTTTTTCTTGTGCATCGACATAGCTACGAAAATCTGCCAAAACCATCCAAGGGTCGTGAGGGGATTTAAGGGCATGAAGCACATCATCAAAAATATGGGGTTCAAATTGATTAAAGTGTCCCGACTCTAAAAGCGCCATAACCGCCTTGAGTTCTTCATCATTATCAATATAGTCCTGCGGCTGATACTGAGGTCTTAAGGCCTCCACTTCCTCCTTTTTTAAACCAAACAGAAAGAAGTTCTCTTCTCCAACTGCTTCGAGAATTTCAATATTGGCGCCATCTAAAGTCCCTATGGTCACGGCTCCATTCATCATGAATTTCATATTACCCGTACCTGAAGCTTCTTTTCCAGCAGTTGAAATCTGTTCAGACAGATCTGCTCCTGGACAAATGACCTCCATGACGGACACTCGGTAGTTGGGAATAAAAACCAGTTTCAACTTATCACCAACTTCATGATCATTGTTGATAATATCCGCAACATTATTGATTAATTTAATGATTTTTTTCGCCATTTGATATCCAGGCGCAGCTTTACCGCCAATCAAAACACAGCGATTGGTCCAATGATCGGTCTCCCCCTTTTTAATCTTCAAATAGAGACGAATCACATGCAAAACATTTAACAATTGACGCTTATATTCATGAATGCGCTTCACTTGCACATCAAACAGGGAATCTACATCAAAAACCACCCCCGTCGTTTTCTCTACCAAAGCCGCCAACCGTTCTTTATTTTCACGCTTAATGGCTCGCCAGGCTTGCTGAAAAGCGGGATCTTCTGCATAAGCTTCTAGTTTACTCAGTTGCGCAAGGTCTGTTATCCACCCTTCTCCAATTTTTTCATTTAATAGCGCACGTAATCCTGGATTACACCCTGCAAGCCAACGTCGTTGAGTCACCCCATTGGTTTTATTGTTAAAACGCTCGGGCCACAGTTCATAAAAGTCATGAAATAGATCCTCTTTTAGCAGTTGAGAATGAAGTGCAGAGACACCATTAACAGAGAAGCTGCCCACGATCGCCAAATACGCCATACGGACATGATTTGTTTCATCAATTAATGACATACGCTGATAGCGTTCCCTCTCTCCTGGCCACTTCATGGAAACTTCTTTGAGAAAACGTCGATTGATTTCGTAAATAATCTCTAACAGTCGCGGTAGAAGTCTTTGGAAAAGCGCCACTGGCCAACGTTCTAGCGCTTCGGGCAACAGCGTGTGGTTGGTATAAGCCATACAGTGCAAAACAATTTCCCAAGACGCTTCCCAATCCATATGATAGTCATCTAGGAAAATGCGCATCAATTCCGCCACCGCCAAACTCGGATGCGTATCATTTAACTGAAAAACATTACACGCTTCAAAGCGACTAAAATCGCCTTGGTATCGCTCATCCCATTGCGCCACCACGTCCTGTAATGAAGCAGAAACCAAAAAATACTGCTGCTTCAACCGCAACTCTTTACCATTTTCGCTGGTATCATTTGGATAGAGCACTTTGGTGATATTTTCTGCCTCGGCCTCTTTGGCAATCGCTTCAAAATAAGAACCGGCATTAAACTCAAGCAGATTAAACCCTTCTTCGGAAATGGCTGACCAGAGTCGTAACGTATTGACGGTATTATTTTTATAACCGGGAATTGGGACATCAAAAGGCATGGCAATCACATTTTCCGTCTCTTCCCATAACACTGTCAGTTTGCCAGTTTGCGAATCCGTAAATTGATGTGTATGTCCCCCAAACTTAATTTTGCGGGCATACTCCATTCGCTGAATTTCCCAGGGAAAAGCACCAAAAGCGAGCCAATGATCAGGCTCTTCAACTTGATAACCATTTTGAATGCGTTGTTTGAACATGCCATACTCATAACGCAAACCATACCCTAATACAGGCAGTTGCAGAGTCGCACAAGAGTCCATAAAACAAGCCGCTAATCGCCCTAAGCCTCCATTACCCAGTCCTGCATCTTTTTCTGCTTCTTCAACCTCTTCTAGGGATAAGCCCAACTCATAGAGTGCATCCTCTACTTCATTTTCTATCCCCAGGTTCAGCAGGTTATTGGTTAAAGAGCGGCCAATCAAAAATTCCATGGAGAGGTAGTAGGCTTTTTTGTAATCCGTTTGATGGTAGGCTTTCCACGTCCCTTTCCAATTTTTGACCAGTCGATCGCGCACGGTATAAGCCATTGATTGAAATTGATACTCAGGCTTATCCTCAACACTGCGTCCAAGAAACGCATATAAATAATGAACAAAATCATTTTCAATATTATTTTTGGACAAACCCAGACCTTCTTGGCATTTCGAGATTTGTTGCGCAAGCTTTGTTTCTTTTTTCTTAGACATTTTAAATTCCTTCTTTAAACAGGGTTAAATACTGCTTAGCACTTTTCTTCCAACTAAAATCCTGTTTCATTGCGGTTTTTTGAATCTTTTGAAAGGTTCTTTTTTTACCCAGAATAAATAACGCATGAAGCAAGGTCGAATTTAATGCGTGGACAGAGGGGTCATAAAAAACAAAACCGGTCGCCGTTCCATTTTTAATATTCTCTTCAGTGGCGTTGACAACCGTATCTGCCAAACCGCCCGTGTGATGCACAATCGGTAAAGTGCCATACACTAAGCTGTACATTTGGTTCAAGCCACAAGGCTCAAAGCGTGAGGGCATTAAAAACAGATCTGCTCCTGCTTCCACCTTATGTGCCAAGGCTTCAGAATAACCAATATAAACCATGACTCGTCCTGGATAGCGATGGGCCAATTCATTCAGAGCATATTCATAACCCGCATCTCCAGAACCGACAATAATAAATCGAGCAGAGGTCTGTTTAATCAACTCTGGCAATGCTTCTAACAGTAAATCGATCCCTTTTTGTAAAACAAGCCGCCCAACAAACCCCACAACCGGCGCTTCTGAGGCAGCTTCCTCTTCTGTTAAATCCCAAAAATCGAGTAAATCTTTTTTATTCACTTTTTTAGCGGCGACACGCCCCTTGTCCACATCATAATGGCGTTTAATGTAAGGGTCATTTTTAGGATTCCAAATCTCGGTATCAATGCCATTCAAAATCCCCACCAAACGCCCTTCTGCATGGCGTTTACATAATACCCCTTCTAAACCATAACCATATTCAGGCAGACAGATTTCACGCGCATAAGTGGGACTCACGGTTGTCACCCAGTCGGCATAGAGAATGCCTGCTTTCAACATTGAGAGATTGCCATAAAACTCTACCCCTTCAGGATTCCACCACTCCCAAGGCAACCATAAACACTCAAACAACGATTTTGGAAAAAGCCCCGCATAGGCCATATTATGAATGGTAAATAGGGTTTTTGGACGTTGGGCTTCCAAAGAGAGCAGTGCAGGCACCAAACCGGTCTGCCAATCATTACTATGCACCAAATCCGGCTGCCATTCTAAGCCAACACGTCCCATTGCCACTTCAGTCACCGCTTTAGCAAAGACGCCGAATCGCTCACCATTATCCCACCAATCATCCCCTTCAGGGGACAAGTAAGGATTGCCAGGACGCTTGTAAAGTTCAGGAATATCCACTAACCAAACAGGTACATTTAACCCTTTTGCCTTAGCTTTAAAAAGCCGGACATGGTATTCTCGATGACATCCCCCCACTTTAAAGTCTGTCAGCGCTTTGACCTCTTTAACCTTTTCCCAAACATCTCCATAGGCGGGCATGATTAACTTAACGGAATGACCCAGTTTCGCATAAGCACTGGGCAGACTGCCTGAAACATCCCCTAATCCACCTGTTTTAATTAAAGGATAAGCTTCGGAAGTAGCAAATAAAATCTTCATCTTGATTGACTCTCTTTAAACATTGTCGACCCGTTTAAGCACAATGATGGCTAAAGGCGGTAAAGTTAATTCAACAGAATATGGGTGGCTCATCCAAGCAATCTCTTGTGTAGAAACCCCATCAGGGTTGCCCATATTGGCCCCCCCATAGCATTCGGCATCGGAATTTAACAGCTCTCGATAAACGCCCGCCTCAGGAACGCCAATACGATAGTGCTCATGGGGCACTGGGGTAAAATTACAAATACAGATTAAGGTTTCATCCTCTGCGAGGCGCCTAAAACTCAAAATCGATTGTTCATAATCATGGCAATCAATCCATTCAAATCCACTGGGTTCAAAATCTCTTTGATGCAGTGCTGGATGGGCTTGATAAAAATGGTTGATCTCACGGGCCCATAATTGAACCCCCCGATTTTCGGGCTGATCACATAAATACCAATCTAAAGCTCGTGCTTCTGACCACTCTTCATATTGAGCAAACTCTCCCCCCATAAATAGGAGTTTCTTACCTGGACTTGCCATTTGATAGCCAAACAGGAGCCTGAGATTCGCCATTTTTTGCCACAAATCACCTGGCATTTTATTGACTAAAGAGCCTTTCATATGTACCACTTCATCATGCGATAAGGGCAGGATAAAATTTTCTGAATACGCATACATCTGACTAAAAGTCAGTTCATTATGGTGATATGGACGATAAATGGGATCTTTCTCAAAATAACTTAAGGTGTCATTCATCCATCCCATGTTCCATTTCATGGAAAACCCTAATCCGCCCATCCAGGTTGGGCGTGAAACCATGGGCCAAGAAGTCGACTCTTCTGCCATCATCACACTGCCGACACACTGACCATGCACCTCTGTATTTAAGATTTTCAAAAATTCCATGGCTTCCAAATTCTCTCGTCCGCCATATTGATTGGGGATCCATTGCCCAGGTTCCCGCGAATAATCCAAATAGAGCATAGAGGCAACCGCATCCACTCTTAGACCATCGATATGAAACTTTTTTATCCAGTAAAGGGCATTGGCAATCAAAAAATTGCGCACTTCATTGCGCCCATAATTAAAAATATAAGTCCCCCAATCTTGATGCTCGCCCTGTCTAGGATCTTCATGCTCATAAAGAGCGGAACCATCGAATCGAGCTAAAGCAAATTCATCTTTTGGAAAATGCGCCGGCACCCAATCCAAATACACGCCAATACCATTTTGATGACAATGATCAACGAAATAACGAAAATCATCTGGCGTACCGAAACGAGAGGTTGGAGCATAATAGCCAGTGGTTTGATATCCCCAAGATTGATCCAACGGATGCTCTGTAATCGGCAAGAGCTCAATATGAGAAAAGCCCATCCATTTCACATACTCGACCAGACGATGGGCAATCTCGCGATAATTCAAAAAACTGCCATCGTCAGCTCTCTGCCAAGAGCCTAAATGGACTTCATAAATATTCAGCGGGGATATGGCCCATTGATCCTTGGCGCGTTCAGTCAACCACGCCTCATCCCCCCATTCATAATCCGAGTGGTAAACCACGCTGGCCGTCTTGGGACGCAGTTCCATCCATTGCGCATAGGGATCCGTTTTAACCAAACAATGCCCCGTATGTGCATTACGAATTTCAAATTTATAGAGATCTCCAGGTTGAAGCCCCGGAATAAACAACTCCCAAACCCCACCACCGACTGTTCGCATCGGATGACGCAAACCATGCCAACCATTAAAGTCACCGACCACTGAAACGCGGCTGGCTGCGGGAGCCCACACGCCAAACTGCACACCTGCAATACCATCAATGGATTTATAGTGCGCACCGAGCACTTCATAAATTTGCCAGTGACGACCTTCTTGAAAGAGGTGCAAATCCAATTCACCCACCGTCGGCAAAAAAGTATAAGGCGAAATCACTTCATGGCTGCTGCCATCAGCCTCTATCCACTGTACTGAATAATGTTGAGGCATCGTTTTTTTATCTGTTGGTTTGATTTTGGCCACAAAAAGCGCTGTGCCCTCAATGCGTGTTAATTTATGCGTATGTGCTACAGTTGCCTGCTCAGCAGTGGGCAACCAAACTCGGATCTCCCAGTGGTCGCCCACCTGATGCCAACCCAACACCTGAAAAGGATCATGGTGGGTGCCTGTTTGTAAGCGCTCTAGGTGTGATTTCAATTTTTGTTCAGATCGTTGCATAGTTTCTCTTTATGTGCCACTCAAGGCGGATATTTTGGGTGCCATCGGCCCCTCTCGATGATAGATCTCAGTTAAGTGTTTAATTCGGTTCGATAAATGTTCTGGAAGGTCTTGCCAATCTAGTTGCCAAGCCCAATTCCCTTCGCAAGTCCCTGGAACATTCATTCTCGCCTCAGTCCCCAATCCTAAATAATCTTGCATCGGAGCGATCATCATAAAGGCTGGCGAAGCCATAGCCGCAGCGATCATGGGCCAAGGCATCTCGCCGGCAAACTGATAATCCGCTAAGGCCGCAGTCACTTTTTGCCGAGCTTGTTCTTCTAATTGGTTCCACCAACCTAAAGTGGTATCATTATCATGGGTACCGGTATAGACGACAGAATTCTCCACTTGCGACTGCAAACTATTTGGATTCTGCTGAGGATCCCCTTCAAACCCAAACTGTAACACCGACATGCCTGGTAAATGAAACGCCTCTTTTAACGCTTTCACTTCTGGCGTAATTTCCCCCAAATCTTCTGCCACCAGTTTCATCTCTGGAAACCGTTGATGTAATACAGAGAGCAACTCTTTACCTGGCACAGGCTGCCAATGGCCGTGTTCAGCCGTTTTCTCTTGAGCATCAATCTCCCAGCAAGCCACCAATCCGCGAAAGTGATCAAAACGAATATAATCAAACTGTGCCATCATCTGCGCAAAACGTTTGATCCACCAATCGAATCCCGTCTCGGCCATCACTTCCCAATGATAAAGCGGATTACCCCAATATTGACCCGTTTTGGAAAAGTAATCAGGGGGGACCCCTGCCACCACGCTCGGTTTAAGCGCATCATCCAATTTAAATTGATCGGGATTCACCCATACATCCGCACTGTCATAAGCCACAAACATTGGCATATCCCCAAACAGCTGAATACCTTTGGCGTGAGCATCGGCTTTCAATTGCTGCCATAGCTGATCCAGCATAAACTGCTGTTGTTTTAACAAAGTTATTCGAGATTGATGCTGTTGTGCAAACTCGGCAAGCGCTTGCGGATCCCGTTTTTTATAGGCCTCTGGCCAATCTGACCAGGGTTGGCATTGAAAGGTTTCTCTTAAAGCGATAAACAGTGCATAATCATGGAGCCAATGGGGGGGATGGTTTAAAAACTGCTCATAAGCCGCTTTGTCTAGTTGCTGCTGCCAATTATCCGGTAAAAGTGCAGGATTCATGGCGAATGCGGACAGACTTTGATAAGGCGATAACCCTTGCGCTGGCTGGGTCAGCGGCAACATTTGCCAAACACTCAAACCTGATGCCACCATCCAGTCTAAAAATCGCCAGGCCGCTTCATCCAACTTACCCAACCCACTGTTATTCGGAAGTGAGGTGATATGCATTAAAACGCCCGCTTGCCTGGTTCGCTTCATTCAGACACCCCTCTTTGCATGACGCCACCATTTTCCATGTCTCCGCCGCCTTTAGACAAAGGCGTATGCAAAGAATCCGGGACGGGGGCCTCTAATAACTGATAGAGTTTTTGTAGATGTCGGCGGTACAGCGCCTCAAAATCCTGCACACTACTGGCTGGATTATAATCGCCCAACCACCAGAACCAATCTGAACTTTCACAAATGGCCAATTGCCCAGTGGCTGCCGTTTTTTGTTCATCGGTCAATTTCCCAGAAGCGACCACTTGATCATAGGTTTGTTTGGCTTCAACCAACAGATCCCAACCCGCATTTTTATGCGGCTCACCAATCCAAGTCGAAAAAGAGCCATACACCCAACTGCCTGCCCTCAACACCGGTAAAGCTCTTAAAGGCACCTGCTCTGCCAAAGCCTCAGCAAAGGTGGTCATTTTAATTCTTGGATCTTTTGCCAGTTTGGCATAAAAAGTACTCAAAAAATGGTAACCGTTCTCTGGATAATACTCCCAAGCATTCTCCCCATCAAGAATCACCGACACCACATGCTGTTCCACCTGTTCGCCTAGAAAATCAGCAATATTGTGTAGATGGCTTATAAAATTATTAACTGCATCCTCTGCATTCCACGTCTTGTATTGAAATCCGATTAAATCGGACAAGCCATCATCTCTAAAAAACAGGGCGCACTTTTGTTCTGCATGCTGGAACGGCTGATAAAGTGCTCTTTTAGAAGAGATGTCATGATTATCTAAATGGGAAGCTTCACAAGAGTGTCGCCAGACCCCTTCACCAGAAGCTGTCCACTGAATGCCATATTGATCTAATAACGCCACCGCTTCACTACTCACGCCACCTTCCGATAGCCACACCCCTTTAGGTAGGGTGCCAAAATAGTGTTGAAAAACTTCAAAACCTTTCTCCAACTGCCATTGTGCACGTTTCTTTCCACCCGGGTAATAAGGGCTTGATGGCATCGGTGCATAAGGCATCGCATCCTTCATCGCCTTAAAGTCAATTAGCAGCGGAATCATCGGATGACTATAGGGAGACATGGAAATTTCAATCTGGCCTGTTTCCATTAAGGCACGGTAGCGGGGAATCAGCCCTTCCAAAGCATCGGCCATCACCTCAATGACGGTTCGCTGATCTTTCGCTGAAAAATGCGCGCCTAAACTCCCTTTTTGAATGAGCGCCGCCACTCTCTGATCTGTCAAACGCAAACTGGTGCCCATCCATGCCAAGTGATACCACATTAACAGATCGATAAAATACTGATCATTAAAATAGACCAGTGCTTTAAAATCCTTAAAAGGAATCTCATTATCGCACTGAGCCATCTTCACCAGGCTTTTAAAAGCCGGATAAGGATCAATCATGGTAGGGGCAAACGCTTTTTGGCAAGCTTGCACAATCTCCAAGCGTTGTCCATAGTCAGGGGTGATGGCCGTGGCGCCGCTGACCCAATTCAGTAAAGGGTCACACATTTCTTGACCTGAATTCAGCCAAGCGCGCATTTGCTGCGCATAATCCTCTATCTGCTCTAACAGTACAGGCGTGAAATTCACCACCACTTTTGCCTTGGGGGTATTTTCTAAATGCGCTGCCATATCGGTGTAATCTTTAATGGCATGCAGATAGACCCAAGGCAAACGATAAAGGCCATCTAAACCATCTCGATAATGCGGTTGGTGCATATGCCAACAGATCACCAATTTAAGCTGTTTGTTTTTCATCCATTATCCTTAGCGTACAAAATGTAACCGTTGCCCCAACATCTCTGATGTCACTAAAACAATTCCCGAACTGGGTTCCACATAAAAATTTTGCGCATCCGCTTCAGGATCTTCACCAATCACCATCCCATCGGGAATCACGGCCCCCTTATCAATCACTGCATTTTGAATACGACAGTGCCTACCGACTTGAACCTTAGGCAACAAGACGGAATCTTTAATTAAACTGTAACTATGAACACGACTGCCACTTGATACCACTGAACGCTTAATACGCGCACCAGAAATGATACAGCCACCGGCCACCATGGAGTCGATGGCCTCACCTCGACGCCCTTCATCATCAAAAGTAAATCTCGCTGGCGGCATCTGTGCTTGATAGGTCCAAATCGGCCAATTACTGTCATACAAGTTCAACTGCGGCACAATACTGCACAAATCCAGATTGGCTTTCCAATAGGACTCAATAGTGCCCACATCTCGCCAGTAGGCCTGCTCTCCGTGTTCATTCACAAAGGGATAAGCTTTTACTCGGCACTCATTAATTAGGGAAGGAATAATATCCTTACCAAAATCATGGGTTGAATTGGGATTATCGTAATCTTCAATCAACTTTTGAAACAGAAATTCCCTTGAAAAAACATAGATGCCCATCGATGCCAATGCCTTATCGGGTTGATTGGGCAGCGTATCCGGTTGATCGGGCTTCTCGGTAAATTTCGTAATGGTCAAATCCTGATCGACTGACATTACCCCAAAACCTTTCGCCTCTTCAATGGAGACTTCAATACAACCAATGGTCACATCCGCACCCGAATCCACATGTGCCAGCAGCATTTTGCTGTAATCCATTGAATAAATATGGTCCCCTCCTAGGACGAGCACATACTCTGGTGTATGGCGGCGTAAGATATCCAAATTTTGAAATAAAGCGTCTGCAGTGCCTCGATACCACTCTTTATCCACTCGCTGCTGAGCAGGCAGCAGCTCTACAAACTCTCCCACTTCATAACGCATAAAAGACCATGCGCGCTGGATATGTCGAATTAAAGAGTGTGCCTTATACTGGGTCAAAACGCCAATTTTGCGGATGCCTGAATTGACACAATTGGAAAGTACAAAATCGATGATTCGGTATTTACCCCCAAATGGGACAGCCGGCTTTGCACGCCATTTGGTTAAATCTTTTAATCGGCTTCCTTCACCGCCTGCCAACACCAACGCCAAAGTATTTTTGGTTAAATCACTCTCTGTTTTCATATCACGATAATACTTCATGCCACCCCCGTTTTTATCTGTTAAATTTTTGTTTAGCCAAATAATAGGCCCCTAACAAACCGATCTCCTCACTCATCACCAAGTACACCGGCATCGATTGCACCCAATTCGAAAGTCGACCTTTGGCGGTCATCGCTTGCTTAAAATAGGGTTGCTGTAACCAATCATAAATCTTAGGCGCAATCCCACCTGCAATATAAATACCCGCTTTAGCCGACCAAAAAAGAGCAAGATTTCCAATGTAGGCGCCATAAATTTCGACAAACATTTTCATCGCTTGCTGTGCAATGGGTTCACCTGCATTCGCTTGCACATGCACCTGTTGCGCAGTCTTCACCGTCTTTAATAAAGCAGGCCGCTCGCCCAGATTTTTGGCGTGGTAAAAGGCATACAGACGTTCCAGACCTTTCCCAGAAAGAAGCCGCTCATAAGAGACATGCGTCCATTGATTTTCTAAGACTTGTAGTAGCTCAAACTGCTGCGCATTCGCAGGCGCAAAATCCATATGCCCGCCTTCTGAGGCTTCGGGAATCCAGTTGCCGTCGCAATTTTTAATGGGCGCTACGCCCAATCCCGTTCCAGCGCCGACAATCAGACGATTCCCCTTTACCTCTTGCTTACCAACCTGTAAACAGCGCATTTCTTCGACAGACAAAAGGTTAAGTCCCCAAGCGGCAGCGGTAAAGTCATTCTCTAACATCACCTGGTCAATATGACAAGTCGCCGCTAAAGCCTCAGCATCGACGACCCAAGGTAAATTAGTTAAATGAACTCTACTTGAAGTCACAGGTCCGGGAAGCCCCAAACAAGCAATGTCAAAATGGGGTAAAGAAAAGGTTTGTTGAAAGGTTTGAATCAGTGCGGTTAAGGAAGGAAAATCTGCGCTGAGATAGCGTTTTTGAGCCAGCGGGAGATCGGCTTCAACCTCATAGGCCGAAAGCAACACTTTGGTCGCACCGACATCCCCCACTAATAACCTGCCCATAAAAGGCTCCTCAACTTTCAACTTTACATGATTTCAATTCTAGCATGAAAATTGAGGTTAAAATGACAATTCAGTGAAAATCAATCTCTTCTGGGATAATTCCCCCGAGCGATTAAGCCACCATCTAAGGTCAACACAGAGCCGGTCATCCAACTGGCTTCATCTGACAACAGATAGGCGGTCGCATACCCCATCTCTTCTGGTGTACCATACCGCCCCAATGGCATATTTTGCGTCCACTTTTTCTCCATCGCGGGTTGGCTTAAAATCGCCTGTGTTCGCTCCACTGGCACCACGCCAGGGGCTAATACATTGACGCGAATCCCATAGGGTCCCCACTCAACGGCTTGCGCTTGGGTCATCGCATCTAAGCCCGCCTTTGAGGCGGCATAAGCAGAAAACCATTCACAAGTGGCTTGCGCGTGAATACTGCTGTTATTTACAATCGCTCCACCTTGTTTGGCCGCTATACAGGCTTGGGCAAAAGCGGTTGAGAGCAGATAAGGCGCTTGAAGATTGACCGCTAAGGTCTGATTAAACTGTTCGCCCACAGGATCTTTTAAAGCCAAACTTTTGGTCACAATACCCGCATTATTCACCAGAGCATCCAGCCCTTCAAAACAGTCCCATGCCTTTTGAAAAAAGGGCTGAACCTGTGCCAACTGACGAAAATCACACTGCAAAACCTCAGCTTCGGCGCCTAATTCAGTCACCGTTTGCAAAGTCTGCTCAATGCCGGATTGATTTTGGTTGTAGTGTAAAACCAAACGACAACCCGCTTCCGCCAAGACTTTTGCCATCCCTGCACCTATGCCGCTTGAGGCACCGGTAATCAGGACCCGTTTATTTTCCAAACCTGATAACTTCATAAACATTTCTCCAAAAGTTCAACGATTTTTTCGGTGGCGTGATGAGGCGCCTGCTGACGAATCGCTTGCGAAGCTTGCTGTAATTTTTCTTCAGCCAGCCAAGTTTCCAACGCGCATTTCAGTCTCTCTTCCGTCAACTCTAACTGCTGAATCACTTCACCGCCCCCCATCTCAACCAACACTTGGGCATTGGCCGTTTGATGGTCATCGACCGCATAGGGAAAAGGCACCATAATGGCTGGCCGAGCGGTTGCCATCAATTCACTCACGGTCAAAGCACCGGATCGACAGATCACCAAATCCGCCCATTCATAAGCCTCTTGCATCTCAGCAATAAATGGCGTCACCTTAGCTTCAACGCCTGCTTGTTGATACGCTTTTTGGGCTTGCTCAAAAGTTTTCTCACCGCTTTGATGCCACACTTGTGGTCGCTTATCCGGGGAGAGTTGGGCTAATGCGAAGGGCACAATCTCATTTAAAGCCAACGCTCCCCGACTACCTCCCAACACCAATAAATGGCGCGGCTGATGCGGCTGAACAGGGGGCACCTTTTCTAACTCTGCACGCACGGGATTGCCCACCAACTTCACTTTATCGCCCTTCAAAGAGGCTTGCGGAAAAGCGGTGAACACTTGGTCCGCTAAATGCGCTAAAAGACGATTGGTTAACCCAGGAATCGCGTTCTGCTCATGAATCACCAAGGGTAAGCCTTTCATTTTAGTCGCCAGCCCGCCAGGACCACAAACAAAACCGCCCATCCCCAAAACCAAATCTGGTTGCTGCTGCTTTATAATCGCCTTTGCTTGCCACATCGCACGCGTCACATTGATGGGCGCTTGCAGCCAACCCAATAAGCCGTTGCCACGCAACCCACGAATATCAATCGCATCAAATGGAATTTTTGCTTTTTCTACCCAAGGTTTTTCCATGCCCACCTGTGTCCCCAGCCAAACGACTTCAATGCCTTTTTTGCGCAACGCATGGGCAATCGCGATGCCTGGGAAAACATGTCCACCCGTTCCTCCGGCCATAATCATCACTTTTTTCGTGGTCGTCATGCGTGCTCCTCCCGCTTCATTGCAAGCTGGCGTGTTTCATAATCCACACGGAAAACGATTCCCAACGCGATTAAAATCAATAAGGCACTCGACCCCCCATAACTCATCAATGGTAAGGTCAGCCCCTTAGTGGGGAACAGACCTAAATTGACCCCCATATTAATAAAGGCTTGCAAAATAATCCAAATGCCCACGCCATAAGCGATCATGCCACCAAAAAACAACCCTTTTTCCAGCGCACGACGACCAATCGCAAATATTCGGAACACCATAAACAGATATAACGCCACTAAAACGACAACGCCGATTAAGCCAAACTCTTCAGCAAAGATGGAAAATAGAAAATCGGTATGCGCGTCTGGTAGGTAGAGCAATTTTTGCACACTTTCGCCCAAGCCTACCCCATCCCAGTAACCTCGCCCTGAAGCGATTAAGGCCTGCGACAATTGATAGCCTTTACCAAATGGGTCAGCCCAAGGATCCAAAAAGCTGGTCACGCGCTGCATGCGGTAGGGGCTGGTCACCACCATAATCGCCAAAAAAGTCGCCATAGGAACCACCGCAATCACAAAATACCGCCAAGGCGCACCGGCAATCAACAACATGCCCGTAATCACCACCGCGATCACAAAAGTCGAACCAAAATCGGGTTCCAATAAGAGCAACATGGCCGTCAATCCAAAAGGCAGAGCCAAACGGATCACTGCCTGAAAGTTCTCCCGAACCGCCTCAGCATGTCGATCCAAATAACCGGCCAAAAAGATAATGACCACAATTTTCATAAACTCCGAAACCTGAAAATTCATCAGCCCCAACGGTAGCCAGCGTTTGGAACCATTAATCTCACGACCTACCAATAACACCAGCAGCAGTGAAGCCAAGCCAATTAATAACAGCAGTTGCCGTTTTTTTTCCCAAAACACTAAGGGCACTCTAAACACTAAAAAAGCAGCAAAAGTGCCTAGCCCCATGGCAAATGCTTGGCGCAATAAATAATGAAAAGGAGAGCCGAAGCGTTGTTCACTGATGGCAATCGACGCGGAAAACACCATGGTTAATCCCAAGGTCATTAAAATGGCTATCGCCGCCATCAAACCATAATCCACTGGCCAGCGTTCATGGTTTGGAAAAAGATCCAGCCCCTTCAACATGACGCATCCTTATTCAGGGCGAATACCGAGCGCTCAAAGGCTTCACCACGCGCCACATAGTTAGCAAACTGGTCAAAACTGGCACAAGCGGGTGAAAACAGCACAATATCCCCCGATTCCGCCAATTCAAAAGCCTTTTGCACGGCCTGCTGGAGCGTTTCCACCTGCTCTAGCTTTAATTCACTAGGCAGGACTGGGGATTTTGACAATTTTTTCTCTTTTTCTGTGCTCTGAGCATCTGTCAATGGCTGAGCTAAGCTTTGAGCGATTAAGGGCCCATCTTGACCGAATAAAATTGCCGATTTACAAGATAAAACGGCGGGTTGTAAAGCTGTAAAATCGGCGGCTTTACCTACTCCACCGGCAATTAAAATCACTTGACCTTGTCTCTCCGCCGCTTGGGGCACAAAACTCTCAATGGCAGCAAGGGTTGCACCCACATTGGTGCCTTTAGAATCATTAATCCATAAGACCCCATCGATCTCAGCCACAGGTTGTGTCCGGTGTGGCAACCCCTTAAAGCTTTTTAAGACCTGTTGATAAACAGAGAGTGGAAGCTCAAAAGGTTCGGTTAAGGCCATTGCAGCCAAGGCATTAAGCTGATGATGTCGAGTTTGTATCATCATCTCTGGGACCGCAATTAATCGCGCCAAAGTTCCATCCGCATTTTTTCTGACTAAAAAATCGCCCTTCTCAAAAGAAGCACGACCATAATGCCCGACTTGCTGCGGCGGTTGCAAACCAAACCGGATCAGACGCTGAGGATGGTTCATTGGCAAAAAGTGAAAATCTTCCGGCACTACGGCCAAATCCGTTTGATCTAAAAGGCGTGTTTTCGCTTGAATATAGGCTTCAAAACTGTCATAACGGTCCATATGGTCTTCACTGAGATTCAAGACACTGCTAGCAGTGGTTTCCAACGAATAGGTGGTCTCCAGCTGAAAACTAGACAGCTCTAATACATAAACTTCATATGCCTGATCATCCAGCAGCAGATCTAATGCGGGTGTGCCGATATTACCCCCAATCCCAACGCGATAGCCGGCTTGCGATAAAAACTGCCCCACTAAAGTGGTGACCGTACTTTTCCCATTTGAACCGGTAATGCCAATAATGGGTTCGCCGACCGCACGTGCAAACAGCTCGATATCCCCAATAATCTCTTTCCCCAGAGCTTTTAAATGCTCAACCCAAGGTTCAGATTGCGCAATGCCTGGACTGAGAACCACCTTATCAAACTTTGTTAACCATTCCGTTGGTAACGCCCCCACTGCGAAAGGAATGGTTGGAAACGCCTCCTTAAGTGCTGCGAGCTCTAAATCCGTTCGCGTATCAAATGCAAAGCAGGGCTCCTCCATTTGTTGAAAATAGCGTAAAACCGACTGTCCTGTAATGCCTAAACCTGCGACTAAATACATTGTCTCTACCGAATTTTTAAACTGGCTAAGCCAATCAAAACTAAGATAATGGTGATAATCCAAAAGCGCACAATCACCTGTGATTCATGCCACCCTTTCTGCTCAAAATGGTGATGCAAAGGGGCCATTAAAAATATGCGTTTCCCATTGCGCAGACGGTATGAACCCACTTGTAAAATCACCGAAAGGGTCTCTGCGACAAAGATCCCGCTCATAATAAAGAACACCAACTCTTGTTTAACTGAAATCGCCACCACCCCCAGTGCCGCACCAATGGACAAGGAGCCAACATCCCCCATAAAGACTTGGGCCGGATGCGCATTAAACCAAAGAAAACCTAAACCCGCACCCGCCAAAGCTCCACAAAAGATGGTCAACTCTTCAACGCCGGGGATATAGGGAATGTGCAGATAATTTGCAAAATAATAGTGTCCAGAAGCATAGGCAAACACCCCTAATGCAGCGGCAATCATCACCGATGGCATAATAGCCAACCCATCAAGCCCATCGGTAAGATTCACCGCATTGGAGCTCCCCACGATCACAAAATAACTTAAAATAATGCTCCAAGCGCCCAGGTAAATATAGGTCTCTTTCATATAAGGGATCAACAGATCTAACTCTGCGGGCACTTGATGAAAGGCATAGAGACTGTAAGCGGCAACCAACCCCACAATCGATTGCAAGGCATATTTGACCCGGGGCCGCATCCCTTCCGGGTCTTTATGCACCACTTTCATATAATCATCCCAAAAACCAATCAACCCAAATGCCAACATGGTGAAAGCCGTAATCAGTAGATAGTGATTAGTCAGTTCACCCCACAGTAAAATCGAAACCCCGACTGAGAACAGAATCATCACCCCGCCCATCGTCGGCGTACCCGATTTCACTAAATGGGTCTGCGGACCATCTAAACGGATACTCTGCCCAACTTTCAGACGAATCAACCAGCGAATGACTCTTGGACCAATATAAAAGGAGATCAATAGCGCGGTTAACACCGCCATAATCGCACGCAGGGTGACGTACTTAAACACCCCAAATCCAGAAATATAGTGCTGAAGATAATCTGCCAAATAAATTAACATCTTGTAATCCTTATCATTTAATGGGATGCTTGCAAGGCTTGCTGCAAAGCCTGCACCACCTTTTCCATCTGTGCGGAACGTGACCCTTTAACCAAAACATGAGAAATGCCGGCTAATTGCCCCTGTTGTAATTGTGTCTTTAAGGTTTCCGCCAAAGCCTCTGCCGTTGGAAACCCCTGACTGCCCTCACCAAACGCCAAAGCGGCCGGTAAAGCCGACTCGCCTGCCGTCCAAAGATGCGATACCCCCATCTCTTTCGCAAAGCGTCCCACCTCTTGGTGAAGCTGAAAACTTGAATCACCCAACTCCGCCATCGCCCCTAAGCAGAGAATCGTCTGCCCTTGTGTAGCTTGCCCCAAGCTCACCAATGTCTCTATGCCTGCCTTAACCGAACTCGGATTGGCATTATAACTGTCATCTATAACTGTGATTTGCGGACGCGATTGATCAGCTGTTGTGGGTAAAGTTTGCACTTGTAAACGTCCAGACTCCCCCACATAATTCTGTAAAGTCGCCGGCACCAATCTCAAATCCAACTTCAACGCCAAACAGACCGCAAAAGCTGCACAGGCATTCATCGCATTGTGTCGACCAAAGGTGGGTAAACAGAGATGAAACTGCTGTCCACGCCAACTTGGATGATTGACCTGCAAGCTAAAACAGATGCGATCTGTTTTTTGTTCAAAATCCAATAATTGCACATCTGCATTTGCAGACTCACCAAAGGTTAAAAAGGCTCTCCCCAATGCCTGACACTGCTGTTGCCATACCTCACTGCCTATGCTCTCTGCAGGAAAAATCGCAACGCCGTCCTCTAGCAAACCCTGAAAAATTTCCCCTTTGGCCTGAATAATATTTTCAAGTCCCCCAAACCCTTCAATATGCGCGGGCGCTAAGCTGGTGATTAAGGCAATATTAGGTTGTGTTAAGGCGGTGAGGTAAGCGATCTCTCCTAGATGATTCGCTCCCATTTCAATCACGGCAAAAGCGTCTTTAGGCGTCACCGTAAGTAAGGTGCGCGGCACGCCCAATTCATTATTCAAATTTCCTTGTGTCGCCACTGTCGAGGCAAAATTTTCTAAAATGGTTCTCAAAAGGGTTTTCGTTGTCGTCTTACCATTACTGCCAGTCACCCCTATCCACGTGGTCTGCGTCAATTGCTGACGGTGCCATGCAGCAAAGGCACCCAGTGCCTGCCGAGTATCCCTGACTACCACCCAAGCAACCTGAGCATCATACTGCGGATGCTGTTGCCGCAATGTTTGCAGTTGAGATTCATAGGTCGATTCCAATAGCACAGCGACCGCACCGGCTTCTATCGCTGGTAAAATAAATTGATGGCCATCAAAACGCTCCCCCTTTAAGGCGATATAGAGCGCAGGCGCCAAAATTTGTCGGCTGTCGGTAGAAACCGAGCTAAAAACCGTCTCTATTTGTTCTGGATTTAAACAGTGCCCGCCCACTTTTTCCGTGGCCTCTACGAGCTGTTTAACACGCCATTGGGTCTGCTGCATGAGATTTCCTTTTTTGCAAGGCGGCTTTGGCCACTGCCTCATCTGAAAAATAGATTTTTTCTTTGCAAAACTGCTGCGTTGTTTCATGACCTTTTCCGGCAATCAACACCCCTTCTCCAGGCTGCGCTTGGCGAATGGCCCACTCGATCGCACGCGCTCGATCTTCAATAATCTGCGCGGCTTCTGGATGCTGAAGACCTTGCACAATCTCTTCAATAATGCTCATTGGCGATTCACAACGCGGATTATCACTGGTAATCACTATTTGATCCGCCAAGCGCTCTGCAACGGCGCCCATTAAAGGGCGTTTTCCCCGATCTCGATCTCCACCGCACCCAAATACACAAGTCAATTTCACATTCGGCAGATGTTGGCGAAATGCGGCCAACGCTTGCGCCAGCCCATCCGGTGTATGCGCATAATCAATCACAACCATAGGCAATTTGCTCGCCTCTTGCGTCTGCAACTCAACGCGTTGCATGCGCCCAGCAACCGGTTGTAGCGCCTTTAAATGTCGAGCAAGTTTGGGTAAAAAATCCGCTAAAGCATCCTGAGTCTGACCGCTGACAATACCGATGGCACATAACACATTCTCAATATTGAATGCCCCCAATAAATGCAGCTGGCAAGTTTCATGCACGCCGGAAAATTTTACGATACCGTGGATACCACTGGGCAGAAATTGCGGTTGCCCACAAGTCAAATCAATCGCTTCGGAGTCCACACCTTTATCAAAGGCGGCATATTTAAGACAAGCGTGCCCCTTTTGCGCTGCACAAATGGCTTGTCCCACCGCATCACTGACATTCACCACCCAGCGTTTTGCCGAATGCCCATACTTTAAAAACAGCTGTTTTTTGGTTGCCTGATAATTCGCTTCACAGCCATGAAAATCGAGATGGTCACGTGTCACCTGCGTCAGCGCCAGCGTATGAAATTGCACAGCCTCAATTCGACCCAAGGCAATGGCATGCGAAGAGACCTCCATCACCACCGCTTCTGCCCCCTTGCGGGCAAACTCCGCCAATAATCGATGCACGGTCACCACCTCTGGCGTCGTATTGAGACTGGGGGTTAACGCTTCTAAAAAGCCACACCCTAAGGTGCCAATAACCGCCGTCGGCTTACCCAAAGCCTGTAACAACTGCGCCGTATAAAAGGCTGTAGATGTTTTGCCATTCGTGCCGGTAATACCAATCACAGCGAGCCGTTCTGAAGGGGCATCATAAAACCAATGGGCAAAAGCCCCCAGCCGTTCAGATAGCCCCTTGACTTCTAATACGCGCTGTCCCTGAGCGCGCAGCATTTGGATTTTGGCTTGAATCTCAGGCGAGGCCTCATCCGGCGTTAAAATGGCCACACAATTTGTATCGCCCTTGATAAAATCCAAACCGTGCGCCTGAGTGCCCGGCAAGGCAATAAAAACCGCATTCGCCGTCAACTGACGGCTGTCTGTTGTCAGCTGCCAAACATCCCCGTCGATACCCTCGTTATTCACGTCCAACCACGCAGCGATTTGTTGAAAAGACTTCCTCCAACTCGGATCCATGGTGTCATTTTTAGAGACTATGTCAGACAAACCCTTACTCCTTCAAGTCAGAAGAGGGATGACCATCATGAGCTAACCCCTTTCCATCTCTGTTTTTCGTCTGTGCATCATAAGGGATATGCTTTAAACGCAACACTTCTTGCATCACCTCTTTAAAAATCGGCGCAGCGACCAGTCCACCATAGTAGATCCCACGACTGGGTTGATTGACCACAACGGTCATAATAAATTGCGGATTGGAAACCGGCACTATGCCTGAAAAAACTGCACGATAGGTATTTTTTTCATAACTCCCCTCCTTACTTCTATGCACTGTGCCCGTTTTACCCGCGACACGATAGCCTGGAATGGCCGCTTTAGGCGCGGTTCCCCCTTTTTCAGTCACCGCCTCCATCATCTCTAACACTTTTTGAGCCACTTCAGGCGAGATCAGTTGATGGTG
Organism: Galenea microaerophila; assembly: GCF_054657255.1. Lineage (NCBI taxonomy): Bacteria > Pseudomonadati > Pseudomonadota > Gammaproteobacteria > Thiotrichales > Piscirickettsiaceae > Galenea > Galenea microaerophila. The sequence goes on from NZ_BAAHWZ010000001.1 coordinate 798,063, forward strand.
TTCAGTCGCTTGATTAGGCTGTTTTTTTAGCATGGAAAGGGGCATAATGGCACCTTCATTGGTGAACAGTAAATAAGCATGCGCCAGTTGTAATAAATTGATATCAAATCCATAGCCATAAGAGGCCGCCGCCTGATAAACTTTGCTCCAATCTTGCCAAGTTTTCATAAACCCCATGGATTCTCCTGGCAAAAACAGACCACTGTCTTGACTAAATCCCAATGCATGATAGAAATGCCAAATCTGTTCAGGTGTCATTTTTAACGCCACTTTTAACGCCCCAATATTACTTGAGTGTTTAATAATCCCTGCAGGGGTTAAAAGCCCATGATTACGCGTATCCGAAATCACTCTGTCAGCGATTTTGACATAGCCAGGCGCTGTTTGAATTTTCGTACTTTCATCAATTACCCCCTCATCCAGAGCCTTAGCAATAATAAATGGCTTAACGGTTGAACCCGGCTCCATCAGATCGGTAATCGCACGATTGCGCAAACCGGTACCCGCTATTTGACTTCTATCATTGGGGTTAAAGCTTGGCACATTGACCATGGCCAAAATTTCGCCGGTTTTCGCATTCAATACCACTGCAGAAGCCGACTTAGCTTGATGCTGAATCAACGCCTTTTTTAGTGCTCGATAGGTAAAATATTGAATATCCTTATCAATGCTTAAGGTGATCTCATGACCCGGTTTTGCCGGTTTCAAATCCTTAACAAACTTAACCACATGGCCCGCTCTGTCCTTAATCACCAATTTTTTCCCAGGGACCCCTTTTAACCAATCATTATAGGTGTACTCAATACCATCCTGACCTTGGTCATCAATATTGGTATAACCCACCACATGGGCCAAGATCTCTCCTGATGGATAATAGCGCTTATATTTTTCTTCTAAAAACAGACCGGGAATGTCTAATTTGGCTAACTCCTCAGCGATATTCGGCAGCACCTGACGCTTTACATAGATAAAACGTTTGTCCTGATAGGCCATCGCTTTTAAACGCAAGGATTCCGATGAGATCCCCAATGCTTTTGCCAATTCAGGTAGCCGTTCTAGATGTCGATTAAAATATTTTGGATCCACCCACACATCCACCACAGGAGTGCTCAACGCCAACAGCTCTCCATTCCGATCGAAAATTTCACCCCTTGGTGCAGAAATAGCCATCTCTCGAATTTGACGCTTATTTCCTTCTGACGCTAAAAAGTGGTGTTGATAAATTTGAATATAAATAGCGCGCCCTAAAACAGCCAGTGCCGTCAAAAAGATGATGGCTAAAATTAAAATATCACGACGCATTTTCAATCGAGAAAAGTGGTTCATTGTGAGTCTTCACCGTTTGCATTCTGAGGCAGATAAATGGTCTGAAGATTTTTGAGTTTTGGATTTTTCTCTAACCGAAGATGCAGCTGCTTTTCCGCAATCTGCTGAACACGCGCCCTTGCAGTCAAATGAGACTGTTCTAACCGCAACTTTCCCCATTCTGTCTTTAAGGCTTGTTGCGTCTTCATTTCAGCATAATAATTTGTTTCCAGATGACGCACTTGATGCTGTACCCAAACATTCAAAACCGCCAAAAGTAAGACGATCAGCAGAAGACTCGTCAATAATCCAACCGAAAAAAGCCCGCGCCGCTGTGCGATCCAGCGGGCGGGCTCAAAGCGCCTTATCCAACTCATAAAGCTTTAAAAACTAATCGGCTTGACGGCGTAGGAAAGCGGGAATATCCAAATAGTCTTGACTCCCTGTCTGTGCAGTAGTGCGACTGTTAACCGCCACCTTAACCACTTCCGGCTCGTCAATCGCCAAAGAAGGTTGTTGTGCAGATCCTTGTGCCAAAGGAGAGATGACCTTCTCCTGAGTTTGCGCTTCAACCTCTACAGAATCTGCCCCTGCAGCATGCGCCAATTTAACTTGAGGCTGGTCAACATTTACTTCCGTTGATTTTTTCTCTTGTTGGCTTGATTGAGGTCGATTCAACTCTACACGCTGAGGTTTTGCAGAAGCCGCTCTCGCCTCTTCCAATCCAGTTGCCACCACGGTAACACGAACCTCATCTGTCAAGGTTTCATCAATTGAGGTTCCAATAATCACGCGCGCGCCCTCAGCGGCCACCTCTTCAATGAGGTCTCCCACTTCATTGAATTCACCCAAGGTAAAGTCTAAACCACTGGTAATATTGACCAACACCCCGCGTGCACCCGCAACGGTCACTTCTTCTAATAATGGGTTGGCGATGGCTTTTTGTGCCGCTTTTACTGCGCGATCTTCACCTGTTGCCAGTCCCATGCCCATCATAGCCAAGCCGCGTTCGCTCATGACTGTGCGTAAATCTTCGAAATCCACATTAATTAAACCAGGACGCGTCACCAACTCTGAAATCCCTTGAACAGCGCCATGCAAAACTTCATTGGCATAATCAAAGGCTTTTGCCAAAACAAAATCCTTGCCTAACACATTCAACAACTTATCATTCGGAACCGTAATCAAGGAATCTACATGTTGTGTCAACTCGGCAATCCCTTCCTCTGCGACTCGGTCTCGACGTTCAAAACGGAAAGGTTTTGAAACCACACCCACCGTCAGAATCCCCATTTCACGCGCAGCTTGTGCCACGACAGGGGCAGCGCCTGTTCCTGTGCCACCGCCCATACCTGCGGTAATAAACACCATATCAGAGCCACGAATCGCTTCTTTTACCTGTTCAATATTTTCTTTGGCGGCAGCCCCCCCTTTAGTTGGATCTGCACCCGCACCTAAGCCATTTTCTCCCAATTGAATGCGAATATCCGCTTGAGAATTGGCTAAAGCTTGTGCATCCGTATTGGCCACAATAAAATCCACGCCCTCAACTTGAGAACGCACCATATAATCAACGGCATTACCGCCGCCTCCGCCAAGCCCAACGACTTTAATGACAGGCATTCCAGCTGGTTGAACAGGTGTCGTTTCTTTTCCAACGAACTTCATGACATTGACTCCCCTCAATGGTATTTACGTTAATTTTTCCGCCACACGCAGCACCGCACTGCGCGCTCTTGGATTCTGAGTTTGTTCCATACTAGATGGAAAAATGGGTTTCCCCACCCGTTTCAGCACAGGCTCAACGCCTGCCACTGGCACGGGGGACTCCGGAAATAAATCGATATAAGTCGATTTATCTCGCATAAACTGTTTCACAATACGGTCTTCTAAAGAGTGAAAACTGATCACTGATAACCGGCCGCCAGGCGCCAATACCTCCACTGCGCCTTCTAACACTTGATGTAAAGCGTCCAGCTCACCATTCACAGCAATCCGAATTGCCTGAAAAGTTCGGGTTGCTGGATGCTTATGTTTTTCAGTTTTTGGTGAGACGCGTTTTACTAATTCCGCTAAATCTAATGTCGTTTGCAACTGACCTGCGTTCACCGCCTCTTTAATCGCGCGCGCAATGCGCCCCGAAAAACGTTCCTCTCCATATTGACTCAACACTTTTTTCAGTGTCTGCTCATCCACCTGCTCCAGCCAGGCTTTAGCACTCAAGCCTGTCTGTGGATTCATCCGCATATCTAGTGGACCTTCTCGCATAAAGCTAAAGCCTCGGCTCGCATCATCCAATTGTGGCGAAGAGACACCTAAATCTAATAAGACGCCCTTTACTTTTCCCACCCAATCACGCGCTTCACAATAGGTTTTAATATCAGCAAAACTGCCATATTGAATCTCAAAACGCGGATCTTGAAAATGGGTTTGTGCATATTCAATGGCGACTGGATCTTGATCAATGGCCAATAAGCGACCTTGTGATCCCAACTGTTCCAATATCTTGCGACTGTGGCCACCGCGGCCAAATGTGCCATCAATATACTTTCCTTCCGCCTCAATCGCCAGTGCTTCCACAGACTCACGTAACAACACTGAATCATGGCTAAATGTTTGCGGCTGGCTATCCATTTATAGGCTCAAATTAGTTAAGGCTTCAGAAGGCTGCTGAGTCGCGGCTTCATCCAACATCTCAGGTCGACTCGCTTCCCACTCAGCCTGGGACCATAATTCAAATTTATTCCCCTGTCCGAGCAAAACTGCTGCTTTTTCTAATTTTGCATGCTCTCGTAACATGGGGGGAATCAATACACGCCCTTGTCCATCCATCTCCATTTCGGTCGCATGTCCCAAAAGCAAACGCTGATAGAGACGAGCTTGTGGGTCTACATTCGGTAGAGCCATTAATTTTCTTTCAATCACTTCCCACTCATCCAATGTATAGAGCAGCAGACAAGGGCTATGCAGATCAATGGTGGCAACCAGTTGTTTATCGCTTGCCTCTGCAATCGACTCACGGTAACGCTTGGGAATCGCAATGCGTCCCTTCGTATCCATATTGATTGCATTGATGCCTCGAAAAAACAACATTGTAATTCCACTTTTCACCACTTTTCACCACTTGTCGCCACTATATTCATTTTCTCCCCACTTGTCAACACAATTGAACCCAATAACAGATAAATTTGCATTAAAAGACAACAACTTAGCTCACAAAGGGAAAGTTGTGGACGATTTTATATTCTTGTTATTTTTCATTAAATTAGGATAGAAACTCAATAAATAGGATGAGATAGATTTATTAAGACATTGAATAGACAGCCCTTATGAGTTTACCGAAGTAAAACTATATATTGTGTCTATGAAAAACAGACCTACTACATAGAGTGGATATTGTCAGGTGGGGAATTTTTTTAAAAAAAATTTATAAAAATGGTAAAAAACAGTAAAAAAGGAGAAAAAAAATCATTAAGTGGGTCTATAAGCCGGGTTCTGTACCCCTTTGCAGGGCGACAATCATTCATCTAGGACAAACATCACTGTTTGCCTCAAGCAACCTACCCGAAAACAAGGTGCGAGCCACACCTTGCGCCAAAGGCGCCTGTTTTCCTATTTGGTCTTGCACCGGATGGGGTTTACCCTGCCACAAACGGTTACCCGTTGTGCGGTGCGCTCTTACCGCACCCTTTCACCCTTACCTGTGATATCAGGCATACACCTGATATCCATCGGCGGTCTACTCTCTGCTGCACTTGCCGTCGGCTCACGCCGCCCAGCCGTTAGCTGGCATCCTGCTCTATGGTGCCCGGACTTTCCTCGAGTCTATCGACGCGCGATTGTCCGACCCACTTAATGAAGGAGAAGCATTATGCCTATCTATTGAGTCAGTGTCAAGGAGAACCTAAAAACGCTTAACATTAAGCGACTCAATAACTTAGAGAGACCTGTGCACGGCTAAAATTCATTCAGAACTACAACTCATCTGATGCCAAACTGTTTTCTTCATCGGCTTGTTTGAAAGCCAGTACTTGCTGATAAACCGCATTCTTTTTTAAACCTAAATAGGCCGAGACAATCTGAGCCACCTGCTTGACGGGCAAACCTTGTTCCAATAGCAAACGTATTAAACCTTCGCCAGAGGCCACTGCTTTTTCCACTTTCGGCGCGCCTTGCAACATGATGACAAACTCACCCCGCACCTTGTCAGGATGGGCATAAAAATAGTTCAACACCTCTTGCACACTACCCGAGACAAACTGTTCGAACTGTTTGGTTAACTCTCTAGCGACCACCATAGGGCGATCGCCTGCAAATACTTCAGAGAATGCCTGTAAACTCTCCAGCAATCGATGTGGACTTTCATAAAACACCAAAGTCCTTGGCTCAGTTTTTAAAGCTTGCAAAGTTTGCAACCGTTTTTGCGATTTCGCCGGCAAAAACCCTTCAAAAGTAAAACGATCGGTAGGCAGCCCCGCAACTGACAAAGCGGTAATGATGGCTGAAGGGCCAGGAATAGGCACCACCCTGACGCCTTCCTGGCGCAAAAGGTGCACCAAATGATAACCAGGATCACTAATTAAAGGGGTTCCGGCATCTGAAATTAAGGCACCTTGCTCTCCAGCCTGCAACTTCTGATGTAAAAATTCGCGCTTCTGTTGCTCATTGTGATCATGTAAGGCAATGAGCGGTTTTTTAATACCCAAATGCTGTAATAACCTTTGCGAGTGGCGCGTATCTTCCGCTGCAATCCAATCCACCTGTTCTAAAGTTTCAATTGCTCTTTGGGAAAGATCTTTTAAATTCCCAATGGGCGTCGCCACAATATAAAGCGTGCCACACTTTTCTGTTTGCATATATAATATGTCCCACTAACGAATTTGAGTCTTGAGTCATTATACCCAGCATGCAATTTCCCACTCGAACAAATTTTATCCGTCCCTTCTTATGGGCACTCACACTCTGGAGTTTTTTCTCACTCCATGGCTGTGGCACCGCACCTAAACAACCGCCTAAAGTGCCTGGGCAAACCAGCCAAGAACTCCCACCACCCCCTCCACAACAAGCGCCAACCTTAACGCCTCAACAACTTGAACAACAGGCACGCCAAGCCTTAGAAGATCAAAACTATGCCGAACTTACTCGGGTGGCACAGCAACTTTGGCAATCCACCAATGACCCTGATCAACGCGCGGCCATTCAGTATCAACTCTGGCAAGTGTTTAAACATTTAACGCCTGAACAACTTGATGCGCTGCAAACAGATTCTAAAATGGAAACTGACATGGATATGGAATCTGAAGCGAGCTCTGAAATGGATTCTGAAATGACATCCGACACGGAAACCATGCTCAACACCTGGGTGAATCTAGCCAAAGCATGGCAGACGCAGCAAGGGGTCAATCGACTCAGTGCCATTGAAAATGAACTCGATTTTATCGATAACCCGGAATTTTTTGCCCCCGTCCTCATGCTCGCTAAACACGATGCATTGCGACCACAGCCGCTCAAAAAATTGGCCGTTTTTTTACCATTAAGTGGAAAGTATCAACCGCTGGCTTTTCAAATCAGGGATGGTTTAATTAAAAACATTTTATTAAAACACCCAGAAATTTCAGTCTCATTTTATGACACTGAAGAAAACCCAGATATGGTGACCCTTTACCAACAAGCCATGTCTGAGGGCAATGATTGGGTCATCGGCCCCATCAAAAAACAGAATATCCAACAACTGGAAGCATTACCGGCCACGAATATTACGGCGCTCAACCAATTGGACACCCCCACCGATTTTATGCAATTCAGTTTACGCACGGCATCCGAACCGGTACAAATTGAAGACAAACTCTGCCAGTCCCACTATCGACATCTTGGGATTCTTTCCAGCCAGACCCAAAGTGACCTCAACTTAGGTCAGACGCTGACTTATCTTTGGCGTCAAATCCCCCTGCATCATGCCACTTTTAACAGCTATCCAGCACGCCGTCCTAACTTACGCAAAGCGCTGGGCGATCTGATCAATGAAACGCAATCTCAATCTCGTAAAGCAAACTTGCGCTGGTTATTACAAGAAAAGCTCTACTTTTTTCCGCGTACGCGCAAAGATTTACAAGCTATTGTGCTGATTGGCAATCGAAAAAGAGTGGCGGTGTTTAAGCCTCAATTCAAATTCTTTAATCTGAAACTGCCTGTCTATGGTAGCTCAAATTTATCCCCCACCAACCTGCAACAGGCTGAGCCGATCAAAGACTTAAGTGATGTGGTTTTCCCAACCTATCCAGCCGTTGTTTCCCCTTCGCCAGTGATGACGCTATTAGAAGCCTTCGGTTGGGACAGCGTTGAACTGACACTCAACCACACACGCTTAGCGCCAAACCTCTGCTTTAATCCAAGTCTAACCGGCGCCCTACAAATTGAGTCGAATAAAAAAGTGGATCGCCACTTAATCTGGGCGAAATACAGACGAGATGGCACCATCCAACCGATTGAATAAATTGAAAGCGATCTAATGGGACTTTTTAGCAAGCTCAAAGGCCATGCGGTGGAAAATCGCATGGCTGACTGGCTTAAACAACAAGGGCTCACGCTCATTGCGCAAAACTTCCACTGTAAAGGCGGTGAAATTGACCTCATTGGCTTAACCGCACCTCAACCCCTCAGCCGCTTCAATCCAAAGCCCCAATCCATCTTACTGTTTATAGAGGTCAAATACAGCCAAAGCGATCAATATGGAGAACCCTTTGAACGGGTTGACCGGCAAAAACAGCAGCGTCTGATTCGCTGCGCCCAATATTTCCTCAAGACCCATCCGCAATATCAAGCCTATCCGATGCGCTTTGATGTGATTAGCCAGATAGGCGAGGAATCCCCTCTCTGGCTACAAGACGCTTTTCAAGCATCTTAAACGGCTATGGTCGACACTTCTACCCACTGATTGACATCACTGAAATAGAGCACCCAGCGCTGCGCATTGTCCTCTTGTTGGGCAAATAGCGCACCATAGCGTGCCAATTGCGGTCGATAATACGCTGCCTTCTCTTTTAGCCACTCATCCAATTCCGTTTCATTCCCTGCAAAACGTGAGGTTTTATAGTCCACAATCCAACGCACCCCTTGGTCATCGATAAAGGTGCGATCCACAATATGCTGAACCACGGTTTGATCTGGCAACACTTCATGTAACGCCAACTCAACTGCCGACGCTGGGTGGCGACTGTCCAATGCCCAGCACAATTCCTCATGCGCTAAGGCGTTTTCCAACCCTTGTAACAACCGCTGACACCCCATTTCCGCTTCAGTCACTGTCAACCCCTGCTGTTGCAACCAAGTTTGATACAAGGGCTTCTGTTTAGGTAACATTTTCGCAAACATCTTTTTTTGCTCGGGCGTAAACCCTTGCCGCACCCACTGCTCCAATTGCTGATGCAATAGCACCCCCACCAGACGTCCCGTTTCATTCGCCAAATAAAAAGTGGACTCCGTGTCCGGTTTCGCCAATTCTGACGCTGTCTGCACTGACGGTTTTGTAGGACGATGGATCGGTTTTAAAAAACCGACCTGAGACAAAGCGGACAATGGCAGCCGTGGGACACAGAGCTTAAGCGGCTCTTCGGGCTGATCGCACTCAAAATCCACCTCCGTTAATAAGGGGGCAAATTCTTGCTTCACTTCCGGCCACATTAATTCCAATAAGCTGCCCGCTTGGGGTCTTAAAGACGCCTCATCTGCCATCTGTTTTTCTGTGTAGGTAACCGTGGCAAAAAGATGCAGCTGCTTTTTGGCTCGCGTCGCAGCAACATACAGCAGACGCAAATTTTCATACTTCTGTTTTTCTTGATCATACTGCTTAATCAGATTTAACAAGGCTGGGCGATCTTGGCTATTTTTTTGGGTTAAGGGTGCAAGTACCCAATAGGCTTTCTCACCCTGACGAAATTGCAGCCAATTTAAAACCTGCTCCTCATTATGCCGTCCCTTTTTCCCTAAACTGGGGAGCAACACTGTATCAAACTCCAAACCCTTAGATTTATGCATGGTCATCAACTCAATCTTGCTCGCAGTCTCCTGAGTATCTGGCAATGCATAAAGATGCTCTAGCTGCTGCTCAATGGTGTCAAAACGCAATTCAGATGCGGGTATTTGCCCCAACATCTGCAAATAAGCCTCAATATTTTCCAATGCCGTCGCATCCGGCACGGTCTGTGCGCCCAAAAGCGCTAACCAAGTCGCTTTCACCAGCGCCACCGGATGTTCAGAGTGCCACTGATTTAACGCAGCCTGCAAAACGGGCACTGCCTTTTTCAGCCTAAACACCCCCTCTTCAGACAACTGATAAAGCTGTTTTTCTGCCAAATCGCGCAAGCAGGACTGGGAATTCTGGCTTTTTTCTAAGTTTTTGTCAGGGTGTTGTGCCTCCGCTTGCCAAAGCGCATTAAGCGCCTGCAAAATCTGCCATAAGCTCCATTTTTTTTGTTCTCCAGGGGTTAAACCAGCCAATACGGTTAAGTCGGGCAAATTTAAGCCGATCAAAGGCGAACGCAGCAGCGCCAACCAAGCATCTCGATCTCCCAAATGCAATAGCGCACGCGTCAAGGCTTGAATGTCCTGCACCTCTTGTCGCTGATTAAGCTGCTCCAACTCCACCGCCCGGAAAGCGATCCCTGCTTGTTTCAGTTGCACCGCCACGGCAACCAAATGACTGCGACTTCGACCCAGTACGGCGATTTTTTCCTTTTCTGGCAACGCTGAAAGCCGCTGTTGGATGACCTCGACCATCTGCTGATAATGCTCAACATCTGTTTGGTTAATCGCCCAATGCGTCATAACAGAGACGGCATCGTGCTCTTTTTCCGCAGCGGCTGCTTCAGCTGGGCTATAGCTCACAGCGCCCTTTGCCATATCGTTCTGTTTAGGGAACAAGCGCTTAAACGTCTGGTTGACCCACTTAATTACCCCTTGGGTTGAACGAAAGTTCACCTGCAACTGCAAAGGCGTGAGTGCAACCTCTCCTAATGCGGCCTGATGGTTTTCTGAACCCCATGCCTGCAAAAAATTCCCCACTTCTGCTTCTCGAAATCGATAGATGGACTGCATTGGGTCGCCGACAATAAACAGTGTCCGCCCATCATCCGGCTGCCAACCCGCCACCAACTTTTTCAACAATTCACTCTGCGTGACACTGGTGTCCTGAAACTCATCAATCAACAGATGTTGAATGCGATAATCCAACTGCAAGGCTAAATCGGTCGGCGCCTCTTCAGACCCCAAAGCTTGATTGGCCGCCAACGCCACTTCAATAAAATCACTTTCTCCACTCTGAATAAAAAGCAGTTTCAAATGTGCAGCCGCTTGCTTCATTAAATCCATTAAATGCTGTAAATCCTGCCACTGCGCTTCTTCATAATGGGGTTGTGGCAAATCTCGTAATTTTGCTAACGCCTCGTCTGCACCTGCTATCTCTCTAAGGTCGTTTAAAAGCGCTAACATCTGATCCTTTTTCTCTTTTGCCGCCCCTTTTCCTGCGGGAAAACCTTGTGCTTTAGTGATCTTTTTAAGAATAGTGTTCTTCGAAGTCAATACCCAATTTGCCAAAGCCTGCCAATGTGGCAATGAATCCAATGATTCAGTTAAATCAAACCCCACCACTTTCTCTAGAGGCTGCTCAGGTTCATGCGCAATCGCATCATCGGCTAAAGCAATGATTTGCGCTAAAATGGATTTCGCCGGTTGCAAAGTTTGCAAAGCGGCCTGCATCTCCTGCTGCACAATCACGGCTAGGGCAGCTTCCAAGTCGTGCCTATTTTGCCCATTAAACACCGCGCCTAGCCATTGATCCCGTTTGTAAAGCATGGCGACAATCAGCTCCACCGCTTGTGAAAAACGCCCATTAACCAGTCTTAATAAAGCGCTGCTGGCCTCTTGCGCGGTTTCATCCTGCAATGCTTGCACCGCTGCTTGGCGATAGAGTGTATCCACCTGCTCACTCACCTTAGATTGCGCACCAAATCGGGACAGATAGGGCATCTGCTGGACTAAGTAGCCGTTCATCGAATCCAAGGTACGAATGCGTAATCGTGAAGGATTTTCCAGTAGATGCCAACCTTGCTGGTTGCTGTGCGCTAAAGCAGCTTGCGCCAGTCGGTGGGTATTGCGATCATACAGCGAATCGGAGGAGGGTAAAGGCTGCTGACCAGCTTGTAACGCTTCTAAAATACGATTGCGCATCTCTGCAGCCGCTTTTTTGGTAAAGGTCATCGCCACCACTTGCTCAGGAGCTTGCACCGTACATAACAGTGCTAAAAAACGCTGGGTTAAAAGCGCCGTTTTCCCTGAGCCTGCAGGGGCCTGGACAATATAGGATGCAAAAGGATTAATCGCCTCTTTGCGCTGAACGCCATCCGCCAAGGCGTGATCTACTTCCAATTGCTGCCATAGATCTTTAATCTCCATCCGACTCCCCTTTTTGCTTATTGGCTTTTTTGAGACCTTTGCACGAGATGGTTCTACGGCTAAAAATGGCTAAAATTTCCCATACCGTTGTTGGAAAACTTGGCAATAGCTGGCTATTTTCTGCGTTTCCCGCCTAGATATGGAAAATTTTTTCTCATTTTTAGCTCGCATCCCACTCATGCAAAGGTCTCATTTTAATATCAGCCCCTCTTTTTTGGGATGCTTTTTACCTTAAAACAATACCGCCTGCTTTTTATCCTGCACAATTCCTGATAAACTGATAAAAATTTGTAATTAGAGACTGGGTATATCGCATTGAAAACGCTTAAAATCGCACTCTTAAGCACTTTATGGCTTGCAACACTCGCAGGTTGCAGCAGTGAGTCACCGAAAAAGGGATTTGATCAGAGCAGTTATGATCGACAACAAAATGCCGCCAAACAAGCTGACCGCGAGCTTGACCATGAAGTCCAAAAAATAAAAAAATAAATCACAAACCCTATGCACACACCTTCACACTACGCTCAAATTCCCATGAAATCCGTGGGGCCGCTTAAACTCATTGGAGATATTGAAGCGGAGGATATTCTGGTTCCTTTAGCCACCTATGAAACCCCGCTCTGGCCCTCGGTCGCGCGTGGCGCGCGTGTCACCCAAATTGCGGGCGGCATTCGTGTCACGGTCATAGATGACCGCATGAGCCGCTCAATTTTATTGGAAGCGCCACATGCAGCCGCTGCGCGTCAAGCCGTGCAAAGCATTCAGAGTCGGCAAATGGATTTACAAACCGTGGTCAGTGAAAGCAGCCGTTTTGCCCAATTATTGGCCATCCATCCGCAAATTGTGGGGAATCTCATTTATCTGCGATTTGAATTCCAAACGGGCGATGCCTCTGGACACAATATGGTTACACATGCAGCCGACCGCTTAATTCCATGGCTGCTTGAGCAATACCCAACGCTCAATTATGTGTCTATTTCCGGCAACTACTGCACCGACAAAAAAGTCTCTGCTGTCAATGGTATTTTAGGACGTGGCAAAAATGTCGTCTGCGAAACCCTCATTCCACGCAAGCTCTGTAAACGTTTTTTAAAAACTACCCCAGAAGCCATTGTGAATCTGCACATTAAAAAAGATCTAATTGGCAGCATTGTCTCTGGCGGCCTGAGAACCGCGAATGCCCATGTAGCGAATATGCTGCTGGGCTTCTATCTCGCAACGGGCCAGGATGCAGCCAATATTGTAGAAGGCTCTCAAGCGATCAACCATGTGGAAGTCACTGAGCGCGGCGAGCTCTATTTTTCGACCACTTTGCCCAATCTAATTGTGGGCACAGTGGGCAATGGTAAAGGGCTGGACTTTGTACAAGCCAATCTCGAACAGTTGGGCTGTACCGCTGCAGAGAAACAGCCTGGCGATAATGCGCGCCGCCTTGCTTGTATTGCCGGTGCAACGGCCTTATGTGGGGAACTTTCTCTGCTGGCCGCCCAAACCAATCCTGGCGAACTGATGGCTGCCCACCTTAAGCTTGAACGTCAATCTGGAGATGCCTCTTAAGATGAGTGGCATCACCCAACGCAAACAGGATCACATCAGCGCCTTGGCAGAAGATCCGGCAATTGAGCGTCAACAAAGTGGATTTGACCAAATTCAGCTAACGCATCGCGCTTTACCTGAACTGGATTATCAACAAGTCGATCTCTCAGCCCCTTTTTTAGGAAAAACCCTCAGTTTTCCTTTTCTGATTTCCTCCATGACCGGTGGCGGTGCAAACAACCTTCATCGCATTAACCAACATTTGGCAGAAGCGGCAGAAACGTGTCAAGTCGCTATGGCGGTGGGCTCTCAACGCAGCATGATTTTAGAACCCGCCGCTGCCAAAAGTTTTCAGTTGCGTCGCTACGCCCCCACAGTTCCTTTAATTGCCAACCTAGGTGCGGTGCAGCTCAATGAAGGCTTTGGCCTAAAAGAAGCCCTTCAAGCCATTGAAACCTTAGAAGCGGATGCGCTCTATCTCCACCTCAACCCTTTGCAAGAAGTGATTCAACCCGAAGGCGACACCAACTTTGCCCAGCTATTACCCAAAATTGAACAACTGAGCAAACAGCTCCCGGTTCCCATTATTCTCAAAGAGGTCGGTTGCGGCCTTTCCAGTGAAGACATTCGTCGAGGCATTGAAGCCGGTATTCAATGGTTTGACCTCGCTGGACGGGGCGGCACCTCTTGGAGCCGAATTGAAGCGCATCGCGCCAAAGAGGGTCCCCAAAACGAACTCGGAAAACTGTTCCAAGATTGGGGACTGACCACCCCGCAAAGCCTGCAACAAGCGGCCCCCTTCCAATCCCAAGCGCACTTTATCGCCAGTGGCGGTATCCGCAATGGTATTGATATGGTGAAATGTGTTATAATGGGCGGCTGCGTTTGCGGGGTTGCAGCGCCGCTAGTTCAACCGGCTCTAGAACATCCTCAAGCCGTTGTCGATGTGATTGAGCGCTTTAAGACGGCTTACCAAACCGCACAGTTTTTGTTGGGTGCACCGAATTTTGACCACCTTTTTTTAAATTCAGATTTGATTCTGCCCAGTTAATGGCCAGCAAATCTTTTAAAGACATAGATTCAACCTTATGACAAATGTTGGCATTGATTTAATTCACTTCGCAACCTCAGACTATTATTTGGGGCTGGATACCTTTGCCAATCAAAAAGGGATCGATTACAACAAATACAAAGTAGGCATTGGGCAGGAAAAAATGTCCATTGCGCCCCCGGATGAAGACATTGTGACCCTAGCCGCCAAAGCGGCAGATCCTATTTTGCAACAGATCAATCCTAGTGAAATTACCGCGGTGCTTTTTGCGACCGAATCTGGGGTTGACCAGTCAAAATCGGCCGGTGCTTTTTTACATGGCTTGCTTAACCTGTCTCATCGTTGCCGGGTGATTGAATTTAAACATGCCTGCTATGCAGGCGCCGCTGCCTTGCAAATGGCGAAAACCATGGTGCAAGCCAATCCTAAAGAGCAGATTCTGGTCATCGCCTCTGATATCGCCAAATATGATATTGACTCCTCAGGAGAAGCCACACAAGGGTGTGGTGCGGTCGCTATGCTCATTAAAACGGCTCCGCGTATTTTAGAGCTCGAATCTGGCTCCGGCTATCACACCGACGATGTAATGGATTTCTGGCGTCCCAATTATCGCAGCACAGCGCTGGTCGATGGTAAATATTCCACCAAGGTTTATCTCAATAGCCTCAAACACGCTTGGCAACACTTTACTGAAGAAACGGGGAAAGGATTTCAAGAGATAGACTATTTCTGCTACCACATTCCTTTCACTAAGATGGCGGAAAAAGCGCATAAAGCCTTAGTCAAACAAGCTGGTATTTCCTTAAGCGAAGAGGAATTTAACCAACAATCACAACCCGGTCAAATCTATAACCGTGTGGTGGGTAATAGCTACAGCGCCTCGGTATTTATCGGTTTCTGCTCTCTATTGGACAATGCACCTGAAAATTTAGACAATAAGCGCATTGGCTTTTTTAGCTATGGTTCCGGCTGTGTGGCTGAGTTCTTTACCGGTAAAATACAGCCCGGCTATCAGTCCGTGCTGATGACCCAAAGTCATCAACAGCAAATTGCCCAGCGCACGCCTTTAAGTTATGAGCAATATCTTGCCTTCCACAAACTGATGAACAGCAGTGAAGAAAATATCACCTATCCCGTTTATAATCGAGGCCCCTACCGATTGGCGGAAATCAAGGACCACAAACGCATTTATCAGCGTCAGCAAATCCCTCAGGAGTCTTAAATGACTGCACTGCACTGCACCGCACCGGCGAAACTTCTAATCACCGGTGAGCATGCAGTGCTCAATGGCATTCCTGCCTTAAGCTTAGCCATTAACTTACATAGCCATACGCAGTTACAACACCAACCACAAACGCCCGATAGCTTACTGATTGAACTGAAAGATTTTCAACAGCTGTATGAGTTCCCTTTTCCACTTTGGGAAAAGCTGGCGATTGAGGCCGAAGCACGCTATCAAAACTTCTTAAATCACCATCTGCCTATTCAAGCGGTCTTAAAAACGCCTGTTGATTTGGTTCTACTGCTTTTCTATCACTTCCATCAACACCATCCGCTTAAAAAAGGCTGCTGGAAACTGAGCCTAAATTCAGAGATCTGGCAAGGACGCGGGCTGGGTAGCTCGGCCAGTATTATCGTCTCCTTACTTTCAGCCCTCAATGAGGCACATGGTAAGCCACTGTCTCTTGTAAACCTCAAACAGTTGGCGCAAACCATTGAAAGTCGACAACATGGGCATGCCAGTGGTGTCGATACCACGACCGTCATCCTAGGCGGCTTGATTCAATATCAATGGGTCGACGGTGTCGCCCAAATAGAAACCCTGCCCCAGCGACCTTTACAAGGTTATTTGATTGATACTGGCAAGCCCAAAAGTACCACTGGAGAGTGTGTGGAACACGTGCGACAACATTTCCCACAGACAGACCCCATCTGGCAGCAATTTAGAGCCGTTTCAGAAAAAATGATTCAAGCTTGGCTCGCCTCCTCCAGCAAACAGTTAAAAAACCAAATCCGTGAAAACCAAGCCTTATTAGAACGCATTGGTGTCGTCCCTTCCCGAGTCGCTCACTTTATTGAAACGCTCCATCAAGATGAACACACTGCGGCTAAAGTGTGTGGTGCCGGCAGCCTTAAAGGTGAGCATGCCGGGGTGGTGCTCTGCTTAGCACCGGAACCGCCCAAAGCACTTTGCGAACACTATGGCTATCGCTGGCAAAAAATCAAAATCGCCCCACAAGGAGCTCAGTGTGAATCTATCTAAGCGCTTTTACAGCCGAGCCCCTGCCAATTTAATGCTAATGGGAGAACATGCGGTTGTACATGGCTATCCCGCACTTGCTTGCGCCATTGATCAGTGGATTCAGATTGAGTGGCAATGCCTGCCGAAGAGTACTCAAGTGCAAATTCATTCCGATTTGGCACATCACACCACCGATTGGCAAACATGGGAAATTCACCCGCAATTGCAATTTGTACAAGCTGCCTTAGCCACGGCTCGTCAAACCCTACAACCCCAAAAAATTGGCCTCAAACTCACCATTCAAAGTGAATTTGCTTCAACGCTTGGATTGGGGAGCTCCGCAGCGGTCTTAGCCGCCACCTTGAGCGGCCTCTATGCGATAACACAGCCTGAAAAAGCGCTCACCACAGCGTGCAAACAGCAACTGTTTCAGACTGGACTGAAGATTATTCATCAAATTCAAAAACGCGGCTCCGGTACTGACCTGGCCGCCAGTCTATTTGGGGGGTTGATTTATTTTGAACCCAATAGGGCTAAAATTACGCCGCTTCCCCTTTCTCAACCCCTGCCATTAACCTTAATTTACAGTGGTTATAAAACACCAACTGCTGAAGTGCTGCAAACCGTCAACCAGCAGTGGCAAACCGAGCCCAAATTGTTACAACAGCTCTACCAACTGATGGGTGAAACCACCCAAGCGGCCAATCAAGCTTGGCAAACAGGGGATCGGCAGCGCTTTGATCATTTAGTGAACGCCTATCAAGGTCTCATGGATGCGCTCGGCGTGAATGATGCCACCTTAAGCCAAATTGTCTATCAACTCCGAGAAACGCTTCCCGCCAGCAAAATTTCGGGCAGCGGACTGGGTGATTGTGTCTTAGGCTTTGGAGAACTTTCGCCTACATTACACTCAAAATTCTCCACCCCCATGCAAGTTTTTTCTCCTAAAATTTCTCCGATTGGATGCCATCTAAAATGAATAGACAAACGTTTATTGACCAATTTTTACCGCATAAAACTCCGACTCATAGCAAGAGCTTCGGTGAAGCGCCTGTCAATATCGCTTTAGGTAAATACTGGGGCAAACGTAATCTGGACCTCAATCTCCCGATGAACAGCAGCCTCTCCATCAGTCTGCCTGGCTTAGGGACACAAACCCAAATTCAACTGTTAGACAGTGCGCAAAGTGATGCCGTCATCCTCAATCACAAACTTCTACCCATAGATCACCCCTTCGCGCAAAGAGTGCAAAAATTTTTAGACCTCTTTCGACCCGATGCAGACTGCTATTTTGAGATAGAGACGCGCAACAGCGTGCCAACTGGCGCTGGACTCGCCTCTAGCGCTTCCGGATATGCTGCTTTGGTCTTGGCATTAGAGGCATTATTTCAGTGGGGATTGACTCGACAACAGCTCTCCATCTTAGCGCGTATTGGCAGCGGTTCAGCCAGCCGTTCACTGTTTGATGGTTTTGCCATTTGGCATAGAGGAGAACAAGCGGATGGCCTGGACAGCTTTGCCGAGCCCATTGCCGACACTTGGCCTGAGCTCTGTATTGGATTGGTCAAAGTGGATATTTCAGAAAAGCCTATTGGATCCACAGCAGGCATGCAAAGAACCGTAGAAACTTGTCATCTCTACCAAGCCTGGCCGCAGCAAGCAGAACAGGAGGTTCAAACCCTACAGCAAGCCATAGCCGAAAAAAACTTTTCCCTCTTGGGGCAAACCGCAGAGCACAATGCACTTAGCATGCACGCCACCATGATCGCCACCTGGCCCCCCATTCTTTACTGGCAGGCCGATTCGATCAAGGCGATGGAAAAAGTTTGGCAATTACGTCAACAAGGCTGTGAAGTCTACTTCACGATGGATGCCGGTCCCAACTTAAAGCTGCTGTTTGAAGAAGCTGACATCTCAACCCTTCAGAAGGCTTTTCCTGAGATGGAAATCATTCGACCTTTTAAAGTGGTGTCTAAATAAGAAAAGGCCAGGTGCTTTTATTTCACGACTGAAAGATGAGGCCGTTTTTTACCCTTTTTCTCTTTCGTTGCCGTTCCGCTTTGAGCCTTGTCCCCTTTATCCCCTTTGCCTTCAATGGTAGAAAAGACCGACTTCTCTTCTTCCGCAGCCGTTTCTTCCACCTCTTCAGGATAGGGTTCGGGCGGGAATGGCATACCTTGCCCATTTTCACGGGCAAATATTGCTAAAACAGCCTCTGGCGGAAAACCTAAATCCTGTTCCACGCCGCCAAATCGAGCACGAAAGTGAATCCAATCATTTTCTATGCGTAACCCCAGTACCGCATTCGGACCGATGTTTAAAATAATCATCCCATTTTCAGCATGCTCAAAAGGAATCTGAATGCCTGGCCAATTGGCATCCACCTGAAGATGCGGCGTCCAACCATTGTCTACGATCCATTCATACATGGCTCTCAGAAAGTAAGGACGATTTGAAATTTCACTCATGGAACACATCCTTAAATATCGTCACGCATATCAATTTCATCATCGCTCAAGCTATTTGGAAACTCTTCGCGAGCCAGCATCCGTTTGGCATAATCACTGATAGGCTTCGCGGATTTTGGCAATTCAATCCCTAAATAAGGCAAACGCCACATTAACACAGAGAGACTCACATCCACTAAAGAGTAGTCGTCACTCATAAAATAGGGCTTATGCTCAAACACTGGAATCATCTGAATCAAACGCTCTTTCAGTTCGCGTCGCGCTTGTTTCACCTTCGCTTCATCTTCCGAGGCTTGAATGGTCTCCACTAATGGGTACCACTCCATCTCAATCTGACGCAGCATCTGACGCGAACGCGCGCGAGTTGTTGGATCCACTGACATCAAAGGTGGGTGTGGGAATCGTTCATCTAAATACTCTAAGGCTGTTTGCATATCATACAAAATCAAATCCCGATCCACTAAAGTCGGTACGGTTCCATAAGGGTTTAATTCCAAGAGATCCTCCGGTAAATGATTCGGATCCACATCAATAATTTCCATGGGAATCTCTTTCTCTTTCGCCACAAGACGAATACGGTGAGAGTTGGGACTTTTAGGGTCTGAAAACAAAACCATGGTCGAACGCTTAGTAACAGGAATATCGGACATACGCACCTCGTTATCTCTTATGAATTAATCTATTATAAACCCCATGTCAAGTCCTTTAACCTTCCCCCTACCTTTAATCTAGATAAAAAGAGAGCGTGGAACGAATATCGGTCCGTGATTGCTGTAACATAAAAAGACGGTCTACCCCCAATGCAATGCCGCTACAGCGGGGCAAGGGGTGTTGTTGCAGCGTTTCAATTAAAGCGAGGTCTACCAGGACTGGGGATTTTGACATTTTTTGACGCTTAGCCAAGGCTTTTGTAAACGCGGTTTGGTATTCTTCGGCTTGCTGCAATTCAAGATAGCCATTGGCGAGCTCCATGCCATCGATATAGATTTCAACGCGCTGAACAAGCCACGGTTTTTGTGGATGCGGTTGCGCGAGAGAGGCGATATGATTCGGGAACTCAGTAACGCAGGTAATTTGGCGCTTACCTTCTGCGTCTCTTCCTAATTGCGGTTCAATGATTTCAGTGAGCAAAAGTTGCTCCCAAAGGATTTTATCGTTTTTTTCAACCCCCACAATTTCAGGTAGCCCATGCTGTTGGTAGGTTTGATAACAGGTTTCAGCAGATGCATGGTGAATATCGGCGATCCCTAAAACGCTTTGAAACAGCTGCTGATAGGTCAAAGTTTCGCTCGGTAACGCTTCACCTAATACTTGGCGACAGAGTTCAACGGTTTCAACGATTAAATCTTTTAACTCAAAGCCAAGCCGATACCATTCAAGTAGCGTAAATTCTGGCTGATGTCGGGGGCTTAAATCGCCATCTCTAAAAACCTTACCTAAATAGAACAGATCTCCAGCACCTTCTGCCAATAATCGCTTAAGCGTATATTCCGGTGACGTGTGTGCATACAGCTTCTGTGGCTGCGCAAAACCTGGCAGATGAAATGGCGCTTGAACACTGTCTAAATGTGCATCTGGCGTAGCATAGGGCGTAAAAATGGGGACATCGACTTCGGTAACGCCTCTTTCATAAAAAAACGCCCGCAACTGTTGTAGCAGTTGCGAGCGCTTTTGAAGTGTGGGCCAATCAGCGCCCTGCTTGAGCTGAAGGTCAGTCATTATTTTGCGCGGGACACATATTCTCCCGTTTGCGTATTCACAATCACCTTATCGCCAATCTGCACAAACAGCGGCACTTGCACCACAGCACCGGTAGAAAGGGTAGCTGGTTTGCCGCCCGTTCCAGCAGTATCCCCTTTTAAACCTGGATCGGTCTCCACCACTTCAAGCGTCACTTGCTTCGGTGGTTGTACCGCGATTGGCTCACCATTCCATAGAGTCACCGTACACATGTCCTGTTCAATTAAGAATTTTTCAACATCCGCCACAGCAGATTGCGGTGCTTGATATTGATCAAAGGTTTCAGGATCCATAAAGTGCCAAAACTCACCATCGGTGTATAGATACTGTAAATCGGTATCTATCACATCAGCTGCTTCTACTTTTTCCCCAGACTTAAAGGTTTTTTCTAAAACACGCCCAGTCATCAAGTTACGGTATTTAACGCGGTTAAAGGCTTGCCCTTTTCCAGGCTGAACAATCGTATTGTCTAAAATGGTGCAAGGCTGACCATCCATCAAAAACTTTAACCCATTTTTAAATTCATTGGTGCTGTAAGTTGCCATGTCTTTTCTCACTTAATCTCGTAAAATAGTCGCACTATTCTAACCGACAGCCAATTTTTTTACCAGTTATGCACTTTAAGTCCCTGACCGAATTCGCCGATTTTATAGCGCTCTCTTTAGAAGACCTAGCCGCTTTAGGCGGGGATGCGGAAAGTGATTTTGCGCTGAAGGTCCCCAAACATTTTGCCGAGAAAATTCAAAAAAATAACCCGCATGACCCGCTGCTATTACAAGTTTTACCCCGCAAGGTAGAAAAACAAATCACTGTCGGTTTTAGTCAAGATCCAGTAGGAGATCTGCAAGCCAACCCCACCCCTGCCCTGCTGCATAAATACCATGGACGCGCTCTATTAATGACCAGCCCACGTTGTGATATTCACTGCCGCTTCTGCTTTCGCCGCCATTTTCCCTATGAACACCAGATTAAACAGTCGCATTGGCAAACGGCGCTACAGCAAGTGGCACAAGATCCCAGCCTAAAAGAACTCATTCTAAGCGGCGGCGATCCCATGACCTTAAGTGAGCCGCAACTCGTGCATTTATGTCAGCAGATTGAACAAATTGAAACCCTGCAAACACTTCGCATTCACAGCCGCACACCGATTGTTGCTCCCGACAAAGCGCCCAGTCATCATTGGCTCACATTTTGTCAAAACACTCGCTTAAAAGTCGTGCTGGTAGTCCATTGCAATCATCCACAAGAACTTTCTGCACAAACCGCAGCGCTCTTTAGACGCTATCGACAAGTGGGCATCACCCTGCTTAATCAAAGCGTGCTGTTAAAAAATGTGAATGACAATGCCTCAACTTTAGAACAACTCAGTCATGCGCTCTTTCAACAAGACATCTTACCCTACTATCTCCATCAACTGGACAAGGTGCAAGGGGCAGCACATTTTGAAGTGTCTGATGAACAGGCCTTATCCTTAATGCAGCAGCTTCGCCAACGCCTGCCCGGCTACCTCGTACCCAAATTGGTGAGAGAAATCGCCGGTGCAGCATATAAAGTCCCTGTAGATTCACATTTAACTTGTTAAAATGAGCTTTTTCCAACCGACTAGTGCCCATGCCTTCAGCCAAACTGTTTCAACTAGATGAGATACCGCGACACCGCCCTGCGCTCTGGCTGATTGCCGGCTTGACCCTGCTGCATCTCTTGTTAGCGGGGCGAGTGAATTTAAGTGTCGATGAAGCGCACTATGCACTCTACGGTTTAAAACTGGATTGGAGCTATTTTGATCATCCGCCGATGGTCGGCTGGCTCAATGCGCTGCCTGCGCACTTTTTCCCTTCTGATTTTGGCATGCGCTTGTTGCCCATAGGGCTCTATGCAATAAGCAGCTGGATACTTTATCGCCTGACGTTGCGTCTATTTACCCACCGAAATCACCCCCAAGCGCCTTGGCTCGGTTTTTGGACACTGGTGCTGTTAAATTCGGGCATTATGATGCAGCTGCTCAGCCAATCCATGCTGCCCGATTCACCTTTAATGCTGTTTGCCCTTTTGGTAGTCTGGCAGACGCTTAATTTGCGGCAAGCGCCGACCTTGAAAAATTGGGGATTGCTGGGCGTGTGGCTGGGACTGGCCGGTCTGTCAAAATATACCGCCATCACCTTGGTGCTTTCACTGGTGCTCTTGGTAATCATTGAGCGACGCTGGTGGTGGTTCAACTGGCGCTATGAATTTTATAATGCCGGCATCTGGGGTCTATTGACTGCAGTGGGCATCGCTTTTATTCTCATTACGCCGGTGATTTACTGGAATGCCACCCATGACTGGATTTCGATTCTCTATCAGCTCAACCATGGTACTCACCATGCGGACTGGCGCTGGTCACGTGTCTGGGCCAGCCAAGGCACTCAGCTGGTGGTCTATAACCCTGCACTCTATTTAATCGCCCTGTTTTTAATGGTTCGTTTTGGCTTATTACTCAAATCAAAACTCGAAACGGCCGCAGAGCATACGCGCTTTCTTGCCCTGTTTGCGCTGCCTATCGTATTGCTATTTGCCCTAAACTCCGGTCACGAAATGAGCCTGCCCCATTGGACGCAACTTGCGTGGCTGTTTATGGCGCCTGCGGTGACTTATTGGCTATGGATGCATTGGCAACAAAAAAGCTGGCGGTGGTTTACCCTCAGTCTCACCGCTATCAGCTTAGCGCTCACAGCCCTTCTACTTTCACACCTTGCCAAACCTTGGCTACCTTTTAAACCGGGTCAAAATCCTGTGCAAGAGCTGCATGGTTGGCCGCAAGCTCTAAAACGCGCGCAGCAATATCAAACCCAATTCAAACGGGACGCTCACCAACCTCCCCTGTTTGCAGCCAACTGGACGCAAGCCAGTCATATCGGTTGGTATGGGCGGCCTCAGCCGGTGTATGTCACCGATAATCGCTTTGACCAATTTGATCTATGGTATGGGAATCCGCCCTCTGGCAGCGATGGGATTGTCATCATTCCCAACTATGAGTCCGCTTTTAAACACTATCAACGTATCAGCCAAAGCCCTCAACCTCCCACGCCGGGGCAATTTGAGAAGTGCCAAGCGCTACCAAGCTTAAATTTTGATTATTCTCCCGCCTTTAGCGGTCAAACCACGCTATTGGTGGGCTACCACTACTTTTATTGTCAACATTACCATCCACCCCGTTATCAGGGATGGATCAGTCAACTGCCAATTGTGAGCCAGCGCCATGAGTCATCTCATTAAACTCCTCCTTTCTATTGTCATTGTGGCCGTTATTCTCTATAAGGTGGATTTTGCCAGTGTGTGGCAGCTCATGCTTTCTGCCAATCCTTGGATGCTCTTAGGGGCACTCTTTTTCCAAATTTTGAGCTATATTGTAGCCGCTTACCGCTGGTATTTGATTATGCAACTGCTCGCTTTTAAGCACCGGTTTTTCTTTTACCTGCAAAGTTACTTTAAAGGCGCGCTTTTCAACCAAGTCCTCCCCACCAGCATTGGAGGAGATGCCTATCGAGTAATGGAAGTGGCCAGCAAAGGAGGCTTAGCCAAAGAAGCTTTCTATGGCGTATTTATTGACCGGATTGTGGGACTGGTCGGGTTGTTGATTCTAAACTTTTTCGCCAACCTATTTGAGCATAACCTTTTACCCCGTGAAGTGTTTTATGGAATCAATTTCATTACCCTGGCTGCGATCTTGGGACTGCTGGTGTTAATGGCTTTACACAAATTTCCGATTTTAGAGCGCTACAAAGCGACACGTCTATTTTTTGAGCTCTCACACCGCTTCCGCTTTATCTATAAAACCCCCATCCGTATTTTTCAACAGATCGGGTTATCCATTCTCATTCACTTTTTCTCTATCTTTGCCATTTTCGGTATTGGGCACAGCGTTGGCATTAATGAACCGATTGATGTTTTCTTAATCCTTGTGCCGCCTGCACTGCTGCTGACACTCCTGCCGATCTCTTTTGCCGGCTGGGGGGTTCGTGAAGGTGCTTTAGTCGGACTCTTTATGCTGATTGGCATCCCGAAAGAGCAAGTGCTGGCGATGAGCTTACTCTATGGTATCATACTCATTTTAAGCAGCCTGCCTGGGTTGTATTTCTATCTTAAAAGCCAACATAAATATTTATAGAGTTCTCCATGAATGTAGATTTAATGCGTAAAATTGACCACCATGTGGGCATACCACTCACCTTTATCAGCACGCTGGTACTCAAACTGGTTTGGAAATTGACACGCCAAAAACCCACACCCGTCAAAAAAATCCTCTTTATCGAGCTCTCAGAAATGGGCAGTACCATTCTCGCCGACCCTGCCATGCGCCATGCGCAACAAAAATTTGACGCTGAACTCTATTTTGTGATTTTCAGTAAAAATAAACCCAGTTTAGATCTGCTCAATACCATTCCACAAGACCATATCTTTTGCCTACGCGAAGAGAGTCTTTTCACACTGATTTATGATGCCATTCGCTATCTTTTCTGGTGCCGTAAACAGCAAATTGATACCGCCATCGATTTAGAACTGTTTTCGCGCGTTTCTGCCCTACTTACCGGCTTTAGTGGTGCCAATAAACGCGTCGGTTTTCATAATTTTCATGGCGAAGGGCTTTATCGTGGCGATATGCTCACCCATAAAGTGCTCTACAATCCACATATCCATATTGCGCAAAACTTTATGGCCCTTATCCATCCTTTAGAAACCGAAAAAGACGAGCACCCCTTTTCTAAAGTGCAAATCCCTTTAGAAAGCATCCATCTCAAACAGATGACCTATTCAGAGGCGCAAAAAGAGAAAATACGCCAAGTCATTCAACAATGCTATCCAGAATATCAAGCGGACAAACATCAACTGGTCTTAATCAATCCCAATGCCAGCGATCTATTGCCTCAAAGACGTTGGCCGAAAGAGAAGTTTATTCAGCTGATGCAACGCATTACTTTGCAATATCCTAACGCACTCGTGCTCATTACCGGGGCGCCTGGAGAAAAGGAAGAGGCGGAAGCACTGCGCAAAGCGGTGAAACATGAACGCTGTCTTAATTTTGCGGGACAGTTGAAATTATTAGAAATGCCGATTCTTTACAGCATTTCCTCATTAATGGTGACCAATGATTCTGGTCCGGGACATTTTTCCGCCATCACTCCTTTAAAAACCTTTGTCTTATTTGGACCGGAAACACCTAAACTTTATGGCTCGCTCGGCAACAGTACGCCAATTTACGCTGGGCTGGCCTGCTCACCCTGCGTCAGCGCGGCCAATCACCGTAAAACTCCCTGCACCGATCCTGTGTGCATGCAAGCCATCTCTGTGGATGAGGTTTTTCAAGCCATTGTGAAGACATTAGGCGAGCCTTTAATGGCAGATCCAGCTTAATCTAACAAGCCACCCTTATTCCGGTAGTGGGGTGTTCAGATAAAAATTGTTATAGCGATAAGCAAGGCCATTAAGACACGAAATGGCTTTTTATCTGCGCATTGACAACCTGAATCGCTAAGCAGTCGCATAGGGTTCTCATTCTGGTGAGGCTAACGGATGCCATCAGATGCAATGCGTTACAGATAAGATAAGGCATACTAGCCACAGCTTAATGGTCAAAAAAAGCCCCTAATGACAATGTCATAGGGGCTTCTAAAGAAATTTTATCTATTGATAAATTAAGTACTTACTTGGTATAAGCCGTTACTTTAATATTTGTAACTAAGCCTTCTTTATGTTGAGAAGGATCAATCCCACCTAATCTAATTGTGACCGCATTCCGATTAGGCATTCTCCCACCAACAATGCCGCCAGCAATTGGCGCCTGATACATTCTTACACCATCAATAAATACTTTGATGCGACCCTCTTTTTGTTGAATCACAAAGTGATGAATTTTGTCCCCTTCTACCTTCATTTTTTGTAACACCTGGTCAGACCATTTGGCATATTTATCAAAAGGCCGCCAGAATAGGTTATCTGGGCTGTGCTCATTCCCTAAATAGAGGCTCATATTAGGATGCCACCATTTAGAGGGTAAAAACAGGTCGGCTTCTACGGCAAACGCTTGTGGCAAATCGATTTTTTTGGTGACCACCACATCTCCACTTAATGCTCTCAACCACTTTTTGCCATTAAATTGTGCAACTTCAACCTGTCCTTTAACCAAGGTTAAACTGGTGGGTATGTCTCCTACTTGATATTTGGAAAAGTCCTCTGCAAATAACACCTTATCGCCAGGAACAAATGTTTCACCCCCGCCAATAATCCCGCCGGAAACTGGCTGAGCTGCAGGTGCAGCCTGTGGTGCTGATGAATTCACGGGTTGACCATTAGGTTGATAGCGATAGTAATTTTCAGGAACTAACTGTGAAATGCTTTGTACCGCATTATCGATCATCACCCTCACCGCTTTTTCCATGGGCGTGTTTTTATAAACACTCAGCCCACCGCCTAAAGCGACTGAACCAACAAGGCCTCCTCCTAAGCCACCGACTTTCCAATTACTGGCTTTACCTTCAACCGTCGTTGCATTAATCACGCGCCCAGTTCGCACATCAATCAAACGAATATCTGCTGCAATATAGGCCTCTTTTTTTCCCACTTTAACGCCGCCAATTAAAGGCACATTGCCTGGAATCACAATACCCCCTACTCCCATGCCTGATGCATTCGGCTCAAAGGCGGTAATGGATCCAATGACTAAAATATCCGCCCCTTCCATCAACCCTTTACGAGCTGCTTTGGACGGCTCAATATAGCCAGAACCTGAAAGATTTAACTCTTCCTTAATGGCCTCTAACCCTTCCCCTCTTTCAAGGACAATAAATCTTCCACTCTGAAAAAGAGAGGTTGACAACATATCGGATACGCCATCCCCAATCTCACCATTACATTTAGCTGCCTTACATTTAAAACCAGCAATCGCAATACGTGCCTTAGGTCCCTGATAGGTCACTGCTTGTTTAACTGTTGGCCCACCTGTTTTTACATTCGTAGACACCTGAGAGCCACATCCTGCAACAAACATGACAAAAAGTGGCATCAGCCACCACCAAATTTTCTTCACCATCGTTCCTCTCCTTTTGAGTTATCCCAATTAAATTATGGTGCCTTAAGAGATATCCTTCAAGATCATAATAAAAAAAATTTGATTACAATCAAAAAAGAAACATTAATATGAATACGGTTTTACAAAGGTTAGAAAAAATAGATAAAGCGAATCAAACGCAAATTCACAGCATTAAGAAAAAGAGAGAACAAACGAAGGAGAAAAGTAGAGAATAATGGAGGCTGGACCCGGAGTCGAACCGAGGTCCACGGATTTGCAATCCGCTGCATAGCCACTCTGCCATCCAGCCATTGGAGCGGGAAACGAGGATCGAACTCGCGACCCCAACCTTGGCAAGGTTGTGCTCTACCGCTGAGCTATTCCCGCAAATAATGATGGTAGGTATTATAGAGACTTTTTAAAGAATATCAAGTTTTTTAAGCGACTTAATCTCGAGTGGATTCCATAATAACCGGTAAGGCAGCTTTAACGTATTGCACCCAAGTCACGACGGTTAACACTGCAGCGATATACAGTGCAGGAAAGCCTAAAGCGCCCCAATTGACCCCCCATAACTCTCCGCCATAGATAAGCCAGGTCAAAGCCGCCAACTGCGTGGCGGTTTTGACTTTTCCCAATTTAGAAACCGCCACCACTTCTCTCGCATTATTTTCAGCCATCCATTCACGCAATGCAGAAATACTGATTTCTCGCATCATAATCAAAATGGCGGAGATCAACACCCAAAGATTGTCATGATATTCCGCCGAGACCACAATTAAAGCCGCACTGACAATCAATTTGTCGGCTACTGGATCCAAAAAAGCGCCCAGTTTACTGTCTGTGCCCAATTTTCGAGCCAAATAGCCATCAAACCAGTCGGTAATAGAGGCAATCATAAAGGCCAAACCCGCCCAAAATCTCGCATCTTCAATCGGCGCGTAATAACAAACAATAAAAACCGGGATTAAGATGACCCGAGACCAAGTCATCCACATGGGGATCTGTTTAATTAAGGAATTCTGCATCAGGCACAAGCTAATCAATAAATAGAAAGAGAATTATACTGCATGCAGCACCTATTTCGGGCTCGATAGCCGAATTTTCTAATAAAAATTTTCAATCCCACAAGCCTTTCATTAAGCCTTTACAACAGGTTGACTTTTATTCACCATGAAAAAAGTCATAGATCCGCTGCGCTTTTTCAGCACTAATGCCTGGCACCTTTTTTAACTCGGAAACCGCTGCATTTTTCACTTCTGCCAGTCCACCGAAATGGCTAAGCAGTTTTTGTCGAGTTTTCGGACCGATGCCCTCTATCTGCTCTAAGGTCGATTGTGTTTGCGCTTTCTGTCTGCGTTGGCGATGACCTGTGATCGCAAATCGGTGCGCCTCATCTCGAATATGATTGATTAAATGCAACGCTTTATCATCTGGCGGCAGAACAATGCCTTCCGTCTCATGGGGCGTATATAGCACCTCCAATCCAGCTTTACGCCCCTCCCCTTTAGCGACAGAAACCAAAGGCAGCGTGTCGAGCTCTAGCGTTTTTAACACCTCAATCGCTTGATTCAACTGCCCCTTTCCGCCATCGACAATAATTAAATCGGGCAAATTTTGCCCCTCTTTTTTCTGTCTCTGATAGCGACGCGTCAAAGCTTGATACATGGCCGCATAATCATCGCCGGGTTGAATGCCTTCAATATTAAATTTGCGATAAAGCCTAGGTTCTGGCACCCCATCCACAAACACCACACAACTGGCAACCGTTAATTGTCCCTGCGTATGACTGATGTCAAAACACTCCATCTGCTTGGGCAACTTTTCCAACATCAGCACCTCTTGTAAAGCTTTCAGTCGATCAAGTTGAGACGCTTTTTGGGTTAAATGCTGTTTTAAGCCCGCTTTCGCATTGGTTTGCGCCAACTGCATTAAGCCTTTAGCTGTCTCTTGCACAGGCGTTTTGAGCTGAACCTTGCGCGCATGCTCCGCCTGCTCACTTAGCCAAGTGGACAATAGTCGTTGATTCGTCAATTTGAGCGGCAATAAAATTTGGGCAGGAACCGGATGATGAGCATAATGTTGCGTAATAAAAGCCTCTAATAAGGTTTGCGACTGTTCTGCCTCCGTCTCTCCCACTAAGGATTTCGTATTGGGATAGTAGTTTTGACTGCCCCATAGATTCCCCCCGCGATACATCATCAGACTTAAACAGACCTGCCCAGCTTGCCAAGCCACCCCGATTACATCCAAATCTTTCTGTCCGGGTTGATTGATCAGATGCTGACTCTGAATCGCCCGCAGTGCTGAGATCTTATCGCGAATCTCAGCCGCTTTTTCAAATTCTAACGCAGCGGAATAGGCTTCCATCTGTTTGGCCAACTCTTCAACCACCTCAAAGCTTTTGCCTTCTAAAAACATTAAGGTATGACGGACATCTCGGTCATAGTCCGCTTTGGACACCAAACCGGCAACACAGGGGCCAGAACAACGCTTAATCTGATACTGCAAACAGGGACGAGAGCGATGCGCAAAAACACTTTCCGCACACTGACGTATGGGGAAAATTTTTTGTAAGGCATCTAACGTCTGATGCACTGCGGCCGCATTGGGAAAAGGTCCAAAATAGCGCCCGGGACGGCGTTTTGCCCCTCGATGGTAACTTAAAGCGGGAAACATTTTACCCGTTGAGACATAAATATAAGGGTAGGATTTATCGTCTCGAAACAAAATATTGTATTTAGGTTTATGGCGCTTAATCAGCGTATTTTCTAAAATTAACGCTTCGCTTTCTGTATCGGTGACCGTGACCTCAATTTTAGCTACTTGCGCCACCATTGCCGCTGTTTTCAAATCATGGTGCTGCTTTTTAAAATAGCTACTGACGCGCCGTTTTAAATTTTTCGCTTTGCCCACATAGATAATCTCATCTTGTGCATTGAGCATACGATAAACGCCCGGCCGCTCGGTCAGGTGTTTTAAAAAGGCTTCGATATCAAAATCTGGCTTCTCTGTCATTTTGACTCTGATTTTGTTTAAAATAAGTGAACAAATTTAAGGAGTGAAAGATGAGCGATTATAACAATTCTGATTCTGGCTGGGGCGTTCCTGAACACCCCCCGAAACAATCTACTCAAAACCCAGACCATCTGGCGAAACTCTCCGACTTGGCAGAGAACTATCTCAAACAGGATCGCTGGAGCCGTCGCTGGACCAATCTACTGAAAATTGCCGCTATTGTCTATATCGTGGTGTTACTCATCATGACCACCCAACAATTTGGTGAACTGTCAGAGGCAGAATTGATTGACAGCAAACCTCACGCAGCGATTGTGAAGCTCGAAGGCACCATTATGCCTGGTAATGATGCCAGTGCAGAAAAGATGATTCCCCTCTTGCAAGCCGCCTTTAAAGATCAAAATGCCAAAGGTGTCATTATTCAAGCCAACTCTCCAGGCGGCAGCCCTGTTCAATCTGCACTGATTAATGATGAAATCTTTCGATTAAAAAAATTGTATAAAAAACCGGTGTATGCTGTGGTCGAAGATATGTGTGCTTCAGGCTGTTACTACATTATTTCGGCGACGGATAAAATCTATGCCAATAAAGGCTCTATTGTCGGTTCCATTGGCGTGCGCATGGACAGCTTTGGCTTTACCGGCTTAATGGAAAAATTGGGCATTGAAAACCGTTCCATGACCGCAGGTAAACACAAAACCTTTATTAACCCTTTTGGTCCAAAAGATGAAGAAGGGCGTGAATTTTTCCGCAAACATGTCCTCGAACGTACCCATCAACAATTTATCAATACCGTGAAAAAAGGGCGTGATGATCGCTTAGACAATGATCCAAACCTCTTTACTGGTCTTGTTTGGCTTGGAGATGAAGGGATTCAGAAAGGACTCGTCGATGGTTTAGGCGATACCGGCTATGTCATGCGTAATGTACTCAAGGTGAATCACAGCCGCACCTTTGAAACCCAAAAACCTTTGCTTAAACAGTTAATGGGGACCATGGGAGAAACGACAGCCAGTCAGCTTTCTCTACTGCTCAAAACTTTAAACTAATATAACTCATCTCAAGCAGATATAAAAAAAGGGCCTTTGAAAGGCCCTTTTCTATTTATGCTTTAAACTCTAGTCAGCTCGACGCATGTGCGGGAATAGCAAGACATCCCGAATCGAAGGAGAATCGGTGAAGAGCATCACTAAACGGTCAATCCCGATGCCTTCCCCAGCAGCAGGCGGCATACCATGCTCAAGTGCGGTGATGTAATCGGCATCATAATGCATCGCTTCATCATCCCCGGCATCTTTGGCCGCGACTTGCGCTTTAAAGCGTTCAGCCTGGTCTTCCGCATCATTCAACTCTGAGAAACCATTGGCAAGCTCACGACCACCAATAAAGAGTTCAAAGCGATCGGTGACAAAAGGGTTTTCATCATTACGGCGTGCCAAAGGGGATACTTCTGCTGGATACTCGGTAATAAAGGTCGGATCCATTAGGCGCTCTTCCACCGTGGTTTCAAAGATCTCTGTCATCACTTTGCCCAAGCCATAGCTCTCTTCCCAATGCACTCCTAAACGGTCTGCCACCGCGCGTGCCCCTTCAAGGCTTTCCAACTCTTCTGCTTTGACTTCTGGGTTGTATTGCAAAATGGATTCTTTCATGGTCAAACGCGCAAAAGGTTTGCCAAAATCAAATGTTTGTCCTTGATAAGGAACCTTAGTATCGCCCACTGCAAGCTCTGCCAACTCTTTAAGGAGCTCTTCGGTGTAATCCATCAAGGTTTTATAATCGGTATACGCCTCATAAAACTCAACCATGGTGAATTCCGGATTATGGCGAGTTGAAAGGCCTTCATTACGGAAATTGCGGTTGATTTCAAATACTTTCTCAAAGCCGCCCACCAACAAACGCTTAAGATAGAGCTCGGGGGCAATACGCAAATAGAGCTCCATATCCAGTGCATTGTGATGGGTAATAAATGGTTTTGCAGTGGCACCTCCAGGAATCACTTGCATCATGGGCGTTTCCACTTCTAAAAAGCCTTTACGGTTTAAAAAGTCCCGCACATGCTGCACAATTTTGGAACGCAAAATAAAGGTCTCACGACTCTCTTGGTTCACAATCAAATCGAGATAACGCTGGCGATAGCGCACTTCTTGATCTTGTAAACCGTGGAACTTATCAGGTAAAGGTCGCAGTGCTTTGGTGATTAACTCAATGTTTTCCACGTGAATTGAAAGCTCACCTGTATTGGTCTTAAACAGATAACCTTCGACCCCTACAATATCCCCTAGATCCCATTTTTTAAACTGCTGGTTATAAAAACCTTCAGGCAGGTCATCGCGTTGCACATAAATTTGAATGCGGCCAGTCATATCTTGCAAGGTAGCAAAACTGGCTTTTCCCATAATACGACGCATCATCATACGACCCGCCACCTTAACGCGAACTGGGGCTTGCTGCTCAAGCGCTTCCTTGCTCAAAGCATCAAATTCTTGATGCAAATCCGCCGCTAAAGCATCACGACGAAACGTATTTGGATACGCATTGCCTTGTTCACGCAGGGCTTGTAACTTAGCGCGCCGCTCTGCAATAATTTTATTCTCATCTTGTTTTTCTGCCTGACTACTTTTTTTCTGCTCTGTCATCTGTTCTCTCGCCTTTTATGCTTCAATGCCCGCTTTTAAGCTGGCCTCAATAAATTGATCTAAATCCCCATCCAACACGGCTTGAGTATTACCGGTCTCAACACCAGTGCGTAAATCTTTAATCCGTCCTGAATCCAACACATAGGAACGAATCTGACTGCCCCAGCCAATATCAGATTTGGAATCCTCCAGCGCTTGCTTTTCCTCATTGCGCTTCATCATCTCCAATTCATACAGTTTTGCACGCAACTGTTTCATCGCATCAGCTTTATTTTGATGCTGTGAACGCCCATTTTGACATTGAACCACCGTATTAGTTGGAAGATGCGTAATCCGTACTGCCGAATCGGTTTTATTGACATGCTGTCCACCTGCCCCACTGGCACGATAGACATCAATCCTAAGATCAGCCGGATTAATATCGATTTCAAAACTGTCATCAATCTCAGGCGACACAAACACCGAAGCAAATGAAGTGTGACGACGATTGCCCGAATCAAAGGGGGATTTGCGCACCAGACGATGAACGCCCGTTTCTGTTCTCAACCAACCATACGCATAGTCGCCTTGGATATGCACGGTCGCACCTTTAATGCCGGCAACTTCTCCAGGTGAAATTTCTGTAATTTCAGCTTTAAAACCATGACTGTCCGCCCACCGCAGATACATGCGTAACAGCATATTGGCCCAGTCTTGCGCTTCTGTTCCGCCAGAGCCGGCTTGGATTTCTAAATAAGCATTATTCGCATCCAGCTCACCGCTGAACATGCGCTGAA
Organism: Galenea microaerophila; assembly: GCF_054657255.1. Classification (NCBI taxonomy): domain Bacteria; kingdom Pseudomonadati; phylum Pseudomonadota; class Gammaproteobacteria; order Thiotrichales; family Piscirickettsiaceae; genus Galenea; species Galenea microaerophila. The sequence continues at coordinate 832,332 of NZ_BAAHWZ010000001.1, forward strand.
ACTCCAATTTATCCAGCTGCGCTTCTAAGGTTTCCAGTTCAGAAACCACTTCATCGACCATCTCTTGATCTTGATCCATCTCCGCCATCTCAAGCAGCTCTTTTGCTGAACTCAGGCCATCATCCAGGTTCTGAATGGTCGACACTACAAATTCTAATTGAGACTTCTCTTTGGCTAATGCTTGAGCCTTTTCAGGTTCGTTCCAAATATTCGGATCTTCTAACTCTCGCTCAACTTCAGTCAAACGCTCTTGCTTAGCCTCATAGTCAAAGATACCCCCTCAGCACATCGGTGCGTGCTTGGTAGTCTTTTATTTTTTGATAAATAGCACCCAGTTCCATCTATTTTTTCCTTCAATTTAATCGGAAAATCATACCACTTTTTTGCTTTTTTTTCTTGATGGATTTTCATCTTAATGAAGCTCAAGAAAATCCTTTTTTCGCCGATTATAAAAGATAAGTCATCCTACAATAATTAGGAGTATGCTATGGCCATCACACCGACCTCCATTTCAAAACAAGTTCTCTCAGCTTATCAAATACAACAGTCTGCTGCTTCACAAAAGACTAACCATGCTGAGTTGAAAGAGGTGACGGTTCGCAATGAAAAACAAGCGGTTTTTGTCTCTCATTTTTTTGAAAATAGTCAGGATCAAAAAGAAGGCGCCTTGAAAATCACCTATCAACTCGCCATTGAAAAGCTCAATGAAAGGTTAGAAGCCGATAGCGGTCAAAAAAATACCCTCTCAGAAGAGAAGCTTAAAAAACAAGGGGGCATTGACTACTGGTCACCCGAAAATGTAGCACAGCGTATTGTACAAGGGGCAACTGGATTTTTAGATGACTATCAAAAAAATCATCCTGAACTCTCAGGCGAAAAGCGCATCAATTCATTCTTAGAGCTCGTCGGTAATGGGGTTAAAAAAGGCTTTTCTGAAGCGCAATCCATTCTTAAAGAGCTCAAAGTGTTTGACGGTGAAATCGCTGACAACTACCACAAAACATTTGATCTCGTACAAAAAGGGTTTGAAGCCTTTAGAAGACAGCAACTGGGCTTGCCCCCTTTGGAAAATCAAGAAACAACGGCTGATGAAAAATCCGTTGACGTTGAAACCGCCGATAAATAATAGGCAATAAAAAACCCTGGCTAAAAAGACAGGGTTTTAGAATATGGTGGGTCGTGCGCGATTCGAACGCGCGACCAATTGGTTAAAAGCCAACTGCTCTACCAGCTGAGCTAACGACCCTTGTATTAGTGCGCTCAGCGATGGGTGCGTATTATACAGTCGTAACTTTTGAGCGCAAGCTTTTTTCTAAAAAAAAATTAAACTTTCGCCGTCAGACTGTTCTGATAGCGTGTTGGATCCTGAATACCCGCTTGTTCAAAGCCTTGCTTTCTCAAGCGACAGGAGTCACAAACGCCGCACGCCTCCCCAGCGTCATTTGCTTGATAACAAGAGACCGTCAAACTGTAATCCACGCCTAATGCTAAGCCTTTTTGAATAATCTGCGCTTTGCTAAGGTGAATCAAAGGCGTTTGGATTTTTAAAGGATGCCCTTCAATGGCGCGCTTAGTCGCCAAATTGGCCATTTTTTCAAAAGCTTCAATATATTCAGGTCGACAATCTGGGTACCCTGAATAATCAACGGCATTGACACCAATAAAAATATCATCTGCGCTTAAGACCTCTGCCAAAGCCAGACCATAAGAAAGAAAAATGGTATTCCTAGCGGGCACATAGGTGACCGGAATCTCATCTTCGACACCTGTGGTGGGTACGGCAATCTCATTATCCGTTAGCGCCGAGCCGCCAATATTTCGCATATCGACTCTCATCACGCGATGGGTTTTGGCGCCCATCGCTTGCGCCAATTTGGCTGAAGCATTCAATTCTGAACGATGACGTTGACCATAGTCAAACGCCATCGTATGACATTCAAAACCTTGTGATTTAGCAATGGCTAACACCGTCGCGGAATCTAAACCACCAGACAGCAAGATCACAGCAGGCTTCTGACCGCTCATTTCGCTCATTTGGCAGCGCCTTTGTTGGAAGCGGCTTTTTGAGTTTGGGTTGAGGAAGCCTCCTGCGCTTTTTCAGCGATGGTATCGGCTAAAATTTTTAAACGCTTTTGCACGCTTTTGGCGGCTCGAGAATTCGGATACTGTTTCGCGACTTGTTGATAAAGCTTTTTCGCCTCTTCCATTTTCCCCATCAACACTAAAGTATCCGCTTTTCGAAGCATCGCATCCGGCACCTTTAAACTATTTGGATAGCGATTCAACACCTGATCAAACGCCTTCAAAGCCTGCGCATTCTGTTTTTGCAACAGACTGACCTCACCCAACCAATAGGCAGCATTGGCCGCTAATTTACTATTAGGGTACTGTTTGACAAAAGTTGTCAATGCTTGAGTCGCTTCTTGGTACTTGCCCTCTTTAATTAAAGCAAAAGCAGCCTTATACGCTTGCTTCTCTTGATCGGTCGGGAAATGCGTCTGAACCGGTTTTTCTTTAGATGGAGATAACGGGCTTAATGGCGCCTTTGCTGCTTTAACCGCTTTTTCTGCTGGCTTCGGTAAAGGGGTCGCTACGGAACTGACATCAGCCGATGGCGTGTCCGATTTTGGCTCAACACCTAATGGCAACCTCTCTTCTTTTATCGACTGCAGTTGAGATTGAATTTGCTTGAGTGCCGCCTCTAGTTGACTGAGACGATCGTCGTTTTCTGTATATCGTTTATCCGCTTGTTTTTTGAGAAGATCCACCTGATACACCAGCCGATCCATACGATCTTGCAAACGCTGTACCTCTTTTTCTTGCGTTTCAAGTCGGCGCATCAATTTCAGATAGATGGGATTTTCAGCCATTTTTTCCAGCCGCTGCAAACGGTGGTCTAACTCGGTGGTGGTGACTGCCTGTACAGAGGAGATCACGCCCAACAAAGAGACCATCACAACCAATTTTAAGCGTTTTAATACGATTTTCATAAGACGATTCATTAATAGATCACAATTTCAACACGACGATTTTTGGCCCACGCCGCTTCATCATGTCCTTCTACCGCAGGCTTCTCTTCTCCATAGCTGATCACTTCAAAGCGATCCGGCTCAACCCCAAAAGTCATCATCACTTCTTGCACCGCTTTGGCTCGCCGTTCACCTAAAGCTAAGTTATATTCGGGCGTTCCGCGCTCATCTGTGTGCCCCAATAATTTAACTCGCTTCATCGGCTCATCCAATAAGATTTGTGCATAATAACGAACAGTTTGAATGGCTTCATCTGATAAAGCATTCTGATCATAATCAAAATAAACCACCGGTTCAAACTCGATAGCCCTCTCTTGTTTTGATTTTTCTGCGCTTTGTTCTTCCTCGGAGCTTAAATCGACAGTTTTCAGTTCCGTACCTTCAGGCATCGGCTCCTCCGATTGGATACCTAAGACTTTAACTTTATCTTGTGTTTCTTTATCCGGCTGAACATATCGCCATTTATTTTTTTTCGGTGCTTGTTGTTCTGTCGACTGCTCTTCCATTTGTCTGGATTCATCCGGTTTTACATTTTTTTCCCCAACACAAGCTGTCAAAAAGAAAGACAGCCCTAGGACGGATAGCACATAAATAGGGTGACGCCAATTTAAAATTTTCTGCAATTTCATCTACTCTTCTTCCTTATCATTTATTTAAGGTAAGGTCCCCAAGCGGGTTCCCGAACCTCTCCATCCTTCACACTGAGCGTAGTTGAAGCTTTTCCATCAATGTCGACTACCGCCAATTCCCCTTTGCCATGTTTATTCATCGCATACAAAATCATTTCACCATTTGGCGCAAAGGTTGGGGATTCATCCAGTTGGGTATGGGTTAAGACCTTAAAATCATTCGTAAACAGATCTAACAATCCAATATGGAATCCTTCCCCACCTGGCGCATGCACCATGGCCAAATAACGTCCATCAGGTGAAACCACTGGATTCGCATTATAGCGCCCATCAAAGGTCACACGACGCGTTTCTCCAGTATCTAGAAACCCTTGAAAAACTTGTGGTTGACTCCGTCGATCTGAATTAAAGAACAGTGAATGTCCACTGGGTGCCCATACGGCCTCAGTCTCAATTGCCCAATGACGCGTGACACGACGTGTAATTTTTCGGGTTTTCAAATCCATTAAGTAGATATCGGCACTGCCATCTTTTGATAAGGTCAGCGCCAACTGCTTGCCATCAGGTGAAAACGCCGGTGCCCCATTAATCCCTTTAAAGCCAGCCAGCTTCACTCTCTGTTGACCATCTAAGGTCTGCATAAAGATTTCTGAGCGGCCGTTTTCAAAAGAAACATAGGCTAACTTTTTCCCATCCGGCGACCAAGCGGGCGACATAATCGGCTCATTTGAAATAAGAATCGGCTGTTCATTCGCGCCATCCGCATCCGCAACATTGAGTGTATACACTTTCCGTCCGCCGACTTTTTTTAACACCACATAGGCGATTTGGGTATTAAAGGCGCCTTTGACACCCGTGAGCTCTTGATAAAGAAGATCGCTTATCTGATGAGCCACACGCCGCAACAGTTTTTGAGGCACATGGTTCCAACGTTTGCCCATTACCTGCTGTTTGCGCAGAATATCGACAAAGCGCATCTCTACTTGATAAAAACCTGGCGACTCTTCTTTAATTTTGCCAATCAAAATATTATCGACATCCAAACTTCGCCAAGCTGAATAGTCGATATCCGCCAATCGATGGGGAATTTGCGGCAAGTTCTCTTCGGCAATCGGTTTAAATTTACCACTGCGACGCAAATCATTGCCCACAACCTCACTGATGGTTTCAGGTAGAGGTTCGTTAGGCTTAAGGCCTTGCCACTCAAAAGGCACAACCCCGATGGGCACGGCATTTTCATAGCTGTCATTGATTTCAATGGTCAAAGTCGCTTGAGCCATTTTCGCAACAAGCAGAAAAGCCAGCGTTAACCATAGTTTTTTTATTAAGTTGTTTTTAATCATAAGACTCTCTAGGGTTTAAACACAAAACGAATATTTCGTTCAAACAATTCTTTTTCTGGTGGAAGCGGCAGAGGCTGAGCACGATAGACCGCATCTTTTGCTGCCTTTTTAAATTGTGGTGAAGCATAGCGATTACAATTTTCTACTTTGACACTACTCACATACCCTGAGGGGGTTTGCGTGATGTACAGATCACACTGAGCTTTGTCCGAAATCTTCGCTGCCGTTCGCCAATTTTCTTGTACCTTTGCTCTAATCGCTGAAATATAGGCCTGACGCAAACTTTCTAACTGTTTCTGTCTCTCTGCTTCACGCCGTTTCGCCGCTTCTTCTTCCATTTGCCTCTGAAGTGCGGCCTCCTCTGCTGCCTGTTCCTGTTGCAATTTAGCTAAAATAGCAGCTTGCTCTAATTTCTTCTTCTCTTCCGCTTTACGTTTGATCTCAGCTTCCAAAGCTTTTTTCTTCGCCTCTTCCAAAGCGCGTTTTTTCTTGGCTTCTGCTAACAGACGCTGCGCCTCTTTTTTTGCTTTTTCCCGTTCTTTGGCGGCCAATTCTGCTTTACGCTTGGCTTCAGCAGCTTTCTTTTTTAAAGCCTCAGCTTTCTGTTTCTCCAACTCTGCCAATTTTTTGGCTTCTAAGGCCTTACGTCGTTCAGCCTCCGTGCGTTTCTTCTCTTCTTCAGCTTTTTTCTTCGCCAAAGCTAATTTTCGTTTTGCTTCCTCCGCCTGTTTACGCGCTAATTCTGCTTTACGCTTCTCTAATGCCTGACGTTTTTTAAGCTCTGCTAATCGTCTTCGTTCTTTTTCCGCTTGTTGGGCTAAGGCTTTCTGTTTTGCCAGCTTTTCTGCTTGCTCTTTTTTAATCCGGGTAATCTGCTGCTGAACCAAATCCTGATCAACCGTAAACGTGTGCATCGGTTCCTCTAAAGTCGGCGTATTTTTACGATTTTGAGGGGCATGAACAGGCGCCGTCAAGGGCTTTGGGGATGAATTCAAACCAACCACTGTGGGCTTTTCCGTCTTTGTTTGCCAGACAAATAAACCCACAATGCCCACATGCAACAACAAGGCCGCTAAAAATGCAAAAGGGTGCTGCAAAATAAAACGGATCATGATTCCGGCTCCGTTAATAACGAGACTTGAGTCACCCCATTAGCTTTTAACAAGGTAAATAAATGCACTACCTTACCATAAGGTGCAGCCTTATCGCCTTGAATATAGATGGGCTGTTCAGGGTTCAGTTGTGCACGCGCCATGGTTTCAGCGACCAACTTTGCCAACTCCCTCTGATTAATCACAACATTCGGCGCCTCACTGGTTCTATAAAGCCCCTCTTTGGTCACCGTAATAATAAAAGGCTCCGCCGCTGTTTGCTTCGTTTGTTTTTTGACGGTCGGGGTTTGGGGTAGATCAACGGTGACCGCTTGCTGCACAATTGGCGCTGTCACCATGAAGATAATCAATAACACCAATGTGACATCAATATAGGGCACAACATTAATCTCAGCCATCAATTTTTTGCGCCCCAAAGTTTGACGACGAAAACCTGATTGATTCATAGAGTCAACCTTTATGCCGCATCACTGGGTTTGGAAAGCAGATGCGCTTGGCGTTGCAATACAGATAAAAAGCCATCTGCAAAGATTTCATACTGTCCTAACACCTTATCTGCCTGACTGCTCAAATGGTTGTAAGCGATCACCGCTGGAATCGCTGCAAAAAGACCGACGGCTGTGGCAATCAAGGCCTCTGCAATCCCAGGGGCGACTGCGGCCAACGTGGCATGTTGGATATTCCCCAAGGACAAAAAAGCGTGCATAACGCCCCAGACGGTGCCAAATAGACCAATATAGGGCGCTGAAGAACCGATTGTCGCCAAAGTCGGCAGCTGCGCTTCTAACCGTTCCGCCTCTTTAGAAAAGGCCACTTTAATTGCTCTTTGCGTACCTGCCAGCAAGTCATTAATATCACAGACCCCCTGTTTTTTCAGCCGCACAAATTCTTGGTAACCGGCTTCAAACAGTTTTTCCATGCTTTTATTTTTAGGGGTTTGCTGATGAATGTCATAGTAAAGTTGCGTTAAGTCATCTGCTAAATCAAATCGCTCTTGAAATTTCTCCGCTTGTTTAGTCGCCTTACGAATTTGCGCCCGTTTGGCAAAAGCAATTGTCCAAGCCAAAATGGACATGAGTAATAACAAAACAATCACCGCCTGAACCACGGGGCTGGCTTGTAAAAGAATCTGCAGTATATTTATTTCATTCATTCAATCGTTTCCTTTCCATCCGGTAATTTCAATCCTAAATGTTGATAGGCGTGTGGGGTGGCAATACGACCTCGCGGCGTACGCATTAAAAACCCATGCTGCACTAAAAAAGGTTCAATCACATCCTCAATCGTGCCTCGCTCTTCGCCCAGTGCCGTCGCCAAACTTTCAATACCGACCGGCCCACCCGCAAATTTTTCGATCATCAAAGACATCATGCGTCGATCCATCTTATCCAAGCCCAATGTGTCCACTTCAAGCATATCTAATGCTTGGGCGGCGATCGGCTGCGTAATCACGCCATCGCCTTTCACTTGCGCATAGTCTCGTACCCGGCGCAAGAGACGATTGGCGATCCGTGGTGTGCCCCGTGAACGACGTGCCACCTCTTCCGCGCCTTTTTCTTCGGCTTCAATCCCTAAAATCAACGCCGATCTTTGCACGATTTGGGTCAATTCTTCCACTGAATAAAACTCCAGCCGCTGCACGATCCCAAAACGGTCTCTCAAGGGTGAAGTCAACAAACCTGCTCGCGTGGTCGCACCCACCAAAGTAAAGGGCGGCAGATCAATTTTCACACTCTGCGCAGCGGGCCCTTCCCCGATCACAATATCCAGCTGAAAATCCTCCATCGCTGGATAGAGCACCTCTTCCACGATCGGGCTCAATCGATGAATTTCATCAATAAACAGCACATCATTCGGCTCTAGGCGCGTCAAAATCGCAGCCAAATCGCCAGGACGCTCAATGACCGGTCCAGAAGTTTGCCGCAACTTGACCCCCATCTCATGGGCGATAATATTGGCCAGCGTTGTCTTGCCCAATCCCGGCGGGCCATAAAGCAGCACATGATCTAAATGCTCTTTGCGCATTTTTGCTGCATAAATGGCCATCGACAGCTGTTCGCGCACTTTGGTTTGCCCGATATACTCTTCAATATGATTAGGGCGCACTGAGGGCGCCGCATACATATCTTCTTCGGTCTCCAAATTGCCGACGATACGATCTGTTTCAATCATGTCAGCTTCACCTGCTGCAGCGCTTGTTTAATCACGACTTCCAGTGTCAGGCCTTCTATGTCAATGCCATTTAACAGCGATTCTGCCTGTTTCGCCGTATAGCCTAGGGAGATTAAAGCCGCCAAAGCGGATTCTGCAATCTGATTCTGCTGCTGACGCGTGTCCATTTCAACCACTGGATTTTCAGAGGGTATTGTATCGGCCGCTTGTTGCAGAAGTGTGTCATCTTTTAATTTATCCCGCATCTCAATCAGCAGCCGTTCAGCGGTCTTTTTCCCCACCCCAGGGATACGCGTTAAACTCACAATGTCATCTTGCATGACATAGCCGCAAAATTCAACCACTGACATTGAAGAAAGGATGGCAAGTGCCATTTTGGCGCCTACCCCATTCACCTTAAGCAACAGGCGAAACAGCTGACGCTCTTCTTCTGTGGCAAATCCATAGAGCAGCATCGCATCTTCGCGGACATGCATATGGGTTAAGATCACCACCTCTTGGTCAGGCGAAGCTTGTTGCGCCAATTGGTAAAACGTGCTCATTGGCGCTTCCACCTCATACCCCACGCCGTTGACATCAAGCAATAGCAGCGGCGGCTGTTTACTGACCAGCTGTCCGCGTAAAAAACCAATCATTAAAAATGCGTTCCTTTCTTTAAACGAGCGGGATCAATGCCCAAAGTCAGATAGCGATCATGACAGAGGGCGCAGGCCAAAGCGTCGGCGGCATCCTCTTGGGGAGATTCGGTCAATTTTAATAGATTTTGCACCATATATTGAATCTGTTGCTTATTCGCATGTCCTCGACCGACAATGGTATTCTTAATTTGGGTGGGCGTGTACTCCATAATCGGGATCTCTTTCAACGCCGCCGCACAGAGAATGACGCCACGCGCTTGCCCTAATACAATGGCACTATTGGGGTTTTTATGGACAAACACTTTTTCGATTGCCATAACGTTAGGCTGATACTGCTCGATAATCTGTAAAATGGATTGAAAAATATTTTTTAACCGCTCGGCCCCTTCAAGCTTCTCAACCCGAATCACCCCACTGACTAAATAACGCGGATGATAGCGACCCGATTCAATCACCCCAAAGCCAGTTTTGCGTGAACCGGGGTCAATGCCTAAAATGCGTTGCAGTTGCGCCAAAACCTCTCCAAAAAACCGTCAAAAAATGCCAAAATCCCCAGTCCTGCCTATTTTGGGGCGGCAGAAATCAACCCTTGTTGACGCGAAAAATCCAACATTCTCTGAATGGATGCCTCGGCTTTTTGCCGGACACTTTCCTCAAGCAGAATTTCCCCTGTTTCCTGTTCTAAACAAGCCGCCAGATTTTCCAAACTGTTCATCGCCATCCAAGGACAGTGTGCACAACTCAGACACTGTTTTTCTTTGCTGCCCGTCGGGGCCACAATCAACTGTTTTTCTGGCGCCAGCTGCTGCATTTTGTAAAAAATGCCATAATCGGTTGCCACAATAAATTTCTCATCGGGCAAATTCTGCACCGCATCGATCATCACGCGGGTTGAGCCGACCACATCTGCCAATTCAATCACCTTTGCCGGTGACTCAGGGTGCACCAAAACTTTCGCATCTGGATGTTTCGCTATCAGCTGCTCCAGTTCAAAAGTCTCAAATTCATCGTGCACAATACAGTGCCCCTGCCAGCGAATCATCTCAATGCCCGTCTCTTTTTCAATCCAGTGCCCCAAATGACGATCCGGCGCCCAAATAATTTTTTGTCCTTGCTCTTTGAGATGAGAGACAATTTGCAAAGCATTGCCTGAAGTGACCACCCAATCAGCAACCGCCTTCACTTCCGCACTGGTATTGGCATACACCACCACTTGATGTTCAGGATATTGAGCGCAGAACTGAGCAAATTCATCCGCAGGACAGCTTAAATCCAACGAACAGGTCGCCTCTAAATCCGGCATTAAAATCCGCTTTTCTGGAGAGAGAATCTTAGCCGTCTCCCCCATAAAGCGCACGCCGCACACCACTAACATTTCAGCATCAGCCTGCGCGCCAAAGTTGGCCATCTCGAGTGAGTCCGCCACCTTACCACCGGTCTCTTCAGCTAAGGCTTGCAGCTCATCATCCACATAGTAATGCGCCACCAATTTTGCATTTTTCTGCTTTAACAGCTGCTTAATCTTCTGCTTAAGCTCTGCTTTTTGCGATGCCGTTAACCAAGGCGCTGTTTTCGCCGATTGCGCCAATTGGTCAATCCGGCTCTGCAGCGATTTCGGTAAACGCTCGGCTAACGACGCTGTATCCTGAGACATTAAGCTTGCTCCAATCCTTTGCGAAAACGCAGGCCTAACTCTTTCAACTGCTCATTGCTCACTTCACCTGGCGCTTCGGTCAATGGACATGCTGCCGATTGTGTTTTCGGGAAAGCAATCACATCACGAATAGAGTCGCGTTCTGCCATGAGCATTACCAAACGATCCAAACCAAATGCCATTCCAGCATGCGGTGGACAACCATACTTTAAGGCTTCTAATAAGAAACCAAACTTATCTTCAGCTTCCTCGTCAGAAATGCCTAACAATTTAAACACGGCCGCTTGCATATGAGTGTCATGAATCCGCTCAGATCCCCCGCCCACTTCAATGCCATTAATCACCAAATCATAGGCTCGAGACAGCATCTGTTCTGGGTTTTTGTGGTTCAAAATCTCTTCTGTGGTCGCTTTTGGCTGCGTAAAGGGGTGATGGATGGCGGTCATTCGCGCTGTTTTTTCATCTTCTTCAAACATTGGGAAATCCACAACCCAAACCGGTGCCCATTTTTGCGTGATCAGGCCTAAATCTTCACCAATCTTCACTCGCAAAGCCCCTAAGGCTTCATTCACCACCTTCGCTTTATCTGCACCAAAGAAGACAATATCCCCATCTTCTGCGCCCACGCGCTGCATAATTTCCATCACTTGATCAGGGAAGAATTTCACAATCGGTGACTGCAATCCCTCTAAGCCAGCGGCAATATCGTTCACCTTAATATAGGCCAACCCTTTGGCACCATAGATACCCACAAACTTGGTGTATTCATCAATCTCTTTACGCGTCAGTTTGGCGCCACCGGGCACTTTTAATGCTGCCACACGCCCTTTCGGATCCTTAGCTGGGCCTGCAAACACCTTAAACTCAATGTCTTGCAACAGATCCGCCACATCCACTAACTCCAAAGGAATGCGCAGATCGGGGCGATCAATCCCAAAACGTCGAATCGCCTCTGCATAAGGCATTCTTGGGAAATCGTCTTTAAACTCGACGCCAATTCCCTCTTTAAAGATGGTTTTCGTCAGCCCTTCCATCAGTGCCATCACCCCATTTTCATCGAGGAAAGAAGTCTCAATATCCAATTGGGTAAACTCTGGCTGACGATCGGCACGCAAATCTTCATCCCGGAAACAGCGAGTGATCTGATAGTAACGATCAAAACCAGACATCATCAGGAGTTGTTTAAACAGCTGAGGCGACTGCGGCAATGCAAAAAACTTATTGGGATGTGTGCGGCTTGGCACCAAATAATCCCGTGCCCCTTCAGGTGTGGATTTGGTTAAGATGGGCGTTTCCATATCGATAAAGCCATGGTCATCTAAATAACGACGCATGGAACGCGTTACCTTGTAGCGCAACAACATGGCTTCACGCATCTCATCTCTACGCAGGTCAATATAGCGGTATTTTAAACGCACCTCTTCTGAAATGTGCTTATCATCCAGTTGGAAAGGAATCGGTTCCGCCATACTTAAGACCTCTAAATCTTGTGCGAGAATCTCGATCTGCCCTGTTTTCATATTGGGGTTTACCGTCCCTTCAGGACGCTCACGCACCAATCCAGTCACTTTTAGCACACACTCTACGCGCAGACGCTCGGCCTTAGCAAAAATTTCCGCTGTGTCCGGATTCACCACCACTTGCACTAAACCTTCACGATCTCGAAGATCAATAAAAATCACGCCCCCATGATCTCGGCGACGGTGAACCCAACCTGCCACGGTGACAGTTTGATCTAAAAGTTTTTCTGTAACTTCTCCACAATAGTGTGTGCGCATCTGTTTATTTACCTTTTTATAGCTATTTTTTAAAATATTTTTTACTGATTTTTTGTTTGTTCAGAAAGCGTCTCCGCTTCATGCGTTAATTTTGCGACATGAGTGTGCCAATCTGGTACCACAACCCCACCCGAGATCACCATTTTCAAGGCATCATCGACTGGCATCTCAAGCTCAATAATCTCATTTTTGGATGCCATAATAAAAAAGCCAGAAGTTGGGTTCGGTGTCGTCGGGACAAAGAGATTAACGACCTCATTTAACCCTGTCTTATATTGGGCTTCGCCTTGCGTCTCACTGGTCTGAAAGGCTAAGGTCCATAAGCCATTTCGTGGATATTGAATCAAAAACGCTTTTTGAAAGGTTTGCGAACCTGATCCCAAAACCGCTTCGGCAATCTGCTTCACCGCAGAATAGATGGAACGCACCAAAGGGATACGGGACAAAATATTCTCCCAAATGCGCATGATCCGGTTGCCCAAAAAATTGGCCACAAACATTCCGGTGAGCAAAATAATTCCCAATGAGAGAATAATACCTAACCCTGGAACCCGAAAACCTAACCATGTTTCAGGCCGCAAATGCTCAGGCAGTAATAGCAAACTTTGGTCAAACAAGTTCACTAGAAAAATCAATGCAGCAATCGTCACTCCAAGCGGAAGCCACACCAACAAACCAGCAACCAAATAGCGCTTAAACCAACCCATGGCTTACCTCGGCCTTTAATCATTCAAATAGGGGAACATTATAAAGTAAACCTAATGCCTTTGCATAAGTGATACACAGGCAAAAAATGCCGCCCACACAGAAACACCCCCACGGGCGTGGGGAAGACCTTGAATTAAAAAAGCACCTGTTACTATATTATTTAGAGGGTCGCATTAATCGCTTTTAGCGTTTCGATAGGGTTTTCAGACTGTGTAATCGGACGGCCAATCACCAAATAGTTTGCGCCGGCTTGGATGGCTTTTTCTGGTGTCATCACCCGTGTTTGATCTCCCAAGGCTGCATTTGCTGGACGAATACCTGGGGTCACTAATTGAAATTCTGGGGTTACGATTGTTCGTAAAGCTTCGGCTTCTTGCGCAGAACAGACCACGCCATCTAAACCTGAGGCTTCGGCCAATTGAGCTAAGCGCAGGACATTTTCTTGTGCTGTGCCTTGCAAACCGATTTCATGCAGTTCTTCATCCGAATGGCTGGTCAAAATGGTCACGGCAATCAACAAGGGCTGATGTTCACAGGTGGAAATGGCCTCTTTTGCTTGCATCATCATTCTTCGCCCACCCAGTGCATGCACATTAAGCATCCAAACCCCCAGCTTGGCCGCCGCTTGGCACGCTTTGGCAACTGTATTAGGAATATCGTGATACTTTAAATCTAAAAAGACATCAAACCCTTTGGCCACCAATTTTTCGACTAAAGCAGGACCGGCGACCGCAAAGAGCTCTTTACCGACTTTGAGTTTACATAAATCTGGGGTAAGCGGTTCAACAAACGCTAAGGCTTGTTGTGCGTTGTCAAAATCTAGAGCGACAATGACTTTAGGATCAATTTTTGCATCATTTTCAACCATTTTTTAACTCTTCTTATCTGGCAGGACTGGGGATTCTGGCAAATTTTCATCTTGCTGTGAATGTGATTCTGCTTTTTTCATTAGCTGTTGGGCGTTGAGGTCTACAATTTTCGCTTCAGCACGATCTAAGGCTTTTTTCTGTTTGGCTAAACGCCATTTGCAAGCGATGAGCTGCGAGGAAAAAATAAATGCGGTGATGAGCATGCCTAAAATAAAGCTGAATGCCAACAACAAGGAGAGTGGGTACTGTCCGCGAAAGAAGTAGCCATCAAATAGGACTTCATGCGGGTTGAGCAATCCTAAAATGAGACCCAATAGGATAAACAGAATGGCGATTAAGATTGAAATGAGCTTAAGCATAAAATTCACGCTTCTTATATCTGAGTGAAAGGATATTTTAACGCAAATTGACCGAGCAGATTTTCATTAATGTCTAAGAAAAAAGCCACCCTAAGGTGGCTTTTTTATCAAGTCAAAACGAATTATTCAATAATCTCTGTGGTTTCTTTAGCAGCATCCACTCTTTCACGCAAAGCTTTTCCAGGTTTGAAATGTGGGACTCGCTTTGCAGGCAGAGCCACTTTCTCTCCTGTTTTTGGGTTGCGACCCATTCGCGCTTTTCGATGATGGAGACTGAAACTGCCAAAACCGCGAATCTCAATTCGTTCACCTGCAGCCAAACTTTCAATCATTGAATCAATGATCTGATTGACGGCAAGTTCAACATCTTTTTGTGTAAACTGAAGTTGCTTTCTCGCAATCAATTCAATAAGTTCAGATTTTGTCATCTTTAAAAGACTCTTTTAAAGAGACCCAGAAAACTGGGCCTCGATCGTAAAAAATAAAATTATAAAAGCTCTGTTAGCTCAAATTATTTTTCAGCGATCTTGTCTTTTAAAAGATCCCCTAAAGTTGCCGCTGCAACTGGTTCTTGATTGCCAGAGAAGTTTTTCAAAGCTTCCGCTTCTTCTTGCGCTTCTTTTGCTTTCACTGAGAGAGAAATTGAGCGGTTTTTACGGTCAATGTTCATAATCTTCGCTTCAACCTTGTCGCCTTCTTTCAACACTTGACGCGCATCACGAGTATCTTCATTCAACTCAGAGGTACGAAGGAAACCTTCAACTTCATCGGCCAACTCGACCACTGCACCATTTTCTTCAACAGACTTCACAGTCCCTTTAACGATGCTGCCTTTTCCATGTTCTGCCACATATTGACTGAATGGATCTTGTTCAAGCTGTTTTAGACCTAAAGAGATACGCTCTCTTTCAGGATCGATTGACAAGATAACTGTTTCTAGCTCATCGCCTTTCTTGAAGTTACGAATTGCTTCTTCACCTGGCTCTGACCAAGAGATATCGGTCAAGTGAACCAGACCGTCAATACCCCCTTCTAGGCCGATAAAGATACCGAAGTCAGTGATAGACTTAATTTTACCTGTAATTTTTTCACCCTTAGAGTGTGTCGCAGCAAAAGCTTCCCAAGGATTGGTGGCAGTTTGCTTAATACTCAATGAGATACGGCGACGCTCTTGATCCACATCCAATACTTTCACTTTAGTTTCTTGACCTAAGTGAACCACTTTAGATGGGTGAATGTTACGGTTGGTCCAATCCAATTCAGAGGTATGTACCAAACCTTCAATGCCTTCTTCAATTTCAATAAAGGCACCATAGTCGGTGATATTCGCAACTTTACCCATCACTTCAGAGCCGATTGGGTAACGTGCAACCATATCTGACCATGGATCTTCTTCAAGCTGTTTCAAGCCGAGAGAAACGCGGTTTTTCTCTTTGTCAAACTTCAATACTTTCACTTCAATTTCATCACCGACTTGCACCACTTCTGATGGGTGATTGACACGACGCCATGCCATATCGGTAATGTGCAACAATCCATCTACCCCACCAAGATCGATAAAGGCACCATAATCAGTCAGGTTCTTAACAATCCCTTTCAGAACTGCGCCTTCTTCCATATTGGCCAATAGGGCTTCGCGTTCAACGCTGTTTTCTGCTTCAATCACCGCACGGCGAGAAACAACGATATTGTTGCGCTTACGATCGAGCTTAACAATCTTCACTTCAATTTCTTTGCCTTCTAGGAAGCCAAAGTCACGCACGGGACGCACATCCACAAGTGAACCAGGCAAGAATCCGCGAACACCATCGACTTCAACGGTTAAACCACCTTTAACCTTACCGGTGACCAAAGCTTTAACCGTTTCATCGTTTTCCATAGCTTGCTCAAGACGATCCCAAGTTTTCGCACGTTTTGCCTTTTCACGAGACAGACGCGTTTCACCACTGCCATCTTCTAATGACTCAAGGTAAACTTCAACTTCATCGCCAACTTGAACTTCCAACTCTCCGTTGGCGTCTAGGAATTGACTCTTAGGAATGGCTGATTCAGACTTCATGCCTGCATCGACCAATACGGTTTCTTTATCAATGGCAACCACTTTACCTTTGATCAAGGTACCTGGCTTAAACTGTTCTTGCTGTTTTAAAGATTCTTCAAATAATTGTGCGAAAGATTCACTCATGGATTGTTCCAAAATTTTATTACTCTAACCAGATTCAAGTTGTCAAAGTTGGGTATCTCACTCTATCTGGGTCAGTTAAACAAAAACAAATTGCCCAACCAATTTGCGTTTAAAGAAATTGATAAAATAAAAATCCCTGAACACAGTTCAGGGACTTAAATTTAAGTTATTTGATTATTATAACTAATTTTTCAATCAGTTAGAAGCGCCTGAGGGATTTTTTGTTGAATTATTTCCACTGCGCGATTGACAACCTCTTCAATCGTTAAATGGCTGGTATCGATCACCACAGCATCGTCTGCAGGTTTTAAGGGGGCGGTTTCTCGATTTTGATCGCGTTCATCTCGGACTTTTATTTCAGCCACAATGGCCTCAAAATCTCCCTGCTCGCCTTGTTGTGCCAGCTGCTCAAGGCGTCTTTTGGCACGCACTTCTGCACTGGCGGTTAAAAAAAGCTTAACCGGCGCATCTGGAAAAACCACGGTTCCCATATCTCGTCCATCAGCAACCAAACCCGGCGGTTGGGCAAATGCTCTTTGTCGATTCAAGAGCGCTTGCCGCACCTCGGGAATGGCCGCTACCTGGGAGGCGATGCCGGCAATGGTTTCATTGCGGATGGCTTGAGAAATATCTTCCCCTTCATACCAAACCTTACCCTGCTCAAACTTGACCGGCAGCTGTTCTGCCAACTGAATAATCGCCTGCTGATCGTCAATGGCCAATCCTTGTTTAGACACCCCATAAGCTAAAGCGCGATAAATGGCACCACTATCCAGTAAATGGAAGCCTGTTAGCTCGGCCAATTTTTGCGCAAGGGTGCCCTTACCGACCCCACTGGGGCCATCAATCGTAATTACGGGAACTTGACTCATTGGACTGCCTCCTCAGACACCTGAATGCCAACCTTATTTGCCAACTGTAAAAAGGTAGGGAAAGAGGTGTTCACATTTGCACAATCCTCAATCACCACTTCAGAAGGGGCACACATGCCGGCAACCGTCATCGCCATCGAAATACGATGATCGTGATGACTATCAATCTCACCCTGTTGGGCTTGAAAGCCTACACCAGCAGTTCCGTGAATGATCATGCCATCTTCGGTTGGCTGCGCGTTGACGCCCAACGCTTGCAAAGCATCTGCCATTACTTGAATGCGATCGGACTCTTTAACACGCAACTCTTCCGCACCGGATAACACCGTTGTCCCTTCAGCCATTGCAGCGGCCACAAATAAAACCGGAAATTCATCAATGGCTAAGGGCACCAAAGCTTCTGGAATCTGAATGCCTTTTAAAGGCGCGTAACGAACATGAATATCTGCAACCGGTTCTCCACCCACAACCGTTTCGTTTTCTAAAGTAATCTCTGCGCCCATACGTTTTAAAATCTCAATCACGCCGGTACGCGTCGGGTTCACCCCCACATGTTCAATCACCAGGTCGGAGCCGGGGACGATACTGGCAGCCACCATAAAAAAAGCCGCCGATGAAATATCTGAAGGGACATCAATATGCGTGGCTTGCAGCTGCCCGCCTCCTTCTAAACAGACTTTTGTGCGTTGCGTATCTAATTTTTCCACTTGCACTGCATAGCCAAATCCCTGTAACATCCGCTCAGTATGATCTCGAGTCGGTGCAGGCTCCGTCGCACAGGTACGCCCTTGAGCATAGAGCCCTGCCAGTAATACACAAGATTTGACTTGAGCACTGGCCATTGGCAATCGATAATCGATCGCTTTTAATCCTACTTTTCGCCCATGAATTTTTAACGGAGGCCTGCCGCCCTCTGCGGTCTCGATTTCTGCCCCCATCTGACGCAATGGCTCGGTCACCCGCCCCATGGGTCTGCCTGAAAGCGATTCATCTCCAATCAATTCACTGTCAAATGCCTGTCCTGCCAAAATGCCAGCCATTAAACGCATGGCCGTTCCAGAATTACCCATATCTAAAGGGGCTTGCGGCGCTTTTAAGCCATGCAAACCGACCCCATGCAAGGTCACTTTACCGTTATCAGGGCCTTCAATTTGCACCCCCATCTGACGGAAAGCCTCTAAGGTTGCCAGACTATCCGCCCCTTCTAAAAACCCGGTCACCGTGGTGATGCCTTCCGCTAAAGAGCCGAGCATAATGCTGCGGTGGGAAATGGACTTATCGCCAGGAACACGAATACGACCTTTGATCGGGCCACTGGGCTGAACTTTAAATCTAATCATAGGGACTGACTCTCTTCAAAATCGCAATCTTGCATCGTTTCTGCATCGCGGTTAACAATATGTAAATCTCGTGCCTCTTTGGCAGCGGTAAACAGCTCAAACAACTGTTCCCCTTTTTGCGCTTCCACTAACTGGATCATCTCTCCTAAAGCCTGCTGGTAATTGCGTAACCACTTCACAATAGCGTCACTATTATTGACCGCAATATCCCGCCACATAGTGGCATCACTGGAAGCGATGCGGGTAAAGTCGCGGAAACCTCCCGCTGTATATTGGAAAACATTGCCTAATTCTTCATGCTCATTGAGCAGATCCACCAAAGTAAAGGCGAGTAGATGGGGCAGATGGCTGGTTGCCGCCAGGACTTCATCATGATATTCAGGTGTCATCTCAGACACACATGCCCCCAAGCTTTGCCACAGCTGCTTGACTTGCTGTAGCGCCTGAACATTTGTCTCCGCAGTGGGCGTCAGAATCACGCGATGATTTTCATAAAGATCTCCATCCGCTGCTTCAACACCACTGCTCTCTTTACCCGCAATAGGATGACCGGCAACAAAATTTTCAGGTATTCGGCCAAACACTTGCTTAGCCGATTGCAACACGCATTTTTTTGCGCTGCCGGCATCGGTCACAATGGTTTCCGCAGTAAGATAGGGTTGAATTTCTGCCAACAGCTGCTCAATCGCACCCAATGGCACCGCCAATAAAATCAAGTCCGCTTTCGCCACGGCTGTGGGGAGATGCATTTCATAACGGTCTAACACCCCCAACTCAACCGCTTTTTGCAGTTTGGCTTCATGAAATCCAAATCCGACCACTTCTTGGGCGAGTTTGCGTTGACGAATCCCTTTGGCAAAAGAGCCGCCAATCAACCCCACACCCATCACTAAAACCGTCTTCAAGGGGGCAGGACTGGGGATTTTGGCATTTTTTTCTGTTTTTTCAACTGCTTGATTCAACTTGCGTATTCATCCTTTTCGATTTCATCCGTTGCAACCGGTTCAATGATCTGCATGGCGAGTAAAACTTCTCTCAACACGCGCACTAAATACTGCATTTCAGAAGCGGAACCAATGGAAATTCTTAAATGGTGCGGCAGCCCGTAGTTAGCAATTGGACGCACAATTACCCCATTTTGTAATAAGGCTTGATTCACTTCCGCGGCTTTCTTTCCTATCTCTACAGTGACAAAATTTCCGGCTGAAGGGATATAGGCGAGTTGATGGCGCTCTAAAAACTCAATGAGTGCAGCCCTGCCTTGTCGATTCAAGACCACTGAACGCTGAATAAAACCTTGGTCTTGTAAGGCAGACTCTGCTGCAACCAATGCTAAGCTATTGACATTAAAGGGTTCACGTATGCGATTCAAATAATCCACCACTTGCGGATGGCCAACTAAATACCCCACACGTAACCCTGCCAAACCATAGGCCTTAGAAAAGGTGCGTGTGATCACCAAATTGGGATAACGATCTAAATAATCCAGTCCATTTGGGTAATCGTCTGCCTCCACATACTCCAAATAGGCCTCATCCAGCACCACCATCACATGTTCTGGCACCTGTGCCATAAAGGCTTCCCATTCTGCTCGACCAAATAGGGTGCCGGTTGGATTATTGGGATTGGCTAAATAGATCACCTTGGTTTTCTCGGTCACCGCTTTCGCCATTGCTGGCAAATCATGCCCATAGCCTTTTGCTGGCACCTCTACGCCTGTCGCTCCGACCGCTTTTGCGCTCAACGCATAGACAATAAACGCATACTGGGCATAAATAATTTCATCGCCCTCTGCAGCAAAAGCTCGTGCGACCAATTCAAGCACCTCATTGGAACCATTTCCAATCACCAGCTGTTCAGGCTGCACCCCTAGATGTTCACTCAAAGCCTGTTTCAGCGCATAAGCATTCCCATCTGGATAGAGACTCAAATCTGTCAAATGGTTTTGAATTGCCGCTGTGGCTCTCGAACTGCAACCCAATGGATTTTCATTTGAAGCGAGCTTAATCACCTGCTTAATCCCTAACTCTCGCTGCAACTCACTAATCGGTTTGCCAGGCTGGTAGGGGGTCATTTCAGCGACTTGAGGGCGCACAAGCTTTGAAAAAGGTTTTGAAGAAACAGGCATTTTTGACATGAATTTTTCTTTCTTTGTCTAATCTAATGGAGAAACGGGAAAGGAGCCCAAAATTTTAAAAAACTGCGCATGATCAGCCACTTCATTTAATGCTTGCAACACATTGCTTTCTGCTTGATGCCCTAAAATATCAATATAAAATAGGTAATCCCATTTTTTATTCAGCGAAGGGCGCGAGATAATGCGTGTCATACTGATCTGCCGATCTGCAAAACTTTTTAACACCTCGAGTAAAGCTCCTGCCTTATTGGGAATGGATAAAATCAGTGCGGTTTTATCTTCTCCACTCGGCTCAGTCTGCTCTTTACCCAGCACCCAAAATTTGGTGGTATTATCATGCTGATCTTCTATATGCTTTTGCAACACGCGCAATTGATACAATTGCGCAGCCTCTTCTGAAGCGATGGCGGCTAAGGTCGCATTTTCTTGTGCCATTTTGGCGGCCAAAGCATTGGAAGAGACCGCTTCAGCCTCTGCCCAAGGCAGATTGTTCTCCAACCAATGCCGACACTGACCAAGCGCTTGTGGGTGGGCCACCACTTTCTGAATGGATTCAAGCGTGTCTACTTGCGACAATAGGCAATGATGAATTCGTAAATCGACCTCACCGCACACTTTAAGATCAGTCGTTAAAAGCGCTTCCTGAGTGGCTTTAACAACACCTTCCGAAGAGTTTTCGACCGGCACCATACCATAATGAGCCTCCCCTTTTTCCACCGATTGGAAAACTTCTTCAATACTGGAGACCGCAAGCGGCTGCACAGATGAGCCAAACTGCTTCACCACACTGGCATGGGAATAACTGCCTTCAGGCCCCAGATAAGCCACGGTCATTGGGTGTTCAAGCGCTAAACAGACCGACATAATCTCGCGAAATAAGCGCGCCATTTCATTATCGGGAATGGGGCCCATATTGCGAACCTTTACCGCTCGAAGCACTTGAGCTTCGCGCTCAGGTCGATAAAACACCGTCTCAACCTTGCCACCCTGCGTTTTAATTTCGGCGACCTTCTGAGCACACTTAGCACGCTGGGTAATCAGTGCTTGAATCTGCCGATCAATGGCATCAATCTCTTCCCGAATTTTCAGCAGCTGCGCTTCTTCACTCATAGATTACACCCGATTTTGTTCAAACTGCTGCATAAACTCTGCCAGTGCGATTACCCCTTCTTCCGGCATCGCGTTATAGATACTGGCACGCATCCCCCCAAACACCTTATGACCCTTGAGATTCAGTAACCCAGCTTGCTTGGCTTCAGCAATAAACTGTTTATCCAATGCCTCATCTCCAGTGGTAAAAGTGACATTCATGCGGGAACGATAACGAGGGTCAATGTTATTTTGATATAACTGGCTGTTGTCAATCACCTCATATAAGCGATTGGCCTTGCGTTGATTAACTTCTGCCATCGCCTCAAGACCGCCCTGCTCTTTCACCCAATCAAAGACTAAAGCCGCTAGATACCATGAGTAGGTCGCCGGAGTATTAAACATGGACTCATTTTCAGCATAGGTTTGCCAGTTCAGCAAGGTTGGGGTTACTGGGCGCGCATGACCAATCAAATCTTCGCGAACAATGACAATGGCTAAACCTGCGGGGCCGATATTTTTCTGCGCACCCGCATAGATCACCCCATATTTAGAGACGTCCACTGGACGCGATAAGATATTAGAGGACATATCGGCGATCAAAGGAACCGATACCTCAGGTTCTTGCTGAAATTCAACCCCAGTAATGGTCTCATTGGAGCAGATATGCAGATACTTCGCCTCATCACTGAGTTGCCAGGTTACAAAATCCGGAATGGTGGTTTGTGCTTCAGCAACAACATTGACATTCACATAGCGACTGGCCTCTTTGATCGCTTTGGTGGACCAAACGCCCGTATTGAGATAATCCACTGTATCCTCCGCTTGCGTCAAATTCAGCGGAACACCTGAGAACTGCATTGAAGCGCCCCCATGGGTCAGCAACACCCGGTAATGGTCCGGAATGGCCATAATCTCTCTTAAAGTCGCCTCTAAATGGTGGGCCAACTCCATAAACTCGGGACTGCGATGGCTCACTTCCATCACTGACATCCCGGTATTTTTCCAATCTAAAAACTCTGCTTGAGCTTTACGCATCACCGCCTCAGGCAGCATGGCTGGGCCGGCACTAAAATTAAAAGGTCTCATTAATCTATTATCTCACTTTCATTTTCATTTTTATCCATAGAGGCGTCTGTTTCTGTGGTTGTCTGAGCGTCTGTCATCTGCTCGTCTGTATCCGCATCGGCATCCGGCTCTACTTCGACCACCGCAGCACTGACCACCATCTCATCTTGTCCAACATTGATGAGCTTCACCCCTTGCGTATTGCGACCGACGACAGAAATCTCCGCGACACGCGTTCGCACCAAGGTGCCCTTATTCGTAATCAGCACCACCTCTTGTTCGGGTGTCACCGAAAGCGCAGCCACGACTTGACCATTGCGCTCACTGGTCTTAATAGAGATCACCCCTTGGCCGCCACGATTAATGGTGGAATAGTCCTCAACCGGTGTACATTTTCCATAACCGTGCTCGGTCACTGTCAAGATCAACTCACCAGGTTGGGCGACTTGCATGCTGATCACTTTTTGCCCTTCTTTCAGCTTCATGCCTCGCACACCGCGTGCTAGTCGACCCATTACCCGGACATCGATTTCCTTAAAGCGAATCGCCTTACCAGCATTATTAAACAGCATAATCTCTTGATCACCATTGGTCAGGGCCGTGCCTACCAATTCGTCATCGTCCAATAGATCTACGGCAATAATGCCATTGGCTCTAGGACGCGAGAAATCCGCTAACTTAACCCGTTTGACAATGGCATTCTTAGTCGCCATAAAGACAAAGTGCTGATTATCAAAATCGCTGATGGGGAGAATTGAGGTAATCTCTTCCCCCTCTTCTAAAGGCAGGATATTGACGATGGGCTTCCCTCTCGCATTGCGACTCGCCAATGGCAACTGCCAGGTTTTCTGCCAATACAGTTTCCCTTTATTGGAGAAGCAGAGCAGCATATCATGCGTAGAGGCCACAAAGAGTTGCCCGACTTCATCCTCTTCTTTCATCTGCGTCGCCGCCTTACCTCGCCCACCTCGGCGTTGCGCTCGATAGTCGCTCAACGATTGCGCTTTGATATAGCCATCGCGAGACAGGGTAATAATCCGATCCTCTTCTGCGATCAAGTCCTCTTCATCCAGATCCTGTGCATTGTGATCAATCTGGGTGCGACGTTCATCACCATAGGTTTCTCGGATCTCTATTAATTCCTCTTTAATCACCTCTGTTAAGCGATCTGGATTGCGAAGAATCTCCAAGAAATAGGCAATTTTTTCTAATAACTCTTTATATTCTGCAATAATCTTGTCTTGTTCCAGACCGGTTAAACGGTGCAGACGCATCTCTAAAATCGCTTGCGCCTGGGCAGGTGACAGATGGTACACGCCGCCATCTTCCCCATAACTTTCTGCCAACCCTTCAGGACGCACATCGGACATTTCCACTTTTTCCAGCAGCTGCGTCACTGAACCAATTGGCCAAGCACGCTCGAGCATACGCTCTTTCGCTACCGATGGACTGGGCGAAGCCTTAATCAGCTCGATCATCTCATCAATATTGTTCAGCGCAACGGCCAAGCCTTCTAAAATATGCGCTTTTTCTCGGGCTTTGCGTAGATCAAAAATGGTGCGACGCGTCACCACTTCACGGCGGTGTTTCACAAAGGCTTCAATGATCTGTTTCAGATTCAGCAGCTTGGGCTGACCTTCAATCAAGGCCACCATATTAATGCCAAATACCGTTTGCATCGCAGTCTGCTTGTAGAGATTATTAATAATCACCTCTGGCACTTCACCACGACGCACTTCAATTACAATGCGCATGCCATCCTTATCAGACTCATCACGCAGTGCGGTAATGCCCTCAATTTTTTTCTCTTTGACCAGTTCCGCAATACGCTCAATCAATTTGGCTTTATTAACCTGATAGGGCAGTTCACTGACAATAATGGCCGATTTACCAGATTTATCAGTCTCCACAAAAGTCTTAGCACGCATTTTGACGCGCCCACGCCCAGTCTCATAGGCTTCACGAATTCCACCCGAGCCATAAATAATGCCATGTGTCGGGAAATCGGGTCCAGGCAAATGCGCCATCAATTCAGGCAAGGAAATATCAGGCTGATCAATAAACGCTAGGGTCGCATTCAGAGTTTCGGTTAAATTGTGCGGTGGGATATTGGTCGCCATCCCCACAGCAATCCCTGCTGAGCCATTGACCAATAGATTAGGAATTTTCGTTGGAAGGACATTCGGTTCCGATTCTGAACCATCATAGTTAGGCGTGAAATCAACGGTCTCTTTATCCAAGTCGGCCAATAACTCATGGGCAATTTTGGCCATGCGCACTTCCGTGTAACGCATGGCCGCCGGCGCATCTCCATCAATCGAACCGAAGTTCCCCTGCCCATCGACCAACATATAGCGCAGTGAAAACGGTTGCGCCATACGCACAATGGTGTCATAAACCGCAGTATCGCCATGCGGGTGATATTTACCGATCACATCCCCAACAATACGCGCTGACTTTTTGTAAGGTTTGTTCCAGCCATTACCCAGCTCATTCATCGCATAGAGGACACGACGGTGAACCGGCTTCAACCCATCTCGCACATCCGGAAGTGCACGTCCAATAATTACACTCATCGCATAACTTAAATAGGACTGCTCCATTTCATCCACTAACGAAATGGGTAAAATTTCTCTTGCAAACTCAGACATAGATTCCCGTTTTCCCTACAGAAAATAAAGGAGAATTATACCTTAAAAACGCCAAAGATTCATGGCTATCTGGTGAGGGGAGCCAAGCGTTTACCTTCGACATGAAGGGCGCTTGACTTTGCTAGGGTAAAGGATTCAATCAGAAAAGGATGAATGCCACTTTAATGGGCTAAAAAATCGATAATCGTCGGTTCTATTTCTGTTTTATCAATGACGGTATCTTGCACAATTGGTAAAGTAAACAGTTTTTGAATCTGTGGCGGAACCTCTATGCCCGCTAACTTTGATACACTTTGCAAGGCTTCAAGATCGGTCGCATCTTCCTCACCTGTGAGCGCATTGGCGACCGTTGGAGAGAATTTGGTCCACTCAGCCGTAGAATAAGCAATCGTTTTAAGCTCTGGTTTTGCTCGACTGGTCTCATAAGGCTTTAAACAAGTCGCGGTATGCGGCTCCATCAAATAACCCTGCTCAAAAGCTTGCTTAATATAAGCTTTGCCTTCGTCATCATCACAGTAGTCCGCAGCAAAAATGGATTGCAGTTGCGCCAACTCTTCAAAGGTCAGTTCATAATATTTTTCTTGATCCAACTGCTGCATCAACGCTTTAGTGCGCTCAGCACCAAACAGATCGAATAAAACCCGCTCGATATTGGAAGATTTTAAAATATCCATCGCCGGAGAGGAGGTGTGAATGACATGTAAATGACGCAAATCATAAATCCCTTCTCGAATCAGTTTAGTCAGCACATTATTTCGATTAGAAGCAATCAAAATCTGCTCCACCGGCAAGCCCATTTTCATCGCATAATAGCCGCCTAGAGCGTTCCCAAAGTTTCCGCTGGGCACATCTAGATAAACCTTCTCACCTATTTCAATCGCGCCCTGACGCACCAACGCCAAATAGCTGTATATATGGTAGATGGTCTGAAATATAATTCGTCCAAAATTGACTGAATTGGCGGCTGATAGATGGATCTGCTGCTGCTCCAGCGTTTGATTAAATTTTTCTGAAACCAGTAGGGTTTTCAATGCATTTTGCGCATCATCAAAATCACCACGAATACCGATCACCTTCAAATTGCGACCATCTTCAGTCACCATTTGTAAGCGCTGGACATCGGAAGTCCCGCCATCTGGATACAAACACGCCACTCGAACATTCTCTCGGTTTTTAAAAGATTCGAGCGTCGCAGGGCCGGTATCTCCGCTGGTCGCTGCTAAAATCAGATACCCTTCATTTCGCTGCTGCGCCAAAGAGGACAAGATTAAACCAAATGGCTGTATGGCCATATCTTTAAAGGCACGCGTGGGCCCATGGTAAAGCTCGCTAATATAGAGATCTTCATACAGCTTTACGACAGGCACTGGGTCTTGTGGATCATCAAAACGGTCATAAAGCGCCAGAGCTTGATCAACAATTTTCGAGTCAATATCAATTTCAAAAGCCTCTAAAATCGCTTTCGCCACTTCTTTATAAGAAGCATGCAGATGCTTCCGTAAAAATTCCTCGCCAAGCTTCGGCAGGGTTTTGGGGGCATAAAGCCCACCAAATGAGGACATCGGACTCAGAATAGCTTCAGAAAAAGTGACTTCAATGGGGTTTTTACCATCATTACCACGGGTTTCAATAAAGTTCATGGCGCTTATAACCTGTCTATCTATAAAAAGTAGTCATTATACAATATGAAGCCTTAGCTCGAGAGATCAAACGACTTATTGCTGATCTCCATTAATTTTATCTTGATCTAATTTATGGAATAGACGTCCCATAAAGAATAAAGTGATCCCATCAAAAAAGAGGCTAATCCCCACAAAAAGTCCGACCATCCACATTGAGCTAAATGGCCAATCCATCACAAACAGAATACCTAAAGCGAGTGAGAGCAACGCATTCACGAGCCACCAGCCCCAACCTTTATTAGGACGCATATCCATGGCAAGGGTAAAGCTACTAAAGCTATCCATAAAGAAATAAACTGCGAATAACAGTCCCATTGCGGCCACGCCAGGGAAAGGATAAAAAAGCATCACGCCGCCCATCAGCACCAGAATAAAACTTTTCAGCCAGCCCATCCAATTGCTGCGATCAGAAATCCAAGTAAAATAGCCGGCAACAATCCCACTTAACAGCATCAACCAAGCGACAAAAACAACCACCACGACGGACATAATTTGCGGAAAAAAGATACCCGCCAACCCTAACAACATCATAATCGCACCCGCGATCTTGGCATGCTTACTTAACTGCTTAAGCAAATCATTTTCCATCGGATAACCCCACATAATACACTCCTTTAATGGTTATAAAATCTCACGTAACTTTTTACTTGTGGTCAAAAAATCTCAATTCAAGGCCATCAATTAGCACAAGCTTTGACATTTTCCTCGTCGCTCATTAAAAATGGTGCAGATAAAATACAGCTTTCACTCAACAGAGTCTTGCACCTTTATATGCGCAATTAAACAATCAATAAACCTCTCTTCAACGCTTTCTCATTCTACGCCATTTTCATAACACTTCAGCAAAAATAAAAGAAAAAACCCCAGTCCTGATTAGGTACTGGGGTTTTATATGCACATGTATTGATGTCACTATTTTTGTTTTTGCGCCAATTTGGCTTCTCTTTTGGCCTCAGCTTCCAAAAAGGCTCTCTGCAATTCCGCCTCAGCCTCTTCAGCGGTCTGACCACTTTTTTCTGGCTTCATTAAATCGGCTTTAGAGACCCCCAATGCCAAAGCGATGGCACTGGCGATATAAGTGGATGAGTAGGTCCCGACCACAATCCCGACAATCAAAGCCAGCGCAAAATTATGAATGATCTCTCCACCCAAGAAAAAGAGAGCTAAGAGCACCACTAAGGTCGTCAGAGACGTCATAATCGTCCGCGACAGCATCTGGTTGACCGCCACATTGGTCACTTCGACCGGCGAACCTTCACGCATGGTACGGAAATTTTCCCGCACACGGTCAAAGACCACAATCGTATCATTCAGCGAGTAACCAATTACTGCCAAGATCGCTGCCAATACAGTCAAATCAAATTGGAACTGACCCCAAGCAAAAACGCCCAGCGTGATGATCACATCATGAATCAAAGCCGCTACAGAACCTACGGCAAAACGGAATTCAAATCGCAAGGCGACATAAATCAAAATCCCAATCAGTGCATAGATCACTGCTAGGGCTCCCTGCTCAGTCAACTCGTCCCCGACTTGTGGACCGACAAATTCCACTCGACGTACATCGATATGTTCACCCTCCGCGCGCAAGGTATCCAGCACCTTATTGCTGATTTGAGCCGAATTCATCCCCTTTTGTGGTGCAATGCGAATCAAAACATCCTCAGCAGCCCCAAAGTTTTGAACGGTGATGGATTTAAACCCCTTTTGTTGAAGAGAGGTGCGCACTTTGTCAATATCGACAGGCTTATCATAAGCCAGCTCTATAATAGTACCGCCGGTAAAATCAATGCCGAGATTCAAGCCTTTGACAAATAAACCAATTAAGGAACCGATCACCAGCACAATGGAAACAGCTGCCGCCAATTTCCGTTGCCCCATAAAATTAATCATTTTCTGTTGTTCCATCTCTCTCTCCTAAATGGGCAGCTTTTCAACCGGTTTATTACCATAGAGCCAATTCACAATCGCACGTGTACCAGTAATGGCGGTAAACATAGAGGTGATAATACCGATACTCAGCGTAATGGCAAAGCCTTTAATCGGCCCAGTACCAAAGCTAAAGAGCACAATTGCGGCTAATAAGGTGGTGATATTGGCATCGGCAATGGTGACAAAAGCTTTCTCATAGCCTGCATGGATGGCCTGCTGTACCGAGCCATTTTTCAACTCCTCTCGAATTCGCTCAAAAATCAGAACATTGGCATCTACTGCCATCCCCACGGTTAACACAATCCCCGCAATCCCTGGCATTGTCAGCGTTGCCTGCAGCAGCGATAGAATGGCCACAATGAGAATTAAGTTCAACATCAGCGCCATATTAGCAATCATGCCAAACACTTTATAACGCCATGCCATAATCACCAGCACCAATAAGAAACCGACCACGACCGACATAAAGCCTTGACGAATATTGTCAGCCCCTAAACTCGGCCCAATGGTGCGCTCTTCAACAATCTCCATGGGGGCGGCCAGAGAACCTGCACGTAACAGTAAGGCAAGATCTTGAGCTTCTTGAGGACTGTCCAAACCGGTAATTTGAAAACGGTTAGCAAATTGGCCTTGAATCACCGCCGCATTAATCACATCTTTAGTGGTGGTGCGTTTTTTCACCTTCTGGCCATTCTTTTCTACGGTAGTCAAGTGGTTTTCAATATACACCACGGCCATGCGCTTGCCGATATTGCGTTTGGTCACTTCATTCATTTTGCGACCCCCAGCAGAATCTAGGGTCACACTCACCTCTGGCGTGCCTGAACGCGTATCAATCCCTGACTGAGCATTGACCACATTGTCTCCAGAAACAATAATCTCACGTTTTAATAGAATAGGACGCCCATCTCGGAAATGGTATAACTTGGCACCGTAAGGCGCATAACCAGATTTCTCGGCACGATACGCATCGCCTCGCTCCTCGACTAAGCGGAACTCCAATGTCGCTGTCGCGCCCAAGATCTCTTTAGCACGCGCAGTATCTTGCACCCCTGGCAACTCAACCACAATTCGCCGTTCACCTTGTTGCTGAATCACCGGCTCAGCCACACCCAGCTCATTAATACGGTTACGCAAGGTGGTAATATTCTGTTTTAAGGCGTAACTTTTTGCTTCTTTAATCGCTTTAGGGGAAAGTTTGAGAATAATTTTAGGGGGCTGATGCGCTGCATCGGATTGAATTTGGAAATCCGCTGCATATTTTTCCTGAATAACTTTAAGCCCTTTTTCAAAATTTTCTTGATCTTTAAAGCTAATTTCCAACTGCTGGTTTTCGTAGACCACACTTAAATAACGCGCGCGAACTTGACGCAAGCTCGACTTAATATCATCGATATAACGCAAGTAATGCTTTTCAATGGCGGCATCCATATCCACATCCATTAAAAAGTGCACCCCGCCTCGTAAATCCAACCCTAAATACATGGGCTTGGCACCAATGGCTTGTAACCATTCAGGGGTAGCAGGCGCAAGATTTAACGCAACGACCGCTTTTCGTCCCAACACATTTTTAATCACACTCTTTGCTTTTAACTGTGCTTCCGTGCTGTCCAACCGAATTAAGATCTTACCTTTTTCAAACTTGACCGATTTAACCTGGATGCCTGCCTGATTTAAAGCTTGCACCACTTGTTGTTTCACCGACTCATCAAATTGCACGGATTTAACTGGAGAAATCTGTACCGCAGGGTCATCCCCATACAGATTCGGTAAAGCATAGAGAATCCCCAACACGGTCACCAGTACGAGTAGTACATATTTCCAGGCTGGGTATTGATTTGAAATCACTTTTTGTTGCGATTGGAACATAGCGTTATCCATTCAGAAACTTGAAACAGAAGGGAGACCCCCCATAAACGACAAAAGGGGCCACTGCCCCTTTGTCTAGAGTGTGCTTTTTATTCGCCTTTTAAGGTGCCTTTAGGGAGCACACGCGCAATATTTTGGCGTTCGACTTTAACCACCACATTGTCCGCAATCTCTACCTCTGCAAACACATCTCCTAAATCGCGAATCTTGCCCGCTAGACCACCATAGGTGACCACTTCGTCGCCCTTTTTCAAGGACTCAACCATCTGTTTATGCTCTTTGACTTTCTTCTGTTGTGGACGAATCAATAAAAAATAAAACACCACAAAGAGCAGCACCAAAGGCAACAATTGCATTAATACATCCCCCTGAGGCGCCGCTTCACCTGCAGCCATCGCATCGCTGATTAAAAACATCTTTTTCTCCTTTATTTAGAGACCGTTGCACGAGATGGTTCTACGGCTAAAAATGGCTAAAATTTCCCCTATCGTTGTTGGAAAACTTGGCAATAGTTTGGCTAATGCCTACGTTTACCGCCTAGATATGGAAAATTTTTTCTCATTTTTAGCTCGCATCCCACTTATGCAAAGGTCTCTTTAAATTTAACCCGTCGTATTGTGACACAAAATTCCTAAAAATTCATCTTTCTTCATAGCGGCGGAACTGGCTCACCTCTTTGTGCATAAAAATCACGCACAAACGCTTCCAGACGCTGCTCACTAATCGCTTCACGCAACCCTTTCATTAGACTCTGATAATAGTGCAAATTATGAATCGTATTCAAACGCGCGCCTTGAATTTCACCACATTTATCTAGGTGATGTAAATAAGCACGGGTATAATTTTGGCAAGTGTAACAATCACATTGCGCATCTAACGGCTCTAAACTGGTTTTGTGTTTGGCATTGCGGATTTTGACCACACCATCATGGGTAAACAGAAATCCATTGCGTGCATTTCGTGTTGGAATTACACAATCAAACATATCGATCCCACGGCGCACCGCTTCGACGATGTCTTCAGGTTTCCCCACGCCCATCATATAGCGCGGCTTATCTTTCGGCAGATGAGGCTCCGTAAAATCCAAGGTCGCCATCATCTCCTCTTTCGGCTCGCCTACCGAAAGCCCACCAATGGCATAGCCATCAAAACCGATCTCTTGTAACGCCTGCGCTGACTCTTGACGCAAATCTTCATACATTCCCCCTTGCACAATGCCAAACAGTGCCGCCGGATTATCCCCATGAGCCACTTTTGATCGCTGCGCCCAGCGCAGAGAAAGTCGCATGGAGTCAGCAGCCACTTCATGAGAGGCTGGATAAGGGGTACACTCATCAAAAATCATGACAATATCCGAGCCTAATTTGCGCTGCACCGCCATCGACTCTTCTGGTCCCATAAAAATTTTTGAGCCATTAATAGGACTTTGAAATAGCACCCCTTCTTCGCTGATTTTGCGCATTTTCCCCAAGCTGAAAACTTGAAAACCGCCAGAATCGGTCAAAATCGGACCTTTCCAGTTAATAAAGTCGTGTAAATCACCGTGCTGTTCAATAATCTCTGTCCCTGGACGCAAAGAGAGGTGAAACGTATTGCCTAAAATAATCTGCGCACCGGTTGCCGCCACCTCTTCTGGCATCATGGATTTCACCGACCCATAGGTTCCAACCGGCATAAAGGCGGGGGTATCGACCACACCACGTTCAAACTGCATCTGTCCACGGCGTGCACGGCCATCGGTTTGCATTAAAGTAAATTTCATTGCCTAAGACTCTTGTTTACGATGCACCAACATGGCATCACCATATGAAAAAAATCGATAACGCTCAGCAATCGCGTGTTGATACGCTTGCATCGTCTCTTGATACCCCGCAAAAGCGGAAACCAACATAATCAATGTAGATTCTGGTAGATGAAAATTGGTCAACAGCACATCCACCACCTGAAACGCATAGCCGGGTGTAATAAAAATATCTGTTTCTCCAGCGTAGGCTTGTAAAGGCTGGCCTTGCGGCATGCCGCTTAATTGCGCCGCACTCTCCAAACAGCGCACTGAAGTCGTGCCCACAGCCACCACTCTTCCCCCTTTGGCTCGCGTCTGTGCAATCTTCTCCACCAACGCTTCAGAGACCTCTATCACTTCTGAGTGCATTTTATGATCTGCAATGTCTTCCACCTGCACTGGTTTAAAGGTCCCCGCCCCCACATGCAGGGTCACAAACCCAATCTCCACCCCTTTTTCGGCTATTTTGGCCATTAAAGCCTCATCAAAGTGCAAGCCCGCGGTCGGCGCAGCCACCGCACCCGGTTTTTCCCCATAAACCGTTTGATAACGCGCTTGATCTTCTGCTTCATCGCTACGCTCTATATAAGGCGGTAAGGGCATATGACCATAGGTTTCTATTAGAGAAAGGATGGTGGATTCCACAGGTGATACTAAAGCCAACTCAAATAGAGCGCCCTCACGACCTAAAACCTCGACCTCAAACGCCTCAGCAATCTGCAATCTCGCACCGGGTTTTGGTGCATGACTGGCTCGAATATGACTGAGCACCCTACGATCGTCTAAAACCCGCTCGATTAAACACTCAATCTTCCCCCCAGTCATTTTCTGACCAAACAGTCGGGCAGGAATCACTCGGGTATTGTTAAACACCATTAAATCATTGGGTTGCAAAAACTCTAAAATCTGCGGAAATTGACAATTCTGCACGCCCCCATCCGGCTGCATCACCAGTAAGCGGCTATCGGTACGCTTTTCAGGCGGGTATTGTGCAATCAACTCAGCAGGTAAATCAAAATAGAAATCTTGTCGTTTCAAAGGGAGGACCGTTTTGATCAAAACGGATATTTTACCGAAAAGTAGGAGAGAACTCTGAATAAATTCAGGCTCAAGCCAATCTAATGACTTGAGCCTGCTGAAGTTTATTTTGTCTCAGTCAACCAAATATCAATTTGTTTCACGGAAGGCACGCCACCGGCATGCACAACCTTGCCATTAATGACCACACCAGGCGTCGACATCACACCATAACTGGCAATATCAGCAATCTCTTCAACTTTTTCCAGCTGAATGGGTACGCCTAACTTTTCGGCCTGTTGCTCAAATAGTTGATAGGTACTGACGCAGTTCGCGCAGCCGGTTCCCAAGACTTTGACTACTAAAACACCTTCTGCAGCAGTTTCATCCTGAGCTTCACTTGATCCCTGGGCAGAGTTTGAGGTTGTCGTCGCATCTTGCTCCGTTTCTCCCCCCGAACAACAACTAGAACTTTCCTCTGCTTTGCTCTCACTGCCTGTGCAACAGGTCCCTGTGGTATCTGCACCACAGCAAGCGCCTGTTTCAGGATCTTGTCCAAAAAACTTCGCCATTGGACAGAAACCGGTAAAGGTAGCTTGAATCATCATCACCGCCATAAAAACCGGAATCCACAACCAAGTTGGCTGGGTAAAGTCCGCTTGGCCACTCCACTGCGCTAAAATGGATGAAACAATAATACCTAATCCAATCAAACGATAAATAGGATTTCCCTTCATTTTGACTCCTTTCTATGATTAATAAAAATTAAAAAATTGGTGTTTATGATAACAGAAGATTAAAAATCCAACCGACCCCCATAAAGGCAATTGCAAGGACTGAAGCATAGAGCGCCAAAGCTGGCCAACGAATCACTTTGCGCAAAATCAACATTTCCGGTAGAGAAAGTGCAGCAATGCTCATCATCAGCGCTAAGGTCGTTCCGATCGGCACCCCTTTGCCCAACATCGCCTCGGCAATCGGGATCACCCCCGTGGCATTGGAATATAGCGGAACCCCTATTAAGACGGCTGCCGGCACGCTCCACCAATGCCCCTCTCCAGCTAAATTTTCCGCCACCCACTCTTGAGGGACATAACCATGAAACGCAGCACCGACGGCAACCCCAATAATGACCCATTTCCAAAGGCGTCGAATAATCTCTTTGACCTCATGCACCGCAAATTGGTGATGCGCTTTTAAAGTCATCGAGCGTTTCTCGGCTTCCCCCGAAGATTGCGCCATATGAATTTTCCATACATAGTCCTCCACCCAACGCTCGGTTTTAAACCATTCCATCACAATACTTCCGACATAAGCCACCACCATGCCGGCGACCACATAAAGAAGGGTAATTTTCCAGCCCACCACGCCGATTAACACCGCCACAGCGACCTCATTAATCATGGGACTCGCAATCAGAAAAGCATAGGTAATACTTAAAGGAATACCCGCTTCAACAAAACCGATAAAGAGGGGAACTGAAGAACAGGAACAAAACGGCGTTACAGACCCTAACAAAATAGCCATTAAACGCGCTAACCATTTAGGTTTACCTCGCACGATATCACGAATTTTTTCAGGCGTCATAAAGGCGCGCAGAAACCCCATGACATAGATAATGGCGAATAACAGCGCAAAAATTTTGGTGACATCCATCACAAAAAATTGCACCGCATTGCCCAAATGACTTGTGGGATCTAGCCCTAAAAGTTGAAACGCGACCCAATCTCCTAGCTGTTGAAACATGTTGCTTATCCTCTAACCTCTAACCTCTAACGCTCAAGAATTTTTTAGTATTATATATGGATATGCAAATATTAGCAATTTATTTACACCTATTGACAAGATAAACTATAATTAAATATATGAATACTTTAGAACAACACGCTCAGATTTTTAAGGCGCTTAGTGAACCCGTTCGCTTGCGAATCGTCTGCCTACTTTTACAAAGGCCGTCACTTTGTGTCTGCGATTTAGTCACAACCCTGGAACTTGGACAGAGCCTTGTTTCCCGCCACCTGACAACCTTAAGACACGCTCAAATTGTTGAAGCTGAACGGCAAGGGCCTTGGATGAACTATCGAATTACAGAAACGTTTAAACAGAACGCGCCTCATTTGATTCAACACCTAGAGGATCTGTTACAAAAAGACGCTCAGCTAAAAAAAGACACCCAATCTCTTGAACAGTATGAACTCGGCCCTAAAGGGTGTGAAATAGATCAATAAACCATTATAACCATTGATGGTGGGCTTGGTCAGCACGAATACTCTTGGGCTCTTGGTGAATGATGACATCAGCAGGCGAAAATGCCTGCTTCAATTCTGCGGTCACCTCTTCTGTAATCCGATGTGCTTCATATAAGGGCAGCGTGTCTTCTAATTCCAAATCGAGTTGAATAAAAGTGATCGGCCCTGAACGATAGGCACGCAAATCATTAAAGCCCGCCACTTCGGGATGGGCCGAAATGATTTCTGAAATTTTGGCTTGGTCTACTTCAGACAGCTGGCGCTCTAAAATTTGATCTAAGGCCCCTTTCAGTAGGGAGGCGGCACTCCAAAGTAACCACAGACTTAATAATAAACTCAGCCAACCATCTACACCGATATACCCCAAACCCACCAGCCATAATCCGATTAAAACTAAAATATTGCTGATTAGATCCGCTAAATAGTGCAAAGCATCCGCAGCAATGGCTTTAGAGTCTGTTTGTGAGATGACATAATATTGAAAAAGATTCAGCAGTGCCGCCAAAACAATCGACACCACCATCACCCAGATGCCAATGGCCAAATTTTCAACCGCTTGAGGATGAAAAATGCGATTAACGGAATAGACCATCAAAAAAAGCGCGGCGGATAAAATAAAAGTGCCTTGAACAAGAATCGCCAAAGGTTCGGCCTTGCCGTGCCCAAGACGATGTTCATTATCCGCAGGTTTTTGGGCAATATTGACCCCAACTAAAATAATTAAAGCCGCCAGTAAGTCCATGCCTGAATCTGCCAGAGAAGCTAAAATACTGACAGAATCCGTATGCCACCAGGCATAGAGTTTTAATAAAATTAAAATAACAGCAACCGAGACCGACGCATAGGTCGCCCAGCGGGTTAAACGAAATTGCCGCTGTATCTCTTCGCTTGAATTTTGATGTGTGATATTTTGAGTCATGAATAT
Source organism: Galenea microaerophila (assembly GCF_054657255.1). Taxonomy (NCBI): domain Bacteria; kingdom Pseudomonadati; phylum Pseudomonadota; class Gammaproteobacteria; order Thiotrichales; family Piscirickettsiaceae; genus Galenea; species Galenea microaerophila. Next base: position 869,422 of record NZ_BAAHWZ010000001.1, read on the forward strand.
ATTATAAGGTACGCCTGTCATCATTTTATGACAGGATAAAAAATTTTATCCTGGGTTATGCTTGAATATTCTTGGGGGATTTCCTAAACTAGCTGAAATCAATAATTAAAATTAACATCTCACTAGGAGCTTTAACTATGAAAAAAATTGCACTGATTGTCATGACCTCTCTTTTTATCTCTGCCAATGCATCCGCTAATGAAGCCCCTCAAGGTTTTGGTGCTGACATGGCGGCTGGCTTTATCGCTTGGAAAAAAGATCTTCAACGTTACGGCGGTAAAGAGGGTCAATTATTGAGCCATGAAGTGGATACTTGGATTCAAACTTTAAAACGTGTCGCACAAACGCAAAAAAACCGATAAGATCCTTAAAATATTTTCCTCTCTAAGCCGGTTATTAACCGGCTTTTCTTTTTTACCTTAATGTCAAACGCTTACCTATGCATTTTCATCCCATCCGTTCATTGAGGCACCGACAGCTTATTCATATTCTGCATAAAAGCAAAATCCCACTTAAACTGTGGCATCAAGTCACTGCTAAAATGCCGATGATGCAGCGCTATACAGCTGAAGAAAGAGCACGATTGAGAATTTTGGCCAGTGATATTCTCTATCGTAAAACCATCAGCCCAGCTCGGGGCATGAAATTAACGGATGAAATTCGCGTCACGCTGTCTGCGCAAGCCGCCATCCTTATTTTTGGTTTAGAAGACCCTGAAGAAGATCCTAGCTTAGAGTGGTTCCGCAACTGGCATGAAATTGTGGTTTACCCGACCCCTTTTCGAAATACAAAAAAAGCCGTCTTTAATGCTGAGGGCTGGTTGGTGAGTTGGGCCGGCATTGAAACTGGAGAAACACAATATCAAGGGCCCGTCATCATTGACTGGAGCAATGATAAACCTCATCCGTTACGCAGCCATGCGAATCAAGTACTCATGCATGAATTAGCACACAAATTAGATATGCTTGATGGCTCGATCAATGGCCATCCACCTCTACATCGCGGCATGTCAGAGAAAGATTGGTATGAAGCCTTTGAACCCGCTTATGAAACGTTAAAATCAGCTGCACGCAATGGTCGCCATACAGCAATCAATCCTTATGCAGCGACCAATCCCGCTGAATTTTTTGCCGTCACAACGGAATATTTTTTTGAAGCGCCGGCAAGGCTACACCAAGTTTACCCAAAAGTTTATCGACAACTTTCACACTTTTATCGTCAAGATCCGTTGCAACGAGAAAGAATTCTTAAAAGAATTAAACACCATTAGGCACCCTTAAAAGGACTTTCCTTCCGGATATAGAGATAGAGAACAGGCAGTAGAATACTTTGAAGCGCCTTAAAATATAAGCTCTTGAAAAATAGGAGAAATAGATAAAATCAGAAATGGCGGTGGGACAGGGATTCGAACCCTGGGTAGGCTACAAACCTACAACGGTTTTCAAGACCGCCGCCTTCAACCGCTCAGCCATCCCACCATGTTTGGAATGGTGCGTATTATAAAGGCTGGATTTTATTTTGCAAGCAAAATACACCCTAATTCAAAGAAAAAATAAGCTTAAAACGCACCCGCAATGAATGCAGGACTGGAGAATTTAACTCAAAAAACTGATTTTTTCAGAATGGATTGAATTGGTTTATAAGAGTGACGATAACCCTCTATTAAACCATATTTTTTAATGGCGGCTAAATGCGCTTGAGTGGGATAGCCTTTATGTTGAGCAAATCCATAGTGTGGATAGCGTTGATCCAAAAGTTGCATCTCTCTATCGCGGGTCACTTTGGCCAAAATAGAAGCCGCAGCAATCGCCGCCACCTTACCATCACCCTTAACCACCGCTCGACAAGGTTTATCAACATTTGGGCAACGGTTACCATCCACCCACACCTCATCATATGGCTGCTTTAATTGAGCCACTGCACGCCGCATGGCTAATAAGGTCGCCTGAAGAATATTGAGGGTATCAATCTCTTCAGGCGAGGCAAACGCAATTGCATAATCAACGGCTTCAGATTGAATCTGTGCAAATAACGCTTCGCGTTTAGCTGCCGAGAGTTTTTTAGAGTCGTTTACGGGCAAGTCACACCCTTCCGGAAGAATAACGGCAGCTGTGACCACATTGCCAATTAAAGGTCCGCGTCCGACTTCATCCACCCCCACAATCACCGGTTGCTTGGCTTGGTGTGCAAAATCCAACCCTAATTGACTCATAAATTCGCCCATCGACAAATCGCATCACTTGCCAGTTTTGCGGATGGTTGTTTAAGTTGTTCGGCTTGCTTTTTAAACGCAGTGAGCTGTGCTTTCCGTTTGGAAATATCCACGACCAAACGCCCCAATTCAAGCGCAATTTTTTCTGGCGTCGCCTCCTGTTGAATCAATTCAGGCACAACTGACTGTTGCGCCAATATATTCGGCAAGCCAATCCACTGGGTGGTCGCAAGACGCTTCATAATCCAGTAACTAATGGGGTGCACCTTAATGGAAAGCACCATCGGCCTTTGCATCAAAGCCGCTTCTAGTGTTGCCGTCCCCGAAGTGACGATTAATTGATCTGAAGCCTCCATAACGGTTTGCGCTTGTTGTCGATAGAGGTGAATGGGCAACTGTGGGGCAAATTGGTCGATCGCTTGCTGCATTCGCTGTTGTGCTTTTTCATGCACACAAGGAACCAGAAATTGCATTTCAGGATAGAGCAAAGCCAGCTGTCTGGCTGCTTGAATATAAATATCCGCCATCTTATCAATTTCGCTCATACGCGAGCCAGGCAGAATGCCGGTAAACTGCCCCTGTTCAGGTAAACCCAATTTTTTCCTAGCACGCTGTGCATTCGGGGTTTCTGGCACCTGATTGGACAAAGGATGACCGACATATTGAACGGGAATCTGATATTTATCATAAATCGGCGGTTCAAATGGAAAAAGCACCAACATGCCATCTACAGCATGCTTGATTTTCTCTAACCGTTTCTCACGCCACGCCCAAACAGAGGGGCCAACATAATGCACAGTCGGAATCCCTGCCGCCTTTAATTGGCGCTCAACAGTAAAATTAAAATCTGGCGCATCGATGCCAATAAAGACATTGGGTTTTAAAGCAAGCAGGTTTTGAATTAAGTCTTTGCGAACTCTCAACAACTCAGGTAAATGCTTCAGAACCTCAAACAGCCCCATGACCGACAGTTTTTCCATCGGTACCCAACTTTCAAAACCTAAAGCTTGCATTTTAGGACCACCAATGCCAACAAAACGGGCATGCGGATAACGGCTTTTGAGTTCTTGAATCAGATCTGCACCTAAGGTATCACCAGAAGCTTCTCCGGCAACCAGAGCAAAAACAGGAAAATGCGCTATGGACGCCATAGGAGTTAGCGAACAATGCCTCGCTGGCTTTTTTTAAGGAATTCGATCAGATCGCTCAGCGTGCCCTGTTCATCATTGAGACACTCTATTTCAACCAAGGCCTCTTCCAAGCGACGCCCCGTGCGATAAAGCGCTCGATAGGCTTTTTTAATCAGTTGAATCTGATTTTTATCAAAGCCTCGACGCTTGAGCCCTTCAATATTGACCCCTCTTGGACCTGCCAAATTCCCAGAGACGGTAATAAAATTAGGGACATCTTGATTGATCACACTCCCCATGCCACAGAAGCTGTGAGCACCGATGTGACAAAATTGATGCACTAAGGTATAACCTCCTAAAATGGCCCAATCCCCTACCACAACATGCCCCGCCAAAGCGGACGCATTGGCAAAAATACAGTGATTGCCCACTTCACAATCATGCGCAATATGCACCCCTGCCATCACCCAGTTGTCATCTCCTATGCGGGTTTCCCCTCGATCTTGAGCCGTTCCGCGATTTAAAGTGACATTTTCTCGAAAGGTATTTCCCTTTCCAATCACCAAAGTGGTCGGCTCACCCGCATATTTCTTATCCTGAGGTGCGGCACCAATCGAAGCAAACTGATAAAAGGTATTGTTTTCACCAATCACCGTTGGCCCTTCTATCACCACATGCGGTCCAATTTTACAACCTGAAGCAATTTTGACATCAGCCCCGACAATGCTGTAAGGTCCAATGCTCACATCATCAGCAATTTCAGCATTTTTATCAATAATGGCCGTTGGATGGATCATAGGCTTCCTTAATTAAACTTTTCTTTCCGCACACATCATATCGCAAGAAGCGATAATTTGACCATCCACGCGCGTTTCACACTCAAATTTCCAGATGCCGCGTTTGTTGTTGACCGTTTTGACATAAAAATCTAAACGATCACCAGGAATCGCTGGTTTACGAAAACGACAATTATCGACCGCGGCTAAATAGTACATGGAAGTGCCATCAGGCTTCACTTGCTGGGTACGAAAAGCCAAAATCCCTGTACATTGTGCCATCGCTTCAATAATCATCACGCCAGGCATAATCGGGTTTTCAGGGAAATGCCCAGTAAACTGAGGTTCATTATAAGTCACATTCTTATAGGCTCTTAAGGACTCTCCCATTTCAAATTCAGTGACACGGTCAACCAAAAGGAAGGGGTAACGATGAGGTAAATACTCAAAAATTTCTCTAACATTTAAAATATCTTCTGACATCTGGGATCCTAAAACATGAAATAAAAAATATGATTATACACTGCATACCCTGCTTAGAAACTGGAAACCTTAGCGCCCAGGCTAGAAAAGCCGTCGGTTTTACAATTTCGATTCTAATTCTGCTAACTGCTTCTGCAGCATTTTTAATTGCTTGGCCATCTTATCCAGCTGACGACTGCGAACCGTATTTTTTTGCCATTCTGCGGTTGGCTGTGCCGGAAACCCAGAATAAGATCCGGGTTGTTTAATCGAATGGGTCACGCCCGATTTTGCCATAAACTGACAGCCGTCAGCCGTCTCAATATGTCCGGCAAAACCGACCTGTCCCGCAATAATATTTTGCTTACCTATGGTCGTACTGCCTGAAATGCCCGTTTGCGCAACAACCGCTGTTCCAGCGCCCAATTGAACATTATGGGCAAGATGCACTAAATTATCGATAATACAATCATCTCCAATTTGCGTATCTTTTAGCGCGCCACGATCGATGGTCACATTATTGCCGATTGAAACACGATTGCCGATGACCACGCGGCCAAGTTGCGGAATCTTTTCCCAGCGCCCTTGATGGGGTGCCCACCCAAAGCCATCGCCACCAATCACTGCGCCCGCTTTAATAATGACCTGATCGCCGAGTATACAATCGTGATGAATCACCACATTCGGCCCAATACGGCACCCTTCACCAATTTGCACATTGCGTCCTATAAAAGCGCCTTCTCCAATCACACAATGCGCGGCTATCTGTGCACCCTTTTCAATTGTCACAAATGCTGAAATTTGGCTGCTAGGGTCCACCATTGCACCGCCATTCACCTCCGCTTTGGGATGAATACCCGGCTTAATGGCTGGCAGAGGATTTAATAGCTGTGCCACAATCGCATAAGCATAATAAGGATCTTGCACCAAGAGCTGAACGGAAGACAGCCCCTCCTCAGGTTCACGTAAAAGAACGGCGCCCGCATTCGTGTTACCTAGCTGCGATTTTAACTTTGGATTATTAAAAAAGGTGATGTGTTGCGGGCCAGCCTCATCCAGTGGGGCGACTTGTTCAATTTCAATATCGTTAGAACTTTCAGTTTCAGGAAACAGCTTAACCTCAACGCCTCGTGCCTCAAGTTCCTTTATAATCTGAGAAAGTTTCATACCTAGCCTATTTATTAAATTCTGTTTGCTTCTGTTTGTTTAATTTTTCTAAATATGCTAAGACCTTTTTGGTGATATCCAACCGATTATTGGTATAAGCAATCCCTTCATAAAGAATTAAATCAAAATGCTCTTTTTCCCCGACTTTTTTAATCGCTTCATTGACCAACTTTTGGATTTGCGCAAGCTCTTCATTACGGCGAAGATTTAATAATTCTTGAATGTCATTTTTTTTGCGTTGAATTTCTCGAGATAACAGCGCCAACTCTCGCTCTTTCGCCTGTTTTTGAGCGTCTGTCATCACCAGTTTATTTTTATTGTACTCAGACTGTTTTTTATTTAAATCCATTGCCAGTTTCTGCAGGGCTTCTTGTTGCGGCATAAACTCTTGTTTTAATTTTTGACTGGCTGCAATGGCTTGCGGAGACTTTTCTAAAAGCAGGGCAACATTGACCACCCCTAATTTAGCTGGTTTTTCAGCAGCTTGAAGGCTAGGCATTCCGCCGATCAACAATCCAATGGCTAGGATTAAAGTTTGAATCTGTTTTCTCATCATGTTTTCCTTTATTAAGTACTTTGCCATTTTATAAAAAATGAATTCTTTTTGCATAAATTCCATTTTTATCACAATGGTACCCCTAAAACAAACTGGAAAGTTTGCAACTCATCCGCATCACTATACCCCACTGGGCGCGCAAAACTAAATGAGAGTGGCCCAACAGGTGTGATCCAAGAGAAGCCAACCCCCACGCTGCTGCGTAAACTTTCTATGCGTGCTTCATCCAAACTCGCGTACACATTCCCTATATCCATAAATAGACTTAAGCGCATATTACTGGAATCTTCTATAAAGGGCATAGGAGAGACCAAGGCAAAAGTAGAAGCGGCTTTAAAATCTCCACCTGCTGGACTGCTGCTACCATCCGTTGCAGAATCATATTGCGGCCCTAAAGAGTTCGGTTCAAACCCTCTGACACTGCCAATTCCTCCAGCATAAAAGCGTTCATAAAAAGGTAACCCTTTAAATTGCCCAAAGCCATCCCCATAGGCCAAACTCAATTTAAATTTAAAGGTGATGGCCGAACTGACGGGGTGATACCATTTTTCATCAAAATAGAGTTTATAAAACCCTGCGTCTTTCTCTAAATAGGGCGTGACGGCAACATTGATGGCACTGCTTTGCCCTTTGGTCGGGAAATAAAAACCATTTTTATCATCATAACGCCACCCCATTGAGAGTGTCGCAGAGCTGGTATGCTTACCATAGTCAGCCACATGATTCGTACATACAGTAAAGGTATCAGAACATATCAACTCCTGGTCCTGCAAGCTCACACTATAATTCAGCCGCGTATATTCAGAAGTCGGGTAAGACAAATTAAGATCACCGCCAAATGTATTGGTAGTGTAATCTGCGACGCCAAGCTCAGAAGCATCAACCTGATTATAGAAAAGACCATAGCCTAAGCTAACCCCTTCTGGAGTAAAGTAAGGATCCGTTAAATTAAAACTAAATGACTGTGTTGAGCTACTGTAGCTAGCCTTCAAATCTAAACTATGACCGGTTCCCAGTAGATTGCGTTCTGAAAGACCTAAATTAAACCCTGCACCATCTACTTGAGAATAGGTGATCCCTGCCATAAAAGAACCGGTGGGTTGCTCCTCGACATTCACCACCAAATCCACCTGATTAGAAGAGACACGACGCGTTTCAACCTTCACAGCCTTAAAATAACCTAAACGTTCAAGACGACGCTTAGAGTCTCTTACCGCTTTAAGCGAATAAGGGGCGGTCTCAAATTGTTGCATTTCTCGCCGGATAACGGGGTCTTGCGTTCGGGTATTGTTTTCAATCAATATCTTACGCACATAAACACGATCCTTCGGTTCAATTCTAAAATCTAATACCACCGTTTTTTTCTGATCATCAAATTTGATCAGAGGTTCAACTTCAGCAAATGCATAGCCTTCCTCACTTAAGCGATCTCGTATGCGATTGAGCGCACCAATAATTTTCTTACGTGAATAGAGTTCACCAGACTGAATATCGACAATGGTGTTGAGTTGCGCCGGTTTTAAAACCGTTTCTCCTGAAAACTTCACCTGCGCAATATGATACTGTAACCCCTCTTCTAGGTTAATGGTGACAAAGACCTGCGTGTAATCCAAAGAGAGGCTGACTTGTGAAGAGCGAATTTTAAAGCGGGCAAATCCATTGTCCATATACATCGAACGAATGGTTTCAAGATCTGCCTCAAGTTTCGGTTTCGCATACTTATCGCCTCCGCCAGTCCACGAGTGCTCAGAAAGCAATAAACGACTTTTGATCTTATCATCCCTAAAGTAATGGTTGCCAACCAAGGTAATGCGACCAATTGTGGCCGGTTTTCCTTCAACCACCACCAGCTTAAGCGCAACTCGGTTGCGAGGAAGGGGCGTCACTTTAAATGAAACCTCTGCCCCATAATACCCCTGATTTTGATAACGGCGCTTCAAATCCAATACAACTCGATCTAAAGTCAACTGATCTAAAATACGCCCTTTTTTAATCCCCAGCTGCTCGAGCGCGGTCTTCATATCCTCTTGACTGATCAGCTCATTCCCTTCCATGGAAATTTCAGCAATGGCGGGGCGCTCTGCTATTTGAATAATCAGCGTAGCGGGTTCTTGGTGATAAACTTGAACATCTGAGAAAAAATGTGTCTGATAAAGGTCGTGAATGATTTTTTTAACTTTCTCATCGTCCACGTCATCCCCGATCTCTACTGGCAGATAACTATGAATGGTTTCATAACTGATGCGCTGGTTTCCAACCACCTTAATCTCTTTGACCTGGAAGTCAAACGCATAAACTACACTGCCCCAAAACCAGCAAAAACTGATTAAAAGCGCAGTAAAAGGTTTGAAATAGGAGGGACTTAATGGGTGCTTAAACATAATCTCTCTTTATTTTAAGAAGCAAATAGTTTGCTTAAATCGTTAAAAATTGCAAATAGCGTTAAACTCAAAATCAAAAACAGCCCAACCATCTGGGCCGCCTGTTGAACTGAATCACTCAAGGGTCGCCCGCTTACCATTTCTATCAGATACATAAACAAATGCCCCCCATCTAAAACAGGAATGGGCAATAAATTTAATAACCCAAGACTTAAACTCAATACGCCTAGAAAGCTGATAAAACTGATCACGCCACTTTGTAATGCCTGACCTGAAACCTGAGCAATACCAATCGGTCCGGATAAACTTTCTGTCCCTACATCCCCTACGAGCATGCGTTTAATCATCTGGCCGGTTAATACCGTTAAAGACAAACTCTTTTCAATCCCCAATTTTAAAGATTCCCACACATTATAGGAAGTTTTGACTAAATAGGGTTTCAATTGATCCGCTGAAACTTGGACGGCCACACCCATAAATCCTGTCGTTTCCCCTTTGACAACCTTTTCGCCCAGCTTCACTTTTATTGGAATCTTTTTTCCTTGTCGTAAAACGGTAAAGGTCGCCGTCACCCCGGGATGTTCAGAGATCCACTGCACCAACTCTTGCCATTGCTGAATGGGTTTCCCATCAATCGCCACCACTTGATCACCTGGCTGCAACCCAGCGATTTGTGCGGGAGAGTCGGGCATCACTTGGCTGATAACAGGGGGAATCGGCGGCCGATAAATTTTGATCCCATTAGCATCAAACCACTGCTTTAACACCGTTGAAGCGTCCTGAATCGGCATATGTGTGCTCTTAGGGGGCGTAAGATTGAGTTCTAAATATTGGGATCTATTAAACGCTTTCACCATGAGCGTATGGTCTCGTGAAGCCTCTTCATCATTTAAGATTTTTTGTAAAAATAGTCTTTGAAATTGCGTCCAGCTTTGGACTGGCTGAGCATCCAGTGCCACCACTTCCCAAGGCTGATAATCCGCTTTTGGCAGCTCAATCAGAGGCTTCAGCTGAGCCACCCCCAACCCATAAACCAGAGCAAATGCCAACCAGGCAAAAATAATATTCACCGCTGGCCCCGCCAAGACCACCAAAAATCGTTTCCAAACCGGTTGACGATTAAAGGCGCGCGGTAAGTCGGCCTCATCCACGGGGCCTTCTCGCTCATCCGTAAATTTAACATAGCCACCTAAAGGGATGGCCGCCACTTGAAACTGGGTCTCGCCCCACTGCCGCATCCAAATAGGACGACCAAAGCCAATGGAAAACCTTTCTACCTTAATATTAAACAAGCGACCGACAATATAATGGCCCCACTCATGCAGTGTGACTAAAATACCGATCGACAACACTAACCCCAAAAGAGACCAGAGAAAACTCATTTCAGCATACTCCCCAACCAGAGCAAGGCAAAAAGCGGCATGGCAATTAATAAGCTATCGATACGATCCAAAATGCCACCATGCCCCGGTAAAATATGTCCACTGTCTTTTAAACCGACTTGGCGTTTCAAGACACTTTGAAAAAGGTCGCCATACACGGACAATAGAGCGATCAATGTACCTATGACTGTAAATAGCCCAATCGACAGTGTGCCTTGTTGAATGCCGATTAAGCTTCCTAAAAGTAGCACCGCAAAAGCCAGTAATCCACCGCCAATCACCCCTTCCCAAGTTTTACCAGGACTGACATGCACGGCTAATTTAGTTTTGCCGAAACGGCGCCCTGTAAAATAAGCACCGGTATCAATCGCCCATACCGCTAGCATTGACAGTAAAATCTCTGAAGGTGAAAGGGTTGCTCTTAACAAAACCATCGCATAAGTAAACAAAGCGATCATCCACACCCCCAACAACAAGATCACGCCAGGATGGGTGAGCACTGCTTCTTGCCCCTTCTTTTTTTGATAACGCGACACCCAGACAACAATCGCCAACAATAGAGGGATTGAAGTGAGCAGCGGTATGGCTGCGGTAAAATAATCATCGCGCCAATCGGTATTCCACGCCTGAACTAGGCTATAGCTCACAGCAAAGACCACAATCATAAAAGCAATTCTTTCAGGCAAACGATCCCTCTTGGCAAAGGCTGCCCATTCCCACGCAGAATGTACGGCTACCCCCAAAAAAGCCCACTGCCAAACTTGTTGTGAAGCTGCAAACAAGAGCCACAATACGACTGCCACTAACACAACGGCAGTAAGCACACGCTGTCTAAGCATCTTCTATAAGCTCCTGCTGCTGTTTTTCAGCCATCACCTGCTCACTGGTTTTCCCAAATCGTCGCTCTCTTTGGGCATAACTTTCCAAAGCTTTATCCAGCTCTTTTTCCGCAAAATTGGGCCACAAAGTTTCGGTAAAATAGAGTTCAGTATAAGCGCACTGCCAAATCAAGAAATTAGAAATCCGTTGTTCCCCCCCAGTGCGAATCAGTAAGTCGGGTTCGGGTTGATCAGCTAAACAGACAAACTGCCCTAATTGCGCTTCCGTCAACTCTGCTACTGAAGCCTTAGGATGCGCTTCTTGCCAGCGTTTAACCGCCTGCACAATATCCCAACGCCCTCCATAATTTGCCGCAATATTGAGTTGTAATCCCGTATTATGCGCGGTCTGCTGCTCCGCCTTTTCAATATGCTCAACAATTTCTGGCGCAAATTTATGCGTATCACCAATAACTTTCAGGCGCACATTATTCTCATTAAGTTTTTTCACTTCTCGTTGTAAAGCTGAGAGAAACAACTGCATCAGTTGTGACACCTCTTCTTCCGGTCGCTTCCAGTTTTCTGTACTAAACGCAAATAGCGTTAACGACTGAATGCCTAGCTTGGCACAGTGCGCAACAATCTTTTTCACATTTTTCACCCCCCTCTGGTGTCCCATAAAACGGGGTAAAAAATGCTTTTTGGCCCATCGACCATTTCCATCCATAATAATGGCGATGTGCTGTGGTAACTGATTCATAATGTTCTTTAAATAAAAAAGCTCGTTAAACTAAGTCTAACGAGCCGCAATACATTTTAAGAGACCTTGCTCAGATCTCTATTCCAGCGGCAAGTTGTGCATTATGCCGCAAATGAGGGATTTTTTCAGCTATATTTCCAATAAGGCTTTCTCTTTTTCTTCTAGCATCTTTTCAACTTGAGCCACATATTTATCGGTCAACTTCTGAATTTCATCTTCTGCTCGACGCGCTTCATCTTCTGTAATCTCTTTCTCTTTTAACAGTGCCTTAATATCTCCATTCGCATCCCGTCGAATATTGCGAATGGCTATGCGCGCATTTTCTGCCTCTTGTCGGGCCAATTTGGTAAATTCTTTACGTCGCTCTTCCGTCAACATCGGCATGGGCACTCGAATTAAATTCCCATGGGTGGAAGGATTGACACCTAAATCCGACTGCATAATTGCCTTCTCCACCTTTTGCAGCATCGGCTGCTCCCAAGGCTGCACGGTCAATGTACGCGCATCTTCCACATTAATATTGGCCACTTGGCTAATGGGCACTTCTGAGCCATAATACTCAACCTTAACTGCATCTAAAATACTGGGGTGCGCACGTCCTGTACGAATTTTGGCAAAATTTGCCTCTAAGCTTTCAATGGACTTCTGCATCCGTTGTTCAGCATCTTGCTTAATCTCATTTAACATTAGGCTTTCTCCTCTGTTACTAGGGTGCCTTCATCTTCACCCTGTAAAATTCGTTTAACGGCATCTTTTTTAAACATATCAAACACGCGAATGGGCATTTTATGGTCACGACACAGCACAAAAGCGGTCAAATCCATCACCTGTAACTGCTTCTCAATCACTTCATCATAACTTAAAACCGTATAGCGCGTAGCGGTTGCATCCTTAAACGGATCTGCTGTATAGATGCCATCGACTTTGGTGGCTTTTAATACAATATCCGCCCCCACTTCAATGCCCCTTAAGGCGGCAGCCGTATCTGTGGTAAAAAAAGGATTGCCGGTACCCGCCGCAAAGATCACCACTTCACCCGCCTGCAATTTTTTCTTCGCTTCATTCGCATTAAAGCCGACAGCGACACTTTCAATAGGCATGGCCGACATAATGGTAGCCGTCATCCCAGCGGCTTCAATCACATCCCGCAAAGCTAGGGCGTTCATCACTGTGGCCATCATGCCCATCTGATCACCGGTGGTGCGCTGAATTTGCGTGCCTTGAATTTGCACGCCGCGAAACACATTTCCGCCTCCCACAACAATTGCCATTTCAGCCCCTAGGGTTTTCGCCGACTGAATCTGCGCCACCACTTTTTCCAGAGTCGCAGAATCTAAGCCAAAATCATTGTCCCCCATGAGCGCTTCGCCGCTGAATTTTAATAGAACTCTTTGATATGCCAGTGCCATGATTTACCCGTTTTCTGATTGAATTGATCTTATCTATAGACATTAAACAAATGTTTATAGATAAAACAAAGGCCGCATAACCTTGCCAATAGATGACAAGCCATGCAGCCTCTAGATGCAAAAATTAACCTTGCTGAGCTAGACGTGCTGCTTCTGCAACTTCATCTGCAAAGTTGGTCTCTTCTTTTTCAATCCCTTCACCCACTTCAAAGCGGATAAAATCAACCACTGTTGCATTGTTGGCTTTCAACAGCTTTTCAATTGTTTGATCAGGATCTTTCACAAAAGGTTGACCCACCAAGGTAATTTCTTGCAAGAACTTACGCATACGCCCTTCAATCATTTTCTCAATGATTTCCATCGGCTTACCGCTTTCTTGCGCTTGTTCAATTTGGAAAGCGCGCTCTTTCTCAACGACTTCAGGGTTTAAATTCTCCGCATCGATCGCTTGAGGGTTAGTCGCAGCGATATGCATGGCAACATCACGCGCTAAGGCTTCATCGCCCCCTTCGATCGCCACAATCACACCAATTTTTTCACCATGTTGATAGCTGCCCACCAAACCGGTTGTTTCCAATTCACCAATACGGCGAACGGCAATATTTTCACCGATCTTAGCGATCAACTCACGACGACGCTCATCAACAGTTAAACCACTTGCCATTTTTTCATTCAAGATTGCTTCTGGATCCACGACATCGCGTTCAAGCACAATCTGGACAACTTCATCAGCAAAAGCTTTGAAATCCTCTCCTTTTGCCACGAAGTCTGTTTCACAGTTTACTTCAGCAATGGCGCCTTTTTTCTTATCATCAGAAATGGCAATTGCAATTCGACCTTCTGCAGCGACACGACCGGCTTTTTTATCAGCGCCTGCCATCCCTTTCTTACGTAGGAATTCAATCGCTGCTTCCATATCACCATCAGTTTCTGCTAACGCTTTTTTACAATCCATCATCCCTGCGCCAGTGGTTTCACGCAGTTCTTTCACCATTTTTGCTGTAATTGCTGCCATGATCTTTTCCTTTAATTCAATTAAAAATAAAATCCCACCTAATACGATTAGGCAGGACTGGATAAAACTTTCCACCAAACTATGTTTAGCGGTCAAATGCGTTCGTTTTAGGCTTTAGCAGCCTCTTCTGAAACTTCTTCTTCAGCTTCTACGAACTCATCTTCTTTTGCAGCAGTGGTAATGCTCTCTTTACCTTCAATAATGGCATCCGCTGCAGCTTCACAATAAAGTTTAATCGCACGAATCGCATCATCGTTTCCAGGAATTACATAATCCACTTCACGAGGATCGTTATTGGTATCGACCACGCCGATCACGGGGATACCCAAATGCTTCGCTTCATTGATGGCAATATGTTCTTTACCGGTATCAATCACAAAAATGGCATCCGGCATGGCACGCATATCTTTAATCCCGCCTAATGCACGCTCTAATTTCTCTTTCTTACGCGTCAGCATTAAAGCTTCTTTTTTGGTCAATTTATCTAAAGTGCCATCCGCTTCCATCGCTTCAAGCTCTTTTAAACGTTTAATAGACTGCTTAATGGTTTTAAAGTTGGTCAACATCCCACCCAACCAACGATGATTCACATAAGGCATGCCACAACGTTTCGCTTCGGCTTCTACAATCTCTTCTGCCGCAGGCTTGGTCCCGACAAACAACACAGTCCCTTTATCAGCAGCGATTTTGCCCATAAAGTTAAGCGCATCATTCAGTAAAGGAAGGGTTTTTTCAAGGTTGATAATATGGATCTTATTGCGCTCACCAAAGATGTAAGGCGCCATCTTTGGATTCCAATAACGTGTTTGGTGACCGAAGTGGACACCGGCTTCAAGCAGTTGACGCATGGTAACTTTTGCCATGATTTTTTCTCCTAATAATGGGTTAAACCTCCATTTATCCAACACCTGAACCGAATCTATTTAATGCACTTCGGCACCCCAGGGGTTGTTCTGATAAATGTGTGGATTTCTGTTAAAATTAACTTCCATGAGGAAGCGGCGGCATTTATACCACAGACTGCTCAAATACTCAAGAAATAAAGGAAATTATATTCGCCCAAGACCTTCATATCGGTTGATTTTTTAAAGCGGCAAATAGGCAAAGCGCATCTATATGCAAACCTTAAAAAAATATGAACGCTTTGGGCTCACCCAAATAAAGGACACGCCATGGCAATTAAAATCAAAACCCCTGAAGAACTCGAAAAAATGCGCATAGCCGGCAAACTTGCAGCCGATGTTTTAGTCATGATCGAACCTTATGTTAAGCCAGGCATCTCTACAGGGGAGCTGAATCAAATTATGCACACCTATATGACGGAAGTGCAAGGCACCATTCCTGCCACTTTAAATTACCACGGCTTTCCAGCCTCCAGCTGTATTTCAATTAACCATGTCGTCTGCCATGGCATTCCTGATGACAACAAAAAACTTAAAAATGGCGATATTGTCAATATTGATGTGACGGTTATTAAAGATGGCTATCACGGAGATACCAGTCGCATGTTTGAAGTGGGTCAAGTCAAACCTTTTGCCCACCGTCTCTGTCAAGTGGCGCTTGAGTGTATTTGGTTGGGCATTGAACAGGTTAAACCGGGCAATACCTTATATGAAGTGGCTTCAGCGATTGAAGACCATGCACATAAAAACAACTTCTCAGTCGTACGAGAGTATTGCGGCCATGGCATTGGTTCTGAGTTTCACGAAGAGCCTCAAGTGCTGCATTATGCCTCTCCTGAGCTAAAACAAGTTGTTTTCGAGCCGGGAATGGTGTTTACCATTGAGCCGATGATTAATCTCGGTAAACCGGATGTGAAAGTTTTAGGGGATCAATGGACCGTGGTGACCAAAGACCGCAAACTGTCTGCGCAATGGGAACATACCTTAGCCGTCACCGAAACAGGCTATGAAATTTTTACCCTTCGCCCTAATGAAACGCCAGTGCTGCCTAATTCTTATGTCTAACTCCTCCTCAAACACACTGCCCTCTTTTATTCAAGCGCTCCATGCGGGAGATATGACAGAGACGCTCTTGGCAGGCAAACAGATACTGAAAAACTTCAACGATCATCAGTTTGAAAATTTTAAAAAAGGCACACCCACCGCCCAGCTACTTCATGAACGCAGCCTCTTTATTGATCAACTGCTACAGCAAATTTGGAAACATTTTCTTCCAGAAGAGCCCACTGCTGCTTTAATTGCAGTGGGCGGGTATGGACGCGAGGAGATGCAACCCTACTCCGATGTGGATCTGCTTGTGGTCTGCGAATCGTGCGATTCTTTATCTGAAGCCCTGTCATCCTTTTTCACTCTATTATGGGATTTAGGCTTTAATGTCGGGCATGCGGTTCGCACGGTTGAAGCTTGTAAAAGCGCTGGGTTAGAAGATATTGTCACTGCCACCAACCTATTAGAAGCCCGCTGGCTAACGGGCGATTATGCACTATTTGAACAGGTGCAATCCCTGTGGAAACAGCCCGATTTTTGGCCTAGCCAACAGTTCTTTCTGGCCAAAAGTGAAGAACAGCAACAGCGGCACGCGCGTTATCATGACACCGTTTATCAACTGGAACCTAATGTCAAAGAGAGCCCTGGCGGCCTGCGCGATATTCAAACCCTCTTTTGGGTGGCCAAACGACACTTTAACGCCAACTCCATTAATGATTTGGTGCGCCATCAATTTATTACCCCAGTTGAGTTTCAAGAGTTAGAAGCGGCCTATCTTCACCTCAATCGCATTCGTTTTGCGCTGCATATGCTCAAAAACCGGCATGAAGATCGTTTGCTCTTTGAAAATCAACAAAAGGTGGCTGCATTTTTTGGCTACGAAGACAACGAAGATAAGCTAGCGGTTGAGCAATTTATGAGCAGCTACTATCGCACGGCACAAATCACCATTAACCTCAATGAAACCCTCCTGCAGCATATGCGTGAAGAGATTTTTGCCAGCGAGGTGCCTAGTGTGACACCGATAAACGCTCGATTTCAAATCATTGACCGCTATTTAGACATTCGAGATGTCCAGCTATTTGCGCAGAATCCAACCGCGATTTTTGAGCTTTTTATTATTTTAGAACATTATCAAGGCCAAATTGATGGCATCCGCGCGCATGCCATCCGCACGATTCGACGCCATCTGCATCAAATTGATGAGGCCTTCCGTCAAGACCCCATTAATAAGGCCTTGTTTATTGAGATTTTACGTCAGCCGAAGGGGGTTTACGCCTCTCTAAAACGCATGCATACCTATGGTATTCTCGCCGCCTACCTGCCTGCTTTTCAAAAAATCAGTGGCTTAATGCAATTTGATATTTTTCACGCCTACACCGTTGATGAACACACCATTCTGGTGATACGGAATCTTCGCCGCTTTTTTGTAGATGCCTACGCCTACGAATTTCCAACCGCGCATAAGGTCGCAGCACAAATTTGTAAACCCGAAGTGCTGTTTCTCGCCGGTCTTTTTCATGACATTGCCAAGGGACGCGGCGGCCGTCATGAAGTCTTAGGGGCCGAGGAGGCGATGCATTTTTGCCAAGCCCATAACCTGCCTTCAAAAGACAGTCAAATGGTCAGTTGGCTTGTACTTCATCATCTGGATTTCTCTGATTTTGCATAACGCCGAGACCTCTATGATCCTAAAGAGATTCAACAATTTGCTGAAATTGTCAAAGACCAAGAACACTTGGACTACCTCTATCTGCTCACCTTAGCCGATGTCATCTCGACCTCCAGCGGTGTGTGGAATGATTGGAAAAATGCGCTGTTTCTACAACTTTATAATGAAACGAGCCAAGTGCTGGACAGCACCACTCAAAGCCCTAAAGATAAAAAGAAAAAAGCGCTGCAAAATCAAGAAAAAGCGCGTGAGCTGCTCAGTAAACGAGGCATCGCCACCCGCGACTATGGTAACCTCTGGCAGAGTTTTGAAAAAACCGACTTCTTTAGCCGACAAACGCCCGCAGAAATTGTTCGCCTTACTCAAAAACTCCACCAAACTGACTTTAAAGGATTAATCGTCAACTTTGAGCCTACCACGCAGCGTGGGGCTTCAGAGCTCATGGTGTTTATGCCGGATCGAAATTATCTATTTGCAGATATCACTCAGATTCTGGAAAAACAGAACCTGAATATTGTGGAAGCCAAAATCTATTCTGCATACCAACAAGGTGAGCAGAGCATGACACTGGTGCTGTTTTACCTATTGGATGGACAACAGCAACCCATTACGGATGAAGCCATCATCCAAAGACTGATTGCACAGTTTGCAGAAATTGTCGCTCAACCGATCACCACCAGAGCCCCTAGACCGCTCACCATTCCACGACGTATGCGCTGTTTTGAAACCCCCACTCGCATTGAATTTCATAAAAAATCCAAACGCTATACAGAGCTTTTAATTGAAACCAAAGATATCCGTGGTCTGCTCTCGCGTATTGCGTTGGCCTTTAAAGCTTGTCAAATTCGTATCCATGATGCCAAAATCAATACAGTGGGCGAAAAAGCGGAAGATCACTTCCTCATCAGCACACCAGAAAATCAAGCTTTAAATGCTGAACAACAAGCCCAATTAGAATCCACCCTTTTAGACTTCATCGAAACAGATTAAATATGTCAACCTCCCTTTTTTGGCTCAACACCTTTTTGGTCATCCTTAGCTTAGGCCATATGCTCTATCAACGACGTCCGGCACAAAGCCTGATTGCTTGGATGCTGACGCTCATTTTAATCCCCTTTGGTGGGGTACTGCTTTATTTGATTTTTGGCTCGCGCAAGGTGCTTTATCGAAAGCCCAAGCCATTGATTAACTTTGAACCTTTAAGAAACATCAATTCGACGGTCGCCACAGAGGGAACAGTTGCGGAAAAACTGGCGAAACTTATTGAAGGCAACCATTTAACGCCCCCCAGTGCGAACAATCAATTGCAACTCTATACCGATGCTGAACAAGCTTTTGCAGCCCTGTTAGAAGCTATTGATCAAGCACAAAAGACAATCTATTTTGAAACCTATATTTTCGAACTCGATCACATCGGAAAAACGCTACTTGAACGGCTGGCGGAAAAAGCTCGACAAGGTGTTAAAGTCTGTTTATTAATCGACGCTTTTGGTGCCTTGCCCCTCTATTTGCATCAATGGAAGCTTCGCCCCTATCGTCAAGCCGGTGTCGAAATCGCTTTTTTTCATCCCTTCGAAACCCTCTTTAAAAATCGCCTTAATCTTCGAACCCACCGCAAAATCTATCTGTTTGATGAACACCGGCTATTTACCGGTGGCATTAATCTATCCAAAGACTATTTGGCACTCCCTGGCGCAACACTGAATCACCCCAGTTGGATAGACCTCTGTTTTCAGATCCAAGGCGATGACTGTCTGCCTTATGCCACCGTCTTTAAAGAGGATTGGCAATATACCACCGGACAGACCTTGCCGAAAAATCCCCCCAAAAAAGTCAATTTCCCCAGTCCTGCTCAAGGGTTTTCCCCCATTCTTTTACAAGCTGTGCCTTCAGGCCCCGATATTGAAAGCGATCCCTTGCTAGAAGCGTTGCTGCAAGCGATTATCTCTGCTGAAAAAAGCATTACCCTCGTCACCCCTTATCTCATTCCCAGTCATAACCTATTGGACGCCCTTCATATCGCTTTAAAAAAAGGGGTGCAAGTCACGCTGCTGACACCACAAAAAACCGACCACCTGATATTTGATTGGGGACGCAGCTCCTATATGCGGGAACTGCATGAAATGGGGGCACAAATTTTTTGCTATGCGCACAATATGATCCATGCTAAGTTGCTGATTTTTGATGATGACGTTTGCATGCTTGGCTCTGCTAACCTGGATTATCGCTCTTTACTGGTCAACTATGAAATGGTCAGCTTTTCCTATGACGCGCACTTAGCGCAAACCATGCAACATTGGGTGAAAGATCTGATTCAACGCGCCCAGCCCTATCAGCCCAACCCCTCTAAGTTCGTTCAAAGCCTAGAAAATGGGTTTCGCATCTTTACTCCTTTACTTTAAAATCATCATCATGCTTAAACCTAAACAACAACCCACACATCCCCCTTTGCAAGCTGCAGCACAGCCACTGCCCAGCCGTTTTAATCTTTTGGTGTGGAACCTTCAAAAAACCGCCACGGAACAACTGTCCCCTGAAAAACTCCAGCAACTGATCCCCGTTCTCAGCCACACACCTATTCATCTCTATGCATTGCAAGAAGCTGTGATTCAGCATCCTGAACACAGCTACTTAAATTTACCCTATGCCATGAGCTGTAATATGCAAGGTAAAACACAGCACTATGGCGTGATTACGGCCAGCAACTATCAAATGCAATGCATAGAGCAATTTCTCACCCAACGGCGAGAGCTAGGGCTACTCACGCATAAGAGCGCCTTACTCACCGCCCATTTTTTACCTGATCAGACCCCGCTCTATCTGCTTAATCTGCATGCGATGATTTTTGTACCCTATGTTTTTTTTAAAAAAGAGTTACAACGCCTTCTCAGTCTAATCTCAGACCTCGAAAATCCCTTGATTGTCGCCGGAGATTTTAACACTTGGTCACAAAAGCGCAGTCAGCTACTGGACGACTGTCTTGAACAATATCAACTGCAAAAAGCGCCTATTGAAACCCCGCAACACATTAAGTCCATTCACCATCACCCATTGGATCATATCTACTACCGCGGTCTTAATTTGATTCAAGCCCAAGCGTTAAATGTGCCACAATGTTCTGACCACAACCCGCTAATCGCTCAATTTGTTTATCCACTATGAAACTCTGTCTCGCGCCACAAGCCCCCGACACCCTACTGCCTCAACAAAAAACCGTCGCTGAACTGCAAGCGCAACTCCAGCTGCCACTGTGCACGGAAGCGTTTCCATCCAATGGCATGCAACTGGGTTGGCAACAGAATCGGCTCGCCCTCTTTAGCGACCCTAAAACAGCCATTTCCATTGATTTCTGTTCTGGAAAACTGCTCCATCGCCTCAAATTCGGCGGTGGGAAAGGGCAACCCTTAGCCAAGGCGGTTGGTTTTCATAAATATGAAGATTTTTCCATTATCGATGCCACAGCGGGGCTCGCCGGTGACAGTTTTGTTTTTGCCTCCTTAATGGAAAAACACGCATTTTCTGGCAGTGTCACCCTGATTGAGCGCCATCCTGTGGTCGCGAGTTTAATTGAAGATGCGCTGATTCGAGGACAACAGTGCGCTTTACCCGAAGTGCAAAGCATCGTGGCCAAAATGCAACTCCACTGTGGGGCGGCCGCTGAACTGATACCCCAACTGCCCGCAGCGGATGTCATCTATCTGGATCCGATGTATCCAGAAAAAAAGAAAAAAGCCGCCGTAAAAAAAGGGATGCAGGCACTGCAGCAGCTGGTCGGACCAGATCAAGACAGCGAAATTCTACTGCAAGCCGCCTTAGAGTGCGCCCTAAAACGCGTGGTGGTCAAACGTCCCAAAGGCGCACCGCCGCTCAAAGGCCCACAACCCAGTGCCAGCATACAAAGCCCCAATACCCGCTATGATCTTTATATCAAATCCGCTAAGATAACGATATGAAAGTCCCCCAGCCCATCCCCCAAGCGACGCCCTCCAATACGCCTGTCTCATCAGGTACAGGCAGTGCGACAACGGCAACAGCGAATGCATCGACGGCTGTCAAAAATTTAAATTTACAACCGGGTCAACTGCTGAATATCAAGGTGATCAATCTACAGGGGAATCGCTTAACCTTTACCCTGCCCAATCAAGCTCCCCATGTTTCCTCATCTCAAACTTTTCAAGCGGAAACGCAAAGCCCAGTCAAACCTGGACAGCAATACACCGTCAAAGTGATTGCCACCCAACCCAAACTACAGCTTCAATTACAAACACCCGCTCAAGCCACCAATACGCAAGCCTCCGCCTCCTCTCAACTCTATCGCCAACTGCTGCCCAATATGCAACCCTTGGCACAAGCCTTACAACAACTGTCACAACCCGAGCTTCTTAAACAACTGCCTGTTTCCTTGCAACAGCAGATTCAAAAACTGCTGGATACGCTCTTAAAACCACAAAAAAACCTGAGTGGTAAGCAGCTGAAACAAGCCACAGAAATCAGCGGACTTTTTTTTGAAAACAAACTCAGTCAAGCGGCTCAAGGGAAAGCGTCTCCTCCGCAGCAAGACCTCAAAGCCCAACTGCTCAAACTACAAAGTGCGCTGCAAACATCTCCTTCAGAACCTGGGCTCGAAAAAACCAAAAGTTTGATCGATAAAATGCTCAATCGCATCACCCTTAATCAAATTCAGAGCCTGGAAAATCCATGGTGGATCACCGATTTGCCCTTGACCCCCAATCCTTACTTTAAACAGATCAGCCTTCAGGTACGTGCGCATCCTGAAGCCGACCCTCAAAGCTGGCATCTGACTTTAAATCTTGAAACCGAAGAGGGGCTTTGGCAGAATCTTTTACATTTCAATGCCCACAATGAATTATGGCTAACCCTTTGGGTTGAATCGCCATCACTGAGGGGGCAGATTGCCAGCCAAGAAGCCACCTTAAAGCAGCAACTAGAAGCGGCTGGCATTCAATTAAAACAGCTCAATTATTTACAAGCACCACCAGAAACCGACAAGCAACCTTTGCCCAATTTAATTGATATTACGCTATGAGCAAACACGATCTTAAAAAAGCGGTCGCTTTAAAATATGATGGCACCGGCGCCCCAAAGGTCACTGCCAAAGGGGCTGGGCTGCTGGCAGAGCAAATTCTTAAACTGGCGCAAGCTCACAATATTCCGATTCAACAAGAGACCGAGCTGGTGGAACTACTCGCGCAAGTTGAGCTGGATCAAGAAATCCCAGAAGCCTTATTTGAAGCCGTCGCCCAAATCCTCGCTTTCGCCTATCAAATCAGCCAAAAACCCTTTCCCCGTCCTGACGACAATCCTGAATAAATCCTTAAAATAATCAGAGATCACGGAAATAGTTGCTATAATATATTCTCTCAAAAAGAAGGAAAATCTATGAGAAAACAAACTGTTACCTTAATTTCCAGCCTGATGCTAACTGGGCTTTTTTTATCCACCCCCGCTCAAGCCGAAATCCGTCCTTTAGGCAAAGACCTTACGCAAAGTCGGACGCTAGACCTCTGTGGAAACTACTATAACAATCCTAATGAAAAACAGAAAAAAGCGATTGTGAAAGAGTTAGAGCGGCGTGCACAACTTGGGTTTAAAGACTATAAAGACGTTAAAAAACACCAAATCCAACATCATCATATCGAAAAAGGGATGACCACGTGCGGCATGTATATGGCCAATGGCAAACCGCTCAAAGAAGGCGTGCGTCAAATTCGACCTTTTGTCTATAAAGCGGTTCATGTTTATCCTAAACACTATGTGGTCACGCAGACGGGAATGGTTGTTGATGTGATGGAGCGCAAAAAAGGCAGTCTGCCACCTAAGCTAATTCATCAAGCGCCAAAAGTGCAACCCGCACCCATGATTATGGATGCCCCCGGTGGTCAGGCACATCATCAGCCTGCGCAAACACAAAAATAGCTTTTAGCCACCTATTTTGATTAAAATAGACGCATCCAAAAAATCGTTAAAGGAGTCTCCTCATGACACAAGATGAAATGAAACAAATGGTGGCCAAAGCCGCAATCGAGTATGTGGTGCCGGATACTGTAATTGGCGTGGGCACTGGCTCCACAGCCAACTACTTTATTGATGAACTGGCCAAAATCAAACATAAGATTGAAGGCACTGTCGCCAGCTCTGAAGCTTCGGCAGAACGTCTAAAGTCTCACGGTATTCCTGTCCTTGACCTCAACAGCGTCGCAGAAATCTCCGTCTATATTGATGGCGCCGATGAAGCTGATCGCCATCTACACCTTACGAAAGGTGGTGGCGGTGCTCTAACACGAGAAAAAATTGTCGCCGCTGTGGCGGATAAGTTTGTCTGTATTGCTGACGAATCGAAGAAAGTGGATCTGCTTGGCAAATTTCCACTGCCTATTGAAGTCATTCCAATGGCGCGCAGCTATGTGGCTAGAGAGATTGTCAAACGCTTTCAGGGTGAACCCGTATGGCGTGAAAATTTTATCACCGATAACGGTAATGTGATTCTAGATGTACACGGGCTGCAAATTGTTGATCCTGTGGGGCTTGAAACCGAACTCAATAACATTGTAGGTGTGGTGACCAATGGTCTCTTTGCACGCCGTAAAGCAGATGTTATCCTCTATGGCACCCCCAATGGGGTAGAAGTGGTGACTGAGTAAACGCTATGCAAAAGCTCAGTAGCAAGATTTTTACGCTTCTCGTCGTTGCGCTATTAGGCACCTTGGTCTATCTCACCGTTTTTTCCGATGGCTTAGGCCAAGCACCTGCGCTCAAAATCCAAACGGCGCAGGGGCAAACGCTCAATTTAGCCAAACCGAAAAAGCCGGTGCTGGTCAATTTCTGGGCGACGTCTTGTCCAGGCTGTGTGATGGAAATGCCGCATCTGGCTGAAATGAAAAAGCGTCTCGGAGACCGATTTGAACTGATCGCCGTCTCCATGGCTTATGACCCTCAATCTCAGGTACAAAAGTTTATTCAAAATCACGACTATCCCTTTACCTATGTGATGGATAGTGAGGGCAAAATCGCCGAAGCTTTTGGCGGCGTTCAGCTCACCCCCACCAGTTTTTTGATTGCGCCCAATGGCAAAATTGTCTATCAAAAAATTGGAGAACTGGATTTTCAACAAGTGGAAGCTCGCATTAAGCAGATGAGTCCTCAGATTAAATGACCGCTTCCATTCAAGGCCTCTATGTCATTACCGATCCCCACCTTTCTCCCGGCACACAACTGCTAACAGATGTGGAAGCCGCCCTGAAAGGGGGGGCAAAAGTGGTACAGTATCGTGACAAAGTCAGTGGTGATTTAGATAAATTGGCGAACGCCAAATATTTGCAATCCCTCTGCCAGCAGTATGGTGCGACCTTTATTATTAATGATGATATTGAACTGGCCAAACTCATCGGAGCCGATGGGGTACATATTGGCAAAAATGATGCGGATATTAGATGTGCTCGGCAAGCTCTGGGACCCCATGCCATGATTGGCGTCTCCTGCTACAATGATTTATCACGTGCCAAACAGATGGCCGCTTTGGGAGCCAATTATGTCGCATTTGGTCGTTTTTTCCCTTCTCAAACCAAACCTAATGCCCCTGCAGCGGAACTTGCTACGCTAAAGCAAGCGAAATCTGAACTCTCTATTCCCATCGTTGCCATTGGAGGGATCACGCCTGACAATGCCCCCGAACTGCTTGCCGCAGGTGCTGATGCGCTCGCCGTCATTCATGCTGTCTTTGGTCAAGCAGATAAACAATTTGCAGCACAACAATTTGAGATTTTAATGAGGAAATGATATGACACACTCAACACAACATTCCCATCAACTGTTTGCACAAGCACAGAAACACATTCCTGGCGGGGTCAATTCACCCGTACGCGCCTTTAAAGGCGTAGGCGGCGATCCCATTTTTTTTAAAGCGGCCAAAGGCGCCTATCTCACTGATGAAGACATTAACTCATATATTGATTATGTCGCCTCTTGGGGACCCGCCATTCTAGGGCATGCGCATCCTGAAGTGGTTGAAGCGGTGCAAAAACAGGCTGAAAAAGGGTTGAGCTTTGGTGCGCCGACAGCATTAGAAACCGAAATGGCCGACTTAGTCTGCGAACTCATCCCCTCTATCGATATGGTGCGCATGGTCAGCTCCGGCACGGAAGCCACCATGAGTGCCATTCGCTTAGCCCGTGGTTACACCGGACGCGACAAAATTGTCAAATTTGAAGGCTGTTATCATGGTCATTCAGATTCCCTATTGGTCAAAGCCGGCTCCGGTGCCTTAACTTTAGGGGAACCCTCTTCTCCTGGCGTACCTGCTGCCTTAGCCGAACTGACGTTAACCCTACGCTATAACGATGCAGAACAAGTAAAAGCT
Source organism: Galenea microaerophila (assembly GCF_054657255.1). Lineage (NCBI taxonomy): Bacteria > Pseudomonadati > Pseudomonadota > Gammaproteobacteria > Thiotrichales > Piscirickettsiaceae > Galenea > Galenea microaerophila. Next base: position 895,488 of record NZ_BAAHWZ010000001.1, read on the forward strand.
GTCTTTGAGGAAATGGGGGATGAAATTGCCTGCATTATTGTTGAACCCGTTGCTGGCAATATGAACTGTATCCCGCCTGAAACGGGCTTTTTAGAAACCTTACGTGAAGTCTGCGACCAACATGGCAGTGTACTGATTTTTGATGAAGTGATGTGCGGCTTCCGTGTTGATTTAACAGGGGCTCAAGGACGTTATGGCATAACCCCCGATTTGACCACCTATGGCAAGGTCATTGGCGGCGGCATGCCTGTAGGCGCTTTTGGTGGCAAACAGGAAATTATGGAAAAAATTGCCCCACTCGGTCCAGTTTATCAAGCCGGTACTTTATCGGGTAACCCGCTCGCGATGGCCGCTGGGCTGAAAACTTTACAACTGATTCAACAACCTGGCTTCTTTGAAACCTTAGATGCCAAAGCCAAAAAATTGATGGCTGGATTCCAAGCCGCTGCAGATAAAGCTGGGATTGCATTCACCACCAATCAAGTCGGCGGGATGTTCGGTTATTTCTTTAATCCCAATAAAGCAGTGCGTCGCTTTGACCAAGTCACTCAAGGCAATATGGAACAGTTCAAACAGTTCTATCATGGTATGTTAGACGAAGGCATCTATCTCGCTCCCTCTGCCTTTGAAGCTGGCTTTATCTCAGCCGCACACAGTGACGAAGATATTGAAACCACCATTGCCGCTGCAGAAAAGGTCATGCAAACTTTGCGTTAGCCACTCGAAAACGCGCTTTGATTACAGCTCTGAATACCCAATCAAAGCGCATTTAAGCCAATTTATACCCACGATGTGCAGCCTTTATTTGTCAACAATGAGCTGTTGTAGAAGCTGATATTGGTTGAACCTGTTGATGATAGAAAACAACACTGTTTCGACCCGCTTCTTTTGCCTGATAAAGTGCCGCATCCGCTTCTTTCAACAGATCCTCGAGTGATTGATCATCCCTCCGATAACGAGTCATCCCTATCGAAACGGTAAAATGAAGTATGCTATTGTTATCTGGCTTTATTTCTGATGATCGGAGATCATTTTGAAATTTCTTTGCCCAAGCGCGCCCGCCTTCATAATCCGTAAACACTAACAAAACCACAAACTCATCCCCGCCCAGCCTGATCACTAAATCGGATGCTCGAACTGACTCTTGCAAAAGCTTTGCCAGCTTCTGAATGGCTCTATCTCCAATTTGATGGCCAAAGTTATCATTAATCTGTTTAAAATAATCGATATCCATGATGGCCACAATAAAAGGGGCGCGTCGGCGCTGATGAACCTCCATAATATGATGCGCTTCTTCATAAAGCCCTCGCCGATTTAAAAGTCCAGTCATCTCATCGGTTTGACTTAATTGTTGCAACGATTTCATTTGATTATGAATTAATTCATTCGCTTGCTGCATTTTCCAAGAAACCAATTGCCCGATCACAACCATACCCATAATTAAGAATCCCAAAACAATTTCCCCATGAAGGTTGGCAATGGGTTCTCCTAAAAATAGACGGGGAAACACAAAAAGCGAAATCATCGAAAGCCCAGCAGCGATGAGCCCCGCCCAAGGGGCAATAAACAGATATAAAAAAATAATATACAAAGGAAACCAAAACGCACGAAACGGATTATCGGTCATATAAAGATTCACCAAGGAAAGCTGGATAAAGCCAACCAATAGTAAAAGTACAATCATCAGTGTCCGTAGGCGAGGAAAACGCGTTAAAGCCGCACCAATCAACAGATAAGCCAGTCCACAATAAAAGTTGATCGATGCAAAAATCGGAGGGCTGTGAAAAATATGATTATGGATCATCCATGAAGAAAAAAGGGAGACCACACTACCAAAATAGATAGCAAAAGACATACCCTGATTACTCAGATGCATAATTAATTGATCTGTTTTAAGGCGAGTCCTCATCATTTGCCTTTGCTCTTAAAAGTCTAAAAGCAGAAAAATATCTACCCTACTTTTTTACGTTTTCCTCCCTCAACGCAGTTTCAATCTTAAAACATTATCGACATAAATACCATATATTTTATAGCATTTTCTTAACGATCATTTGCACTCTAAGGGTGAGACCTCTTAGAGACCGGCTAATAATTTTCCGTTTAATGGAATGCGTAATTTTTTCCCAGCATACAGCTGATTCGCATTCTGAATATGGTTCAAGCGTTTGAGTTGTTTGACCGAAATTTTATAGTTCGCTGCAATTTCAGAGAGCGTATCCCCTTTTTGTACACGGTAATGTACGAACATGGTTTCTCCCCAGATAGGTTCATCTGCTCTGTTGTGAACAAAACGTTTGACACCTCTAACGATGGACTTCGCCAATTTCGTTTGGAAATAACGTTTAGTTAATTTCCGCTCTTCAGATGGGTTTGAAATAAAGGCGGTTTCAATCAATAATGAAGGAATGTCAATCGATTTTAAAACGGCAAAATTGGCAGACTGGACTTGATGCTTATGCACTGCCACGCTTTTTTGCATTTCAAATAACACATTTTGCGCCAGCTTACGACTCGCGCGAATATTGGCTTCGCGTGCCATGTCACTGAGCGCAAAAGCCACATCTTTATTTTTTTGGCTCAATAATTTGGGATCCATTAAATTGGCATTTTCACTATTGGCCAACAATTTGGCCATGAGACTACTGGCCCCCTTGGTCGAAAGCACATACACAGAACCCCCTCTAACTTTTTTGGCTGGATATGAATCGGCATGAATCGAAACAAAAAGATCTGCATGTTTACGATGGGCAATTTCAACCCGTTTTTTAAGTGGGATAAAAATATCTCTATCGCGAGTCAAAACCGCTCGCATACCTGGCTGCGCATCAATATAGCGTTTTAACCGTTTAGCAATCGCTAAGGTCACCGTTTTCTCATAAGTTTTATGTGGGCCAATGGCACCTGTATCCTTCCCACCATGGCCGGGATCAATGGCGACAACCAATGTTTTTTTCTTATGCAAAGGCGCCTGGGTAAAATTTTTCAACAATGCCTGCGTTTCTGAATCAAAAGCAGGATGTGGATGCGTTGGATGTTGTCTGGCCACAGGTTTTGAGTTTGAAGTCTTCGAGACAACCTGAATAGGCTTGGCCTTTTTGGCTACCTTTGTCTTTGATTTGACTTTCTTCACTTTAGCTAAAACTTTCGGCTGTTTTTTTGCTGGCTTTTTTGCTGTTTTGGCTTGCTGAACAGGCTTTGTAAAAAGGTCAATAACCACCCTTTCATTACCGCGCGCATTCTTACCCAAAGTAAAATAACGATAATCTACTGAGCGCTTTAAATCTAAGACCACGCGGATGCGTTTTTCAGGTCGATGTAATTGATTCTTAACACGCACTCGCTGAATAAACCGATCTTCCTTGAACTTTTTACGGGTGAATGTGAGATGATTTTGAGCCTTTTTAAAATCCACAACCACTCTCGGTGGATGATCTAAGGTATGGATCTCAAAGCCCTGATTACGTTTAATCTCAAAAACCACTCGCGATTTATCCAGATGTTGTCCAACGCGAACATGGTTTAACTCAGGCGCTGCTTGAGCCGCATTGACCCATAAAAATTGTAAGAATAGGCCAAGCCCTATATAAGTGAGCGCCTTTATCTTTTTAAGGCTAAAAAAACAAATTTTATACATCTGTTCTGCATATTTATTCATCATTTTTATATTCAACATAGCTGACAATCCCTTGACGAACCCTTTTGGTTATTAACTTAGCTGTCCATAGTGAAGAGGCTCAACACCAAAAAAGCAACATAGATGCCAGAATGAATTTTTTACTTAAAATAGAACCTTTGATGACGCTGAGTCTGTGCTGAGTCGAGCATCCAAAAGCGCATAATAACGCGCTCATCACCCTAGTAACAAGGCGCCTGCTGTTACGCCACCCCTTTTTATTATTTGGGAAAAGAAGATCAATAAAATTTAGAACATACGAAAAAATAAGATCGAGGTGTCAATTTTTCGTAAACACCCTAAGCATTGTGCACATAGACTTATAAACAAATTCAAACCTGCTCAAGATTATTTTTTTCTAATGTACTCAATAGCTGCACACCCTGTTGAGTTGCCCCTTCCATCGTTAATGCACGTCCCACTTTTTCATGGACGGTTATTGGTTGCAAATGGATCAATAGATCCGCTTCAGGTGTCCAATCTGCCCCTTTTTGTGGCCATTCAATCAAGGCAATAAAAGGCGGCGTCAATAAATCTCTAACCCCCAAAAAAGCCAATTCTTCAGGATCGCAGAGGCGATATAGATCAAAATGGTGAACGGTAAAAGTCTCTGCATCAAACGATAGTGAATAGCTCTCCACCAAGGTATAAGTCGGACTTTTCACCTTCTGTTCGGGTGCAAAGGCCTGAATTAAACTGCGAACTAAAAATGATTTCCCCGCCCCTAAATCCCCCAAAAGGTGCACCACTAAACCTTGCTGCCAAAGTTTGGTTTGCTTTAGGGCCTCTGCCATCTGTATCGCAAATGCTTGACTGGCGTGCTCATCTTCTAAAATAAAACGCAAACGCTGCGCGGGCGCTTCAATACTTTCCATATTCAAACTACTAACTTTGTTAAACTTATAAAGATCTTTATCACTATTTGAACATGATGCCACAACCAAATCAATCGCTTGCTCAGAAAATCAAACAATGGGGCCTATCGCTGGGCTTTGCCGATGTGGGAATAACCCAGCCTGACCTCAGCCAATATGAACCCCACTATTTTGATTGGCTCAAACAAGGCTATCACGGCACCATGGACTATATGAGCCGCCACGGAACGAAACGCACCCGCCCAAGCGAATTGGTGCCCGGCACGCTCAGCTTAATCAGTGTGCGTTATCCATATTACCGACCTGAAGGCGAAGCCCCCACAGCCCTCTTACACCAAGCAGACCATGCTTATATTTCTCGTTATGCCCTCGGTCGGGATTACCACAAACTGATGCGAAAAAAACTGCAACAGTTAGCGGAAAAAATAAAAACTGAGGTGCCAGAACTGCAATACCGCGCTTTTAGCGACAGTGCACCCGTTTTGGAGCGTCCGATCGCGGAGCAAGCAGGCTTAGGGTTTATTGGCAAAAACAGCCTAATTATTCATCCACGTGCCGGCTCTTGGTTTTTTTTAGGGGAACTGTTTGTCAATATTGAACTGCCTGCAGATCCCCCTTTTACACAACAAGGCTGCGGTCCATGCACAGCCTGTATCGTGGAATGCCCAACCCAAGCCATTGTTGACAATGGCGTGGTCGATTCCCGTCGCTGCATCTCCTATTTAACCATTGAGTACAGCGGCGTAATTGAACGTGAATTAAGTGAAAAAATGGGCAATCGCATCTATGGGTGCGATGATTGTCAGCTGGTCTGCCCTTGGAATCGGTTTGCTGAATGGTCTCAAGAAGCGGATTTCTCCCCCCGGCACCAACTAGACAAAGCCACACTACTGGACCTTTGGCAATGGGAAGAACAGCAATTTTTAGATAGAATGGCCGGCTCCCCCATTCGTCGCATCGGCTATCAACAATGGCTGCGAAATCTCGCCATCGCTCTAGGCAATAGTGATTTGGGGCCTACAGCAATCAAAGCTTTACAACAGAAAATTCACAAAGCTGATGCCGTTGCACGCACCCATATTGAATGGTCCATTGAAAAGCTGGTACGGAACGAAAAAAATGCCAAAATCCCCAGCCCTGCCCCTCAAAAAAGGCCTATTCGACCCTTTAAAGCCAAAAAATATTACCTACCCTTAAATATCCCACGAAAGAAAGATCTAAAATTTACTTCAACAAATAAAGGGTAAAATCATTGGGTAAATAGCCTTCGACCCGTACCACTTTCTTCGCAAAAGTCTGACAAAACGCCATCATCGCATCAGGTTCATAACCCTGTAGATTATTTGCCTTAGCCACCTCTTCATGACGGTTGTCTAATAAATTAAAGGCGAAACCTAAACTCGCGATGTGGTAAGCCTGCTGAATCACCTGTTTCACATAAGATTCTGCCTCTGCAAAAGGTTCATTAAGCGCGCCTGAAAGCATCACCAAATCAAATTGATTTTCGGTAAAGTCAAAATCCATCAACTCCCCTTGCTTCACCTGAATACCTGGATATTGGAACCTTGCGCTCTCGACCATGGCAGGGGTAATATCGATACCTAAATACTCAAATTCAGGAAATGCGCCTGCCTGCAATTGCTGCTGTAAAAAAGGGTAAAGATCCCCAAAACCGCAACCAATATCCAAAATATTGAGCGGAGCTGTAACTTCAGGCAAATGTTGAATCACTTCGCTCAACACTTGAAATCGAATTTTCTGCACCTCTTCATCTTTCCAAAACAGGGCTTGCGGTCGATAACCAAAATGCTCAATCGCAACCTGATGTCGGGTTTGAATATGCAAACGCTTTTTTTCAGGCAATTTTTGAAAATGACGCATCATGTTGACTTTGTGCAGGAGGCTGAATCCATTTGTGCTAACCACGCAAGTTCTTCATCGCTAAAGCCGGCCTCACGACGCGCTTCATAATTAAAGGGACCCCTTAACTCACCATGATAATGCGAATCGAGCAATTGCTGAAAAGTGGTAAAAGGATTTAGCCCTCTTTGTTCACACGCATAACGAAACCAGCGTGTGCCAACTGCGACATGCCCAATCTCATCATGCAGCAACACTTTTAAAATCTCGATGCCGCGTTTATCCCCCACTGCACGCAACTTATGAATCATATCAGGCGTCACATCTAAACCTCGCGCTTCAAGCGTTCTAGGCACCAGAGCCATACGCGCCAAAACATCATGATCTGTTTCATAGGTGCTCAGCCAGAGACCATTATGAGCAGGAAAATCCCCATATTCATAGCCCAATTCTGCCAAATGCTCACGCACCATCTGAAAGTGATACCCCTCTTCCGTCGCAACCCGTAACCAGTCTACATAATAGGCCATCGGCATCTGTTGAAAACGATAGAGCGCATCCAGTGCTAAATTAAGCGCATTAAATTCAATATGTGTAATCGCATGCATCAGTGCCCCTAACCCCTCCCTGGAGCCTAAACGACGTCTCGGCAACTGCTTAGGTGGCACCAATTTAGGTTTAACTGGACGGCCAGGCTCTGGAATGCGTTCGACCGGAATCGCATTAAAAGTGAACTGATCCTCCGCAAAGGCTTGCTGAATCTGATCTAAAAGGCGCACCTTCTGATCAATATCTTGCGCCATTAAACAGTGATAGACTTGCTGAAAGAAATTAGAGGACATTATCAATCGTTAAACTTTTAAATTAGGTTAAACAAAAAAGCCGGCAAAAGCCGGCTTCCAATAACAAACAAATTAAAACTTACTTCTGTTTACCATAATAAGCAGCTTGTAGATAAGGAACACCACGGAACTGCTTAGCATCAATTGCAGAGAACAGTTTTGCCCACTTTGCGCGATCTTCTTTTGTCATCACATAAGAGGGGTTCTTCGCTTTCGTTTTATCACCATATTTAGCTTCAATTTTATTCAACTCTGCAAAACACTGCTCAACAGTTGTTTTTTGCTTAAGTTCATGAGCGGCTTCTGCTCCTTTTTCTTTGGTCGTTTTCACAACTGCTTGACCATCTGCAATACAATCATCATAAACAGAAGCGTTAGCATTCAATGAAACGGCTGCAATGGCAGCAACAAATAGCGCTTTAATAGAGTGGTTCATTCAATCTCTCCAGTAGGGGTTAATATTTTCTTTAACAATGCTATTTTCTCGTTTTTATAAATCGTTTGCAAGGGAAAACGCTCACTTTCCCCATTAGAAAATAAATAAATACGATAAAGATAATTTATAGGACTGTCGCACGCTGCAACCGAGTGAGAGCGAAAAAACAATAAAGCACAAGCAAACAACTTGTTAGATAGAGCAGCTGTGAAATCCCATGGAGCATCGCAAAATGCGCCCACTGAGAAGAAGCCTGGCTCAAATGCTGCCCTGTTTGTAAAAACGCTTGTGCTTTCAGCGCTTTCATCTCTGGTGAGATGATGAACAGTTGTCCACATTCCATAAGCAAGAGAAACAAACAGGGCAAATGTAAGCGCCATCCAACCTTTTCAGCGCCTTGAAAACGTTTGACGGCCAGCATCCAAACTAAAATCACCGCAAAAAGCATTATCCAATGTGCGGTATTAAGATAGACACCGGCAATCTCACCTGCTTCAGGTTTAGGCAAAAACTGAAAGAGAACAGGAACCGCAATATAACCTAAGGTGACAAAAATGGTTAAAGCCACCAATAACAAGCTTCGCATAAATGAACGGCCGGTAAAGCTAATGAGACCTTTGTATGAGTGGGATGCGAGCTAAAAATGAGATAAAATTTTCCATATCTAGGCGGGAAACGCAGGCAATAGTCCATCTATTGCCAAGTTTTCCAACAACGATAGGGGAAATTTTAGCCATTTTTAGCCGTAGAACCATCTCGTGCAAAGGTCTCAAATATATTGTACCTCTACAATTTCATAAGTGACATTGCCACCTGGGGCCTCTACAACCGCTTCATCCCCTTCTTCTTTACCAATTAAAGCGCGTGCGATAGGAGAACCTACAGAGATTTTATTGTGCTCAATGTCTGCTTCTTCATGCCCCACAATTTTATAGGTCACCTCTTCATCACTGTCTAAATTGAGCAAGGTCACTGTGGTGCCAAAAACCACTTTACCGGTTTGCGGAAGTTTGGTCACATCAATCACTTGCGCATTGGCTAAAAGCCCTTCGATTTGCGCAATGCGCGCCTCAATTAATCCTTGCTGTTCACGTGCAGCATGATATTCAGCATTCTCTTTTAAATCGCCATGCTCTCTCGCTTCAGCAATGGCTTTACTGATCGCTGGACGTTCCACCTTTTTTAAGCGATCCAATTCTTCTTGGAGCTTATCGGCGCCTTCTTTTGTCATTGGGAACTGTTGCATATACTTTCCTCTTTTTATTTTTTATGAGACCTTTGCATGAGTGGGATGCGAGCTTTTTTAGCCGTAGAACCATCTAGTGCAAAGGTCTCTTTATATGTTATGTAAATCTTGTTGGCAATTGATGGTGTAATCATCCAAATAATCCATCGCTGCCACCAACGCAAATGCACCGGCCATGGTCGTGGTGTAACACACCTTATGCATCAAAGCCTCCCGGCGAATACTGGATGAATCCTTAATGCTGACAGAGCCATCCGATGTGTTCACAATCAAATCAATCTCATCATTTACAATCATATCTACAATATTGGGGCGACCTTCAGTCACCTTATTCACCGGCGTGACTTCAATGTCGTTTTCTTGTAGATTCTTAGCGGTTCCACGGGTGGCTACAATATTGAACCCTTTCTCCATCAGCTGCTTCGCCAGCTCAACCGCTTTGGCTCTATCGGCTTGACGCACACTGATAAAGGCAGTTCCTGAACGTGGAATTTCGGTCCCTGCCGCTAACTGCGCTTTGGAATAAGCTTGTCCAAAGGTATCCCCTACCCCCATGACTTCACCAGTGGATTTCATTTCAGGCCCCAAAATCGGATCGACACCTAAGAACTTAATAAATGGGAAAACCGCCTCTTTTACCGAGAAATAATCAGGTTTCACTTCTTCTGTGAACCCTTGATCTTCAAGCTTTTTCCCGGCCATACAACGCGCAGCAATTTTCGCTAAAGGATAACCTATCGCCTTAGAAACAAAAGGCACGGTTCGCGATGCACGAGGGTTGACTTCTAGCACATAAATATCATCCCCCTTGACCGCAAACTGAGTATTCATTAAACCGACCACATCCAACGCTTTCGCCATCTTGCTGACCTGATCACGAATCTCATCTTGAATGTGCGCGGGAATACTATAAGGCGGCAATGAACAAGCCGAGTCACCAGAGTGAATACCGGCTTGCTCAATATGCTCCATCACCCCGCCAATCACCACTTTTTCACCATCGCAAATGGCATCCACATCCAACTCAATCGCATCATCTAAAAAGCGGTCGAGCAAAACAGGGGAATCATTCGAGACCTTGACCGCTTCTGTCATATAACGCGATAGGTCCGCATCACTATAAACAATTTCCATGGCGCGCCCACCCAATACATAAGAAGGGCGAACCACCAATGGATAGCCGATTTCATTGGCCAATGCCAAAGCCTGCTCTTCAGAACGCGCTGTGCGGTTAGGAGGTTGACGAAGTTCTAAACTTTCCAAGAGTTGTTGGAAGCGCTCACGGTCTTCAGCCAAGTCAATTGACTCTGGCGAAGTGCCAATGATAGGGACCCCGGCAGCCTCCAAATCCTCTGCCAATTTTAAAGGGGTTTGCCCTCCATACTGCACAATCACCCCTTTGGGCTGTTCAACTTCCACAATCTCTAACACATCTTCTAGCGTAAGCGGTTCAAAATAGAGGCGATCGGAAGTGTCATAATCGGTTGAAACCGTTTCTGGATTACAGTTCACCATAATGGTCTCATAACCATCTTCTCGCATCGCCATCGCTGCATGCACACAACAGTAATCAAACTCAATCCCTTGACCAATGCGGTTAGGCCCACCCCCTAAAATCATGATCTTTTCACGGTCTGTAGGATTGGCTTCGCACTCTTCATCATAAGTAGAGTAGAGATATGCCGTGGAAGTTTCAAACTCAGCCGCACAGGTATCGACCCGCTTATAGACAGGTCGCACGCCAAGCGTATGACGGAATTTGCGAATAAAGGCGCTGTCTGTATTGAGCAGTTTGGCCAAACGACGGTCAGAGAACCCTTTACGCTTCAATTGACGTAATAGATCTTCATCTAACGCTTCTAATCCACGCTGCTTTAGATCATCCTCCATGTCAACCAACTCTTCAATTTGCGCCAAGAACCACGGATCGATTTTACTGATCTCATAGATCTCATCTGCGTCCCATCCCGCTCTAAACGCATCAGCAACATACCATAAACGTTCTGAACCAGGATCTCTTAATTCCCGACGCAAGACATCCTTAATCTCTTTTTCATCCATATTGGCAAGGTCCATCACCTCATCAAGACCATCCTTGCCAGTCTCTAAACCACGCAATGCTTTTTGCAGTGACTCTTGGAAGTTGCGTCCCATCGCCATTACTTCCCCAACGGACTTCATCTGCGTTGACAAACGATCTTGCGCTTGTGAGAATTTTTCAAACGTAAAGCGTGGTACTTTGGTCACCACATAATCAATGGTCGGCTCAAAAGAAGCGGGAGTTGCCCCACCGGTAATCTCATTAGACAGTTCATCTAGGGTATAACCTACCGCTAATTTCGCTGCAATTTTGGCAATTGGGAAACCGGTCGCTTTCGAAGCCAAAGCGGAAGAGCGCGATACTCGGGGGTTCATCTCAATAATAATCATGCGACCCGTTTCAGGATTAATTGAGAACTGTACATTCGAACCACCTGTTTCTACCCCGATTTCACGCAATACGGCCAAAGAGGCATCTCGCATGATTTGATACTCTTTATCCGTTAACGTCTGGGCGGGCGCCACGGTGATCGAATCCCCTGTATGCACCCCCATAGGATCCAAGTTTTCGATGGAGCAGACAATGATGGCGTTATCATTTTTATCGCGCACCACCTCCATCTCATACTCTTTCCACCCAAGAATGGATTCTTCAATTAACAGCTCATTCGTCGGCGAAAGCTCTAAACCAAATTTACAGATCTGTTCAAACTCTTCTTTGTTATAAGCAATCCCGCCGCCAGAACCGCCCAGGGTAAAGGAGGGACGAATCACCGTTGGAAAACCAACTTCCCGTTGAATCTCCCACGCCTCTTCCATATTATGCGCGACTGCAGATTTCGGCATATCTAGACCGATCTTCTCCATCGCTTGACGGAAGCGATCTCGGTTTTCTGCCTTATCAATCGCATCGGCATTCGCCCCGATCAACTCGACGCCATATTTTTCCAATACGCCATGCTCATATAGATCCAAGGCACAATTGAGCGCAGTTTGTCCGCCCATCGTCGGTAAAATGGCATCTGGACGCTCTTTAGCGATAATCTGCTCAACGGTTTTCCACTCAATGGGCTCAATATAGGTGGCATCCGCTAACTCCGGATCCGTCATAATGGTCGCGGGATTGGAGTTCACCAAAATAATTCGGTACCCTTCTTCTTTCAACGCTTTACACGCTTGGACCCCAGAGTAATCAAATTCACTTGCCTGACCAATAATAATGGGGCCGGCACCAATAATGAGAATACTTTTTATATCTGTTCTTTTTGGCATGTCGTTCTTTCCTAATAAACTGGGGAGGTTCTATTTTTTAAACTGTTCAATATCGGCAATAAACTGATCAAATAGCGGCGCTACATCATGGGGTCCTGGACTGGCTTCAGGATGTCCCTGAAAACTAAATGCCGGCTTATTTTTTAAGCGAATCCCTTGAAGGGATTGATCAAACAAAGACTTATGTGTCGCTTCCACATGCTCTGGCAAAGTGGCTTCATCGACAGCGAAACCGTGATTCTGCGAAGTAATCATCACATGTTGGCTGCTTAAATCCTGCACAGGATGGTTCGCGCCATGATGACCAAATTTCATCTTCACAGTTTTTGCGCCCGTGGACAGCGCTAGCAGTTGATGGCCTAAACAGATACCAAACACCGGAATATCCGTTTTTAAAATTTCTTGAATCGCTTCAATGGCATAATCACAAGGCTCTGGGTCACCTGGACCATTTGACAAGAAAATGCCATCTGGATTCATTGCCAAAACCTCTTTAGCGGGCGTTTTCGCCGGCACAACAGTTAATTTACAGCCGCGTTCAGCCAACATTCTCAAGATATTGCGTTTGACACCAAAATCATACGCCACGACATGATATTTCGCTTGCTCCGCACGATCGGGATAACCTTCCCCCAAGCGCCAAGTGCCCTCTGTCCAAACATAGGTTTCAGGCGTGGTCACTTCTTGTGCCAAATCCATACCTTTTAGACCACCAAAAGCTTTGGCCTGGGCAACAGCGGCTTCAGCATCCGTCTCAGTCACTTCATCTTTGGCGACAATCACCCCTGATTGCGCACCTTTATCGCGTAAAATACGGGTCAATTTACGGGTATCAATATCAGTTATGGCCACAACGCCCTGCTCCCAAAGATACTCTGGCAAAGATTTCTCCGCCCGGAAATTACTCATCTTTGGCGGGCAATCTTTAATGATCAAACCTTGTGCCATAATCTTTGAGGACTCTTCATCCTCGGAATTCACCCCCACATTTCCAATATGGGGATAGGTTAAGGTCACCAGCTGTTTAAAATAAGAAGGATCGGTTAGAATTTCTTGATAACCTGTCATCGAAGTATTAAAGACCACTTCACCAACCGTTTCACCCTGTGCCCCTAATGACTGCCCCCAAAACAGTGTGCCATCTTCCAATGCAAGCAATGCTGTATATTTCATATCATCTTATTCTCTATTTGTTGAACCCACAAAATCTGACCATAAAAAAACGGAGCCTACTCAATTAAGAATACACTCCGTTTCATCTTGACTTCTGTCCCGATCCAGTCGATTTCGCCATTCTTTGACCCTTTAATAATTCCGTAAATTGTACTTGATTCAACGATTTCTGTCTATGATTTTTATTCTCCAAAACACGCTGTTTAAAGCCTATTGAGGATTTTTAAAAGGGCTTATACATAAATAATTTTTATGGATACATAAAAATTAATTTTTGTGTCATATTCCCCTCTCTCTAACCCTCTATCTATATAATAATAAAAGATAAGACTCACCCAATACAGAGGATTTTTTATGAATATTACCATCTTAGGCACTGGCTTTGCCGCCTTAACGGCCGTTAAAAATGTGCGCAAACAAGCGCCTGATGCGACCATTACGGTCATTGCCCCCAAGGATGAAATGATTTACCTTCCTAGCTTAATTTGGATTCCTTCTGGGTTACGTAAGAGCGATGATCTGCGCGTCAATCTGCATAATTTTTTTAACCGCCAAAGAGTCCAATTTATTCAAGGAACTGTGCAAAATGTCACCAATGGGGGGCGCACGGTGATCACTGACCAAGGGGAATATGAAAATGACGGCTTGATTATCGCGAGCGGTGGGCGATTTATTAAAAAACTGCCCGGCATTGAACATGCGATTACCCCGTGTGAAGGGATTCCAGCCGCAGAAAAAATCAAAGAAAAAATTCACAATATGGCCGGCGGCACCATTGCAATTGGCTTTGGTGGCAATCCCAAAGAGCCCTCCGCCATGCGTGGAGGCCCGATGTTTGAATTCCTTTTTGGAATTGACACCCTCTTGCGCCGACAAGGTTTGCGAGACCAGTTTAAATTAGTCTTCTTTAACCCTTCTCCCAAACCTGGCCTGCGCTTAGGAGAGCAGGTGCCTGATGCAGTGCTTAAATTCATGGCCAAAAAAGGCATTGAAACCCATCTAGGGCATAAAATGAAAGGCTTTGAAGCCGACAAAGTGATCACTGAAGGGGGTGAAATTCCTGCCGATTTGATTCTCTTTATGCCAGGGATGACCGGCCCCGCTTGGGCAGCCAATTCAGACCTGCCTCTCTCTGAAGGTGGATTAATTAAAGCAAATGAATTTTGTCAGGTAGAAGGTTTAGAGAAAACCTATGTGGCTGGAGATTCCGGCAGCTTCCCTGGGCCTGACTGGCAAGCGAAACAAGCGCATGCAGCAGACCTTCAAGCCACCAAAGCCGCTGAAAACTTGGTAAAAGAGTTAAAAGGTCAAACCAATTTTGAAGCTTTCAAGCATGAGCTGATCTGTATTATCGACACCTTAAGCCATGGCATTTTAATTAAGCGAACAGAAGCAGGCACAACCATGTTACCGCCTTGTCGTCTTATGCACTGGGCAAAACGCTTTTTTGAAGGCTTCTACTTGCGCCAATATCGCTAATACCTTTTCTTTAAACCCACTAAAACCCAGCCCTAAGGCTGGGTTTTTTATTTGCGGACACGGCTGATTTGTTACACACAGGTCATTAAGTTATAATATGACCTCATTATTTTTTCTTATGAGGATATTATCAAGTATGAAACAGACAACATTTAAAGAAACCTATCCCATCTACACAATCGAGTTCAAAAAATCTGAACTTAAACAAGACTCTGTAGAAGCCTTAATCGAATATTTCAAAGGTAAAATTGATGAACACCCTAAAGCGGCTTTTATCACTACCTTTGATCACTATGCGCATACCACCAAAATTGATGGGGAGATTAATCCAGAAATTAAGGCTGCCCAGCATGTTGTTTTCTGCTTTGGCATGCAACTACCTGCACCTGGCGCAATGGCAGTTCGTCCTCGTTCAATTGGGGTCACAGAATTAGAAGATAGCTTTGTGATCAATTTTATGGAAGCCCCAAATCCTGTTGCCAATGAAACAATGGAAAGTTGGGTTAAAAGCTTAGTTGAATAAATTATTTAAGTATAAACTTCAACGCTCCAGAACTTAAAAGCCATCTTTTTAGATGGCTTTTAAGACTCCAAAATCACCGTTGCCACCGCATAATGCTGTTCATCGCTGATCGTCAGATGGGTATGCTTTACTCCTCGTTTCCTCATTAAGGTTGCGACCTCTCCCTGACAAGTCCAATAGGGCTGACCACTTTCATAGTGATCAACCTGCATCTGCTGAAAAGTCACTCCTTGTGCAATCCCTGTCCCTAAAGCCTTAGCCAAAGCCTCTTTCGCAGCCCAGCGTTTGGCTAGAAAGCGTTCCGGCTGCGGACTTTCATGTAACGCTTGTAATTCAACTTCGGTCAGCAACCGCTGTGCAAATCGCTCACCTTGTCGTTGCCATAAATGACGAATGCGCGCAATTTCAACAATATCGGTGCCCAAGCCCACAATCATAAAATCAACTCAACTGGCGAGCTTCAACCATTAATCGTTTCATCTCTTGAACAGCCGCTGGCAAACCACTAAAAATCGCTTGTGCAATAATCGCATGCCCAATATTCAGTTCATGAATCTGCGGAATCGCCGCAATGGGCTGAACATTGTGATAATGTAAACCGTGCCCTGCATTCACCGTCAATCCTAACTCGGTTCCCAGCTCGGCCGCTAAAATAATGCGATCCAGTTCGGCTTGTACCTCTTCCTTTAATTCAGCTTCTGCATAAGTCCCGGTATGCAGTTCGATCACAGGCGCACCCACGGCTTTAGCTGCCTCAATCTGGGGTTTATCTGCATCAATAAACAGAGAAACGCGACATCCTGCTTTCGCCAAACGTTCACACACCTCGGTCAACCAATCCATTTGTCCCACGACATCCAAGCCACCTTCTGTCGTCAGTTCTTGGCGTTTTTCTGGCACTAAGCAAACATCTTCTGGTTTTAAGCGCTCTGCAATCTGCACCATCTCTTCGGTGGCGGCCATTTCCAAGTTCACTTTGGTTTGACGACACTGCACCAGTCGCTCAACATCCGCATCTTGAATATGACGACGGTCTTCTCTCAAATGCAGCGTAATACTGTCAGCCCCCGCCATTTCAGCATCCAAAGCCGCTTTAATTGGGTCAGGATAGCGTGTCCCTCGAGATTGGCGTAGG
Source organism: Galenea microaerophila (assembly GCF_054657255.1). Classification (NCBI taxonomy): domain Bacteria; kingdom Pseudomonadati; phylum Pseudomonadota; class Gammaproteobacteria; order Thiotrichales; family Piscirickettsiaceae; genus Galenea; species Galenea microaerophila. The sequence continues at coordinate 912,042 of NZ_BAAHWZ010000001.1, forward strand.
GTCGCAACATGGTCGATATTCACCCCTAAATAGATTCTTTTTTTCATGATAAACTCCGAAAAAGTTGACGCGTCATAAGTGGCTTAGCCCCCAATTGACTGCTTAAAATGGTTCGAAAGAGTTTTTTCCACGCTGGTAGACAGCGAGGACAAAACTGCCAAGCTTGCAAAGCGAGTAGGCACTCTCCTGAAATTTCGATGGGTAAATGTGAGCTGTGAACGCCTTCCAGCGTCATCTCTGTTTCTAAGGCGCCTAATTCTGGGTAGTAAAAGTAATTCTTTTCTGCAACTAGAGCACGCTGTTGCAGATCTGTTTCCACATTTAAGGGAATCCCTAATTCCTGTAATAACTGAAACTCAAACTGACGTAAGATCCAGTTCATTTGGGGTCTATCTTTAGGCTCGCCATTCAAATCACTCAGCGCAGACAATTGGCTCTGATAGGCGTCAAATAAAGATTCTGCAGCAACACGAGGAAACAGTAAACGGTAGAGCAATTCATTCATATAGAGCCCGCAAAAATTGGCTTCTCCTGATAACGACAAAAAACGGCTGTAATCTGAGGCAGGCTCAAACTGCCGTAAGGTCACCAAATCGGGATGCTGTCCGGATTTTTCTTGCCAACTGACTTGCAAGGGACGAAAAGGCTGCAACCAAGCCTGTTTTTGCACCGATGTTTTACCACGGCCTCTACTGGGCTTAATGCCTTTCACCACAGCAGAAAATTTGCCTTCTGAAGCTGAAAAAAAAGTGGTTAAAAAACTGGTCTCCCGGTAAGGACGGCGGTGGAGTACAAAGGCTGAGACCTCATACACCTGCACAAGCGCTACCCTTGATGGTCTTCGGTATACCCTAAACTGGCCAAGGCGCGTTCATCATCTGACCAATTTTCTTTAACCTTCACCCACAACTCAAGATGGACACGCCCTTCTAACAGCTGAATCAAATCTTGACGGGCTTGCATCCCCATTTGCTTAATCAGCTGACCTTTTTCACCAATCACAATTTTCTTTTGTCCGGGTCGCTCAACCAAAATAAGCGCATGAATCACCCAACGTCCCTCTTCTTCCTCATACTTAAATTGCTCTATCTCAACCGTTGCCCCATAGGGAACCTCTTCCCCTAATGTGCGCATTAACTTTTCACGGATAATTTCAGCGGCCAAAAAACGAGTTGAACGGTCGGTGACATAATCTTCTGGAAAAAGCGGTGGCTGCTGCGGCAGATACTTCACAACCTCTTGCACAATGCGATCAAGTCCCGATTTCTTATAGGCAGATACAGGAACCGCGGTGACAAACTCAACCGTCTCCCCCAGCTTTTGCAGAAAAGGTAAAAGATCTGTTTTCTTTTTAAACAGGTCGATTTTATTCACCACTAAAATGACCGGTGCTTGCGCATGTTTCAATTTTTGCGCCACCGCTTCATCTTCTTTCGTCCATTTCCCAGCTTCCACCACAAACAGAATCACATCCACATCCACCAAAGCACTGCTGGCAGCACGATTCATATACTTATTAATCGAACGCTTTTCACCCAAATGCATACCGGGCGTGTCCACATAGACAATCTGCTTCTGTTCATCAGTATAAATACCGTGAATTCGGTGGCGCGTGGTTTGCGGTTTATGAGAAGTAATGCTGAGCTTTTGTCCCAATAACTCATTCATCAAAGTGGACTTACCAACATTTGGACGCCCGACCACAGCCACAAATCCAGATTGATAGCTTTCCGACATCTGTTGTTCATTCATCTTATTTTTTTGCATGGTTTCCATTATTCACCTAATGCCTTCAGCGCATTTTCTGCGGCTTTCTGTTCTGCTTTGCGTCGACTACCAGCGGTCGCTTCAAATTTGGTTTTTAAGGGTGCCACATAACAAGAAACGGTAAATTGTTGTGCATGGGCTGCGCCGTTGACACTGATAATGCTATACACTGGCAACTCATATTGACGAGACTGCAAAAACTCCTGTAAGCGAGTTTTCGGATCTTTACCGACCGTTTTCGGATTTAAATCGGTCAAACGATCTTTAAAAATGCGCTTAACAAATGCTCGACAGGGTTCGATGCCGCCATCTTCATAAATCGAGGCAATAATCGCCTCCACCGCATCGGCAATAATCGACTTTCGCGTATGACCGCCACTTTTAAGTTCACCCGGTCCCAGCGTGAGATAGTCGCCCAATTGATATTCTGCACCAATTTTGGCTAAGGTTTCTCCTTTGACCAAATAGGCTCGAATCCGGCTTAAGTCCCCTTCAGGGATTGTTTTAAATTGATGATACAGCAGATCCGCCACTAAGAAGTTGACCAAACTGTCTCCCAAGAACTCCAATCTTTCGTTATTGCGCGCGCCCACACTGCGATGACGCAAAGCCAATGCTAATAAATCAATGTCTTGATATTCATAGCCCAATTTACGAGAGAGCTCTCTTAATTTGGCTTGTTTTTCCACTTCAGACATTATTGAACCCTTTTACCTATCCGACGCCAATGAATGCCATGATCCCAATTCATCCAAATCATAAAAGCGCGCCCTTTTAAATTTTTCTCTGGCACAAAGCCCCAAAAACGACTGTCGTAGCTGTGATCACGATTATCCCCCATCATAAAATAATGACCTTGTGGCACCTTAACCGGTGGCAAATCAATACTCGATTTATCCTGGTCAATTAAAATCTGATGCGTTTTATAGCCACCTGATTTAAGCGGTAATTTTTCTTCTACTACTGTCGCACCATTCATTATGCGCCCAGAATCCACCCCCACATAAGGCCCTAGAATTTTTTGCGTCGCCGGTTTTCCATTAATATAGACCACTCGATTTTTATAGGCGATGGTATCGCCCGGTAAACCAATCACTCGCTTAATATAGTCCACATCTGGATTTTCTGGATACTTAAAGACAATCACATCGCCACGCTCCGGCTCCCAAGTGGGTATAATTTTTGTGGACACCACCGGTAACTTTACCCCATAAGCAAATTTCTCTACTAAAATAAAATCACCAATTTCTAAAGTGGGATACATAGAGCCCGAAGGAATGCGAAAAGGCTCTACCACAAAAGAGCGCAACACCAATACAATCAAAAAAACTGGAAACAGCGATCTTGAATACTCAATCCAAATCGGCTCTTTCACCGTGGTGACCGATTTTACCCTTTGAGGACGCCAAACGATTTTATCCAAATAGGCAATTACCCCCGTCACAGCAGTCGCTATGACTAAAATCAGTTCAAAATTCAAGACTCATCTCCTGTATTCAATATCGCCATAAAGGCCTCTTGAGGCAGCTCAACATTCCCAATCTGCTTCATTCGCTTTTTCCCTTCTTTCTGCTTCTGCAACAGTTTTTTCTTACGGGAAACATCCCCCCCATAACATTTTGCAGTCACATTTTTACGCAAGGCTTTCACATTCGTACGCGCAATAATCTTACTGCCGATGGCCGCTTGAATGGCCACATCAAACATTTGGCGCGGAATAATTTCACGCAATTTTTCAATCATCACTTTGCCGCGCTGTACCGCATTGCTACGATGCACAATCACTGCCAATGCATCAACCGGCTCTCCATTGACCAAAAACTCCATTTTGACCAGATCTGAAGGTTCAAAGCGTTTAAATTCATAATCCATTGACGCATAACCGCGGCTTGTGGATTTCAGGCGATCAAAGAAATCTAACACCACTTCATTCAACGGCAGTTCATAAGTCATTGACACTTGGTTACCACTGTACTGCATATTTTTTTGCACGCCCCGCTTCTCAATACAGAGCTTCATAACCGCGCCAACATACTCCTGTGGCACTAGGATATTCGCTTCCACAATCGGTTCGCGAATCTCTTCAATTAAAGATAAATCCGGCAAACTGGAAGGGTTATCCACTTCCAAAACTTCCCCTTTTTTAGTCAGCACTTGATACACCACTGTGGGAGCCGTGGTAATCAAATCTAGATTGTACTCCCGCTCTAACCGCTCCTGGATAATCTCCATATGCAGCATGCCTAAAAAGCCGCAGCGGAAACCAAAACCGAGTGCGTCAGAACTTTCAGGCTCAAAATGCAGTGCTGCATCATTTAATCGTAATTTACGCAAAGCTTCGCGTAAATCCTCATAGTCTTCTGAGCTAATCGGGAAAAGACCTGCAAACACACGCGGTTGAACAGGGGCAAAGCCTGGAAGAGGCTCTATATCCGTCGCCTTAGCATCCATAATCGTATCCCCAACTGGGGCACCATCAATATCTTTGATCCCCGCCACCACAAAGCCGACTTCTCCAGCATTCAAGGTTTCGGTGGGCGTTCTACGAGGTGTAAAAATCCCCACCTGATCGACTTGATGCTCCTCTTTTGTCGAGGCGATGCGAATTTTAGACTTTTTACCAATCTGACCATCTACAACACGCACCAGAGAAACCACCCCTAAATAGGGATCAAACCAAGAATCAATAATCAATGCCTTCAACGGCTTTTCGGGGTCGCCTTCTGGAGGCGGGACACGATTGACGATCTGTTCTAAAATATCCTCTACGCCAATCCCTGACTTGGCACTTGCCTGCACCGCATCCTGTGCTTCAATGCCAATAATCTCTTCAATTTCATTGATCACCCGCTCAGGTTCCGCCGCTGGCAGATCAATTTTGTTCAAGACCGGCAAAACTTCCAGTCCTTGCTCTATCGCGGTATAACAGTTCGCCACGGTTTGTGCTTCTACGCCTTGTGAAGCATCTACAACGAGCAAGGCCCCTTCACAAGCAGCCAAAGAGCGAGAGACTTCATAAGAGAAATCCACATGACCTGGCGTATCGATAAAGTTCAGTTGATAAGTTTTTCCATCTTTAGCCTGATAATTTAAAGTGACGCTTTGCGCCTTAATGGTAATCCCGCGCTCCCGCTCAATATCCATTGAATCTAGCACTTGTGCTTCCATTTCACGGTCACTCAACCCTTCACAATGCTGAATAAAGCGATCTGCTAGCGTCGATTTCCCATGGTCAATATGGGCAATAATGGAAAAGTTACGAATATGTGTTAAATCTTGTTTTGACATGAATGCTCTAGAGTTTAATCGAATCAGAGTATTTTACGATATATCTACTTTATAAACGAGAGAGAATAAGAGAGACCTTTGCACGAGATGGTTCTACGGCTAAAAATGGCTAAAATTTCCCCTATCGTTGTTGGAAAACTTGGCAATAGCTGGCTATTCCCTGCGTTTCCCGCCTAGATATGGAAAATTTTATCTCATTTTATAGCTCGCATCCCACTCATGCAAAGGTCTCTAAGAAGTGGGCACAAAAAAACCACGCTTTTAAGGGCGTGGTTTTTTACTCTCGTCGACTTTTCAAAGGCGATCTATTTTTTACCTAACACTAAAGGTAAAAAGAGTGAATGACCATCACGTATGACGCGGACCGGAATGGCGCGACCTTTTGGCGCATCCTTCAAAATCCGAATCAACTGTGGAATGGATTTAACCGGTTGAAAGTTTAAGGTCACCAAAATATCACCCGGTAAAATGCCCGCTTTTTGCGCAGCACCACCCTCGACAACGCTAACAATTTGAACACCAAACGGCAAATTTAATGCTTTTAACTCTTCTGGCTTAAGCTCACGAACCATTGCACCAAAATTGCCTGTATTGCTGTTTTCCCCAGCAGAAGCCAAAGACTCTTCATCTGGCAAGGGTTGTAACTTCACTGTTAACGTTTTTTCTTTGCCTTGACGCAAAATCTTCATCTTCAATGGTTTACCCACTGGCGCAATGCCAACAATAGGCGGCAATTCAGTCGAACGATGAACGGTATGGCCATCAAATTCAATGATAATATCCCCTGGTTTTAAACCGGCTTTATCTGCTGCTGAGCCTTTCACCACTTCCGCGACCAAGGCGCCTTGAGGCTTATCCATGCCAAAAGATTTAGCCAGCTCGCCATTAACCTCTTGCACCTGCACCCCTAAGAAACCGTGGACCACATGACCATTTTCCTTGATCTGCTCGGCTACATTCATCGCAATATCAATCGGGATTGAGAAGGAGAGTCCCATATAACCGCCAGACTTACTGTAAATCTGTGCATTAATTCCGACCACTTCACCTTTCATATTAATCAAAGGTCCCCCAGAATTACCTGGGTTAATCGGTACATCCGTCTGAATAAAAGGCACATAAGTATCTGACGGCAATGCACGACCTAGCGCACTGATAATGCCGTGGGTAACGGTATAAGATAGACCAAAGGGTTCACCAATTGCCAACACCCATTGTCCGATTTTAAGGTTTTTAGCACTGCCAATCTTGGCGTAAGGTAAGTCTGTCGCATCAATTTTAAGCAAAGCCACATCTGTTTTGGGATCTGTCCCAACCACCTTTGCTTTCATCTCTTTGCGATCATAGAGCTTGACGACCACTTCATCAGCACCGGCCACCACATGGTTATTGGTCAAAATATAACCATCAGAGCTAATAATAAAACCTGACCCTAAAGAACGCACTACCTCTTCAGGTAACTGACGAGGCATAGGCTGTCCAGGTATCGCCCCCGGCGGCATTCCAAAGAAGAAGCGCAAAATATCATCTGGCATCCCGTGAAAAACAGGGGGAACACTCGCTTTGATATGCTTAGTGGTACTGATATTGACCACCACCTTCGTATTCTCTTCCGCCAATTTTGTAAAATCTGGCAGTTGAGCCGTACGGTTACTGTCAAAAATCCCCGCTTGAGCAGGCATTGACGCCATCCCTAAAGTCGCCAGTGCTAAAGCACCCGCCACAAAGAGTTGTTTTAATTTCAACATTTTCCTTTTTCCTTTCTTAATAATTTTAATTCTCTAAATTTCTGGCAACAGGTAAACAGGGACGATACCATTTTTTGACGCCCCACCAGCCCATCAACATTCCGAGTGCACTTCCCAATACCACAAACCCTTCAGAGCCTTGCCACCAGTGCCAATGCTGCTGTATCGCTTGGAAAGCCAAAGCCCCCGTAAACAATCCTACTAAAGGTATACCATAAGCCATAAAAGCATGTTGGATTAAGTCTGACTCTTTAAGTTCCAATACCACCTGATCACCTTCCAAAACAGGCGAATCGGTGGCATTGAGCACTTTTAAAGGTTGTGAGCGATCAGCGGTAAACAGTTTAGACAAGGTGGCCGTACCACATGAAGATTGAGCATGACAGCCACTGCAACCACCTTGATTCGGTTCGGTTTTAACCCAAAGATAAGGAGGGTCAACGCGTAGCACCGTAGCCGTAGCATGATTTAATCCTTCTTCTAGCGAACGAGATAAGGTCTCCAAATTCAAGTTGGTGACTGTTTCAGGTCGGCTAAAAGTGTCTGTTCTCTTTTGACTCTGATTCATGCTCATAAGATCTACTTATTTCTGCTTATTTGAGTCCCCATCTTACCAAAACTTGCCGATAAAAACGAATCCTACCTTCCCATTCCGTCAATGATTTATAATGATCTCAATCATTTTTTCAAGGATCTTTCATTGAAGCCGCTCAAAACAAAACAGCTCACGGATGTGCTGATTATTGGAAGTGGTATTGCCGGCTTAACTGCTGCACTGAAACTGGCTGACCACCATCAAGTGATTGTACTGGCCAAATCAAATCTCTGTGACGGCAGCACGCAATATGCACAAGGTGGAATTGCGGGGGTTCTTGCGCCTTTTGACTCCATCGAATCTCATATTCAGGATACACTCATCGCCGGAGCCGGACTGTGTGATCCAAAAGCGGTACGTTTAGTTGCAGAGCAAGCCAAACCGGCCATTGAAGAGTTAATTCAACTGGGCGTCCCCTTTAGCCGCTGTGAAGAAGAGAGGTGTGAATACCCTTTTCACCTGACCAAAGAAGGCGGTCATAGCCACCGCCGAATTATTCATGCAGCTGACCATACGGGGCGCTCCATCTCTGAAACCCTCATTGGAGCGGTGAAACACCATCCCAATATTCAAATTTTCGAACAGCACACCACCATTGATTTGATATTAGACAAACAGCAACGTTGTATCGGCGCCTACGTCCTCAACAATGCCACCCGACAAATCAAAACCATAGGCGCAGCGCATACGATTCTCGCAACAGGCGGTGCCAGCAAAGCTTATCTCTATACCAGCAATCCAGACACCTCCACCGGGGATGGCATTGCCATGGCTTGGCGAGCAGGCTGTCGCGTCGCGAATATGGAATTTAACCAATTTCACCCTACCTGTCTCTATCACCCCAAAGACCGCTCTTTTTTAATTAGCGAAGCGGTACGCGGTGAGGGCGGCATTTTAAAGCGCCCTGATGGCACCCCTTTTATGCATTTATATGATGACCGCAAAGAACTGGCACCGCGAGACATTGTCGCCCGTGCCATTGACCATCATATGAAACAGAATGGACTCGACCATGTACTGCTCGACATTAGCCACAAAGGGGCTGACTTTATCATCGAACACTTTCCGACCATCTATCAGCGCTGCTTAAAGGTGGGCATAGACATCACCCAACAACCAATCCCAGTGGTACCCGCTGCGCACTACACCTGTGGCGGCATTATCACAGATTATCAAGCGCGCAGCGACATCCCCAATCTTTATGCGATCGGCGAAACCGCCTACACCGGTCTCCACGGCGCCAACCGCCTTGCCAGTAACTCCTTAGTCGAAGGCTTAGTCTTTGCGCGCATTGCGGCTGCGGATATACTCAAAAATAGCGCCAAACGCCCAGCCGAATCCTCACTGCCTTTTTGGGACGATGCCCACGTCACCCAACCCCATGAAAAAGTGACCATTGCCCACGACTGGGATGAAATTCGACGAGTGATGTGGGATTATGTCGGCATTGTACGACGAGACAATCGTCTGCAACGCGCTTTAAAACGCATCAAACTCGCTAAAGCAGAAATTAAAGAGTATTACAACCAGCATACGGTGGAAAAAGACCTTTTAGAATTGCGCAATCTCGTGACCGTCTCCGAACTGATGGTGCGCAGCGCAATAAAACGCAAAGAGAGTCGAGGACTGCATTATAATCTCGACCATCCAACACAATATAAAAAACCCAAACCCACCATCTTAACCCCAACGAAAAATAACAAAAATTACACAATGAGGGCTTAATCCTATGAATGCAAACTGGCTACAATTTTTACAAACACAAGGCGCCACAGTTGAAGAGAATGGCGCGGTTAAAACCTTTGGTCATCCTGAACTGGAACGTTTTTTGGTGAAAAACGGGCCGGTGCTGTCCAGTCAAGCCCATCAAGGGCTGATTCAAGTCAGTGGCGCAGACGCCTTTGACTTTCTGCAAAACCAACTGACCAATGATTTAGCTGAAGTGAGCGACGAAAAAGCCCAGCTCTCAGCTTGGTGTGATCCACAAGGCCAAGTACTCGCACTTTTCGTAGTGATTAAACAGGGAGAGGATTTTTATCTGATGCTGGATGGCTCAATTAAGGATACCATTCTTAAACGGTTACAAATGTTTATTTTACGCTCTAAAGTCACGCTCACCGACTTGAGTGATGAATGGGCGCAAATCGGCTATGCGGGGGAATTTGCCGACTTAGAAATTCAGCGCCTACTGCAAAATAAAAACAAAGAGCTGTACGAAGTCACTCGCTGCACGCTTGAAACCGAAAATGATATTATCTTGGTTAAACTGCCCGGGCTTTACCACCGCTATCAACTGATGGGCAATATCGACAGTTTAAAATCAGCTTGGCAAAAGCTACGCAATCAGACAGACCCAATTAATAACCATGATTGGCAACTACTGGATATTGCGGCAGGCATTCCACAAATCAATCAAGCCAATCAAGGCAAATATATCGCCCAATTCCTCAACTTGGATAAGCTCGGCGCCATCAACTTCAAAAAAGGGTGCTTCCCCGGACAAGAAATCATTGCCCGCATTCACTATCGCGGCAAAGTCACCAAACGCATGTTCCGCTTACACCTATCTGAACTGTTGGAACTCCATACTCAAGATACCCTCACCGTACAAGACCAGGCGGGACACACCTTTAAATTTGAAGTGGTATTAGCCAACCCAGATATTCTTCATGGCACCTTATGTCTCGCGGTGAGCACTGTAAAACCCCTCCTGTCAGCCGAAGGGCAATTGAAGTTAGAGAGTGGCGCTGTGGTCAATCTTGAACCGCTGCCCTATGAAGTGCTAGACGAGGCAACGGTTTAATCACTGCTCTATTTTTTCAAATGGTAGGCGGCTTGCAAAGTATTTTCTAACAGCGTTGCAATCGTCATCGGCCCCACGCCACCTGGAACAGGCGTAATCCAGCTGGCGCGCTCTTTGGCCGTTTCAAATTCCACATCGCCCACTAAGCGTCCGCAATCCAAACGGTTAATGCCCACATCAATGACAATGGCACCCGGTTTAATCCACTCCCCTGGAATAAACTCAGGAATGCCCACACCCACGACCAATAAATCCGCTCGCCGCACCTGCGCTTCTAAATCCTTAGTTGCACTGTGACACACCGTGACCGTCGCCCGAGCATTTAACAACTCCAACGCCATCGGCACCCCCACAATATTTGAAGCGCCCACCACCACAGCATCTAACCCTCGCAACGGAATCTGCGTTTTCGCCAGCATCGTCATTACCCCATGAGGCGTACAAGGCGCTAACACCGGCATGCGCGTTGCCAAACGCCCCACATTATAAGGATGGAAACCATCCACATCTTTTTCTGGCAAAATCCGCTCAATGATCGCTTCTGGATCAATATGCGCCGGCACAGGCAACTGCACAATAATGCCATGAACGGCAGGATCCGCATTCAATTCATCAATTAAAGCAAGCACCTCTTCTTGTGTGGTACTGGCAGGCAACTCTTTAGAGACATCATTAAAGCCCGCTTTCTCACACGCAATCTTTTTATTGCGCACATACACCTGAGAAGCAGGATCTTCACCTACCAAAATCACCGCCAATCCAGGGCGAGGTAACCCTTGCGCCACCTTCTCTTCCACCTCTTGACGAATTTTTTCCCGCAATTCAGCCGCAATGGCTTTACCATCCAAAATTTTTGCAGACATACCACACTCCTTAATTAATACCTAATTTAAATATGGACAATATCATACCTGATTTAACCGATTTCTACCCAAAAAGCACGCAAACAGCATCCGGCACACAACTAGGGATTCCCAACAGACGCGCCTTTTTAATTTGGATAAACATTTTTGCAAAAAACCCATTGACAGCACTGCAGCGCATCTATAAAATACGCACAACTTTTACGGAGTATAGCGCAGCCTGGTAGCGCACCTGTTTTGGGTACAGGTGGTCGGGGGTTCAAATCCCTCTACTCCGACCAGATTCAAGAAGCTGTTTAAGGTCTTCTTAAACAGCTTCTTTAATTTATGTGCGCCCAGCACAACCGAGCGCCCATAGCTCAACTGGATAGAGCATCGCCCTTCTAAGGCGAGGGTTGCAGGTTCGAATCCTGCTGGGCGTGCCATTTATATCTTTTCTACTATGGCGGATGTAGCTCAGTTGGTAGAGCCCAGGATTGTGATTCCTGTTGTCGCGGGTTCGATCCCCGTCATTCGCCCCATTTCCCTGATGTTTTTCTGTCCTTTTAAATTTACGCTCTAAATTCTAATCATTAGATTATCCACCTCAATTGCTTTTCCACAAAATCTCTCTCGATTAACAACATACCGCCCTTGCACACGCTAAAACGTTAAGCGCTTTTAAAATGGTTTGCGTAACGGGTTTATGCTCGACTTTAAACTTGAGTTTTTATATGATGCTAAATCAAATTGATTTTAAACAACATCACTCAAATAAAACCCTTATAAACCATAGGAAAAGATATGACCAGTGTGCAACAACGTCAAGCACTTCAACGCCAGATCTGGGCCATTGCAAATGATGTACGCGGTGCAGTGGATGGTTGGGATTTCAAACAATATGTCTTGGGAACGCTGTTTTACCGCTTTATCAGCGAAAATTTTGCCAACTACATCGAAGCAGGCGATGAAAGCATCCACTACTCCGAACTCTCCGATGATATCATCACCCCAGAAATCAAAGAGGACGCCATCAAAACTAAGGGGTATTTTATCTACCCCAGCCAACTGTTTTCTAATGTGGTTAAAAACGCCAACAGCAACCCCGACCTTAATACCGATCTAGCCAACATCTTCAAAGACATTGAAGCTTCAGCCATTGGTTATCCATCCGAACCAGACATTAAAGGCCTATTTGCCGATTTCGACACCACCAGCAACCGCTTGGGTAGCACCGTTAAAGAGAAAAACGCCCGTTTGGCCGCCGTACTCAAAGGCGTGGCAAACCTAGATTTTGGCGCTTTTGATGAAAACCACATCGATCTATTCGGTGATGCCTACGAATATTTGATTTCCAACTATGCGGCCAATGCTGGAAAGTCCGGCGGAGAGTTTTTTACACCACAGCAGGTTTCCAAACTGTTGGCCAAACTGGCCATACACGGACAAAGCCGCATCAATAAAATCTACGATCCCGCCTGCGGTTCCGGCTCACTGCTCCTGCAAGCCAAAAAACAGTTTGATGAGCATATCATCGAAGAAGGCTTTTTCGGCCAGGAAATCAACCACACCACCTACAACCTGGCACGGATGAATATGTTCTTACACAACATCAACTACGACAAATTCAATATCCAACTGGGAGATACATTAACAGAACCGCACTTTAGAGAGGAAAAACCCTTTGACGCTATTGTTTCCAATCCACCCTATTCGGTGAAATGGATTGGTAAAGACGACCCCACGCTGATCAATGACGAGCGTTTTGCCCCCGCCGGCGTGCTGCCCCCTAAATCCAAAGCCGATTTCGCCTTTGTGCTACACGCGCTTAACTATCTCTCTGCCAAAGGCCGGGCGGCTATTGTTAGCTTCCCAGGCATTTTTTACCGTGGCGGCGCTGAGAAAAAGATTCGCCAATACTTAGTCGACAACAACTATGTGGAAACTGTCATTGCACTCGCCCCCAACCTCTTTTACGGCACCTCGATCGCCGTAAATATTCTGGTGCTCTCCAAACACAAAACTGACAACACCACCCAGTTTATCGACGCCAGCGAACTGTTCAAAAAGGCGACCAACAACAATCTGTTGCTAGATGAACACATCGACAAAATCCTCTCCGCATTCGACAGCAAGGAAAATATTCAATACTTTGCCCATTCAGTACCCAATGGGCAGATTGCTGAAAACGACTACAACCTCTCGGTCAGTAGCTACGTGGAGGCCAAAGATACCCGAGAAGTGATTGATATTACAAAACTAAACGCCGAACTAAAAACCACTGTAGCCAAAATCGACCAGCTGCGTAAAGAGATTGATGCCATTGTGGCTGAAATCGAAGACGAACATAATCCCCCTCTTTCGGAAGACTCCTCAAAAGACAAGGTGGTCTCATGAAAAAAATCAGTTTTTTAGAAAAACTACTGGATGGTGCTGAAGTGGAGTGGAAGAAGTTGGGGGAAATTCTAGTTCGCACCAAAGGCACAAAGATTACTGCTGGGCAGATGAAACAGTTGCATAAAGATGGCGCACCATTAAAGATTTTTGCAGGCGGTAAAACTATCGCATTTGTTAATTTTGAAGATATACCAGAAAAAGACGTAAATAGAGAACCTTCCATTATTGTCAAATCTCGAGGTGTTATCTCATTTGAGTACTATGACAAACCTTTTTCTCATAAAAATGAAATGTGGTCGTACCATTCAAAATGTAAAGAAATAAATATCAAGTTTGTCTACCATTTTTTAAAGCTAAATGAACCTCACTTCCAGAACATTGGAAGTAAAATGCAAATGCCACAAATTGCAACGCCTGATACTGATAACTTTAAAATCCCTGTCCCCTGTCCAAATAACCCGGAAAAATCCCTGCGCATTCAGCAGGAAATTGTGCGCATACTAGACACCTTCACCGAGCTGACCGCCGAGCTGACCGCCGAGCGTAACCTACGCAAACAACAATATCAATACTACCGAGACCAATTATTAAACTTTAAGGAAGACAAGCGCCACCCTTATATAGAAAAGCTACTGGATGGTGCTAAGGTAGAATGGAAAAAGTTGGGGGAAATGGCGGAAATATATGATGGCACTCATCAAACTCCAAAATATACAAATTTCGGAGTCCCTTTTGTTAGCGTCCAGAACATTAAAAATATATACGCCACAGAAAAATACATATCAGCTGAAGACTTTGAGCAGTACAAGCACAAGCCACGTAAAAACGACATATTAATGACAAGGATTGGAGATATTGGTACGTGTGCTGTTGTTGATAATGATGAACCACTAGCTTATTACGTTACTCTTGCATTAATTCGTGTAAACCAACAAGTTATTCTACCGAAGTTTCTTATGCATGTAATCGAAAGTGGAATCGGCAAGTCAGAGCTTTATAAGAGAACACTTGTGCATGCTGTACCTATGAAGATTAATTTAGGGGAAATTGGGAAAATTATTATCCCCATCCCCTGCCCAAACAACCCAGAAAAGTCTTTGGCTATTCAGCAAGAAATTGTGCGCATTCTCGACAAATTCGACACCCTAACCCACTCCATTAGTGAAGGACTGCCACGGGAAATCGAACTGCGCCAGAAGCAGTATGAATATTATCGCGACCTATTATTTAACTTCCCAAAACCGGAAAAAGGCGCAGCCTAGTAGGCTGATAGAAAAAGTAAAACGTTTCTAATTCCCCTCCTCTGGAGGGGAATAGACAGAGACTGGGGAAAACAGATTATGACAAATTATAAAACCATTGCTGAATCCAATAACTTCATTGTGCTGGATCAATACACCAAAACGTGGCAAGTCGCCGAAAGCTATCAGAGCGAAGCCGATCTGGAGCGTGAGCTGATTCAAGACTTACAGGCTCAGGGCTACGAGTATCTGACAGAGCTAACTACCCCACAGGCGATGCTGGCTAATGTCCGCACCCAGCTACAAACACTCAATGACGTGGAGTTTAGCGATAATGAGTGGCAACGATTTGTAGAAGAATATCTGGACCGCCCTAATGACACGCTGGTAGATAAAACCCGCAAGCTGCACGATGATTACATCTATGACTTTACCTTTGACAATGGCCGAATTCAAAACATCTATCTGATGGATAAAAAACATCTTGCCCGTAACAAGGTGCAGGTGATCCGCCAGTTTAAGCAATCTGGCCATTTTGCCAATCGCTACGATGTGACGATTCTGGTCAATGGCTTGCCGCTGGTGCAAATTGAGCTGAAAAAGCGCGGGGTGTCAATTCGCGAGGCGTTTAATCAGGTGCACCGTTACAGTCATGAGAGCTTTAACAGTGAGCACTCTTTGTATAAGTATTTGCAACTGTTTGTCATCTCCAATGGCACTGACACGCGTTACTTTGCTAACACCACCAAACGGGATAAAAACAGTTTTGATTTCACCATGAACTGGGCACAGTCAGATAACACGCTGATTAAGGATCTTAAAGACTTTACCGCAACCTTCTTGCAAAAGGACACTCTGCTGAATGTGCTGCTGCACTATTCGGTGTTTGATGTCAACAATACCCTGCTGGTCATGCGCCCTTATCAGATCGCCGCCACTGAGCGGATTTTATGGAAAATTAAAAGTGCCTATGAAAACAAACAGTGGAGCAGTACCGAGGGAGGTGGCTATATCTGGCATACCACCGGTTCGGGAAAAACGCTAACCAGCTTTAAAGCCGCACGACTGGCCACCGAGCTACCCTTTATCGACAAGGTGTTCTTTGTGGTGGACCGTAAAGATCTAGATTACCAAACGATGAAGGAGTATCAGCGTTTTTCACCAGACAGCGTTAACGGCTCCGACTCCACTGCTGGACTGAAACGTAACATCGAAAAAGACGACAATAAAATTATTGTCACCACCATCCAAAAGTTGAACATTCTAATGAAGAGTGAGGCGAACCTTGAGATTTATAACAAGCAGGTGGTATTTATTTTTGATGAGTGCCACCGCAGTCAGTTTGGTGAAGCGCAAAAGAATCTGAAAAAGAAATTTAAACGCTATTATCAGTTTGGATTTACCGGCACGCCAATCTTCCCGCAAAACGCCAGTGGCGCAGAGACCACCGCCAGCGTGTTTGGCCGAGAGCTGCATGCTTATGTGATCACGGATGCCATTCGCGATGAAAAGGTGCTTAAGTTCAAGGTGGATTACAACAATGTGCGTCCCAAATTCAAGAGCATAGAAACTGAGCAGGATGAACAAAAACTCAGTGCACTGGAGAACAAACAAGCACTGCTGCACCCGGAACGAATCCGCGAGATTTCCGAATATATCCTTAAAAACTTCCGCCAAAAAACTCATCGATTACAGAGTAATGACCAGGGCTTTAATGCCATGTTTGCAGTCAGCAGTATAGAGGCGGCTAAGCGCTACTATGAGACACTGAATCAACTTCAACAAAAGAGCGAAAAACCACTTAAAATTGCCACCATTTTTTCCTTTGCCGCCAATGAAGCACAAGATGCCATAGGGGATATTGCCGATGAGAGCTTTGAGGTATCCGCCATGAATTCAAGTGCCAAGGCATTTCTAAATGCGGCTTTGGCTGACTATAACGCCATGTTCAAAACCAGCTTTACCTTGGATAGCAAAGGCTTTCAGAATTACTACCGCGATCTGGCCAAGCGGATGAAAGCCAAAGAGGTCGATTTGCTCATTGTGGTGGGCATGTTCCTGACCGGTTTTGATGCACCGACGTTAAATACCTTATTTGTGGATAAAAACCTACGCTATCACGGTTTACTTCAGGCCTATTCTCGCACCAACCGCATTTATGATGCGACCAAAACTTTCGGCAATATCGTCACCTTCCGCGACCTGGAACAGGCCACCATTGACACCATTACCCTGTTTGGTGATAAAAACACCAAAAATGTGATTTTAGAGAAAAGCTATCAAGAATATATGGAAGGCTTTATCGATGCGGTAACCGGTGAGGCGCAGCGTGGCTTTATGGAGGTGGTCAGCGAGCTGGAACAGCACTTTCCAGACCCGGCTAATATTGAAAAAGAGGCGGATAAAAAAACCTTTGTCAAGCTATTTGGCGAATACCTGAAGATGGAAAACATCCTACAGAATTATGATGAGTTTAATACATTAAAAGCCCTACAAACATTGGATATCAACGACCCAGAGGCAGTCGCTACATTTAAAACTGAGCATTATCTAGACGATGAACAATTGGCAGCATTGCAATCCATTCGACTTCCCGCCGATCGTAAAATTCAAGATTACAAATCGACCTATAACGATATACGAGACTGGCTACGCCAACAACAGACTGCAGAGGCGCAAGCTGAATCCACCATTGACTGGAACGATGTGGAGTTTGAGGTGGAGCTACTCAAGTCACAAGAGATCAATCTCGACTACATTCTGGAACTCATCTTCGAGCAAAACCAAAAGAACCCAAGCAAAGAGGCTTTGGTGGATGAGGTGCGCCGCCTGATTCGTGCCAGCTTGGGACAACGGGCTAAAGAGAGCCTAGTCGTAGACTTTATCCATCAGACCGATCTGGATCAAATCGCCGACAAGACCGATATCATCGAGGCTTTCTTTAAGTTTGCACAGGCTGAACAGCGCCGCGAAGCACAAGCGCTGATTCAAGAGGAAAATCTCAATGCAGAGGCAGCTAAACGCTATATTCAGATCTCACTGAGACGAGAATATGCCAGCGATGCCGGTACGGAGCTCAACAGCATTCTGCCCCGCATGACTCCTCTGAATCCTGAGTACCACACCAAGAAGCAAACCGTGTTTCAAAAGATCTCTGATTTTGTGGAAAAATTTAAAGGCGTGGGCGGAGAGATTTTGTAATCCCCTCATTTTTAACTGATGTTAAAAGTAGAGGGTTACGCCGCTTCCAGTGAGCGAATGACTCTTTGGCTCGGCATGGAAAATATCAACATCGATGTATAGACCTTCACGGTTATAGCCCTCGTTCTGAAGCGCCTGGTTAGGCACAACTTTTTGACTTCTGAGTTTGGTTGGCATCTTGTAGAATTTTTACACCGCCGCGAATGACCACAATTGATATGATTGTTCCTACAATTAGGTCTGGATAGCGACTGCCAAGGACGGCAACAAGCACACCAGAGATAATGACCCCTAAGTTTGCAATGACATCATTCGTTGAAAATATCCACGAAGCGCGCATGTGTACACCGCCATCTTTGTGCTTGGAAATGAGCATTAAACAAATGATATTTGCCAGGAGCGCAAGCGCACCAACAACCATGATGAGCGTGCTTTGAGGTTCACTGCCAAAAATCATACGCCTGATCGCCTCAAATAAAACGCCAAGCCCCAAAATTATTTGTAGGTAACCGCTGACTCTGGCTGCCTCTGCTTGCTTCACAACGCCTTTCCCAATTGCATAGAGTGACAGACCATAGACAACAGCATCTGCTAGCATATCTAGTGAATCAGCGATCAGCCCCGTAGATTGCGCCAGCCAGCCCAGTGTCAACTCAGTAACAAACATAAATGCATTGATAGATAATAGAATGATAAGCGTTTTCTTTTCCAGACTCTCCGCTGCTTCTACACCACAACCACAACCTGACATATTTTCTCCTGATTCAATAATGCGCATAACGGTGAAGCGTCCGACACGAGCGCATTGTTAGAGTTGATTCTTCCCAAAATGACGTTGTTTAGATTGTAAAACATCTCGATTTTTATATCTCTTTCGTTTGATTGGAGTGGATGGAGCGCTTTTATTTCCACACCAAATAATAGATCACATAGCCGCCATACATCACAATCATGAGGATACTTAAGAGGGTGATGGGACGAAAACGTTCTTTGGGCAGCGTTTGTCCTTGCTGTTTGAGTTTTCGGTGTAAAAAGAAGCGCTTGGCCATATAGTAGAGAAAAAAGAGTACGGCGATAACGGTTAGCAATTTAAACAGCTTGCCCATCTCTCTTCCCTATGGCTGTGCTTGCATCAGTGCAGAGACGCGAATTAAATCCTCTTCGGTGTCCACGCCAACCCCCGCATCCATTTCCGCTTCTAACACTAAAATTTTCTCACCATGCCACAGCACGCGCAGCTGCTCTAATTTCTCCACTTGCTCTAAAGCGCACTCGGGCCAAGCCACGTACTGTTTGACAAAGCCTGCTCGATAGGCATAAAGCCCAATATGGCGATAGTATTGAAAATCTTTAGGTAAAGCGGGGACAGGTTGACTGAAGGTGTCTCTTGACCAAGGTAGCGGGGCGCGACTGAAATTAATGGCGCAATTTTGTGCATTTCGGCTAACCTTAACGGCATGTGCATCAAAGACCGTTTCAATGTCATTAATCGGTTCACACAGGGTCGCCATCGGTATTTCCGGATGGTCAATTAACCCTTGAGCCACCTGTTGCACCAGCTGATATGGCAACATCGGCTCATCCCCTTGTACATTGACAATAATTTCTTCATCTGGCAAACCACACTGCTCAATCACTTCTGCAATGCGCTCTGTCCCCGATTGATGGTGTTCACCCGTTAAAGCCACCTCGGCCCCGAAGCCTTCACACACTTGCTGCACTTCAACAGATTCCGTGGTAATAATCACTCGTTGCGCGCCCGCTTTTTGAGCTTGTAGCCAAGTCCACTCAATCATCGGGCGTCCATGAATCAATTTGAGTGGCTTGCCTGGCAGACGACTTGATGCGTAACGCGCTGGAATCACAATGACAAAACGGTTCACTAGGCGTGCTGTCCTTTCAGTTTACGATATTTTTCCACTTCTTCTTCCGACAGTGGGCGCGCTTCATCCTCTAGCATAATGGGAATGCCATCACGAATCGGATAGGCCAGTTTTGCGGCTGTGGAGATCAACTCTTGTTGTGCTTTATCATAATAAAGCTTGGTTTTGGTCACCGGACACACCAAAATTTCTAATAGCTCTGGATCCATTATTTTTCCTTTTGTAACACCACTTGAATCTTCTGCCAAAGCGCCATCGAAGCCTCTGGCGCAATCTCTAAATACCAAGCATTTTTTAGCCAATGCGCTGTTTGCGTCTTGTTAAACCCTTCACATTTTACCGCATCTTTCTCAGTCATAAGTAAAGGTTTCTCACTGTCTGAACGCAGGGATTGCAAAAGCTGTGGCGTGATCGCTTGATGATCCTTTAAAGGGTGCGCTTCTACTTCTGCCCCCAGCTGCTGCAAAGTCTTAAAAAATCTTGGTGGGTTGCCAATGCCAGCCATCGCCACCACAGGCTTGTGATTAAATGCTTCTAAAGGTAAGGTTTTCTGGGGTGCCAGGACTGAGCGGAAGCAAACAGGCGTTAACTGCATACCAAACTTTTTTTCAGAGGGCAAATTTTGCCAGAATTCCCAGTCCTGCCTTGGTGGACTGTCTGGTTGGGCACCATTGACCACCACTGCATCGACAAAATCAAGCCGCTGAATCGGCTCACGTAAGGGGCCAGCGGGCAGACAGAGTCCATTTCCGATGCCTCGCTCTCCATCCATTAACACCACTTCAAAATCTCTGGGCAACGCAAAATGTTGTAGACCATCGTCTGCAATCACCACAGCCACCTGCGGATAATGTTGTGTTAAAAACTGTAAAGCCGCTCGTCTTTTGGGTGCGACCACGACCGGACAATCAAAATGCTTTTTTAACATCAAAGGTTCATCACCCGCCTGACTGGCTGGCGTCTGTTTTTCGACCTCTAAAGGGTAGTGCTCGGCTTGTCCACCATAACCGCGACTGATAATGCCAAAGGGGATATGAGCACGGTTGAGTTGCTGACCTAACCATTGAATAAAAGGGGTTTTACCACTGCCGCCCACCACTATATTACCCACCACAATCACTTTAGGACGCGGTGAAAAATCTGAAGGCTGTTTTTGGAATTTATGAAAACGACGACGCGCAATCTGGCAAGTGATTGCGGAGAGCGGTTTAAGCAGTTGCGTCTGCCAAGTATGGGTTTTCCAGAAAGTCGGCCAAGTCATGACCGATATTGTAGCAAGAGTGACATAAAAAAACCGGTTAAGGGCACTGACCTTAACCGGTTTTATCTCATAAAGCAGACAGTACTTACGTACTAAGCTTTATTTTCTTCGGTTTTTTGCTCTGACGGAGAAGCATCCTCTTTACAATCAGGATCATCTGCATCTGGGCAAACATTTTCATTAGAAGCGGTAGGTGCTTCAGACGCTTCTTTTAAAACAGGCTCAAGTTTTTGGAAAATAGGCATGACCACCGTATGGGCATACTGCCAACGAACAATGCTATCTGCTGCCAAAACAAAGATAGACACTAAACTGGCGCCCCAGAAAAAGCCTTCGAGAATAGAGCCTGAGGTCAAACCAGAGAGCAAATCTAGATTCAAGGTCAGTACCAAGCCACTTAATAAGAGATACAAGCCTAAATACGCATAGCGATAAGGCTCAAAGCGCTCTAACCAGATGGTGGCAATACCAAACTCGGTTAACTCTTCTGCAAGAGCACGTTTATCTGCCCCACTCTCTTGTGCCGCCTGCGCTTTCTCGTGCTCTTCTAAATTGTTATTAGCCACCTTATCCAAAAATTCACTCAAATGACCATAACCAAAGAAAAGAGTATTAGCCATTAAGTAGAAAACGCCTGCGCCTAAAATAAAGGCGACTTCTTCAGGCAGCCAAGTGATCGTAAAGAGCCCCCAAATGAGCAGTGCAACAAATAACCCCAATGAAAATACCATTGCCCAAAAGAGCACCTTTTCTAGGGTTTGATGTTTTTGTACGTTTGCCATCTTTTACTCCTTATTTCGCTGCTGAAGCTGCGGATTTTTTGTCTGATTTTTTATCAGTAGGATGACCTTTCACAAACATATGGGTCATTTCAAACACATCAGGCAACAGCGGATAGGCGTATTGAATGGTGGTGGCGACAACATCTCCATTCACCAAAGTGGCTGTATCCGCTTTTAATTTCACACGCAAAGTGGCCACGGAAAAAGGCTCAATACGGATAGGCTGTTCAAATTGGGTAAATGCCAATGCATACCCATCACCTTGTTTAGGTTTAAAGGTCAACCCTTTCCCTAAAATATCAATGGGTTGTCCGCCTGCATTGGTGAAAGTTAAAGAGAGTGTTTTGCTTTTCTCATCATAACCTGAAGCGATTACGACAGGCGCCGCAGGCACTTCATCTAAAGCCGCTCTGGCTGTCGCCCCCGTTAAATAAGAGCCGGTACCCCAGCCCACAATTACACCAAGTAAAGTCATTAATAAGACTAACGCGTAAGGTTTTTTCATCTGATTCATCCTCTGTTGATTGATTTTAAAATACTGTTCAAAGATAGTAACTTGCATGGATAGGTAAAATGAACATGCGTCTATGTAATGGGACTGATAAGAAAAAATTCAATATGTAAATTAATAAAATTAATAAAAACCTGTACAACGAGATCAATGCTCAATTAAGAGTGACTAACAGTATGCTTAAAATGATACCAAACGGCCTTTTGTGCTCGGTAGCCTTCCACTTGTAATGACTTTAAAGTGGCTAGGACGGTAATGGCACCTGCTTCAGCCGTATTTAACCACGGTATGCCTAACTGAGCTAATCGATCGCGAACGGCTTGGCTTGGAAAGTGGTATCGATTCTGAAATCCACTGGAGAACAATATCCATTTAGGCTGCACCGCTTGCAAAAATGCCAGTGAACTGGCTGTTCGGCTACCGTGATGACCGGCGATTAAAATATCTGCTTTTAGCAATGACTTCGGTACCTGATTGAGTAAGTATTGCTCAACTTTAACGCTGGCATCCCCCATATCCAATAGTGAAAATCGCTCATTCTCAATACGCACCACACAGGACTGGTCATTATCGTCCTTAAAAGGCCAAGGGGGACTGGGCGCTAAGATTTGAAACTTCACCCCCTCCCACTGCCACTGCTGACCGGCTTGACAATGCTGAAACAGATGTGGATCCAGATGCGCGATTTGCGCCACTTTCTGCGGCTCACCTGAAAGCCTTTTTTGAACCGGCACACGCTCTAGCAGCTGCTGTGTGCCCCCCGTATGATCCAGATCGCTGTGTGACACCACTAACCTATCCACTTGCTTGATGCCTTCATTGCGAAAATAGGGCAGAATGGCTAAACTGGCGCCATTGTATTGTGCGTTCCATCTCGGACCGGTATCTAAAACCGCCACATGACGCGCTGTTTGTACCACCAAGCTCTGCCCTTGCCCCACATCTAACAAAGTGGCTTTAAAATCGCCCGGCTGCACACTCGGCTGCCACCATTTGGGGAGCAGCCAGATGAGCGCAAGAGTGAGTCCGATCATCAGCCATTGCTTTAAATTCGCTTTTTTCCATAAACCATAAAACAGTAAACCGTAAATCGCACTTACCTGCCAACCGCTGAGTGCCCCTATAGTTAAAGGTGGCTGCCATTGCGCTAACAAAGACAAAAACTGCATCAACATCTGCCAAAACGCTTCATTCAGTGACTGCAAAAACGTAAACGGCAACAGTGCACTGATCATTAATAGGGGCAACCCCAACAAGCTGACAGCAGGCACGGCGATAAGATTGGCCATCAGTGAAACAAGGGGGAATTGATGAAAATAATAGGCTAATAGCGGCACTAATCCCACGGTTAAAACCACTTGAATCACGATCAGCTTCTGCCAATTTTTCAGCGGTTGAATGCGGGGATGATATAGACAGGCAAAAATCAAAGCCACCGCGGTAAAGGAGAGCCAAAATCCGGCGCTTAATACCGACGACGGATGCCAAAAAAGCACCAACAGTGCCGCCAAAGCCAAGGCAGACCAAGGTTGAAAGGGTCGCCGCAACCAGACAAAAAGCAGCATGGCCATCACCATCAGCCAGGCTCTTTGTGTCGGAATACTCATACCGGCCAAGAAGGCATAGAGGGTTGCAAAAATCAACGCCCCCACGGCCATCCATTGCACTTTAGGCGTTCCGTGCAACCAATACCAAGGTCGATGTGGAAATAAGCGAATCCCCCACTGCCATAGCAAGGCCGCAAAAAAAGCGCCCATTCCGGCTGCAATACCGACATGTAATCCGGAAATGGCCATTAAATGGCTGGTACCAGTTTGTTGAAACAGTTGCCACTGATCCTGAGTTAAGTTTGAACGGTCGCCCAATAATAGAGCCAAGTAAACGCCTACATTAGGACTGTCTGCAAACTGCTGCTGCCAATGCGTTCTCAGCTGTTCTCGCCAAGCTAAAACAGAAAAAGGCGACGCATCAGACAGTTTTTTTGCCGCCTCCCAGTGACTTTGCTTGCCATGCTTAACCCAACCTTTGGCAACAATACCTTGCTGAAATCTAGCCGCTTCTAAATCATAGCCCCCAGGATTCATCAACCCATGAATCGGTTTTAAGCGAATGACAAACTGCCAAGTTTCCCCGGCGTGCGGGATTTTTTTCGCCTGATAATCACTCAAGCGAATCAACAGTCGGCGCCCCCAACTAAATTGCCAATGACACGGCTGTAATCTCGGGGTACAGTTGACCGCTTTCAACTGCTGC
Organism: Galenea microaerophila; assembly: GCF_054657255.1. NCBI lineage: Bacteria > Pseudomonadati > Pseudomonadota > Gammaproteobacteria > Thiotrichales > Piscirickettsiaceae > Galenea > Galenea microaerophila. The sequence continues at coordinate 936,614 of NZ_BAAHWZ010000001.1, forward strand.
AAGCTTAAATTGAATTGAACCTTTTGCTGATGAGCCGATAATGGCTGAATACGTGGCAGAGAAACCACTTCCCCCGTCACTTCCCATAAACGAGTCGATCCCTGTGTCTGACTCATTTCAGTTTGCACCGGATCCGGCAATTTTGGCTGAAAAAAACTGTGCCAAAATGCCCATTGAAAGCCTATAATAAGTCCCACATAGAAATGACCTGTCTTATAGGGCCACCAATAGCGTTTAAATGCAAACAGTGCTAGGGTGACAGCCGCTGAAACAGCCATTGAAGTGACGCTAGGAAGTTCAAGGCGATGATAGAACAAAATCATCGAAACCAGTACACCGAGCACAAAACTCAAAAACATGACTTTTTCCTATGCCTAGAAAACTGTTAAAAAAATATTCGCCTGATCCCGATAAAATCCGCAATATGAAAGGGTTAGGGTTTTTAGGGAAATGGCTAGGAAATCCCGCCTTGTGGCATTTTCACCGTCACAGCGTTGCCCGTGCTTTTGTCATTGGCTTATTCTGGATGGCCATTCCCATGCCTTCGCAAATGGTCGCCGCCGCGCTAACCGCGATTATTTTCCGTGCCAACCTCCCCATCAGTGTGGCTTTAGTCTGGATCAGCAACCCCCTTACCATGCCCCCGATATTCTATTTCAACTATCTGGTCGGCACTTGGATTTTACACACTCCAGCACAACAGGATCTGCATTTTGAACTCAGCTGGCACTGGATGATGACCACCCTTGACCATATCTGGCTGCCTCTTTATTTGGGCAGTGCTGTCGTTGGGATTGTGCTGGGTGTCATTTTCTACTTTCTCGTTCAATGCTATTGGCGCTGGCATGTGGCGCACCGTTGGAAACAGCGTCATCAAACCGTTTAAGAAGAACAACTCAAGCGGATGCCTCTCTGAGTCCGTTCGGGGGCTGCTTGAGCACTCGCCATTTCCGGGCGTTCAATAAAAGGCGATTGTAAGATTTCTAACCACTGTTTAAGCGGTGCAAAATCCCCCTGTTCAGCGGCTGAAATCACGGAGTGCGCAATGCTATTGCGTAAAATAAATTGCGGATTCACCCGCTTCATCTGGACAATATCCGCCCCTTGTTGCAATCGTTCTTGGTAGGCTTGCAGCCAAGGTTGAATCAATTTCGGTTGCGAAAAGAGGCTTTCCAAATCTAGACGATGCTTTTCACTCGGCGCTTCTGCCCAAGCCTGCAACTTTAACCAAAAATTTAACCCATCCACCCGGCTTTGATCTAGCCGTTTTAATAATTCTGCGATAAGCTGTTTATCTTGGGCATCCACTTCAGCCTTGTCCGCTTCTGCCGCCACGGTCCACCCCAGTTTTTGCCGCATCAACCGTAAATAATGCTGATTGTAGGCTTGGATATAGGCATCAACCGCTAAATCCTGCTCCGATTCCCCTAATAAAGCGTGAAAACTCTTTGCCAAAATCTGACAGTTCCATAACCCTACTTTGGGCTGTTCATTAAACGCATATCGACCGTAGCTATCACTGAGGTTGCAGACAAAATCGAGTTGAAAATCATCTAGAAAGGCAAAGGGGCCAAAATCAAATGTCTCGCCTAAAATCGACATATTATCGGTATTCATCACCCCATGATTAAACCCAACTGCCTGCCAGTGGGCGATCATTTCACCGGTTGCACGACAAATGGCGGTCAACACCTTTTGAGCTTGCTGAGCAACGGGTAAATTTTGCCAATCAGGAAAATGGTGTTGCACCACATAGGAAAGCAGCTGCTTAAAATCCGCCTCTCCTTGACTCGCAGCCCATTGAAAATGACCAAAGCGAATATGGGTTTTTGCCACCCGAATCAAGGTCGCTCTAGGCTCCACCTGTTCGCGATAAACCACTTCATTGGAACAAGCCAACGCCAAGGCGCGTGTGCTTGGAATCCCCAGTCCTGCCAAAGCTTCTGAGACCAAAAACTCTCGAATACTGGATCGTAAAACCGAACGTCCATCCCCTTGACGTGAATAAGGCGTGCGGCCAGCCCCTTTTAAATGCAAATCCCATGCAGCGCCTTGAGGATCCACCCACTCCCCTAAAAGCACTCCCCGACCATCACCCAGTTGTGGGTTGTAAAAACCAAATTGATGACCGGTATATTTTTGCGCCAAGGGCTCACAGTTTGGCAAGCCGGCTTCACCGCACGCTAAGGCTTTAAGCCTTTTGTCATCAACCGGCAGCTGTAACTGTTGCCGTAAGCGTTCATTGGTAAGGATCAACTCACCGGATTGCAAAGGTTCAGGCTGCACGACGGTATAAAAGTGCTGCGGTAGCGTCGCATAGGGTTGATGGAACGTCCCTTGCTCAGTCATGGCAGTTAGATTTTTCATTCATCTGCTCCAGTCGCTGATGAATCCGCGCATCCACCTTCTCCATGTCTACACCGCTTAGCAAGGTCACCGCATCCTCTATTTTCTCCATGCTATACAGATGGAACTGACCGCGTTCCACCGCTTTGCGTACAGCTTCATTGAGCATGAGATGACGCACATTGAGCTCAGGAATCAAAACCCCCTGCTGACCGGTTAAACCGCGTGCTTGGCAGATTTTAAAATATCCCTCTATTTTCTCAATTACCCCTCCAATCGGCTGAATTTCACCAAATTGATTGACCGATCCAGTCATGGCAATATCTTGTCGCATAGGGACTTCTGCCAAAGAGGAAATTAAGGCCAGCAGCTCTGCTGAAGAGGCGCTATCACCTTCAATCCCATCATAGGTTTGCTCCATCACAATGGAAGCAGAAAACCCATAGGCTTTGTTTTTCATATAGCGGCCACGTAAATAGCCTTCTAAAATCAACACCCCCTTAGAATGAATGGGGCCTGAGAGTTCAATCTCACGTTCAATATCCAAAACCCCTTCATCTCCAGCCGACACTTGCGCGGTAATGCGTACCGGTTGTCCAAACGACTGCTTGCCTACCGAGATATAGGTTAAACCATTCACCTGTCCTATCCGCTGGCCTTCTAAAGAGATCAGCACCTGCTGTTCAATAATCCCTTGATGGAAAGCATCCTCCATCAAGCCGGTATGGAAAGCTCGCTGTTTTAAAGTAGCTTCCACCGTGCGGCGTGTCACGACTTGCTCATCATTCGCACGTGCATAGGCAAAGGCTTCTGCCATCAGATCGCGCAAGATGGCTTTATTGGTATAGAGCTTCCCTTCATCTTCAGCCTGCTGCGCGGCATACTCAATTAAGCGTTCAAAAGCGGAAATATCAACCTCTAATGGCTCTAAATCCTGCCACTGCTCTACTTCCGTCGCCAACTGCTTAGCAAGCGTCAATTCATGATCCGCATTGCGAACCAACTCGACTTCAAATTCGACCTGGACTTTAAACAAGCGGCTAAACTCTGCATCCGCTTCTAACAGCGCATAAAAGTGCACCGGCTGACCCACCAAGACCAACGTCACGTCTAAAGGAAAGTCCGGTAGGTGATAAGGCACTACACTGCTTGAGGAAGGAATCTCAAATGTCAACTTTTTGGTTATTAAGGCCGATTTTAGATGCGGCCAAATTTCCGGATCTTTTAAAATGGATTGAATATTGAGAATCAAAAAGCCGCCATTGGCTTGTTGGAGCAAACCCGCTTGATGATTCATCGCCAAAATCAAGGTGTCGGTGGCATTGGTTTGCGCAGAGTTAATGGTGTAACCAAACAACTTAGGTAAGGTTGCATTTTGCTCATAAATCACTGGCGCATGGTCTAAGTCTCGATGATCCACCAACAGATTGACTTCAAAAACAGACATCCCCTGCTGCTCTGCCAGCAACTCTTCCATACTATTTTGCGTGGTCTGCACCGTCACTTGATCGGCATTTTGATCCCAAAACAGATGCAATTTAGCGACAATCGCCTTTTGCAGATCCTCTAAATATTGGCAAACCGCTTCATTTTTGCCAAACTCCATTTTTAAGGCTTCAATCAAAGGAGAAATATGTTCATTGGCCACCTGGGTATTGAGCTTCTTCCCAGCATCTAAATATTGATGCTGTAAAAAAGGGAAATGGCTCAATCCTTTATTCAGCGCCTCTTCAACCTTATCCATCGCCTCAGAAAAATACTTTTGTTGCGCCTCGTCCAACTGCTTCAATTCAGAGGCACTGAGACGCTTATCCCCAACGATCGCCTTGAGCACAAAATTATTCTCATTCTGAATAATCTCAACGCCCAATTCATCCGCCAACTCAAAAGCCGGTTCCAAAGCCTCATTCTGTTTTGCCGCCAGTTCATTTTCCAGCCGCTGGCTTTGCAACTGATAAGCATGTCCATCAAACACCACTGGCAGTTGTGTTTTTAACTGGGTAATCAGCTCTTCAATCGCTTGTTTAAAAGCGTGTCCCCAACCGGCTGGAAAATAAAGATATTGAGTTTTATTGGCTTCCGAAAAATCTGAAGCCAAAATCACATCATCAGGCACCGGGCGTTTTTGAGCCGCTCGTAACAGCATCGCTTTGGTCATGCCAATACGGCCGACGCCAGACTCCCCCATCACAAAGATATGGTTTTGATTACGTTTTAAATGCAATCCAAAATTGAGTGATTGATAAGCACGCGGATGAAAGCGTTGCATAAACTCGTAAATATCGGCCTTTTGACTATAAAAAGCTTCACGAGAAAGATGGGTAAAACGGTAAAGTTGCTCAGTTGTTAGTTGTTTAATCATACGATCCTAAAACGGGCAAACAGCCCGTTTGTTGAGTGTTTTAAAAGTCTTCTCTAGGCGGATTGGCGCGGACATGGTGGAAAGTTAAGTCTGCCCCTTCATACTGCTCTTCATCATCCATTCTGAGCGGCGCAAAATGATTGACCAGTTTATACACCAGCCAGCCACCGATGACCGCAATGGCAATTCCGATCAAGGTGCCCACCAGTTGTGACATCAAGGAAACTCCGCCTAAGCCTCCCAACGCTTTACTGCCAAAAATACCCGCAGCAATGGCCCCCCAGACACCGCAAAGGCCATGCAGTGGCCAAACGCCTAATACATCATCGATTTTCATACGTTGTTGCGTCCAGATAAAGGCTTTGACAAATAAAGCCCCAGCAATCGCCCCAATGACTAAAGCGGCCAAAGGATTCACCACATCTGAACCTGCGCAAATCGCTACCAAGCCAGCTAAGGGGCCATTATGCACAAACCCTGGATCCTTATCACCGATAAATACGCCGGCAAGAATACCCCCGACCATTGCCATAAGGGAGTTGATGGCCACCAAGCCTTGAATCCCTTCAATGGCTTGCGCAGACATCACATTAAAGCCAAACCAGCCCACAATCAAAATCCAAGAACCTAAGGCTAAAAAAGGAATACTGGAAGGGGGATGATTAAACTTAATGCGTCCATCTTTGGTATAGCGGCCATGACGTGCGCCAACAACCAAAATGGCCATTAATGCAATCCAACCGCCCATGCCATGAACTACCATAGAACCAGCAAAATCATGAAAACTTTCACCAAATTGTGTTTTTAGCCAATCTTGAATCCCAAAATGACCATTCCATGCAATCCCTTCAAAGAATGGATAGACCAAACTCACAATAAAGAAAGTTGCAATAAGCAATGGATAAAAGCGTGCACGCTCCGCTATTCCGCCAGAAACAATGGCCGGAATGGCCGCCGCAAAAGTCATGAGAAAAAAGAATTTGACCAGCTCATAGCCGGATTTTTCGGTCATTGCCTGCATCAAGCTGTCTTGCGCATTAAACCCAAGAAAAACCCCATAGGCGATGCCATAACCGATAAAAAAGTAAGCGACCGTTGACACAGCCAAATCAGAAATAATTTTAACTAAAGCGTTGACCTGGTTTTTATGCTGGACGGTCCCCACTTCCAAAAATGCAAAACCTGCATGCATAAAGAGTACTAAAATGGCACCCAATAAAAGAAACAAAACATCCAAACTGTTGACTAAATGTTCCATCGATTACAATGACCTCTTTTTTATTTTGTGAAGCTTATTTTACCAAATGAACCATATGCAGGTTTTAAATATCACGCCTTTGTCCCCTCTGGAACATCCCTTGTTTGCACGCGCACAAATAGAGGTGTGGATTAAACGCGATGATCTCACTGATCCTGAAATTCAAGGCAATAAATGGCGAAAACTTGCGCCGAACCTAATGGCCATGCAACAAGCCGGCAAAAACCAACTATTGACTTTTGGCGGCGCCTACTCCAATCATATTGCTGCCACTGCCGCAGCAGGTCATCGTTTGGGCTTTCAAACACTCGGCATGATTCGCGGCGAGGAACTGGCCAACCGCCCGGAACGCTGGTCTCATACGCTAAAACAAGCGGCCAAAAATGGCATGCAACTGCAGTTTTTGAGTCGCCATGCTTACCGCCAGCGCAATCAACCAGATTTTCTAAAATCACTGCAACAACAATATCCTCAAGCTTATCTATTACCGGAAGGCGGGAGCAACGCTCTAGCCGTTTCCGGCATGGCAGCAGTGGTTCAGCAACTCAATCAGCAATGTGAAAACTGGACACATCTCTATACCGCTGTAGGCACTGGCGCCAGCTTTTCGGGGCTGGTCAAAGCGGCTGAAGCCATGACACCATCACCTCCATTTTCAAAATCTATTCAAGGGATTGCGGTTTTAAATCAAGCCGACTATCTACTGCCGCAAATTCAAGACTGGATCGGTCAAACGCAAAAGACCGATTGGCAGTTACATACCCAATCGGCTTGCGGAGGTTATGGGAAAATCACCCCCGAATTGCTGGCGTCAATGAAATGGTTTGAACAGACCTTCAATATTCCCCTTGACCCCATCTACACCGCTAAAATGGTATTTCATTTTTTAAATTCCGTTAAAAATGGACAAATACCAGCTGGAAGTCGTGTCATTCTTTATCATTCAGGCGGATTACAAGTCAGACAAAAGTATTCACAGCAGAGCAAGATTGAGAGATAAAAAAACCCCGCAGGAGAAAGTTTCCGGCGGGGTCAACATTATCTCTAAACAGAAATAATCAGAGGAGGATACTCATGAAGAAACATGAATGACGATATAATATTAGAATTTAATCATATTGTCAAACGCTAATTTGTTCTAAATCAATAAAATTTAACCTAACTGTCATAAAAGATGTGCTAGTCGTTATAATTTCCGCCAACTGGTTCCTTCTGGCGTATCCAATAGCTCTATGCCTTGTGCTTGCAACGCATCTCGAATCTCATCAGAACGTTGGAAATTTTTCTCCGCACGCGCTTGCTTACGCTCTTCGATTAAGACCTCAATCTGCTCTACCGTCAAATCTGACTGGGAAGGCTGCGATTGAAAAAAGTCTGCGGCCTCTTCAGTGAGCAGGCCTAATTGACGACCCAACTTTTGCAAGAGTCCAGCTAGAGCAGCCTCTTGAGTCTTATTCACCGCTTTGGCCAACTCAAATAGAACAGCCAGCGCTTGGGGCGTATTAAAATCATCATTCATCGCCGCCATAAACTGTTGTTCAAACTCCGTATCCACTGCCGCTTCGGCAATCGATTGGCCCTCTAAAGCGGAATAAAGCCGATTCACCGCCGCCTTGGCACTCTCTAAATTCTCTTCTGAATAATTGACCGGGCTGCGGTAGTGACTTGCCAATAGAAAATAACGAATCACTTCAGGGTGATACTGTTTCAACACTTCACGAATGGTGAAAAAATTGCCCAAGGATTTTGACATCTTTTCATCATTAATGCGCACAAAGCCGACATGCATCCACGTATTGACATAATGTTCTCCCGTTGCGCACTCAGCTTGTGCAATTTCATTTTCATGGTGAGGAAAGGTTAAGTCCATGCCTCCGCCGTGAATATCAAAATGGTTCCCTAAACACTTCGTGGACATAGCGGAACACTCAATATGCCAACCCGGCCGCCCTTCACCCCAAGGGGAGGTCCAAGCCGGCTCTTCTGGCTTGGATGCTTTCCACAAGGCAAAATCGAGCGGATCTTTCTTCGCTGTGTTGACCTCTACTCGGGCACCCGCTTCTAAATCTTCAATATTTTTACCCGACAAACGCCCATAATCCGGATCGGCTTTCACATTGAAATAGACATCCCCATTGTCTGCCTGATAGGCACAGCCCTTATCCACCAGCGACGCAATCATCTCCTCAATCGCATCCATATACTCTGTTGCACGTGGCTCAATATCGGGTCGCATCACATTCAAAGCGGCTTCATCTTCATGCATGGCATCAATAAAACGCGCGGTCAACGACTGAATGGTTTCCCCTTTTTCAATGGCGCGATTGATGATTTTGTCATCAATGTCGGTAATATTGCGCACATAGGTCACATCATAGCCTAAAGCACGCAGATGCCGTACCACCGTATCAAACACCACCATCACCCGTGCATGACCAATATGACAGTAGTCATAAACCGTCACCCCACAGACATAAAGCCCAACTTTCCCTTCATGAATCGGTTTAAAAGTCTCTTTTTGACGACTTTCAGTATTGTAAATTTTTAATGCTTGCATTATTTCTGCTCCCAGGTATCTCTTAAGGCGACCGTCCGATTAAAGACCAGAGGGGTTTGATCCATAGAGCGATTATCTCGGCAGAAATAGCCTTCTCTTTCAAACTGATAGGCTTTCTCCGCCTCGGCATGCAGCATATTTTTCTCCACAAAACCGTGTTTAACCGTTAATGAAGCCGGATTGAGCACCTTTTCAAAGTCTTCTTCTTTGCCAGGATTGGGCACCGTAAACAGGCGGTCATACAGACGAAACTCTGCAGGCACCGCAGTGGTCGCTTCGACCCAATGGATCACCCCTTTCACTTTGCGACCATCGGCTGGATTTTTGCCCAAAGTCTCTGGATCATAGGTGCAATAGATTGTAGTAATCTCACCGTTCTCATCTTTCTCTACACGTTCGGCCTTAACCACATAAGCATTGCGTAGTCGAACCTCTTTGCCCAATACCAAGCGCTTGTATTTTTTATTGGCTTCTTCTCGGAAATCCGCACGATCAATATAGACTTCTCGACCAAAGAAAATCTCTCTTTTGCCCATGGCTTCATCTTGAGGATGAATCGGTGCTAACAACAGTTCAGTTTTGTCTTCAGGATAATTTTCAATCACCAGTTTTACTGGATCCAATACCGCCATCGTTCGAGGCGCTTTCACATTCAAATCATCACGCACACTCGCTTCTAAAATCGACATAGAGGTCATGCTATCCACCTTAGAAACCCCGATTCTTTCAGCAAAATCTCGAATAGAAGCGGGGGTATAGCCTCGACGACGCATACCGGAAATGGTGGGCATTCTAGGATCATCCCAACCTTCAACCAAGCCTTCCTCCACCAGCTTCAGCAGCTTGCGCTTGGACATCACGGTGTATTCTAAATTTAAACGAGAGAATTCATACTGATAAGGACGCTGCTGTTTGAAGTCCTCCAAGTTATCCAATACCCAATCATACAAACGACGATTATCTTGAAACTCAAGTGTACACAGTGAGTGGGTAATGCCTTCAATGGCATCTGAAATCGGATGGGCAAAATCATACATCGGATAGATACACCACTTATCCCCTGTCTGGTGGTGCGTTTGATAGCGAATGCGGTAAAGCGCCGGATCACGCAAACACATAAAAGATGAGGCCATATCGATTTTAGCGCGCAGGACACACTCGCCTTCTTCAAACTCACCGTTTTTCATTTTCTCAAACAGCGCCAGATTCTCCTCCACTGAGGTATCCCGATAAGGGCTCGGTTTGCCTGGCTCAGTTAAGGTTCCGCGGTAAGCGCGCGTCTGTTCCGCATTGAGAAAGCAGACATAAGCCAAACCTTTTTCGATCAACTCCAGCGCATACTGATAAAAGGCATCAAAATAGTCCGAAGTGTAATGCACATCTCCTGCCCATTCAAAACCGAGCCAGCGCACATCACGTTCAATCGCGCGTACATATTCCACGCTCTCTTTTTCTGGATTGGTATCATCAAATCTCAGATTACACAAGCCGTGATAGTCTTCCGCTAAACCAAAATTTAAGCAGATCGATTTCGCATGGCCAATATGCAGATAACCATTCGGTTCAGGTGGGAAACGGGTATGCACCTTCTGGTACTTACCGCTGGCCAAATCCGCTTCAATAATATTACGAATAAAGTTAGTGGGTTTTGACTCTTCCACAGCGCTCATAAGAACTCTCTCAAATTTAAAATTAAACGCAAATTATACCTTAAATATAACACCACTTCGCATTTTGCCGCCCTCTGGCAGAGCAACTTCATGCTTCATCCATTCTGTTTTAGCCCCCTCCCCTTTAAAAGAGACCTTTGCATGAGATGGTTCTACGGCTAAAAATGGCTAAAATTTCCCCTATCGTTGTTGGAAAACTTGGCAATAGCTGGCTATTGCCTGCGTTTCCCGCCTAGATATGGAAAATTTTTTCTCATTTTTAGCTCGCATCCCACTCATGCAAAGGTCTCAAAAATGCTAAAATCGCCCCATATATTCGACTTAAACAGGAGTTTAATCATGATCAGAAGACAGTTTTTAGCTTTAGCCACAACATTTTTAACCATGATCAGCTTTGGGGCATACGCTGACGGTGAACAAAGTAACCATGCTGCGCACCCACAAGTACTGCTTGAAACCAACTATGGTAATATTGTTGTTGAACTATATCCTGAGAAAGCCCCTGAAACCGTTAAAAATTTCTTACGCTATGTGAATGAAGGGTTTTATGATGGCACCATTTTTCATCGCGTCATCCCCAACTTTATGATTCAAGGGGGTGGCTATACCGAAGATATGCAGAAAAAAATCACCCATGCCCCCATCCATAACGAAGCAGACAACGGCCTGCATAACCGCATCGGCACCATCGCCATGGCCCGCACTTCAGATCCGCACTCGGCAACGGCACAATTTTTTATTAATGTCGCCAATAATACCTTCTTGGATTTTAGAGAAAAGACCCCAAGAGCTTATGGATACGCCGTCTTTGGCCGGGTGATTAAAGGGATGCGCGTAGTCAATAAAATTCGACAAGTTCAAACTGGTTTTAAAAACGGCATGAAGGATGTCCCCCTTAAACCTGTCGTGATTATTAAAGCCAGACAAATTAAATAATTTAAGTAATAAGGAGAGATTCTATGGCACAAGTCATCTTTAAAACCAATAAAGGCGATATCACCATTGAAGTGGATAAGGAAAAAGCACCCATTGGCGCGGAAAACTTTCTACACTATGCGAAAGAGGGCTTTTACAATGGCACCCTCTTCCATCGTGTAATTCCCAACTTTATGATTCAAGGGGGTGGCATGACTGAAGGCATGCAGGATAAACCTGCGGGAGAGCCCATTGAAAACGAAGCGGACAATGGTTTGAAAAATGTGCGCGGCTCTGTCTCTTATGCACGCACCATGGACCCCCATTCGGCCACCACACAATTCTTTATTAATGTGGCGGACAATGATTTCCTTGACCATAAGTCGAAAGACATCAATGGTTGGGGCTATGCGGTATTTGGTCAGGTCGTCGACGGCATGGACATTGTCGATGAAATCGCCAAAGTAGAAACCACCAGCCGCATGGGACACCAAGATGTCCCCGTAGAGGACATTATTATTGAAGAAACCATTGTCAAAGACGACGAATAAATCGTAATAGGCCCTCGTTTTTCGAGGGCTTTTTATTTATGAGCCACCCTGTATTCCCTATCTGCATTGCAGACGTTCATCTGCAACCTGACAGCCAGCATCCAATTAATCGAGCTTTTCGGGCTTTTTTAAAGCAGGCAGGTCAAAAAGCGTCAGCGCTCTATATTTTGGGCGATCTGTTTGAGATGTGGGTCGGGGATGATATTGGTCTCAAAACTTATGCAGACGACATTGCCACGCTCAAACAACTGACTGATTCGGGTGTACCGGTCTATATTCAATTTGGCAATCGCGACTTTTTAATGCGCCAAGCCTTTTGGCAGGCGACTGGCGCCACCCCTCTTAAACAACCCCACCTTGCGAAAATCGAGCAACACACCTATCTCATGCTGCATGGGGACACGCTTTGCACCGATGATAAAGCGTATCAAAGAATGCGGCTGTTACTTCGCAATCCATTGGTCACTTGGCTGTTTTTAAAGCTCCCGGCAACCAAAAGACAAGCCATCGGGGAAAATATGCGTGCCAATTCGCAAAAATACAGCCTAAATAAAGCAGAAAACATTATGGATGTGTCAGAGAGCGCCGTACAAAAACTGTTACAAAAGTTTCCTCAAGCCACAGGGATCATCCATGGTCATACCCATCGACCCGCAATACAAACACATTTTAAGGAAGGAAATCATTATCAACGCTGGGTACTTGGCGACTGGCGTCACCAAGCTCACACCGTCACCATGCAAATGGTTCAATTTAAGCCTGAGCCACAATTAATTAAGTGGGAATACGCCATTTAAAAAAGGCGCTTAACGATTTTCCCAGTCCTGAGAGTGCGTTAAATATAGGCAGGACTGGGGATTTTGGATGGTCGTGTCAAATTTAAGGCGTCGCTTTCAACCTTTAGGCGGTGCCACTTCCCTCTGGCGAAACGCCTCATAAAGCACCACACCTGTCGCTACAGAAACATTTAAGCTTTCCACACTGCCGACCATTGGAATGGCGGCAAGATGATCGCAAGCCTCTCGCGTCAGTTTTCGTAAACCTGACCCTTCTGCCCCCATCACAATGCCGATCGAACCTTTAAAATCCATTTGATAGATGGTCTGCTCTGTCTCTCCAGCCAGACCAATCATCCACATCCCCTCTTTTTTCAAAGATTCCAAAGTGCGAACGAGGTTGTTTACCACAATCAACTTTACCGACTCTGCAGCACCACAAGCCACTTTGCGCACCGTGGCATTGACCCCAACTGAATTGTGTTTTGGGATCACCACTGCATCAACGCCCACCGCATCGGCGGTGCGTAAAATCGCACCGAGATTATGCGGATCTTGCACTTCATCTAAAAATAGAAACAGAGGATTTTCACAGTTCGCTAGGATTTCCGGTAAAGCTTTCTCGGTCAAATCCGGACGGCTCGCCACTTGGGCTACCACACCTTGGTGAGGGCCTTCTAACTTATTAAAATAAGATTTCGGCTCAAATTGAACATGCAATCCCGCCGCTTGCGCCGCATCGACTAAAGCTTGCTGGCGAGGATTGAGTTTGCCTTTGATAACAGAAAGTACATAGATCAGATGCGGTGATTGTTTAATAAACTTCTCAACCGCATGAATGCCATAAATCAGCTCTTGACCGTTACGACTCATTTAGTCGCCTGTTTTTCCTGGGAACCAGATTTTTTACTGCGATTACTTTTCCGCTTCCCACGGTAATAGCGTTTTTTCTTACGCGGTTTGCGTTCTTCCTGTACGGAATCTGCATCGGATGCAACCTGATCCCCTTCTTGCTCTGAATGTTCAGATTCAGAGAGGTCCGCAACCAAGCGTAAGTCAATCTTACGGTCTTCTAGGTTAACTTGCGCCACCTGCACCTTAAGGCGATCGCCTAAGCGGTAGATCTTACCTGTTCGCTCCCCTCTTAATTGATGACGGTCACGATCGAAAATAAAGTAATCATCTCCCAACTCGGTAATATGCACCAAACCTTCGACATAAAGGGGCTGTAACTCGACAAATAGACCAAAATTGGTGGTCGCAGTGACCAATGCTTCGTACTCTTCGCCTAAATGGTGAGAAAGGAATTCGCATTTTAAGAACGTCACCACATCTCGTGTCGCTTCATCCGCGCGGCGCTCTGTGGCGGAACAGTGAACACCAAAGGTTTCCATGTCCTTTTCAGTATAAATGAACCCTTGAGCCCCCTGTTTCAACCAAGCGTGACGAATGCCGCGGTGAATAAGCAAGTCAGGATAACGACGGATCGGTGACGTGTAGTGCGTATACAGATCATAATTCAAGCCAAAATGCCCTTTATTTTCGGGCGAATAGACCGCTTGATTCATAGAACGCAACAGCACCGTATTCACCAAGTGCTCATAAGGCTTTCCTTCCACCGCTTTAGCCACCGCTGCAAAATCACGCGGTGTAGGATTGTCTCCACCCCCGAGTTCAATGCCAAAATCTTTTAAGAAAGTTCTTAAGCTCTCAATTTTTTCGGGTGTTGGTGGCTCATGCACACGATATAAGAATGGAATTTTATGCCACTTCAGATAACGGGCTGTCGCCACGTTCGCCATCAGCATACACTCTTCAATCAGCTTGTGCGCATCATTACGTTTGACTTCCACAATCTCTTTAATCTTGCGATCATCATCAAACACAATTCGCGTTTCAACCGTATCAAACTCTAAAGCCCCGCGCTGCTCTCTTGCCGCATGCAACACTTTATAAAGCGCATAAAGCTCATCTAGGTCAGACTTAAATTCACCAAATTCCGCTAAGTATTCACTGTTTTCATTGGTCAGCATGTCATACACCTGATCATAGGTGAGACGCGCCTTAGATTTCATGACCGCTTGATAAAATTGACTGCGCTCAAGTTTCCCTTCGGCATCGATATACATATCGCACACCATACAGAGGCGATCCACCTTGGGATTCAATGAGCATAAGCCATTTGATAACTTCTCTGGCAACATCGGCACCACTTGCTGTGGGAAATAAACCGAGTTGCCGCGTTCATAAGCATCTTTATCTAATGCAGAACCGGGTTTCACATAATGAGAAACATCCGCAATCGCGACGACCAAACGCCAGCCACCTGATTTTCTCGGCTTAGCATAAACCGCATCATCAAAATCTTTAGAATCAACGCCATCAATGGTCACCAAGTTTAAATTACGGATATCTTTGCGACCTTGATAATCTTCAGGTTGAATCTCATCCGGAATCGCATCCAACTCTTCCAAGGCTTCTTGGGACCACTCATGAGGGATATTAAATGTATGCAGAGCCGACTCAATTTCCAAGCCGGGGTCTAGATAATTGCCCAATACCTTTTTAACCTGGCCTACTGGACCAGAACGTGCAGAGGGCTGGTGTAAAATTTCCACCAAAACAACTTGCCCCTCTTGCGCACCATGAAGTCCATCTTTAGGAATAAAAATATCCTGCGTGATTCGATTATTTTCAGGCCGCACCCAAGCCATGCCATCTTCAAAAGAGAGTCGACCAATCACTTCTTTATTGGCGCGCTCTAGAATCTCAACAATGGTTCCTTCTGGACGACCTCGACGATCTTCCCCCGTAATAGAGACTAAAACAATGTCTCCATTTAGCACCTTACGCATTTCCCGCTCTGGGAGAAAGATATCTTTGGTATCCCGCACTTCCGGAATCAAAAAGCCATAGCCATCTGGATGTCCAAGGACTCGACCTTTAATCAGGTCCATCTTTAAGATAGGTCCATAAGCGCCGCGACGATTTTGCATAATTTGCCCATCACGCACCATCGCCTTTAATCGACGGCTTAAGGCTTCTAGCCGTTCTTCATCTTCAATATGAAGGGCCGCTGCAATCTCTTTAAATTTGAGGGGGTGATCTTGACTTTCAAGGAATTCGAGAATGGCTTCTCGACTAGGAATAGGATTTTCGTACTTTTCCGCTTCGCGTTCTGCATGCGGATCATTTATAGATGTTTCTTTTTTCACTTGTATTTTTCTTTCTCTTTACAACCCCATCCAATCCAGCGGAAAACGATCTTTAAATCATTCAAATCGTTGAAAGCAACTGCTCGAATCAGGTTGGTTTGGGTTTGTTTTAAATATATCACTCTGCCGAAAACTGTCACTGGCGGAGTCTTCTAAAGACCTTGACAAATCCAAAGTCTGCTCACCAACTCACTTACTTTCTCCGAAGTTGGCTTATATTTACTAAAACGTTCCGAATCGTATTGATTATACGATTTTTTTATTATAACAGATGCTTCTGTTCTATTTCTTTTAAAAACCCTTCTGATGCTTTTTGTACTAAATCAAATACATGCTCAAAGCCTTGAGGGCCGCCATAATAAGGATCTGGCACCTCTTTTTCACTCACTTCCGGTGCAAACTCTAAAAACATACGAATTTTCTCATGATGTTCAGGCAGTGCCAAATCCATTAAATTTTGATAATTGGCTTCATCCATCGCCAAAATATAATCGAACTCATACAAATCACCAAAATCCACTTTGCGTGCGCGCAGATCATGCATCTCTATACCGCGATTTTTTGCCGTCTGCATCGCCCTCTGATCAGGCATTTCACCAACATGATAAGCATGCGTCCCTGCCGAATCGATCTCTATCACATCTGCTAATCCCTTCTCTCTGACTAACTGACGAAACACCGCGTGCGCAGTAGGTGAACGGCAAATATTCCCCATACATACAAAGAGCACCTTCACTTTTTTCATTTTTCATCCCTATTTCAGTAAAATGAAATTATTTTAAATTATTGTACTGAATCCAGAACTCAATTTTTATGAAACTCCGTCAAGCCCCCACCAAAATCTTTCACTTTCAAACTGACTGGATTCTTTTTGAAGATGACGACCTAATTGTCGCCAATAAACCTTCCGGTCTGCTCTCTGTTCCGGGGCGCTTACCTGAGAATAAAACCAGTCTCGTCACACTCCTAGAAAACTATTGCCAGCACCCTTTACATATTGTGCACCGTTTAGACATGGACACATCTGGCCTTATGGTCATTGCAAAACACAAAACCGCCCTTCGTCATCTGAATCAACAATTTCAAAATCGCCAAACCTTTAAACGCTATGAAGCGATCTGTGCAGGTATTGCTGAACGGCAAAAAGGACGGATTCATCTGCCCATGCGCTGCGACTGGGAAAATCGTCCACGTCAAATCATTGACTACCGAAATGGAAAACATACGCACACGGAGTGGATCGTCCGCCACCAATTTGACAACGCCTTTGAGGTTTCCCTAATTCCGCATACCGGTCGCTCCCATCAGCTTCGTGTCCATATGCAAATGCTGGGACACCCCATATTAGGCGATAATCTTTATGCTGACCCTCATAGCCTACAGGCAGCTTCTCGCCTGCTATTACACGCTGCAGAGTTGCATTTCCAACACCCCACGCATCAGCAGTTAATGACCTTTTGTCAGCCTGGATCCCTAACAACTTTTATGAAAACAACACCTAAAAATGGCACACTTCCTGCTTTTATCTCTACAAACTCGTTGACTCATTAAATAGGGGGAACACTCTCATGTCAGAAACCACTTTAACTCAAGACGAATTGGCCACTCATGAGATGCTGGCTATGCAAGCAGAAACAAACCCAGAAGAAACAACCCCCTCAGAATCCGGTGCGGGCGAAGCGGATAATTTACAAGAAATCGATGCGCTTTTAGAAACGATGGATGAAGGAAACTCTGAAGATCATTCAGAAAATGAAGAGCCTGCAATCACTGAATCTATGGAAGAGATAGAAGAGGTTCTAGCGCCTGAAGAGACTCAAGCTGAGGAAGCAGAAATTCCCGAAGCCCAAGTGGCTCCTAAACCTCAAGCAGAACCTGCGCCAATAAATAGCGAAAAGGTTTCCCCTGAACAAGCCGTTTCTGAACTCGAGGCTGCACTCGAGCTGCAAAAAGAAACCGAATTGCTGGCAGAAAAAGTTAAAAACTCTTCTCAACAAGCCATTGAACTGGCGCTTCAAGCCACGAAAACGGCACAAGAACGCACACTCAAATTGCAAGAAGAGATTAATACAACTTACCAAGCGGCTGAACGCGCACGCACATTGTTGGAAAAAAGTGGCATTGAAATTGATCAGATTCCTAGCTACAGTGAAGAACAGCTGCCAAGCATTTTGCAGGAAATTCATGCCAGAAATGAAAAACTTAAAGCACAAAATGAAGCCATTAAAAGTGCCTTAGCCGAATAACCTTACCTTTTAATCAACTGTTAAAAGCAGGCGAAATATGAACGATCAAACTGATGAACTCTTAAATGCACTAGACAATATGGACACGCCAACTTCTTCTCAGGCCGAGCATCTGACGCGAACCTTAAAAGAGAATGAAATGTCTAAAAAACAGCCTACATCAGAAACCCCTGATTCTTCGCCTGCGAGTGACGACTTCAATGATCTACTTGAATTAATGGATGAAGAGGTGACACCTGAAGTTCAAACAAATCATTCTGCTCAAGACACGCCTCAACAGGCACCTTACTCAGCCCCCATGAGTGAGTTAGAAGCTGTGGCCATCGCACTCGAAGCAGCCAAAGCTGCTCAAGATGCTGCTGAGAGCAGTCAAAAATCCTCTGAACTCGCCATTAAAAATGCACATGAACTTAAAGCTGAGCTCATTGAGCTCAGTGACGCCAATCATGCATTACGGCAACTCATTAAAAACGAATCTAAGCAGCTAACAAAAAATAAAAATGCAGTTTCATTGCTGACCACTATTAGTCTTATTTTCTCCCTATCAGCTGCAGGCGTCATGGGCTACCTGCTTTACGCTCAAAATAAAAAATTCAATGAATTTAAGGGGGAAGTGACGGATATTATCCAAACGAACAACACCCTGTTTCAAAATAAAATCAATACAAAAGTAGATGAACTCTCTTCTTTAATTGAAACTCTTTCCACAAAATTAGAGAAAACTGCTGCCCTTCCCCCTGCAACAGTGCCGTCAACACCGGTTAATATTCATCGCAATGCTCATGGAACCCCTCCCGAAACTGAGGCCGCTCAACCTACTGAACAACACACAGTGCCTGACAATGGCGCTTCTCATTCAGATCATGCGAATCACGTCCCTGCAACGGATGAAACGCCCTCCTCTTTGCATTCAGAAGCACATACACCGGAACACGTGCCAGAACACGCGCAAGAATATTCACCAGAGCATGCGCCAGAACACTCACCTGAATCTTCATTAAAAGAACTCGGAGAAATCAAACAAGTCATTCAACAAATTTTACACAAACAACAATCCTTGGAAGCGCTTGTGCATCAAGCCATTCAAGCAAACAAAGCGACGCCCTCAGCACATGCAAGCCCGCAAACTGTGATTGCCAAACTTTCACCAGAAGACGCCAAAAAACTGGCCGCTATTCGCTGGTTAATAAAAGTTCAAGGTCGTCAAATCAAACAGATACAAGCAGACCTAAAACAAAAAACCGTCAACAACGTTGTTAAAAGTCATAATTTAGACTTAATTCAAGAGAGTTTAAAAATGATCCAACAACAGGTTCAGACCTTACAAAAACAGCAGGACGCCCTAAAGAAAGAGGTGGAAGCACTGAAACAAGAGACGCAAAAGCTCTCAGCACACCGCCCTTATGTCTATCATGCACCGGAACTGGATCCCTAGAGACAGCTTCGGAAAAGAAAATCAATTATTTAGTTGACTTTATCTACAACACTCTATACACTGGGTCTCGAGTTTAGTTAAACGCTAAACTTTTGAAAGTTGACCGAATTTTTCAGTCAATAAGTTTTTACAACCTGCAATAGCGGGTTAAGCAAGAGAAAGAGTAATACATGTCAAATCAAGTTACAGGCACAGTTAAATGGTTCAACGATGAAAAAGGTTTCGGATTCATCGAACAAGAAGGTGGCAAAGATGTTTTTGTTCACTTTAGTGCTATCGTAGGCGAAGGGCGCAAAACCCTTCAAGAAGGCCAACAGGTCTCTATGGATGTTACCCAAGGTCAAAAAGGACCTCAGGCTGAGAACGTTCATCCTATGTAATTAAAGGGCTTGCCCCTTAAAAGCTATAAGGTTTTCTACGCCTATTGAATTGAGATGGTTCGAAAACTTATTGGCTGCATAAAAACCCTGTTTGTTTTTCAAACGGGGTTTTTTAATACCCCATCCAAATAGAGCCTTTTTCAGCTAAAACCTGCTTAGCTGCCTGATATTGCGGAAAGTGCGTTTCAACAATCCGCCAAAATCTCTGCCCATGATTACGCTCAAATAGATGCGCCAATTCATGCACAATCACATAATCCACCACCCACTCTGGCGCAAACACCAACCGCCAATTAAACTGCACACCCCCTTTCGCATCACAACTGCCCCAGCGCGCTCGATAATTTTTCACTTTAATACTTGTGGACCGAATCGACATCTCTCGCTCCCAAAATGCCAATTTGACTTGCAACCATTGAGCAAAATAGTGGCTTAATGCCTCTTGAATCGCGCTTTGAACCAACCCCTCTAACCCCGCTCTACTGGGATGACTCAATGCATAATTGACTTTTCTTTGTGAAATCTGAATCACAGCAATACTCGAAGAGGCCAATAATTGAAATCCTGACTTTTTTGCCCACACAATTTCCAATCGATAAGGCTCTCCAAGCAATTCAATTAACTGTCCTCTGGCAAGTGTAAGCACTTTAGGTTGCGCGGATAAACGCTCTGCCCCCCTAATAAACCAGCTTTCGTGATTTTGAAGAAATTGAAATAGAGCCGTTTTTGACCAACTGTCAGGGGTGATGCACTGCAACGCACCTGATTGACTCACTTTTAAGGCAACAGACTTTTTGCGACGGGCACTTCTAATCCATTCAAATTCAATCGCTAAAAAATTTAACTTCATCTCAAAGTTCACAACCAAAAAGGGCCTTCAACTGAAGGCCCTTTAAAGCATCAATAATGAAAACTATTCCCACTCAATCGTAGCCGGCGGCTTACTGGAAATATCATAAGTGACGCGAGAAATACGAGGCACTTCATTAATAATCCGGCTCGAAACTGTCTCCAAAAACTCATAAGGCAGATGCGCCCATCGCGCAGTCATAAAATCGATGGTCTCCACGGCACGTAGTGCGACCACATAGTCATAACGACGCGCGTCCCCGACGACTCCTACAGATTTGACCGGCAAGAAAACCGCAAAGGCTTGAGAAGTTTTTTCATACAGATCCCATTTACGTAACTCTTCAATAAAGATATGATCGGCCAGACGTAAAATATCGGCATACTCTTTTTTGACTTCTCCCAAAATACGCACCCCGAGTCCAGGTCCAGGGAATGGATGGCGATAAACCATATCAAAAGGCAAGCCTAAGGTCACACCCAATTTGCGAACCTCATCCTTGAACAACTCTCGCAATGGCTCCAAGAGCTTAAGCTGCATATCTTCCGGTAACCCGCCCACATTATGATGAGACTTAATCACTTTCGCCTTACCGGTTTTAGCGCCTGCAGATTCAATCACATCTGGATAGATCGTACCCTGTGCCAGCCACTTAACATTCGTCAGCTTGCTCGCTTCTTCATCAAACACCTTAATAAACTCATGACCGATAATTTTGCGCTTTTTCTCTGGATCTGTTTCCCCTGCCAAAGCCTCCATAAAGCGTTGCTCAGCATCAACACGAATCACCTTAACGCCCATATTTTCCGCAAACATGGCCATCACCTGATCGCCTTCACCGTAACGCAGCAGACCATGATCGACAAAAACACAGGTCAGTTGATCCCCAATGGCTTTGTGCAGCAGTGCCGCTACCACTGAAGAGTCTACACCACCGGATAACCCCAATAAGACCTCATCTTCTCCCACCTGCTCTCGAATGCGAGCAATGCTGTCTTCAATGATGTTTTCAGTGGTCCATAAGGCTTCACAACCACAAATGGTTTTCACAAAGCGTTCAAGAATGCGCCGACCTTGTTTCGTATGGGTCACTTCAGGGTGAAATTGAATGCCATAGAAATCTTTCTCTTCATTGGCCATTCCGGCAATAGGACAACTGTCTGTACTCGCCATCAGCTTAAACCCTGGTGGCATTATCTCTACACGATCCCCGTGTGACATCCAGACATCCAATAAGGCATAGCCTTCAGGGGTCACATGATCTTCAATGTCTTTTAACAGTTTAGTATGGCCGCGCGCACGAACCTGCGCATAGCCGTACTCATGCTCATCTGCATGAATCACTTGCCCACCCAACTGTTCTGCCATGGTCTGCATGCCATAACAAATGCCTAAGACAGGTACCCCTATCTCAAAAACAATCTGCGGTGCGCGTGGTGCATCTTCCCCAATGGCCGTTTCGGGCCCACCAGATAGAATAATCCCTTTAGGCTTAAACTTTTCAACGACTTCAGCCCCCGCATCCCAAGGCTCTACTTCACAGTAGACGCCTATTTCACGAATACGACGGGCGATCAATTGCGTATATTGAGAACCAAAATCTAAAATTAAAATCCGGTCTTGATGAATATCGTGTGTTGTCTCTGTCATATTTTTTCCAATTAAACTCGGTAGTTAGGGGCTTCTTTGGTAATGGTCACATCATGCACATGACTCTCTGCCATACCAGCGCTGGTCACACGCACAAAGCTGGGCTTCGTATTAAACTCAGGAATATCTTTACAGCCGGTATACCCCATGCTTGAACGCAGTCCACCCACCAACTGATGAATGATCGGCGCCAAAGGCCCTTTATAAGCCACTCTTCCTTCAATCCCTTCTGGCACCAACTTATCTGCTGCATTAGAAGATTGGAAGTAACGGTCACTGGAACCTTGTTTCTGACTCATTGCCCCCAGAGACCCCATGCCACGATAGGATTTATAGGCGCGTCCTTGATAGTAAATCACTTCCCCTGGTGCTTCTTCCGTTCCGGCAAACATGCTCCCCATCATTGCACAAGAAGCGCCAGCAACCAAAGCTTTAGCCACATCGCCTGAAAAACGCATGCCACCATCAGCAATAATGGGCACGCCTGTTCCTTTTAAGGCTTTAGCCACATTAGAGATCGCTGTAATTTGAGGGACACCGACACCTGCAACAATACGTGTCGTACAGATAGAACCCGGACCAATACCGACTTTTACCCCATCTGCACCGGCTTTAACTAAATCTAAAGCCGCTTCTCCCGTCGCAATATTCCCACCAACCACTTGCATACCTGGGTAGTTCTGTTTGACCCAAGCCACACGATCCAATACCCCTTGGGAATGTCCATGAGCGGTATCTACAATAATTAAATCAACCCCTGCATCCACCAATGCCGCAACACGTGCTTCCGTATCCGCACCGGTACCTACAGCCGCGCCCACACGTAAGCGACCATTTTCATCCTTACACGCATTTGGGTGTTCTGAGGATTTCATCATATCCTTAACGGTGATCATCCCCTTCAGATTAAATTCATCATCCACCACCAGCAAACGTTCAATTCGATAGTCATGTAATTTTTTCATCACCTCTTCGCGAGAAGCTTTTTCATGCACAGTAACCAACTTATCTTTAGGTGTCATCACCTTAGAAACGGGTTTACTTAAATCCTTCACAAAACGCAGATCTCGAGAAGTGACAATCCCCACTAAATCTTCACCATCCATAACCGGCGCACTGGAAACACGGTTCTGTTTGGTAATGTCCATCACCTCTTTGACTGAATCAGTCACTTGAACCGTCACCGGTTCAGTAATCACACCATGCTCATATTTTTTGACCTTAGTGACCACATGCGCCTGCTCTTCAATGGTCATGTTTTTATGAATAATCCCTATCCCCCCTTCCTGAGCCATAGAAATCGCTAGACGGGCTTCTGTCACCGTGTCCATGGCAGCAGAAACAAACGGAATATTTAACTCAATTTCGCGAGTGATTTTAGTTTTTAAACTGACCTCATTCGGCAACACAGTTGAGTGCGCGGGGACCAAAAGAACATCATCGAACGTTAAAGCTTCTTGTAGAATTCGCATAATTTTTCCTATCTCATTTTTCGAGTGCTTTTTGAACAGAGAGGCTCATCACCCTTCTACTTCTATCAATAGTGACAGAGACCTTTGCATGAGTGGGATGCGAGCTAAAAATGAGAAAAAATTTTCCATATCTAGGCGGGAAACGAAGGCAATAGCCAGCTATTGCCAAGTTTTCCAACAACGATAGGGGAAATTTTAGCCATTTTTAGCCGTAGATCCATCTCGCGCAAAGGTCTCTTATACCCATATTAATATTTTAAATTTACATCATTTTATAGTTGGCAAACCGAATGAAAACAATATTTTTCTTAATTTTCAATGGGTTATGATAAACTTAAATTCAACTGGGTACAAAAAGCACTTTATTTCAATAAACTTTTGTACATTATAAGGATTGACAGTGTCAGGGTAAACTGGATAACCTATTTTCGATACTTAATTTTTCCAAATAGACTGTGCATAGACCTTTACTATTTGGTTAAACCCGCTAAAATTGTAGTTGCTGTCATCATGTACAGAACGACAAACATAAAAATAAAAGCTCATCAATTGGAGGAACCAATGAAAAAATTACTGATTGCTGCAACCATTGCCACCACTGTCACCCTCGGTGCTTGCTCAAACAACCCAATGTCAGCCTCAAATTCATACAGTGACATTGTTGCCCAAGCCAAAGCTGCTCATAAAATCGCTGCTGAGCGCGGCGACGTCTGGAAACAGAAAAAAATGAAGTTGCCTTATGTAGAAGATTACTTAGCAAAAGCAGAAGCTGCACACAAGAAAGGGGATAAAGCGACCGCCATGAAAAATGCGAAGCTTGCACTCAAGGTTGCTAAGGCAGAAGTTAAACAAACAGAAGATTATGCAAACATTACCCCACTTTGGGCAAGAAAATAATCGCTATCAACCTTTAATTTAAATAAAAGCCAGCGCAAGCTGGCTTTTTTAAAGAGATCTTTGCATGAGTGGGATGCGAGCTAAAAATGAGAAAAAATTTTCCATATCTAGGCGGGAAACGCAGGTAATAGCCCGCTATTGCCAAGTTTTCCAACAACGATAAGGGAAATTTTGACCATTTTTAGCCGTAGATCCATCTCGTGCAAAGGTCTCTCTACCTACTTCCCTTTTAAATAGACTTCATCACTAAAACACGCCAACCACTGCGGCTTAAACAGCACCATTGCTGTCAATAAAAAGCCATTCAAAAAGCCTTCTGGCAAAGCTAAAATCGGCACCAATCCCATATACTGTTTAGACACCACAGCCCAACTCTGTAAGCCACTCAAACTCATCACCCCTCCAATAAGCAGTAAGGCGATCACTGTTGACAAAACCGCAGCAAAGAATCCATTCAGCAACACAAATACAAAAAAGTTTCGATCTAAATAACGATAAGCCAACTTTGCCAACCACCAAGTGATGGCAATAGGGACAACCCCCATCAATAGATAATTCCAACCCAAAAGTGCCCAATCCCAACTTCCTGTTAATGTCATACCAATGGTCACTAGAAAAGCCAACAATAGGGCAAAAGGAAAGCCAAACATTAAAGTGGGTAAGGTCATTAATAGAAAGTGAAAATTCAACCCATTACTGATTTCAGTATCTGTATGCCAGATTAAAAACACAATGACCGTCATCCCCAAAAAAACACTTTGCGCACCACTGTCCCCCATCACCTTGTGCCAAGGTGCATGGCGCAAAGACCAGATGACCATCATTAAAGCCCCTAACCAACCTACCAATACCCAAGAAAGTCCCACTTCACCGGATAGGTTCATCCGCACTTCTCCTTAAACTTGTCTAGTAATTCAGGTATTATAAGTCACATGAAAACTGCGCTAAAAATCTTGTTTGCTTTTTTATATGACCTCCTGCTCTTACTCGCCGTTTGGTTTGCCGCCACACTGCCCGTTGTCCTTTGGCTAGGCCCTGGATTTGAGCAAGACTCTCGAAATTTAATCAGTTTTCAATTCTATTTAATCGCCATCACTTATCTCTACTTCACCCACTTTTGGCTTAAAACCGGCCAAACCCCAGGGCTCCGGACTTGGCATTTAAGACTGGTGAGGGAAGATGGCTCACTTCTAACTCGACACGACGCCAATGTCCGTTTTTTCTGGGCCGCATTACTTCTCCCCATCAGTTGGTTATGGCTTTTCTTCTCGCCTAAAAAACAATTTTTGCATGACCAACTGGCACACACTAAAATAATTGACTTAAATTACGCTTAGGAAATACCATGCCACTCTACCTGATTCACACCCCACAACTTGAAAACGCTCAACAACTCGAAATTGAAACCGTTCTTGGCGCCCCCCTGTATGCTAAAAAGAATCATTACCAATGTGATGCAGCACACAAAATTAGCAAAGAGCGACTCAACGCCTTGCGACAACAACTGAAACTCGACATCAATCTTCTGCCTGAAACCTATCAACCTGAAGCGATCCGCTTAGTCATCAGTGACATGGACTCTACCTTAATTGCCATAGAGTGCGTAGATGAAATTGCCGACATGCTCAATATTAAAGCGCAAGTCTCCGCCATTACTGAAGCCGCTATGCGGGGTGAATTGGATTTTTCTGCCTCTCTTAAAAAACGGGTGGCACTGCTGAAAGGTCTAGAAGTGCAAGCTCTGGAAAAGGTTTACCAAGAACGTCTCTGTCTCAATCCAGGCGCAGAGCAGTGGCTACAAGGGTTAAAAGCCAAAAATATCGCTTTCGCCCTCGTTTCAGGCGGCTTTACTTATTTTACCGACCGACT
The DNA here is from genome assembly GCF_054657255.1 of Galenea microaerophila. Taxonomy (NCBI): domain Bacteria; kingdom Pseudomonadati; phylum Pseudomonadota; class Gammaproteobacteria; order Thiotrichales; family Piscirickettsiaceae; genus Galenea; species Galenea microaerophila. Next base: position 963,063 of record NZ_BAAHWZ010000001.1, read on the forward strand.
GAAAGCCGAATATGGTCTAGATTTTACGCGCGCCAATATTTTAGAGGAACTAGAGGACAAACTGACCGGTACGGTAGATAGTGACATTATCGACGCCCAAGCCAAAGCCGACTACCTGCATGAACTTTGTCAGCAATTAAAAATCACACCGGATCAAGTGATCGCTATTGGGGATGGCGCCAATGATTTACTGATGATGCAGGAAGCGGGACTCAGTATAGCCTATCACGCCAAGCCAACTGTACAAGCGCAAGCCGATACCGCTATTAATTTTCGGGGATTAGATGCCTGTTTAGACTTTCTAGAAATCTAAAGCTTATTCAAGATTTGTTCACGCTTTAAAATTGCTTTTCCTACCTAAGTTTGACAAACTCTGACCCAATTCAAAGAGACGCTAATCATGGAACTTTTGCGCGAATATCTTGACCCTATTATCTTTAGCACTTTAGGATTAATGGGGTTTATCACACTTTGGTTGAGCATTGAGCGCCTGCTGTTTTTTAAACAGTTGGATCTCTCTCAATACACCCAACCCGAACTGCTAACCATCGACTTAACCCGCCACCTCACCACCATTGCCAGCATGGGCGCGAATGCCCCCTATGTGGGTTTACTCGGCACCATTTTAGGTATTTTAATCACCTTTTATGACCTCAGCCACAGTGCACACCTCAATAGTGGCGCCATTATGCTCGGTTTGGCTTTGGCGCTAAAGGCCACCGCCGGAGGGATTCTGGTTGCCATCCCTAGCATTATGAGCTATAACGCCCTAATGCGAAAAGTAGAAGTCCTGCAGCTAAAATTTCAAGCCCAAACGCACTCATGAAAAAGTTTGACCAAATCAATGTCATTCCGATGATTGATGTCATGCTGGTGCTGTTAGCCATCGTCCTAACCACCGCAAGCTTTATTGCGCAAGATCAACTGAATATCGATCTCCCGCAGACTAAACACACCCAACCCATTTCAACGCCTACCGCCTCAAAAACAGTACAAATTGCAATCAACGCTCAGGGGAAAATTTTCTTTAATCAAGACCCTCGTAGCTTAACTGAACTCAAACAAACCTTATCACAGCTTCCCTCGCATCAACCGATTCAACTTAAAGTGGACAAAAAAGCCCACTTTGGTCGCTTCACCCAAGTCATCGACATGCTCAAAGCACAGCATTTTGACCATCTCACCATTTTGACTCAACATCAAGATTAACCCATGACCCCTGCGCGCAAGGCCTTTCTTCTCAGCATCGCTCTTTATCTGCTCATCCTATGGGCGCTCTGGTCTTTTTTATCTCAACTCAGCCCCATCACACAAACCTTAAAACCGGTTCCCATCACTTTAAATATGTTTGCTGAACCCGCTCCAACGATAAAAAAGCCCTCATCTATCCAACCACGCACAAAAGCCGCACCAACTCACCCCATTCACCCCCCTACCCAACCCGTTCAAAAACTAAAGTCAAAACAAAAGTCTAAACCAAAACCCAAACAGGAGTCTAGTCAAAAACCCAAGACCAAACCGCTCCCTAAACCTCAACGCCAAGCCAAAACAACCCTCCCCCCAAAAAACTTAAAAGAAAAAACAGCGCCACAGGTCACTCAACCCATAGCGAAGCCAGACTCTACCCCCCCAAAAAAAACTTCTGTAAAGAAAAACCCGACGACTCCGCCTACAAAAATAGTAACGCCTCATGCCTTACCTAGCAAACAGACCGCGACAAACCCTCCCCTTCCCCATAAATCGGCTGCTTCATACAAAGCGATTGAACAAAAATATTTGACAGAACTGAGTCAAAAAATCGCTTACTATGCTCAACAAAACTACCCTTATCGCGCACGGCGACGCCATCAACAAGGCACCGTACGACTTCGTTTCACACTTCATCCAAATGGTCATATCACCCATATTGAAATTCAAACTTCATCTGGATATCAAGCGCTAGATCAAGCGGCTTTAGAAGTTGTCCAGCAACAAATGCAGGCGCAATTTAAACCCTTCCCACCAGAAATGCCGCCAAAAGCCAAAAAGCTTGTGATCCCGATCCATTATTCTTTACAATGAACTTTTGTTTAGTCGACCCTAAAATAACTCTAAAATCCTAATACAATTAAGGTGGACTGGATACGCTACGATACCGAGGGTTTAAATCCGGCTTTGCCTTCATTGGAAACAGATCTTTAATGCCCTTGAATCTCAATCATAACCTCATTGCGACGCATAAAGGGTAATGTCCATGGAGGGTTATAGAAGGCATATTTGGGTGTGCCGATGACGGAAAGATCGTTAGCTTTTACATATTCGAGCAATATCTTTTCATGTGCTTTCACATTTTCGTCTGAATTAGTACCAGAAAATGTAATCGCCGCGAAAGTCTTGGCAGGTATTTTTATTAGAGTCACATGCTCGTTTACTGGCGTAGGCAGTGTGTCCATCGTGTATTTGGAAGGCATGACAAAACTTACCAGCCAATCATCACCTGTTGATTGCTGCTGTACGGGAGCTGTCATAGCAATTTTTGTGCTTTCCTGCTGCTGCACTGGTGCCGTCATCCCGATGTCTTTGTTAGCAATGTTGTTGCCAAAGATATAATCTGCCAGTAAGCGGAAACCGTCACCAATAGCCTCTTCGCGTTTACCGTTCACCCGCACTTGTGCAATGATCATTGGTTCATATTGCCTGATCTCAATAGAACCCTTTGATTTGACTACTTCATATTTAGGCGTTTCTACATTACTCATAATAGGCCCCGCAGCAATTGCGCCAATAAGAACGATTCCAATAATTGTAAAAATCATAATCCATCTCTTTTTCATGTGGCATTATCTTCACTTGGTAATGTTAGCATCTCAACATTGTTTTCATCAGCATCGCCCAACTATCATCCTGATATTCAATCTCAGATGCAAAGCGCTCTGTGTACCATGTAACAGCGTGGGCAATATTTTTCACCTGTATGGCGGTGTGGTGAATAGTATCAAGTGGTTTCGTCATGGTTATTTCCTGTTTATTGAATGTAGTGCTTTTCCAGTACTTCTCTAGGTATAAAATCGAGTGCTTTCTCATGGGTCGCTTCTGGTTTTAAAGGCGGTGCAACGCCTGCTTCATATGCCTCTTTCCAGCGCAGCGCACACAAGCACCATCGATCTCCAGATTTTAAACCAGGAAACTGAAACTCTGGTCGCGAAGTACTGAGATCATTACCACGTGATCTGGTGAAGGCGAGAAATTCATCCGTCACGATGGCGCACACCACATGCGTTCCCTGATCCAATTGATTGGTGTTGCAGTAACCATCCCTAAAGAACCCTGTCATCGGTTCAGTGCAACAGGACTGCAGCTCGGTACCGAGTATATTTTTTGCCCTGTCTTTTATCTTTTCTTCTGCCATTTCGGGAACTCCATGCGTAAATATTAAAAAATGAGTAAAATGATTCTAACGGTTTTTTCCTCACCAATATGCCAGCCACCATTAGCACTAGAGTTAGTGTCAAATCTGGTGTATGAGAATGTTGAAAATTAAGCGGCATATCCCGTTTAACCCTCTGGTTTTTCAATTTTCTCACCGTCTTTTAAAAGACTCCCTGAATCACTTCCGCTAGTTTTTTATAACCTATCAGCCGTTTACAGAGTTTCTCTGCGCTTTCTATTGATTTAAATGACATGGCCAAAGTCGTCTCTCGATTACCACAGTTTTTTATTGTTTTGCCTCTCAATCGAACTGTTGCAAAGACCGATTCTCCTAGGGAGTTTATTGAGCACATTGACCGTCTTGTGTACCCAGAAACGCTGCTGAGTGGTATTAGGCCATTGCTCATTGACTGCCGCCCAAAAGCCTAAATCCCCATCTCCTATCGCGAGCTTGGGCGGTTTTTTAGACCATGAGGCTTTGGTGTCTGCAACTGCGGTATAACCCATATTTTCATCGCGGTCAACGCAATCAGTCATCCGACCAATAACCAATCAATGGGTCGGTGACCACATCAAGCAGACGCGCCAACATCAAGACACCGCCAATCACCGTCAGAGAAACCTGCTGCCAGTTATCAAACAGATAACTCGGCACATAGAGGTAGAGCAACCCCCCCAACAACACCAAGGGTAATGCCATGAATCCATAGCCGACATCGATTTTGAGCACCACTTTGTTTGACGCCATTACCGAAAAACCCAACCTGGTAGATTTTTCATGAGTTTACCTCCCATCAAAAATCGACTGCATCGCTCGCTGAACAGTTGGATAACGAAAACTAAACCCCGCCGCCAATAACCTTTTGGGGATAACAGCAGAAGAATGGGTCAACACCTGTGCGCCCTCGCCAAAAACGATTTTCAGAAACCAAGCAGGCAGCGGCAACCAGAAAGGTCTATGCAACACCTTGGCGAGGGTCGCACCAAACTCGCAATTGGAAACAGGCGTTGGCGCACAAAGATTATAAACACCAGATGAATGAGGGTTATTTATCAAAAACAGTACCGCTTCGCATAAATCGTCAAGATGAATCCAACTCATGCACTGTTGTCCACCGGCAACCGGTCCGCCCACCCCCATCTTAAAAGGGGGCAGCATTTTCGCTAAGGCCCCGCCATGCTTTTCCAGCACAACCCCAAACCGCATTATGACCGGTTCTGGTGATAAGCCTCTGGAAGCCTGCTCCCATGCCGATCCTAAAATCCCCAGTTCGGACTGACCGATTTGCAAACAACTTTCATCAACAGGGTTAGTACAATCGTTTTGTGGATAGATACCAACCGCTGATGCTGAAAATATTCGCTTGGGCGGCAAAGATAGTTCGCTGAGTGCGGTGGCAAGCATCGCATTGGTTTTCAACCGACTATCCCAAATCGCCTGTTTATGTTTCGCCGTCCAACGCTCACCGATATTGGCGCCTGCCAACATGATTAAAATGTCAGAGCCTTCCAAAATCGATTTCAGATTTTCAATGCAATTGAACGCATTTCGTCCATAGGAAACCACATTCATTCCGGCAAGCCTCAATTTTTCGGTCAAGGCAGTTCCGACAAAGCCTGTGCCACCTAATAATACAACCTTCAAATTTGTGCCTTGAGCATCCATCTCCATAGACCATTCCTCACAAGTTTGGGCTTCATGAATCTTGAATTTCATTCAAAACTTAACATGCATCATCAGATTGTACAATATTCGTATAATTATTTGACAATACTTATACATAATTTTATCGTATTGATGAAGCAACTATTTTTTAGGCATCACTCAAAGGTTGTTCTATCCCTCTTCTAAATTAACTTAACCATGCAGTTAAGCGAAAAGCACTAAACAACTAAGCTTATGCATTGGTGGTTATAGGTGTTTCATGCTTGAGTTTGCGGTTCAATCAGTTTGAACCGCTTTTTTATCTGGCAAGACCTTGCACAAGGAAATGCGAAAACAGGAACCTTTCAACGTCGTAACAAGCAAGGACAGGATGATAGATTTTTCGCTGCTAATCAGACAACTTCGATTATGGATTTGCCGACAATTTCTTAGCGACCAAGTTATTGAACCAGCCCAATAAAGGCACTTTGCGGTAAACGTATTCGCCACTATCCCAAAAGTCTATATGCTCCTTACAACGCCCTTGTTCATCAAACCTCACTCGGCTCATGCCTTCAATCACCTGACTAGAGCCATCATGACCGATACGGAAGAAGAAGCGCCAATCAATATAGCCCTTGTCTCCCTCCAACAGCGCAGATTGAATCTGGAACTTGGGACTGTCCAACGTTGCATACATATGTTCAAACACCGCCAAAATGCGCGCATGACCTTTAACGTCGTTGAACGGATCCTTAAAACGTGCATCCTCACTAAAACAGACCGCCAATTTTTCACGGAAATTGACACGCGTCATTTCCTCAAAATTTTTGGTATAGGTTTGCAGTGCCCGATGATAAAAATCGTCTTGATTCATTTAACGTCATCCTTGTTGTTTAACATTTTCTTGGTCATTGCCAGTGAAAGTCGGTAGGGCAGCAACTTCAATAGTCTCAACAGGGTTCCTAGCCCAAAAGGAAAACGTATTTCAAACCCTTTGCCATGATCAACGGCTTGTGCGATTTTGACCGCCGCTTCGGAAGCTTCCATCACCCCCGGCATAGGAAAATCATTCTTTGCTGTCAAACGAGTATGCACAAAGCCATGGTTAATGACCTGAAGCTGAATGCCCTCAGTTGCCAATTCGGGTTGAATCGATTGCGCCAGATTCAATAAAGCAGCTTTGGGTGCACTGTAGGCGCCACCGTAAGGTAACCCAAAGTCAGCGGATAAACTCACATTCCAAACCCATCTTCCACCCCCGTATTTGCGAAAATAGGGCAGTAACCTGACCATCAAACGCACCGCACCCAAGTAATTGGTTTGCGCAAGATTGATAAAAACCTTCTCGTCCCAATCATTCAGAGTCATAGGTTGATAAGCGCCAGCATTGTAAAACCAGAGGTCTAGTCCTTCATAAGCCTGCCAAACCTGATCTAAAACTTCCTGGGTAAGGGTGCTTGAGTCAGTGACGTCGATATCGATCAACCGCAACTGGCCGTCAAACGCCTGTACAAGTTTTTGCAACTCATCATTCTGGGTCGCGGTTCTGGCGGACACCACCAAACGCTTACCCTGCTTGAGCCAGACCTTCACCAACGCCATCCCGATACCCGATGACCCGCCAACTAGCCAAACCCTCTCTCCTTGCGCTTTCTGCCGTTTACGTGTCCCGTCCATTTCATACCCTCCTTCAATATTTGAGACTAAAGCTTACGCAACCATCTCCCTTTATTGATAGCGATTTAACCAGTCAACGCTTCCAAATAAACCGTTCAAAAACGGCTTGGAAAATATTTTATTTGAATCTTTGTATAATTTATGTATAAATATTATCAAAATGTTGTACAAGAGTATAGCTTAAACCCCTCAAGGCAACACTCGATTTGGCTACAACTTGTAAAGGAAAAGTTATGAAAAAGAAAGTCGCCGTAATCGGTAGCGGTATCAGTGGTATCAGTAGCGCATGGTTTCTTGCTCAAGAACATGAGGTTACCCTTTTCGAGAAGAATGATTATATTGGCGGGCATACCCACACGGTCGATGTTCCTTTTACTGAGCAAGGTATGCATCAAGCGGTTGATACCGGCTTTATCGTTTACAACGAACCCAACTACCCGCTTTTAACCAAAATGCTTCATTATCTCGACATTCAAACCGAGGACACTGACATGAGCTTTGGGGTTTCCATCAACCAAGGCAAACTGGAGTATGCCGGTAGCAACCTCAACACTCTGTTTGCCCAAAGACGCAATCTATTCAGCGCTGATCACTGGGCTTTAATCTTCGAGATTTTACGCTTCAACAAACAGGCGAAATCAGACCTGAATACTGGCCTAGACAGTATTACGCTCTCACAAATGCGCTTAGGTGATTATCTTGAACAGCATGGCTTTTCTGATGCATTGCAACGCCATTACTTGTTACCGATGGCGGCTGCCATCTGGTCATGCCCTACTGAATTAATGAAACAGTTTCCAGTCATCAGTTTTCTAAGATTCTTCAATAATCATGGGTTGCTGAATGTTAAAGACCGCCCGCAATGGAAAACAGTCACTAATGGCAGTCGTAGTTACCTTGATGCAATATTAAGCAAGATGAGCTTTAAAGTCATTCAATCCGAGGTCATTGCCGTTGAAATGCTGGCCGAAGGGGTACGACTACAAGACAGCAACCAAGATTGGCATGTTTTTGATGAGGTGGTGTTTGCTTGCCATGCCGACCAGGCACGCAAGCTCTTACCGGGTGAGGATTTTGCACTATTGGATGCTTTCAAATACCAGCCTAACGATACCTGGCTGCACAGTGACGAAAGCCTAATGCCGAAAAACAAACTGACTTGGTCATCCTGGAACTACCTCAGCGACCAGCAAGGCACCGAGCCATTTGTGTCGGTGACCTATTGGATGAATCATTTACAAAACTTCAAAACCCCCAAGCCTGTGTTTGTAACCCTCAACCCTCCTCATCCTCCCGCAGATGAACATGTTTGGATGCGGATGAGCTATGACCACCCCGTATTCGATGAGGCCGCCATGGTGGCACAAACACAACTTAGAAAACTGCAAGGCAGAAGTCACTGCTGGTTTACCGGCAGCTATTTTGGTTATGGATTCCATGAAGACGGACTGCGTAGCGCCGCGGAGTTAGCCAAGCTTTGGGGACTGGCACTGCCTTGGGAAAGCAAACAAAACAGTCATGAAGACTTAACCGACAAAATGCCATCCCCCCACTCAATGGGCGATAACCGCAACCACATTGAACCGGATCGAAAATATGGCTAATAACATCGACTATACGCAAGGACTTTATGTTGGAGAGGTGATGCATCAGCGCAACGCACCTTTATTTTACAAATTCAAGTATAGCGTGTTCAGCTTGAAGGTCGACATTGATCGCATTGAAGCCACTGCCCGTAAATTACGCTGGTTGTCATTGAACCGTTTCAACTTGCTCGGCCTATACACCAGAGATCACGGTTCGCGCGATGGTCGCCCTTGGCGCGAATGGTTTGACGAATTTATGCTGAATTATGGTTTAAAACAGCCCGCTAAACGGGTTGAATTGCTGTGTTTGCCAAGAGTATTAGGCTATAGCTTCAATCCACTTTCCATGTGGTTTGCTTATGACTCTGAGGAGAGATTGATTGCAGTGATTGCCGAAGTCAGCAACACTTTCGGACAATGGCATCACTATGTACTTTGTAATCAAGGCAACCCGTTAGATGGTGTCAACATCGCACATAACAGCGCTTCACTCGAAACGCAGGCTGATAAGGTGTTCCACGTATCGCCCTTTATCAACATGGCACAACGCTATCAATTTCGCTTCAAGGCCCCAAGAAAGCGTTATCAAATGCACATCGAGGAATGGGCAAAGCCGACTGTCGCATCTATGACAGCAACAGGGGCAGAAACCGACAACCCAGTTTTTCCCTTGTTGATTGCAACCCAAAGCGGTATTCATCAGCCTTTGAACAACAGCAACCTGCTCAAACAGTTTTTAAGGCTGCCTTGGCAAAGCCTAAAAGTCATCGGCATGATTCATTGGTGGGCACTGAAAATTTGGCTTAAAGGCGGCAAATTCCACCGAACACCTGCTGCCCTGAGGGATATCGACTATAGCCACAGCGAAATGCAATTCAAACAATCTTAATTATTTATGGTGCAACTAGGAGGCACAGGATGAATCCAGATTTGCAAACAGATTACAGCCCTTCCATTAACAAAGCTTTTGCCGAGCCGGAAGGTTGGTCAGGCTCCGCCAACGTCATCAAACGCTTCTTTGCCCGCTGGGTACTGAAAAAGCTGCCTTTTGATGCGCTTGAAGCCGGCGTTCTTCACATCAGTTATGCAGGTATCAATCGTCACCTCAAAGGAAAAAGAAGCGGTTGCCAAGCAGACTTACAACTATTGAAACCCATGCGCTTTCTTTGGCTGCTCTCCACCCAAGGAGTACTAGGGTTCGCTACCGCCTATGCAGAAAAAGCCATCGAAACGACTTCGCTCTATAACCTGCTACTGCTCGGCAAACAAAATGAAACACTGCTGCGTGAGACACTCAAACCTAAGAATGGATTCATGCGTCGCTTGCAAAAACGCCATGCAAACTCCCATAACAGCGTTGAAAATAGCAAACGCAACATTGCCGCGCACTATGACCTTGGCAATGATTTCTATCGCCTATGGCTCGACGAAAGCATGACTTATTCAAGTGGACTGTTTAGCCACACTGAGACTGATGAAAATGTTGCTCTGCGCACAGCGCAAGAACGCAAATACCAAAGACTGCTGGATAAGCTTGATTCGCGTCCAGGAGAGCATATTCTGGAAATCGGCTGTGGTTGGGGTGGGTTTGCCGAACTCGCCACAAGACAACTGAGAAACGTTACTGGCATCACGCTTTCCAAAGAACAACATGATTATGCACGTGAACGACTTGCCAATGCAGGTTTATCTCAACGGGCAATGATTCGTTTAATCGACTACCGCCATATGCAAGGCCAATTCAACCACATTGTCAGCATTGAGATGTTCGAGGCCGTTGGTAAAGAATATTGGCAAACCTACTTCACCCAACTGAACAAGCTGTTGAAACCTGGTGGGCGCGCTGCTTTACAAATTATCACCATCGATGAGGCTTATGCTGACAGCTATCAGAACAGTGTCGACTTTATTCAGGCCTACATCTTCCCGGGCGGGCTTCTCCCAAGCCCAACGCAAATAAGAACATTGGCAGAGAATCATGACCTTGACCTAATTGATGAATTTGCCTTCGGTCAGGACTATGCCAAAACACTCCATCAATGGCTACAGAACTTTGAATCCCATCATGAGAAACTACTGAAAATGGGTTATGACGAAAGTTTTCAGCGAATTTGGCGTTATTACCTAGATTACTGTCGTGTCGGATTCGATACCGAGCAAATCAATGTCTATCAATTTGTGCTCGAGAAACCAAGAAGTACTCGATCAACTCGATCCAAAACCTTAGCCAACGCTAAGTCCGGCATCAATTCCAAAGGAATCTAGTATGAATCGATTATCACTAAAACCATCATCACTTTTTAAAGCCGTTATTTACACATTTGGAGGCCTGTTTATGTTTATGCTCAGCGGTTGTAGCTCAACCAATGTTAAGGACTATGCTGATACCAAGCCGGTGTTTAATCTATTTGAATATTTCAATGGAAAAACCTATGCTTGGGGACAATTTTCAGATCGCAGTGGCAAAGTTATCCGCCGCTTCAAAGTCAATATTGAAGGCAAAATCAACGGCAAACAACTGACCCTTGACGAGAAGTTCATCTACCATGACGGCGAACGTCAAGAGCGTGTGTGGCAAATCACCGACTTGGGGAATGGGCATTATCAAGGCAAAGCAGGAGATATTGTCGGTATTGCACAAGGAGAATCCGCTGGCTCGGCACTGAACTGGCGATACACATTAAGGCTGCCATACAAAGACGGCACCATTGATGTGAAGTTCAACGACTGGATGTTCTTACATGAAGGCGAAGTCATGCTCAACACCGCGCACGTTACCAAGTTCGGATTCCATGTTGGTACTGTGAATCTGTTTTTTGCAAAACAGGACTTGAGTGAATCCTAAACAGGTGACTGACATGAAACGATTCACTCTACTTTCAAGCCCCTCAACGTTAGCATTCACAAATCTTGCTGCAAAGACTAGGAAGCTGTTACTGCTGAGCCTGTTATTCAGCTTTACGAACGTGGCACATGCGGCGCTCCCGCTGGCCGGTAGTGCAGAGGCTTATTGGTTAGGCTGGGTAAAACCCCTCTTTCAACCGAGGTTAGAGAACAATTACTGGCAAACCTTTGAGGAAAAGATGATCAGCTTCTTCACCCATACTAATTTATCGTAAAATAGTCGCCATGAGTATGAACGATTTACAAAGCCCCCTCGTCACCGAGGAGCATAATACAAAGTCCCTCTATCCAATCCGAGAGGTTGCGCGTTTAACGGGCATCAACCCTATCACACTTCGCGCGTGGGAACGCCGTTATGGTTTAGTTGAACCGATTCGCACACAATCCGGGCACCGCCTTTACTCACGAGACCACATTCAGCTAATACAAAAGGCAATGAATCTTGTCAATGAACAGGGCGTACCTATCAGCCAAGTCAAACAAATACTTGAAGCTGACAATGAACTCAATTTACAGACGCTTAGCGAAGCCACCAATAATGCCTCACCCGAAGCCCTAAAGAAATCATTGATAAGCGCTATTAGGAATATCGACCAGCCAAAGCTCCATAGCTTAATCGAAAGGATTTTTAGTGAACTGCCTTTTACGATTTCGGCTCATCTACTGATTCAAACATTTCTTTCGATAGAAGCGCAAAATGAGGCGGCGGATAACGTTGGTAAAATGCTGTTTGACAGCCTTTTGCAACAACGCCTGCAGGCAAGACTCTATTATCTGCAACAACAATACAGCATTAATCGACAAACCTTGTTGATACAAACTACTACAAGCAACCAGCCGAAGTGGCTGAGTGCATTGGTCGCTCATTTCATTGGGGAATATCACTTCAACGTGGTTCTACTGGACAATTGGGTGAGTCCCGACACTCTGCTAGATACCATAAAAGCCCTAGAATGCGATGGTATCTGTCTGGTTGACCCCACACTGAACAAAGAAAATTTGTCTATCTGGCTACCTTGGCTAAAAAAACATACCACGCTCAACAACTTACTATTTGGCTCAGCAGACGCCAAACAACATCAAGACAAGCTCGGCTCTTGTCGCATTCGCGAGCTTAACGACTGGTTCAAACCATTAAAATAATAAACAGAAAAAACACTTCTAAAGAGACTAGAAGTGCTTCAGAACTGGAAATCGTTAACTGAGCTGTTCCTTGAGTTGTGCGATGGTCTTTTCCGCTTGTTCAAGCTTCTTCGCCAACTCAACTTGTTCCGTAACGTCTTTTTGAATCCCTATATAATAAGTCACCCTATCAACTTCATCGTAATAAGGCGTGATGCTCAACTCATTCCAAAACACCGAACCGTCTTTACGATAGTTTTTCAAGACCGTTCTCACAGGGCGGTTTTGCTCAATTCCTTTGCGAATAACATCGACCGCCGCTCTATCAGTGTCATCACCTTGTAGAAAACGACAATCCTGATACAAGACTTCATCGGCTTTATAGCCAGTTAAACGTTCAAATGCATTATTCGCATAAAGCAAAATTGTGTCATTGCCTTCTTTTTCAGCGATCGTCACGCCATCTTGTGCATTTTCCACCAATTGGAGAAGCAATTCGTACCTTAACTTACTGTCTTTCATCTGCATCTTCATTCAACAAGTTTCATTCATTGTACCTATAAAAACGGGTTGATGAAACCGCAAAAATTCACAAAACACTGGAACCCTACTCGAAGTTCACAAAGAAGAAATCACAAGGCACTGTACGACTTCGTTTCACACTTCATCCAACAACAGATGCAGGCGAAATTTAAACCCTTCCCTCCAGAAATGGAGCCAAAAGCCAAAAAGCTTGTGATCCCGATCCATTATTCTTTACAATGAACCTTTATTTATTAATTTCAAAGAAGTGCTATGCAACACACTCTCCCTACCCAAAACATTGAAGAAGTTCAACAAGACTTAGTCAAACGTTTTACCCATTTTGACAACTGGAAAGATCGTTATAAATATTTAATTGATATGGGTAAAACTTTACAGAAAATGGATGAAAGCCTAAAAACAGAAGAAAACCGCATACACGGCTGTCAGTCTCAAGTCTGGATTCATATCGAAGAAGGTGAAGATGGCCGACTTTATATGCAGGCCACCAGTGATGCCGCCATTGTGGCTGGATTGATTGCCATGTTGCTGAAAATCTACAATGGCCGCACGCCTGAAGAGATTGTCAATGCCCCCTTAGACTTTTTAGCTGAGATCGGGCTATTACAACACCTATCGCCCAACCGCTCCACAGGGCTATACCATATGATCAAGCGTATTCAAGCAGAAGCCAACAAACGATTAGCTTAATCACGCGCACTTAGGGCTTTGAAGCCCTTTACCCATAGACAACAGAAATGAAAAACCCCCGCTTGCTAATGTGCTAATGCAAGCGAGGGTTTAGAATATGGTGCGCCTGAAGGGAGTCGAACCCCTAACCGCTCGGTTCGTAGCCGAGTACTCTATCCAGTTGAGCTACAGGCGCGTTGTTTTGAAGTGGCGTATTTTAGTCACTCACCTTTAAACTGTCAAGCATATTTAAAGGATTTTTTAACAATGAAATGGCGGAGACGGAGGGATTCGAACCCTCGATGGAGCTACAAACCCCATACTCCCTTAGCAGGGGAGCGCCTTCAGCCTCTCGGCCACGTCTCCAATTTCGAGATGGGTATCATACAGATTTGTTAAGGCATTGTAAAGCAAAAATCACAAAACGTCCTGATCTAAATTCAGAGATTTTGCAACCTCTCCATCTTCTGCCAATTGATAAATAAAAAGCTTTGTTTTGCGTGCATCTTCTAACTCCCATATCTCGGTTGGATTCACCTCCGGAACGGCAAAACTGTTACTGATAAAAATCGCTCCAGGCTGCATTTCAGTGACCACCTTATGCCACAGCTTTGGCATTGGCTCGGGTGATAAAAAAGCATAGACCACATTATAGTGAGATAAATTCACCTTCCACAAACTCTTCCAATAAACCTTTCCCCCTTTTATCGCGGTCACCACTTTAGAGATCCAATAAGGAATCGGCGCAGTTTCAACGCCCTCAGCCACTTCAACATTGGGCTGCTGCGCCATAAAAGCTACGGTTCCCCCTAGACCACTGCCTAAGTCGATAAAACGCACATGATTTAAAGGTTCAATCAATTTTTTTAGGGCGGCTCTCGTCGTATTGTTTGAAAGATAAAGCGGTACGCGCTCGCCTGAAGCATTAAAAAAGACCAAAAATAGAATCACAAACGCCACCAATGCCCACCAGGCATCCACTTGATAACTTAAGGCGTAAAACAATCCTACAGGAAGAAAAAACTGAATCCACCGCCACCAACAGGGCAGCCCCAATCGACAACTTAAAATCGCGGCTAATATACCTTGAACAATGACCAAAACCCATAAAGGATAAGGTGGCGCGATCCAGTAATGCATCACCCAAACCCCGCCCGCTAAGATCGCCAAAGCAAGCCCCTGTATGAGCAAAGCCAAAACAATTTTAGGTAAACGGTTCAATCTCAACACACTTTTCTCCCAAAATAACCATTGTGGTGCAATTATGCACCATAGACAATACAAAACCTATTGAAAAACCCATTTAAAATTTATTAACTATTTGTTTTTTAATTACTTTTTAAGTATAGGCACAGACATAGCTTTAATAAAAACGAACCCTAAGATTCACTTATAAAGCAGAGGTTAGTATGAAACTAGTGATTGCAATTATCAAACCTTTTAAGCTCGATGATGTACGCGAAGCGTTACATGAAGTTGGGATAGAAGGGATGACCGTTATTGAGGCTAAAGGTTATGGCCGACAAAAAGGGCATACAGAAATTTATCGAGGCGCAGAATATGCGATTGAATTTCTGCCCAAAATTCGCATTGAAGTTGCCATTCCGCAAGAAAAGGTGGAAAGCGCCATTGAGGCCATCGGGACTGCCGCACGCACAGGGAAAATCGGAGATGGAAAAATCTTTGTTTTACCTTTAGAGCAAGCTGTCCGTATTCGAACTGAAGAAACTGGCGAAATCGCCCTTTAAAAAGAGGATTAAAAATATGGAACAATATACGCAACTTAGTTATGCCCTAGACACCTTTTACTTCTTGGTTTCTGGTGCACTCGTTATGTGGATGGCGGCTGGCTTTGCCATGCTTGAAGCCGGACTGGTCCGCGCCAAAAACACCACTGAAATTTTAGCGAAAAATGTCGGACTTTTCGCCATTGCCTGTATTATGTATATGCTGGTTGGTTATAACATTATGTATGGTGACTCCAGCAGCAGTGTCATTCCAGGCCTTAGCTTCCTACTCGGCGAAGATAACAGCGTTAAATCGGTGCTCACCGGTGGTGAAGAGGCGCCTTACTACTCCAATATGGCTGACTTTTTCTTCCAAGTTGTGTTTGTCGCCACCGCCATGTCAGTGGTCTCTGGAGCCGTTGCTGAACGCATGAAGTTAATGTCTTTCTTTGTATTCGTCATCTTTATGACCGGCTTTATCTACCCTGTGGAAGGTTTCTGGAAATGGGGCGGCGGCTGGCTTGATCAGTTAGGCTTCTTGGACTTTGCAGGCTCTGGGATTGTGCACATGACGGGTGCGGCAGCAGCTTTAGCAGGTGTCCTGCTACTAGGCGCACGTAAGGGCAAATATGGTCCAAATGGTGAAGTCCACCCTATTCCAGGTGCCAACCTTCCTCTTGCCACCTTAGGAACCTTTATCCTATGGTTAGGTTGGTTTGGCTTTAATGGGGGATCTGAATTGAAGATTTCCAATATCGATGAAGCTAACGCGGTTTCCATGATCTTTGTGAACACAAACATGGCAGCAGCTGGCGGTGTCGTCGGTGCACTGCTCATCTCTAAGCTCTTATTCGGTAAAATCGACTTAACCATGATTTTAAACGGTGCGCTGGCCGGTTTAGTTGCCATCACAGCAGAACCCCTCACGCCAACGTCACTGGAAGCGACTTTAATCGGTTTTGCTGGCGGTGTGATTGTGGTCTACTCCATTTTACTAATGGATAAGCTTAAAATTGATGATCCTGTAGGTGCGATTTCGGTGCATGGGGTTGTCGGTATCTTCGGTCTGATTGCCGTGACCTTTACCAACCCAGATGCTTCCTTAACCGCTCAGCTCATCGGTATCGTAGCCATCTTCGGCTGGGTATTTATCACCAGTTTAATTATTTGGTGGGTCATTAAGAAGACAATGGGTATCCGGGTTTCCGAAGAAGAGGAGTATGAAGGGGTCGATATTGGCGAATGTGGTCTGGAAGCTTATCCAGAGTTCAAAAAATAGCCTTAACCTTTCATCCATCATCAACCCCGCTTTAGCGGGGTTTTTCTTATGAACTTTTTATAATATGCCCTTTTTATAAATTTCGTATGCGATATAAAAACTCTAACCAACGCATTTTTAAAGTCGGCTTAACGACGACCGGATGTTTAAAGACCAGCACCACCGCTTGTTCTTTAGGGTTGTGCTGTGGATGATGATACCAATCCATCAACTCCTCATACTCAATCCCCGTATCCAATGCAATTAACTGCCAAGGCAGCTCAAATTTTTGCCCCACCACTTCTGGACCGGCGGGTAAAATTTCAAGGGGAATTTTCGCCTCGATCTCGACCGTTTTCGTTTTTCCATTTTCCAACCAGATGCGCACAATTTCGCCTTTTTCCAATAAGGTGCCATAGGGCAAAAACAGGTATTTCGCTTCAAGGTGCGTGACTGCGTAGTCGGTTAAAGGAGGCCCTTCTGGAAATTCAAACTGGCAATAGTCTAACCCGCAACAACTCATAAAAAAAATCGCTTTTACAAAAACTTAGGCGTAAAATAGAAACTGTATCCATTTTCACATGGAGGTTTATCATGAGCCCAAACACCCTACCTCCCCTAGGCAGCCATTATAACAATGAGCTGTCAACGGTTCAGCAAAGTTTAGCCAGCGGTCAGCGCATCAATCAAACAGCAGATGATGCAGCCGGACAAGCGATTGTCACTGCCCTCACGGCTCAAACCAAGCAGCAAGATATGGCCACGCAAAATGCCCTTCAAGGCATTCAGGTGACCCAAATTGCAGATGGCGCCAGTGAAGCGATCAATGCCAACCTTCAACGACTGAATGAGCTCTCTATCCAGGCGCAAAATGGCACGCTCAATGCCGCCGATCGTAACGCCTTAAATACAGAGTTTCAAGAAACCCTTAAAAGCATTGATCAAATTGCCCAAACCACAAATTATAATGGCCTCAACCTACTGGATAATCAAAACCCAACCCTTGATATCCAACTGGGAGACGAATCGACGACGCTAAATCTCCCTGACTTTACCGCCTCTGGACTGGGCATTTCAGGACTGGACATTTCGAACCCTGCCAATGCCGCCAATGCGTTGCAAACTTTGAGTCAAACTTTAGACCAAATGAGTCAACAACGCAGTCAATTTGGCGCCCAACAAAATGGCCTTACCCGCGCCATTGACAATTTAGCGAACCAAAATCTCAATACCTTAGCGACTCGCAGCCAAATCAGCGACACAGATTATGCGCGTGCAGCGGCCGAACAGAGCCGACAAAAGATTTTGGAAGAAGCGAATATTGCGCTTCAAGCACAAAGCAATATGGACCGCAGTCGCGTTTTGCAATTGCTCACCTAAACAGCCTATCCTTTACGAGACTTTTGCCCACAAATCTGTGGGCTTTTCTTTATCTGCCTTTGCTATAATAGCCAGATTATTCACGATTGAAAAAGAAGATTAAACATAGACTATGGAAAAGCATTTCGACCCAAAAACAATTGAATCTAAATGGTATCAAACGTGGGAAAATAAAGGCTACTTCAAGCCGCAAAAAGACGCTCCCAAACCCCCTTACAGCATTGCCATTCCACCTCCAAATGTTACCGGTAGCTTACATATGGGTCACGCTTTTCAAGACACCATTATGGATACTTTGATTCGCTACCATCGCATGAAAGGCAATAAAACCCTTTGGCAGCCCGGCACCGACCATGCCGGCATCGCCACGCAAATGGTTGTGGAACGCCAACTGGCCGCTCAAGGTTTGACACGCCATGATCTCGGGCGCGAAAAATTCATTGAAAAAATTTGGGAATGGAAAGAGAAATCTGGTGGCACCATTACCCAACAACTGCGTCGTATGGGATGTTCGCTCGACTGGAGTCGCGAGCGCTTTACCATGGATGAAGGGCTTTCCAATGCGGTGAAAGAAGTCTTTGTTCAACTCTATGAAGAAGGCTTGATCTATCGCGGCAAACGCTTGGTCAACTGGGACCCTGTCCTCCATACAGCGGTTTCTGACCTGGAAGTCATCTCCGAAGAAGAGATGGGAAGCCTTTGGCATATGCGTTATCCGCTCACAGATGGTTCTGGCTATTTAGTGGTCGCTACCACGCGTCCTGAAACCCTATTTGGTGACCAAGCGGTTGCGGTGCACCCAGAAGATGAGCGCTACAAGGATCTTATTGGCAAAACCGTCACTCTGCCCCTCGTCGGTCGAGAAATTCCCATTATTGCCGATGACTATGTCGATCCTGAATTTGGAACCGGTTGCGTCAAAATCACCCCCGCCCATGACTTTAATGACTACGAAATGGGCAAACGCCACAACCTACCGCTGCTCAATGTCATGACCCCTGATGCGGCCATGAATGAGCATGTCCCTGAAAAATACCAAGGACTGGATCGCTTTGAAGCTCGGGAGCAGGTGATAAAAGACTTAGAGGCGCAAGACCTGTTAGAAAAAATTGAACCCCATAAACTCATGGTGCCTCGTGGCGACCGCACACATGCGGTGATCGAACCCATGCTGACCGATCAATGGTATGTAGCAGTGCAAGAGCTTGCCAAACCCGCTATTGATGTGGTCAAGAACGGCGAGATTGAGTTTGTGCCTAAAAACTGGGAAAACACCTATTTTGAATGGATGAACAAAATTCAAGACTGGTGTATCTCTCGTCAAATCTGGTGGGGACACCGCATTCCCGCTTGGTACGATGCAGAAGGCAATGTCTATGTGGGTCGCTCCGAAGCGGAGGTCCGTGAAAAACATCATCTCGCCGCTGACCTACCACTACACCAAGATGAAGATGTATTGGATACTTGGTTCAGCTCTGCACTTTGGACTTTCTCTACCTTAGGTTGGCCAGAGGATACCGAAGAATTACGCACCTTTCACCCCACCTCGGTTTTGGTGACCGGCTTTGATATTATCTTCTTCTGGGTCGCACGAATGATTATGATGACCCTTAAATTTAAAGGCGAAGTCCCCTTTAAAAAGGTCTATGTACATGGCTTGGTGCGTGACCAAGAGGGACAGAAAATGTCCAAGTCGAAAGGGAATGTCCTTGACCCCATCGACATTATTGATGGCATTGACTTAGAAAGCCTGGTGAAAAAACGCACCTACGGCATGATGCAGCCCGAAAAAGCGGATAAGATTGCCAAGGCCACGCGCAAACAGTTCCCCAATGGCATTGAACCGCACGGAACAGATGCATTGCGCTTTACTTTTGCCTCCCTCGCCTCCAATGGTCGCGACATCCGCTTTGACCTTAGTCGAGCGGAAGGCTATCGCAACTTTGTCAATAAAATCTGGAACGCCACCCGTTATGTACTGATGAACACCGAAGGGTATGATACTGGGGTCGATGCTTCACAGCCGATTGAGCTTTCAATTGCCGATCGCTGGATTCGCTCTCGTTTGCAAGCCGTGGCCGCTGAAGTGGAAAAACACATTGACACCTATCGCTTTGACCTCGCCTCTCAAGCCCTGTATGAGTTCACTTGGAATGAGTATTGCGACTGGTATTTAGAGCTTTCCAAACCGGTCCTCAACAACGAGAGCAGCAGCGAAGCACAAAAACGCGGTACGCGTCAGACTCTGGTGCGTGTATTAGAAAGCATTTTGCGTCTATTACACCCCATTATGCCATTTGTCACCGAAGAAGCTTGGCAATTTGTCGCCCCGCTCGCCGGCGTGCAAGGCGAAACCATTATGCTACAGCCCTATCCTGAAAAGGATGAAAACCAAATGGATGCAGAAGCTGAAGCCGAATTAGAGTGGCTGAAACAGTTTATTTTAGGCGTGCGCCGCATCCGTGCTGAGATGGATATCGCACCGGGTAAACCGCTGCCGATTCTGTTAGCCAACCTCAGCGAACAAGATCAACAGTGGTTAGACAATAACCGTCTCTTCTTAAGCAGTTTAGCGAAATTAGAAAGTATTGAGGTGCTGACGCACGAAGCGGATGCACCTGAATCCGCGGTGGCGCTGGTGGAAGAGATGAAAATCTTAATTCCAATGGCAGGGCTCATCGATAAAGAGGCGGAATTAGCACGCCTGCAAAAAGAGATTGCCAAGCTGCAAAATGAAGTCAAACGCGTTCAAGGTAAACTGAACAATGATAACTTTGTCAGTAAAGCCCCTGAAGCGGTGGTTGCAAAAGAGCGTCAAAAGTTGCAAGATACTGAAAGTGCGCTCAAAAATCTTGAGGAACAGTATGAAAAAATTCAATCTTTATAACGCTCTTAAACGCTCAGCCCTTTTACCGGTACTTTTGAGCAGCAGTTTAACGCTTGGGCTTGCCCCCTTCAATGCAAGCTTTGCTGCTGACAGCGCCGCCAATAATAGTAACCAAGTCAGTGGCTCCACTCGTTTTGTGACCGATAGCACACAAGTGGCTCTGCGTGCAGGTCCAGGTTATCAATATAAAATTATCCGCATGCTGAGATCGGGAACGGCCGTCCAGGTTTTGGAGGTCAATCCTTCCGGTTGGATGCGCGTACAATACAAAACCAAAAATAAAACCTACGAAGGCTGGATGCCTGGCAGCCTTCTACAGAATCAGCCCATCGCCAAGGTGAAACTCAAGCAACAAATTGAGAAAAACAACCTTTTAGAATCTGAAAATAATCAGCTCAAGCAAGAGCTTGCGGAACTCAAAAAACGGTATGAAGAGGTCGACTCTACCCTAAAAACGGTTCAGCAGCAAAAATTGACCCTGGATAAAGCTTACCAAGACTTAAAAGATAAATCTGGGAATGCACTTGAGCTCAGTGATGAAAATAAACAACTCAAACAAAAGCTCAAAGAAGCCGAGAATCAACTAATTCTCTATAAAGAACAGCTGTCTGAAGCCGAAGACACCGTTAAGCGTCAATGGTTTCTCACCGGTGCAGGCGTGCTGCTGCTGGGTATTATTCTTGGACGCCTTTTCCGTTTACCCAGTAAACGCAAAAAATGGAATACGCTTTAATAGAGACCTTTGCACGAGATGGCTCTACGGCTAAAAATGGCTAAAATTTCCCCTATCGTTGTTGGAAAACTTGGCAATAGATGGCTATTACCTGCGTTTCCCGCCTAGATATGAAAAATTTTTTCTCATTTTTTGCTCGCATCCCACTCATGCAAAGGTCTCTAAAAACTTAAGGCATCATTGGTAAACCGTGATGCCTTTTCTCCCGCTTATTCGCAGTTGAGCTTCAGCGCATTCGGCAAAGGTTGATGGGATAAAAATGCTTCGATATTTTGCAGGGAGATTTGCATAATACGCTGTAAAGCCTCCTCCGTATAGTAGGCCATATGGGGCGTGTAAAGAATATTTTCTCGATTCACATATTTGGTATCGGTAATCACATCTAAACAGAAAATATTTTTGAGTTGACCATATAACCGATCTTCAATCAAAGCGCCGCGCGCCACATTCACAATGATCGCCTCTTGTTTTAACTTTTTGACATTGTTTGTATTAATGATGCCAGCCGTTTCAGGGGTCAGCGGTAGTGCTAACATTAACACATCACTCTCTGTCAACACCTTATCCAAATCACAAAAATCCATGCCCAAGGTTTCCACTAAGGGCGTCTTTTGTTCAGAAAAGGCCAACAGACGCATGCCAAATCCTTTACCAATGCATGCCATCTGCGAACCAATGGTTCCAAGCCCTAAAATTCCCAGCGTTTTTCCAAATAACTCCGTTCCCTTCAGATCCTGATAGTCAAAGTCTCGTTGTTTGGCGCGTGCCAATGCAATATGGGTTTTTCTGGTGGCATTTAATAAAAGCGAAAATGCAAACTCTGCTACAGCAGGACCGGCATAACCAGCGACATTAGAGACCTGAATGGCTCTTTTTTGCAAATCCTCGCACTTGAGATGATCGTACCCCGTCGAGCGGGTTTGCAAATACTGCAAATTGGGGAGCTTTTGTAAAATCTCATTTGTGACTCGTGAATGCACAAACACGGAAACCACTTCATAATCTTTTGGCTCAGTCACTGCCTCATTGAGAGTAGAGTCAAAGAAAAAGAGTTCATGCCCCACTAAATGCTGCTCAAAAAACGCCTTTTCTTCTGGCTTGATTTCAAAAAATGCAATTTTCATTGTTTATCCTCCACGGCATCCTCCCCAGCATCCTCACTGGACGCTAACTCTAATTGGGCTTTTTCCACCACCTCAGCAGGAAGCTGTTTCTGCACTGAGACCCCTAATTCTGTAAATTCATGCGCCAGTTTGATCAGGTTGCCCTTGCCTGTATACAGCTGTCCATAGGCTTGCTGATATTTATCTTGAGCCTTATCCAGATGCTTACCGACTTCACCCATGCTCTCTAAAAAGACGCGTAATTTGTTATACACTTTTTCCGCCCGTTTTGCCAATTCAGCAGTGTACCTATTCTGCTCTTCAAATTTCCACAATTGACGCACCATATTCAAACTGGTCAACAGAGTTGTCGGCGTGGTAACCAACACCTGCTTTTCAATCGCCTGCTGATAGAGATCCGGTTGCACCTTGAGCGCCTCAATATAAGCCGATTCGATTGGCATAAACATAATCACCACTTCGGGTGAATTCAGCCCATCCAACTTAAAATAATCCCGATGAGATAACTCATCAATGCGGTCACTGACGGCCTGAACATGCTCCGCTAAGGCTTGTTGAGCCTCAGCTTCACTTTGCGCATTCACATAACGCGTATAGGCCTGTAAGGACGTTTTGGCATCAATAATGATGTGTTTATTTTGCGGCAGATAGACAATCGCATCCGGCCGCTGTTTGCCCTGTTCTCCACTTAAGGTCACTTCTCGACGATAGTCTTGTCCTTTGCGCAAGCCGCTGCTTTCCAATACATTTTCCAGCATCAGCTCCCCCCAATTCCCTTGGACTTTTTTCTGCCCTTGCAAGGCTTTGGTCAGCGCTTCTGCTTGCTCTGTAATCTCTTGATTCAATTTTTGCAGATGGCTCAGCTCGGTTTTCAATTGCGTGCGCTGCTGACTCTCTTCTGAATGTATCGTCTCCATACGCGCTTTAAACTGCTGCATCTCCTTCTGTAAAGGATTTAAAAGTTGCGACAGCGACTCTTGATTGAGCTGTTTAAAATTCTGTCCCTTCTGCTCTAAAATCTGATTGGCTAAATTCTCAAACTCCGTTTTAAGGACTTTCTTTTGCGCCTCAAATTGCGCCATCTGCGCTTCAAGCTGTTTTCTTTGCGCTTCCAGCTGCGTTTCTAACTGGGTTTTTGCCAGTTTTAAATCATGGTATTCCTGTAAATGCTGCTCGGCCTGTCTCTTTTGCTCTGTCAGCTGGGTTTGTAAGGTTTTCACTTGCTGATCAAAATGCGCCTGCAGCTGTGCATTTTGCTCAGACCACTGCTGATTTTTACCCTCAGCTGCCGCCAGTGCTTGCCCTTGTCGGTGATAGTCGGCTTCTAACTGGGTTAATTTCTCTTGCAAAGGCATTAGCTGAGCTTGCAGCTGTTCTTGCTTTTGGGTCAATAGCGCCTGCTGCTGTTCAAATGCCGCTTGCTGGGTTTGCGCCTGCATTGCCGCCTCTGCCAACTGCTTTTCATACTGGGCGATTAAAGCCTCTTTCTCTTTAGCCCAACGATTTTTAAACCAAAGTACGCCAAAAACACTTCCCACTACAAAGGCCAAAACAGCCACTAGCCAACTCTCTTGCAACACGCATCCCCCTTATAACAAAAAGCCCACAAGTGTGGGCCTTAGCTTCCATTATACATTAACCATCTTTCTTAACCATTTCGTTGGTGATCTTTACCAATCAACTCAATTTCATAACCATCTGGATCTTTAGCAAAGGCAATAATGGTGCTGCCGGCATTCATTGGCCCCGCTTCCCGAGTAATGGTTCCGCCTTTGGCTTTAATCTCTTCTGCCGCTTGGTACACATCCTCCACTTCAATCGCGATATGACCAAATCCATTGCCTAAGTCATAATGATCCACACCCCAATTATAAGTTAATTCCAAAACGGTATTTTTCTCTTCAGGCCCATAACCTAGAAAAGCCAATGTAAACTCCCCTTTAGGGTAATCCTTGCGACGCAAAAGCTGCATCCCCAAAACCTCAGTATAAAACTGAATCGAGCGCTCCAAATCCCCCACCCGTAACATGGTATGTAAAATTCTCATGCCATCCTCCTGCTAATTTCATAAAAAATTTAAACTCACTGTGAACAGAGTGAGCTGCTATGTCAAACTCTATATCACCTCACTTTCCAAATCAACAGCCATGCCAAGGCAGCAATGGCTGCATTGATTAAATAGGTCATTTCTCCACCGAAGTGTGTCCACCAGACCCCTGCCATCAGCATCCCCAAACCACCACCTAGTCCATGACTAATCGAGGCATAAATTGCTTGTCCTCTCGCTTGATGATGCCGGGAAAAATGTTGATCAATTAGAAAGATCGCGCCGGCATGAAAAAGCCCATAACTGGCCGCATGCAGTGTTTGGGCAAAAAGCAAAAGGCTTAAGTGATCCACTCCCTCGGCAATCACCCACCAACGAATGGCGGTTAACAACAGCGCAAATTTTAACAACGTCCAGGCTGACCAGCGATGTAACAATCTTGGCATATAAAAGAAAATACCAATTTCAGCCAGAACGCCCAAGGCCCATAGCCAAGCAATTAAAGGTTTACTATAACCAGCCTCTGTCAAATAGATACTGTAAAAGCTGTAATAAGCCCCATGAGAAAACTGTATCAAGAAGCTGGCACCTAACAGATACAAAATCCAAGGCTGGCGGACGACTTGCCAAATGGGGATTGACTGCTGCGTTGGCTCAGTTTGGTGCAAAGCGTTTGCCGGTTCATACACCCAAAGAGTGGAGACAAAGGTTAAAGCCAAAATACTGACTAATAACCCTGGAAAAACCGTCACCCCCCAGTGCTCAATCACCCAGCCAAACAGTAACACCGCCACGATAAAGCCGATGGATCCCCAAAGCCGCACACGCCCATAGGCCGCTTTTAGAGCACCTAACGTTTTAAAGGTATAGGCTTCAAACAGTGGCAAGGTCGCATGCCAAAAGAAACTAAACAGCAACACAATCCACAATAAAGTGGAAAAAGTGTTCAAAATCCCCAGTCCTGCCAAAGTGATAAAGGCCAAAAAACTCGAAATTTGAATCCAAATGGCCAGTTTATGCGTTTTATCGGCGAGCCAGCCCCAAAGATTGGGGGCAATCACTTTGGTGCCGATTAGCACACCCATCAATACACCAATCTGAATAGGAGAAAAACCCAAATGCTGGAAATAGAGGCTAATATAGGGAATGAGCGCGCCCAGTCCGGCAAAATAGAAAAAATAGACAGTCGATAGCCGGACAAACTGGGGCGGCCTGTGTGATGAAGCCCTCATCTTACTGGATAAGGCTGAACGGCACTTTAATCATTCAGATGCGCCAAATCCATGATCGGTGGTTCAACATCCGCATTTTGCGCACGATGACGCATAAAATGGTCCATCAGCACAATGGCCATTTGCGCTTCTGCAATGGGCGTCGCGCGAATGCCGACACAGGGGTCATGTCGACCTTTGGTAATCATTTCGGTAGACTCCCCCTCTGTCGTGATGCTTTTACCTGGAATGGTAATGCTGGAAGTTGGTTTTAATGCAATATGCGCAATAATATCCTGCCCCGTAGAAATACCCCCCAAAATACCGCCCGCATGATTGGAAAGAAAACCTTTTTCAGGATCCATCTCATCTCGATGCTCAGAACCACGCTGATTCACCACCGAAAATCCATCCCCAATCTCAACCCCTTTCACCGCATTAATACTCATTAACGCATGCGCCAGATCGGCATCCAATCGATCAAATACGGGTTCCCCTAAGCCAACTGGAACATTTTTTGCAATGACGGTAATTTTGGCGCCGATGGAGTCCCCAGTTTTTTTTAGTTCCACCATAAACTGCTCCATCTCTTGGCGCTTTTGCGGATCGGGACAAAAGAGCGGGTTATCATTATCAAAAGGCCAGGTAACTGGCCCCACCTTAATGGGACCCAATTGAGAAAGATACCCCTTAATCTCCACCCCTAAACGTTCCTTAAGATATTTTTGCGCAATCGCCCCAGCCGCCACACGGATGGCTGTTTCACGCGCAGAAGAGCGCCCGCCGCCACGGTAATCACGAAAACCATATTTTTGCGTATAGGTGTAGTCCGCATGCGCAGGACGGAAAGTCTCCGCCACTCGAGAATAATCCTGTGAACGTTGATCCGTATTGCGAATCAATAAACCAATGGGCGTCCCCGTGGTTTTTCCTTCAAATACACCCGACAAAATCTCAACCTCATCAGGTTCACGTCTTTGCGTGGTATATTTGGAAGTCCCCGGCTTACGACGATCTAAGGCTTGTTGAATATCCTCTGCGCTCAACGCCAACCCCGGAGGACAACCATCCACAATCCCCCCCAAAGCTGGCCCATGACTCTCACCAAAAGTGGTCACCCGAAAACATTGACCTAAAGTATTCCCCGCCATTGCATTTCTCTCTTTAATACTTAATAATGAGTTCATTTTATCATGCATACGCTAAAGCTGCTAAGCAAAGCCAAAGAATTGAATGCTAATACTCGTCAACTGCACATACAGATTGAGTAAATAAAAATACAGAGGGGAGGATCATTAGAGGTGATCGTTTTAGGAGAGAAATATAAATTTAACAACCTTGATTTAGAAAAGATAAACAAACATTTCCCAAATATTCATTATATTTCATACACAAATCAAGACCCCAAAGACACCATTAAACAGATAGATGAAATACTGAGAAATGAAGATAAGAAAATTATAGTGTTAAACATTGATACAACTGCAAATGATGAAATTATCAAATATTTAACAAACTTGGAATTAAAAGGGGTCTCTTTTTTATCGATAGAGCACTTTTTTGAAAAACATCTTCAAAAATGCTTTATTTTTGATAGCCATACTGATTTAAATTTTTTAGAAGAGATAAAACCCTATTCAAATTGGCAATATATACAAAAAAGGATCATAGATTTTTTAGGCATATTTTGTCTATTTATACTCTCCTGGCCTGTAATGCTCTACTCTGCATATCGCATAAAAAAAGAATCCCCAGATGGACCTATATTTTTCAAACAAAAAAGAGTAGGAAAAGATGGGAAAGAGTTTGTTTGTGTGAAATTTAGGAGTATGGTACCAGATGCAGAAAAGGGCAAACCTCAATTTGCGAGCAAAGATGACCCAAGGGTTTTTACATGGGGTGCCATAATGAGAACAACTCGAATTGATGAACTTCCACAAATGTGGAATGTACTAAAAGGCGAAATGCATCTTATTGGACCCAGACCTGAAAGAAAGTATTGGGTTGACCAATTTGAAAAAGAGATTCCATATTATAATGAACGTCATTTAATTGCTCCCGGCATAACAGGTTGGGCACAAGTGATGTACCCATATGGAGCTAATATAGAAGATGCCAAACAAAAACTAATGTACGACCTTTACTACATAAAGTATTGGAATATATTTCTCGAACTCAAAGTCATATGGAAGACTGTACTCGTAGTAATTGGTAAAAAAGGAATATAAGCGACTCTAACTTTCACTCAACGTCTAAACGATAGCCATTAGGATTTTGGCTTTGCCAGCGCCAGGCGTCTTTACACATCCGTTCAATGCCTAATTCTGCTTTCCAGCCTAGCGTATCATAAGCATAAGTTGGATCAGCATAACATTGTGCCACATCACCCGGTCTGCGACCCACAACTTCATAAGGCACATTTCTTCCTGATGCCTTTTCGAACGCCTTGATCATTTCTAGCACTGAGTAACCACGCCCTGTACCCAAATTAACTGTTAACAAACCCGCAGACTGCATAAGTTTACGCAAAGCCGCTACATGCCCTTTTGCCAAATCCACCACATGAATATAATCACGCACACCCGTACCATCCGGTGTATTGTAATCTCCACCAAACACACTGAGTTTATCCAGCTTACCTACAGCCACTTGAGTAATATATGGCATCAAATTATTAGGAATGCCATTCGGATCCTCACCTATCAACCCCGATTCATGCGCACCCACGGGATTAAAATAACGCAACAAACCAATCGACCAAACAGAGTCACTGATATACACATCACGTAAAATGTTTTCAATCATCAGCTTAGACGCGCCATACGGATTTGTGGTCGATAACGGAAAATCCTCTTTAATCGGCACACTCTCTGGATCACCATATACAGTTGCCGACGAGCTAAATACGACACGTTTACAACCAAATTCAGCCATCACCTCAAACAACGCTATTGAACCCGATACATTGTTATCATAATAACATAACGGCATCGCTACAGACTCACCCACCGCCTTTAATCCAGCAAAATGAATCACCGCTTCTATCTGATAACGCTCAAATACCCTGCGCAAAAGCTCACGATCACGAATATCGCCCATGACAAAAGTCATCGATTTACCAGAAATCTGCTCTACCCGTTTAAGCGACTCAATCGAAGAATTAGACAAGTTGTCTAGAACCACCAAGTCATACCCAGCCGCCAATAACTCAACACACGTATGCGACCCGATATACCCAGCTCCGCCTGTAACTAAAATCATCTTGCCACCTTATAAAGCCAGCGCTTAATAAACAATGGTGATAAACGCAACACTGAACGCGCTAATAAATTAAAGATATACTCATTCAAGGTTAAAAAACCAATCGAGCGCTGAAATTTAATCAGCGTAACTTCCCGCTTTAAAAATTCAACCCCCCGTCGCCCCATCATTTCAGAACCCGTGCGCATTCTCACCAGAATGTCTGGCAAATTTGCCAACTTATAACCTTTTACAATCAATAAAGACCACAGCGCATAGTCTTGTGCATTTCGAAACTCAGGGTACCCTCCAACAGCCAAAATGGCCTGTTTTCTAAAAATTACTGCCGGATGACTTAAAGGACTGCGCTTTTTGGCAAAGTTAACCAAAGCACCATGCTCTAAAGGCAAGACTCGCTGAGATACCACGTCACCTGTATCATTAAACTCTTCAATAAATCCACTACTTGCTGCAACATCTGGATTCTCCTGCATAAAAGCGACCTGCTTTTCAAAACGATTAGGCAAAGCAATATCATCCGTATCCATACGCGCGACCAGATCATACGAACAATGTTTCAAACCTTCATTCAAGGCACAAGCTAAACCGACATTTTGTTCTAATAGTACAGAAACAATATTCAATGATTCACGAAATCTCTCTATAACCGCCTTTAATTCAAATGAAATGGGACCATCTTCCACCAACACCACTTCATCGGGTTTAACCGTTTGCTCATCCAAACTTTGTAAACAAGCCTCTAAGTATTCAGGCTTTTCTTTAAAATAAACAGACATTAAAACCGACAAACTCAAGACTCTATCTCCATTTCATAAAGACTGCGTTTGCCGGAAAAAACCGAATCAAAGTAAACCTTTTTACCGCACGGGCTAAAACGTGGATGCAAATCACAACGGGCTTCTCCACTGTATTCAAATCCATGAAAAAACTCACCCAGTTTTTTCACTTCACCCGTTTTCCAATTCACCAAATTCAAATGCTGCATTCTTGATTTATCAGGATAAGTATCCGCTACAAACCAATCGCCATGAACATGTGGATGACCATCACCCAACCCATCTAAAGCAGAAAAATGTGTAAAACTGCCCGAATCAATATCCACTAACCAATAAGCATCTTTATTTTTAGGCCCTCGCATGTACCCCAAAATGGTTTTGTCATTCGCCCAGAAACAATGACTCACCATGCCGTAGTCAGATAAAAGCTTTATTTCGCCTGTTTTAGCATCAGCCAACATCAAGCGATCCAAACGCCGCTGACCACTAAAATAACGATGCAAGAAAATAAACTGCGAACCATCAGGTGAAATCATTATATGATTACACTTGTGCAAAGCATTTGCAAATTCTGGTCTATATGCAACTTTACATATTTGCGCGATTGAAACTAACAAAACTGATTCACCAGTTTTATAATCGACACGCCAAATCCCATCATTTTCCAAATCTTTTAATTCAGCTTCAGACATATTTGTCAAATTTCGATAACCATAATCAGGGCGCAGAGACATTAAGCGACGATAGTTAAGTGATAAGAAGTAATCCGTTCCAAAAGAATCCTGTACAGGTAGATCGAACTTTTTAATTTGCTTTAAAGTTACAGCATTCAACACCATAGCGACATAACATTGATTATCGGAATCAAAATCGTTATAGATAAATAACTCATCATCCAACCAGTGCAATCGCGAACCTTGTTGCCAGTTATAAGTAGACGTATAAGCCGACCAAATCTTTTTAACCAGGCCTGGTGAAAATAACGCAACTTCAACCGAGTGTTCAGCATTAGGTAAACCAGAGGTTTCTAACTTGGAAAAATGACATAAAACCAGCCCGTTACGATTAGCTGGTGATTTATCGTAATAACCAAAAAAAGATTCGGACTCACTCTGATAGCTTTTTAAATCAAATGAGGTTTGGTGGTTATAACTTTTTTTGTGCTTCAAAAAAACCAATCGTGAATAAGCTACTTTTGCAACCTTTTTAAAAAAAGGTACTTTGCTTAATAAACGTGAAATAGCTCTCTCAAAATAATTAAATGTAGACATTAACCAAACCTTGCCTTCATCATAAAAATAAACTTAGAACCTAATAATAAAGAAAATAAAATAATTAAATCTTTGAAATTATGACTTTTTTTAAAAACACCAAATTGAACACTAAATGATTTGAGAATCTTACCATTTAAAAGTAGTTTGTGAACAACCATTCTTTGTTGCCAAAGATAATGACGGTTGATCGCCTTCTGATCTAATGAATTATATAATTTCTGATGTTTTTTTCTAATTTTTTCCAAAGCTTCCAAATTAGAGTATATATTTTTCGATAAGCTATTTTTTTTTGTTATGTAGTTGCACTCGGTTAATGGATAATCTAATTTTTTAAATTGATAACCATTTGATGCCATACGTAACCACAATTCGTAATCCTCCAAGGCATCTAGTGTTTCATCAAACCGGCCAGATTTAATGAAGGCATTTCTTCTAACAACAACCATAGGAGTACCACCTACAATATTTGAAACAGCTAACTCCTTCAAAAATAAAGAAGCATCCTCAAAAAACTTCGGCTTTGAATAATAAAAAACACCCTCATTAACCATATTTATTTTTGCTGGATGATACAAAACGTCGTACGAATGATGAGATATATACTTCGAAACAGTTTTTATTTTTTCTGAGTCAAATAAATCATCATCATCTAAAAATGCAACATAATCGGCCGATGCTTTATCAACTCCCAAATTTCGAGAAGACGATGCACCATTACCATCTATGTTTTCGATATAATGCAAATTTGACAACTCAAAACTTTCGACCAAATTTCTTGTCTCTGCACAAGAAGCATCATCAACAATAATTATTTCTTTGGCCGCTAGTGTTTGATTCAGCACACTATCAATTGCGCGCTTCAAGAACTCCGGCCGATTATGGGTTGGTATTACAACAGACAACTTCACCATAGAAAATTCCTACTTAAAACAACAAACTATTATATGGAAAGATAGAGTTTCCATCAAAGATTAAAACCCTAACAAATATTAAGGTAAAAGTTAAATAAACTATCAGGTAAAATGCAATCCTAAACCACCCGGCTTTAAAATAAAAACCCAAAAAAACAGGAATAGATAATGCAAAAAAAATTGTAAAAAATACTGTAAACCTGTTTAGAACTAAGTAGCCAGAAACCAAATTTAATATAATGATTCCTATAAATGACAAGTTAAACAAAACCAAATTCAAATATTCGTCCAACCATATTTTTTTATAAGTCAAAACAAATAAAATGAACAATAGATTAAATAAAAACATTTTGTTTGATAGTGATCTTTCATGATCTTCAAGCAGTATTAGTAAATTATGATATCTTCCTGAAAAAATAAAATCATCTACAGAATAAATAAAATCTATAACATATGAATTGTCATATAAAAAATATAAAGAAAGAAAATAAACACCTAAAACAATAAGCCTTGGAAGTCTAATAACAAAAAAATAGGCAAGATAAAAAAGTAATGCACTTTTGTGAAAAAGGGTTGCAATAGTTACTGTAAAGAAAAATAACCAAAACTTCCTCTCTACAATAAATTTTAACGAATAAAAACAAATTGCGACAGCAAGACCCTGCCTGATAATGTTTTGAAATAAAAAAACTATCTCATTAGAAAACATTATAAGAAAACTCAGAGGGTACGAACTTGAATATCTTTTTATCGTTAGGGATATCAAAAGAAATGTTGCAAAAAAAGAGACGAAAATTACAAACTCGGCACCTAGGTCAAAAAGCTTAGAAACACTGTTTAGGTAATAAAAACCTTTCTCGATCTTTTCACTTGTGTAATAGTCACCCAATGTTTCATAAATTCTTACATAAGAAAAATAATCAACCCCTCCACCATCTCGAAAACCAGCAATCAAAATAACTAATATTACACCAAACCAATATCCTGGATAGACGTAAGTTGATCTATTCTCAAATCCCAACCTTTTAAACTTTAATCTAAAAGATACGAGGAAAATCAATACACCCAAAAGAAAAATATAAACAACCATTTAAAAGATTCTTTTAAACCCAAAAAATTTATTTACAACCAAACCTAGCTCCCTGTAAATTCTTTTAACAGCCTTTTTTAAAAAAGGAAAGCTTAAAGCATTTTTCAATATAAATTTCTGCTTAAAATTATTCCTATCTACCTCGATATGGCTGTTAGATAAGTCTACCGGATGTGACAGATGCCCTGAATAGAATATGTGTGAATTTGTGTCCTTAAAAAAATATGACCAATCATCTGCTAATACCAACATTTCTTTCTGTCTATTCAGAATTTGTTCAGCTGAAGCACGTGTTACAACATAACAGCAAGTACGCAAAATGTAAGCGTACGAAAATGATGATATTTTCCATAATCCGTCGTTATTAATTTCTTTACCAACTACAAAACGTTTAGAGCGTGAACCCTCTTGTCCACCGCATATTAATAAAGCATATTGATCAAGACTTGAGATTAGATTAAAAATATTCTCAATATCTTTATCAGAACCTATAATATCATCTTCTATTATTAAGGCATGTTTATGCTCTGTTTTTAAAAATGCTTCTAGTGCTTTTATATGGCTCAAAGTACAACCAAGCTCTGCAGGGGATATTAATCGATTACTTTTTTGAAAAAGTGGTAAAACTTTATTAAAGTAGCTTCTGGCATCCATTTCGCGCCCATCAACTGCTTCAATGTTTATCATATCTCCAAAAAATTTAGGAAATTGTTTAGCCAGATTATTCCTGCGTTCTAAATCACTATTTAACGAAACCAAATAAATGGGAATATTTCTTTTGTTACTCATCAATGCTCAACCAGTTCTCTATATATTTTCTGGAAATGTCTTCATAATCATGATATTTTTTAACATAAAGACGTGATAATTTACTAATTTCGGAAATTTTTTACACTCAATTAGTTTTTCAACTGCATCTACTATGCTTTTTGATAAAGGCCTTATATAAAAAACAGGAGAGTTGTCGACCCCTAAAGCTTCCAATCCCACCTTCTCAACTCCTCCTAAAACCACTTTACCTATTGCTAAATCATACAATCCATTTACACCTAGTGACTATGAGTTCACTTGGTCAATCAAAATATTTGTTTTTCGCATTAAGTTCAAGTATTGC
Source organism: Galenea microaerophila (assembly GCF_054657255.1). Taxonomy (NCBI): domain Bacteria; kingdom Pseudomonadati; phylum Pseudomonadota; class Gammaproteobacteria; order Thiotrichales; family Piscirickettsiaceae; genus Galenea; species Galenea microaerophila. The sequence goes on from NZ_BAAHWZ010000001.1 coordinate 997,413, forward strand.
TCTATCGGCATTTTCCCATCAATAATTAGTCCAATATCGTTAGGATAATTTTTAGATAAGTAATCAAAGGCTTTTTCAATATATTTAGTACTCTTAAAACCCATGCCTATTTAATCCGTGAAAAATTACAATTTTTTCAAACTGTTTCTTGATATTTAATTTTCCTTGTATTTATTGGAATAGGTATTGTAGCCAGAATGTTAGAATGGTTTTTGTAACCAATCTCATACTCATTCATTACTGGTATAATTCCATCCAAAATATGTGACTACCACTTATTAAATACAAAAGCTTCATCATGTTCCATATAAAATTTCTCAACTTTTTGCATCATACTTTAAGAAGTCATCAAATGGCCCATACTTCATTACTTTTCTAGCTTCATGCCAAAAATATGAGTCATCACCGGCAGCTAAAAGAAAAAAGCTTGTTATTTTTTATCAATTTGTAAACCATTTTGCTATAGACAGGTGCCTTGGATAAAATCCAAGGGATTAATAAGTTGCACAACATCAAAATTCTTGAAAGTTCTTAGATAAAACCAAAACTTTTGATGCCTGTGAATCTTTCCGATAAAACCTTTAAAACTACTATCCAAATTTATATCATTATTAATTTTCTTCCAACCATCTTGCCTAGCAGCAACTATAACTTCATCACCCAATAACTCAAGTCCTTCTTTTATGTTTTTATGCAAACCAATGTATTCACCTAATAATAATATTTTTATAAATCTCTTTTGCTCTTTCACCAATCTTGGTTATTTTAATTTTGGTGCTGTCATAGGTAGTTAGGTCGACTCCTTTCTAACCCATTGATTTAATTGCCTTTATTTTTCTTTTGGGTCACAGTTATCAAATCGCCATTCACATTTCTTTTAAAAACAATTGAAATGGCTCTTTTGAAATGCCATTATGTAATCCCCCATTTATAATATGCTTTTAAAATCAACTTGGTATCGGAATCAGATTCATAGTTGTAGCCCAGTTTTTCCCAACTCTGCGCGAATTTCTTTAAAGTTATAGACTTCGCCGTTATAGACCATAGATAAATGCTTAAACACCATTGATTGATGACCATGATTGGACAAATCCAAAATTGACAAACGGAGATGTCCTAAGCCCACTTGCGATTGCTCAAAACCTTCAAAAAATAACCGCCATCATCCGACCCACGATGAAACAACACATCCGTCATTTTCTGAAGGTTTTCTTTAGTTGATTGGCCTCGAAAATCCACTAGGCCTGCAATGCCACACATTATCAAAGAAACCTTTTCTCATTTCCCCACACAGAAAAAATACCATGAAAACTTGCTTTCATATAATCATACCATTCTCTGACCATCATCTTTGTAAGAAAATAATAACTATATGCAAGAAAATACTTTATCAATTGTGTTTTCTTTCCATACCTCCATTGAATATATGCCCTATTACGCATGTCACAATAGTTCTTCAGCCGTGACTTTTGATAATTTAATTTATAACGCCCATCGAGAATTTCGACGGTTTCTACTCTTCCTTCAGGATGAAAATGAATTGCTTCAACAACTGTTGCAACACCAAGTCCAGACTTTAACGCCCGAAGCTGATACTCTACCTCATCTCCCCAAATAAACATTTCTTTCTTTGGGTATCCAATTTCTTGAACAAGCTCTTTTGAAATAAATGTTCCATTAAATGGGTTAGCTGTATCAAAAATAAGTCCTTCTGTAGCACAGTTTAAAGCTTCCGAGTAAGTCTTTATTGTTTTGAAGCTTACTCTATCAAACAACCCAAAACTTAAACTACTGAAATTATCTTTGTTTAATACTATAGGGTTTAAAAAATTTGCTTTATCCTTTTTACTCAGCAGTTTTTCTAGTGCATCACTCCTAGGCAATCCATCATCATCCATCAACCACAGCCAATCGTAGCCCAGCTCATAGCCACGTTTTACGCCTTGATGAAATCCACCCGCACCACCTGTGTTTTCATTCATGCGAATATAAATAATTTTTATATTTTCATTTTCTACGTTGTTAATCCTTGAGAGAAATTCTGATTCGTAAGGCTTAGAAATTTTTTCTGGAGGTAACTGTTGAATATACCCAATCTCTAACAGAGCTTGCGGTGTATTATCTGTTGAAGCATTATCAACGATTAAAATTGCATCTAAAGGCCTTGTTTGTTTTGTTAAAGCTTGTAGGCAGTCTTTCAATAACTCTTTTCTATTAAATGTAACAACCACACCACAAACAGTTTCTTTTCTTATTTCATTCATTTTTAAACTTCTTTTTTAAATAAATCCACATTAAAGCCGTTACGAATACTTCAACGGCCAGCATAGTCAATGCCGAGCCGAACCCTTCGAATATTGGTACCAAAATCAAACTTAATCCAACACCCAAAATAGCCGCTGCCACAAGAATATAGCTGAAAGCTTGTTTATAACCTAAGTTCAACATCGTTTGAATTCCAAACATATTACTTAACGCAATAATAAATGGTAAAAAAGCCATCATTTGTAAAAGTAAAACTGACTGTTGATATTGTGCACCAAGCAATACGTTGACAATTGGCTCTGCCAATAAAAACAACACAGCAGAAATCACAAACATTCCTGTACCAACAATCCAAGTTGTTTTGCGAATAAAATGCAGACCTATTTGCTTGTTTTCTTGTATTTTTTTACCTATTAATGGATAAATGGCTTGTGAAACGGGGGCATACAGCCCCTTAACGGCTTGAACAATTTTATCGGCTGCTGCAAAGTAGCCAACCACCGTGTTATTAGTGAATAAGCCTAAAATGAAGGTAGTCGATATAGTGTAAAGACTAATCGCCATACTAGATAAAAACACATGCCAACCTTCTGCAAGCTGGAATTTAAGCATGGCTTTCGGTTGCCAAATAAAATGCACATTAAACTTTTGTTTCACCAGATAGAGCGAGCAAATACCTGCTACTATAAACCCCATAGATGTGAGCAAGGGAACTAATAAATAATCCGCTTTTCCGTGGACAAAAATAAAGATACACACGGTAAAAAAAGCTTTAGCTCCTATATTTAAGTAGGTGATGTATTTCATTCTCTCCATACCTTGAAACAGCCAGATAGGAAACAGCACTTGGCCTATAACCGTACCAAAGGTTATAAAATAAACTTCCCAATGTTGGCTAAATTTCTCTAAGCTAAACACCAACAAAGCCATTATCCCAAAACTAACAACCAATAAAGCGGTTTTAATCATCATCACCGAACTAAATATCTCGTTGACTTTATCTTTATCATCTCGATGAATCGAAATTTGCCGCGTGGCTGATAGATTAAAACCGTAGTCAGTTATCAATATGAAATAAGCGTTTGTTGCTGTTGCAAAAGCTAGCAAACCAAAATATTCTGGACCTAAAACACGCACTAAATAAGGAACAGTGAGCAATGGCAAAATATAGTTAGCGCCCTGCAACATACCTAATGAAAAAACATTACTGACAAGACGTTTTTTTTCTTCTGTACCAGTTAGCTTATATTTTATTTTATTAAACATTATGTCGGGTCAACAAAAAATGCGGGGATAGTCGCTTTGTCTGTTATTAATTTCAAAATTTTTTGACTTGCATACAACGCTTCGGCAATAGTGACATCCATATCCAAGTAGCGATAGGTGCCTAAACGCCCTAAAAAGCTTACATTGGATTGTGCTTTGGCTTTTTCTATATAGGTATTGAGCATGGCTTTTTCGTTGACTAGGCGAATCGGATAATAAGGGATATCGTCTTCTGTGCATTCACGACTGTATTCTTTGAAAATGACCGTTTGTTCGTGCGTTTCCCAAGGTGAGAAGTGTTTGTGTTCTGTGATGCGCGTATAGGGGACATCTTGGTCACCATAATTCATCACCGCGCACCCTTGATAATCGCCATCGTGGTCTTCACGCACAAAGTCCAACGTGCGGTAGCCTAAGCGCCCTTCTTCGTAGTTGAACCATGCGTCAATCGGCCCAGTATAAAATACATGGTCAAACTCTTTGGCTTGTTCGGTTTTAAATGAGGTATTTAGGTGGGTTTGAATATTCTCGTGTGACAGTAATGCTTCGATAATTGGGGTGTAACCTTCTTTTGGCATGCCTTGATATTTATGGTTAAAGTAGTTGTCGTCGTAGTTAAAACGAACGGGCAAGCGTTTAAGTATGCTGGCTGGGAGTTCTGTTGGATTTATGCCCCATTGCTTAATGGTATAGCCTTTGAAAAAGGCTTCATACAAATCTTTACCTATAAATTTCATTGCTTGCTCTTCGAAAGATTTTGGTTCTTCGATAGTGTGATCCGCAATAGATTGTATAAAGGCCCTTGCTTCATTTGGGTTTAATGTTTTATTGAAATATTGGTTAATTGTGTGTAGATTAATGGGCAATGAAAATACTTGCCCTTGGGAAGTGGTCTTGACACGGTTGGTGTAAGGCATGAATTCTGTAAATTTATTCACATAATTCCAAACAGTTTCGTTGTCTGTGTGGAATATATGAGGACCATACTTATGAACCATTACCCCAGTCACTGCATCACGCTCGGAATAGCAGTTTCCAGCAATATGATTGCGCGATTCAAAAACATTTATCATGTGCCCTTCTTTCGCCAATTCTTGCGCCAAGACCGCACCGGTAAAACCAGCACCTACAATTGCAAAATTCATTTTATGTCCTTTTTGATTTGTTTCTTTTCCCACGCCCACGCATGGCGAATAATGGTTTCTAAATCAGCAAACTGTGGTTGCCAACCAAGCTTAGTTTTTGCTTGAGTGGCATCTGCTACCAAAACAGCAGGATCACCAGGCCTGCGTTCACCATTCTTTATAATTAAGCCACAGTGATCCTCGGCTACCACTTTTTGTACTTCATCGATCACTTGCTTTACTGAAAATCCTGTGCCGTTCCCAAGGTTAAAAGCCAATGCACCCATTTCTTTGCCTATTAGGATATAGTGTAGTGCAAGTGCATGGGCAGAGCATAAGTCGTTTATATGAATATAATCACGTATACAGGTACCATCTTCAGTCGGATAATCTCTTCCAAAAACAGTGATGTTTTCACGACGACCTGAAGCGGCTTGTAATGTAAGTGGGATGAGATGGGTTTCTGGATCGTGACATTCGCCTATTTCTGTTTCTGGATCTGCACCGCAAGCATTAAAGTAACGCAAACAAACCGAATTAAGACCATAAGCTTGTGCATAATCTTGCAGAATGCGTTCAATCATTAACTTTGACGAACCATAAGGATTAATTGGTTTTTGTGGATGGGCTTCATCAATCGGTGTATACTCAGGCTCGCCAAAGATAGCGGCCGTGGACGAAAAAATAAAATACTTTACATTATGCCGCACCATCACATCCAGCAAATTCAAAGTATTAGATACATTATTGCGATAATATTTTGCTGGATTAGTCATAGACTCACCGACTAGGCTATTTGCCGCAAAATGCATTACACCATCAAATTGGTTTTCTTTAAATAAAGTTTCCAATAAATTAATATCAGACAAATCACCTACAATCAGCTGGCCGTATTTAACGGATTTTCTAAAACCGGTTGTTAAATTGTCCAGAACAAGCACATCATGCCCTTCTTTAACTAACATTTTAACCATGTGAGAGCCAATATAACCTGCACCGCCGGTAACCAAAATTTTTAGTTTTAAGTTTTGAGTGTTTAATTTCATAGTTTTTACTTGTAATACTTTTTATACCATTCCACAAATTTGGCAATACCCTCCTCAATGCTGGTACTGGGTTTAAAGCCGGTATCGGTAATCAGTTCGTCTACATCCGCATAAGTAGAAACTACATCTCCATCTTGCATTGGCATAAAGTTTTTCTCTGCTTTTTTATCTAGTGCTTCTTCTAAAGTTTCTATGAAGGTCATGAGAGGAAGCGGAGCATTGTTTCCTATGTTATATATCTTATAAGGTGCTGATGAGCTGCTTATATCAGGATCCTCTGCATTCCACTTTTTGTTTGGCTGAGCTGGTTTATCTATGACTTTTATAACCCCATCAACTATATCGTCTATATAAGTGAAGTCTCTACTCATTTGACCATTGTTGAATACTTTTATGGGTCTATTATTTAAAATAGCATCCGTAAAAAGCATAGCAGCCATATCTGGCCTACCCCATGGTCCATAAACAGTAAAAAACCGTAATCCCGTTGTTTGAATACCATAAAGATGTGCATAAGTATGCGCCATCATCTCATTTGATTTTTTAGTGGCTGCATAGAGGCTGACTTGATGTTCTGTTTTATCCGTTGTTTTAAAAGGTTGAGATTCATTAAGCCCATAGACTGAAGAACTACTTGCATAACATAGGTTTTTCACATTTGTGTTTCTACACCCTTCTAGTATGTTTAAAAAACCCACTACATTACTTTGTATATAAGCATGAGGATTTTCTAATGAGTAGCGTACTCCTGCTTGAGCTGCGAGGTTACAGACAGCATCGAACTTTTCGGTTTTAAAGAGTTGTTGCATTGACTCATTATCAGCTAAATCCATCTTATAAAAGCTATGATTCTCGTATAATTTTGAGTGATGAATATCTAATGGAGCATTGTTTGATTCGACTTCGTCTCTATTTATTCCTAGCTCTTTTAACCTTCCATATTTTAGATTTACATCGTAATAATCATTTATATTATCAATTCCTACTACTTCATCACCACGTTCAAGTAGTTTTTTTGCCAAGTGGAACCCTATAAAGCCAGCTGTTCCTGTTACTAAAATTTTCACCCATCTTACCCTTATCTATTCACAACTTAACGAGCCATATTAACAAACTTAAGTTTCAATATTGTGAAACCTCTCAATTCTCTTGTTTATTCAAAACACCTTTAATACGGCACCATATCCATCGTATTGGCCCGTGTGGCATTCCATGATTTTAATACATGTCGGGCATAATGGGGTTGTACTGGACGGTTGTTGTTTCCTAAGATGGCATGCATGGCTGCTATCTGTTCTGCTGAGGCTTCGATGGGATCTTTAAACACGATCCAATACACGCCTTCTGAACAGGGTGGTGTGGTTAAGGAGCCGCTGTATTTGTAGAATAATTTGCGTTTGGGGAAAAAATCGACAGGATTAACTTTGACATATTTGTGGAGATGTTCTTTACCAATATCTTTGGGCAGATAACGAATAATATCCGCTAAAGCATCATTCTCTTTGCCCTCTTTAAATAAAATACCAATTACGGCTATATTACCCTCTCCATCTTTATGCACAATATGCATCTCCATTGGATAATTAAATCCATTTTTTTGATGTTCACTGGGGGTATGGAAGTGGAATTGCAGTAGTTCATAACGGTTACCATTGATCACGATGTAACTCCCCAAGGGGTAATTCACCTGAACGGTATGACCATTATTGATAATATGCATTAAGGCAGGTTGATAATAGACATCCATTCCAGGCAAGCCAACGGTATTAACGGCGGTTTTATCTTTGATATTAATGGGGGATTGATTGCGGCCAATTTTGCAAGAGATAAATTTTGGATCTAGGTCTCCCCAATGTTCCGGCCCTTCTGCGCCTTCATAGCTCCAATGCGCTTTATGCGTAGATTTGTGAGCCGTTTTTGGGTTTTCAGCGGGGTGTGCTGGCTCGGTTGAGTGAGCAGCTGCTTGAGTACTTTTGTGCGCTTTAGCCTCTTTAGGCGCTTGTGGCGCCTTATGCTCAGAGCTGGCGTGTGCATTCTGTGCGGCCTCTTTCTCTAAATCGATTAAAGGAGGCGCTTCAGCTGAATGCTCTGCGGCCGCTGCCCAGTGACTGCTAAGCCCTAATGCGATCATGAGCAACCCTTGATGGATTCTTTTATGACTATTGTTCTGCATACCGAACATTTATCCTTTCCTCTAATATTTCTTGAAATAAAACCAATTCTGATCGTTGGATTGCAAAGACTCCTTCACCACCAGACTCAAACTCAAACCAATAAAAGGGCAACTCTGGGTAGAGCTGCTGTAAATAGAATTGAGAAACGCCCACTTCTACGATTAAAACGCCCTCTTCCGTTAAATAATCTTTGGCTTCTGCAAGGATGCGACGCACCAAATCCAATCCATCTTCTCCAGCGGCCAAACCTAAGCGCGGCTCATGCTGAAATTCGAGGGGCAGGGCCTCCATCTCGATTTTGTCAACATAAGGCGGATTGGAGACAATCAGATCATATTTTCGCCCTGCTAAGGCGCTAAATAAATCTGACTGAATGACTTCTGCACGATCTTCCAAGTGGTAGAGTGCCACATTTTTACGTGCCACTTCTAAGGCTTCTGCCGAAATATCCACCAAATCCACTTTGGCATTGGGGAGGACTTTGAGCGAGGCAATCCCAATGCATCCGCTGCCGGTGCACATATCCAGCACATGGGTCACCGCTTCGGTGTCAACCCAATCCAAAAATGCTTTATCGATCAGTTCTGCAATGGGTGAACGTGGGACAAGCGTCTGTTCATTGACATAAAACTTGAGCCCGGCAAACCAAGCTTCTCCTGTTAAATAGGCGGCAGGCTTGCGGGTTTCAATGCGTTGACGAAAGAGTTCTGTCACTTTGTGTCTTTCTTGATGAGATAGGCGTGCCTGCAAATAACTGTCTGGCACCTCCCAAGGCAGATGCAGCGTGTGAAATACCAAAAAGCGTGCTTCATCAAAGGCATTATCGGTACCATGACCAAAATACAGCTCATTTTGTTGAAAGAGCGTCGCTCCCCAACGAATATAATCCAAAATAGTTTCTAGCCCATCATTTTGATAGTTCAGGTTCGTCATTTTTCAGGTTTTTTCGCATGTTTGGGACGAAAAGCCTTCACAAAGGATTCATCGGTTTCTAAATAGGGGCCATCAATCAAGTCAATACAATAGGGGACGGCCGGAAAAACCGCTTCCAAACATTCACTGATGGCTGAAGGCTTACCAGGTAAATTGATAATCAGGCTCTCCCCACGAATGCCCGCAATCTGCCGAGAAAGGATCGCTGTCGGCACATATTGCAAAGAAACCGCTCGCATCTGTTCGGCAAAGCCATCTAAAATTTTATCGCACACCACTTCGGTCGCTTCTGGTGTCACATCCCGCTTGGCAGGTCCGGTGCCGCCTGTGGTCAAAATCAAACAGCACCCGGCTTCATCCGCCAAATGACGCAAAGTCTCTTCAATCAACGCTTGGTCATCTTCAATCACTTTGGCCACAGGCGTGTAAGGCGTCACTAAAGCTTTTTGAATCCACGCTTGCATGGCCGGGCCGCCTAAATCTTCATACTCACCGCGGCTGGCTCTATCTGAGATGGTGACAAACCCTATTTTAATTTCGCTATTTTCGCCTGTCATAGAGAATCCTTGAAAATCCTGAATTAGAACCTCATATAATAACTCAAAACTTAAAATTAACCCAAATAGTGATCATTCAATTTAGGGTTAAAGGAGCTTAGCATATGAGTGATATTAAAAGAACCACTTTAGAAGAGTTTTTAGAACAAACAGATACGCAAATTGATTTAGATGAGAAAGCAGAATCTAGCTCTGAGGCAACCTCTGAATCGACCTCTGAACCTTTAGATGGTGAACATCTGCCTAGCGGTGACGCTAACGATGAGAGCACGGCGCTGGTTAAAGCAGATGGCATGATGCTTCCCTTAACCTTAAACATTCTGCCTGTTCGTGAACGCCCCTTTTTCCCAGGTCAAATTTTGCCTGTGATTGTCAGCAAATCACTGTGGGAAGAAACTTTTAGAGACATTGCAGACGGTCAAACCAAATATATTGGCATTCTCTATGTCAGCAAACAGCATGACGAAGAAGAGGTGAAACAAGAGGACCTTACGCCAGAAGATTTTGCTCGCACCGGGACTTTGGTACGCGTGCAGGACCTGAAAATCAAATCTGATTATATTCAGTTTGTGGGCGAAGGGATTCGACGCTTTCAGATCAGCGAATGGATCAGCACCCAACCCCCTTTTAAAGCCCATGTCAACTATCCTCAAGACATTAAGCATGTGTCTGAGCAGACCTTAAAAGCTTATGGCATTGCCATTATGAATGCCTTTAAGGAACTTTTACCACTCAATCCACTCTATAGCGAGGAGCTTAAATATTTCCTCACCCGTTTCAACCTCAGTGATCCGGCGCAATTGGCCGATTTTGCAGCCGCTCTAACCACGGCTGACAATGATAAATTGCAAGAGATCTTAGATACGCTCGATCTAGACGAGCGGATGGAGAAGGTGCTTACTCTGCTAAAAGATGAGATCGATCTGACCAAAATTCAATCCAATATTCGCGAGCGGGTTGAAGAGAATATCTCGGATCAGCAACGGGAATTCTTTTTGCGTCAGCAGCTCAAAGAGATTCAACGTGAATTGGGCATGACCAAAGATGATCGCACGGCAGACATCGATCTCTTTGAAGAGCGCCTCTCCAAACTCAAACTGACGGAAGAGGCAGCGAAAAAAGCGGAAGAAGAGCTGCAAAAACTTAGCATTCTTGACCCGCACTCATCCGAATACGCCGTTTCTCGCAACTGGTTGGATTGGCTCACCCAACTGCCTTGGGGCATCTACAGCAAGGACAGCTTGGATCTGAAGCGCGCACGCAAAATTTTAGATCAAGGTCATGATGGCTTGGAGGATGTTAAAGATCGCATTCTAGAGTTTTTGGCGGTTGGCAAGCTTAAAGGCGAAGTCTCCGGCTCCATTATCTGTTTAGTTGGGCCTCCTGGGGTGGGGAAAACCTCTATTGGGAAATCGATTGCAGAAACGCTCAATCGTAAATTCTACCGTTTTTCCGTCGGTGGCATGCGCGATGAAGCGGAGATTAAGGGGCATCGACGCACCTATATTGGCGCCCTCCCCGGCAAGTTTATTCAAGCCTTAAAAGATTGCGGCACCAGTAACCCCGTGATTATGCTGGATGAAGTGGATAAGATTGGCAGCAGTTTTCAAGGCGATCCTGCTTCTGCGCTCCTTGAGGTGCTGGACCCTGAGCAGAACAGTGAGTTTATGGATCATTATCTAGATGTGCGCTACGATCTGTCCAAAACCCTCTTTATCTGCACGGCCAATACCTTAGATACCATTCCTGGCCCCTTATTGGATCGTATGGAAGTCATTCGCCTCTCTGGCTATATTACGGAAGAGAAGGTCAAAATTGCCAAACATCATCTCTGGCCTTCTTTACTGAAAGAGATGGGCTTGGATCGTTCTCAAGTGCAAATTACCCTGCCTGCGATCCGTCATATTATTGAAGGCTATGCGCGGGAAGCAGGGGTACGTAATCTGAAGAAAAAATTGGCGCAAGTGATTCGTAAAGTAGCGATGAAACTGGTCACGGATGATCCAGAACTCCCAATCGTGATTCATGTGAGCGACTTAGAAGAGATGCTCGGACAACCGCGTTTTATACCGGAAAAAATGCACCTACAGGTCGGCACCGTCACCGGACTCGCCTGGACCGCCATGGGTGGCGCCACTTTGACCATAGAGGCGAGCCGCATTCACACGCTCAATCGCGGCTTTAAACTCTCTGGCCAGCTCGGCGATGTGATGCAAGAGTCTGCGGGGATTGCTTACAGCTATATCACCTCTAACCTGATGAAATACAAAGCCGATCCGGAGTTTTTTGATAAGGCGTTTGTGCATCTACATGTCCCAGATGGCGCCACCCCCAAAGATGGACCCAGTGCGGGGATCACCATGGCGACTGCTCTGCTCTCACTCGCGCGTGATGAAGCCATTAAAAGCCCATTGGCGATGACGGGGGAGCTGAGCTTAACTGGGCAAGTGTTACCGGTCGGTGGTATTCGCGAAAAAGTAATTGCCGCCAAGCGCATTGGGATTAAAGAGCTCATTCTGCCGGATGACAATCAAAAAGACTTTAATGAATTGCCAGATTATCTCAAAGAGGGACTGACGGTTCATTTTGCCAAGCACTTTGATGAAGTGGCCAGGCTAACCTTCTCGATTCGCTCAAAATCCCCAGCCCTGAAACGCTATGAGGCGGAACTTAAAGAAAAAACCCTGTTAGAGAAAGAAGTTTAATCCAAACTGCCTGCTATGGGTGAATAGCAGGCAACCCTTCTTTAGGCACAATACCTTTTAGGGTGCCTGCAAATGTGCCTTGCAACCCATTTTAGGAAACTTTATACGCATAAGGAATGAGCGTTTGTTGAATTTCTTCAATCTCCTCCTCTTTGATCATCAACTCATGGGTCGCCATTTGCCTTATCTCAGTTAATGCCTGCGTACTCTCTGTGCCCAAAGTGATTTCCACAATTAAAACGCTGGCCAATTGATTCAAGGCCACCAAAGCACGAACATGATTATCTTGAATCTGTGAATAATCTTGCGTGTGGTGCAATAAAATCGCATTTAATAAATCTTTAGGTAGAGACCATCGTTTACCGATCAGTGCACCAATAATAGGATGCGTGGTCCCATATCGCGCCATTTCAAGTTCAATCACTGCATTTGGATTGGAAAGTGAATCCTTATAAATCTTGGCATACCCTTCGGGATCATGATTGAATAACACCATTATGCCCACATGGTGAAAAAGCCCCAATAAGTAGGCCTCATCAGGAGAAACATCCTCCACATGCTCAGCAAGATCTGACATGCAAAAAGCCACATCGGCACTAAAATTCATAATATCTTGATAAAGAATATCGCCATCATAAAGATTTTTTAATGCCGAAGCGACCAAGAGGTTATAAAGGTTTTTTAATCCCAGTATCTTAACGGCTTTAGACACAGAGGTGACTGGAGCGCCGCCTCTTTTTCTCACCAGTCTATTCACTGCGCCTAAAAGCTTCCCGGCCATCACCGTATTTTTTTCAATAATCTCCAAAACTGAATGAATATTGACAAAATCATCTTTTAATGCTTGCTGAAGCTGAACCACCTCCATAGGGAGCTCAGGCAGTTGAAAACCGTCAATCAGCTGTTTTGCACGCTGAATTTTTTTTGTTTCCATTGTCAGGCCTCTTTTTCTTCACTCACATCCGTTCAGAAAAGTGTCTCACTCCTTAAATGAATAAGACATTAAAGCTGAACGAATTTCGCTTACCACATCAGGTGGAATCATTAACTCTTGTATCGCATGCGCTTCAAAGTCTTGCATCTCTTGAGAAACATAGGCCCCCAGTGAAATTTCCGCCACTATGGCATTGGCTAATTGAATCATCGCCACCAAAGCTCGCACACGGTCCTCTTTGATTTGCGTACACGGATAGGTATGATGTAACATAATTGCATTTAGAAAATCAATCGAAAGGTTCCATTTCTTTGCCACCAAAACACCAATGAGTTGATGATCTGTACCATAATGTGCTTGTTCAACCTCAATCACCGATACTGGCTGAGAAAGTGAATTTGAATAAATTTTGCCATACCCTTCTGCGTCTTTATCCACTAAAACCAGTGCACCAACATTATGAAACAGCCCTAACATATAAGCTTCATCTCGAGTGACATCATTTACCCACTCCGAAATATCCGCCATGCAAAAAGCGACATCCACACTAAAATCCATCATATCCTTATAGAACGCATTACCACTGAATAACCTTTTCAGTGCAGAAGCCACCAACAGATTATAGATATTTTCTAAGCCTAATAAATTCACCGCTTGAAAAATCGATTTTACAGGCTCTTCCTGCTTCATATTCATAACAGGTGAATTCACCGCTTCTAAGACATCTCCCGCCATGACCGTATTTTTCTCAATAATAGACGAGATCTTTTCTAGATTTGCAAAGCGGCTTTTTAACTCTTTTTCCAGTAGCAAGACCTCTTCTGGCAGCTCTGGAAGCGGCGTGCCTTGTATAATTTTCATTGCATTACGCAATTTCGTTTGCACCATTTTAATTTCCGATAATCAGTTCAATAATTAGTCATTTTGAGTCGCAACTTCATCTTGCGCCAAGAGCTTGATTAACTCTTCTGGTGGCACAAAACCGGGGATCACACGACCATCCTCCAAAATAATTGTCGGCGTGCCAGAGACGTCAAACACTTGAGCCAACTGATACTGATCGGCCACGGTATTCTGACAGTTTTTAGGCGTAATTTTTCCTTGCATTGCTTCATTCATCGCCTGGTTGCGGTCTGAAGCACACCAGACCGATACCGCTTTTTGGTAAGCTTTTGATCTTAAACCCGCACGAGGATAGGCGAGGTAGCGCACGGTAATGCCCGCCGCATTCAGCTTTGGAATCGCTTGATGCAACTTATGACAATAAGGGCAATCTATATCGGTAAACACCGTGATCACATGCTTTTGCTGCCCTTTAGCTGGATAAATAATCATACTGCTTTCAGGTACCTTGGCGAGCGTCGCTTTGACCGCCTTCTGCCGGGCAAGATCCGTCAAATTGACTCGATGTTCTAGATCAAGGATTTTTCCGGTAAACAGATACTGACCATTACCACTCATATACACCACCATCGGCCCCAGCGTCACTTGGTAGAGATTTTGTATCGGCGTAGGTTCTATCTGCACCTCCGGTTGGTCCGTATCCGCCATGATTTTGCTTAATTGCGCCTGAATGGCTTGACGGACTTGTGTGGGAACCTTTGCCTCGGGACTGTTGGCCGCATGAGCTTGAAAAGAGGCCAGGCTCACGGCCAAAAGCATCACGGAAATGAGAAGGGATTTGAGCCGAAGCGCAGGATAAAAAGAAAAAAACATATTTGAAGTGCCTCAATAATGATGAGTTGTCATTATAGCAACACTTTTCTGTGCTGTGCTAACCTCTCGGATGATGTTGTTGGTGCACTTTCTGTAATCGCTCATTCGCAACATGTGTATAAATTTGAGTGGTTGAAAGGTCACTGTGCCCCAGTAAGAGTTGAACGGTGCGTAAATCCGCACCATGATTTAATAGATGTGTGGCAAAGGCATGGCGTAAAATATGAGGAGAAAGATTGGCCGGCAACCCCGCTTGTTCAGCTAAAACGCGAATGCGGTGCCATAGAGTTTGACGCGTCATGGGGCGACCGATGCGCGACACAAAGAGCGTGGGCACGCGTTTTTGTTTGACCAGAGCTGGACGAGATTCTGTTAAATAGCGCTCAACCCATTCCACAGCAAATTCACCTAAGGGCACAATGCGCTCTTTACTGCCTTTCCCCATCACCTGTACCATACCGGCCGAAAGATTTAACTGTTCAAAGGTCAGGTTCACCAATTCGGAAACCCGCAACCCTGTCGCATACATCACCTCTAAAATGGTTCTATCCCGTATCCCCAGTGGCGTAGTCACATCTGGAGCCGCCAATAGGGCTTCTACTTGTGCTTCAGAGAGCGTTTTTGGCAAAGCGCTGCCCAATTTCACCGCTTTCAATTGCAAAGCTGGATTAACCTCTATCAGCTCTTGTTGATAAAGCCACTGAAACAGGCGTTTAAGTGTGGACAGCAAACGCGCCTGACTGCGCGCTTTTAAAGAGGTTGCAATCGCCAATAACCCCTCATTTAATAGCGACTCTGTTATCTGCTTAGGAGATAGCACTTTTGCCGTCTGCTGCGTCCGCTGTAACTGTTTCCAAAACAGCACCAGATCCTGTCGGTAGGCTAAACAGGTATTCTCACTCAACCCCTCTTGAAACTGAAGGCTTTGTAAAAACTGCTGCACCTCATTCGGCAGCGGAAACTGCCTTGCAGATAGTTTGAGCAAGGCTTCAAGGCTATGCGGAATCTCAGATTTTGTCATCCTAGCCACTCATGAACATCCAATTAAAAAGATAGATATAAAAAACCCCATCACAATGGACGGGGTTTGATCAATGATTAAGGTATTGTCACTAGAGACCTTTGCATGAGTGGGATGCGATCTAAAAATGAGAAAAAATTTTCCATATCTAGGCGGGAAACGCAGGTAATAGTAAGCTATTGCCAAGTTTTCCAACAACGATAGGGGAAATTTTAGCCATTTTTAGCCGTAGAGCCATCTCGTGCAAAGGTCTCTGTCATTTAATTTTTTCTTTAATACGCGCAGCGCGACCAGATAGACCACGAAGATAGTAAAGCTTAGCACGACGCACATCCCCGCGACGCTTAACTTCAATGCTATCCACTAAAGGACTGTAAGTTTGGAAAGTCCGCTCAACGCCTACACCGTGAGAGATCTTTCTTACCACGAAGTTAGAGTTTAAACCACGGTTTTTCTTCGCGATCACAACCCCTTCAAAGGCCTGTAGACGCTCGTTTTTACCTTCTTTTACTTTAACTTGAACAACGACGGTATCACCAGGGTTAAATTCTGGTAACTCTTTATTCATCTGTTCAGCTTCAATTTGCTTGATGATATCGCTCATCTTTAAGCACTCCATTTTTTTGGTCCTTTTTGGACCGCTATCATTATCCAACATCCACGCTCGTCTGCGCCAGAGGTTAGACCCAAGTTGTCAATCAGAGTCAGATGACTCTGTTTGTTGTGAACCCATCAGCCAACGCTGATAGAGCTCTGGACGCCGTTGCTGCGTCCGTAAAATCTTCTGTTCTTTACGCCACTGCTCAATTTTGGCATGATGCCCTTCGAGCAATACCTGGGGGACGGACATCCCATCGACCTCTTCAGGACGCGTATAGTGCGGACAATCTAGTAAGCCATCCGTAAACGAGTCTTCCACCGCTGACTGCTGATGCCCTAAAGCACCGGGCAGCATGCGAATCACCGCATCCATCAACATCATGGCTGGCAGCTCCCCGCCACTGACCACAAAGTCGCCGATGGCAATCTCTTCATCCACATACTTTTGGATAAAGCGCTCATCGATGCCTTCATAACGGCCACATACCAATGTAATCGCTGGCATTTGAGCCAGTTGCTCAACCCGCTTTTGCGTCAAGGGCTGCCCTTGCGGAGAGAGATAAATCACATGTGATTTTTCAATCCCTTGTTGCTTAACCTGCTGCTGAATCTGCTCCACACTCGCTTTCATCGGCGGGTACATCATCAGCATGCCTGGCCCGCCACCATAAGGGCGATCATCCACCGATTGATGACGATCTGTCGCAAATTGTCGCGGATTGCATGGATGAAAAGCCACCAAGCCTTTATTAAAGGCGCGACTCGTCACCCCAGAATCGGTAATTGCCGCAAACATTTCAGGAAACAGCGTGACCACATCAAACCGCAATGGTTGTGTTTGCGCTGAATTCACTTAATCCGATGCCTCTTCTAATGTCCAGTCCACCACAATCTGTTTATTTTCAATATCCACAGATTGGATATAGTGCCCCTCGACAAAAGGGATCAAAGTTTGCTCACCTGCTGCATTTTCCACCCGCAGCACATCATGCGCGCCCGTTTCCAGTAGGTTTTTAACCACACCTAAAGGCTGCTGTTGCAAATTTTGCACCTGACAACCCATTAAATCCACCCAGTAATAGGTATCTTTCACCGGTGGCATCTGTGCCTTTTCGATCCAAATTTCACACCCCATTAATTGGCGTGCCACATCGCGATCATCCACCCCTTGCAGCTTGGCAATGACGCTTTTACCTTGCAGTAATTTGCCATCCTCAACCTGAACTTGGCGCCATTGTCCTTTACAGTGCAGCCACCAGGGGGCGTAACTTAAAATATTCTCTCGGGGGTCGGTATGGGAAAACACTTTCACCCAACCCTGTACCCCATACATACCATTAATTGTGCCAAGCAGAATTTTATCGCTGGTATCCACTTTACAACACAACTTAAAAATTAAGCTTGCGCTTTTTGCGCTTCTTTAACTAAAGCTTTAACGCGTGGGCTGACTTGCGCCCCTTTAGCGACCCACTCATCAACCTTCGCCGTATCCAGACGCAGGCGCTCTTCATTACCACGTGCAGTTGGGTTGAAGAACCCTAACTGCTCAATAAATTTACTGGTTGCAGCACGACGGCTGTCTGAAACGACGATTTTGTAAAAAGGGTTCTTTTTGGCGCCACCACGGGCTAAACGAATTACGACCATTGTATTCTCCTATTGTCTGATCGGCGAAGGCAGGAAATCCTAACCCACTCATTCTTCTACGGAAATCAACACATTTCAGTCAATTTCCCTCCTAATTTCTTGTCCACAAACAAGAAAGCGGGGATTATACTCAATCCCCGCTTTAATTGCTAGACAAATGGTTGGTTTATTTAGTCTTTTTTTACTTAAAACCACCCGGAGGTAACATGCCTCCCATACCACCTGCACCGCCAGGGAGTTTGCCCGCTAAGCCGCGCATCATGTTTTTCATGCCCCCTTTCTTCATCTTTTTCATCATCTTTTGCATCTGAGTAAACTGTTTCATCAGCTTATTAATGTCTTGCACTTGCGTCCCTGAGCCTCTCGCAATGCGTTTTTTGCGCGAACCTTTAATAATGGCCGGATGACGACGCTCTTGTGGGGTCATCGATTGAATGATCGCTTGTAGTTTCTTAAATTCTTTTTCAGCCACATCTCCGCTAATTTGCTCTTTAATCTGACCCATGCCAGGCAACTTGCCCATTAAGCCGCCGACACCGCCCATTTGCTGGATTTGCTGTAGCTGTTCTAAAAAGTCTTCCAGATCAAACTGACCGGTTTTTTGCACCTTTTGCGCAAACTTTTGCGCTTTTTTCTGATCAATTTTGGTTTCCGCCTCTTCAATCAGACTGAGCACATCCCCCATGCCCAGAATGCGACCCGCCATACGGTCTGGGTGGAAAGGCTCCAATGCATCCACCTTCTCCCCGGCTCCGACAAACTTAATCGGTTTGCCGGTAATCTCGCGAATGGAGAGCGCCGCCCCGCCTCGCGCATCCCCATCGATTTTGGTCAAGATCACACCGGTTAACGGCAAAGCCTCATGAAAAGCTTTGGCCGTATTCGCCGCATCTTGTCCGGTCATGGCATCCACCACAAAGAGGGTTTCAACTGGATTGACCGCAGCATTCAGCGCCTTAATCTCCTGCATCATGGTTTCATCAATGTGCAGACGTCCCGCCGTATCCACGATCAAGACATCATCAAACCGTTTACGCGCCTCTTGCTTTGCTCGATTAACAATATCAACCGGATCTTCCTCTGGACTGGATGGGAAAAAATCCACGCCCACTTGTTCAGCCAGGGTTTCTAACTGTTTAATCGCGGCCGGACGGTAAATATCGGCTGAAACCACCATCACCTTTTTCTTTTCGCGCTCTTTTAGATATTTCGCCAACTTTGCAGCCGTGGTGGTTTTACCCGCCCCTTGCAAACCCGCCATCATAATCACGGCTGGCGGCTCAACCTTAAAGTTCAGCCCTTCATTTTCAGAGCCCATGGTCTGCGTTAATTCTTCACGCACAATCTTAATAAAGGTCTGTCCCGGGTTCAGGCTACTGTTGACCTCTTGCCCTAAAGCACGCTGCTGCACCCGCTCAATAAACGCCTTGACCACAGGCAAGGCGACATCGGCTTCCAGCAAAGCACGACGTACATCCCGCAAGGCATCCTTAATATTGCTC
This sequence comes from Galenea microaerophila, assembly GCF_054657255.1. Taxonomy (NCBI): domain Bacteria; kingdom Pseudomonadati; phylum Pseudomonadota; class Gammaproteobacteria; order Thiotrichales; family Piscirickettsiaceae; genus Galenea; species Galenea microaerophila. The sequence continues at coordinate 1,016,903 of NZ_BAAHWZ010000001.1, forward strand.
TCAGTAAGACGTCCTTGACCTGTTAAATGCTTAAATGTTTTATTTAACCGTTCCGACAAATTATCGAACATGCAAAATTCCTTTGTTGTTTGACACTTCTATAATAGAATATTAGATTATCTTTATATTATAGCTAACGAGTGTCGTCATGCCCTTATTTTTTGCCGCCTTAGCCAGTCTACTCTATCTTTATGGGTTTGCTCGATTATGGCGCGCCGTTACTCATCCCGGAAAAACGCTTTCCACCCAAGTTTTAAATTGGACCATTGGGGGGGCGTTACTTTGCCACACTTTAGCGCTTGGGCAGACCCTATGGGTCAACCATCAACTGGATTTGCAGTTGAGTAATATCCTCTCCGCCATTGCCTGGCTGTCGGTTGCCCTATTATTGCTATTAAACCGTAAACAGCCGGTTTTTATTTTAGGTCTGTTTATTTTCCCCTTATCCAGCCTGTTTACCTTGACTCCACTATTTTTAGATGAGCCTTATCTGCTCCCTCTGAATATCGGCATTCATATTGTGCTCTCTGTGGGGGCTTATAGCTTGCTGACACTCGCCACAGCGCAAGCGATTCTATACTCCATTCAAGAACGCCGCTTTCGGCAAAAAAAAGTAGGAGCGATATTAAATATTCTCCCGCCATTGCAAGTAATGGAAAAGCTCCTCATTCAGCTGGTCATCTCAGGTTTTATTCTGTTGACGCTTGCTCTGTTAAGCGGGCTCTTTTTTGTCCAGGACATGTTTGCGCAACATCTGATTCATAAAACCTTCTTCGCCATTCTGGCTTGGTTGGTCTATGCCTTTTTCCTTTCTGGCCATTTTCATCGCGGGTGGCGTGGACAAAAAGCGGCAAAATTTATTCTTTGGGCCTACGTATTTTTAAGCTTAAGCTACATTGGCACCCAAATGATTATTCTCGCCATTTATGGTTAATATGAGACTTTTGCACGAGATGGTTCTATATCCATAAGCCCTATCCCCCCTCTTTTATCCCATTTCTCTCTAGGGAAGTTGGGGTATAATAAGTTCTCATTCACAACTGAATTAGACTGTTTTGGAAACCGCCTCGCTCACCACACTTTTTTTAATTCTCCTTTTCCTTTTACTGCTTTCGGCCCTATTCTCCGGCTCTGAAACCGGAATGATGGCCTTAAATAAATATCGTTTACGTCACAGAGTAAAAGAGGGGGATCCATCGGCAAAAAAAGTGGCCCAGTTGCTTGAAAAGCCTGATCGCTTATTAGGCGTTATTTTATTGGGCAACAATTTTGTCAATATTTTCGCTTCCTCGATTGCCACCATTATTGCCATGCGACTGATGGGCGAAGCCGGCATTGCACTGGCAGCCGGTTTACTCACACTAATTGTACTCATCTTCTCTGAAGTGGCACCGAAAACCCTTGCTGCCCTCTACCCGGAAAAAATTGCTTTTCCCGCTGCTTATTTTTTAACCCCTCTTTTAAAGCTTTTTTCACCTGTAGTCTGGCTGGTCAATTTTATAGCCAATAGTTTTTTGCGGCTATTCGGGGTAAAGGTTGGGGAGCATAAGCTCAATGACGCGCTCAGTCATGAAGAGCTGCAAACCCTCATTGATGAAGCCACGGGGCAACTGCCGAAACAATATCGGGACATGCTTAAAAGCATTCTCAACTTAGAAACGGTCACCGTTGAAGATGTAATGGTTCCTAAACAGGACATCTTTGCGATTGATATTGACCAACCCATTAAAGAGATCCTTAAGGCGCTGTCCCGTTCACGCTACACGCGTATCCCGCTTTATCGAGGCTCATTAGATGATGAACTGATTGGCATCCTCAACCTGAGAAAAATCGTTCCTCTTCTTTTAAAGGACCCCAAGGAAGTCAAACTAAAAGATATTATTAAATTAGCACGTCCCCCCTATTACATTCCCGAAGTGACCTCTTTAAACACGCAACTGGGGAACTTTAAAAAGCTACGCCGGCGCATGGCGCTCATTGTGGATGAGTATGGTGATCTGCAAGGTCTGGTGACAATGGAAGATCTGCTCGAAGAGATTGTGGGCAAACTCTCTTCAGAAAGTCAAAGCAACCCCGCAGAAAGTGTCACCTTAAATGCGGATGGCAGCATGTTGATTGATGCGAGCGAGTTTATTCGCGATCTCAATAAAAATTTCGGTCTACAACTGCCAACCGACGGTCCTAAAACCTTAAATGGATTAATCCAAGAAGAGTTAGAAACCCTTCCCAATGAAGGCACCTGCTTGAAAGTCGGCAATTATATTTTAGAAGTGGTTAAAACCAACCAAAATGCCATTGAACTGGTCAAATTAATTCCTTTTACTTCTCAAGAGCAACCCACAGATGACTAATTCACATTTATTTGAAGATCCAATACATTGGAACCGCCTTAAAGAGGGGCTGATTCAACTGGCCAAACAAGAAGTGCAACCACGCTTTGAGCATGTTGCCAGCAAACGAAAGGCCGATGGCTCAGTGGTCACTGAAGCCGACCTCCAAATGCAACAAAAAACCGCTGCTTTTTTAAAAAAGCAGTGGCCACAATTTGAATTTTTAGGCGAAGAATCCTCCCCTGAAAGCCAACAACTCGCACTCAACCATAGTGAAGGGTGCTGGATTTTAGACCCAGTAGATGGCACCAGCAACTTTGCCAATGGCATCCCTTTCTATTCGATTTCTCTCGCGCTGGTCAGCAAAGGAGAAATTGTGCTCGGACTGATTTATGACCCAAGTCGTGACGAGCTGTTTAGTGCACGCAAAGGATTGGGCGCCCATCTCAACGACACGTCCCTGAAAGCGCATACGCACCACACGACTCTGCGCACCTGTGCCGCCATTGTTGACTTCAAACGCTTAAAAAAATCCTTAACCATCCCTTTAGCCACCCAAGCCCCCTACGCCTCCCAACGCAGCTTTGGCTCTGTTGCATTGGACTGGTGCTGGGTGGCGGCCGGTAGAGGTCAGCTTTACTGTCACGGTTCTCAGCATATCTGGGATTATGCTGCAGGGTGGTTGATTCTGAATGAAGCAGGGGGCATGAGTTCAACACTTGAAGGTGAACCGGTCTATATCCAGCATGTGATTAAACGCAGTGCCATTGCCGCCACCACACCTGAACTATTTCACCAATGGCAAAACTTACTGACAAAACTTACAACGACTTAAGGTAAAATTAATTTAATAACTTAAAAGAAGGAGGAGATAGGCTATGATTCATAATACCCCACTCCAATACGGGGCCATCGCTCGTGCCTTACACTGGTGGAGCGCATTGTTCTTTTTTGTGATGTTCTTTATTGGTCTCTATATGACTGATCTAGAAAAAACCGATCCCCTCCGGGGTTCGCTTTTTCAATTCCACATCTCACTCGGCATTCTCATTTTCGGGCTGACGGTGATTCGTATTTTATGGAAACTGAAAGAAGTTCAACCTGACTTTCCAACAACCATGAGCGAAACACAAATCAAAATGGCAAAAGCCACATATGGTTTACTCTACCTATTGCTTCTGCTCATCCCTTTATCAGGCTACGTGATTGTGACCACTTTTGGCAAAAACCCCGGCTTTTTTGGTCTCTTTGAACTCCCCAATCTCATTGGCAAAGACGAAGCACTCCATGAGCAAGCTGAAGAAGTCCATGAATTCCTTGCTTGGACCGCCATCTTACTGGTGGCCGGACATATTCTAATGGCGCTGAAACATCACTTTATCGATAAAGATAATCTGCTTTTAAAAATGTTAGGAAAAGCTGACAAATAAAAGGCGTTTCTCCAGCGCGGCTTTTTCAAAGCCCCACTGGGGCTTTACCCTTTAAACGCGCTAAACTTCAGAAAAAAGCATCCGATAAGGTCGTTCAATCTGCTGAATTAACTGCGGCACACTAAAGGTGCGCACCAGCTCAATAAAACGCTGGCCGGTAAAATAGACTTGCACCGTGGGCAAAGAGAGCACCCCATATTGAGCACAAATATCGGTCGTTTCATGGCAATCAATATAGACCATAGCCATTTTAGGAAACTGCTCGCCCACTGTCTCTTTAATCTTGGGCTTGATCGCATGGCAGACATTACAGTCTCGTCCACCAAACAGCACCAATAGCGCCTCTTGCTGCTCAATCTGTTGCGCTAAAGTCTCTTGATTCTGAATGATCTGCATACCTTGCCTCACCACTGATACTGTCCGCCGATATAAGCAAAAGCTGCCATAAAAGCCGTTTGCTGAAACTTTTTCAATCCGGTCTCCTCAAAACGGATGGGGAGCGGGTATTTTTTGAGATTTTCTTTAATTTGAATTGCAGAAATCAGCTCCACCTTAATCGAATCATCCAACAGCTGTAATGCGGCTTCCAGTTTAAAACTGTCGGCGCTCCCCGCATATCGACCTTTTTTCATACGCTGCTTAATCACTAAAACATCTATTTTGTAATCTTCAACCAATTTAGCAAAGCTCTTTTGGAAATAACGTAATGCCGCTCGATCATCCGGATCTTGACACTGTATGCGTCGCACACGACACTCAGGTAAATGAAAAATATCATTTTCAAATAGCACTAAGCTGATAATCGCCTCATTTCCGGTTAACTCAATTCCACATATTTTCACTTTTTTAAACACTCCACTAAACGTTCAACTTGCCGCGCACAACACCCATTGCCATCTGTTGCATAACAGCACTGGCGCACCGCTTCTACTGAGTCCGCTCCATCCACAATGCACCCAATAATAGTGGATTTTTTGACTTCATTACATACGCAGAGATTTTCATCCACATCTTTTTGTAACAGCGGCGGTAATCTTTTAACTGCGCTTTCAATGGCTTCTCGACTGGCCATTTTATGCTTGCTTCCGGGTAAATAACCACTGATCTTCAGACGAGCCCGCCGGATCAAAGCGATAACCGTCTAAATCAAAATATTTAAGATCTTCAACCTGTTCGAGTTGATTTAACGCCGCATAGCGCGCCATTTCGCCCCGTGCTTTTTTAGCATAGAAGCTGATAATCTTATATTGGCCATTTTTCCACTCTTTAAACACAGGTGTTACCAAACGACCAGATAATTTTTTCGGTTGTACCGCCTTGAAATATTCATTAGAGGCTAAATTGACCAAAACCTTTTGCTCGTGTTGCTGTAACGTTTGATTCAATGCTTCCGTAAGGGTATCTCCCCAGAACGCATAGAGGTCCTGACCTTGATGATTGGCAAATTTTGTCCCCATTTCTAATCGATAGGGCAAGATTTGATCGAGCGGGCGTAACAGCCCGTAAAGTCCTGATAGAATTCTTAAATGATTTTGTAAATACAGCACGGACTTGGCTGGAAGATGCTCAATATCCAAGCCTTGATATACATCGCCTTTAAAAAGATAGGCCGCTGGCTTAGCTTTATCCTCAGGAAAGGGCAGCTGCCAAGCCTGAAAACGCTCATAATTCAACTCCGCTAATTTTTCACTTAAATGCATTAACTGAGCGATCTGATGAGGACCCAACTGCTTAAGCTGCTCAATGAGCTCAGTCGCTTGAGGTAAAAATTGCGGACAGGTAGGGGCAAAGGGCACCCCCTCCTCGGTTTCTATCGGTCGCCAAGGCGACTCATCTAGCTTTTTTGCAGGTGACACCACCATTAACATGACTGACGTTCCTTTCCTAACACTCTATACAAAAAAAGGAGCTTTAGCTCCTTTCTTGATCTTTAATCAGTTCATACTAAAACTTAGCAATCCCCATCTTCATCTTTTGTGGGATCATAGCTGCCTGAAGCGGCTGGCGCTTCTTTTACCGCTCCCGCAGGGGCTTTAGCATGTTCGACTTCGGTTTGTGCACTCTTATCTGCATCTTGATCCTTACCAGAACAAGCTGTTAAAGAAAATGCTAAAAATGCCATGGAAAATAATACAGCTAACTTTTTCATCGGAGTATCCTTCTTTTCAGTTTATAAAGAATCTGGCGTTAAACCCACTTCTTCTAAAAAATGACGAATCGCAACAACCTCGTCTTTATTGGTAATTTCATGTCCATGATGAGGCAATCCCAAAATGGCTTCTTTTCCTTCATAAATCACTTTGGCTTTATGCCCTTTAGTTAATTCAACGGTCGCCCCATAATGTTCCAGTGCGTGTTGCAATTCATTCCAATCGATATTCGTTGATATGGGATGCGTAAATACCTGCTGAATCACTTTTTTATGTTTCATTTGATTATCCTTTTAAAATTCTTGTCATATACCTAAGTAGTATAAATATTTTAACTTCGTCACGTTTAATTTAATAAGTAGATTCTAATCCTTTGGCCCCTAAAACTCAACCGGAAAGCTTCTGTAATCGCTCCAATGTACCCACATCTTCCCAAACGCCGGAATAGCACTCACCCGTCACTTTCTGCTGAGCCATCGCCTGCCGCAGAAAAGGGGCCAGTTTCAACCTACCCAAAGGCACTTCGGCCAATAAAGCTTGATGTAACACACTGATACCGGAAAAAGTCAGAGCCCCTTGAGGTGCCACCTGACCATTCTCTAGCAACTCAAAGTCCCCATTCGTTAAATAATCGGGCTTAGGCACCAAAACCAAATGCGCCAAACGGTCACGATGCAACTGAATCGCTTTCAGTTTGGCAAAAGGATAATCGGTCCAGACATCACCATTGACCACTAAAAACTGATCTTCAGTTTCTGTTAAAATCGGTAAGGCCTGAATAATGCCCCCTGCGGTTTCATAACCGCCAGCTGGCTCAGGGGTATAGGTAATCTCTACGCCCCACTGCGCGCCATTGCCCAGCGCCGCTTCAATTTTTTCGCCCAACCAAGCATGGTTAATCACCAACTGACGAAACCCAGCTTGAGCCAAGCGCTCAATATGGTGCACAATTAGGGGCTTACCCTGCACCTCAACCAATGGCTTAGGGGTATGATCGGTAATGGGACGTAAACGGTTGCCGCGCCCTGCGGCTAAGATCATGGCTTTCATAAGTCAAATTCCATTGCAGGGAGGACTTTGTTTTCCAATAGCTGCACCAAAGGGGTCAGGGCACCGTACTGCTGCCCCACTTCATAAAGATAGCGTAATGTATTTGGGATATCTTGCAAATAGCCTGCCTTGCCATCGCGGTGATATAAACGCGCAAAAATGCCCGCCGCTTTCAGGTGCCGCTGAATGCCCATTAAATCCATGCTCTGTTGAAAAGCGCTCCAATCCGCTTGACTGAGACCCAAACTTCCTGCCTGTGCCAGAGCCAAAAAATAGTAGCGCTGCCACTCTTTGACTTGTTCCTCTGGCCAGCGTTGATAACAGTCACGCAATAAGGAGATGGCATCATAGGTCAAAGGCCCCTGAACCGCATCCTGAAAATCGATCACGCCTAATTGCGTTTGTTCGGGCAGCACCATTAAATTACGACTGTGATAGTCGCGCAGCACATAGGTCTGTGGCTGCTGATGCGCATTTGCGATGAGCAGCGTCTCTAGCTGTTGCCAAGCTTGTTTTTCCAAAGAGGAGAGTGACAGATTTAAGTGTTTATGGAGCAACCAATCGGTAAACAGCTGCATCTCTTGGTGCAATAAACTTTCTGAGTACGGCGGAAGGCTTTGAAGCACCGTTTGCTTTTGCGGTAAACTTACCTCTGTTTGTAAATCAACAAGAATAGATAAGGCTTGGCGATAAAAGTGATCCACCTCTGTTTCAGAGACGCGCTTTAAGCGATCAGACAGCGTTTCCTGACCAAAATCTTCTAACAGTAAAAACCCTTGCGTTAAATCTTGCGCAAAAATCTCTGGCACCCGAATGCCTAACTGCTGCAGCTGTTGATCCACTTGAATAAAAGGGCGACAATCCTCTTTTTCCGGCGGCGCATCCATCACAATATAGCGGGTTTCTCCATTTTGGAGACGGAAATAGCGACGAAAACTGGCATCACTTGAGGCCGGTGTAATCTGTATCCCTGCGACACCCTGAAATTGGGGTAAGGTATCTAACCACGATTTTAATTGGGTGAATCTAATGTCTTCTTCCACTTTATCTGCTCAAACCGAGTAAAATAGGCTTCGATTCTAAACTCTCAAAAAAGAATGTCAATAAAACGCCTGATTTACAACAATGCTGGTCGATCGATGTCTCAAATTTTGCCTAACTTTTGGCAAAGCGTGTGCTTATCTTGCCTACTGGCAGCAGCAACCCCCGCTGTCAGCAGCAATCCAGTTGCCACCCCAGACGAATGCTTACCCGCTTTTATTACACCGCCTCAGCAGCCCCCTGCGAAAACAACCAAACCCTATCACCTGAGCGCAAATGAATTACAACAACCCGATCCCCACACCTATAACTTGCTCGGTGACGCGAAATTGTTGGCGCCGGGACGCATTATTCTTGCGAAACACCTGTCTTTTAACCGGCTGACACAACAGGCAAACGCCTTTGGCCAAGTGCGCCTCATCCAACCCGATCTATTGATCACCGCACAGCGCCTCAACTTAAATAAAAAAAACCAAACCGCTTTGATTACCGATGCGCTCTATCAACTGCTGCCGAGTCGAGCCTATGGTCAAGCCAACACTATTGTCATTGATAGAAAAACGCAAATCACACGTTTAAAAAATGCCACCTATACCACCTGCCCACTTCGCAGCAAGCTTAAATGGATGGATGGCAGCCTCTATCAAACTGCCTATGATCACAATGTCGCTTGGGAGCTCAGCTCAGAAAAAATCCGCCTCGATCAGAAAAAACGGCGGGTTTATGGCTATAACACCTGGCTCCATTTTTATCATGTACCGATTTTCTATACCCCTTATTTCAACTTCTCATTGGATGATCGCGACAGTGGTCTGCTGTTTCCCACTTTCGGGGTTCATCGTTCAATTAATGATAACTCCCGAAATGCCTATTGGCTGCAACCCTACTATTTTAATCTCGCCCCCAATTATGATGACACCTTAAGTCTTTTATCCATGCAAGATAGAGGCTTCTTATTGGACAATGAGTTCCGTTATCTCAACCCTATTCATCAGGTAACACTAACGGTTGGAGGCGGTCATGATCAAATCGTCGCTCGAGATGGGCTGAAATACTACCTAAACAATGACACCATTGAGACGGGTAAAAAAGCAGCTGATCGCTGGCGGGTGAAACTCAATGCCCAGCAACATTGGAATGCACATTGGCAAAGCGAAATTAATTGGCAAAAAGTCTCAGATTATGCGTTTTACAGTGATTACCCTATTGATGAACCTCTGATTAATCAAAGTACCGTCTCTCGGCATGCGAAAATTCGTTATAACCAAAACTTTTTCAGTGGACAACTAGATGGACAGCTGGTGGTTTCTGATAACCTACGTTTACGTAAAGATGCCGCCTACAACTATGAACAAAAGCCCAGTTTCACCTTAAGCTATCGACAGTTGATCGCTGATCAAGTGCAAGCAGATTTATTGACGGACATCACCGAATTCCAAATCAGCCATCCTGGCCTCAATAAACCGGAGGGAGTTCGACAATATTTTCAACCACGCTTAGCCTATCGCCTTGCGAAACCTTATGGCTATTTAGCCCCTCAAATTCAGCTTAATGCACTGCAATATCGACTGGAAGAACGTTCAACCGGTACCCAAGACCCAGACGCGACATTTATTCCGCAATACGCGCTTCGTGGTGGTCTTATTTTTGAACGCAACTTCTCACTGAATCAACTCGCCCTGACCCAAACCCTCATGCCTGAATTTCAGTGGCTCTACACCCCCTATGTTAAACAAGATCAAAACCCCCTATTTGATACACAAGCCCTGAGCCTTAATTTCTCCAACCTATTTGCCCTCAACCGCTTCAGCGGCTATGACCGTATTGGCGATACCCATCAATTGACCGCTTCAGTCACCACCGAACTATATACGCCCGATCACAGTCAACAATTTAAAGCGGCTTTCGGGCAAGTTTTTTACTTTGCTGATCGGAAAGTCTCACTGAGCAATAGCACGCCGGAAACAGCGCCGCTTTCCGATTACTATACCCAGCTCAGTTTTTTTGCACCGCACTTACAAATCAGTAACACCAGCCAGTGGAAAAGAGACACCTACGTTTTAGATGCGGCCAACTCCCGATTGCAACTTCAACTCCCCCCCAATTTCACCTTTTTGCTCAATAACCAAGCCAGCAACCTAAGCCATCCAAAATCAAAAGTAGAAACCATTTCCGGCGGATTCCTGTGGCAACCCACATCACAATGGCAATTCGGTACCTATATGCAGTATGATTACACCAACAATCTAAAGACAGATAATGAATATGCCATTCAATACAATAATTGCTGCTGGTCTGCCGAACTCTCACTTAATGAACAACAGCTACAAAGCGGCCTGTATAATTATGGTTTTAAGTTCATTATCGAGTTTAAAGGACTCAGTACACTCGGCACCCCCTTTAAGCAACGTTTAAAAGAGAAACTCAATTTTTAACAGAGAACAGAATTTTTTATGAACACCTTCACACCCTTTCACAAAATCAAAAAACCTCATGTGTACGCCATCGCTCTGCTGAGCCTCATTACCTTACTCCCATTCAATAGCGTGGGGGCAAAGGAGGCAGACACGCACGCGCTACCCAAGGTACCCGCAGATGCTCAACTTTTAGATCGCATTGCCGCCATTGTGAATGAGGATATTATTCTATTAAGTGATCTGAAGGCGCGGACGCAACAGACCCTTGCACAACTCAAGGCAAAAGGGATCGAAGTCAATGACCTCACGACCCTAGAAAAGAAGGTGTTAGACAGTTTAATTTTAGAAAAGCTAGAACTGCAAAAAGCAAAACAGCTGGGAATCAGGGTCACTGATGAAGAGCTGGCAAATGCCATCGCTCAAATTGCGAAAAAAAACCAGCTCACTTTAGAGCAATTACAACAAACTTTGAACCAGGAGAGCACCAATGGATTTGTACAGTTTCGGGAACAGCTTCGCAAACAGCTGCTGTTAGAAAAGCTGCAACAAAAAATCGCTCTGTCTAAAGCACAGGTGACTGAAGAAGAGATTGATAACTTTCTACAACGCAGTCAACTGCAACAAAACCAATGGCGCTATCACCTCGGTCACATTATGCTCGCTCTACCGGAATCCGCCAATGCAAAACAACGGGAAAAACTGAAACAAGAGATGGAAATTATTCGTCAAAAACTGCTTGCAGGTGAAAACTTTAGCCAAATCGCAATTCGCTTCTCTCAAGGCAGTAAAGCGCTGATGGGCGGGGATTTAGGCTGGTTAGACTACGATCAAATGCCGACCTTTTTTGCCAAAGAAGCCACACAGTTAAAAACAGGCGAAATCAGTCCCATTATTCGCAGCCCAGTTGGCTTCCACATTATTAAATTGATCGATAAAAAATCAAAACAACCGCATCAAGGCAGCAACGCTCGAGAGGCCGCTTTACAGACCTTGCGCTTACAAAAAGCCAATGAAGTGTTAGAACTCTGGCTACATCAGTTGAGAGCCAGCGCTTTTATCGACATTAAGTTGCCCGAATTACGCCCCCAATCCACCGCACAAAAATAGGCCAACCTGCTATGAGCACCCCTCGCTTTGTCATCACCTCTGGAGAGCCTGCCGGCATCGGTCCCGATTTAGTTTTGCAGCTGGCTCAGCAACCTTGGCCGCAACAACTGGTCATTATTGGCAATCAACAGCTCCTTGCAGAACGCGCCAAACAGCTCAACTTATCTGTGGATTTTGTGCCCTATTCCGCTGATATGCCGACGCAACCCAGTCAAGCGGGGCAACTGATTTTACTGGACCTGCCGCTCAAGGCGCCGGTAAAAGCGGGCCACCTCAATGTACAGAATGCCGACTATGTGATCCAGATGCTCCATCGCGCTATTGATGGCTGTTTAGCCGGCGAATTTCAGGCCATGATTACGGGTCCAATCCATAAAGGGGTGATTAATGAGGCTGGCTTACCCTTCAGCGGTCATACTGAACTGTTGGCCGAACGCAGTGGCACCGAACAAGTGGTGATGATGCTGGCCACGCCGGGGTTGCGTGTGCCTTTGGTGACCACGCATTTGCCCTTAAGAGAAGTGCCAGATGCAATTACGCCGCAAAAATTAGAGCAGGTCATGCGCATTTTACATCACAGCCTGCATCACCAATTTGGCATTGCCGAGCCGGTGATTTATGTCGCTGGTCTCAATCCCCATGCGGGTGAAGGCGGTCATATGGGGCGCGAAGAACTTGAAATCATCGACCCCACTTTGGAAAAAATTCGGCAAACACTCAAACCTGGAAAAATTATTGGCACCCTTCCGGCAGATACCCTATTTACGCCGAAATATATGGATCATGCGGATGCCATCTTAGCCATGTATCACGACCAAGGACTGCCGGTGCTAAAACATAAGGGCTTTGGCAAAGCGGTCAATATCACACTCGGCCTCCCCTTTATTCGCACCTCTGTCGATCATGGCACCGCTTTAGACATTGCCGGTCAAGGCAAAGCGAATGTCAGCAGTTTCTGCTATGCCATTGACGTCGCACAACAGATGATGGGCAAACAGTCAAAATGAGTCATCAACACAAAAAACGCTTTGGACAAAACTTCCTCAATAATCAGCAGGTGATTGCACGCATTGTGCGTGCCATTCATCCTCAAAGCGATGACCATATGGTTGAAATTGGTCCTGGGGAAGCCGCCTTAACTGCGCCCCTCCTCAAAACGGTTCAACGATTAGACATTATTGAAATCGATAATGATCTAATTGCCCCGCTGACGCAAAAATTTGGTCATCTCCCCAACTTTCATCTGCACCATACCGATGCCCTCACCTTTGATTACGCCAGTCTGCTACAAAATGAGACTGAAAAACTGCGCGTGGTCGGCAACCTCCCTTATAACATCTCCAGCCCTCTGATTTTCCACCTGCTCAATTATGCCGACCGCATTCAAGATATGCACTTTATGCTGCAAAAAGAGGTGGTGGATCGCATGACCGCTGAACCTGGTAGCAAAACCTACGGTCGCCTAAGTGTTATGCTGCAATACCGCTGTCAAACCCAAGCCTTATTTAAAGTTGGCCCACAAAACTTTACCCCACCACCCAAAGTCGACTCTGCTATTGTGCGCCTCATTCCCTGGCAAACGCTGCCTTTTCCCGCTGAAAACGAACGCGATTTCGCCGAACTGGTGAAAGCGGCTTTTGCCCACAAACGCAAAACCCTGCGCAATAACCTAAAAGAGATGCTCACTGCGCAAGAAATTGAAGCCTTAGGACTCAACCCATCTGTTAGAGCAGAGCAGCTGCCTATTGCTGACTTTGTCCGACTGGCCAATGCTTACAGTAAAAAACAGACTGAGGTGCGCGACTAATGGCCACCTACATCATTGGCGATCTACAAGGCTGTTTTGACCCACTTGTTCAATTATTAGACAAAATCCATTATCACCCCCAACAGGACCAACTCTGGTTTGCTGGCGATATTATTAATCGAGGCCCACAATCATTAGAGTGCTTGCGCTTTGTCAAGCAGACGGTGGAAGCCCAGGGGGGACAGATGGTGCTGGGCAACCATGACTTCCACCTGCTGGCCACCTATGCTGGGTTTACCCGTTTTCATTCCAAATCGGACACTCTCACTCAAATTCTTGAAGCGCCTGATTGTGACGAACTGGTTGACTGGCTACGAAAACAACCACTCATGGTTCAACACCCGCAACGCCGAGCCGTCATGGTTCATGCCGGCATTCCGCCACAATGGACCATAGAAGCCGCACAAAGCTATGCTCAAGAAGTAGAAACAGCGCTTCACAGCGATCGCTGGCAGTTTTTTGTCAAAAATGAACTTTGGGGCAGCGAACCTCGACACTGGTCACCACAACTGACCGGCTATGAGCGCTTAAGGTATATCGTCAACGCCTTTGTGCGCATGCGTTACTGTGACTCAGAAGGCACTTTAGACTTTGAACTCAAATCCAATCCAGAAAAAGTTGACAACCTTAACACCCCCTATCGCCCTTGGTTTAGCCATCCCAACCGAAAAAACAGCGATTATGAGATCTTTTTTGGTCACTGGTCGACTTTAGGGGCCATCGATGATTATCATGTGCATTCGTTGGATACAGGTTGCCTTTGGGGCGGAAAACTTACCGCTTATTGTCTAGAAACCGATCAGCGACATACCGTAAAATGTAAAGCTTATCAAAAGCCAAAAAGATGATGACTGAGACCACGCAGCCTGAAAACCCTTCCGATTTAACCATCTCGGAAGAAGAACAAAACAGAGTTAGGCAGCTGATTCCGACCGCCGATGAGATGTTGGAGCGGCTCTATGCGGTCGATATTGAAGCTTTCGACCTGAAAACCGTAACTTTAGAAATGATGGGAAATAAAGCTTGGCTATTTGTATCCGTTCTCCCCATCTCCGCCATTCTATTAGCCTTATTGACTTCTATCCTTTACTATTTTAGTGACAGCTTTATCATCAGCTTTTTACTCTCCGCGATGGCGGTATATATCTTTGGCTTAATCATGGGGTACTATGAACGCCACTATCGCCAAATCGCCTTTGCCGAAATTATGCGCCGCATCGCAGAAACGGAGGGGGATTTTGGCCTATTGATTCACTTTAAAGATTTTCTCCCCCCCAAATACCGCTATTTAATCAAATGCTTAAAGGAGGGCGTTTATACCTATGTTAAACACTATCAAAATGCCCTGCTCTTATTACAGACCAAACTCGATCCAGAAAAATTTACCCGCATCTGGTATCTAAAATACCCAGACATTGCACCGAAAGGCTATTTTGATCAAGCTGAAAAGGAAAAATAGCGGCATCAAATCCCCCTGCAATCATCGCTGCTTAAACAAGTAAAAAACCGCTCACTCATTGACTGCCACATTTCCCTTTTCAGCGTTTGCTGCCACCGGCACATTTAGGGGAAGCGGGCACGACTTTTTCCATGGCGGCCCACTCTTCAGGGGTATAGGTATGCAATCCCAGCGCAAAAACCTGTTGCATTAAGTCTCCAAGCGCACGATAGACGGCCTGCTGACGTTTAATTTTTGTGATCCCCTCGAAATCTGGCGAAACCAGTACCACCTTAAAGTGCGTTTCCGCTGCAGGACCTGCGTGGCGATGACTTTCATTTTCAATCACCAGTTCTTCAATCGAAAAATGGTCACGAATCGCTTGTTCAATCTGTTGTTGTATGGACATTTTGTTCTCCTTTGGAAGTTTCTAATTTTTGATGTAATTGCGCTAAAGAGTGCTTAATTTCCGCTAAATCTTTTTGTAAAATCTGCACCTCATTCTGTCCTTCATCGTGCAAAATTTTCTTATGCTCCTCATCTAATACATCTACCACAATCCCGATCATCATATTTAAAAAGACGAAGGCGGAAAAAAAGATAAAGGTAATATAGTAGATCCAACTCAATGGATAGACGGCCATGGTTTCATACATCACATCCGTCCAATCCTCAAAAGTAGCCACCCGAAACAGTGTCAAAAGCGAGATCCCCAAGTCTCCCCATAAGACTGGATTCACTTTTTCAAACAGAATGTTGCCCACCACCGCATAGACATAGAAAATAATAAACATCAATAACGCAACATAGCCCATTCGCGGCATCGCTTTGAGTAACGCATTGACTAAAAGCCGCAACTCTGGAATAAAAGAGATCAGTCGCATGACGCGGAATAGGCGTAAAATCCGTGCCAATAATGCATATTCTGAATCATTCAGCGGAATAAGACTGATCACCACAATGGTGAAATCAAATATATTCCACCCTTTTTTGAAAAAATCTAACAACTTGGGTTCTGCCGCGAGCCGAATCAGGATCTCCACCAAAAAGAAAAGCGTCACCGCATAATCGAGAGCCTCTAAGATGTTCTGAGCAGTTGCAGAAAGCGGATAGGTTTTCACACCGATGGCCACAGAAGACAGAATAATGACACCAATCACAAAAAGCTCAAACAGCTTATTGTCTCGGATGCGTTGTAGGGTTGCTTGTATGCCTGCGCTTTGCATTATCCAATGATCTCCTTAAAAATTCTGTATTGATAAAAGCTGAGTCTTGCTAAAATAGGCATGCATTTTAAATCTATTGATAAGGAAATAAAACATGGCAAAAATTACGGTATTAGGTCAAGGCGATTGTGAATTTAATGGACAATTCTCCATACTTGACGCTTTAGATGAATGTGGCTTTGATATGCCTTACAGCTGTCGTGGCGGTAGCTGTGGTGCTTGCGCTGTTCGTTTAGTCTCCGGCGAAGTAGAAAAAATCCAAGATACCGCCTATGAAACTCAACCAGGCGAAATTTTAACCTGCAGCACCATTCCCAAAGGGGATATCGTTATTGAGTTAATTTAAACTCAAAAATCCCCAGTCCTGCATGGCTTTTAAGCGCTTCTTTACGCCTTTTTGCGCTTTCAGGACTGGGGATTTTGGAAAAATTATTAACTTTTTTAGCCTTTAAGCTTCGCTTTTAATAATTCATTGACCTGTGCTGGGTTGGCTTGGCCTTTTGAGGCTTTCATCACTTGCCCGACAAAGAAGCCAAACAGTTTTTCCTGTCCGCCTTTGTAAGCGGCCACCTGCTGCGCATTATTGGCTAAGACTTCATCAATCATCGCTTCAATCGCACTGCTATCGGTAATCTGCTTCAGTCCTTTGGCTTCAATAATCTCATCTGCCGTCGCACCTTCCCCTTTCCACAACGCTTCAAAGACTTGTTTCGCGAGTTTACCTGAAAGGGTGTTATCCACCAAGCGCTGCAATAAGCCGCCCAGCTGTTCAGCAGAAACGGGACTCTGTTCAATGCTGAGCTCCGCTTGATTCAGAGCTTTAGACAGTTCCCCCATCACCCAGTTGGCACAGAGCTTGGCGTGATCTTGCCCGACGCAAGTCACCAAGGCTTCAAAATAATCTCCCACTGGGCGAGAAGCGGCTAGGAATTCGGCATCATAGGTGGACAGTCCATAGGCTGTTTCAAAACGGCTGCGTTTTTGATCGGCCAACTCCGGCATTTCAGCACGCACCTTCTCTATCTGTTCTTCGGTAATCCGTACAGGTAGGAGGTCTGGATCAGGGAAATAACGATAGTCGTTCGCTTCCTCTTTAGTACGCATCGAGCGCGTCACACCTTGTTCCGAATCAAACAGGCGTGTCTCTTGGACAATGCTACCACCACTTTCTAAAATCTCAATTTGGCGTTCAATTTCATACTCAATCGCCTGTTCAATAAAGCGGAAGGAGTTGATATTTTTCAATTCGGTTCTTGTGCCAAGCGGCGTTCCGGGACGGTGAATGGAGACATTACTGTCCACACGGAAAGAGCCCTCTTGCATATTGCCATCACAAATATCCAGATACTGCACCAGCTCATGAAGCTTTTTCGCATAGGCCACCGCCTCTTGCGCCGAATGCATATCCGGCTCTGAGACAATTTCCAACAGTGGCGTGCCGGCACGATTTAAGTCAATGCCCGTCATCCCCGGCACAATATCGTGCATCGATTTCCCCGCATCTTCTTCTAAATGCGCTCGTGTGACACGAACGACCTTTTTCTCACCCTCTATTTCAATCTCAACTTTTCCGCCCTTATCGACAATGGGCAGTTCAAACTGTGAGATTTGATACCCTTTTGGCAGGTCGGGATAGAAGTAGTTTTTGCGCGCAAATACTGAAGCACGACCAATCTCTGCACCAATTGCCAATCCAAAACGAATCGCCATATCGACCACACCTTGATTTAACACCGGTAAGGCACCTGGTAGGGCCGCATCTACAATGCTGACTTGGGTATTGGGCTCTGCACCATAGGCGGTTGAGCTACCGGAAAAAATTTTGGATTGCGTTTTTAACTGCGCGTGAATCTCTAAACCAATCACCACTTCCCAACTCATGAGCGTGCCTCCTCTGCAAAAGCGGCTGGCATTTGACGATGCCAGTCGGTGGTCTGTTGATATTGATGGGCGATATTGAGCAGTTTTGCCTCACTAAAATAGGGGCCAATGATATGTAACCCCACAGGGCGTCCATCAACAAAACCGGCAGGGATTGACATGCCCGGCAAGCCCGCTAAGTTCACCGGAATGGTGTAGAGATCCGCTAAATACATGCTGACGGGATCATCGGTTTTTTCACCTAAATTAAAGGCTGGCGTTGGCGCCACTGGACCCACAATCACATCACACTGCGCAAAAGCGCGTGTAAAATCATCACGCACAATGCGGCGTAGCTTCTGTGCTTTCAAATAATAAGCATCATAGTAACCTGCTGACAATGCATAGGCACCGACCATAATCCGCCGTTTCACTTCCTCACCAAAACCTTCGGTGCGGCTGCGAGTATACATATCTTGCAAATCCTGCGGATTGTCACAACGGTAGCCATAACGCACCCCATCAAAACGCGATAAGTTGGAAGACGCTTCCGCAGGGGCCAAGACATAATAACAAGGGACAGCTAAATCTTTATTGGGCAGACTGACTTCAACAATCTCTGCGCCTTGCTTTTCCAGCTCGGCAATGGCTGTTTTCACCACTTTAGCCACTCCCGCATCCAAACCTTCGGCAAAATACTCAGCAGGCACACCTACTTTTAACCCTTGAATCGGTTTTTCTAAATCAGCAGCATAGTCCACTTTCTCTTGGGGGTAGCTGGTGGAGTCTCTAAAATCATGCCCAGCCATGGCGGTAAGCAACCATGCTGCATCTTCAGCCGAACGGGACATGGGACCACCTTGATCAAAACTGGAAGCATAGGCAATCATCCCATAGCGCGATACGGCTCCATAGGTCGGCTTAATGCCGGTAATGCCACAGAAAGCCGCTGGCTGACGAATAGACCCCCCCGTATCAGAACCGGTCGCCCAAGGAGCCAATCCCGCAGCAACCGCTGCAGCAGACCCGCCAGAAGAGCCACCCGGCACTGCAGTCAAATCCCAAGGGTTTTTCGTTTGCCCGTAATAACTGCTCTCGGTTGAAGACCCCATGGCAAACTCATCCATATTGGTTTTGCCTAAAATCGGCAAACCGGCTTGTTTGAGCTGCGTGACCACATGCGCATCATAAGGGGAAATAAAGTTGTCCAACATTTTTGAGCCACAAGTGGTTTTAACATCTTCAGTACAAAAAATATCTTTATGCGCCAGCGGAATACCGGTGAGCGGGCCTGCTGTGCCAGCGGCAATCTGCGCATCGGCAGCCTTAGCCATCTCTATCGCCAATTCGGGCGTGACGGTAATATAGGCATTGAGTTCAGGATCCAATTTTTCAATGCGATCCAAATAGTGCTGGGTGAGCTCAACACTGGAAATTTCTCGACTCTGGAGCTTTTCGCTCATCTGTTTAATGGTCAGGGTATGCATAGGGCGGGTTCTCACTCAATCACTTGGGGCACTAGATAGACCCCTTTTTCACAATCAAAAGCCGGCGCAATGGCGGCTAACTGATCTCGTAAATTTGATTCCGTTACTTGATCTTTGCGCAAAGGTTGCATCTGCTCCAACGGATGGGCCATCGGTACAATGTTATCGGTATCCACCGCTTCCATCTGAGCAAACAATGCCAGAATATTATTCAACTGTTGAGCCACCTGTTCCGTCTGCTCATCCGCGACTTGAATGGCCACCAAATTGGCCACCTTTTCGACATCCTGTTTTCCTAAAGACACCTTACTCACTCCAAGCTCTTAAAGCAGCATAATTTAACACATTTCCCCCCTTCTTGGCGACACTTTACCTTTTGATCCTCTTGCATAAGATGGCGCCACCTCTAAAAATGACGCACCACTCAGACCCAGCGCGCTTTTCCCTTATCCTTATTAAATATTTTTTATAATAAGTCATCAACTCATGTAAAATAATGAAAATAGCCGTTTCATCTTAATAAGGATCTCAACCAGCATGTTTCGTAGAATAATTGGCCTCTTCTCTAACGACCTCTCGATTGACTTAGGTACCGCAAATACGCTTATCTATGTTCGAGATAAAGGTATTGTGCTCAATGAACCTTCTGTTGTGGCCATCCGCAATAACTTTGATGGGAGCCAAAATGCGCGCTCCATTGTTGCGGTCGGAGAAGGTGCAAAGCAGATGCTCGGAAAAGAGAACAAAAGAATCCAAACCGTTCGCCCTCTCAAAGATGGGGTCATTGCAGATTTTGAAGTCACCGAAAAGATGCTACAAGCCTTTATTCGTAAGGTGCATGAGGCGAAATTTTTCCAGCCTAGCCCACGTGTATTAGTCTGCGTGCCTTGTGGCTCCACCCAAGTCGAGCGCCGAGCGATTCGTGAATCCGCTGCAGGTGCTGGCGCACGCGAAGTGTATTTGATCGAAGAGCCGATGGCCGCTGCGATTGGCGCGGGCAAGCTGGTCAATGAACCCAAAGGGACCATGGTCGTCGATATTGGCGGGGGGACCACTGAAGTCGCCACCATCTCCTTAAACGGTATTGTCTGGTCAGACTCTGTGAAAGTAGGCGGAGATCGTTTTGATGACGCCATTATTAAATATGTCCGCCGCAATTACGGCATGGTTATCGGTGAAACGACTGCTGAACGCATTAAAAAAGAGATCGGCACCGCTTACCATGAAGTCGAACCCTCTACCATTGAAGTGCTGGGGAACAATATTGCAGAAACGGCACCACGCCGCTTTACGCTCAACAGCAATGAGGTGTTAGAAGCGCTACAAGAGCCTTTAGCACAAATTGTCAGTGCCGTGCGCACCGCTTTGGAAAACACCCCACCTGAACTCGGCGCAGATATTGCAGAAGAGGGCATCGCTTTAACCGGTGGCGGCGCACTGTTAAAAAACTTAGACACACTTTTGAGTGAAGAGACTGGAATTCCTGTACTGGTCGCAGATGATCCTTTGACCTGTGTCGCGCGTGGTGGCGGCATGGCATTAGAGATGATGGACAAAAATGGCACCATGGATGTTTTTTCATTTGAATAGCGGTTTGCTTGACTCAAATGAAGAGCGAATAAAGAATCCTCTCTATTTTTAGATGCAAGCAAACCCCATAGGATATGGGAGTCTAAACCATTACCTCTTATAGTGCATTACCGAAAAAAGAGAGCCATTATTTTTTAATGGCTTTCATTTTCAGCATCCTATTGATGCTAGCGGATCACTATGGACGCTATACAGATATGCTGCGCTTAGGGTTAACCACCCTTATCCAGCCCTTAGAGCAGGTTGCCAGCTATCCACAGCAGTTTTCTCAATGGCTCACCCACCGGCAGTCTACCACCGAAGCATTAGCCCTTGAAAATCAAAAGCTGCGTACAGAAAACCTACTGCTAAAAAATCAAATCCAGAGCCTCTCCCACTATCAACAAGAGGCGAAACGACTGGAGAAACTGCTAGGCACTTCTGCATCCCTACCCGATTATCAACCACAAATTGCCAATGTGATCTTCTATAGCCATCGACCCCTGGCGCAATTTCTGGAGATTGACAAGGGTCGACAAGAGGGCATCCAACCTCAGCAACCTGTGGTAGATGCCTATGGCATTATGGGACAAACCACCATCGTTATGCCATGGAGCAGCCGTGTTCTCTTGATTACAGACCCTGACAGCCAGATTCCCGTTCGCATCCGCCGGACTGGACAGCGCGGCATGCTGACCGGCATTGGGCACGATCAGACTCGATTAGATTTTATCCCCAGCAGCAGTTCTGTCAAAACTGGGGATCTGATTGAAACCTCCGGTCTTGGACAAGTGTTTCCAGCCGGCTACCCAATTGCTGAAGTGACTGCTGTTCGCACCCTTCCCGAATCGCCTTATTTGTTGATTTTGGCTCAGCCTATTGCAAAAATTAGTCTATCTTATAAGGTATTAGTCTTAGTTAAAAAACCGCACCCTAACTCTAAAAAATAAATGCCCTTATGAATGCACCGACCTCAGCCTCCATCTCCCATACCCCCTCAAGATCTTTAGTCATCGGCAGTTATCTGCTGGCCATTATTTTAGATGCCATGTTACTCAGCTCACCATTATACTGGCTTCCCCCCATCAGTTTACTGGTGGTTATTTATTGGAGTACTGAAAATCTCACCCAAACTTTTATTCCTTCCGCTTTTATTCTAGGTCTCATCTATGATGCACTCAATCAGAGCTTGCTTGGGGCACATGCCCTCTTATTCTCACTGTTCCTATTTTTAATCTTGCGCTTTCGACTCCGCTTTCGGCTGTTCACCTTTGTACAACAAGCCCTTACCCTCATTCCCTTTTGCTTTCTCTACCAAGGGTTACTCTGGTTTTTAACCCCCCATCCGCTGACCGCTGAAAGCCTCTGGCTCTATTGGCTCTCCCCTTTTAGTCTACTGCTCTTGTGGCCCATTATCGCCTTGCCATTGCGTTATTTATCGCTTAAGGCCGCTTAGGAATTCATCTCCATGCAGCGCTACTCTGTCCCTCCTGATCAAAATCTGGAAAAAAGCAAACAACAATTTAAACTCCGGCTGTGGATTGCCTTGGCGTTTGTCATTCTGAGTTTTCTGCTTTTAATTGGGCGCATGGCCTATTTGCAAATTGTGCATTACAAACATTATCACAGCATGGCAGAGGGCAATCGCATCTCTGTAGAGGTCATCCCGCCGATTCGGGGCAAAATCTATGATCGCAACCATATTTTATTGGCGGACAATCAGCCCACCTATGCTTTGCGTTTTAGTCGAGAGCGTAATATGAACATTGACGCGCTGCTTAATTTATTGCAGACACTGCTGCCCGAGCTTTCCCCCCAACAACTCGCAGAATTTGGTCAACAGATGAAACAAACCCGGGTGTTTAATCACATCACTTCCGCATTCAACCTCACTGAAGCCCAAGCGGCACGCATTGCCGTCAATAATTATCGCCTGCCCGGACTCTCTTTAACCGCTCGCCTAAAACGCACCTATCCGTTTGCAAACATTGGCGTGCATGCCATCGGTTATGTCGGGCGGATCAATGCTAAGGATGCCCAAAACTTAGACCCCGAACGCTACCAAGGCACCGACTCCATTGGGAAAACCGGCATTGAACAATATTATGAAAGCGAGCTCCATGGCAAACCGGGGTTACAATATGTCGAGACCAATGCCAAAGGGCGCATTATCCGCAAGCTAAAGGCCATTCCCCCAGTTAAAGGACAAGACATTCAGCTCACACTGGATATCCGCTTGCAACGCTATGCTGAGTCTCTTCTCAAAGGGCATAAGGGAACCATTGTCGCCTTCAAACCCGCCACAGGAGAGATATTGGCCTATGTCAGTCAGCCTGATTATGATCCTAACATTTTTGTCGATGGCATCAGTCAAAAAGCCTACAATGCCCTGCTCTATAACCCTCAACAACCTTTATTTAACCGAGTAAAAAACGGTCAATACCCACCTGGTTCGACCGTTAAGCCATTTGTCGCTTTAGGCGCCATTGAACGCGATATCATCTCACCCAAAGAGACCATCTTTGATCCTGGCTATCTGGACTTCGGTGGGCAGCGTTATCGAGACTGGAAACGTTATGGTCATGGCACAGTGGATATGGATAAGGCCATTACCCAATCTTGCGATACCTATTTCTATCATCTGGGTTTAAAAATGGGCATTGACACCCTTCATGACATTCTCTATCCTTTTGGATTCGGTCACCCGACAGGGATTGATCTACGCAATGAATCCAGCGGTATTTTGCCATCCAAAGCCTGGAAAAGAGCCAAGAGAAAAGAGCCCTGGTATCGTGGGGAGACCATTAATGTCGTCATTGGACAGGGCTATATGCTGGCCACCCCCCTTCAGCTGGCGAAAGCGGTCAGTATTCTAGCCAATCACGGGCAAATCATTCGCCCTCACCTGAATATCCAGGCCACCAGTCAACCAGAGCCGAGCGAGCAAACCCCTGATACCGCCTCTTCTGAAAAACCTCTTTCACAGATCCCCATTCGAGATATTCGCAATTGGCAAAAGGTCATTACCGCCATGACCCATGTGATGCACGCCCCCAACGGTACCGCCTCGAAATATACTCGGGGACTTCCCTTTAAAATGGCCGGAAAAACCGGTACCGCTCAAGTTTTCAGTTTAAATGAAGCTGAGTATAATGCCAAAGAAATTAAACAAAGCCTTCACGATCACTCACTTTTTATTGGTTTTGCGCCCGTTAAATCGCCTCAAATCGCTGTGAGCGTCATTGTAGAAAATGGGACGGCCAAAGCCGCCCCTCTGGGCGTCAAAGTTGCCAAATACTATCTCACACAACTGTCTGATATGGGACGGAGAAAGCCATGAAAATCCCTTTAGCCGAAAAACAGAAAGTTTATCGTGTCAATAAAAGCTGGCTCACCAGAATGCATATCGATATTTGGCTACTGCTAGGCATTCTCGCCTTGCTCTCTTTAAGCGTGGTGGTGGTTTACAGCGCCTCGGATGGCAATATGGCTGTGGTGCAACGACACCTCATTCGTATTGGCTTTGCCTTTTTACTGATGCTTGCTTTTGCGCAACTGCCGCCCAATGTGATGAGTTTAATCACCCCTTGGCTGTTTGTGCTCGGGATTTTGATGCTAACGGCCGTTTTACTCTTTGGGGATGTTGGAAAAGGGGCTCAACGTTGGTTGGATTTAGGCGTCATTCGCTTTCAGCCTTCTGAATTAATGAAGCTGGTTTTGCCGATGATGATCGCCTGGCTTTACGCCCATGACCCCTTTCCGCCACCGCCTAAAAAACTGCTGCTGGGCGGTGTTTTAATCGCCTTAACAGCGGGGCTTATTGTTGTTGAACCAGACTTGGGCACTTCACTGTTGATCGCTATGAGTGGTCTGTTTGTCCTCTATTTTGCGGGCTTGCCGTGGAAGGTCATTATCGCCGCCCTCTTCACCGCCATTGCCAGTGCGCCCATCGCCTGGCAGTTTATGCATGACTATCAAAAACAGCGCGTCCTCACTTTTCTCAACCCTGAAGCGGATCCCTTGGGCAGTGGTTACCACATTATTCAATCCAAAATCGCCATTGGCTCTGGAGGACTTGAAGGCAAAGGGTTTATGGGCAGTACCCAGGCGCACCTAGAATTTCTACCCGAAAGCACCACGGATTTTATTTTCTCCGTCTATGCTGAGGAGTTTGGGCTCATCGGCGTCATCCTCCTGCTGACCCTCTATACCTTTGTTATTGGCCGAGGGCTCTACATTGCCAGCAAAGCGCAAGACAACTTTACCCGTTTAGTGGCCGCCAGCTTATCGATGACCCTCTTTGTCTATGTTTTCGTCAATATCGGTATGGTCAGCGGCTTGCTTCCTGTGGTCGGTCTGCCCCTCCCCCTAATCAGCTATGGCGGCAGTGCGATGGTCACCTTGATGATCAGTTTTGGCATTTTAATGTCGATTCATACACATAAAAAAATGCTGGTCAAGACCCCCTGAGCCTGTTTAAACGCAACAATTTATGGTAAATTATCGCTCTCGTTTTGTTGAAACCGTTCAACCCATGACGACTCAAAATACAGGATCTCTAATGAAAAAACTGCTTTCCATTGTTCTCACACTTGGCCTTCTTTTTGGGAGTTCAGTCAATGCTGAAACGCCTAAACCAGATGTCGCAACGCCCTCTACTCCGCCTGTACCGCATGTGGTACCGCACCCGCCTGCCATTGCCGCCACCGCTTATATTCTTATGGACTATGACAGTGGCGCCATTCTCGCCAGCAAAAACCCCGATGAAAAAGTCGAGCCAGCCAGCCTCACCAAGATGATGACCGCTTACATCGTCTATAACGAACTGAAACAGGGGAATATCCACCTGGATGATGAGGTCACCATTAGCAAAAAAGCTTGGCAAATGCCGGGTTCTAAAATGTTTATTGAGGTCGGAAAAAAAGTCAAAGTCGAAGACTTAATTAAGGGGATGGATATTCAATCGGGCAACGATGCCGCGGTCGCCCTCGCTGAATATATTGCCGGCAGTGAAGACACCTTTGTCGAACTGATGAACCGTTATGCGCAAAAACTGGGCATGAAAAACACCCACTTTAGTAATGCCACCGGTCTGCCCACGCCAGACCACTATTCGACAGCGCGCGATTTAGCCATACTTGCTCGCGCCATTATTCATGACTTCCCCGAACAATATAAAACCTATGCGGAAAAGAAATTCACCTTCAACGGCATTACGCAATACAACCGCAATAAGTTGCTATGGCAAGATCCCAGCGTCGATGGTCTCAAAACGGGGCACACTGAAAAAGCGGGATACTGCCTAGTGGCTTCCGCGAAACGTGGGGATATGCGTTTAATCAGTGTCGTATTAGGGACAAAAAGTGCTTATGCGCGGGTACAAGAGAGTCAAAAACTGCTCAATTACGGTTTCCGCTTTTTCGAAACGCACAAACTCTTTTCTGCAGGGCAACGCATTGTCGAAGCACGTGTCTGGGAAGGCACCCGCGATACCGTTGGCTTAGGCTTAACTCAAGATCTTTATGTCACCACCCCGCGTGGACAATTTAAAAACCTTCAGATTGAGAAGACGCTACAACCTGAGATTATTGCGCCTGTGAAAAAGGGCCAGCCGCTTGGAATGCTCAAAGTCAGCCTAGAGAAAAAAACATTGGCTGAGCGCCCGCTCGTAGCACTAGACAAGGTGGATCAAGGGGGCTTCTTTAAACGCATGACAGACCAGATCAAGCGTTTATTTCACTCGCTTCTGGCCATGATTGGATTATAAAGGTTCAAAAATGCAGAAAAATGAACAACAAATTGCCTATTTAAATGGCCAATTTCTGCCCATAGAATCTGCCTGTATTTCCACTCAAGATCGAGGCTTTCTCTTTGGGGACGGCGTTTATGAAGTGATTCCCGTCTATCAAAAACGCATTTTTGAATTTGAAGCCCATTTACAACGCTTGAAAAACAGTCTTAAGGCCACGCATATTGCCAATCCAATGAACGATGAAGCGTGGCAACAGCTCTGTCAAAATCTCGTTGACCAACACCCATGGCAAGATCAATCCCTCTATCTACAAGTCACTCGAGGCATTCAAATGCACCGCGACCATCTGCCTGAAGCAGACTTAACCCCAACGGTGTATGCCTATACCAATCCTTTAAACCCCCTCCCTGAAAAGTTTCTCAAACAAGGCATTTCTGCGATCACCCTTGACGACATTCGTTGGTTGCGGTGTGATATTAAAGCCATTACGCTCCTGCCAAATGTGTTGATGAAAATGGCAGCCAAACAGAGAGGCGTAGACGATGCCATTCTTATTTCTCGTGATGGATTCGTCACAGAAGGCACCGCCAACAATGTGTTTATGGTCAAGGACGGCACCCTCTATACCCCGCCCACCGATAACAAAATCCTACCGGGCATTACCCGAAAAGTGATTGAAGCGATTGCAGACGCTCACCATATTCCCCTGTATGAACGACCGATTACTGCCGAGGCGTTGGACAGTGCGGATGAGATTTGGCTCACCAGCTCAACCAAAGAAGCGCTACCGGTCACGCAGTTAAATGGAAAAACGGTTGGCGAAGGCAAGCCTGGTCCGGTCTGGCACACCATTCGCCAATACTATCAAGCGTTTAAACAAGCATTTATCCAACAAAACCCACCCGCTTAAAGGATCTCAATCATGACTGAAGAAAAATTACCCACCAATGCCCAAGATCCCGATACCAAAGATCTACACACACCGGATAATGAAGCCCTCTATGAATTTCCTTGCGAATTTGAACTCAAGGCGATGGGCAAAAACAGTGAAGACTTTATCGATACCGTTTTTAAAATCACCCAACAACATGTCTCCGGACTGGAGAAAACGGCGGTGCGCACCAATGAATCTAAAGGCGGAAAATTTACCTCAGTCAATGTTAAATTTACCGCTACAGACTTAAAGCAGCTGCACAAAATCTATGCCGATCTGAAAGCGCACCCTGATGTACTGATGACGCTGTAGTCAATGACGCTCAGGGTTCGACAACTCGGCCTGCAACCTTATCAAGAGACTTGGCAGGCGATGCAAGATTTTACGCAAAATCGGACGGCAGAGACCCTTGATGAACTCTGGGTGGTTCAACATCCACCCGTTTATACGCAGGGCCTCAATGGACAAGCCGAACATCTCCTTCATCCAGACCCTGCCATTCCCATTATTCACACCGATCGGGGTGGACAAATCACCTACCATGGCCCCGGCCAGTTAATTATCTACTTTTTAATCGATCACAAACGCCGGCAAATCGGTGTGCGCGCTCTGGTCACCTTAATGGAGCAAAGTTTAATACAACTGCTGACCAGCTACGAGATTGAAGCCGAAGCGCGCGCAGATGCCCCCGGCGTTTATGTGCAAGGCAAAAAAATCGCCTCTCTCGGTCTGCGTGTGAAAAAACAGGGCACCTACCATGGTCTGGCCTTAAATGTGGCGATGGATCTCACCCCTTTCCAGGCCATCCATCCCTGTGGCCTTATCGGCATGCAAATGACACAACTGAGCGACTATGTGCCAGACATTCAACTGGAAGCCGTACAAAAACGTCTCCTGCAACAGATTCATCTCCTATTTACAGCGCCTCCCCAAACGCCCAAAGCCCCTGCCTTCAATGACGCTCAATTTTGAGCATGTTGAGACCTTTGCATGAGTGAGATGCGAGCTAAAAATGAGAAAAAATTTTTCAAATCTAGGCGGGAAACGCAGGGAATAGCCAGCTATTGCCAAGTAATCCAACGACGATTTGGGAAATTTTAGCCATTTTTAGCCGTAGATCCATCTCGTGCAAAGGTCTCATGTTATATAATGCCTGTTTCTTAAATCAGGCTATGGAACCGTTTATGCGCGCGCCCAATTATCAAGAAATTTCCCTCGATCAAATCAAACCTGCCAAAAGCTTAAAACAACGGAAGGCTGAACTCCCCAAAGGGGCCTATAAAACACAGTCGCTTAAACACCGTCCCGATCCAGAAGCCCCCAAATTAAAAAAACCCCGTTGGATTAAGGCACAACTGCCCAAAGCCAAAGATCTTGCTCGCATTAGCGAAATCAAACAAATTTTACGCGAAAATCATCTCAATACCGTCTGTGAAGAAGCCTCTTGCCCCAATTTGGGCGAGTGTTTTGGTCATGGAACGGCCACCTTTATGATTATGGGAGACATCTGCACCCGAAAATGCCCCTTCTGCGACGTGACTCACGGTCGTCCTCGTCCACTGGATGCTCAAGAACCCGAACACCTCGCAAAGACAATTTTACAAATGCAACTGAAATATGTGGTGATCACCTCCGTTGACCGCGATGACCTTCGAGATGGCGGTGCGGCTCACTTTGCCCAATGCGTACAACAGGTCAGAACCCATGCGCCGGAAACGCGAATCGAAATTTTAGTGCCCGACTTTCGTGGACGTCTCACGGTAGCCTTAGAAACCCTTGCCCAAACCCCTCCTGATGTCCTGAATCACAACTTAGAAACGGTGCCCCGTCTTTATGAAGAAGCGCGCCCAGGGGCAGACTACCAAGCCTCCTTAGATCTGCTGAAACGCTATAAAGCGATGCAGCCCGGAGTGGTGACCAAGTCGGGTCTGATGGTTGGACTCGGGGAAACCATGGACGAACTCCTACAAGTGATGCAAGACTTAAGAGATCATGAAGTAGAGATGTTGACGGTGGGTCAATACCTGCAGCCCAGCAAATACCATCTTGCTGTCAAAAAATATTGGACACCCGAAGAATTTAAAGCCATTGAAGCGGCCGGCTATGAAATGGGCTTTACCAATGTCGCCTCCGGACCCATGGTGCGATCCTCATATCATGCAGATATGCAAGCCAAAGCGCTTTAAAATCTATTCAAAAGCCCCCATATACACAAACATGAATAAAAATAAAGGAGGGACCTAATGAACGCCATTCACCGTTTTCTTTTTAAAGACTTTAATCTCCGCGGCGAGCATGTTCGTATCACCAACGCTTGGCAGGAAATGATTCAAGATCGACACTATCCTGCTGTACTCACACAATTCTTAGGCGAACTCACCGCGATTTCCGTGATGCTTGCCAGTGGCATGAAGCACCGTGGCAAACTGACCTTGCAAATGACCGGCGAAGGCCCGATCACCCTGCTTGTGGTGGAGGTCACGCATGATCTCAAAATCAAAGGGGTGGCAAAAACGAAAGAGACTCTGGAAGAGAATACCACACTCGATGAACTGCTCGGTAGTGGACAAATCTTGGTGACCTTGGAAAATGAAGAGACGAACACCTTTTATCAATCCTATGTCCCAAGAGAAGGTAAAACCGTTGCCGAAGCGTTTGAGACCTTTATGAAACAATCGGATCAATTGGACACTAAGCTCTGGTTGGCTGCCAATGAACAAGCCGCTGCAGGGTTATTGCTGCAAAAGATGCCGGAAACTGATCAACAAGATCCGGATGCTTGGAATCGCATTATTCACTTAGCCTCAACCATGAAAGAGGAAGAACTACTCACCCTGGAAGCCAGTGCTTTGTTGCATCGACTCTTCCATGAAGAGACAATTGAGCTGTTTGCCCCACAAGAAGTGGCCTACGAATGCCCACATGATAAATCTCGCATCGATGCCATGCTGCTCAGTTTAGGGCGAGAAGAGGTGAACAAAATTTTAGAAAAAGAGGGTGAAGTCGTCATTCACAACGAACTGTGTAATGTGCATGAGCGCTACAGTAAAGAAGCGATCGACGCCCTTTTTGCGACCGCAGAAAACAACGCTGCGACATCAGAAAGCACGACACAACAATAAGCACACAAACCGATGCAAAAGTGCCAAAATCCCCAGTCCTGCCCCTCAAAGAACTGTTTTTAGACACCGCAGGACTGGGGATTTTGGCATTTTGCGCTTATTTTTGTGCAGTTTGTAGCAATACTTGTTGAATTTCTGGATTCACCCACTCTGGCGTTGGTTCAAAGCCGAGCAAAATCAATAGCTGGGTCCAGCTTAGCGCTGCTTGGAGTTGCGTTTTCAGGTTTTGGTAGTCCGCTTCGGAGACTCGCACCATCGCATCCCCCAAATCGGTTTTCTCTTCCCACTCATAAAGACCTCGACTGTAATCTAGGTAGAGATCTGAAAAGTCAATCAACGCTTGATCCGCTTTTATCTGATTTTGCGTTGATTTGAGCTGAAAATAGAGATGGGAAATCTCATCTGTTAGCTGCTGCTGTTGCGCTTGCAGCTGGGCTAAGGCTTGATGCAAATGGGCTCTGGCTTCAGCCACCTGCCCTTGGTTCAAACCCGCATCATAGAGGGGGACTTCAAGACCTAAATCGAACCGCCATCGCCCTTCATATTTATCATGATAGCCGCTCAAAGAGCCAACCCAGCCTTCGGCCACCAATTGTGGGCGCTTTTGCGCTTTAGCTGCGTTCACTTTGGCTTGCTGCGCGGCCACCTGTTTTTGTAAGGCTAATAATTGTGGAGAACGCTGTTGCCCTAATTTCAGTAAGCGGTCAAGTTCTGGCAGCTGCTTAAGTTTTTCTTGTAATTTTTTTAAATTGGGGATTTGAAGTTGATCCGGAAGCGCCTCAGGAAACCCCATCAAATTGGCTAAAATGCGCCTATTTTCTTGCTGCAACAACGAGGCTTGATTACGCTGCGCTAAAATCTGTTGATACTCATAATTTTTTTTCGCTAAATCCACATCGGAAAGTTCCCCTTTTTCATGCAGATCTCGTGCCTTGTCTAACCCCACATAAACCACAGCCATTTTTTCATTTAAGACTCGATAGCGCATATCCGCCAGCAGAACGTCGAAGTAAGCTTTCATCAGCTGCAGTCGATAGCGTGCTTGCTGATACCCACGGTTCTGCCGCCCCGCTTGCGCAGCGATTTTACTGGCTTGCTGCTGCATCTCTAAACGGCCAAAATCATAGAGTGTTTTGCGTCCATGGAGTGCCAGTTTGGGATTCACTTGTGACTGATTCTGATACTCCCTGACGGTATAGCGCCCCTGCAAATCAATCTGGAAGCTGTCCTGGGCTCGCAGCTGCTGAAATTGTGCTTGTGCCTGCTCAATCACAACTTCGCTTTGCAGAACCGGCGTCGCCGCGCGATATGAAATTTTAAAAAGATCCTGTAGCTGCATATGGTCTGGATCATAAGGCGGCTGTTGGCGAGTTTGAGGCTGAGGTGTGGTTTGAGGTTCGGGAAGCAATTTCAGCGGTTGATTAAAGTCTCCAGCCTCTGACTGGATGGGCAATGCGGATGCCTTAGCCCCACTGAAAGTTGTAAGACATAGGGCGATAAAGAGTATGCGTTTTTGGCCGTTCATCTTACCCCCTCCTCTCACAAAATTTAACCGCTTAATGGGCTTTTTGCTGTCGTTTATAGCGGGTAAAAGGCATTTTTTGGTATGCCCCGCTTGCCACATACTGCCCAAGCCAGAGAAACTCTTGTGCATTTCTTGTCGGCCCCGTATATTTCACAACCGGACGTCCATTCAGGTCAAAAAATAGCATCACCGGGGTTGCACGAACTCTAAATACTTTTTCCGACCAATTCTTATAGGTGGTTTCATGCCCTTGAAAATCCACCATCGATTCTTGGCTTTCAATGTCTATCGCAAAATTGACAAAATGCTGTTTATAAAATTGAACCACTTCAGGCCGATTTAAAATCGTTGTTTTCATTCGATCACAAAAGGGACAATCTTTTTGTTCAAAAAAGAGAAAACCCCCTTGCTTACCGGCTTCTTTAGCATTTTCCAACTCCTCTTGGAAATTGCCAAAACTTTCATCAAAAAAGTCCTCTGCCTGTGCCCTTGGAACGACCAAAAGGCCAATCATCAGCACCCAGATGGCTAAAAGTTGAAATCGCATTTATCCTCCCTCCGACCTCTATTGATCGCCTGTTAGTGACTTATTTTATACCCTTCTCTTGCATTTGATGAATAAAATCTTCCAACATTTTCAGATCGACCATCCCTGTATGCGAGGCGATCACTTTTCCAGTCGGCGTCACCATATAGGTGGTTGGCAGTCCCTTCAAGGGGCCAAAAGGGGTGGTTTTACCGTCAATTTTACCTGGCAGACGCACAATGGGATAGTTGATCATCTTTCTCTTAATAAAGGCTTTGATTTGTTGTGGATCGCCTTCTTCATAGTCAACCCCTAAGACGATCGCATCCTTATCCTTGTGCTTCGTATGAAAAAAGGTTAGCTCTGGAATTTCCACATTACAGGGGGGACACCAGGTCGCCCAAAAGTTGACCACCACCCATTTGCCTCGATAATCAGATAACTTCACCGTCTTTCCATCTAAGTCTACAAAAGTCACATCCAGCACACTCTCTTGACTCCAAGCACTGAACGACAGCAACCCGATGAGAAAAGCCAAAAGTGCGCGTTGCATAAAGTATTTTTTCATTTAGGATCTCCTAAAACGTGTTTAACAAATGGTAGGGTGAGACGACGTTTTTCAATCAAGCTTTGCTGAGCCAATAATTGCAACACCGATAGCAGCTCTTCAATATCCATGGAAAAACGCTTCACCAAAAATCGCCCTACTTCATTAGGCAACTGCAACCCCATGCGCTTGGCATGACGCTGTAGGGCGAGAATCAAATCTTCCGGCTCTTGCAAAGGCGCTAAGGTCACAGGCAACACATTTACCATCGCACGATTTAACTCCGTGGTCGCAAACTTCCACGCTTCCATCGCTGTTTTGCCAGACAGGACAACATGATGACCGGCAATGGCAGCTTTCGATAATAAACTGGCGATGGCTTGTTCCCATGCGACGTCACCAATTTTTTGATCCACATCATCTAAACAGGTTAAGGCCACCTGCTCCAAACCGGTGAGCACATCTGGAATTAAAGGCAAATTTTGATCGGATAACGGGAAATAAACTGTTTGTCTCTCCCCATGAGTCGCCTTGGAAACAAAACGGCACGCTGCTTGCAACAAATGGGTTTTGCCGACACCCTCCGCGCCTTGCAGATAGAAGGCCTCTCCCCCTTGGTCAGACAGCGCCTGTTGAAAATGATGTAATGCCACCGCCACCTGCTCATTCGGCGCAATATAGGTCTCAAAAGTGGCCTCATCGCGTAGCTCAATTTTAAGCGGCATCTGCACAAACATTTAATACATTTCCTCTGTAGGCGCAGCTTCCCGCTCTAACGCTTGGTTAAATTCATTTTGCAGGCTCTGCTCAATATTTTTCTGCAAGGATTGCTGGGGTACCGCTGGCACAGACTCGGGTTGAGAAGCCACATTGGGATGCACCGCTTGCATTTTCACTTCCCCATGCAGGGCATCGGCCGACACCCAATACAGCGGGAATGTTTGCTTTAACACCTTGACTAAGCGCTCAAATTGCCCTTGATAGGTGAGGTCAAATTGCAGCTTTTGTGCCGAAAGTTGTGTCAGTTTTGCTTCATGTAACGTCGGTTTTAAACGTTGCAAAACATGCTCTATTTCAAAGACCTGTTCCGGGGTGAAAGCGTGTTTAGCTTGCAGATGCTGGAGACTAGCTGGGGTGACGGTTAACTGAACCTCTCCAAGAATGCTGGCCTGAGCTCGATAGGGCGCTGAAAAATATTCAGCCACTTCACTAAATAACGTTTCATAGAGTTTTTTTAAATCGCTATCGGTCAATGTCTTGGGTAACACGATTTCATTTAACGTATGTTTAGGCAGGACTTCAAATTTCTGATCATACAGCTCATAGGTCAATTGATAGCCATCCCCTTCCGGCATCTGGATACGCTTTAAACGCAATAGCACAATACCATCGACGCCATTTTGTGCCAATAAAGGTTTCAGCTTTGGTAGCACTTGCTCAAACACTTGCGGCGTCTGCCACATCAAGGTGGAAAGAGGCGCAGGATGAGCGGTGGATGGATTAAGTAGGCGTATGGGCAACCCTAACCCACTTGCTGCAGGACGAAAATCCAAATTCAGATGTTGTTGAAGCCCCTGCTGGTCTAAGGTCACTTTGATGCCTGCGACTTCGAATTCACCCACTACCAACAGTTTTGGACGTAAATCATATGGCCAAATCATCAAACCTTTTTGTTGAAAAGCTTTCAGAATCCGTTCACGATCAAAGTTCAAGACCAAATCTTGGCCTACTTGTACCCCATCTTCAATTCTTGGTCTAAAGTAGTACTTTTTCAACCAGTGGCGAGGCGCCTGTAAAAAAGGATGATAAGCGGGATTCTGTAATACTTGACGGTTACCGCTCAACCGCACCAACAGTTTCGCCATACCTTCTTTAAGACGATCGTCCAGTGAAGGCGGCGCCTCCTCCGATTGCGCTTGAGGCAGTACAATTTGATAGAGGTCTATCTGCTCTATGGGCGAGTCAGGGGCAGCCTGCACCTGCCAAGCGATCAACAACATCACCCCCCAAAATAAAAGCCCTTTTAATTTAAACACCATAGTTATATAACGACTTCATACAGTAAATAACGGCTATGATACCGCAATTCCAGCGATATTTTCTATAAAGCAGGTTATAATATGTCAATTCTAAATTTAGCTCGCAAAATCAAAGAAGAATCATCACTATGACGACAGAAAAGCAATCCATCAGCTATAAAGATGCTGGCGTTGATATCGATGCTGGCAACGCCCTGGTTGACTTAATCAAACCCATTGCCAAAGCAACCGCTCGTCCAGAAGTCAATGCGTCTCTAGGCGGATTTGGCGCTCTTTTTGAACTCCCTATCCATCAATACAAGCACCCCCTCTTAGTGAGCGGAACCGATGGGGTAGGCACCAAATTACGTCTGGCAATTGACAGTGAAAAACATGACAAGGTGGGGATCGATTTAGTGGCCATGTGCGTCAATGATCTCATTGTGCAAGGGGCTGAACCTCTATTCTTCTTAGACTACTATGCGACTGGGAAATTAGACCTTTATGTTGCTAAAGATGTGATCGCGGGTATTGGTGAAGGGTGTCAACAGGCCGGTTGTGCGCTGATTGGTGGCGAGACCGCAGAGATGCCCGGCATGTATCCTGATGGCGACTATGACTTGGCAGGTTTCTGCGTCGGAATTGTCGAAAAAGAGGACTTAATTGACGGCCGTAAAGTCAAGGCTGGGGATGTGCTTCTCGGTTTAGCCTCATCAGGCCCTCACTCAAACGGCTATTCACTGATTCGAAAAGTGATGGAAGTCAGTGGTGCAGACTTTCAGCAAGATTGTGATGGCCAGCCACTGATTGATGCCTTAATGGCACCGACCAAAATTTATGTGAAGCCCATTTTAGAATTGATGAAACAGGTGGATATTCACGCCATCTCTCATATTACCGGTGGCGGTCTGCTGGAAAATCTGCCACGCGTAATGCCCGCTCATACCCAAGCGATTGTAGACACGCAAAGCTGGAAGCGTCCTGCGGTTTTTGACTGGATTCAACAAGCGGGCAATGTCGAATTTCATGAAATGTATCGAACCTTAAATTGTGGAATTGGCATGGTCGTCGTCGTCGATGCCGCAGATCAAGAAAAGGCCAAAAAAGCGCTTAAAGCTGCAGGGGAAACCGTATCTGTTATCGGTCATATTGAAGCCAGTGAGAAAGATCACCCTGAAGTGATCTTAAAACCTTAAACGACCCTTCTATGAAACAGAGAGTGCCGATTGCCGTTCTGATTTCAGGGAACGGCTCAAACCTGCAAGCTTTAATCGATTATCAACAGCAACCGAACTGTCATTATGAAATCACCACCGTGATTTCAAATCGTCCGCATGCCTATGGTTTAGAGCGTGCTAAAAAAGCAGGCATTCCCGCTTTCTGCATTGATCACACCCACTATTCAAGCCGAG
Source organism: Galenea microaerophila (assembly GCF_054657255.1). Classification (NCBI taxonomy): domain Bacteria; kingdom Pseudomonadati; phylum Pseudomonadota; class Gammaproteobacteria; order Thiotrichales; family Piscirickettsiaceae; genus Galenea; species Galenea microaerophila. Next base: position 1,053,651 of record NZ_BAAHWZ010000001.1, read on the forward strand.
AAACTTTTGAACGTGCGATCATTGAACAGCTAGAAGCGCAAGGGGTTCAACTGGTGGTTTTAGCAGGTTTTATGCGCATCCTCTCTCCAGTTTTGGTCACCCATTACCTTGGGCGCATGCTCAATATTCACCCCTCTCTACTGCCTAAGTATCCCGGATTAAATACCCATAAGAGAGCCATAGAAGCGGGTGATCAAGAACATGGGCTCAGTATTCACTTTGTCACCGAAGAGCTCGATGGGGGACCCGTTATTTTTCAAGCCAAAGTCCCGATCTCTGCAGAGGACACCCCCCAAAGCTTGCAACAAAAGGTGCATCAACTGGAACACCAAAGCTACCCGCTCGTTACCAATTGCGTGTGTCAGGGAAAACTCATCTATCAATCTGGACAAGTTTTTTTCCAACAGCAGCCTTTACGACACCCTTTAACGCTGGCAGATGTCACAGATTGCGTTAAAATGCCTTAAAAGGGAGGGCACAATGTTCCATCAATGGATGACTCGGATAAGAAAACAGACATTTCTGCTTTTATGCGGCCTGCTTTATGCCACCCTACCCAAAGCGGACTGGATGCTGCCAAACTTTAAAGCTGAATTTGATGTGCAATTTATCGGCTTTAATATCGGTACGGCTCATCAACATTTTACCTGCCAACACAGCCAGTGCACCTTAAGGAGCCAAGCCAAACCTGAAGGGCTTGCTGCCATGTTTATTAATGAAGCCAGCGTGGAAACCATTCGAATTGAACAAACGCCTAACCATTTTCTTTGGCTGAGCTACCATAAGACCTTAACCCGCCATAAGTCAGGGCGCACCCTCATTAAAAAAATAGATTTGGTGCGAAAAAACCATCAAATCCTTTATCTGCAAGCAAAACCCAATCACCCAGCTCAATGGCCCGCATCTGACCATGTTTATGATACCATCTCTCTAGCCTATGCCATAAGTTACCGCTTAGCCAACCATCAATCACTGCTTCCACTTCAACTGCAAGATGAAAAAGGGCAATACCCGCTTAAACTGCTTACCCATAAAGAGGATTACATTGAATTGCCGTGGTTGGACGATGAGGTTAAGGCGCATTACCTAAAACTGGACTCGACGCAAGCCACCATTCAGTTATGGATTTTGCAGGGTTCGCATGCCCTGAATGGCTTTAAAGCTTTCCCAGCGATAATTGAAGTTTATAATAAGCAAACTGAAAAAAACGTTCGATTAGTCCTAAAATCTCCCCCTCATTCATCTCATGCGATAAAGAGAGCCTTCAATGAAACTGAGTGATCGCGATATTATTCAACATTTAAAAATTGGCAAAATTGCCATTGAACCGATGCCGTCCCAAGATAAAATTAAAGGGATTAGCGTCGATCTTCGCCTAGACAATCGATTCCGTGTGTTTAATGATCATACGGCCCCTTTTATTGATCTCAGTGGTCCACGAGAAGCGGTGCAAAAAACCATGGAGACCATCATGAGTGAAGAGATTGTCATTCCAGAAGGGGAAACTTTTTTCTTACATCCAGGCGAGCTCGCTTTAGCGGCCACTTACGAGTCCATTACCTTACCCGATGATTTAGTCGGCTGGCTGGATGGCCGTTCCAGCTTGGCTCGCTTAGGCTTAATGGTTCATGTAACCGCTCATCGAATTGATCCAGGCTGGCATGGCCAAATCGTGTTAGAAATTTTTAACAGCGGCAAGCTCCCCTTAGCGCTACGACCAGGCATGGAAATTTGTGCCATTAATTTTGAAACACTCTCAAGTGCGGCCATTAAACCCTATAACAAACGCAGTGATGCCAAATATAAAGACCAGAGTGGTCCCATTGCCAGCCGCATTAACCAAGATCAACCGCAAACACAATCTGCGGAACAGTTAGATCTACTTAACCATTAAGAGGCAAAAATGAATCTACTCAATAAATTTTTTGGCAACGGCATTGATGCTGAACAACAAAAGCAGATTGATACCGCGCTCTCCGAGGTTGTGGATCCGTTTTTAGAGCAAAATTTGCAATCATTAAAGGTGCTTAAGAAAGCAGAACTCAAAAAAGGAATTTTAAACCTAGCATTGAGCTACCCCTATCCTGCCAACAGCCTATTTTTAAGCTATGAGCAACAGCTCACTGACAAACTCAAACAGATTCCAAATGTGAAACAGGTGATTTATCACTGGTCCATTCAGGTAGAAGCACACCAGACGCAGGGGAATCTTGCGCCCTTACCCGGCGTGAAAAATATTATTGCCATCGCCTCTGGAAAAGGCGGCGTGGGCAAATCGACCACCAGCGTCAATCTGGCTTTAGCGCTGCAACAAGAAGGCGCACAAGTGGCCATTTTGGATGCGGATATTTATGGTCCCAGCATTCCCACCATGCTCGGTGTATTTGACAAGCCGCAATCAAAAGATGGTCAATCGATGCAACCCTTAACCGCCTATGGGCTACAGGTGATGTCGATTGGCTTCTTAATTGAACCCGATTCACCGATGATTTGGCGCGGCCCGATTGTCACTCAAACACTGACTCAGCTCTTACAAGAGACGGCTTGGGAAGCAGTGGATTATCTAATTATCGACTTACCGCCCGGTACAGGCGATGTTCAATTGACCCTGTCTCAAAAGATTCCAGTCACCGGTGCGGTCATTGTCACCACGCCGCAAGAGGTTTCCTTGATTGATGCACGCAAGGGGCTAAAAATGTTTGAGAAGGTCAATATTGATATTCTGGGCATTATTGAAAATATGAGCACCCATATCTGCAGCAATTGTGGCTATGAAGAGCCTATTTTTGGTCAAGGTGGCGGTAAAGCGATGGCAGAAAGCTATCATGTCCCTTTCCTAGCTGCCCTTCCACTCGATATTCGTATTCGAGAAGAAGTGGATGCTGGAAAACCGACGGTGGTGGCCGAACCTGCTTCCGAAATTGCGCTTAAATACAAAAATATTGCGCATCAAATCGCTGCTAAACTGGCGAAGAAAAAGAAAAACTATGCCGGCGCTTTTCCAAAAATTGAGATCGTGAATAACTAATCTAGGAAGACTCGAAAGGGACTTAAAAAGTCTTAAGGATAAGTATACTCGTTAAAAGGGCCTTCTCTTCTATGCGCTTTCTTTTTTGCCTTTTTCTGAGCATCCGCAATCATTTGTATCACCTGCTCTTTAAAGTCATCCATCTCTTTGCGAGCGCGTTCAATTTTCACGCCATGTAATTGCTGCGTTTTTTTCAGCTTGCGAATCTCTTTGGTATTTTTATAAACCTTTGATTCTAAGATACGCACACGACTACTGATACTGGCCGCTTCCGCTAAAGTACTGACACCCACCAGGCTTGCGATCATGAGAGAGATAATCAAAGGCGCTATGTTTTTCAACTTTGTTTCCATATCTCCCTCCTGATTAAAGTCACCGATACTATCACCCTAAACAGCTTATCGACAGCCACCATTTGCGCAAATATCGCCAATTGACATTACTGAGCCCTCCGCCTCTGCATTTGCATTTTTACCGGTATACACAAAAGCATTATTAAAGAAGTCGCGATCGACATACACCTCTAGCACCGTTTCATAGTTGTGATCGGCCAATGGGGTAATACTCACAATCCGTGCCCCCCTGACCACAGCATTGACACGCGCACGGAAACTATCGGTTTGTGCAGTCAGTGTGGAAACCGCAGTATTACTGTCGATTTTAATGCCATATAGCTGCTCTGCTAAAGAACGATAGGCATCAAGTTTAGACGCACGAATCGCCATTAAACGGCGCTGACCCAGTGTGTAGCCCTCATAGGTACTTTCTGATCCATAACCCACACCGGTAATCTTAATATAGTGTGGTTTTTTACGTTCAGAATGTTGTTCTACCTTGGCATTCACTTTTGCGGGTTCAGGCTCAGCCTTTACAGGGGCAGGTTCATGCTTAACCTGTTGTACGGGTTCGGGCAGCTTCTGAGGAGAAACCTTTTGATATTCAACGACTCTCGTATTTGGCTCAATACCCTTAGCATCCGAGGCCTTAGAAGGCTGAGTCGTACACCCTGACAGGGTGATGACGGCCATTAGAGAAGCTAAGCCTAAGACTGAAACTTGTTTGCGTGTTTTCATGATTCTCTCCATTTTATTCTTTGTTCGCTTAACTGTTTATCGACGACCTTATTAAAAACTTAAATCATTCAGTTATATTTCCGCAGAGAAAACTTTCAATAGTACCAATGTGGATAGTCTTCTGAGTCTTTCCTGAGCGCCTTAGGCTTCAATGGAAGCGTTTTCACCCAATGCTTTTTTTGGAAATTTGTTTGCTGAATATCGACATTCCGCTCATAATATTGAGGCGCATGATAGGTCGACAACTGCGCACATCCACTGCTCACGGCAAATAAAGCATAAATCAGACCAGTTTTAATATATTTAAAAACATTCTGTTTAATAAACATAATCGGGTGCTTGATAAATATAACCTGGCAGAGGCTCTATGCCATGAGGTGGTTGCTTGGATTTTTCTGAAGGTTCTTGATGCGTTTTTGCCGCTTGGTTCTTCCCTTCTTTTTGCTGCTTGACTTTGCTTTCTAGCACACTTTTTTCAAGGTGCTTCATGCCTTTGAGTAGATAGTTATACTTTGTTTGCAAGGCTTTAATACGGCGATTGATCTCAGCAACCCGTTTTTGTACTTTAATCACATTCGCATTCACTTCACGCATCTTTTTCATCAATGCAGGGTCCATTTTTGCCACAACCGGAGCAGTGGCTTCAGGCACAGAATGCGTCGTCTCCTGATGACCGGTAGGTTCCGTTGCGACAGACTTCTGATTCACTGTCGAGCCCCCCTGATCCATTTTTTCAAGCAAAGGCTGTAAGTCTCCATTTAACTGTTCTAATTGAAAACTCAGGGCATCTAATTTTTTATGCAACCCTGTGATATCTTTTGACATTGTAATGGATTTCATTGCGACCTCATTGGTCCCGGTTTTAATGTCCTCTAAAGTCTGCTTGGTCTCCTCATCCAATCCATGAGAGGCGGATAAAGCGGCCCAAGTACTTAAACCAATGGTCACCAGTCCTAAAACAATGAGAACTGAACTAAAAATAATGATTAATTTTTTAACTGCTTCCATCTCTTTCACCGATAAGTTATTGCCTGGTTGAGAGGCTGTGGGTTGATTTTGTTTCTTTTTCTGGCGCTGCGCTAAAATGGCTTCTGGGTCCAATTCTGGTTCTGATACCGCTTTTTTAGCCGGTTCAATCGGTTCCGTTTTGGGTGGCATCTCCCCATCATCCGGCACTCTAATCGGCTCCGGCTCTGGTTCCGGCTTGGATTCTGGCACAGCCTGCGCCTCAATGGATGCTGCTTCTTCTGTAGAGACCTCCTCAATCGATTCCAGCAAATCCTCTTCTTCAGAGACAGGCTTATCCGCCGTTTCTGACGCTTCAGGAACGGGGACGTCTGTATCTTCCTCGATTAATTCTGGCTCTTCGGATTTAGACGACTCCAATTCCGCTTCATCAAGCAACGCATCAATGCTGTCCAAATCATTTGGATCAATCGTATCACCCATAGAGGTTCCCTTTATTCACCCTCATGCTTCCTTTCTACCGCCGTAGTCGATTTTAATAGATATGGCCACAAATGACTCATTGCAAAAGGTTGCACCTGGCCCTCATCTAACCAAACTATTTTCGGTATTAAATGAAACTGCTTCTCTTTATCCACCCAAATATGACCTAAACGGGTTTTAAATATTTGAGATGAAACACCATTGCGATCCTGCAATGCCTTTAAAACTTTTACCACTGCCCCTCCCAAAGCATAAAAAATGCCAACTGTTGAATTTTCAACTTCTAAAATCGATTCTTTTTGAGTATTCAATTGAAAATAGGTTGGAAAAAGCGCATAGGTCTGCTGCCAAATCGGCAAACTTTTGACCATCTCCTCCTGGGAGGGTAAAGGGTCGGGTACCCAGATATAAGAAGCTTGGTCAAGATGATAGTAACGCATTAAGGGGCGCCCTTGTATACCTTGTGACCGCGGTGCCATCATAATAATGGCTTGTAAATCTTGTCGGGCACGCACTTGATACTGTAGAGGACGCTCAAGGGTATGCTGTAACCAGCGCGCCCGTTTTTGAGACTGGTCAGCATTCACCAATTGAAAAAAAGCCTGATCAACCCGTTTTGAAATGGATTGTGCCGCCTGTATTTTAAAAGGCCGCAGACTTTCTTGGTTTAACGCTTGCCATATCTCAAAATAAGATTGAGCAGTTTTTACCGATGGGTGGAGCACACCTATGCGTTTAAGCTGTTGAAATTGAAGAAAAGCATTCAAAAACAATAATCGGTCTCTTTTATTGGGGGCAAAACTTCGAATATGGGGTTTAGGAATTGTTTGCGCATTAAAGGTGACCATGGGAATTGAGGCATTGAGTTGACTCAGTGCCAAACTCCAATCGGGTCTTAAGGGACCTAAAATCAATGAAGGTTGATAAAGCGATACCAAAGACCATAATTGAACAGGATCTTGAAATAAAGTGCTATCCACCACTTGCACTGTCTCACCCAGCTCGGACTGTAGCCCCTTTAACAGCGACTGCCCTAGCGGACCATAAGGCCCACTCAAGGGCAAGATAGCTAAAGGATGTTGAAAATTGAGCGTAAAACTGGGGGCTAACCCATTTGCTAAGGCGTGCGTGGAATTATTTGCGGCAACCGCAGCTTTTTGTTGACAATATCGCTGCAAAGATGCCAATCGTTGCCGATCCTCAGCCTTTAATCGTTTTGATGGAATCTTATCAATCAGGGCCTTAACGAGACGATCATTCCCATTCTGGCGTGCCAGCTCCGCTTTCAACAGCAAAATCTCTGCATCCAACTGCTGAACCTGTTGAACCATCTCTTCATCTGAAACAGAATGCGGCAATGGTTCTACCGCCTGTGCTTCAAATAGCACGGCGCACAGCGCAAGGATCATAAACTTTTGTGAAAACCTGGCAATTTTTGCCGCCGAAAAAGTCAAAATCCCCAGCCCTGCACCTTGCACATGATCTTTCAAGTTTTATTCGCTCCTTAAGCCAAGCTTTTGCTAACCACCTCAAACAGATCTTTAGACAGATGATTTGTATCCAACATTCTTTGCAGTTGTTGGCGCATCATCTGTTGCCGATTTTTGTCATAGCGTTGCCATTGGGTAAATGGATTCACAATGCGTGCGGCAATTTGCGGATTAATGGCATCTAACTTTAACACTTCATCTGCCAAAAATGTGTAGCCGGCCCCATCTGCCCGATGAAAACCCATTAAATTGGAACGCCCGAACACGCCTAACACGCTGCGCACACGATTTGGATTGGTATAGCTAAAGTCTGGGTGTTTGACCAGCGCTTTAACATGATCCAAAGCCTGCTCATGATGTGAGCCCGCCTGCAAAGCAAACCATTTATCCAGCACCAAAGGCTCATTTTGCCACCGCTGATAAAAATCCATTAACGCTTTTTCTCGAGCCTCAAAAGGCGTATGGCTTAAGGCTTCCAATGCGGCCAATACATCGGTCATATTGTGCTGCGCTTCATATTGTGACCACAGCAGCGTTTCTGTCTCCGTTTCGCCAAATAATTGCCCTAAGTAGCACAGGCAACTATTTTTCAGCATTCGCCGTGCAATCTGATGCTTGTCATATCGATAAGGCTCTGGTTGGTTCAATTGATGATATATCTTTAATAGCTGTTCTTTGGCTTGTTCAGCCAAGGCCGTACGCATTGTTTGATGCGTCAAATAGATGGCTTCAATATCCACCTCTTCATACTGCTCACCAATATAGGTTAAATCTGGCAGCGTTATGGCCAATGCAATTTGAGCTAAATCCACCTCAGTAGGCCGGTCTGACGAAATGGCATCCAATGCCTGTTGCAACAAGTGGTTATAGGCTTGAGTATAGGTTTCACTTAACTGAAAAGGCGCCCCTTGTTGAAAGGCGGCAATATTTTCCTTAAGTGCCTTAAGGGCCAATTGCTGAATCGCCTCCCAACGCATAAAAGGATCTTCATCGTGTTGAGAAATCAAACTCAATGCCTGGTCGGAATAGTCATAGTGCAAAATAATGGGCGCGGAAAAATCTCTTAGGAGCACAGGAATCGGGGGCTGAGCGTCACTGCCTGCTATATTCTCCAATACAAAGACCTGATTGAACTCTGTCATGTTTAAAATGGCCTCGGTTTCCGAAGTCAGGTGGACATCGACATCATAGCTCTCTAAAGTTTGTGCTTCACCTGTAGAGGAAAGAACGCCCATCCGAATCGGAATTAAAAAAGGCAAGTGCTGCTGCTCTCCCTTAAGCCATTGACTGCATTCCAGTGTCAACCGTTGCGCCTCTGCTTCATAAAAGCTTTTGACTTTAACCACAGGCGTGCCCGCTTGAATATACCAATGATGCATCTGCTCTAAGTCAATATTATTGGCATCCGCCATTGCACGGCGAAAATCTTCCACTGTAACCGCTTGCCCATCGTGACGTTTAAAATAGAGGTCCATGCCTGCTCTAAAACCGGTTTCACCTAATAAGGTGTGATAGAGTCGGACGACTTCTGCCCCTTTTTCATAGACCGTCACCGTATAAAAATTATTCATTTCGATATAGGATTGTGGCTGAATGGGATGCGCCATCGGACCGGCATCTTCTGGAAATTGATAGGTTCGCAGCCGTTTCACATCTTCAATGCGCTTAACAGCGGGGGACAACATGTCAGCAGTAAAGAGTTGATCACGAAAAACCGTCAATCCCTCTTTTAAAGTGAGCTGAAACCAATCTCGGCAAGTGACTCGATTGCCCGTCCAGTTATGGAAATATTCATGACCAATGACGGCTTCAATGCCCTCATAATCCATATCGGTTGCCGTTTCAGGCTTCGCCAATACATATTTAGAGTTAAAGATATTGAGCCCTTTATTCTCCATGGCGCCCATATTGAAGTCATCGACCGCCACAATCATATAGATCTCTAAATCATAAATCAGACCAAAACGCTGTTCATCCCAGGCCATCGCCTTTTTCAACGATGCCATGGCATGCTCACATTTATCCAGATTATGCGGCTCAACATAAAGCTTCAATGCCACCTTCCGCCCATCACGAGTGACAAAATGATCCTCGATTGAGGCTAAATTCCCGGCCACTAAAGCAAATAGATAACAAGGCTTTTTATAGGGATCCTCCCACACCGCATAATGTCGTCCATCCTCATATTCACCCACTTCAATCAAATTCCCATTAGAGAGCAGTACTTTTGCTTCTGATTTGGGCGCAATCACCTTTGTGGTGAAATAGCTCATCACATCCGGACGGTCTAGATAATAGGTGATTTTACGAAAGCTTTCTGCTTCACACTGCGTGCAATAGTTGCCACTGCTGAGATAGAGTCCTTCCAAAGCGGTATTGGCAGCAGGATTGACCTCAGTTACCACTTCCAATTCAAACTGCTCAGGCACCTCTGGTAAGATTAAACTGATGTCATTCACTTGGTAAGCTTCTGGGGATAAAAGCGCGCCATTTAAGCGAACTGACTTAAGGATGAGGCCTTCACCATCCAACACCAGAGCGGTTTGCGTTTCCACGATCCGCCGAAACTTCATGCAATTCGTCACCTGTGTCTTTTCTGGATGCAAATCAAAGGTGAGTTCAACCGACTCGACTTCAAAAGCAGGGGGTTGATAATCCTTCAGATAATGAACTTGAACGGCAGATGGATCGGCTAAGTGGGTTTGACTCATAGATACAATGACTCTCTTAAAAAATAAAAAAGCCTTTCATAAGAAAGGCTTTTTAGAACAGGTTTATAAAGCTAGATTAATGACTGAACTTAAATTCATCACGGCGGTTTTTCGCCCAAGCTTCTTCATTATGACGTGGGTCTAAAGGACGCTCTTCACCATAACTAATTGTCGTAATACGGTCTGGGCTAATGCCTAGCGCAACCAATGCATTCTTCGCTGACTTCGCACGACGCTCACCCAAAGCCAAGTTATATTCACGCGTACCACGCTCATCACAATGGCCATCAATTTCTACTTTGACGGTGTCATCTGCAGCCATATAATCCGCAATCGCTTTAATCACTGGATAGTATTCAGGCTTAATTTCAGAGCGGTCAAAATCGAAATGAATCATTTTGCCCTCTACAGCAGCTTTCAACTGCTTAATTTTTTCCGCTTGCTCATCCTCTGCCGTAGCCTGTTCATTGGCTAGATTTTCACCTGCCTGAGCCCCCTTAGCATCGGCACCAGAAACCTGAACATTTTTTTCTTCAGCTGTATTCGATGCTGTTTTTTCTGTCGCTGCACCTGTTTCAGCTGTCCCGTTTTCTTCATTTGTCGGGGTTGATGAACACCCAACCAATCCTAGGGCTAAAAATGCAGTAAAAAATAAATGCTTAATTGACATGAAACCACTCCTTTTTAGAGATAAAAATGATAGGGTTAATATACACTAAAAGCCGTCAAAATGAAATAAAAAAAGCCCAGCCTTTTAGAACACTTCTAAACGACTGGGCTAAACGGGCTACATTATGAAATATCGATACGATACCCATCACGCACCCTTATTAAACCATGAATACAAATTGGGGAAATTGACCTAAATCAATAATGAGATCTTTTTGAGCAATCTGAACAAGAGGCAGACAGGTCTTCCTTGCTAACAGAGATCCCGGCCAACTGTTTGAGCGCCTCTTTATCGTGCACCTTCACTCTCCGCTTTCGCCAAGTCACCACCCCTTTTTTACTCAACTGACTCAGCAGCCTTGAAACCGTTTCAGGTGTTAACCCTAAATAATTGGCGACCTCACGATGCAGAATGGGAAAATAAAAATCTAATTCATCATAGCCCCGTAAACGAATGCGTTCTATCGTATGAAACAAAAAGTTTGCCAATCTTTGTTCCGCCGACTTAATGGCCAAAAGCTGTGCTTGATAGATGCTATCATTCAGCTTCCGACTGAGCACCGCATACAAGTGTAGATTCAAAGTTGGCAATTGATGCGCCAACGTTTTTAATTCAGTATAGGGCAATTCACAGAGGTGCGTCTCATCTACCGCCTCGACGGTCAACTGATATCTCCCTGAGTCAATACCATCAAATCCCACCACATCCCCTGAAAAATAGAAACCATGAATCACTTCAGTTCCATCCTCTAAGTCAGTATAAATTTTGACCATACCAGAACGAATAGCGAAAAGTGATTTAAAAGGCATGTGTGCGTGATAAAGCACTTTCCCTTTTCTCAAGCGAGGCTTGTCATGAACAACCTGATCAAGAGATAAAATATCAGAATGGGTCAAACCTGTCGGAAAGCAGAGTTTCTGTAACCCACAAGATGAACAAGAGGGATTAAAATTGCGATGAGTCTCTTTCATAATTGTTCATACTCTGTCATCTATATTTCTCAATTTCTTCCCTTTATTTTTTGCGAAACCATTGTACCAATTTTATCTTCACCGTGAGAAAACCTGCTTTTGAAAAGTCAAGGATTCGCTCTGCTTAAAAAATAGTCAATTTAATCTTTTGTCGCAGATTTAAAGGACTTTTTGTTCAAAATTTTTTTTTACACACAAAGTTATCCACAGCTTTTGTGGATAATGGGCTGGCCATCGTCTGATTAAACAAGCTAGAGAAACACATCATATTTTTCTTTATTTTCAAGTAATTATAATCCATAAATCATCCTAAACTTACTGTTAGGCCATTAAATAAACGATTGTCAAAGTCAACACTTTTGACCATTTTTTATTTTTATCCACTTATATAATCTAACAATGACTTGTCAAGCGCTTTTAACCCCTTCTCTATCTGCGCTTCTGAAATTCTACTCATCTCTCTAGGGTATGCTAAAATTTTGCACTTTAAATGACTGCTAAGAGTTGGAGAGAAGGAATACGAGATGGCAAAAATACTGGGTATTGGCAATGTTGTTCTAGACATCGTGCTTTCAGTCGATCATACACCCCAAGAAGATGAGGAGATGCGTGCGCACAAAAGAGAAGTCCAAGTAGGCGGCAATGTCGCCAACACGCTTTATGTACTCAATCAACTCGGTCATGAAACCGCCATTTCAGCGACAGTCGGCGGCGATCAAGAAGCCAAACAAATCCTCAATGGCTTAAAAGCTCATCAAATTCAGACGGAACACCTTCAGCGTTATATACAAGGCCGAACGCCCACTTCCTATATAACACTTGAATCTGAAAAGGGTCATCGCACCATTGTGCACTATCGTGATTTACCCGAACTCAGTTTTGAACACTTTGCCAAAATCGAAATTGAAGACTACGACTGGTTGCATTTTGAAGCCAGAAATATCGATAACCTCAAAGGCATGCTCAATATTGCCAAAACCTTTTTGACGCACCAACCGATTAGTCTTGAGGTTGAAAAAGCTCGAAAGGGCGTAGAAGCACTTCTGCCACAAGCCAATGTGATTTTCTTCTCCCATCACTATGCCAAACAAAAAGGCTATTCCAATGCTGAGGCCCTGTTGAATGAAATGAAAAAACAGCTGCCTCAAGCAACCTTAATCTGTACCTGGAGCACAGAAGGCGTAGGATATTGTGCACCCAATGGACCCGTTCAACATCAAGCCGCCAAAACCCTTCCAAAAGCTGTCGATACTTTAGGGGCTGGGGATACCTTTAATGCCGGTGTAATCGATGCTCTGTTAAATCAACACCCATTAGACCAAGCCATCGAAAAAGGCATTGCTCTGGCTGCGCGCAAATGTCAACAATATGGGTTTGATAACCTCATGACACCGATCACAGAAGCCAAACCCTTCTTGGCCAATATCAAACAATTAAGCCCTGCCAAAACACTCGTCGTTCCCCAAGAAGGGTATCGCGGCGGGATTATTTTGATCAAAGATGAAGAAGAGGTGAAGGCCTATGAAAATAATTGCCCTCACCAAGATGTGCCCCTGAATGAAGCCTATAAAATTGATGTCAACCCCTTTGAAAAAACCATGAAATGCTCAGTACATGATGCTTACTTTCAAGTCGAAGATGGCTACTGTATTGAAGGTCCCTGTATGGGAGAAGCGTTATCAGAAATCCCTATCCGAGTCGATGAAAAAGGGGACATCTATTTAAAGAATCCTTAAACAAGGTATTTGAACATTAACGGGACTTAAACTTGATTCAATTTAAGAAGCACCAAACAGACTATAAAGATGAAAGTTTAAGCCCCAAAACTTTACGTCTGATGATTTGAATTCTTCAAACGCAATGTGTAATTTTTTTTGACTTTCTCTAACTCATTTTCATCTAATGGTTCCGACCACCCACTAATATTTTTGATAATGAGTTCGGATAAAGCCGACAAATGATCCGGGCGATCATTTAAGCAAGGTATATAGCCAAATTTTTCCCCACCCGCTTCTAAGAAATAGTCACGATTTTCTTCACCAATTTCTTCTATCGTTTCCAGGCAATCTGCAGAAAAACCAGGACAAATCACCTGTACATTTTTAACCCCCTCTTTGGGTAAAGTTTTCATCGTTTCATCCGTATAAGGCTGCACCCAGGGCTCTTTACCAAATCGAGATTGGAAAGTGGTTGTGACCTGGTCTTCAGATAAACCGAGTTCTTCTCTAACCAAACGCGTGGTCACAAAACAGTGGCAAGGATAAGGGTCTCCATTGTCCCAATAACGCTTAGGAATACCGTGATAGGAAAAAACTAATAAATCAGGCTTACCGTGTTCAGCTTGATAATCTCGTATACTTTGAGCCAAGGCTTTGATATAACCAGGATGTCTGTGATAGTGATTAATAGTGCGAATTTCCGGTACCCAACGCCAGGTTTTTAACGTATCAAAGACCTCATCAAACGTGGAAGCTGTTGTCGCCGCTGCATATTGAGGGTAAAGCGGCAGTACCAAAATTTGGTCACACCCTTGTTTTTGTAATGACTCTAGGGCTGAAGGAATACTTGGGTTGCCATAACGCATCCCTAGTTCAAAAACCACATCCCCAGCAAAAGAGTGCTGAACCCGTTCTTGAATTCCCTGTAGCTGGCGTTTAGAAATATTCAACAAAGGCGAACCAGGACCTTCTTGATTCCAAACCGTCTGGTAGGCTTCAGCAGATTTTTGTGGACGCGTATTTAAAATAATACCATTGAGTATTAAACGCCAAATAAAGCGCGAAGGAGGCGGCTCAACAACTCTTGGATCCGATAAAAATTGCTTTAGATAAATCTTTAAAGCTTCACGCGTTGGCGCATCGGGCGTGCCTAAATTTGTTATTAAGACACCAATTTTAGATGGCTGTCCATGCTGATAATTGCGATAATTTTGAAAATACATAAATTCTTGAACTCAAGCTAAGGGTTATTGGAAGAGGCAATTATAACGGAAAAAAAATGAAGATATAAAAAAACCCAACCGACATCAGCCAGCTGGGTTTTTGGAATAGATAAGCTTGGGGATGACCTACTCTCACATGGCACCTGCCACACTACCATCGGCGCTGAGACGTTTCACTTCTGAGTTCGGAATGGGATCAGGTGGTTCCATCTCGCTATGGTCCCCAAGCAATTGGGTTATGTACATTGTGTAAATGCTAAATGCACACTGCACTGAATTCGGAATAGATTCACTTTTAAGTCTTTTGTAAAGTTGTAACGTCAGGTCAATGTCCTTACAAGTTTTATTCAATCTTTAGAACTTGTCATCTTCTTTTAATCACTCAACCTTTGCTTAAGCATAGTGCTTAAGGTTACTTTTGAGTTGTATAGTTAAGCCTCACGAGTAATTAGTACCAGTTAGCTTCACCCATTACTGAGCTTCCACACCTGGCCTATCAACGTCCTAGTCTTGAACGGCTCTTCAGGAGACTTAAAGTCTCAGGGAGAACTAATCTTGGGGCAAGTTTCCCGCTTAGATGCTTTCAGCGGTTATCTCTTCCGAACTTAGCTACCCGGCAATGCCACTGGCGTGACAACCGGAACACCAGAGGTTCGTCCACTCCGGTCCTCTCGTACTAGGAGCAGCCCCCCTCAATTCTCCAACGCCCACGGCAGATAGGGACCGAACTGTCTCACGACGTTCTAAACCCAGCTCGCGTACCACTTTAAATGGCGAACAGCCATACCCTTGGGACCGACTTCAGCCCCAGGATGTGATGAGCCGACATCGAGGTGCCAAACACCGCCGTCGATATGAACTCTTGGGCGGTATCAGCCTGTTATCCCCGGAGTACCTTTTATCCGTTGAGCGATGGCCCTTCCACACAGAACCACCGGATCACTAGAACCTGCTTTCGCACCTGCTCGACGTGTCTGTCTCGCAGTCAAGCACCCTTCTACTCTTGCGCTCATTGCACGATGTCCGACCGTGCTGAGGGTACCTTCGCGCTCCTCCGTTACTCTTTGGGAGGAGACCGCCCCAGTCAAACTACCCACCATACACTGTCCCTGACCAGGATTCACTGATCTAGGTTAGAACCTCAACACGACCAGGGTGGTATTTCAAGGACGCCTCCGCCGAGACTGGCGTCTCGGTTTCTCAGGCTCCCACCTATCCTACACAGGTCGTGTCAAAGTCCAGTGCAAAGCTGTAGTAAAGGTTCACGGGGTCTTTCCGTCTAGCCGCGGGTACGCAGCATCTTAACTGCGAGTTCAATTTCGCTGAGTCTCGGGTGGAGACAGTGTGGCCATCATTACGCCATTCGTGCAGGTCGGAACTTACCCGACAAGGAATTTCGCTACCTTAGGACCGTTATAGTTACGGCCGCCGTTTACCGGGGCTTCGATCAGGAGCTTGCACCCCATCACTTAACCTTCCGGCACCGGGCAGGCGTCACACCCTATACTTCCTCTTTCGAGTTTGCAGAGTGCTGTGTTTTTAGTAAACAGTTGCAGCCACCTGGTCTCTGCAACCTAGTTCGGCTCCACCCGCAAGGGGCTTCACCTACTTTAGGCACACCTTCTCCCGAAGTTACGGTGTCATTTTGCCTAGTTCCTTCACCCGAGTTCTCTCAAGCGCCTTGGAATTCTCATCCTGACCACCTGTGTTGGTTTGGGGTACGGTTTCTATATACTTGAAGCTTAGAAGCTTTTCTTGGAAGCATGGCATCAATCACTTCGCCCATAATGGGCTCGTCATCACCTCTGAGGATTGATTCGCCGGATTTGCCTAGCGAATCTCCCTACTGGCTTGAACCTGGATAACCATCACCAGGATGATCTAGCCTTCTCCGTCCCTCCATCGCGGTATATAGAAGTACAGGAATATTAGCCTGTTTCCCATCGACTACGCCTTTCGGCCTCGCCTTAGGGGCCGACTAACCCTACGTCGATTAACGTTGCGTAGGAACCCTTGGTCTTTCGGCGAGGGAGCTTTTCACTCCCTTTATCGCTACTTATGTCAGCATTCGCACTTGTGATATCTCCAGTAAACCTTTCGATTTACCTTCGCAGACTTACACAACGCTCCTCTACCATGCCTTACGGCATCCGCAGCTTCGGTACACTACTTAGCCCCGTTAAATCTTCGGCGCAGGCCGACTCGATCAGTGAGCTATTACGCTTTCTTTAAAGGGTGGCTGCTTCTAAGCCAACCTCCTGACTGTCTAAGCCTTCCCACATCCTTTCCCACTGAGTAGTGTTTAGGGACCTTAGCTGGCGGTCTGGGTTGTTTCCCTCTTGACTACGGACGTTAGCACCCGCAGTCTGTCTCCCATGATTGCACTTGTTGGTATTCGGAGTTTGCCATGGGCTGCTAAGCCTTGACGGCCCGCTAGACCATAACAGTGCTCTACCCCCAACAGTGAGACATGAGGCACTACCTAAATAGTTTTCGAGGAGAACCAGCTATCTCCGAGCTTGATTAGCCTTTCACTCCGATCCACAGCTCATCCCCGCATTTTTCAACATACGTGGGTTCGGCCCTCCAGTTGGTGTTACCCAACCTTCAGCCTGGCCATGGATAGATCGCCCGGTTTCGGGTCTACTCCATGCTACTTGCGCCCAGTTAAGACTCGGTTTCCCTACGGCTCCCCTATTCGGTTAACCTCGCAACATAGAGTAAGTCGCTGACCCATTATACAAAAGGTACGCAGTCACCCCGAGGGGCTCCCACTGCTTGTACGTACACGGTTTCAGGTTCTATTTCACTCCCCTCCAGGGGTTCTTTTCGCCTTTCCCTCACGGTACTGGTTCACTATCGGTCGGTAGAGAGTATTTAGCCTTGGAGGGTGGTCCCCCCATCTTCAGACAGGATTTCTCGTGTCCCGTCCTACTCGTTTTCACCCATAATAAGTTTTCGTATACGGGACTATCACCCTGTATCGTTGGACTTTCCAGACCATTCTACTAACTTATTATCGGCTTAAGGGCTAGTCCCCGTTCGCTCGCCGCTACTTAGGGAATCTCGGTTGATTTCTTTTCCTCCGGGTACTTAGATGTTTCAGTTCTCCGGGTTTGCCTCCCACTAGGGGATAACCAGCTGGTGCTGGTTGGGTTTTCCCATTCGGAAATCCTCGGGTCATAGGTTGTTTGCCACCTTACCGAGGCTTATCGCAGGCTACCACGTCCTTCATCGCCTTCTACCGCCTAGGCATCCACCGTGTACGCTTAATCACTTAACTATACAACTCAAAAATAACCTTGCTTGCGCTTGGCTGGCATGACCTTTTGTGTTGAGCTTGCGCTCAATCATGCTTTGTTTTTTGAGGTTGCTGTGATTAAAAGTTTCGCTGACATGTTCTTACTTGATTGTTTTGAACTCTGTAAGATACATTGTTACCTATATCTTTACTGCATATCATCCGTTGGAGCAGATGATATGCAACTTTACATGCTTAAATATGTCGGTATTTAAGCACTTCACTCAGATGGTTGTCTCTGACGATTGTCTTTGATTTTCATCTGGGTGAATCTATTCCAAATTGTTAAAGAGCTTTTTGTTTTCAAAGCCTAAAGGCTTTGATCACTTTGCTTTCAGTCTTAATGAACTGAGAAGAGGAATTATAGCATTCACGCTTCTTGTTCTAATAAGAACCGCTTATAGATTCTTTGCTTTG
>NZ_BAAHWZ010000002.1:0-2500 GCF_054657255.1 Galenea microaerophila
GTACCTTTTATCCGTTGAGCGATGGCCCTTCCACACAGAACCACCGGATCACTAGAACCTGCTTTCGCACCTGCTCGACGTGTCTGTCTCGCAGTCAAGCACCCTTCTACTCTTGCGCTCATTGCACGATGTCCGACCGTGCTGAGGGTACCTTCGCGCTCCTCCGTTACTCTTTGGGAGGAGACCGCCCCAGTCAAACTACCCACCATACACTGTCCCTGACCAGGATTCACTGATCTAGGTTAGAACCTCAACACGACCAGGGTGGTATTTCAAGGACGCCTCCGCCGAGACTGGCGTCTCGGTTTCTCAGGCTCCCACCTATCCTACACAGGTCGTGTCAAAGTCCAGTGCAAAGCTGTAGTAAAGGTTCACGGGGTCTTTCCGTCTAGCCGCGGGTACGCAGCATCTTAACTGCGAGTTCAATTTCGCTGAGTCTCGGGTGGAGACAGTGTGGCCATCATTACGCCATTCGTGCAGGTCGGAACTTACCCGACAAGGAATTTCGCTACCTTAGGACCGTTATAGTTACGGCCGCCGTTTACCGGGGCTTCGATCAGGAGCTTGCACCCCATCACTTAACCTTCCGGCACCGGGCAGGCGTCACACCCTATACTTCCTCTTTCGAGTTTGCAGAGTGCTGTGTTTTTAGTAAACAGTTGCAGCCACCTGGTCTCTGCAACCTAGTTCGGCTCCACCCGCAAGGGGCTTCACCTACTTTAGGCACACCTTCTCCCGAAGTTACGGTGTCATTTTGCCTAGTTCCTTCACCCGAGTTCTCTCAAGCGCCTTGGAATTCTCATCCTGACCACCTGTGTTGGTTTGGGGTACGGTTTCTATATACTTGAAGCTTAGAAGCTTTTCTTGGAAGCATGGCATCAATCACTTCGCCCATAATGGGCTCGTCATCACCTCTGAGGATTGATTCGCCGGATTTGCCTAGCGAATCTCCCTACTGGCTTGAACCTGGATAACCATCACCAGGATGATCTAGCCTTCTCCGTCCCTCCATCGCGGTATATAGAAGTACAGGAATATTAGCCTGTTTCCCATCGACTACGCCTTTCGGCCTCGCCTTAGGGGCCGACTAACCCTACGTCGATTAACGTTGCGTAGGAACCCTTGGTCTTTCGGCGAGGGAGCTTTTCACTCCCTTTATCGCTACTTATGTCAGCATTCGCACTTGTGATATCTCCAGTAAACCTTTCGATTTACCTTCGCAGACTTACACAACGCTCCTCTACCATGCCTTACGGCATCCGCAGCTTCGGTACACTACTTAGCCCCGTTAAATCTTCGGCGCAGGCCGACTCGATCAGTGAGCTATTACGCTTTCTTTAAAGGGTGGCTGCTTCTAAGCCAACCTCCTGACTGTCTAAGCCTTCCCACATCCTTTCCCACTGAGTAGTGTTTAGGGACCTTAGCTGGCGGTCTGGGTTGTTTCCCTCTTGACTACGGACGTTAGCACCCGCAGTCTGTCTCCCATGATTGCACTTGTTGGTATTCGGAGTTTGCCATGGGCTGCTAAGCCTTGACGGCCCGCTAGACCATAACAGTGCTCTACCCCCAACAGTGAGACATGAGGCACTACCTAAATAGTTTTCGAGGAGAACCAGCTATCTCCGAGCTTGATTAGCCTTTCACTCCGATCCACAGCTCATCCCCGCATTTTTCAACATACGTGGGTTCGGCCCTCCAGTTGGTGTTACCCAACCTTCAGCCTGGCCATGGATAGATCGCCCGGTTTCGGGTCTACTCCATGCTACTTGCGCCCAGTTAAGACTCGGTTTCCCTACGGCTCCCCTATTCGGTTAACCTCGCAACATAGAGTAAGTCGCTGACCCATTATACAAAAGGTACGCAGTCACCCCGAGGGGCTCCCACTGCTTGTACGTACACGGTTTCAGGTTCTATTTCACTCCCCTCCAGGGGTTCTTTTCGCCTTTCCCTCACGGTACTGGTTCACTATCGGTCGGTAGAGAGTATTTAGCCTTGGAGGGTGGTCCCCCCATCTTCAGACAGGATTTCTCGTGTCCCGTCCTACTCGTTTTCACCCATAATAAGTTTTCGTATACGGGACTATCACCCTGTATCGTTGGACTTTCCAGACCATTCTACTAACTTATTATCGGCTTAAGGGCTAGTCCCCGTTCGCTCGCCGCTACTTAGGGAATCTCGGTTGATTTCTTTTCCTCCGGGTACTTAGATGTTTCAGTTCTCCGGGTTTGCCTCCCACTAGGGGATAACCAGCTGGTGCTGGTTGGGTTTTCCCATTCGGAAATCCTCGGGTCATAGGTTGTTTGCCACCTTACCGAGGCTTATCGCAGGCTACCACGTCCTTCATCGCCTTCTACCGCCTAGGCATCCACCGTGTACGCTTAATCACTTAACTATACAACTCAAAAATAACCTTGCTTGCGCTTGGCTGGCATGACCTTTTGTGTTGAGCTTGCGCTCAATCATGCTTTGTTTTTTGAGGTTGCTGTGATTAAAAGTTTCG
>NZ_BAAHWZ010000002.1:5000-342500 GCF_054657255.1 Galenea microaerophila
GTCCTTCATGAGCGCGACTTTTAGTGCTGCGCCCTTGAAGGAGATGCGTATTATAGGGGCATTCGGGAGAAGTTCAAGTCCTAAACTCGACTTTTTTAACAAAAATTTGACACTTTTGCATTATACCGAGTTTTACCGTAGTTATCCACAAGGTTATCCAAGGAGTTATTCGGGTTGAATGGTTACGCGTGCGAATTTCCGCTTACCGACCTGTAGCACTTCTTTGTCAAATGGCCCGATTATGGCTCGACTATCCGTCAAGGGTTTACCATTCATTTTAACGGCATTTTGTTTCACCATGCGGTGACCTTCCGAAGTGGAGCCCACCAAGCCGGCCTCTTTGAGGACATTCGCTAATGGCATCGGGGCTTCAAGGGTCACTTCTGGCATTTCATCGGGAATGGCATTTTTTGAAAAACGCGTTTCAAAATCTTTTAAGGCAGCATCAGCTGCGGCTTTATCATGGAAACGTTCAATCAATTCCATCGCCAGTCTTATTTTAATATTACGTGGATTCTCCCCTTCTGCCACCGCTTGTTTCATAGCAGCAATGCTTTCTAATGACTCAAATGAGAGTAACTCGTAATAACGCCACATCAACTCATCGGAAATGGACATGACTTTACCAAACATCTCATTAGGCGCATCTTGAATACCAATATAGTTGCCCAAAGATTTGGACATTTTTTGCACACCATCCAGCCCTTCGAGAATCGGCATGGTTAAGGTGCATTGCGGCTCTTTACCATAATGTTGTTGCAGGGTTCGCCCCATTAATAGATTAAACTTCTGATCTGTTCCACCCAGCTCGATATCCGCTTCCAAAGCGACAGAATCGTAACCTTGCACCAACGGATAGAGAAATTCATGAATTGCTATCGGCGTTCCAGATTGATAACGTTCAGAAAAGTCATTGCGCTCCAACATGCGAGCCACGGTTTGCGTTGAAGCTAAACGAATCATATCCGCCGCGCTCATCTCCCCCATCCATTCCGAATTAAAGACCACTTGGGTTTTTTCTGGATCCAGAATTTTAAACACTTGTTCTTTATATGTCTCCGCATTTTTAGCAATTTGTTCAGGAGAGAGCGGAGGTCGCGTGGCACTTTTTCCAGTTGGATCTCCAATCATAGCGGTGAAGTCCCCGATCAAAAACAGCACTTCATGCCCTAGGTCTTGAAACTGTTTGAGTTTATTAATCAGCACCGTATGCCCAAGATGCAAATCGGGCGCTGTGGGGTCAAAACCGGCTTTAACGCGCAAGGGCTTGCCACTTTCCAACTTTTCGACCAACTCTTTTTCGACCAGAATCTCTTCGGCCCCTCGTTTAATTATCGCTAACTGCTCTTCTACGCTTTTCATTTTTGTCTCTTTTTTATCCACACAGAACCGTATCGGTGTTTAATTCTAACTTGCCTGTCAAGTCGCTAATATTTGTGACTTGATGTCGGCGCATATATTTTTCGATGCCTTTGACCACTTTTTTCACTAATAAAGGATCCTTGGCCAATGCCGTTCCAATAGCGACCATTGACGCGCCCGCCAGAAAAAATTCAATCGCATCTTCTGCCGAGGCAATCCCACCTAATCCAATAATGGGAATATCATACTGTTTGGCCACTTGGTACACTTGGTGCACTTTTAGCACCGCAATGGGTTTAATCGCGGGTCCAGAAAGCCCTCCTTGATTATTACCCAACGTTGGCTTGTGGCTATGGATATCAATCTGCATCCCCATTAGGGTATTAATAGCCGACAACATATCCGCCCCCGCATCAATCACTCGTCTTGCCCCTTCGGCAATATCGGTTTGATTCGGGGAGAGTTTAACAATTAAAGGCTTTTGGGTTTCTGCACGGCACGCCTCGACCACACGAGCCGCCATCTCGGGATCATTGCCAAAGGCTGCCCCGCCTTTTTTCACATTTGGGCAAGAGATATTGATCTCAAGTGCGGGCAACGCCGTCTCATTAAATCGACGCGTTACTTCCCGATACTCCTCAATTGTTGACCCAGAAATATTGGCAATAAAGCGGGTTTCTTCCATATCCAACTGCGGCAGATAGTCGCGAATCACCGCATCCACCCCTGGGTTTTGCAGACCCACTGAATTCATCAAACCACATGGGGTTTCCATCACCCGTTCGGGTCGATTGCCCAATTTAGGTTCTAAGGTGGTTCCTTTTAAAAAGACCGCCCCCACATCTCGATTGGAAAAACCATTAATAGCTTGGTATTCTATACCGTAACCTGCGTTGCCTGACGCCATGGCCACTGGGTTTTGAAACTGAATCCCTTTTAAATTAACCGACAAATCTAGCAAAAGTTGAACACTCCATGTTGCATATCATTTTATATGAGCCTGAAATCCCACAAAATACAGGGGCATTGATCCGTCTCAGCGCCAATACCGGCGTCTGCCTGCATTTAATCCAACCCTACCCTTTCGATTTGAGTGAGAAAAAAGTGCGCCGTGCAGGACTGGATTATACCGAACTGGCTCGGGTGTTTGAACATGAAAACCTGCAACAGTGTTTAGAAAAAATTCAGCCCAACCGACTTTTTGCCCTTACGACGAAAACCACTCAACCCTACTGCAAACCGAAATTTGAAAAGGGCGATGCCTTTATTTTTGGGCCCGAATCACGGGGCCTCCCCATGGAAATCATTGAAAGCTTACCGGAAAATCAGCGTTTAACGCTGCCAATGAAACCCGGTTCCCGCAGTTTGAATCTCGCCAATGCCGTCTCTATTATGACTTATGAAGCTTGGCGGCAATTAGATTTTTGTCCTTTAGGAGACCCCTCATGAAAAATATGCTGCTCACCTTTTTGCTCTGCACCCTGCCTTTAACCCTTTGGGCTGAACCTGGTCATCAACACACCGTCACCCTTTCTGCCACTGCTTCGCAATCGATCAAAAATGATACCGCCATTATTCACTTTGCCGCTCAAGCTCAAGGCCAGACACCTGCTGAGGTGATTGCCATCATTAATCAGCAAATGCAGCAAGCCCTGGAGGCTTTAGAAGACAATAAACAGATTCAACTGCAAACGGGCACCTATTCGGTTTATCCTGTCTATGAAAAAAATCGCTTGATCATGTGGCGTGGCCGCCAGACTCTGAGCCTGCAAACGCAGAACATCAAAGAACTGCCAGATATACTGGCAGAAGTGCAAGAGATTTTGCCTTATCAATCCATCCTATTTACGGTTTCTCAAACCAAACAGCAGCAAATCATCAACACCCTCATTACCAAAGCCATTCAAAACATAAAAGAACGCGCCCGATTGGCCATGAAAAGCTTTGGTGCTAAACAAGCTTTACCGCTGACCACCAATATTCAAACACATCCTAATTCATATATGCCGATTTACCGCACAATAACGACTAAAAATAGCGCGCCTAGCATTAAAGCTGGGCAGAGTAAAATAAGCGTTTCTGTATCGGGGCAATTTCTTTTTCTTTACCAATAAATTGCAGTCAAAAAACCCAATTTTCCCAGTCCTGCCTGCCTGCCTGCCTGAAAATGATCGCAGGACTGGGGAATTTAGCTTTTTTGGCAAAAATGCTGTAAAGGTCCATTACCTTGTCCAACCTTCAAGGTCTGTCCCGCCTCAATGGCACAAGAGAGATAGGCTTTCGTTTGCTCAAATGCAGTTATCGGCGCAAAACCTTGGGCTAAATAGGTCGCAAAAGCACTGGCAAAGGTGCATCCGGTGCCGTGTAAGTTTGGCGTTTGAATTTTAGGGCTGCACAATGATGTGCACGTTTCCGCTGTGATCAACGTATCACAGCAAACCTTCTGATCCGCTCCATGCCCCCCTTTTAAAATTGCACCATTTCCCATCTCTGTCACCCAGGCTTGCAAAGAAACTTGCAAGGCATTTTCTGAGAATCCCTTTTTCCCCAAAAGATGTTGCGCTTCCGGTAAGTTAGGCGTAAACCAATCACATAAAGGCAACAAATGCTGCTTAAATGCATTCAATGCGGCCTCCGGCAAGAGCACGGCTCCGCTGGAGCTCAACAGCACCGTATCACATACCACAGGCACTTCTGGTAGTTGCTGTAAAAATGTGGCCACCTCCTGCACAATTTCTGCACTGCCCAGCATGCCAATTTTAATCGCATCGGGTCGGATATCTTTGATCAACATCTGCAACTGATGACGCACCTGCTCTGGCGGTAGAGGATAAACCGCATCCACGCCCAAAGTGCTTTGTGCGGTAATTGCGGTCACCACACTTAGCCCATAACCGCCGCATGCATGGATGGTTTTTAAATCCGCTTGCAGCCCTGCCCCAGCGGATGGATCAGAACCTGCAATGGTGAGTACTGTTTTCATTTAAAATATATCCTTTATGCAATGAGGTGATGAGAGGATGCCATGCACACAGCTAGAATCGGTTTAGTCATTATTGGTGATGAAATTTTATCAGGTAAACGCGAAGACCAGCACTTAAAAAATGCCAATATGCTGCTGCATCCTCGAGGAATGAAAGTCGATTGGGTGCGCATACTCGGCGATGAAGGTCCGTTTTTAGTGGAAAATTTACAACAGACCCTCACTTGGAGCGCACAGCGTGGTGAGATTGTATTTTGCTTTGGCGGTATTGGCGCCACCCCCGATGACCGCACGCGTCAATCCGCTGCACAAGCGCTTGGCCAACCTTTAGCGCGTCATCCCGAAGCAGTAAAAGAAATTGAAGCCCAGTATGGCAAAGAGGCTTACCCTAAACGGGTGCTAATGGCGGAATACCCCCAAGGCGCCAAAATCATTCCCAATCCATTTAATCGCGTTCCCGGTTTTTCCCTCTTTTTTAAATGTCTGCCCCCTGGAAACCAGGCCAAACTGATTGATGATTTCATACCCGAATCTGAAATGCCGCTTGAACCCAAATATGGTGAAGATTATTGTGGCAGCCACCACTTTATGCCCGGCTTTCCGCAAATGGCAAAACCGATGATGGAGTGGGTACTGGATACTTACTACCGTGCTTTACAAAAGCCGCCTACGGTAGAAAAAGCGATTCGCCTGATCGATGGACAGGAGTCTGACTGGATTGATTTTATGAACTGGTTTGAAGCGAACCACCCCGACCTACGTCTATTTAGCCTACCCAAAATTGACGCTAAAACGGGACAGCGCACCATTGAACTGGGCGTGGAAGGCCCCCCTGAAGCCGCTGAAAAAGGATTGCAAACCCTCTGTGCAGAGGCTGAAAAGCGCCAGCACGCCTATGAAGCAATCCCCGACCGCCAAGCCAAAGCACAATGACCCCCAACGACGCACAACATTGGGACTGCATCATTATTGGCGCTGGCGCGGCCGGCATGATGTGTGCTGCCACTGCTGGCTATGGCGGCGCTTCTATCCTGGTGATTGACCATGCCCCCAAAGCGGGTGCGAAAATTCGAATTTCAGGTGGCGGCAAGGCCAATTTCACCAACCTCAATATCACCCCTGAGCACTACATTTGCCAAAACCCTCACTTTGTCAAATCCGCCTTAAGCCGCTACACACAATTTGATTTTATTGAACTGGTAGAGCGCCACGGCATAGACTATGAAGAGCGAGAAAAGGGTAAACTATTCTGTAAACACCGCGCCTCGGATCTGATTCAGATGCTGCGCACCGAGTGCGACTGGGCTGGCGTTCAATTTCAGTTAAACACACCGATTGAATCCATCCAACCGCATACCAAAGGCTACCACCTGCACACGTCGCAAGGCACGTTCACTTGCCAACATCTGGTCATTGCCACGGGTGGGCGCTCTTTCCCTAAACTTAAAGCCACCGGTTTGGGCTATCAAATCGCACAACAATTCCACCTCCCGGTGCGCCCACAAAGACCGGGACTCGTCCCGCTCATCCTGCAAGGCAGCTGGGCAGAACAGTGTCCCGCCTTAGCGGGGATCAGCTTAGAGGTGCGCATACAAATAGGCCAGCAAACTTTTACCGAAGCGCTGCTCTTTACCCATCAAGGCATTAGCGGCCCTGCCGTTCTCCAGGCCTCCAACTACTGGCAAAAAGGCGCGCCGTTGACCATTGATTTACTGCCCCAAATCAATGTACTCGAACAACTTCAACGACTGAAGGCGCAAAATGGTCAACTCAAACGCTGGCTTGCCCAGTTTTGGCCTAAACGCTTTGTAGAAACTTGGTTAAGCCATTATCCCTTGCTGCAAAAGGGACAAGCCTTAGCAGAAATTAAAGATGCCGAGCTGCAACGCTATGCACAGCAACTCACCCAATGGCAACTGTTTCCCAAAGAGACCGCAGGCTATGATAAAGCCGAAGTCACATTAGGCGGTGTGGACACCGACGCTGTCTCATCCAAAACTTTTGAAGCCAAATCTCAGCCGGGTCTCTATTTTATTGGTGAAGTGTTAGATGTCACCGGACAGCTCGGCGGCTATAATTTTCAATGGGCTTGGAGCAGCGGTGTCGCCTGCGGCCAAGCGATTGCACAAAAATTTTTAAAAGGATAGGAATACTTTATATTTATGAACTTACTGGATTTAGATGAAGCCCAAAGAGCCCCTTTTTCTCGCCTGGTCGCAGGCTTGGTTCAAGAGAAAGGGATTGACCCTAAAGAGATTTTCCTTAATGCGCTTGAGAGCGAAGAAGCGCCGGAAATGAACTACTGGATCAGCAAAGTCCTCCTACAAGAGCACTTTGTGCCTGCACAGATGGTCGTGGCCAAGGACGCCGCTGGAGAGCCGGTCAAAGCCTTGCAAGCTGCGGCGCTACTCGGCAATGTCGGCGTCGTAGCCGCCCTATTAGAAGCCAAAGGGTTTCAAGGCAGCTTAACCGACAAGGAGTTTCAACTGACCACTCGCATTGCCGCAAAACAAGAAGATCAAGCCGTGATGAGTCTTTTAATGAAATATGCACAAACCGTCGGCCACCTTGAAACTTTTATGCAATCTTTAAATACCCTGCAGTAGAGTTTCATTGCTGTTTATTTCTTCAACTGCCCCAACTCAATGACGGTACCGGTTGCATAGGGATTGTTCATTAAATATTCCACCGTCTGCCAGATCACCTCAGGACCGGGTTCAATCGGAATGACGTTTTTAGCCAACCGCTGCTGACGGTAAGCTTCGCTGTCTTTTTCATTAAACAGAATCAGACCCGGTGCAATTTCATTCACCTTAATGTCTGGCGCATAGGCTTTGGCAAAGGATTGCGTCATTGAGCTTAAAGCCGCCTTTGAGGCTAAATAAGCTGCATAGTCTGCGGCTCCAGTTTTCACTTTACAATCCGTAATATGGATAATATCCGCCTGTTTAGACGCCTTTAGGAGTGGCGCACACTGCTGATTGAGCCAAAAAGGGAGCTGAACATGCACGGCCATTAAGGCGTGAAACAGTGCTGGCTGCTGCAAAACCTCAGCATCAGGTTCCCATAAAGACGCATTATGAATCACTGCCCGTAAGCTCTGCACGCGTTCCCGCAAGGTGGTCATAAGGGTGTCAACCGCATCAGCCTGCTGAAAATCAACCTGAATGCCCAATGCACCTTGATCAATTAACGCCTGCACCCCTGGCCGTAAAGTGCGATAAGTAAAAACCACTGGGTAAGGCGTCTGCTGTAAAAACTGCTCTGCCAGATAAAACCCGATGCGTTGCCCTGCACCTGTAATCAAAATCGCTTGTTGAAACTTCATATTGCCCCTAAAATAGAATTTTTCAGACCTTATTCTATCGAAAAGACTGTCTTTCAAATTAGAAATTCCCTTAAAAACTTTCCATCAAAATCGTTTATAATGAAATGCTAATTTAATTTTAAGGAATTTCATGAAGAATCGTACTTTTGATTTAATCATTGTGGGCGGCGGCATTACTGGCTGTGCGCTTACCTTTCTGATGTCGCGCTACAGTCAAATCAAATCCATCGCGGTCTTGGAAAAATACGGTTCTTTAGCCCCTCTTAACTCCAGCGCACGCAGCAATAGCCAAACGCTGCATTGCGGCGATATTGAGACCAACTACACGCTGGAAAAAGCCAAGCAGGTTAAGCACACCGCGAATATGATTGTGCACTACAAAAATCTGGTAGAGCACAATGACTTCCTCTTTAAATTTCCCAAAATGATTTTAGCTGTAGGGGAGGAAGAGTGTCAGCGCTTAGCAGAAAGGCACGAAACCTTTAAAGAGGCTTTCCCCTATATGGAGCTATGGGATGCGAAAAAGATTGCAGAAGTCGAGCCTAAGGTCGCCACCAAAAACGGCCAGCCTCGTCCAGAAAAAATTCTGGCCTCGGGCTGTAGGGATGAGTATTGTGCGGTCAACTATGGCAACCTCTCCAAATCCTTTATTCAAGAAGCGCGTAAAGGCAACTGTGAAATCAGCATCAACCTTAGCACTGAAGTCAAAAACATTAAAAAATATGATGACCACTATGAACTGACCACCCCACAAGGCACTTTTATGGCCAAATTTGTCGTGGTGTCTGCGGGGGCTCACAGTTTGCTACTGGCCAATCAACTGGGTTATGGACTTGACCTCTCCATTCTGCCGATGGCAGGCAGCTTCTACTATGTCCCCAAAATGCTCAATGGCAAAGTCTATACCTTGCAAAATGATAAACTGCCCTTTGCCGCCATTCATGGGGATCCCGACCTGGTCGAACCCAATAAGACACGCCTCGGTCCCACTGCTCTGGCCATTCCCAAATTGGAGCGCTACACCGGTGGCACCTACTGGGATTTTTGGAAAAGCTTAAAATTAGACACCAAAGTCCTCAAAGTATTTTGGGACTTGATGCGCGACAGCACCATTCGCAACTATATTTTCCGCAACTTTCTATTTGAAGTTCCCAAATTACGTGAACGTCTGTTTGCCAAAGATGCGCAAAAAATCTTGCCGGATGTCACGCCAGAAATGGTCTCCTATGCAGAAGGAATTGGTGGCGTACGCCCACAAGTCATCAATAAAACCACCAAAGAACTACAACTTGGCGAAGCCAGCATTGTGCCTGACAATGACTGCTTGATTTTTAATATGACGCCCTCTCCAGGCGCCACCACCTGTTTGGGAAATGCCTATCGAGACGCAAAAATTATCTGTGATCGACTCGGTATTGAACTCAATCAGCAGAAAATTATTGATGAACTGCTCGGTGGTGAAGATTTAGCCTCCTAAGCGGATGTCCACGCTTGCCACCAATCTCATTACTGGCCTACTGGGGAGCGGCAAAACCACAACCTTACATCACCTTTTGCAACACAAACCAGAAAATGAAACTTGGGGCGTGTTAATCAATGAGTTTGGTGAAATCGAGATTGATGCCTCTCTGATCCAGATGCGTAACCCACAAGTCCCTCTAGCGGAAGTGCATGGCGGCTGCATCTGCTGCACGGCTCAATTAGGACTGGTTCAAGGCTTACAGACACTGCTGAAAAACACACCTAATTTAGACCGTTTACTCATTGAGCCCACTGGTATTGGCCATCCAGCGCAAATTTTAGACACGCTCCAACAAACCCCTTTACCACGCTCTCTGCAACTGCAAACTCAGCTGTGCATTTTAGACCCCAGACATCTGACGCCCGAGCGTTGGCAAAAATCGACAGTAATGAGGGACCTAGTGACTTTGGCAGACCTCATTGTGCTCAACAAGACTGACCTCTGTACGCCACAAGAAGTGACACAAGCCAAAACGCATCTGCAAACGCTCTACCCCCCGAAAAATAACATTCTTGAAACCCAGCAGGGACAGGTGCCCATAGACCGATTGCAAGCGGAACACACCACTCCCCCTTTTCTCCTATTAGCCGGAATCGACAAGCATTTAGCATCCCAACAATCTCTTTGTGAACCACACCGCGATACAAACCCTCATCCCGCCATCTGGCAAAGACAGATTCAACAGAATTCTGAACAGTTTGTCATTGGCTGGCAACTGTCATCCCATGCGCAATTTAATCGCAATCACCTCAAAAATTGGCTAAAAGCCCTTCAAGCAGCGGGATTACAACGTGCCAAAGGGTTAGTGCGTACAGGCATCCATAGCTGGCAGCTACTGCAAGCCACTGAAACGGAAATTGCGTTTCAGGAAATAGCTTGGCGGCAAGACTCTCGGATAACATGCATTTTTAACACTGAATCTTTTTCTGCCGATACCCCCGAAACCTTAGAAACGGCCTTGCTTGCCTGTATTCATCGCCTACAATCCACTCCCTAATTCAATTCCCGACTTTTTCACTAGGTTATTGACCGAAGGACTATGCTATAATTGCTCCTCTTATTAAATAAAGTCGAAGGAAATTGCATGAGTAAACACATGCCCGATATCGCTTGTCAGCCTCATCAAGGCCCACAAGGCACCCTTAACTGGGTCGGAATGAGTGGTATTGAATTGCCAATCTTGATTCAATCTTCAAACCAGGAGACGATTCGTCTCTCTAGTCAGGCGCAAGCCTATGTCAGTCTTGATGATCCTAAAAGCAAGGGCATTCATATGTCTCGTCTTTACCTCATTTTAGATGAGATGGCGACCGCGGAGCCGCTTTCGCCTTCAAGGCTCGAAAGTATTTTGCAAGCCTTTATCACCTCTCACCAACCGTTGAGTGAAAATGCCTTTGTCGAATTTAGCTTTGACTACTATGAACGTCGTCAATCCTTAAAATCGGACAACAGCGGGTGGAAACATTACCCGGCGATTTTTCGTGGTGTGTTACGCAAAGGACAATTTCATTGTGAAGTCGGTATTACCATCCCATACTCCTCCACCTGCCCCTGCTCCGCGGCTCTATCGCGTCAGTTGATTCAAGAAGCCTTTGCCACCCAATTTAAAGAGGATAAACTGGACTATCAGGCCGTTCTTGAATGGTTAGGCTCCCCAGAAGGGATTTGCGCTACGCCGCATAGTCAACGCTCATATGCCCAAGTCAAAGTGAAGCTGGCGCCAGAAAAGACATTTGACCTCTCTACACTCATCAATCAGATTGAAGACACCTTGCAAACGCCTGTGCAAGCGGCCGTAAAGCGCGAAGATGAACAAGAGTTTGCCCGGTTAAATGCCAGCAACCTGATGTTCTGTGAAGATGCCGCGCGCCGACTACAAGCCAAACTGGAAACGGAAGGTTATCCTGATTATTGGGCGCGCATCAATCACCTAGAAAGCTTGCACCCCCATGATGCCGTTGCGGTAATTACCAAAGGCGTGGAAAATGGTTTTATAGACGACCCTAACCTAATGGGGCGCCTCTAAGCCTTTTCTCTTACAGCCCAATTAAAGCAAAATCCTCAGCAGGACTGGGGATTTTGTCATTTTCTGCCTTATTTACGGGTAAATGCCAGTCGCATACCTGGTTCAAACTTAGCAAACTGCCCTTGATGATACATCAGTTTGCCATTCACAAGGGTACTGTGCACCGTAGATTTAAACGTATACCCTTCCCAGGGAGACCACTGACATTTATATAAGTTGTGTGCCTGATCATCTGTGTGCGGCTGATTCATATCCACCAACACTAAATCTGCCCAGTAGCCTTCGCGAATAAAACCCCGGTCTTGAATTTGATAACGAATCGCCACATTGTGCGCGACCTTTTGCACAACGGTATAGAGATCAAATACCCCTTCATGGACCAGGTCTAACAAGGCGCTTAATGACTGCTGCACTTGAGGTAAGCCAGAAGGCGCAGAAAAATAAGGATTTTGTTTCTCTTCCCACGTATGGGGTGCATGATCGGTAGCGATAATATCGATGCGTCCCTCTTTTACGGCTTGCCGAATCGCATCGCGGTCCGACTGCTTCTTCACTGCAGGATTACACTTAATCAAACTGCCTTGCGTTTCATAATCTGCATCGCTAAACCACAGATGATGCACACAGGCTTCTGCCGTAATCTGCTTGCCTTCCACTGGACCCGGCTCAAACAGCGCCATCTCTTCAGCCGTCGTCAAATGTAACACATGCAAATCCGCCCCTGTCTCTTTGGCTAATTGCACGGCAAAAGAGGACGATTTATAGCAAGCTTCACGACAACGAATCTCAGGATGATATTTCATCGGCACTGCTTCGCCATATTGCTGACGATAGGCCGCTTCTTGCGCTTGGATCATCGGCGTATCTTCACAGTGGGTGGTGATAAGCACCGGCGAATGGGTAAAAATATCGCGTAAAGCCTGCTCTCTATCCACCAGCATATTCCCAGTGGAAGCACCCATAAAAATTTTCACGCCGCATGCTTGATTCGGATCAAGTGCTTTGACTTCTTCCAAATTATCATTGGTTGCTCCTAAATAAAAGCTGTAATTCGCCCACGCTTTTTCAGCCGCCATCGCAAACTTCTCTTCCAACGCTTGCAAGGTCACAGTCGGCGGCTTCACATTGGGCATATCCATAAAGCTGGTGGTTCCCCCAGCGATGGCTGCTTTCGATTCAGTCGCAATATCCCCTTTCGCGCTCAACCCAGGATCACGAAAATGCACCTGATCATCAATCATGCCTGGCAGACAATGCAACCCTAACGCATCGATCACTTGATCCGCAGTCGCATCAATGGTCGGCGCAATTTTCTCAATCCGTCCATGGCGAATTAAAATATCCGCAATTTGGCTTTGGTTTTCATTGACCAAGGTCGCCTGCTTAATTAAAATGGAATTCATTATTCATCCTTTAGTTAATCATTGCCCTTTCATTATAAGGGGATATAGGTGATCTGTGAAAAGACTCCACACCTATTTTTTGTTTTTAATCGCATTTCCCATGCTGATGGTGGCGTCGCAGGTTATTGCTTCTGAAGATCCCACTGACACCGGTTCCCAAACAAAAACCGACTCTTTACCCGTTTGTAACTATATTGCCTCCTACAGTCCAAGTTACTTTTGGCAAGCTGAAGAGACTGCCGCTATTCAAAAAACTTTACGTGATGTTTGTCAGCTCAATATCTTCTATATGAATTCCAAAGCCATCCACGACCCTAAACATTTACAACAAATAGGGCAACAAGCGAGAGACTTTATAGAGCAAAATCCACCCGACATCATCATCTCGAGTGATGACAATGCTATGAAATATGTCATTCAACCCTATTTTAAAAACAGCGCCATTCCAGTAGTGTTTTGCGGCATCAATAACAGTGGGAAACCCTATGGCCTGCCTTATCACAACACCACGGGCATGATTGAAAAACAGGCCATTGAGTCAGAGCTGTTTCGATTTGCTAAAGAATTCTCTTTAAACACCCTTCATAAAGAAAAATTTTCTTTAGCATATTTAAACTTTCCATCGACCTCAGAAAATCAAAATATTCGTTTCTTAAAACAAAAATTTCAAGAGTATCAAGTAAACTTTGAGGTCATTCAAGTTCGCTCTGTGCAAGAGTGGAATCAAATGTTTATTCAACTCAATCAAGACAAAACCCACGATTTTATTTTTCTCGGCAATTACCACCCGCTTGCTCAACAATGGAATCCTCAAAAAGAGCAGCATTTGCACTTAAAATATGCAAAAAAACCTATTTTTTCTTACTTAAAGTCTATGCAACCCTATAGTCACCTTAGCTTTTTAAAATCCGCGACTGAGCAGGGCTTATGGGCAGGCAAGACGGCTAAACTCATTTTGCAAAAAGGCTACCAACCATCAGATATTCAAATTGTGCCCAATCGCCTTTTTAAGTTACTCTATAATCAAAAAATGATTGAAGCACTGCCAACTGATTTAAAAACCGCCATACTCGCCTATATCAATAAAAATCGTCTCCAATGAAGTGGTCTCAACGAATCAATCAAATACTTATCAACACTTTTAAAAACCATCCTTTAAGGCTGTTTTTTCCGCTATTGCTGATTGTGCTAACGGCCACGACATCTTGGAACCTTTCCCTCCAATACCAAGCTTTTCAGAGCAATACGCAAACCGTCTTTGAGTCGACCAAACAGCGATTGGTCAAAACGCTCACACAATTAAATCAAAGCTTCTCTCATCTACAAGACTATCATAACAGTGCGAATTTCAACTTACGTACTTTTGAAAACCTAATGGAAGCTGAGGTACTCACCTCTGGCTTTAAAACCTTAGCTTATGCTGTTGTCGAGAAGCATCCACAGAATTTCGTCCGCGAGATGCAAGAAAAAGGCTTTGAGTCGTGCCAAATTCACCACCATATCCTCTCCTTAAATTCAGAAAAAGAGGCAACGACTCCCCTCCCTTATCCGCTCCCCATTATCTTTGTCTTTCCTTATACACCTGAAGAAGCAGTACACTTTTGTGAAGATCTATCCCCATTTATAAAGCCTGACAGGCAATCAACCTATAGCCTAATTGTACAGCATAAATATAAGCCTAATCCTGTCATCCTTCAGATCGCCCCTTTTTATTTATACAATCACTTGCAAAGTGTCCTTGTCAACATTATTGATCCACAGCAACTCCTCGAAGACATCTATTCAGGCAAAGATGGAGGACAGGTTCAACTCTACGCGAATGGTCACCTGATAGCCGATATTAATCATATCGAGCCAGCACATTTCTCTAATATCGCACTGCACACCCTTCAACTGCAGGACGACTCTTTTCAGTTTTTAGACCAATCCACGACACTGAAATATTTTCAGCCTTATACCCTTCGCCAAATCGACTATTTTTCCCTGAGTCTAAGCCTGATGGTGGCTACGCTCATTTACCTCTTGCTATTTGCTTTAACACGAGAGATCATTCTGCATTATGAAACCTTAAACGGCTACAAACAGCGTTTAAAACAGCTCATCCAAAATACGCATGATGCAATTATCATTACGGATGATACGGGGAAAATTCGTACCTGGTCGCCTGCTGCCCAAGCACTTTTTGACTATCCAGAAACGGAAGTCAAGGGCAAAGAGATTTTCTCCTTAATTTGTCTCTCTGATCCTGAAAAACCTTTTTCAGCAAGGTTAAAACAACTCCTGAACGACCCGGATACGCCCCGTAAATTAAAGGCGAACAAATCTAAATTTATTCAAGCACAAATAAAGGTTATCCCTATTGAAATAGAAGGAAAGTTTGAATATTTCTTTGAAATCCACGATATTACCCACGAACTCAAGCAAGCCAAACGTATTGAACAGCTCGCCTACTATGATTCACTCACTGGCTTAGAAAACCGAATCCTATTTAAAGAAAATCTCAAGCAGCTGATCCAACAAGAACCGGAAACACAGCTAGCCATTCTCTTTTTAGATTTGGATGGTTTTAAACAGGTTAATGACACACTCGGCCATGACGCAGGCGACGAACTCCTAAAAGTTGTTGCCTTACGCCTGCGACGTTATGTTCACATTGTTGATCGTTATCATCATCTTTGTCGCTTTGGCGGGGATGAATTTATTCTCTCTCTCCCTTTTCGGAACCAACACGCCATAGAAAAATTTGCACAAGACCTTCTCAAGCCCTTGCAGCGTCCCATTCACCTTTCATTTGGTACGGTAACCATTTCTGCCAGTATTGGCATTGCACTCTACCCAAAAGACGGGGATGACTATGACACGCTGATCCGCCGAGCAGACAGCGCAATGTATGCGGCTAAAAATAAAGGCAAAAACAGTTTTTGTTTCTACCATCCATCTATGGAAGAACAGCTCGATGAACAGATGAAAATTGAGCAAGCCTTAAAAACAGCGATTCCAAATAATGAACTCTTTTTGGTCTATCAGCCTAAAATTAATAGCGAAAACTACCAACTTCAAGGTTTTGAAGCTTTGATTCGATGGATTCATCCTGAATTGGGCTTTGTGCCGCCCGATAAATTTATTCCGGTGGCTGAAGAGTCCAATCTCATCCATCAAATTGGCGACTGGGTCATCGAGACTGCTTTAAAGCAGCTTCAACAGTGGCAACAGCATCCTAACTTAAAAAACATCCCTGTCGCGATAAACCTAAGTGGTAACGAAATGATTATCCCTAACTTTTTTGAAGATCTTGCTAAAAAGGTCTCCAAATATCAACTCACCCCAGAGCTGTTAGAGCTTGAGCTCACCGAACGCACAGTGATGACCAATGTAGAGAGCAATCTGCAACACCTCAATACAATGACAGCACTTGGGTTTAAACTCGCCATTGATGATTTCGGCACAGGTTACTCTTCGCTCAGTTACCTCAAACGACTTCCCATTCATACGCTAAAAGTCGATAAATCTTTTGTCGATGGCCTACCTGACAATGAACATGATAAAGCCATCTCTTTAACGATTCTCAAACTAGCGCAGACACTCAAACTCCACACAGTCGCAGAAGGGGTCGAAACGATGGCACAATTTGA
This sequence comes from Galenea microaerophila, assembly GCF_054657255.1. Classification (NCBI taxonomy): domain Bacteria; kingdom Pseudomonadati; phylum Pseudomonadota; class Gammaproteobacteria; order Thiotrichales; family Piscirickettsiaceae; genus Galenea; species Galenea microaerophila. The sequence continues at coordinate 21,257 of NZ_BAAHWZ010000002.1, forward strand.
ATGCTTATGCAAAGCGGGGTGCGAAACCATTCAAGGCTATCTTTTCAGTAAGCCCCTCAAAGTTGAGGAAATTGAGAATTGGTTTCAACAACACAAAAAGCAATATATCGACAATCCCGAGAATCGTTGCCATAAATGAAAAATCCATGGTCACAATACAACCCGATTAAATGGCTGCTTATTGGCCTGGTGCGCTTTTATCAACTTTTCATCAGTCCATTATTAGGGCCGCGTTGCCGTTTTTATCCAAGCTGCTCCAGCTATACTTTGCAAGCCCTGCAACAACATGGGGTTCTCTGTGGCAGCTGGCTAGCCATTAAACGCATTTTACGCTGTCATCCCAAAAACCCTGGCGGTGTTGACCCTGTCCCTCCTTGCGGTTGTAAATCTGCAAAACCAAAAAATTAAGCTTTTTTTAAGCTCAGGGCTGGGGATTTTCGCATTTTTCCTCTATTTTTGACTAAAATATTCTCTGAGACCTTTGCATGAGTGGGGTGCGAGCTAAAAATGAGAAAAAATTTTCTATATCTAGGCGGGAAACGCAGGCAATAGCCAGCTATTGCCAAGTTTTCCAACAACGATAGGGGAAATTTTAGCCATTTTTAGCCGTAGAACCATCTCGTGCAAAGGTCTCTATCTCACAATCAATACTTAAGTGGCCGCCATGATAACAACATATACAGAATCAACGCAAGACCTCTCGCAACCCAAGCAGCGCTATTTCAACCGTGAAAAAAGTCTATTAGAATTTAATCGTCGGGTTTTAGCTCAGGCAATGCGTGATGATGTCCCCTTACTGGAGCGCTTAAAATTCCTCTGCATTTCCAGCACCAATATGGATGAATTTTTTGAGGTACGTCTTGCCAGCCTGTATGAGATGGAAAATGATCCTTTAGCGCGGACCGTCCCTGACCAACGCACCCCCAAAGAGGCGATTGAACTGGTGACCACAGAAGCGCGGAAAGTGATTAAGGAGCAGTATCACACACTCAATCACATTCTCATTCCAGCACTGGAACGAGAAAATATCCGTTTTTTACGCCGTACCCACTGGAATGATCGTCAACGCGAATGGATTCGTCGTTTCTTTGAAACCCAGCTGCAGCCAGTGCTCAGCCCCATGGGTCTGGACCCCAGCCACCCTTTTCCTCGCGTGCTCAATAAAAGCTTAAACTTTATTGTCTCCCTTGAAGGCAAAGATGCTTTTGGGCGCACCAATGGTTTAGCCATTGTACAGGTACCGCGCTCACTACCTCGCATCATCAAGCTGCCCGCAGAAGCGACCGACGGGGAAAATGATTTTGTATTCCTCTCTTCAATTTTGCACGCGAATGTTGCCTCGCTCTTCCCAGGCATGACTGTCACCGCCTGTCATCAATTCCGCGTGACGCGTAATACGAACCTGTTTATTGATGAAGAAGAGGTGGACGACTTAATGAGCGCCCTGCAAGGCGAGCTCAGCAGCCGCGATTATGGACGCGCCATCCGCTTGGAAGTCTCCGACCGCTGCCCGAAACATCTGATTGATTACCTGCTGGATCGTTTTCAGATTGATGAAAGTAAGCTCTATATCGTCAATGGGCCGGTCAATCTGCATCGTCTCAGCGCAGTGCCTGATATGGCAAATCGTCCCGACTTACTGTTCCCCAAATTCACGCCTTGTCAGCTTAATCCGAAAAAGGAATTGAAAAACAGCTTCCGTTTCTTTAAACCGAAAAAGGTAAACGCCACACTGTTTGAGCGCATTAAACAGAAAGATATCCTGCTGCATCACCCTTATGAAGCCTTTACGCCAGTCGTTCAATTTTTGCAAGAAGCGGCTAAAGACCCAGATGTGCTGGCCATTCGCATGACCCTTTACCGCACCGGTGAGAACTCCCCCATTATTGATGCCTTAGAATTAGCCGCTCACAATGGTAAAGAGGTCACCGCTGTGGTTGAGCTCAGAGCGCGATTCGATGAAGACAACAATATCTTACAAGCGAATCGCCTGCAAGAAGCTGGGGTGAATGTGGTGTACGGCGTGGTCGGCTATAAAACCCATGCCAAAATGATCTCTATTATTCGCCGAGAAAACAACCAACTGCGTTTTTACACGCATCTCGGTACCGGTAATTATCATCATATTACCACCCGTTTCTACACCGATTTTGGACTACTCACCTATAATCAAACGCTGGGACAAGATGTATTTAAAGTTTTCCAACAGCTGACCAGCTTGGGTGATACCAAAAACCTTGAGCTTATTTTACAATCCCCTTTCACCTTACAGCCCGGTATGATTGCACGCATTCAACGTGAAGCCGAAAATGCCAAGCAAGGCAAACCCGCACGCATTATTGCTAAAATGAATGGTTTACAAGAGCAAGGCATTATTGATGCCCTGTATGAAGCGTCTCAAGCTGGGGTCAAAATCGATCTGATCGTACGCGGTATTTGCTGCCTAAGACCCGGCATTGAAGGTCTCTCAGAAAATATTACCGTCACCAGTATTGTCGGCCGCTTCTTAGAGCACCATCGCGTCTTCTATTTTGAAAATCATGGCGCCAAACCCGAGCTGTTTGCTTCCAGTGCCGACTGGATGCGACGTAATTTATTGAGTCGAGTGGAGACTTGCTTCCCCCTGCTCGATCCAGATATTTTCCAAAAAGCCTATACTGAAGGCTTAGCGCTCTATTTAGAAGATAACCAAGGTGCCTGGATTTTACAGCCCGATGGTCACTATATTCGCCGCATGCCACAAGGCGATGAACCGCCTTTCAGTGCACAACAGACACTCATTGATAAATACCATAGCCAGTGCCAGGATTAATCTCCCTATGACCACAGATAGCCAAACTGCAGACCTCTATGCCGCCATTGATCTGGGCTCCAACAGTTTTCATATGATTATTGCTCGAGAAGTGCATGGGCAAATGCAAGTGATCGATAAGCATAAAGAGATGGTGCGCTTACGAGCAGGATTAGATGAAAACGGCTATTTAACGGAATCCGCTTTTCAATCGGCCATTGAGTGCTTAACCCGTTTTGGACAACTGATCGCCAATATTCCTTCGCAAAATGTGCGCGCTGTTGGCACCAATACCCTGCGTAATGCTAAAAATAGTCGTGAATTTTTAAAAGCAGCCCGTCAAGCACTTGGACATGAGATCCAGATCATTACCGGTCAAGAAGAGGCGCGATTAATCTATTTAGGCGTTGCCCACGGCCTACCTCAAAGTGATGATCAACGCCTCGTCATGGACATTGGCGGCGGCAGTACCGAATACATTATTGGCAAGCATTTTCAATATCAGCACCTCACCTCTACTGAGATGGGATGTGTCAGCATCAGCCAAAAATTCTTTCAAAATGGCTGCACCAGTGAAAAACACTTCAACCGAGCCATTGAGGCTTGTCGTCAAATTTTACGCCCCCACAAAAATATCCTCCAGCAGTTGGGCTGGGATGTTGCCTATGGCGCTTCAGGCACCATTAAATCCGTGGGCACCATTTTACAAGAGAACGGCTGGGGAGAAACCCTCACCCTAGAGGGTCTACTCAAACTAAAATCTGCTTTGATTGAAGCGGGCAATATGGACCAAGTCGCGCTTGCCGGATTTAAAGAAGAGCGGCGACCCGTGTTGGCCGGAGGCTTGGCCATCTTAATCGCCACCTTTCAAACGCTGAAAATTAAACAGATGCAGGTTTCCCCCAATGCGCTACGAGAAGGCCTGGTTTTTGACACCATCGGTCGACTGTTTGCCGAAGATGTGCGCGAAAGCAGTGTCAATAGCATGCAAGAGTGGATGAAAGTTGATAAGGTCCAAGCCACACATGTCGCACAAACCGCGCGTAAACTCTACAAGCAGGCGCGTAATATCTGGAAACTGCGCGATGAAGATTATGACTACAGCAAACTGCTGCAATGGGCAGCCGACCTGCATGAAGTGGGAATCGCCATTAGCTATAAACGCTATCGACATCACTCTGCCTATATTGTCGGCAATGCGGATATGCCTGGATTTTCTCAACAAGAGACGCAAATGCTGGCAGCCATGTTGCTCAATCATCGCGGTAAGCTCAATAAAGCTGTTTATGACAACTTAACCGAGCCGCATAATGAAAAAATGCTGCTGCTCACCGTCTTACTTCGCCTTGCCGTGCGCATTCACCGTGGTAGAGACTATGAGCAACCCGAACCCATATTAGATATCGAAGACCATAAGCTACACCTGACTTTTGAAGATAATTGGCTCCAGCAGCATCCACTGACCGCCATGGATCTCAATATTGAAGCCAAACGCTTGCAATCTGCTGGATTTGAATTGCATTTTGATGATAAATAAACCGAGTATCAACAGAGAACAGGCTGTCATAGAGCACAACCTTTTATAAGAGACCTCAAATTAAGGAGAAATAATGTCCTGCTGCTCATCAAATGGCTGTACCCGTTCGCAAACAGCCCCCAGCAAACTCACTTGCCCACTCAATGGTAAAGCCTATCGCACCGTGCCCAAGCAGACTCTACTTCACCACCTAAAAGCCCCATGGCGCCTGACACCAGAATTACTGGATGAACCTTTTGCCTTTTGTGAAAACCCCGAATGTGAAGTGATCTACTTTAATGCTAAAGGCCAAATCTTCACCCAACAAGACATTCGTACGCCTGTTGGGCATAAATCGATTGCAGACGACGCCTTAATTTGCTACTGCTTTGGCGTGGACAGAAAAACAGCCCGCAGCCAACCCGAAGTGAAAGAATATGTCGTCCAACAAACCAAATCCCATCTATGCGCTTGCGAAAGCCGCAACCCCAGCGGCCGCTGTTGCTTAAAGGATTTTTGATTTAAGTTCAACCTGCTTAGCACAAGGCCCTTTGGGATTATGTCCTGCTTGGTACTGGACTGTATCACCTTGATTCAAGTCTAAAAACTCATCCTTTACATCCGAATAATGGAAAAATAGGTTTTCCTGACCAGATTCAGGTTTAATAAAGCCATAACCTTCATCTTTCTTTAAAGTCACGATAGAGCCATACTCTCTATTTTCAACGGCCTCTTCCATTTTTTCTTGTACGACATCTTCTCGGCTTTGTAAGAAAATCTCATCCACATTTGCTTGATTATTTCCAATCAATTGATCCATCTGCATAGGGTAAGTGGCTTCTCTCATAATTGACTGCGCTGTGCGTGTTGTGCGCAAATGACCGTCCTCATCCGTAAAAGAAAAATCCCAGCCGAGCACCATGACGCGTGTACCAATGGTATTGATCTTACGAATTAATGGAAGATAATCCCCATCCCCTGCCACCAATACAATCACATCAAAGTTTTTATGAAATGCCAGTTCAAAAGCTTCCAGCGCTAACCAAACATCAATCCCTTTTTCACCTTGTGCACCTACCGGTAAAAAATGAGAGACCACCCCTTCTCGCATCAAAACTTCATCAAACTGCCGCTCGCGATAGAGTGAATTACGATTGCTGGCTTCTTTAGCACTCAAACGTCCACGAAAATAATGCGCATCCACAACTCGACAGTGCTCGACTTGACGGGATTCCTTAAGGGCAACTTGATTGATAATAAATTGATGCAACCCAGAAAGGCTAATACGCGCATGACGTTCGTGCTGATAGAGATAATAATTGCTTACATGTGAAAAATAATTGCCATCATAAAACACACCAATTCGCAACAATTTTTGCTGAACATAATTTGCTGTATTCATTTTTAATCCTTTAAAAACAAACCCCCCATTGCGTGGGGGGTTAGATTAATTTCAGCCAAGCCAAAGAGCCCTAGAAGGGGACATCGTCATCATCAAAATCGTTGGCCACAAAAGCCGGAGCCGGTTGTGGTGAATTTTGTGATGAAGGCTGTGGCGAAGCAAATTGCTGGGACTGCGGATTCGTTTGGTTAGGCATAGACGCTTGTCCACCCAAACCGCCTGCCGCATTTTGAGCGGGAGCCTGTCCCATATTTTGCCCACCATTCATGCCCATGGCGGGTGCATTATTAACGCCCTCATCAAAAGCCACATCGCCCCCTTGACGGTTGCCCCCTAGCATCTGCATCTGACCATTAAAGCTGTCAATCACAATTTCTGTCGAATAACGATCTTGACCCGTGTTTTGATCTTGCCATTTCCGCGTTTGTAACTTGCCTTCCAAATAAACCTGCGAACCCTTACGCAAATACTGGCCTGCTATTTCCGCTAATTTGCCAAAAATGACCACACGGTGCCATTCGGTCTTCTCTTGTTTTTGACCACTATTTTTATCTGTCCACTGTTCTGAGGTCGCGACACTTAAGTTCACAACCGCACTCCCATTGGCCGTGTACTTTGTATCTGGATCGCGTCCCAATGTTCCCACCAAAATAACCTTATTTACTCCGCGCATTCTTTTCTCACTTCTTATTAAGCCATTTTTTCTAAAAATTCAATTAAACCCGCTTCATCAATTTTTTTGCGGTCAATCTTCAAATAGATTCGTTCATCTTCTGGCACAATCACCACCTGATGGACACCTTCAATCTGTAACAACGCCTGCTCCAGTCGCGCCTGATCCTGAATATGCTTTGCATAATGCAAAGGCACAGAGGCAATACTTAAAGGCAGCGGATTCTGCATGCCCTTAGCAAACAGTAACCAGAGCAACCCCATCACGGCGGTCATCATGAAGAGTCCATTATACCCATAATGTTGATAGAAATAACCACCCAATGCACCACCTATCGCAGCCCCCAAAAATTGACTGGTCGAATAAACCCCACTGGCAGTGCCCTTTTTGTCTGCTGGTGCGACCTTAACCACCAAACTTGGCAGGGTGGCTTCTAACAAATTAAAAGCGGTAAAGAAAATTAACAGCACTATAAAGAAAGACCAAAATCCATTATGGAAACCCATAAACAGCAACTGGGTCACGACAATGGTCGCAATGGCGCCTAAATAAATTTGCTTCATCCGCCCTTTACTTTCTGCCTGAATAATAAAAGGCACCATTAATGCGAAAGAGAGCAACATCACTGGCAAATATAACTCCCAGTGATGTAGAGAATCTAAATGCGCATGATCCCGAATCATAATTGGCAAGGCCACAAACATTGCCGTTAAGGTGGCGTGCAAAGTAAACACCCCATAATCCAAACGCAACAACTCTCGATCTTTTAATACATCCTTAAACTGTTTAGGATCTGCTTCTGCTTCACGTTGAAAATGCTGATGCTTAATTTCTGGAATGGCAAAAATCGTGAGCAGAATTCCAATAAGCGCAAGCAGTGCAATCACCCAGAAAATGCCTCGTACACCGACCCATTCAGCCAAAACTGGGCCAGCCACAAGAGAGACTGTAAATGATAAACCAATGGTCATGCCGACAATGGACATGGCGCGCAAACGAAATTGCTCAGAGACCAAGTCAGCCACCGTCGCCATCAGCACCGCCGCAACAGCACCCATCCCTTGAATGGCGCGCCCCACAATCATCATCTCGATTGAGTCCGCTGTAGCACAGATCATAGAACCTATGGCAAAAATCAACATCCCTGCCACAATTAAAGGCTTACGACCATATTTATCGGACAGCATGCCATAAGGAATCTGCAAAAAGGCTTGCGTCAACCCATAAATCCCCATTGCAATCCCAATTTGCGTCGCGGTCACCCCTTTAAATTCATTTTGAGCAAACAACGCAAATACCGGGAAAATCATAAACAGACCCAACATCCGCGTAGAGAAAACCCCCGCGACAGCAATAGCTGCCCGCTTCTCTTCCGGCTGCATGGTAGGTTTAAAAGAAGATGTTTCCGACATAACGCGCTCCCAAAATGTTTAAAGCGTTATTATACCGCTCAAACTTTGAAGAGATAATGAAACTCATAAAAACAAAAAGCGAGGCCTTAGCCTCGCTTTTTAATGATTGATTCAAGTTAGAAAGATAGCGCCTTTGCGATAACGGAAACGAGTTAAGACTTGTATTTCCCGCCTAGACTAGGAAAATCTTATCCCATTTTATCGCTCGCATCTCACTTAGGCATCGGTTTCTTAGAAGGATTTTGTCAGACCTAAAACCATATAGACCGTATCATCATTATCTTTACCACTGTTAATCAACTCAATATTACCATCCAGTCCTTTTGCCAACTCATGTGAATAACCTAGACTCATGTAATCTAGCGTATCTGAGCCTGAAGCGTCATATTTTGTAGCACCATAAGTCGCAGAAAAGTTATTGTACTCAGCGGAAATCGCATAATGTTTATAATCTTCATCACGGGTTCCAGTAGAATCCGTTCCTATATCATAGTTGATAGAAAGAAACTTATAGCCTGCTGAAAGGTTCACTTCTTTATAATCAGCGAAACCACCCGCTTTCCCACCATAGTTATAAGAGGTATAGCCAATCCCTAAATCTACTTGACTAAAGGATCCTGACCAGCCAGCATATAAATCGTATTCAAATCCTGGCGTTGTATCACTATTCATACTCGAACCCCAAACCCCGGCGTAAAGACCGGAGTCGTGTTCATAATCAACGCCACCTTGTGCAGCGGCACCATCACCTTGAGAAGCACCTCGGAAAATATATTGGGTCACGGCCCCAATATTTGCAGAAATCCCAGCCTGAGCAACAGTAGGCGCCATTGAAATGGATCCAGCCACCAACATAGCGGACATAAGAGAGGTAAGTTGCGTTGTCTTTTTCATATAAAGCTCCAATTATTAAGTTGACAAAAATCACTAATATTAAAGCGAATATATTGCCAACTTTTAAATAACTATATATATCAAATAGTTACTTTGGATTTATACAAAACCATTAACGCCACCACCTTCCCTTGTGCACCATTATGAAACATAATTGATTAAAAATGTAACATTAAATATAAAATTTATGAAAAAATATTCTAAATTTTTAAGTGAAAATCCGTTTCGCCATAGCCGTGCCTTACATACCTCGTTTACCCTCAAATCAAAGACAGGTGTCTATTTTTATTTTAAATTTTGTTAGTTTTAAAAACAAAAAACCCCGCAAATGCGGGGCTTTCGTTTAACTTAACGACTTGCGAATGCAAGCAATCAAATTAGAACTTGTGGTTTACACCAATTGCAAAGGTAGTTTTTTCAGACTTATCAGTTGTTGTAACACCTGCGGTATTTTCAACAGCAACATAGTTTACATATGCTGTAGTCTTTTTACCTAGCGCATAGTCTAGACCTAAGCCATAGTTAGTGGAGTCATTATACTTATCGCCACTAGCATTTTTATCACGATCAACTGACATGATTTGTGCCTTAGGCATAAATTTACCGATTTTGTAGCCTACACCAGCAGAAAGAGTTGTCCCTTTTTGGTTTGTATTATCAAGTGCTTTTCCAGAGAAGTCTTGATACATAACGTTCGCAGTCAAACCTGAAACAGTATATTGAGCCACTAAACGCAGATGAGAAGCTGAATCTGTACCACCAAGAACTTCTTTAGAAGCACTGTCCATTGCAGCGGCTAAATAAAGGCCTTTTTTCTTAGAACCATACATGACTGCAGCAGACATTAAATCTGTCAAAGAAGATTCTTTGGTTGTATCTCCACCTGTTTCTTTAGGTACAAATGCTGCAACCACTTTTACGCCATTAAAAGAAGGAGAGACATAAGCTAAAACGTTAGACACACGATTTTCACCACCTTTCCCGAAGGCGCCTAAACCACCTGCTAAATATTTAATGTCCCCGGCAGTATCACCAAAGAAATCCTTAGCTTGCGCCATTTTAAAAGGTGTGTCATGACGACCTAAAAGCACAGCACCAAAGCCGCCGGCCAAACCAACATACTGATTACGGTTTGTAATTACCTGTTTCTCAAGACTTTTTACTTCCACAGTATCGCCATTGCTATCTGTATAGGTTTTTGTTTTAGAAGCATTATCGATTTGAACACCAAATTCTAATTTATAGATCGCTTTTAGACCATTACCTAGATCTGAATCCCCTTTCAAACCAAAGCGAGAGTCATGGTTATTCACCTGAATACCTGAATCTTGCTTATCTTTATCACCGTTTACATCTTTAACACTGATGCTTTCAACAGCCATATGTACACTACCATAAACAGTTGGCGCAGCCATTGCAGATGGTGCAGCAACAACTGATGAAGCGATTGCTAATGCAATAATATTCTTTTTCATTGGTTTCTTCCTTTTAGTTATTTAAACGAAATGTTTAAAATCCGTCCACCTCTGTGAACATGTTGATGACTATATTCAAATTTTAAATGGGTTGCAACTTTTTTTTGCTGTTTTACCACATTTTTTTCACCTGTTGTTTTTTTGCAACATTTAGGCAAACAACAACCCTTGAGCCACTTCCTCTCGCATCGCTTTACCTTGCAGCGCTTCTACCAAGGTTAAGGCGAACGCCATGGCGGTTGCTGGACCTTGGGAGGTGATGATATTTCCATCCTGCACCACAGGTTGATTTAGGTATTGCATGCCGGGCGCAGGGTGCTGGTCGATCACCCCTGGATATGAAGTGGCGCGCTTGCCGTCGAGCAAACCCGCAGAAACCAACACCATTGGCGCGGCACAGATGGCGGCGACCAGGCGTCCTGCTTGCGCTTGCTTTTGCAGCATTTTACGCAATCTCAGGTCTTGATTGAGATAATCCGCACCTGGCAGCCCGCCGGGGAGGGCGATAAGATCAAAATTTTCTTCTTCCACCGCTTGCAAAGAGGTCTCCGCCAACAATTGGGTGCCTCGGCTGGCTTGAATCTGTAATTCGTCTCCCAGTGAAGCACGCACCACCTTAACACCGCCGCGCGTTAAAACATCCATAATAGTCACTGCTTCCAACTCTTCACACCCTTGCGCTAAGGGCACTAATGCCGTCTTCATAATGTCCTCCTACTGGTAATATTTAGCTTTTTGTTGCACAAATGCCATACCTTTAACCAAGCTATAAGCTTCATGCAATTCAAAATCTTTACTTAACATCTGTTTGGCTTTTTGGTCCGCTTTCTGCTTCGCAGTTTGCGGCTTGACTTTCTTATCATCTTTATGCGCAAGATGACCACTCAAGTCTTTCTCTTTGACATCAAAAATCGGCTTTTTCAACTTTTCCAGTTTCACACGCTCAATTTGAATATCTGGCACAATCCCTTCATTTTGAATGGAGCGTCCTGAAGGCGTGTAATAACGCGCTGTGGTGAGTTTTATCGCCCCCCCATTGTTCAGTGGCATCAGCGTTTGCACAGACCCTTTACCAAAACTGGTACGACCGGCGATTAAAGCACGATGCTGATCTTGCAAGGCGCCAGAGACGATCTCTGAAGCGGATGCAGAACCTTCATTAATCAATACAACAATGGGTTTACCTTCTAAAACATCCCCCGGTTGTGCTTCAAAACGCATTTTCGATTTTTTGATGCGTCCTTTCGTATAAACAATCAACCCCTTATCTAAGAAAGCATCAGAGACTTGTACCGCAGCCTGTAGCACACCACCGGGGTTATTTCTTAAATCTAAAATCAGTCCCTTAAGCTTGCCACCATTCTCTGCTTTTAGTTTCTCAATGGCGTTGACGAGGTCTTTACCCGTGCGGATTTGGAACTGGCTGATGCGAACATAGCCTATACCATCTGGTAACAAATGCTGCTTAACACTTTTCACCTTAATCACGGCGCGCGTCAGCGTGAGTACCAGCGGCTTATCTTCACCTTTGCGTACAATGGTCAGCGTGACTTGAGTGCCTGGCTTGCCGCGCATCAGCTTGACCGCATCAGTCAGTGTCATCCCTTTAACAGGTTTATCGTCGATTTTAATAATTAAATCGCCTGCCTGCACACCTGCCCGCTGTGCCGGTGTATCATCTATCGGTGCGATGACTTTGACAAAACCATCTTCCATGCCGACTTCCATCCCTAAACCACCAAATTCTCCCATGGTGTGCTCTTCCATCTCTTTAAAGCTCTTAGGAGGCAAATAGGCAGAATGTGGATCTAGATGAGACAACATGCCACTAATGGCACCCTCTAAGATTTTGTCGTCAGAAACAGGCTCAACATAGTCACGTTTAATTAATTCAAACACTTGGGCAAATGAACGCAATTGTTCCAGCGGTAAAGTCACTTGGTGAGATTCTGATTGTGCTGTAGAGGGCGCATCTCTATCCGCAAAAACTGTTGTCCCCACCGCTAAGGCACCACCTAAAACGGCACCCGTCAATAACCACAATCCTTTTTTCATGCCATTGGTTTTCATCTATATTCTCCAAACTGATAAAGCTCTAATTTTGACATTATAAATTATCTTTAAGTGACAGCGGACACGCTTTTGTTTAAAATTGCAAATCTTATATTTTTTAAGGAAATAGGAATCACTTATGCCAGAGAGCGAATTTTTTTCCATGCGAGAAGAGAATATTGAGCGCGCTTCTAAAGCGTTAAAAGCGATGGGCCACCCTTTAAGACTCAAAATTCTCTGCGTTATTGGCGATCGAGAACTTCCGGTAATGGATATTGTTGAGCAAGTTGGCACCTCCCAAAGTAATGTCTCTCAACATCTTGACATTTTAAGAGAGAAAGGCATTATCTCTTCGCGCCGAGAAGGCAGTCGAATTTTATGTAAAATAAAAAATCCCGATCTACTCAATTTAATGAATGCAATGCAACAAACATTCTGTCCTTCTTAAACCCGGCCATTTAAAAAGAGTGACCCATGCAGCAATCTATTCAAAATGCGAATCAAATTCTGCAAAAAGTAAATCTACCCATCATTCCTGAAGAGGTGATTCGCTTAAAAGAGGAAATCAATAAAAAATATCCCAACACGGTCACGATTGCCAATTTAATTAGCCATCATCCAGAACTGCTGGCAAATTTTTTAGACTTGGTCAAAACCAATCTAACCGATGAAAAACAAGAGATTAAGGATGCGCGCGCAGCGGTGAATATATTGGGATTAGAAGACCTTTATAACCTTTTTTTGTCCAGTGTGCTCACCAATATTATCAGCGAATCAGATGTAGAGAGAATGATTCTTAATCATGGCGCCAAAGCGGGGATTGCGGCTGCAGAACTGAGTTATTGGGTACAGAATGTCAGTCGCAGTGAAGCCTATATGGCTGGGCTAATGCAAAATATCGGTGCCGTTTATCTGTCGCGTTTAGAGCCTGAATATTATGCACACCTGTTTAACCAACAACTGGCCGCACCGCTTACGGCCTATCAAAAAGAGCTGGAACATTTTGAAACCGCCCACACCTTTGTCGGCATCATTGTCGCCAAACGCTGGCATCTAGAGAGTGATATCTATAAGGCTATTTTACTGCACCATGATATTGACTTTGCAAACGAAACAGCTGGCCATGCAAAGGTTAAAAATTTAGTCTCTTTGGTTATTTTAGCCAACTATGTGGTCAGTGCCACCACCGGTGAGCAGTATATTACCCAAGAATCTAAACAGTTTCGTGACCGCGCTTTAGAAGTGCTGGATCTCCCCAGAGACCGCGCCATTAAGGCCGCTTCCTCGGCGGTGCAAAAATTTGGCAATAAAGTCGGAGTCGTGGTTGGCGCCCATTAAATTAAAAATCTTAAAACGCGATAAAAACAAAAAACCCGCCGAAGCGGGTTTTTTTGAAACTTGCGAAAAATAACGATTAACGCTTGGAGAACTGTGGACGACGACGCGCTTTGCGCAGACCGACCTTTTTACGCTCGACTTCACGTGCATCACGCGTCAGTAGACCGCGTTGACGAAGCGCTGGGCGATTCCCTTCATCATAAGCGACCAAGGCACGCGCCAAACCGTGACGCACCGCGCCAGCTTGACCTGTGGTTCCACCCCCAGACACGGTGATGTAAGCATCAAATTTACCGACACTTTCAGTCGCTTCTAAGGGTTGGTTAATCACCATTAAATCCGTTTCACGCGCAAAAAACTCTTTAATGTCACGACCATTCACCGTCATTTTACCCGTACCCGCTTTCAAAAAGACGCGAGCCACTGAGCTTTTACGACGACCTGTTCCATAATACTGTTCTGTTGCCATTTTCTAATTCCTCTTAAATCTCTAGTGCTTTAGGTTGTTGTGCTGCATGTGGGTGCTCAGCACCAGCATACACTTTTAGTTTTTTAAACATTGCACGGCCTAAAGGACCTCGAGGCAACATACCTTTTACAGCAAACTCAACAGGACGCGTGGGCTTTTCACGCAATAAGGTTTGCAAGTCTGTCGTTTTTAAATTACCGACATAACCAGTCACATGATGATACTTTTTGTTTCTCATCTTGTTCCCAGTCACTTTAATTTTGTCGGCATTAATGACGACAATATAGTCCCCGCAATCCACATGAGGGGTGTATTCTGGCTTATGCTTTCCGCGTAAGCGAGCGGCAATCTCAGAGGCCATGCGACCTAAAGTTTTGCCTTCAGCATCAATGATATACCAATCACGCTTAACTTCAGCTGGCTTTGCAACAAATGTGCTCATAATTCTATCCTATCTATAATAATCAACTTCCAATGTTTGAGGCTAATGCGCCTTCAAATCATCACTTACTGTTTAACGGGCAATAAGGGGAAGGATTAAAAACGCGTATTATAGAGAAACCACATCCCAGGTGCAAGTAAAAGCGCTTCATGATTTTTTACGCATCATCAGAAGGAGACTCTGACGCATTTAAAATACTTTGCATCTGTTGACTCTCTTGCTGCAAAAAAGTTTGAAACCTTTTCTCAAAGGCTCTAAATTGCGCAATGACTTTTTGCCCCTGTTGAGTCAGTTGGGTGCCGCCCCCTGAAACCCCGCCATGCGTCTTAATCACAAGCGGCTGGTCGCTAAAGGTATTCAGCTCTTCAATTAACTTCCAGGCTTTTTTATAGGACATCCCCATCTCTTTTGCCGCCCGATTCATTGAACCATATTGCCCAATCTTTTCTAAAAGCTCAATCCGGCCAATCCCGACATAGGTTTGCGCTTCACCTGGTTTACCAAGTAGCCAAAATCGCGCATTAATTTGCTCTGAATAGTGTTCACCCGGCAATTTACGCATGGTTATTAAAAACTCCTTATGGATTTGACTTATTTGACAGGGTTTCTATATATTATTAGATAGGCACGTTTACCAAGAATTTTAACGTTTAATTTGGAGAAAATTGATGAATATTGGCAATCTGGATAGAATCATTCGAGTCATTATCGGAGCAGTTTTAACTTATCTCGCCTATGCGGGCATCTTAGGCTCATGGGCATATATCGGTCTAATCCCTCTGTTTACAGGTTTGATAGGCTGGTGTCCACTTTACACCCTATTAGGCGTTCAGACTCGAGGCTTGGCTGAGGATGTAAAACCTCAAAGTCAACGCTAATCCAATAGCTCACACTGATTAAGGTCGATTAAGGGGTGCGCCCCTTTTTTTACGGCTCTTTTTTATCAGATTTAATCTCAGTCCACTCGGCCTCAATGATTTCAATTTTTCCCGGCGGTTGTGACGATTGTGTTGAATTCGATTCAAACGTGCCATCATACGTTTGGGGCTGTCTACCATTATTCAAACCATTATTTAATACGCGTGCAGCGATCGCTTGGCGAAGGGGTGGGATTAACAGTAAAAACCCGATAAAATCGGTGATCAACCCCGGAATCAATAAAAGTAGACCGCCGAGAAAAATAAGCCCCCCTTCAATCACTGCTGTTTGTGGCAATTGCCCCATCATCATCGCTTGCTGTGCCCGCTGCAGAGTCATCAACCCTTGAGATCGCATTAAAGTTGCCCCCACGACCGCAGTAAAAATGGTCAATAAGATAGTGGGAAGCGCGCCGATCATACCACCTACTTTAATTAAAAAATAGAGCTCGATCGCAGGGACCAATAACAATAATAAAAATAGAATACGAAACATTTTTCTCTCTCTAGGGTCTTTTACATATAATAACAAAACATATGAATAAGTCTACGGGGGCATTATGAAAACGGGTCAGAACACTTATCACCTCACCTTTGGTTGGATCATCCTCTTGCTATGGGTCATCTCACTGCCCGCCCACTCAGCATTACTTAAAGTCGATCAGGCGTTTCAGCTTGAGCCACCAACGATCGAGCATAATCAAATTCAACTTCATTGGAAAATCGCGCCGGACTATCACCTCTATCAAGAACGCATGCAGATTTCCTCTAAAGAGGCGAAGCTAGGAAAAGCCACTTTTGGTCAAGGGAAAACCGTGGATGACCCCATTTTCGGTCGTACCACCATTTTCGAGCATGAAGCCAGCATGCAAGTCCCCATCCTCTCCGCCCCTAACACCTTTTCGATCACTGTAAGTTATCAGGGGTGTAATGGGCCCCAAGGCGTTTGCTATCCTCCCCAACAAAAAACCTTTCAGCTGCAAATGCCGCAAGCGCCGACACAAAATCAAAACCTCTCTCAGCTGAATCAATATCTTGTGGCTGACAGCGGCAATGAACTGCTGCCGGCTGACGAAGCCTTTGCCTTTAAAGCGCTGCCGGAAAAAAACAAGCTTATTTTAAGCTGGCAAGTCGCCCCTGGTTACCATCTTTATCAGAATAAAATTAAAGTCAAACCCTTAAGCGGTTCGGTTAAACTGGGTGAACTCAATCTGCCGCCTGCTGAAATCAGTGACGACCCCCTATTTGGCAAAACCCCCGTTTATAAAAAGCCTTTTCAAGCCGAACTCCCCATCCTAACCTTAAACACGCCAAGTAAAATTGAAATCACTTACCAAGGCTGCTCTGACGTTTCCGGTGTCTGTTATCCACCCGAGCATCAAGTGATTACTTTAAATCCGGCCGACTTCCAATTAGCGGCTAAAGCCCCCTCACAAACTAACGCAGAGCGCTCGAATAACACTTCCACGGCTCAACCTGCCCCGCTTTCTGAAACGGATCAGATTGCGGATACGCTAAAACACGGTTCTTTGTGGTTAATTCTGGGGAGTTTCTTCCTATTCGGCCTGCTGCTGGCCTTTACCCCTTGTGTCTTCCCTATGATTCCGATTTTGTCGAGCATTATTGTAGGGCAAGGGGAGCATATCACCACCCGGCGCGCCTTTATCCTCTCTTTAGTGTATGTGCTGGCAATGTCCATTACTTATACCGTCGCCGGGATTTTAGCTGGGCTGTTTGGCGAAAATCTTCAAGCGGCTTTCCAAAATCCGTGGGTATTGGGCGCCTTTAGTCTGATTTTTGTCTTACTCGCCTTATCCATGTTTGGCTTTTATGAACTTCAGCTCCCCAGCCGATTCCAAAGTAAAATTAACAACATTGCCAATGAACAAAAAGGGGGCACCCTCACCGGTGTTGCGGTGATGGGCTTCCTTTCTGCCTTAATCGTTGGGCCTTGTGTCGCCCCTCCGCTCGCCGGCGCTTTAATCTATATTGGCCAAACCGGTGATGCGGTATTAGGTGGCGCTGCCCTGTTTGCCATGAGCTTGGGGATGGGCTTACCATTGCTTCTGCTCGGCACCTCTGCTGGGAAACTCCTGCCTCGTGCGGGCAGTTGGATGGATGCCATTAAAGCGGTATTCGGGGTATTGATGCTCGGCGTGGCGATTTGGATGGCAGACCGCATCTTACCTGAATGGCTCACGATTTTAGCTTGGTCACTGCTGTTTATTGTCTCTGCAGTCTATATGGGCGCTTTTGCACAGCCCACATCCGGCTGGCAAAAACTGTTTAAGGGTTTAGGTCTTGCCCTCTTTATTTGGGGGATCTTCACTTTAGCCAGTTTGGCCCTCGGCAAACCTAGTTTGCTGCAGCCCCTTACAGGGATGAGCATGGGACACGCTTCAGGAGGACAAACCTCTCAACAAGGGCTCAAATTCAAACCGATTAAAAACGTGGACGCACTTAGCGCTTATCTCGGTCAAGGTAAACCGGTGATGCTGGATTTCTATGCAGATTGGTGCGTCTCTTGTAAAGAGATGGAACACCAAACTTTTCGCGACCCTCGGGTTGTGCAAGCTCTCTCTGAGGTGACCCTGTTACAAGCGGACGTCACCGCCAATGATGCCGATGCGAAGGCGCTAATGAAAAAGTTTGGTATCATTGGCCCACCTGCCATCCTCTTTTTCACGCCAGATGGCCAAGAAATCAAATCATTAAGAGTGGTGGGCTTTAAATCCCCGGATGCCTTTCTGCAAGTGGTGAATCAGGCTTTCCACTCAAACTAAGTCTAAACTTAAACGGATTGTGAAATTTCATGCATGTTCGTGAAATTTCACATCAATTCATGCTATTTCTTTCCTTACTTTTCTATTTTCTCAGGTATAATAAACCTTTATTCTTAAACCTGTGATAAGACCGATGGCAACCATTCTTGTAATTAATGGCCCCAACCTGAATTTGCTGGGAAAACGAGAGCCCAAACACTATGGTCGTCAAACCTTGGCGGACATCATTGAAGCTTTGGAAATTTATGCCGATGAGTCCCGTTACACCTTAAAGCATTTTCAAAGTAATGCTGAACATGAAATCGTCAACCGCATTCATCAAACGATAGAGGATGGCACCGATTTTATTATTATCAACCCAGCCGCCTTTACCCACACCAGTGTGGCGATTCGTGATGCTTTAGCCGCAGTTGAGATCCCCTTTATCGAAGTACATCTTTCCAATATTCACAAACGAGAACCCTTCCGTCGGCACTCCTATTTTTCAGATATTGCCGAAGGTGTCATTGCTGGCTTAGGACCTGTTGGTTATCAACTGGCGCTCTTTGCCGCTATTGAAAAATTAGAAAAACTGTAACCCATCATAGAAGGAACAGACTATGGATATTCGCTCCATCCGCAAACTGATTGAAATTGTTGAACAGTCAGACATTGCCGAAATTGAGATTAAAGAAGGTGAACATAACATTCGCATTACGCGCTCAAAAGAGCCGGTAATTATGCAAGCCCCTGCTCAGCAAGTGGTACAGGCCAACGCTGCGCCAGCGCCGACTGCGGCGCCAGCTCAGGCATCTGCCACAGAATCGACGCCTGCAGCCTCTACAGAAACAGTTTCAGGTCATGAGATTAAATCTCCCATGGTCGGCACCTTCTATATCACCCCTTCGCCAGATGCAGAGCCTTTTGTCAGCGTCGGGGATCATGTCAACGTCGGCGATACCTTATGTATTATTGAAGCAATGAAAATTATGAATCCCATTGAGTCCGACGTCTCCGGAACCATTAAGAAAATTTTGGTCAATGCCGGGGAACCTGTGGAATACGGACAAACCCTTTTCATTATTGAAACCGACTAATTGGGGGTGATGATGATCGATAAAATTCTCATTGCCAACCGTGGGGAAATTGCCCTGCGCGTTTTGCGCGCTTGTAAAGAGATGGGCATTAAAACCGTAGCAGTACACTCTGAAGCCGATGCCGACTTAAAACATGTGCTGCTGGCAGATGAATCGGTCTGTATAGGCCCCGCTCCTTCTTCTGAAAGCTATTTAAATATCCCCGCGATTATTGCGGCTGCAGAGGTCACCGATGCGGAAGCCATTCATCCTGGCTATGGCTTTCTATCTGAAAACGCAGATTTTGCGGAACGCGTTGAAGAGAGCGGTTTTATCTTTATTGGCCCAAAAGCTGAAACCATTCGTATGATGGGTGATAAGGTCTGTGCCATTAAAGCGATGAAAGCCGCGGGCGTGCCAACCGTTCCAGGTTCTGGTGGCCCTTTAGGAGATAATGACGAAGAAAATCTACGCATTGCGCGTGAAATCGGTTATCCAGTCATTATCAAAGCTTCAGGTGGCGGCGGCGGACGCGGCATGCGCGTGGTGCACACCGAGTCAAACCTACTAAAATCTATCCAACTGACCAAATCAGAAGCGGGCAGTTTTTTTGGCAATCCTGAAGTCTATATGGAGAAGTTTTTAGAAAATCCACGCCATATTGAGATTCAGGTGTTGTCAGATGGGCAGGGCAATGCGATTCACTTAGGGGAACGCGACTGTTCCATGCAGCGCCGTCACCAGAAGGTGGTGGAAGAAGCGCCTGCACCTGGCGTAACTGAAGAACAGCGGCAACGCATTGGCGCCGCTTGCGTACAAGCCTGTATTGAAATTGGCTATCGCGGCGCGGGAACTTTTGAGTTTCTCTATGAAAACGGGGAATTCTATTTTATTGAGATGAATACCCGCTTGCAGGTGGAGCATCCTGTCACCGAGCAGGTAACGGGTGTGGACTTGGTGCGCGCTCAAATCGAAATTGCGCGCGGCGAGCCCTTAAAGCTGAAACAAGAAGACATTGAGCTTCGAGGTCATGCGATTGAGTGTCGGATTAATGCTGAAAACCCTGCGCGCAACTTTATGCCTTCTCCGGGCACTATTGAGCGGTTGCACCTACCAGGTGGCATTGGTGTGCGCTGGGATTCGCATATTTATACGGGCTATACCGTCCCCCCCACCTATGACTCAATGATTGGCAAACTGATCTGTTACGGAGACAGCCGTGATACAGCCATTGCGCGTATGAATGGCGCTTTAAAAGAGCTGGTGATTAAAGGCATCGACACCAATATTGCCTTGCAACGAGAGATCATGAATGATCAAGGGTTTGTGCAAGGCGGTGCCAATATCCATTATCTGGAAGAGCGACTCGAACATTTAGTGTAAGTGTCTACATACACAGGCTGCAAACCCGCCATTGGCGGGTTTTTACTTTAGGATACTTTAGGAATTAATAAAATGGCTTGGATACAAATAAACACCGTTGTCAGTGAAAACCTTGCTGAACTGTTGTCGGAAGCCTTAATGGCATTAGGCGCCGCTTCGGTGACTTTTGAAGACGCCAAAGATGTCCCCATTTTTGAGCCCCCTATGGGCACCACGCCGATTTGGCCGAATACCAAAGTCATTGGATTGTTTGATGCGGAAACCGATGCGCAGGGTGTGATTCAAACTTTACAGCAGCAGTTGCCTGAATTAGCCGCACACACTTTTAAAGTCGAGCAACTGGAAGACAAAGATTGGGTGCGGGCGTGGATGGATCAGTTTGAACCGATGCAATTTGGAGATCATCTGTGGATTGTCCCCAGCTGGCATCAGCCACCGGACCCAGAAGCCATCAATCTGATGCTTGATCCAGGCATGGCCTTTGGCACTGGCACCCACCCGACCACTGCACTCTGTCTCACTTGGTTGGATCAACACCCACCTGCGGGCAAAACAGTGATTGATTACGGCTGTGGTTCCGGTATTTTGGCCTTGGCGGCTTCAAAACTGGGGGCTCAAAGCGTGGTGGGGGTAGATATTGATCCCCAAGCGGTGATCGCTTCCAAACAAAATGCTGAACGCAATGCGGCGGATATTGCGTTTTATTTGGTTAAAGATTTTGAATCTGAACCGGTGGATTTGGTGATCGCCAATATTTTAGCCGGCCCCCTCAAGGAATTGGCTCCTGAATTTGATCGCTTATTGAAACCCGGCGGTACACTGGTGCTATCAGGATTACTCACCACTCAGGCCGCCGAACTGCAAACACATTATGCTGCACTCGGCATCCCTTTGACCACATTTGAAAGTCAAGAAGAGTGGGGATTGCTGGCTGGACAAAAACAACGCTAACACCAAAGAACGGTTGCAAAAAATGCCAGAATCCCCAGTCCTGCCTTCACCACAGGGTTTTCAAATTGGAAAATTTCAATTTGCGCACCCGTTTATCTTAGCGCCGATGGCTGGCATTACCGATCGCGCTTTTCGCACGATTTGCCGCCAAAAAGGCGCAGCTTTCGCGGTAGGTGAGATGGTGGCATCGCAAAAACAGTTGTGGCAATCGGCCAAATCCAGCACGCGTCAGGCCGATATTGCAGAAGCAGAACCGCGCGTGGTGCAGCTGCTGGGCACAGAACCCGAAGTCTTGGCAGAAGCCGCCGCCTGGCAAGCAGCGCGCGGTGCGCAAATCATTGATCTCAATTTAGGCTGTCCCGCGAAAAAAGTGTGTCGCGTCGCAGCCGGCTCGGCGCTGATGGCAGAGCCGCAAAAGGTTGCCCAAATTTTTGAAGCCGTAGTCAAGGCGGTCTCGGTACCAGTCACCGTAAAAATGCGCACCGGAACCGATGCTGAAAATAAAAATGCCCTGCAGATCGCGCAAATCGCTGAAGCCTGTGGTTTGCAAGCGGTCACCATCCATGGCCGGACGCGTGCAGAGAAATTTTCGGGGCCGGCGGAATATGATACCCTCGCAGCGGTCAAACAGGCATTAACCATTCCTGTCATTGCCAATGGCGACATTACCACGCCCCAACAGGCCGATTTTGTATTAAAATATACGGATTGTGATGGCGTGATGATTGGTCGAGGCAGTTTAGGGTTTCCATGGATTTTTCAACAGTGCCAACAGCATGCCGCTGGGAAAACGATTCAGTTCCCGGATAGGCGGGAATTTACCCAAACCCTTTTGCAACATTTTCAAGCCTTGCACCAACTCTATACCGAAGCGGGCAGTGAAATCACCGCTGTTCGTCATGCACGCAAACATTTCGGTTGGTATGTCGAAAAGCTGTGGACACTCTCTCAAGCGGGGCACTTGGATGTGCCGGAGTCGTTACCACAATACGACCTATCTACCCTACGACAAAGTTTTAATCGACTGATAACGCCGCAGCAACAACTTGAATTCATAAGACAAACATTATGCCTATAAACCGAAACTCACAATTAAGCCAACAGGTGGTTCAAACGCTTGAAACCTATTTTGAAACCTTAGGCGAAGAAGAGGCCAGCAATCTTTATCAGATGGTGATGACCCAAGTAGAAGCCCCGCTCATTCGCTGTGTACTGGAACGCACGGACTATAATCAGACCCAAGCAGCACAAATTTTGGGCATTAACCGCAACACCTTACGCAAAAAAATGAAACTCTATCAATTACTTTAAGGAGAACCTCCCCTATGAAACCTGTTCGTCGAGCACTGCTCAGTGTTTCAGATAAAACCGGCATTGTTGATTTTGCCAGTGAACTCTCAAAAATGGGCATTGCCCTTCTCTCCACCGGTGGCACCTATAAAGTGCTGTCTGAAGCCGGACTGCCCGTCACTGAAGTGGCCGAATATACCGGTTTTCCAGAAATGATGGATGGTCGTGTCAAAACCCTACACCCTAAAATTCATGGGGGACTTTTAGGGCGTCGCGGACAGGATGATGCGGTCATGGCCGAACATGGTATTGACCCGATTGATATGGTGGTGGTGAACCTCTACCCTTTTGAAGCCACTGTGGCCAACCCCAACTGCAGTTTAGAAGATGCGATTGAGAATATTGATATTGGTGGCCCCACCATGTTGCGTTCTGCCGCTAAAAACCATAAAGATGTCGCTGTGGTCACTGATCCAAAAGACTACGATCGTATTCTAGAGGAACTGAAAGCTCACCAAGGTCAGCTTACCCACGCTACGCGTTTTGATTTAGCGATTAAAACTTTTGAGCAAACTGCGCGTTATGATGGTGCCATTGCCAACTACTTTGGCAAAATGTTTGCCGACACCCCCGAAGACACTTTCCCCCGCACTTACAACACCCAGTTTGTGAAAAAACAGGCGTTGCGTTATGGTGAAAACCCGCATCAAAAAGCGGCCTTCTATACTGAGCGTGAGCCCAAAGAAGCCTCCATCTCCACTGCCACTCAGCTGCAAGGTAAAGCATTGAGCTTTAATAATATTGCCGATACCGATGCAGCCTTGGAATTGGTGAAAACCTTTGATGAGACCGCCTGCGTCATTGTTAAGCACGCCAACCCTTGTGGCGTTGCTCTGGGCAACAGCCTGCTAGAAGCCTATGATCGAGCTTACACCACCGATCCCACCTCTGCCTTTGGCGGCATTATCGCCTTTAACCGCCCCTTGGATGCAGAAACTGCGCAAGCGATTATTGACCGTCAATTTGTAGAGGTCATTATTGCACCGAGCGTTGAAGACGGCGTCACTGACATTGTCGGCGCTAAGAAAAATGTGCGTCTATTGGTCTCTGGCCAGTGGGATGAACAATTACCCGCTTATGACTATAAAAAAGTGACCGGCGGCTTGCTGGTGCAAGATCGTGACTTAGGGATGGTGACTGAAGACGATCTCAAAGTGGTCAGCGAACGCGCGCCGACTGAAGCAGAACTGAAAGATCTGATGTTTGCTTGGAAAGTAGCGAAATATGTAAAATCCAACGCCATTGTTTATGCCAAAAACCAGATGACCATTGGTGTCGGTGCCGGCCAGATGAGTCGGGTATACAGTGCGAAAATTGCCGGAATTAAAGCGGCTGATGAAGGCTTAGAGGTACAAGGCTCAGTGATGGCTTCTGATGCCTTCTTCCCTTTCCGCGATGGTATTGACGCTGCCGCCGAAGCGGGGATTACTGCGGTGATTCATCCAGGCGGTTCTGTACGAGATCAGGAAGTGATTGATGCTGCCAATGAACATGGCATTGCCATGGTCTTTACCGGTATGCGTCATTTTAGACATTAAGATGAATTAACTTCACGCCTAAAGTGGCTGAAATTTTTGGAGAAAACCCTATGAAAGTTATGATTATTGGCAGTGGCGGGCGTGAACATGCTTTGGCATGGAAAGCCGCACAGGGCGCTTCCGTCAGCGAAGTATTTGTCGCCCCAGGCAATGCCGGCACTGCTCAAGAACCTAAATTAACCAATGTCGATATTGCGGTCACCGACTTAGAAGGTTTGGTAAAGTTTGCCAAAGACGAAGGCATTGAGCTGACGATTGTGGGTCCTGAAGTGCCTTTGGTCATGGGTGTAGTGGATGCTTTTCAACAAGCCGGTCTGAAATGTTTTGGGCCGACCGCAGCCGCTGCTCAACTGGAAGGCTCAAAAGCCTTCTCCAAAGACTTTTTGGCCAAACACCATATCCCCACCGCCGATTATGAAGTCTTTACAGAGATTGCAAAAGCGCATGCTTACCTAGATAAAGTTGGCGCCCCTATTGTCATTAAGGCCGATGGTTTAGCGGCTGGTAAAGGGGTGATCTTAGCTGAGACGGTAGAAGAAGCAAAAGCGGCTGTGGACGATATGCTGGCAGGCAATAAGTTTGGAGATGCTGGCGCACGCGTGGTCATTGAAGAGTTTTTAACCGGCGAAGAGGCCAGCTTTATTGTGATGGCAGATGGCAAAAATATTCTACCCATGGCCTCTTCTCAAGATCATAAAGCACGCAATAATGGTGATACCGGACCCAATACCGGCGGTATGGGCGCTTATACCCCAGCGCCTGTGGTCACCCCTGAAATTCATGAGCGCATTATGAATGAGGTGATTCGTCCCACCATTGAAGGCATGGAAAAAGAGGGGATGCCTTATACCGGCTTTTTGTATGCGGGGATTATGGTGGCAGAAGATGGCACCCCGAAAGTATTGGAATTTAACTGTCGATTTGGAGATCCCGAAACACAACCGATTATGATGCGTCTGCAATCAGATTTGGCTCAACTCTGTTTAGCAGCCCTTGAGGGGAAACTCGACAGCGTTGAAGCACAATGGGATCCACGCGCTGCGCTAGGCGTGGTGATGGCCGCTGAGGGGTATCCAGCCGATTACCGTAAAGGGGATGTCATTCAAGGGCTGGATCAAGTGCATGGTGAGGATATCAAAGTCTTCCATGCAGGCACCGCTTTGAATGAGAAGGGTGAAGTGATTACCGCCGGGGGACGCGTGCTCTGTGTGACTGCTTTAGGCGATACCGTTTCCGATGCTCAGAAACGCGTCTATGAAGGGGTTCATAAAATCTCTTGGCCAGGTGTTTACTACCGTACCGACATCGGTCACCGAGCCATTGCTCGCGAAGCGCAATAGTTTGACGGCGTCTGTTAGCCGGTTTTAACCGATTAGGCTAACAGACTTCAAAACTGAATTAAATAAATGCTTTCCTCAATCGACACGCCTTTGCGCGTTGCCTCAACGGTTTCCAATTTCTGTAATGACGATACCTGTGCAAACAGCTGCTCTACCTCTGACTCAGGAACCGCAAAGGGTGGGCCTGGCAATAAAGAGGGATCATAATTCATTGTAATCAGTAACATTCGACTGCCCTTAGGCACAATCCGCTTAAGATGATTCGCATACTCTGCACGCATCTCCTGTGGCAGTGCGATCAATGCCGCTCGGTCATAAACCGCTTTCACGGTTTGACATTGCTCTGCCGCCAACTGAAAAAAATCCCCACAAATCAGTTCCAAGCCTTCAATGCGATAATGGCATGCGTGCTCAGTTACTATTTTTTCCGCTGCCGATAACTGCTGTTCGGCCAAAAACTGTTCAATGGCTAAGGGGCTTAACTCCACACCTAACACTTGCATCCCCTGCTCAAGAAGCCAAATCATGTCCAAACTTTTACCACACAAAGGCACCAGAACCTGATCATTCGCCTGAAGAAACAACTGATCAAAGTATTTCTGTAAAAAAGGATTCACTGTCTGTTGATGAAAACCTATCTGCTGCTGCTGCCAGCGTTTATGCCAAAAATCTGCCTCCATTCCCGACGCCCATTTCTTATAAAGCGTGTTATTATAAATGAGACCTTTGCACGAGATGGTTTTACGGCTAAAAATGGCTAAAATTTCCCCTATCGTTGTTGGAAAACTTGGCAATAGAGCTGGCTATGCCCTGCGTTTTCCGCCTAGATATGGAAAAATTTTTTCTCATTTTTAGCTCGCATCCCACTCATGCAAAGGTCTCTATTTGAAAAATCTTGATAAGATCTAAACGATTCAATCAAAGGGACTTAGGATGGACAGCTCCAAAAAAACCATTAAACGTTATCCTCTAAAGACGAAAGAATACGAAGATCTTGAGAGAGAGACGCCTTTACCCGATGAGCTGCCATTTTTTAAACGCCGGTGGGTTAAAAATACGCTTTGGGCGATGGTGATTGTGGTGCTCTATTTAAGCTTACGCCATTTCCAACAAGGGGATGTGATTAAAACACAGGTCCCACCAGTTCAGCTGCAGACCTTAACTGGTGAGGTCATAGACCTTTCCAAACCGCAACCTAAGCCCTATTTAATTCACTTTTGGGGCACTTGGTGTCCGATTTGTAACTATCAACACGATGCCATTCGAAGACTCTCTGAAAAATATACCGTCATTGCCATCGCTGTCAAATCCACTTCAGAGGACGAATTACGCAAATTCTCCGATGAAAACTTTATTCCCAAAAATATTATTGTGAATGACTTAGATGGAGATTTAATGACACGGTTTAAAGTAAGCGCTGTGCCAACCGATCTTTATGTCATGCCTGATGGGCGTATAAAGTTTGTGGAAGTGGGCTTTACCAGTTATTTTGGTTTTTGGATTCGGCTGTGGTGGCTAGAACACTTTGGCTAAACGTAGCTTAAAACGCTATGGCGGCAAATTGATTTTTTGCCAACGCGATGAATGGGGATTGGTCGAAGTCATTGAAACGGCCAGCACCCACAGCTTACACTTTGGCAGCCCAGTGGAACAGAGCTGTCTCTATTTTCACGCACCTTTTACCCTCGCGCATGAATATCAAGAAACCCTTTTGGACTGCGTCCTGCAATATGCAGACCAGCAACCGATCCAAAACTTACTGCTGCTCGGACTAGGCGGCGGCAGCTTGATCACCCAACTCCATCCCTGCCTGCCAGGAACACGCTTTACCGCAATTGAATTGCGACCTTTGGTGATTGAGGTTGCACACACCTATTTTCATCTCCCCCAAGCGGATAATCTGCACTGTATTGCCAAAGACGCTTGTCAGTTTTTAGCTGAAAACAGAACGCCTTACCAAGTGATTGTGGTAGATCTATATAATGAAACTGGAATGCCGGAAGCGCTGACTGATGAACATTTTCAACAGCTACTTCTGCAAAACCTCTCCTCTCCGGGTCTATTGCTAATGAATCTTTGGCAAACCACGCCTCACTTAACCCAACCCATTCTCCACTTTTGGCAGCAACAAAGCCGTCAAAGACCCGAACTGCAGATGCGCACTTTTCCCATTGCTTCAAGCCAAAATTTGATCCTACAAATTCTGTTAAAATAGCGCTTTCTCAATTTAGGAATGCATTATGGCGCTGCTGTTTTTACGGGATGTCTCTTTAAGTTTTGGTGCGGCTCCGCTGTTAGACCAAGTCTCTTTGCAGATTGAGTCACATGAGCGGCTCTGTATTTTGGGACGTAATGGCGAAGGCAAATCCACCCTGCTTAAAGTGATTGAAGGCGAACTTCAACCGGATAGCGGACAGCGCATTGTGCAAGAAGGGGTCAAAATTGCTAAGCTGCAACAAGAGGTGCCACAAGATCTGCAGGGCTCAGTCTATCATGTGATTGCCTCAGGACTGGGGAATTTAGGTGAAACCTTAGACCATTACCACACCCTGAGCCAGCATGCTGAAACCCCAGAACAACTCGACAAATTGATGCAGTTGCAGCAGCAGATTGATGCGGCAGATGGCTGGCAATTGGAAACCCGAGTGACGACGCTGACCAGTCAACTGGGTCTCCCTCAGGAAGCGGAATTTGCCAACCTTTCTGGCGGAATGAAACGCCGCGTTTTACTGGCAAAAGCGTTGATTCAATCGCCAGATATTCTGCTGCTCGATGAACCCACTAACCACCTCGATATCCCTTCGATTCAATGGCTGGAACAATTTTTAAAAACCCTCTCTTGCACTTTAGTCTTCATTACCCACGACCGAGCTTTCCTACAAGCATTAGCCACACGCATTGTTGAGCTGGATCGAGGTCACCTGCACAATTGGCAGTGCGATTATGCCACCTATCTCAAACGCAAAGCAGAAGCCTTAGAAGCAGAAGCGAAACAGAATGCCAACTTTGATAAAAAATTGGCACAAGAAGAGGCGTGGATTCGACAAGGCATTAAGGCGCGACGTACCCGCAATGAGGGTAGAGTCCGCGCCCTAGAAAAGCTGCGTGAAGAACGCAAAGCACGCCGTAGCCAGCAAGGCAAAGCCAAAATGCAGCAAAACAGTGCGGAGTTATCGGGCAAAAAGGTGATTGAAGCCAAAGAGGTCAGTTTTGCCTGGCCCAATGGTGACCCCATTGTTCAAGACTTTTCTACCACCATCATGCGAGGCGATAAGGTCGCCCTTATTGGGCCGAATGGCTGCGGAAAATCGACACTTTTACAGCTGTTACTCGGTCAAATCCCACCCACTAAAGGGAAAATTGAATTGGGCACCAACCTGCAAATCGCTTATTTTGACCAACACCGAGCACAACTAGATCCTGAAAAAAGGGTGGCTGAAAGTGTAATCGATGGCACCGATACCGTCGAAATCAATGGTCAGCGTAAACATGTGATGGGCTATTTAAGCGACTTTCTATTCTCGCCTGATCGCGCACGTCAGCCGGTAAAAGCGCTTTCCGGCGGTGAAAAAAACCGTCTGCTTTTGGCGCGCACCTTTGCCCAACCCTCCAATCTCCTCGTATTAGATGAACCCACTAACGACTTGGACCTGGAAACTTTAGAGCTATTAGAAGAGCTGGTCGCAGACTACAGCGGCACGGTCGTTCTGGTCAGCCATGACCGCGCCTTTATTAACCATGTGGTGACCAGTAGCTTGGTGTTTGATGCACCTGGTGTGGTCAATGAATATGTGGGCGGTTATGATGATTGGCTACGGCAAAGACCGGAAAAATACGCGCAGAGCGGTTTTTTCCAAGCGTTAGGCAGTAAACAAGACACAAAAAGCAAAAACAATGCTAAAAACCCCAGTCCTGCCCCTAAAAAAGAAGCCAAACCTAAGTCAAAACCGAAAAAGTTGAGCTATAAAGAGCAAAAAGCTTACGAAAGTTTGCCAGAAAAGATCGAACAGTTGGAAGCCGAACTCGAACAGCTCGCAGAGGAAACCCAAGCCGCAGAATTTTATCAACAGCCTCAAGAAACCGTACAGCAGGTGCTGGCGACTTTACAAGCCAAAGAAGCTGAACTGGAAGCGGCTTTTGAACAGTGGGAAGCGCTCGAAGCAAAACTCCTGGCGCTGCAAACCGCCAATTAGATCCCCCAATTATATCCCCAGTTTTTTGCGTTCTCTCAGCAACAGATACAGAAAGAATGGACCGCCCAATAGCGCCATAAACAAGCCGATGGGCACCTCTGAGGGCGTCATTACATGGTGCGCGATAAAGTCTGCGAATGCCATTAATACCGCACCCCCTAAAGCAGAAGCGGGCAGCAAGACTTGATGACGAGCGCCAACCCACAAGCGCATCATATGCGGCACCACCAAGCCAACAAACGCAATCACGCCCACCATCGAGACAGCCACCCCAATAAACAGCGTAGTTAAAGTAATCACCCACAATTTGATCCGCTGAGGATCATGGCCCATCTGCCGGCAGACCCGCTCCCCCAGTAAATAGAGATCCAGTCCGTGTCTTAAGCGCCATAAGCCCGCAAAGCTGAATATAAACACCCCCGTTAACAGCATCGCCTGCCCCCAGTTGATCCCAGACAAAGAACCCATCATCCAAAACACTATGGTGCGCAATTCACTATCATTCGAGAGTGTAATCAAGAGACTGACCCCTGCCCCATTGATTGCATTAAATGCGACCCCTGCCAACAGCATTAAAGCGGCATCGGTGCGCCCTTGTTGCGTGGCCAAACGGTAGAGCAACCAAGTAGTCAACAGTCCAAAACCAAAGGCCCACATACCTTGCCAAATGAGCCCGCCCACACTCATGGCAAGTGAGACCGGCAGCCAGAGCAACGCAATCACCGCGCCTAAAGCGGCGCCACTGGAAACGCCGATTAAACCAGGCTCGGCTAAAGGATTGCGAAAAAGTGCCTGTAAAGCCACACCACTGACTGCCAATCCAGCGCCCAAACTGAGTGCAGCCAACAGGCGAGGTAATCGCAACTCCCATAAAATCCACGCATGTACGGTCGACAACCCGGTTAACCACTCAGAGAGTAAAAGAGGCGGTGCCAAAAGCGAAGCCAACATCACGCCAATCATGAGCAACCCTAAGATGAGTAAGCGCATTACGAAGCTCGTTCTCCATGGAGTCTTTGCATCAGTTGGTAAACCACATGCCCATTAAAAATCACAATCCACCAAATCAAATAGAGCCAGAGGAGAAAAATGGGAATGGCAGCAAAAGCCCCATAAATTAAATCATAAGTGGGAAACCAGTGCAGATAGGCTTTGAATCCATATTTAACCCCTTCAATTTCAACTGTTGCTAAAATGGCGCCCACCCAAGCGGCAGACCAGTGCACTGTCTGAATAGGCACATAGCGGTACAGAAAGGCAAAGCCAACTAAACTGAATATGAGCGGTAAAAGTTGGGTGGTAAAGAAGCTGCCAAAATGCTGAATCGGGACGAAGCCCAACCCCTGTTCAATCAATGGCAACGCAGAAAGATAGCTGCTTAATGCCCAACTGATCCCCAACAAAAGGGGACCGATAATCGCAACACTCACATAGTGCACCAATGCCTTTCCCCATTTACGATGCTGGGTGGAGCCCCAAATCAAGTTAATACGTTCATCAATGGTCCACAATAAAATAAGCGTCATCACCAGCAAACTCACAGAACCCAAGCCATTTAAATGTGCAGCTTGCTGTGCAAACTGCACAAAATATTGCTCAATAATGGGTTTTGAACTGGGCAAAAGATGATGCACCAGCGCTTTCATAATGAGCTGGCGCACCTGATCAAACCAGGGCGAAACGGACAATAGACTTAACGCCAATGCCACCGCCGGCACCAGTGCAATCAAACTGGTATAAGCCAAAATCGCCGCCGAATCCATACCGCGTTTTGCCCAAAAATCCTTTACCACCTCGAGCCAAAAGGTGCGCTTTCGTAATGCATTCAAACAGAACATTCTAAGGCCTTTACCTGTATAAGGTCTCTATTATTTCATTTATAAAAAGATCTTTGTCTTAAATAGCACAATACATCATTTATACTAGGGTTTCTATAAGTTATTTTAATTAGAGCTGGTTATACAATCATGGTTAAATGATTTTATGATTCAACTTCTCAATAAATTCAAACATCGAGCCTTATTTCCGGATCATTTCTCTCGTAGTTTGATTTTAGGGTATCTCACCCTATTTTTCATTATCTCTCTTTCTATCATTGTTTTTTTGAAATACAGTGAACGCTTACAGCAAACACTCCAACAATCAGAAACGCTGTATCAGAGTGTGCTTTTGGTGGACAAACACATCTCTTTAGCGCGCGAACGCTCCATCACACTGACCAAGATGTTTGAAACCGATGACCCTTTTGAGATTGATCAGCTTCAACAAAAAATGACTCAATTAGAGCATGAAATTGGCACGGTTCGTAGGCAAATTAAACGCCTTTTAAAAGATCCCAAAAGATTGCAGTTCTTTAACCAAACACCCAAACTTTTACAACAAAATAAACAGCAACAATATCAAGTATACCGTCTGTTAATGGATGAACATCCTCAAGCCGCCATTAAAGTTTTAATCAATCAAACCTTTGAAACCCAAGCCAAAGTCATTCAAGCCTTAACACACCTAAAAAATGATCTATTAAAAAACTATAATCAGCTCAAAGAAGAAACCGATCGACTGATCGCTTTAATGGATAAATTGGCGCTACTGGCTGGACTGGTGCCAATTGCAATCTTATTCATTATTGCCTATTTCACCGTCCGAAAAATTCAATTTCATGAGCAAAAACAGCGCCGTTTTCAAAAAGAACTGGAAAAGATGGTGCAAAAAAGAACTAAAGAGTTACAGCTGGATGCGGCAATTTTTGAGCATATCCATGAAGCCATTGCGCTGACAAAATTAGATGGCACCATTATTAAAAGCAACCCTCCTTTTCTAAAACTTTTTCTATTACATCAGCAGGGACAAACCAATGCTCATCAACCTTCTCTTTGGCAATTGCTTAGCAAGCTTTTCGAAGATATTCATATAGGTCAAATTCAGACGGACATTGAACAAACCAGTGAATGGACTCAAGAAGTCAAATTAAAAGCGCATCCGCATTATTACCAATTAACCCTCAGTCGGCTGCGTTCACTTGCCGATAACAGTGAAATTCTCTCGGTCGTCTTGAGTGATGTGAGTCAACTTAAAGCCACTCAACAAAAACTGGAAAATATTGCCAAAACCGATACTGTCACCCAACTTAAAAACCGCTTCGCCTTTAATGAGGACCTTCATCAGCAGCTCTTAAAATATCCTAACACTCCTTTATGTTTAATGATGCTGGATTTAGACCACTTTAAGGCGATTAATGACCATTTTGGCCATGAAGAAGGCGACCGACTTCTGAAATTAATGGGGGAGATTTTACAGCAAACTGCACATCAACAAGGCCTGAAGGCAGATCACTACCGAATTGGCGGCGATGAGTTTGTGGTGTGCCTACAACAAAAGATCAGTGATACAGAGATCTCAGCGTTTTGCAATCACATATTAGGAAAGGCCAATCATTTCTCAAAAAATTGGAATAAACTGGGCTTTGGATGCTCCATTGGTGTTGTACGTTATCCCGACGATGCGCGACATGCAGAAGAGCTCTTGCGTTTTGCCGATTTTGCCATGTATGAAGCCAAGAAAAAAGGGCGTAATGACTTTCAAATTTTCAATGAAACCTTACGCCAAAATATTGATTACATTGCAAAAATGCGCCAACAGATGGAAAAAGCCATCAAAAATAAAGCCTTTAAAGTCTATTTCCAGCCTCAGGTTAAACTGCATAATCTTGAACTGTGTGGCGCGGAAGCTCTATTACGCTGGCCGACTGATCAGGGCATGATTTCACCCGCAGAGTTTATCCCCCTCGCCGAAAAATTTGACCTGATCGATAAACTCGGCAGTTTTGTCTTAAAAGAATCCATTGCTATTTTCTGCAAATGGCAGTCGCATTGTGAAGTCTTACCTCGTATTTCCATAAATGTTAGCGCTAAGCAAATCTCTTCTCAAACTTTAGGACCGGCACTCCAATCAGCTTTAAAAACCTACCCCATTCACCCGAAGCAGCTTGACTTTGAAATTACAGAAAGCGTCCTTATGGATTATAAAAACCTAGAAAATAATTGTCTGAAGTATATCGAGCAGCTTGGCAGTGAGATCTCCATTGACGATTTTGGTACGGGTTATTCTTCTTTGGCTTATATTCAAAACCTCAATGCCGACCGTATTAAGATTGATCGTAGCTTTGTCCTTCATATGCAAAAACACAATGCTTCCTATAATATTGTTAAGGCTATTATTGAAATGGCACATAGTTTAGGGCTCAAAGTCTTAGCTGAAGGCATTGAAACTTTTGAGCACTATGAGTTGCTTAAAGAACTGGGCTGTGACGAAGGGCAAGGGTTCTACTTTAGTCGCCCCTTATCGGAAGAAGCCTTTTTCAAACAGTATATTCAATCCAATAGCAAAAACGTCATTATGTAAGCGCTATTTGGAGGGTCATCATACCTGAACACCTGATACGTTTAAAATCCCCGCATGCACACTCAGTGCCTGCAAACTTTGCCACGCTTGCACTTTGCTCTGTGCATGCGCCTGTGCGTCTGTCTCTTGTATCAATTGCAGCCATATTTGCTCAAACGATAATGGGGTTTCTGCCTGCCACACTGTCCATAAGAGTTGAAACAGTGCCCGAGTGAGTTTAATAAATACGACCTCATCTTCTGCATTTCTATAAACGAGTAAAAAGGTGGCTTTAGGCTGAATCTGCTCAAAATGCTCGGCGCAAATTGTATCCACTGGCCATTGATAAGCCAGTGGCCAAGCCGTGGGACAGAGCTGCAAAGGCGTCTGAGGGGTCACTGTGGGCATTTGAGAAATTTGTTCCGCCAGAAAACATTCTGTATTGTCTTCGTCCGCGACATATAAGGCGACCTCCACCCATTCATAGTGCGCCAATTCAAAGAGCCAGGCGGGCAGATCCAAAGGGTTTTCCCCGCTGATTTCTTGATTTAAAAACTGTAAAAATGCTTCTCCTAACTCATGAAACAGGGGCGTTTGGGCACGATGCTGCTGTAAAAAACGGCGGCCTAATTGCTCGACGTGATCTTCCCCCACAAGCTCTGCTAAAACGGGAAAGACACGGTCAATAAAATCAGTCATATTATTCAAAAACAGCCTCTGATAAACCGCTTGACGGCGTGGTTCTATCGGTAAACCGTCTAAGCGCTCACCACGATAAGGTGAAGTTTCTGGTGAACGAATCATTTGCGTCATCTGCAGTTGCAACTGCTGAAATTTAGGCAAGGGCCGTATTTCAGTCATCTTTATTCTCCACATAAGGTGTTTGAATTTGGCGAATGCGCGCCATTTCGGCCATTAATTCACTCAAGGGCGGAATATTAAAGTCTCTTTCCAGAAGCGTGGGTTGCATGCCATGTTGTTGGTAGGTGAAATCCAATAATTGCCACACCGCTTCTTTAACCGGTTCGCCATGGGTATCAATTTTAAGATCCTCTGCTTCATCGAAATGCCCTGCCATATGCAGATACATGATGCGCTCGGTCGGCATTTGTGCAATAAATTCTTCAGGGGAATATTGGTCATGATTGATGGCGTTAACATAAACATTGTTCACATCAAGCAGATAACCACAATTGGCTTCCGCTAATATCACTTTCACAAATTCGATTTCACTCATCTCATCGCTAGGCATGGCATAAAAAGAGACATTTTCAATGCCAATTGGCTGTTCTAGAAAATCTTGCACTTGATGAATACGATCTGCCACATAGCTTACCGCTTCTTCGGTAAAAGGGATCGGCAGTAAGTCATAAAGGTGACCACTGTCCCCACAATAACTCAAATGCTCGGTGTAGCAGCGAATTTGATGTTGTTTAAAAAATGTTTTCAGTTGCGCTAAATAGTCGAAATCTAAAGGGCGAATCCCCCCTAAGTCTAAAGACAATCCGTGACAAACAAACGGAAAGCGTTCAGTCAGTTGCCTAAGCTTTTTGCCATTGGCGCCCCCCATTTTGACCCAATTCTCTGGAGCTATTTCCAAAAAGTCGATGGGAAGATCTGGCGTGTTGATCACTTCGTCAATAAAAGTGCGACGCAGTCCAAGACCCACCCCCTCTACTTGGCAAGGCATTCTCATTAATCGCCTCCGTAAGGTCTCTTAAAATAAAAAAGGCAAGTTACATCGCTGAACCCGCCCTTCTCAAAAGTTAATCTACAGGTGAAAATTATTGATTACCGCCGCATTTACCTTCCATCTCTTTTTTCTTCATATTGGCACCGCATTTACCTGAACCGCATTTGCCTTCCATCTCTTTTTTCTTCATATTCGCGCCACACTTCCCAGCACCGTACTTGCCTTCCATAGGTGCTTGCTTTTTCATATTCGCGCCACACTTCCCAGCACCGCATTTGCCTTCCATCGACGCCACCTGCTGATAGCCCCCTTCCATTTCCTTAAAGCCAAAGGCTTCTTCTGCTGCTTTCGCGGCACCGGTTGCACCTAACATGGCGGCACCGGTCATCATTAAAAATTGACGACGCGATTTGATATCTTGCTTACTCATAACTTGAGTCTCCTTATGTGTCGATACTTAAAAATTACGATCCTTCAGTGAGAAGTCTTTCCCCTCCACCCCTATAGACCGCAAAATTCCTAAAAGCTTTCATTTTTATCATTTGACAGGACAAACTGCCATAACACTTGATAACGCCACACTTCATATAGGGCTGTATTGCGCGTCTTACGCATCAAATCCACATCACGCTGGGCATTTAGTACATCTAAAATATTGCGCTCACCCGTTTTTAAACCCGCTTGCGTTGCCTTCAGCGCTTGCTCTGAAGCTTGTAGCGCTGATTGAAAGACGGGCAACTGTTTGGCTAAAAACTGCAACCCTTGAGCCGCGATTTGTGCTTGGCTTTGCAAATTGCGTCTTTGCTGTTGCCATTGCCATTGGCTCTGCAGCTGCTTTGCTCTCACCTCGGAGACTGCTGAATCTTCTTCTCCAGAAAGATAAAGTGGAACCGTGAGCTGCAAAGCGGCTTTCGCGCCCTGCATATCGTCATAAAAATGCTGGCCACTGTCATTATAGATATAACTGCCTACTGCCTGTAGCTTCATTCCATAACGCGCTTTGACTTTTTGCGCCTGCTGGCGGAATTGCTGCTGTTTCTGCTGTAAAGCCTGCAATAAAGGATGCTGTAATATGGCGCTTTCCGGCACGCAGGACTGGGGATTTTGGCATCTTTTTTGCCACCGCTTGAGTGTTTGCACCGTTTGCTCAATCCGCTTTTGGTCCGCTAAGGGCAATGGCATTTTTAACAACTGCTTAACTGACAATCCACTCAAGGATGAGAGTTTTTGCCACAGCTCCTGAACCTGCTGCTGTGCCAATAATTTTTTGGCTTGCATTAAGGCAATCCGGCTTTGTACATCGGCAATATCATTTAACTGAATCATCCCCAGCTGATAGCGACCTTGTAGCTGCTTAAGGATTTGATTCATCGCTTGCAGTTGCCGCTGCGCATAACGCACCTGCTCCTGCTGCTTCAACAGTTGAATCAGCGCCAATCCAACTTGCTTTTTAAGCTGTCGCTGCGACGCTAAAGCTTGCCAGCGCTCGAGTTGTTGCGCTGTTTGCGCCTCCTGCTCCCCCAATTTTAAATCGGGGGCATAGAGCGGATAGCTAACCTCTAGTTGATTGGCTGTACGCGCAAAATCTTGCTCCATCCATGCGTAGCTCAGTTCACTTTTAAAACGCACCTTAGGCTTACGCAAACTTTTTACCAACGCCACTTTTTGTTTCGCCTGCACCACCTGAAGCCACTGTGCTTGCATACTCGGTGCATGCTGAATGGCCTGTTGTTGTAAATGAAGCAGTACTTGTGGCAGCGTGTTCTCTGCTGCCTGTGTCCATCCTGTCAAAGTCCAGGCGAGCAGACCAATCATTCCTTGAATTTTCATACCTTTTCTCCTTTGTTAACTGCTCTGACAGTCCGCCAATAGACAATCACCGGTATTAAAATCATGGAAACAATCGGGGCCGTAATCATGCCACCGACCATCGGCGCTGCAATGCGTTTCATGACTTCTGATCCTGTGCCGCTTCCCAGCATAATGGGCAACAACCCTACCAAAATCACAGCAACAGTCATTGCAATGGGACGCACCCGCTTGACCGCCCCATTCATAATGGCGGCCTTTACCTCTTGTGGCGTATTCAGCCGATTTTGATTGGCGGCTTCAGCCAATGCTTGTTTTAAATAGAGCAACATAATCACACCAAATTCTGCCGCCACGCCTGCTAGAGCCACAACTCCCACTGCCACCGCCACAGAAAAACGATAATCCAAAGCCCAGAGCAGCCAAATACTGCCAATCACTGCAAACGGCAACATCGCCATGACCAATAGGGCATCGCCCATCCTTTTGAAAATGAGAAAGAGCAATACAAAAATAATAAGCAAGGTTAAAGGCACAATCTGCGTCATTTTCTTTTGCGCCTTGAGCAAGGCTTCATATTGCCCGCTCCAAGTCACGCTGTAACCCGCTGGCAAGGACACCTTTTGCGCCACAATCGCTTTCGCCCGTTTGACATAATCGGCTATGTCCGTGTCTCGATCTAAATCGACAAACACCCAACCATTCAGCCGTGCATTTTCTGACTTGAGCATAGGGGGCCCTAAATGCACCTTTATCTGGGCCACTTGAGACAATTGAATGTGCGCTCCGCTATCGGTGACAATGGGCAACGCTTTTAACGCCGCCACCGAATTGCGCCAACTTTGCGGATAACGCAAATTAATGGGGTAACGCTCACGACCTTCCACCGTTTGTAATAAGTTTTTACCCCCAACTGCCACGCTGATCAGATTGTTAAGCGCTTGAATGCTTAGCCCATAACGCGCAGCTGATGCTCGATCAGGAATAATGGTGATATAGCGTCCACCGGTGACACGGTCTGAAAATGCCGACAGGGTACCTGGTATTTGAGAAACCACTCGTTCGATTTTTTGACCAATCATTTCAATCGTCTCAAGGTCATCCCCCGCCACCTTAATGCCTATTGGCGTTTTAATCCCGGTTGAGAGCATATCGATACGGGTCTTAATCGGCTGTACCCAAGCATTGGTTACACCTGGGAAACGCACCTTTTGATTGAGTTCCGCAATCAATTTATTCAGCGTCATCCCTGGCCGCCATTCCGATTGTGGTTTCAATTGAATGGTGGTCTCAATCATCGTCAAAGGTGCTGGATCTGTCGCGGTTTCCGCACGTCCAATCTTGCCAAATACCGTTTTCACTTCAGGAAAGGTTTTGATGAGCCGATCACTCTGCTGCAAAAGCGCTTGCGCTTCTCCAATTGATAAGCCCGGCAAAGTTGTCGGCATATAGAGCAGATCGCCTTCTTGTAGTTCCGGCATAAATTCGGAGCCCATCTTCTGCCAAGGGTAGATCATAGACACTACCAGCAATACACTGAGCATCATGACGCCCCATCGCCACTTTAATGCCCACTGCATCAAACGTTGATAGAGCCAGACTAAGGCGCCATTGAGCGGATTTTTATGCTCATCTGGCAATCGTCCACGAATAAAATACCCCATTAACACCGGTACCAACGTAATCGATAAGCCGGCTGCAATTGCCATTGCTAAGGTTTTGGTTAATGCCAAAGGAGCAAACAGTTTTCCTGCTTGACCTTCTAGTGCAAAAATAGGCACAAAGCTCAAGGCAATGATTAACAGTGATAGAAACAACGAAGGCGCGACTTGAATGGAAGCCGCTTCAATCACCTTCCAGTGCGCACGTCCTTGCGGTGGATGGCCGTGCTCGGCACGGTAGTGTTCTAGGTGTTTATGCGCATTTTCAATCATCACAATAGTGGCATCGACCATCGCACCAATGGCAATGGCAATCCCCCCTAAACTCATAATATTGGCGGTAACCCCCATCTGCTGCATCACAATAAAGGCACCTAAAACGCCTAAGGGCAAGGAAATAATAGCCACCAGTGATGAACGGAAATGCAGCAAAAACAGCAAGGTAACCAAAGCCACCACCACCATCTCTTCAATCAACTTATGATTTAAATTGTCCACTGCGCGCTGAATCAACCCAGAACGATCATAGGTCTCGACGATGTTGACCCCCTTGGGCAAACTTCCCTTAAGACTCTCGAGTTTTTGTTTGACCGCCTGTATTACATGCAAGGCATTCTCACCACTGCGCATAACGACAATACCACCGACGACTTCCCCCATACCATTCAACTCCGCAATGCCGCGACGCATCTGAGGTCCAAGGCGAATATCGGCAATCTGGCGTAATAAAATCGGGGTTTGTGTTTTCGGATCTACACTCACTGGCACATTGCGCAAGTCTTTCAGCTGGGTCACATAACCCTTAACCTGCACCATATATTCGGCTTCTGCTTGCTCTATCACCGAAGCCCCAGTTTCTGCACTGCTTTGTTGAATCGCTTTTTCCACCTGTTGCAGCGTCAATCCATAGACACGCAATGCATTGGGACGCACTACCACTTGGTACTGCTTTACCATACCGCCTACTGTCGCA
Source organism: Galenea microaerophila (assembly GCF_054657255.1). Taxonomy (NCBI): domain Bacteria; kingdom Pseudomonadati; phylum Pseudomonadota; class Gammaproteobacteria; order Thiotrichales; family Piscirickettsiaceae; genus Galenea; species Galenea microaerophila. The sequence goes on from NZ_BAAHWZ010000002.1 coordinate 61,747, forward strand.
ACTTCTGATACTCCGGGAATGGCTTGCAATTCATATTTTAAAAACCAATCTTGCAAGCTGCGTAAATCTGCCAAACTGTTCTGGTGGCTCGGATCAACTAATGCATACTCAAACACCCAACCCACGCCGGTCGCATCTGGACCTAAAGTTGGCTGGACTCCGGCTGGCAACTGTCCTTTAACCTGGTTGAGATACTCCAATACGCGAGAGCGCGCCCAGTAAGGATCCGTCCCCTCTTTAAAAATGACATAGACATAAGAATCTCCCAAAAAAGAGTAGCCGCGTACCGCTTTTGAGCTGGGTACAGACATCATTAAAGAGGCGATGGGATAGGTGACCTGATCCTCTACCACTTGGGGCGCTTGTCCTGGGTAAGAGGTTTTAATAATCACCTGCACATCCGACAGATCGGGAATGGCATCCAAAGGCGTCTGCTTTACCGCTTGCCATCCCCAGAATGCCAAGACAATGCTAAATAACAGGATCAGTGAACGGCTGGCAAGACTGATGGAAATAATTCGGTTAATCATGGCCGCCTCCTATTGTTTGATCGCTTTAAAAGGTTCAGACTTCTGCGCCTTTTTCGGTTGGGCTAATCGACGCAGATTGGCTTGAATCTGACTTTCCGAATCAATAAGGAATTGGCCACTGATCACAATGTCATCCCCTTCCTGCAGCCCTTGAACAATTTCCACATAGTCTCCTGATTGCATACCGGTCTCCACTTCAACCGGTTGATAACGACCATTGGCGAGTGTTTTCACCACCCGTTTTTTTACGCCATCATCAATAATGGCGGATTGTGGCACAATCAAAATATTGCGTTTTGGTCCGCCGTAAATGGTGACATCCACCGGTGCGCCCAGAGGGAATTGCCTTTCTCTGTTTTGCAGCGTCATTCTGACGCGTAAGGTTTTGGTTTTCGGATTCACCTCTGGATAAATGTAATCAATACGACTTTCTTGCTTGATTTGCGGTTTGCTCGGCAGAGTGACTTCGGTGGTTTTATGGATCGCAACCCAACTTTGTTGATAGGGCAAGACCTGGGCTTCCACCCAAACTTGAGAAAGGTCTGTAATTGACATCAGTTCCAAACTGGGTTGAACAAACATGCCCGGCTGAACTTTAAGTTGACTGACGATTCCCGATTGCGGCGCATATACAGGCACCTTATGGATCACTTTTTGACGCTTCTCAATGCGATGAATGGTTCGTTTATCCAAACCCAACAGCTGTAAACGTGTGCGTGCTGACTCTAACAGTGGTTGCGAATGCTTTCCTAGCTGTTTTACATTTTGCAACGCCAATAACAAGTCTTGTTCCGCAGAGACAATTTCTGGCGAATAGAAACGGTACAATAGCTGTCCTTTTTTAACTTCTACCCCCTCTTCTCGTACCGTTAATTCACTGATCCATCCTGAAGCAAAAGGGTGCACATGGATTCGACGCTGCTCATTCGCCTTGACTTCCCCATAAGTGCGAATATATTTCCAGAGTGTATCGCGAATCACTTTGGCTGTTTGGATGGCAAGCGTCTGCTGACCGCCCTCATTCGCTTGCCCTTTAACGGTGGGCACGGTCACTGCAGGTAGCTTAGCGGTTGAATCTTCAATTCTTTGCTTGACCAGCATCATCCCACAGATCGGGCAAGTGCCCGGGTGGTCACGGACAATTTGGGGATGCATGGGGCAGACATATTTATAGCTGTCAGCCCAAACGGTTTTAGGGATAGATGAAAAGGCCAAAAGCCCCCATCCGGTTATCTGTTTCAGTAATTGACGACGTGTCGTTTTTGTGGACATCTGATGCTCCTCGTCTGGTATTAAAATGGCTAAAGCAGGGATATTTTTTAAACAGACTCTGTAATGGAGAAGAGAAAGGCTAAACATCAAGCATCGGTGTAAAACAGATGATGCGTAATAGAGGTGTTTCTCAGGGCGCTTCCCCGAACAAAGTCACGATAGATGGCGAGGAGGACGAAATAGACTGTCCAGTTCAGGATTGGGTAGAAAAAGAAAGGTCAAAGCGGCTAAACGCAAGTATAAATTGGGTGCATATAAGTCAGAGAAATCCAATAGCAATGGCATAAATGGGCTGATAGCATGCCCCATTGCACAACTGCTACTGCAAGTGATTGAGCAGGATTGATCTGCCGATGAATGTTGACAGCAGTGGCAATCTGTCTCTGCCATCTGCTGGCAACAAGGCATCGCTTGCTCATGATGCGCAGTCAATTGCTCAACAGACTTTTGTCCTAGAAAAGATAAAATTAGAAACAGACCAAGTAGAAAGAACAGAACGGCAAAAGTCCTCACTATACTTGGTGGCCAAGCATTTTTAATCATTAAATGGTCAGCGCGTTTATTCTGCATAGGGATAAAAAGTGCCGTTTAGGATTTAAACTTACTCACATAAAGACCGTCATACCCTCATTTTATTTCATTAAATGATTTTCAGCGCCCATTTCAATGAGATTTCTCCGCAAGTTTTTGAATGACTACGCCGGCCAAGGTCAAACCAAAAATACCGGGCATATAACTGGCTGTCCCATTCACCACGCGTCCCCGAGCCCCATCGATGGCTTCCATTGGACCTGGCGGCAGTGGCGTCTCTGAGGAAAACACAGTTAAAATGCCTTTGCCAATGCCCTGTTTTCTCAAGCGTTGTCGCATATTACGCGCTAATGCACATCCGTGCGTTTTCATGAGATCGGCTACATGAATCTTGGTGGGATCAATTCGTCGACCCGCTCCCATAGAGGAAACCACTGGCATCTTCAATTGATAAGCGGTCGCAACCAAAGCGACTTTACAATTTAAACTATCAATGGCATCAATCACAAAATCATAAGGAGCTGCGGATAAGGTCTCTTGCATATCTTCAGGCGCTAAAAACCGTTGTTGGCAATTCACTTGACAGTGTGGATTAATGTCTAGGATGCGTTCTGCCATCACTTCGACTTTGGGACGACCTAAGGTACTGTGTAATGCAACGATTTGACGATTTAAATTCGATTCCCCAACCACATCTTGATCCACTAAGGTGATTTGACCAATACCAGCCCTTGCCAAGGCTTCGGCGACAAATCCCCCTACGCCGCCGACCCCAGCTAAAAAAACATGACTGCGAATTAAATTTTCAATGCCTTGATCACTGAAAACAAGCCGACTGCGTTCAAAAATTGCGGATTCTAAAAAGGGTTGACTCATAATAAAAACAGTTCCTTTGCCGTTTGATCACAGATAGATTGTACAAGGGCGACAGGCATTTGTTTAATCTCTGCGACTTTTGCTGTTACTTTGTGAATATCCTTTGGGTGGCTTATACCATACTGCCGTGTATTTGGGAAATCGGTTTCAAGCACCATTCCTTCAATGGGCACCTCTTTTATCACTTGATACAATTTATTGGGTCCCTGACGCAAAACCATCGGTCCAATCCCAATTTTAAATCCGAGTTTAAGATAAGACTGAGCGAGCTCAGGACTGCCATAAAATCCATGAAGTGCGCCTTTGACAGTCGAGTAAGTTTTTAACAGTTGCTGCAAATCAGGATGACTTTTCACCCCATGAATGGAAACCGGTAATGCAAATTGCTGTGCCAGCCTAAGCTGAAAGGCAAAAGTCTCTCGTTGCAGTGTCTGTCTGACTTGTACTTTGGGGGAATAGTCTAATCCAATCTCTCCGATCGCTTTTATTGAATTCAAATTCTCGGCAATCATCCTTTCTAACTGGTTTAACGCCTTATTTATGGCTTCTTCAGCATCAGGTAGAAACCACGGATGTAAACCTACAGCTGGATAGATCGGATGGGATTTTACCAAACCAAGGGTGTTTTTAGAATCTTCTAAAGTCGTTGAAACTGCCAATAACTTTAAGGCATCTAAAGTGTCCAATATAGAGGTCAATTGTGATGAGGGGATTTGAGTGAGATGACAGTGGGTGTCAATCATGAAAGTTTAGAAGGTGAGGTGAGATTAGATAGAAAAAAGGCCGTTAAAAAAACGGCCTTTTAAGATTAAGCTTCTTCTGAATCCGCTTCTTCTTGTGGAGCTGGACGATCCACAAGCTCGACAATGGCCATAGGCGCATTATCACCAGGGCGATAGCCGCATTTTAGAATGCGGATATATCCACCTGGGCGTTCGGTATAACGAGGACCGATTTCAGAAAAGAGTTTTCCTACAGCGGCTTTATCGCGTAAGCGAGAAAACGCAATACGACGGTTGTGTACTGAGTCGTTCTTCGCCAAAGTAATCAACGGTTCTGCAACAGAACGCAATTCTTTAGCTTTAGCGACAGTGGTACGAATCACCTCATGTTCAATGAGAGATGCCGACATATTGCGGAACATCGCTTTACGATGCGCGCTATTACGATTTAATTTACGACCACTCTTACGATGACGCATGATAGCTTCCTTTAATTATGCAGTTTCTTTGCTCACCAGACTGGCTGGTGGCCAATTTTCTAACTTAGTGCCTAAAGAAAGTCCACGTTGTGCTAAGACATCTTTAATCTCTTGTAGCGACTTCTTACCTAAGTTAGGGGTTTTCAATAAATTTGATTCAGCACGCTGTACCAAATCACCAATATAATAAATTTGTTCGGCTTTTAAGCAGTTTGCAGAACGAACTGTGAGTTCTAAATCATCCACAGGTTGTAGATAGATTGGATCAAACTCGCTCTCTTCTTCTTCAGGTTCAGCAATTTCTTTGTGTTTTAAATCCACAAAAGCAATGAGCTGATGATGAAGAACAGTGGCTGCTTGCTTAATCGCATCCTCAGGCTTTAATGTGCCATCGGTTGTAATATCAATGATCAGTTTATCTAAATCCGTTCTCTGCTCAACACGTGCATTTTGAACTTCATAACTGACCATATGAACAGGGCTAAAGCTGGCATCAAGTTTCAATATGCCAATCGTATTATCTTCTGATTGACTGGCAGGTCGATACCCCATGCCTTTTTCAACTTTAAGCTTCATATTCAATGCAGCGCCTTCGCCTAAATGCGCGATCACTAAATCTTTATTGGCAATCTCCACAGAATGCGTTTCGCTAATATCACCCGCTGTGACCACAGCCGGTCCAACCACATTCAAAGTGAGTTCAGCTTCGGATCCTTCGTGAAGTTTAACCGCTACTTCCTTCAGGTTTAATAGGATCTCTAAAACATCTTCACGTACCCCTTCAATTGCAGAGTATTCGTGAAGGACACCATCAATCTGAACTTCAGTGATTGCCGCACCTGGCATAGAAGACAGTAAAATTCTTCTTAATGCATTTCCAAGTGTATGACCAAAACCACGTTCTAATGGTTCAAGCGTCACCTTGCTGTGAAATTCATCTTTTGATTGAATGTCCACTAGACTCGGTGTTAATAGTTGTTCTAACATCTCTTGCATCAGACGCTGTCTCCGTTTGTGTTCAAACTGTTTTACTTAGAGTAAAGCTCTACAATTAAGTTTTCAGCGATATCCGCAGATAAGTCAGAACGATCAGGTAGGTTTTTGAAAGTTCCTTCCAATTTGTCTGCATCAACTTCGATCCATCCAACATGACCCATTTGTGTTCTTAGGTCCATTGCACTCTTAATACGCTGTTGATTTTTCGCTTTTTCACGAACTGAGACAACATCGCCAGGCTTCACTTCATAAGAAGGAATATTTACGGTTTGTCCATTCACTGCGATGGCTTTATGAGAAACCAACTGACGTGCTTCGGCACGCGTTGCAGCAAATCCCATACGATAAACCACGTTATCTAAGCGACTCTCAAGAATCTGAAGCAGGTTAACACCTGTAGAGCCTTTACGACGATCAGCTTCTTTATAATACAAGCGGAATTTCTTTTCTAAAACGCCATAAATACGACGTACTTTTTGTTTTTCACGCAACTGAAGACCATATTCAGTTACTTTTGCTCTACGACCACCGTGCTGGCCAGGAATTTGATCAATTTTACATTTTGATTCAATACTACGAATTCCACTTTTTAGGAATAAGTCTGTGCCTTCACGACGAGCAAGTTTACACTTTGGTCCAATATATCTAGCCATTTGAAATAATCCTATACACGACGTTTCTTAGGTGGACGACATCCATTGTGTGGGATAGGCGTCACATCTGAAATTGCAGTAATTTTAAATCCTACAGAGTGCAATCCACGCACTGCAGAATCACGACCAGGTCCTGGTCCCTTCACCATTACTTCCATGTTTTTAACGCCATATTCTGTTGCCAATTGACCCGCTTTTTCAGCAGCGACTTGGGCAGCAAAGGGCGTACTTTTACGTGAACCACGGAAGCCACTCCCACCTGAAGTTGCCCAACATAAGGCATTTCCTTGACGGTCAGTAATGGTAATAATGGTATTGTTAAAAGTCGCATGTACGTGAGCAACCGCATCGGTTACCACTTGTTTGACTTTCTTTTTTACACGATTTTTTGCTTTTGCCATAATTCTTCTCGCAACTTATGCTTATCGTTTAATCGGACGCTTAGGTCCCTTACGGGTCCGTGCATTCGTTTTTGTACGTTGACCACGAACGGGTAGACTACGACGGTGACGAATACCGCGGTAGCAACCCATATCCATAAGACGCTTAATGTTCATTGAAATTTCACGACGCAAGTCACCTTCAATTTTATAATTTGAAAGTTCTTGACGAATCGCTTCAAGTTGATCTTCTGTTAACTCTCTAACCTTGGTTGTTGGGTCAATACCAGTCTTCTCAAGAACCTTCTTAGAAGTGGTTAAACCAACACCAAAAATTGAGGTTAAACCAATAACAATATGCTTGTTAAGTGGAATGTTTACGCCGGCAATACGAGCCATCTGTGACGCTCCTCTAAATCCATCTTCAAAAAACGGCTGATTATATCAGCCTTCCATTTAAATATCTAGAAAATAAAGCTATTCTCTCTATTTTCCTTTTAAGTTTGCCTTACTCATCATATTTTCATACTGTCCTGATTGTAAGTGCGCTTGAACTTGAGTCATAAAATCCATGACAACCACAACAATAATCAGTAGAGAAGTCCCACCAAAATAGAAAGGAACATTCCAGTATAGAATCAAAAACTCCGGTAGAAGGCAAACTAAGGTGATGTAGATTGCACCAGCAAAGGTTAAACGACTCATCACACTGTCAATATATCTAGCGGTCTGATCACCAGGTCGTCGACCTAAAATAATCGCGCCTGATTTTCTTAGATTATCTGCTATCTCATGTGGATTGAAAACAATCGCAGTATAGAAAAAGCAGAAGAAAATAATGGCTGCAGCATAGAGCATAATGTATAAAGGTTGGCCAGGAGAAAGCGTTGCTGCTAAGTCCTTTAACCATCCCATATTCTCGGCAGAACCGAACCATCCACCCAAAGTAGCAGGGAATAAGATAATGCTTGATGCAAAAATAGGCGGTATCACCCCAGCCATATTTAACTTAAGTGGCAAGAAACTTTCTTGACCCCCATAAAGTTTTCTACCCCGCATTCTCTGTGCATAGTGGATTGGAATTCGCTTTTGGCCTCGTTCTACAAATACAACAAAAGCTATAACTGCAACAATCAGAGCCAATAAAACAAAAACAGAAATGGGATGAAGCGCCCCAGTATTCACTTGTTCAAAAGTTCCTGCTAATGCAGAAGGTAAGCCAGCCACAATCCCTGCAAAAATGATGAGAGAAATACCATTCCCTATCCCTTTTTCGGTAATTTGCTCACCTAACCACATTAAAAACACTGTGCCACTGACTAATGTGGTCACGGCGATAACTTTAAACAAGAAACCAGGGTCTATCACCACAGGCATTCCATTAATGTTTTGCGCTTCTAAGGCCACCGCAACACCCAGTCCTTGGAAAGTCGCTAACACAACCGTCCCTAAGCGCGTGTACTGGGTTATTTTACGACGACCCGCTTCACCTTCTTTCTTCAATTGCTCTAGAGTAGGAGAGACAACGGTTAATAACTGCATAATAATAGAAGCAGAAATATACGGCATAATACCCAGAGCAAAAATAGAGAGACGTTGTAGAGCCCCTCCAGAGAACATGTTAAACATGTCTAAAATGGTACCCTTTTGCTGTTCAAACATCGCAGCAAGAGCAACGGGATCGATTAACGGAACCGGAATGTGAGTTCCCAATCGATAAACTATCAACGCACCTAGTACAAACCAGATACGCTGTTTTAATTCACCCATTCCTGAAGAAAGCTTAGCGTTATTCATGATTAGGCGACACTACCACCTGCAGCTTCAATCGCTGCTTTCGCACCCGCAGTGGTACGAATACCATTTAATTTCACTGCTTTGTCCAATTTACCAGAGTTAATCACTTTAACAAATTGGATTTTTCCAGAAATTAAATTCGCTGCTTTAAGTGCTGCGATATCAATCACTTCACAATCCACTTTAGCCAACTCATCTAAACGAATTTCTGCAGTGATGCTAGATTTTCTAGAGGTAAATCCCACTTTTGGCAAACGGCGTTGAAGGGGCATTTGTCCACCTTCAAATCCAACCTTATGAAATCCACCACTACGAGACTTTTGCCCTTTATGTCCGCGGCCAGCCATCTTTCCATTTCCAGACCCTTGACCACGACCAACGCGTTTTTTTGCCTTAGTGGCACCTTCAGCAGGCTTTAAAGTATTCAGATACATTTTACGCTTCCTCAACTTTTAATAGATAGGCGATTTTATTAATCATCCCTCTATTTTCAGGTGTATCAATCACGCTAACCGTTTGATGCATTTTGCGTAAACCAAGTCCATTCGCACAGGCTTTATGGGCTGGTAAACGACCAATCAAACTTTTAACCAGTGTTACATTAATCTTCTTTTGTTCTGACATCTTACTCACCTAGAATTTCTTTAACCGTTTTGCCGCGTTTCGCTGCAATCAGTTCAGGACTGTTCATAGAAGTTAAGGCGTTCACCGTACTACGGACAACATTAACCGGACGCGTGGTACCAATACATTTGGAAAGTACATCCTTAACACCTGCAGCTTCTAATACTGCACGCATTGCACCTCCAGCAATAACCCCTGTCCCTTCAGAAGCAGGCAACAAAACAATGTTTGCAGCCCCTTGTTTGAAGTTAATTGGGTATTGAATCGTCCCATTATTTAGGTGGACATCACGCATGTTACGGCGTGCTTTTTCCATTGCTTTCTTAATGGCTACAGGCACTTCACTGGCTTTACCACTTCCATAGCCAACTTTACCTTCTCCATCACCTACTACGGCGAGAGCTGAGAAGCCAAAGACACGGCCCCCTTTAACAACTTTTGCCACACGGCGAACAGAAACCAACTTCTCAATCAAGCCGTCCTGGTCATCTCTCATTTCATGTGAAGACATAATTTAATCCTTTAACTTAGAAATTAAGACCATTTTCACGAGCGGCATCAGCAAGCTCACGAACACGACCGTGATACTGGAAACCTGAACGGTCAAAAGCAACTTCTTCAATGCCAGCTGTTTTAGCTTTTTCTGCAATTGCTTTACCGACAACTTGCGCTGCGTTTTTATTTCCAGTGTAATTTAATTCTTTTTTAATTTCCGCTTGTACTGTAGAGCACGCAGCAAGGACTTGTGCACCATCCGCTGAAATGAGCTGCGCATAAATATGCTTAGGTGTTCTGTGAACACATAAACGAACTTTATTTGAATCAGCGATTTTTGCACGTGTCTTTTTAGCTCTACGAATGCGGGTACTCTTCTTATCCATTTCGAATTCCCAGCCTTATTTCTTCTTAGCTTCTTTACGTAAAATATACTCATCAGCATAGCGAACACCTTTACCTTTATAAGGCTCTGGTGGACGATACGCACGAATTTCAGCTGCCACTTGACCCACTACTTGTTTGTCAGCACCTTTAATCACAATTTCTGTTTGTGAGGGTGTTTCAGCAGAAATCCCTTCAGGTAATTGATGTACAACCGGATGAGAAAAACCAAGTGTGAGGTTAATTTTGTTCCCTTGAACCTGGGCACGATACCCAACACCCACGAGTTGCAATTTCTTTTCAAATCCTTGAGTAACACCTTGAACCATATTGTTCACTATGGAGCGAACGGTACCAGCTTGTGCCCAGCCAGTCGGACCAGCAACCTCATTAGGAGCAAAGGTTACGGTTCCCTCGTTAATCGTGATGATTACGACTGGATTGAATTTCTTAGTTAAAGTTGCTTTAGGCCCCTTAACTGTAACGACGTTATCATCTGAGATGCTAACTTCAACGCCAGCTGGGATGCTAACGGGAGACTTTGCAATTCTAGACATTTCTAATCTCCTTTAAGCAACATAGCAAATGACTTCACCACCAATGCCTGCATCACGTGCAGCTCGGTCAGTCATAATGCCTTTTGATGTTGATACAACAGCGATCCCAAGACCACCGATAACTTTTGGAAGCTCATCTTTATTTTTATATACGCGCAATCCTGGACGGCTCACGCGCTTAATCATTTCGATAACAGGCTTCCCTTGGAAATATTTCAGTTCCATATTTAACTCAGGCTTACCATTATTTTCTTCAATCTTATATGAAGAGATATAGCCTTCATCAGCCAAAACTTTTGCGATAGCAGTTTTTAATTTAGAGGCAGGCACCTTAACATTACTGTGCTCAGCCATCTGCGCGTTACGAACGCGTGTTAACATATCTGCTATTGGGTCAGACATACTCATAATCTTAATCCTTACCAACTTGCTTTTCTTAAACCAGGAACATCACCTTGCATCGCTAATTGGCGAAGCATATTTCGGGATAGACCAAATTTTCTATAGACTGCATGCGGACGACCTGTAATACGGCAGCGACGCTGACGACGAACAGGACACGCATTTCTAGGAAGCTTATTCAATTTTTCCATTGCTTCCATACGCTCCTCAATACTTAAAGAAGGGTCAACAGATGCCTTCTTAAGTGCTAAGCGTTTAGCCGCATACTTTTCGACCATTTTGGCACGCTTCACTTCACGCGCGATCATTGATTTCTTAGCCACAATAAACCTCTTATTTTTTAAATGGGAAGTTAAAGCTTTCTAAAAGCGCTTTAGCTTCATCATTAGTCTGTGCTGTGGTCGTGAAGTTAATATCCATACCACGAACCTTGTCGACTTTTTCAAAATCGATTTCTGGAAAGATAATTTGCTCTTTAAGGCCCATGTTGTAGTTACCTCGACCATCAAATGCATTTGCACTCACACCACGAAAATCTCTCACTCGAGGGAGTGCAATATTGATTAGACGGTCTAAGAACTCATACATTCTCTCACCGCGTAAGGTGACTTTACAACCAATAGGATACCCTTCACGAACTTTAAAACTTGCCACTGATTTACGAGCAATTGTCTTAATTGGCTTTTGCCCAGCGATCAATGCTAAATCTGACATTGCATTATCCAATGTCTTCTTGTCTCCTAAAGCCTCACCAACACCCATGTTAATAGTAATTTTAGTTAACTTGGGCGCTTGCATAGGAGATTTATAACCAAATTTCTCAATCAATTGAGGTACGATTTGGTCTTTATACAACTCTTTTAATCTTGCCATTTTAATTCCCTATCAAGCGCTAACTGGCTTACCAGACTTACGAAAAACGCGCACTTTTTTGCCATCCACTTCTTTAAAGCTCACTTTTTCAGCTTTTTTGGTTTCAGGATTTAACAGTGCAACATTTGATGCATCAATGGGCATTTCCTTCTCAACAATACCACCCGCTTCTCCAGTCATTGGATTGGCTTTAACGTGTTTTTTTGCGAGATTAATGCCATCGACAACCACTTTACCATTCTTTAAAACTTTTGCGATAGTGCCTTGCTTGCCTTTATCTTTACCGGCAATGACAACCACCAAATCACCTTTAATTAAACGATTCATTTTCAATCCTTATAAAACTTCTGGTGCAAGTGAAACGATTTTCATAAACTTTTCGTTCCGAAGCTCACGGGTGACAGGACCAAAAACACGTGTACCAATTGGCTCTAATTTAGAATTCAAGATAACAGCAGCGTTATCATCAAACTTAATTTTTGAACCATCAGCACGACGAACGCCTTGTGCAGTTCTTACAACAACTGCATTCATCACATCACCTTTTTTAACTTTTCCGCGAGGATTCGCTTCTTTAACAGAAACCTTAATCACATCCCCGACACTGGCATAACGACGCTTTGAGCCGCCAAGCACTTTGATACACTGAACTCTACGCGCGCCACTGTTATCAGCCACATTGAGTACGGTTTGCATTTGAATCATGGTGGGACTCCATCCATACAATATTTTTTAAAAAAGCGGATTATACACGAAAACCGCTAATATAACTAGTCCCAATTTCAAATTGGCTTGGTTATAAAAGCGGTAACAATTAATTTTATTTAATTGTTAACTCATTTAAAGCTTACAGAGCAGCCTTAGTATCCACACTGACTAAAGACCAAGCTTTGTTTTTTGATAACGGATTAACTTCTTTAATGGTGACTGTATCACCAATATTGCAAGAATTGTCCGCATCATGTGCCATGATCTTAGTAGATTTACGAATAAACTTCTTGTACTTCGGGTGTTTAACAAAACGTTCAACAGAAACAACAATAGATTTATCCATTTTGTTACTGACAACAACACCTTGTAAGGTACGAGATTTCTTTTCTTGTTCAGACATTCTTATTTACCTCCCTTCATATTAATGAAGGTTTTAATGCGTGCAATTGAACGTCGGACAGTCTTAATACGTGCAGTATTCTTCAGCTGACCTGTAGAATGCTGCATTCTCAAGTTGAACTGTTCCTTTAGCAGTTCAACCAAAGTTTGTTCCAATTCTGGAAGGGTTTTTTCTTGTAAAGATTCTGCAGACATTTTACATCACCGTTCTTTTAACAATTTTGGTTTTAAATGGAAGTTTGGCTGCTGCCAATTCAAATGCTTCATGAGCAATCGACTCTTCTACGCCTTGAATTTCATAAAGCACGCGGCCAGGTTGAATTTGAGCAACCCAATATTCAACACTCCCTTTACCTTTACCCATACGAACTTCCAAAGGCTTTTTGGTAATGGGTTTATCAGGGAAAACACGGATCCAAATTTTGGCACCACGTTTTACATGTCGTGTCATCACACGACGACCAGCTTCGATTTGACGAGAGGTCATACGCCCTCTCTCTAAGGCTTTAAGACCGTAATCACCGAAGCTAACCTTATTACCAACGTTTGCCAATCCTCGGTTGCGTCCTTTCTGAACTTTTCTGAATTTGGTACGCTTAGGCATTAACATAATCAGCTATCCTCTTATTTACGGCCTTTTTTGCCTTTTTTATTCGAATCATTATCATTAGTTAATGATAATTTACCCAGTTTTTCACCTTTAAAGATCCAAACTTTAATACCAATAATGCCGTAAGTGGTTTTCGCCTCGAAAGTTGCATAATCAATATCTGCACGGAAAGTATGTAAAGGCACACGACCTTCGCGATACCATTCAGCACGGGCAATTTCAGCGCCATTTAAACGGCCTGAAACATTGATCTTAATCCCTTCAGCCCCTAAACGCATTGCATTACCAACTGCGCGCTTCATTGCGCGACGGAATTGAATACGTTTTTCTAGCTGTTGAGCAATACTTTCTGCAACCAACTTCGCATCCAGCTCAGGCTTCTTGATCTCTTCAATATTGATGGTAACCGGCATGCCAGTCTTCTTAATTAAAGACTGCTTAAGTTTTTCAATATCCTCACCTTTCTTACCAATAACAACACCAGGGCGTGCAGTATGAATGGTGACACGAATACCATTAGCTACCCGCTCAATATTGATCTTACTGACCGATGCATGGCTAAGTTTTTCATTTAATTCTTTACGAATTTCAAAGTCACTGATAAGGAAGTCAGAATAGTCATGACTATCTGCATACCAGCGAGCATTCCAATCTTTGGTAATTCCAAGACGAATTCCAATAGGATGTACTTTTTGACCCATTCTGGCTCTCCTTATTCGTCACCAACGGTGACAGTGATATGACTTGTACGCTTAAGAATACGTGTACCACGGCCTTTCGCACGCGCACGCATTCTTTTCATAGTTGGTCCTTCATTAACATAAGCGGCAGTGACTTTCAATTCATCAATATCTGCACCTTCATTATTTTCAGCATTTGCAATCGCTGAATTCAGGACTTTTTTCATTAAGTCGGCCGCTTTCTTATTAGTGAACTCTAGAATGTTCACCGCTGACTCTACATCTTTACCTCTAATCATATCTGCAACAAGACGAGCTTTTTGCGGAGAGATACGGGCAAATTTATGTGTCGCACTGACTTGCATAATCGTTACCTCTTACTTCTTAGCTTTCTTATCTGCAGCATGACCACGGAATGTGCGTGTCATGGAGAATTCTCCAAGCTTATGCCCAACCATGTTTTCAGAAATGAAAACGGGCACGTGCTCTCTACCGTTATGTACTGCGATGGTTAATCCAATCATTTCAGGTAAGATCATCGATCTTCTTGACCAGGTTTTGATTGGACGCTTATTACCAGATTCTTGTGCCTCGACCACTTTTTTCCATAAGTGGTGATCTACAAAAGGTCCTTTTTTAACTGAACGTGGCATCAGTGTCCTTCCTTATTTCTTATGACGACGACGGACAATCATATTGTCTGTACGTTTATTTTTACGAGTTTTCTTACCTTTAGTTGGTACGCCCCAAGGGGTTACAGGGTTACGACCGCCAGAGGTACGACCTTCACCACCACCATGTGGGTGATCAACTGGGTTCATCGCCACACCACGCACGGTAGGACGAACGCCTCTCCAGCGCTTAGCGCCTGCTTTACCTAATTTACGTAGGTTATGCTCTGAGTTCCCAACTTCACCAATGGTGGCTCGGCAATTTGCATGAATTTTGCGCATTTCACCAGAACGTAAGCGTAAAAGAACATACCCACCTTCCTTACCGGCAATCTGTGCAGAGGTGCCTGCGCTACGTGCAATTTGAGCGCCTTTACCTGGACGCATCTCAATCGCATGCACAACAGTCCCCACTGGAATATTACGCAAGGGCATCGCATTACCTGCTTTAATCGCAACCGATTCACCGGATTCGATAGTATCCCCTTGCTTCACATTTTTAGGCGCAAGAATATAAGCTCTTTCACCATCAGCATATTTTAATAATAAAATGTGTGCTGAACGATTTGGATCATATTCTAAGCGCTCTACAACTGCAGGCACACCATCTTTAGTCCGTTTAAAATCAATCATGCGATAATGCTGTTTATGACCACCACCTTGATGACGAACCGTGATGCGACCATTGTTATTTCGACCGCCCTTTTTGCTTTTCTTTGCAAGCAACGGGGCATAAGGTTTACCTTTATACAGGTCAGGCTCAACAACACTGACAACAAAGCGACGACCTGGTGAGGTAGGTTTTGATTTTTTAATAATAGCCATCTATATTCTCCTATTCCCCAACAAAGTCAATTTCTTGACCTGGCATCAGGCGTACAATGGCCTTACGCGTATCATTACGCTTACCTGCACGGCCTTTAAACATCTTTGTCTTTCCTTTAAGATTAATCATATTGACTGATTTCACCTTAACATCAAACAAAGACTCAACTGCAGCCTTTACTTCTGGCTTAGTCGCATCTGCGGCAACTTTAAACACATATTGATCTGCAGCATCTGCCATCAAAGCGGATTTTTCAGACACATGTGGTGCCAACAAAACTTTTAACAATCTTTCTTGATTCATGCCAAAGCCTCCTCAAGTTGCTTCACTGCACCCTGAGTCATCACAATCGTCTCATAGCCAACTAGACTCACAGGATCGATTGACTTAACATCACAGACATCGGCAGCATATAAATTACGTGAAGAAAGATAAAGATTCTCATCAAATGCTTCTGTCACAACCAAAGCATCCTTAAGACTCATTTGATCTAACTTTTCTTTAAACAATTTAGTCTTGGGTGCATCGACTTTAAAATCATCTACCACCACTAAACGACCCTTGCGATTCAATTCAGACAGAATTGATCTGATCGCTGCGCGGTACATTTTACGATTCACTTTTTGTGAATAATCGCGATTGTGTCCAGGGAAGGCACGACCACCACCTACCCAAATTGGGCTGCGGATTGTCCCAGCACGTGCACGACCTGTTCCTTTTTGACGCCATGGCTTCGCGCCACCGCCGCTCACTTCAGAACGATTTTTCTGTGCTTTAGTCCCTGCTCGACTTCCAGCCAAATAAGCATTGACAACCTGATGAACCAAAGGTTCATTAAACTCAACACCGAAAACTGAATCGGCAACAGACAGCGTTTGTCCCGCTTCTGTACCATCTGATTTCATTAATTTTAGATCCATAGTGCTCACCTTACTTAACCGCCTTAGTAACCATTACAACACTTTCTTTAGCACCAGGGACGGCACCTTTAATCAGGAGAAGTCCTTTTTCTGGATCAACTTTAACCAAGTCTAAATTGAGCGTGGTTTGACGAACATTCCCCATATGACCTGCCATCTTTTTACCTTTAAAAACACGGCCAGGGGTTTGGTTTTGTCCTATTGAACCAGGTGCTCTGTGCGATACAGAGTTACCATGGGAAAAATCTTGTGTTGCAAAGTTGTGTCGTTTTACAGCACCGGCAAATCCTTTACCTTTGGTGGTACCTGTCACATCCACTTTTTCAACACCGTCTAAAACTTCTACAGAAACTTCAGCTCCCACTTCGTAGTTTGCCAATTCATCTGCTGAAACTCTAAACTCCCATAAACCTTCGCCAGCTTCGACACCCGCTTTTGCAAAGTGGCCCGCTGAAGGTTTATTGACACGGCCAGCGTGAACAGAACCTGCTGTGACTTGTACCGCTGAATACCCATCATTCTCCTCAGTTTTTAACTGAGTAATGCGATTTGCATCAACTTTCACAACAGTAACTGGAATCGAAACACCGTCTTCAGTAAAGACACGAGTCATTCCGACTTTCTTTCCAATGATTCCAATACTCATCTTTTACCTCATTATTATTAAATTTAGCCATTACGATTGACAGCTAAACAATCAAATTTAGAATTAACGCAATTCTAACTGAACATCCACACCTGCAGCCAAGTCTAACTTCATCAACGCATCAACAGTTTTGTCTGTTGGATCAATGATATCTAACAAACGCTTATGAGTTCGAATTTCATATTGATCACGCGCGTCTTTATTAACATGCGGAGAAATCAAAACAGTGTAGCGTTCTTTACGAGTTGGCACAGGAATAGGTCCACGCACTTGCGCACCTGTTCTCTTTGCTGTTTCCGTAATTTCTTTTGCTGACTGATCGATCAATCGATGATCAAACGCCTTCAAACGAATACGAATATTTTGAGTTGCCATAGACAAATTCTCGCTTTTTTAGAAAAAGAAAAGCAGCGCTGAATGAGCGCTGCTACATTTAGACGACGGATTATAAATAAAATCAATTGAAATTACAAGACTTTATTTACATCCATCTTAGACACCTTAAATAAGGTTTCTTATTCAATGATAGAAGAGACCACACCGGCACCTACAGTACGACCACCTTCACGAATCGCGAAGCGTAGACCTTCGTCCATAGCGATTGGGTTGATCAATTCAACTGTCATCTGAACGTTGTCACCTGGCATAACCATTTCAACACCTTCTGGTAGTTGACACTCGCCTGTAACGTCTGTGGTACGGAAGTAGAATTGTGGACGGTAGCCGTTGAAGAATGGGGTGTGACGTCCACCTTCATCTTTTGACAATACGTACACTTCTGCTTCAAACTTGGTGTGTGGGTTAATGGTACCTGGGTGTGCCAATACTTGTCCACGTTCGATGTCTTCACGCTTGGTTCCACGTAATAGGATACCTACGTTGTCCCCTGCTTCACCTTGATCAAGCAGCTTACGGAACATTTCTACACCGGTCACAGTGGTTTTTTGTGTTGGGCGAATACCTACGATTTCGATTTCTTCACCAACTTTGATCACACCTGTTTCAATACGACCTGTTGCAACAGTTCCACGTCCTTGGATTGAGAAGATGTCTTCTACAGGCATTAGGAATGGCTTGTCTGTGTCACGCTCTGGTGTTGGGATGTATTCGTCCATCGCTGCCACTAGACGGCCAATTGAAGGTTCACCAATTTCTGATTGATCGCCTTCGATCGCTTTAAGGGCTGAACCGATAATCACAGGAGTATCGTCACCTGGGAATTCGTATTGGTCTAGAAGTTCACGTACTTCCATTTCTACCAATTCGATCAATTCTTCGTCGTCAACCATGTCGGCTTTGTTTAGGTAAACAACAATGTAAGGTACACCTACTTGACGAGATAGAAGGATGTGTTCACGAGTCTGTGGCATTGGGCCATCTGCTGCTGAACAAACAAGAATCGCGCCGTCCATTTGTGCTGCACCTGTGATCATGTTTTTAACATAGTCGGCGTGACCTGGGCAGTCTACGTGTGCGTAGTGACGTGTTTCTGATTCGTATTCTACGTGTGCAGTTGAAATTGTGATCCCACGCTCTCTTTCTTCTGGCGCATTATCGATGGCTGAGTAGTCTTTCACTTCTCCGCCAAATTTCTTTCCTTGCACAATGGTGAGTGCCGCTGTTAGGGTGGTCTTTCCATGGTCAACGTGGCCAATCGTTCCTACGTTTACATGGGGTTTCGTTCTTTCAAACTTTTCCTTTGCCATTTTAGTTTCCTTCTATTCAATATTAATCACAAAATTAAACACAAAAGCCGCTATAAGACATGACTGCCTTATAACGACATTTAAAACTTCAGTTAAAAATTACTCACCTTTTTTAGAGGCTGCAATAATTTCTTCCTGGATATTGGTCGGTGCTTCACTATATTTCTCAAAGACCATACTATAACTTGCACGCCCTTGAGTCAATGAACGCAACTGGGTCGCATATCCAAACATTTCAGAAAGCGGCACTTCAGCCTTAATTTTCTTACCAGTTGGGATATCATCCATACTTTGGACCAAACCACGACGGCGATTCAGGTCACCCATCACATCACCCATATATTCTTCAGGGGTGGTGACTTCTACAGCCATAATTGGCTCTAGAATGGCAGGGTTTGCATTTTGAACACCGTTTTTAACGGCCATACCTGCCGCCACTCTAAATGCGGTTTCATTCGAGTCAACATCATGGTATGAACCGTCGAAAAGGGTTGCCTTAACATCAACAATTGGGTAACCAGCGATAACACCGTTCTCCAATTGATCCTGAATCCCTTTCTCCACTGCTGGAATGTATTCACGAGGAACAACCCCACCCACGATGGCGTTTTCGAATTCAAATCCAGATCCTGCAGGAAGTGGTTCAAACTTAACCACCACATGTCCATATTGACCACGACCACCAGACTGACGGACAAACTTCCCTTCAGCTTCAACCGGTTGACGAATGGCTTCACGGTAAGAGACTTGAGGTGCACCGACATTGGCTTCAACCCCAAATTCACGTTTCATACGATCGACGATGATATCTAGGTGAAGTTCACCCATACCTGAAATAATGGTTTGACCTGTTTCCTCATCTGTTTTGACGCGGAAAGAAGGATCTTCTGCAGCCAATTTCTGCAAAGCAATCCCCATTTTTTCTTGGTCAGCTTTTGTTTTCGGTTCAATCGCAATAGAGATAACCGGCTCAGGGAACTCCATACGCTCAAGAACGATCTTATTGTCAAGATCACATAGCGTATCCCCAGTCGTCACATCTTTAAGACCGACGGCACAAGCGATATCCCCAGCATACACTTCTTTGATCTCTTCACGAGAATTAGAGTGCATCTGTAAGAGACGACCGACACGTTCACGCTTCTGTTTTACAGAGTTGTAAACTGGACTTCCTGCCTCTAAATGACCTGAGTAAACACGGAAGAAAGTCAGTGTACCCACATAAGGGTCTGTCATAATCTTAAAGGCAAGCGCGGCAAAAGGCTCATTATCATCAGCATGACGAACCGCTTTGGTGCCATCTTCAAGTTCACCTTCAATCGGTGGAATATCGACTGGAGACGGCATATAGTCAATGACCGCATCCAATAAGGCTTGAACCCCTTTATTCTTAAAGGCTGAACCACAGAACATAGGGACGATTTCATTGTTAATACAACGCTGACGAATACCCGCTTTAATTTCTTCTTCTGAAAGCTCTTCACCTTCAAGATACTTATCCATCAGCTCTTCATTGGCTTCTGAAGCTGCTTCAACAAGTAACTCACGGTACTCATTTGCTTGGTCAACATACGCTTCTGGGATATCTTTATAGAAATATTGCATTCCCATATTTTCATCTTCCCAGTAAACAGCTTGCATCTTAACCAGATCAATGACCCCTTCAAAATTTTCTTCTGCACCAATGGGCAATTGCATGACAACAGGGTTTGCGCCTAAACGGGTATTTACCTGCTCAACCACATTAAAGAAGTTAGCGCCCGCACGGTCCATTTTGTTCACAAAGCCCATACGAGGAACTTCATATTTATCCGCTTGTCGCCAAACGGTTTCAGACTGAGGTTCTACCCCACCTACAGAACAGAAGGCGGTCACCGCACCATCAAGCACACGCAAAGAACGTTCTACCTCAATGGTAAAGTCAACGTGACCCGGAGTATCGATAATATTGATACGGTGTTCTGGATACTGTCTTGCCATGCCGCTCCAGAAACAAGTTGTCGCAGCAGAAGTAATGGTAATCCCACGCTCCTGTTCCTGCTCCATCCAGTCCATTGTTGCCGCACCATCATGCACCTCACCAATTTTATGTGAGACACCTGTATAGTACAGAATACGCTCGGTGGTAGTTGTTTTCCCCGCATCAATATGCGCCATGATACCGATGTTACGATATCTTTCAATTGGAGTCGTACGTGCCACTTTTATTAACCTTTATTAAACTGCTTAAATAAATAAAGGCCCTTAGAAAAGAGCCTTTTAATTTTACCAACGAAAATGAGAGAAAGCCTTGTTGGCTTCTGCCATCCTGTGAGTATCTTCTTTCTTTTTGATCGCTGCGCCGCGATTTTCCAAGGCATCAGACAGTTCACCTGCTAGGCGAAGCATCATCCCCTTTTCATTGCGTTTACGAGCAGCTTCTACCAACCAACGCATGGCTAATGCCATTTTACGTGCTGGTCGCACCTCAACAGGAACCTGATAGGTTGCCCCACCTACACGGCGAGATTTTACTTCAACAACAGGCCCAACATTATCAAGGGCTTCTTTCAAAAGCGCAGCGTGATCGCCACCCTTTTTACGTTCTACAACAACATCTAATGCACCATAAACGATTTTTTCAGCCACTGACTTTTTACCGCTGACCATTAACATGTTGATAAATTTTGTGATAACAACATCACCAAACTTAGGATCAGGTAACACCTGTCTCTTTGGTATTTCTCTTCTTCTTGCCATTCTGACTCTTCCGGTTTAAAAGCAAAATAAAATTGCTAAACGTATGTCAAACAGCTAATAATTATTTATTAACTCTTTGGACGCTTAGCACCGTACTTAGAACGACCTTGTCTACGATCTTTCACACCTGCGCAATCTAATGCACCACGAACTGTATGATAACGCACACCAGGCAAATCTTTTACACGACCGCCACGAATAAGGACAACACTATGTTCTTGAAGGTTATGACCTTCCCCACCAATGTATGAAGTCACTTCATAACCATTTGTGAGACGTACACGTGCAACTTTACGTAGGGCCGAGTTAGGCTTTTTAGGGGTAGTGGTATAAACACGCGTACAAACACCACGACGCTGAGGGCACGCCTCGAGCGCAGGGACGTTAGACTTTTTAGGCTTGTCTTTACGCGGCTTACGCACCAACTGGTTGATAGTAGCCATTAATTTCTTACTCCATTATGAGATTTATTCACTCAATAACCCAAAAAATAAACGGCAGACCTATGGCCTGCCAAATAAGGTTAAAGAATTTTAGTTACCTAACTTCAATAAGTCAAGTAATAACTTATTGAATTTTAAATTTATAGACCATCTCGTACAAATGTACGAAAGTATCTTCAGGCAGGACTGGGGATTTTAATCTCCTGGCCCACCTTTTTACTCTTCAATGCTTTCAGCATTTCCTTCACTGAAGAAAGCTTGGGCATCTATCTCTGCTAAATCCTCTTGCTCATCATCAGAGGTCGCTTGCTCAGAATCGACAAAAGCTTTCAATTCAGCATCCATCTTTTCCTGTGCTTTTTTACGCGCTTGATGATAAGCAAACCCGGTTCCTGCAGGTATGAGTCGGCCGACGATCACATTCTCTTTGAGTCCTACCAATTGATCACGCTTACCACTAACGGCTGCTTCTGTCAGCACACGTGTCGTTTCTTGGAAGGAAGCTGCAGAGATAAAGGACTCTGTCGCCAACGAGGCTTTGGTAATCCCCAGTAAAACACGTTCATAGGACGCTTCTTGCTTACCTTCTTCCCGCATTTTAGCATTCAACTCAAGAACACGCGCATACTCAATTTGCTCACCTTTAATCAAGCCGGTATCGCCTGGTTCTTTAATTAATACCTTACGCAGCATTTGGCGAACGATGGTTTCAATATGCTTGTCATTGATTTTTACCCCTTGAAGGCGGTAAACCTCTTGCACTTCATCGACAATGTATTCGGTCAATTTTGCCACACCGAGTAAACGCAGAATATCATGAGGATTTGGATTACCATCTACCACAATATCCCCTTTCTCCACACGTTCACCTTCGAATACTGTCATATTCCGCCACTTAGGAATCAAGGCTTCATATTGTTCACCATTATCCTGAGTGATGACTAAACGCTGTTTACCTTTGGTTTCTTTCCCGAAACTCACCACACCAGAGACTTCAGCCATAATAGCTGGCTCTTTTGGTACGCGCGCTTCAAACAGATCCGCCACTCGAGGAAGACCCCCAGTAATATCTTTGGTTTTTGAAGATTCCAATGGCATTTTTGCAATGATATCTCCAGGACCCACTTTATCGCCTTCTTGCACGACAACAATCGCATGCTCGGGCAAAAAGTAAATGGCAGGGGTTTGCGTCCCTGGGAAGCAAACACTCTCACCATTTTCATCAACTAATTGAATATAAGGCCGCGCCTCTTTATTCATCGAATTACGATCTTTGGCACTTTTGACAATATAGGTCGCTAAGCCTGTCAATTCATCCACATGCTCTTCAACATTGTCTTCAAAGTTACCAAAGACCACCCGGCCTTCTGCTTCTGTGATCACTGGGTGTGTATGCGCATCCCACTTGGCAATAATCTGACCAGATTCGACGGTATCCCCATCATCAACAGTAATGATGGAACCATAAGTCACTTTATAACGTTCTTTCTCACGCCCATTTTCATCTGAAATGGAAATTTCACCTGAACGTGAAATAAGAATGTTATTGCCTTCTGAGTTCTTAACGGTTTTCAAGTTAATGAACTTAACGGTACCACCATGCTTCACTTCAATTTGGCTTTGTGCCGCTGAAGCTGAAGCCGTCCCCCCAATATGGAAGGTCCGCATCGTTAACTGAGTTCCAGGTTCACCAATGGACTGTGCAGCCATGACACCGACAGCCTCACCCAAATTGACGCGCTGTCCACGAGCCAGATCACGGCCATAACACTGCTGACAGACCCCAAACTTGGTTTCACAAGTGATTGCAGAGCGAACTTTTACCGAATCAATCCCATGGCGATCAATTTCTTTCACAGCGGCTTCATCCAACAAAGTGCCTGCTGGATAAATGACTTCACCGTTAGATGCAACCACATCCTCACTGAGAACACGGCCCAAGATACGATCTTTCAACTCTTCAACCACATCTCCACCTTCAATCAAGGCAGAAATCGTAATCCCTTCTGAGGTTCCACAATCATGCTCTGTCACCACGACATCTTGTGCTACATCAACTAAACGACGCGTTAGATATCCAGAGTTTGCGGTTTTCAGTGCCGTATCCGCCAGACCTTTACGTGCTCCGTGCGTTGAGATGAAGTACTGCAGTACATTCAAACCTTCACGGAAGTTCGCGGTAATCGGCGTCTCAATGATCGAACCATCAGGTTTGGCCATCAAACCACGCATCCCACCTAACTGACGCATCTGCGCCACAGATCCTCGAGCCCCTGAATCGGCCATCATAAAGATGGAATTAAATGAGAGCTGCTTCACCTCATTACCCTCTTTATCGATTACCGTTTCATATTGCAATTCATCCATCATCGCTTGGGTGACGAGTTCGTTCGCATGGGACCAAATATCAATGACCTTATTGTAGCGCTCACCTTCAGTCACCAAGCCTTGTGCATATTGGTGCTGAATTTTTGCCACCTGTTCTTCTGCACGCTTGATGATTTCCTCTTTTTCTTTTGGAATCAACATATCATCCGAACAGAAAGAGAGCCCGCCTAAAGTTGACCATTTGAAACCAGCATACATGAGCTGATCCGCAAACACGACCGTCTCTTTTGGTCCCAAAATCCGGTAACACGCATTTAATACCTTACTGATATTCTTTTTAGTCAAGTGCGTATTGAGCAAATCAAAACTTAAGCCCTGAGGCAAAATACGTTTTAAAATGGCACGACCGACGGTAGTATCTACAATTCGACTATTCGCGTGCTCTTTACCGGCTTCATCCCGAGTGACCTCATTAATACGCAATTTAATGCGTGCATGAATGTCCACCTCTTTTGCATCGAGTGCGCGCTCAACTTCTTGCCAGTTAGAGAAGACTCGATCTTCACCTTTAGCATTGATGCGTTCTCTTGTGATGTAATAGAGACCAAGTACCACATCCTGTGAAGGCACAATAATCGGATCCCCATTCGCAGGCGACAATAGGTTATTGGTCGACATCATTAAGGTGCGCGCTTCTGCCTGTGCTTCTAATGAGAGCGGGACATGCACCGCCATCTGGTCCCCATCAAAGTCAGCATTAAAGGCTGAACAGACCAGTGGGTGCAAGTTGATTGCCTTACCTTCAATCAGTACCGGTTCAAAAGCTTGAATCCCGAGACGGTGAAGGGTTGGCGCACGGTTTAGCAACACTGGATGTTCCCGGATGACTTCATCGAGTACATCCCAAACTTCCGGCAAATTTTGCTCAACCATCTTTTTGGCGGCTTTAATCGTCGCCGCTAAGCCACGTTTCTGTAGTTTACTAAAAATAAAAGGCTTAAACAGTTCAAGCGCCATTTTCTTCGGCAAGCCACACTGGTGTAAACGCAAGTTCGGCCCGACCACAATCACGGAACGACCAGAGTAGTCTACACGCTTACCGAGTAAGTTTTGACGGAAACGCCCTTGTTTCCCTTTAATCATATCAGCCAGGGACTTTAACTGGCGCTTATTAGAGCCGGTCACCGCACGACCGCGACGGCCATTATCCAACAGAGAATCCACAGATTCTTGTAGCATCCGCTTCTCGTTGCGCACAATAATATCTGGCGCCATAAGATCTAACAGACGTTTTAGACGGTTATTACGGTTAATCACACGACGATAAAGATCGTTCAAATCTGAGGTTGCAAACCGACCCCCATCTAAAGGCACCAAAGGACGCAATTCTGGGGGTAAAACAGGTAGAACATCCAAAATCATCCATTCAGGCTTATTGCCAGACTGCAAGAAAGCATCAATCAACTTCAAGCGTTTAGTGATTTTCTTCTGCTTGGTTTCAGAGTTGGTCGCTTCCATCTCTTCACGCAAACGATCCGCTTCTGCTTGCAGGTCGATCGATTGCAACATTTTTTTGATGGCCTCAGCCCCCATTTGCGCTTCAAACTCATCGCCATACTCATCCAGTGCATTCAGATATTCTTCTTCTGAAAGCAACTGCCAAGGCTCAAGTGGCGTTAAGCCAGGATCCACGACCATAAAGGCTTCAAAATAGAGGACCGCCTCAATTTCTTTTAAAGTCATATCCAGCATTAAGCCAATACGAGAGGGAAGAGACTTTAAGAACCAGATATGGCTCACAGGGGTCGCCAAATCAATATGACCCATGCGCTCACGACGCACCTTAGCCTGAGTCACTTCTACACCGCATTTTTCACAAATCACACCGCGGTGCTTTAAGCGCTTATATTTTCCACATAAACACTCATAATCCCGGATGGGGCCAAAAATTTTGGCACAGAAAAGTCCATCACGCTCTGGCTTAAACGTACGATAATTAATTGTCTCGGGTTTTTTAACTTCGCCATATGACCAAGAACGAATCTTTTCGGGTGAAGCAAGGGAGACTTTAATCTCATCAAAATCTGTTGAGACATTCTGTTTTTTCAAAAAACCAAGTAAATCTTTCATTAGTCTTGCTCCAACTCAATATCAATACCAAGTGCACGGATCTCTTTCCGTAACACACTAAAGGACTCAGGCATGCCTGGCTCCATATATTCATTGCCATCTACAATGTTTTTATACATGCGGGTCCGTCCAGTTAAATCATCCGACTTCACTGTCAGCATCTCTTGTAGCGTAAAGGCCGCACCATAAGCTTCCAGTGCCCAAACCTCCATCTCACCAAAACGCTGACCACCAAATTGTGCCTTACCACCCAAGGGTTGTTGGGTGACCAAGCTATAAGGCCCAGTGGAGCGCGCATGCATCTTATCATCCACCAAGTGATTCAGTTTCAGGTAGTGCATATAACCCACTGTGACTGGACGATCAAAGGCTTCACCCGTAATCCCATCATAAAGGGTCATTTGTCCACTTTCAGGCTGATCGGCTAAACGCAACAACGCCTTGATCTGTTCTTCTGAACAACCATCAAATACGGGCGATGCGACTGGGACCCCTTTGCGAAGGTTTTTAGCTAGCTCGATAATCTCTTCATCGGTCCATTGGCTAAAGTCTACGCCTTGACCTTGCGTTTCATTGTAAATTTTGTCTAGGAAGGCTCGAATATTTTTGACCTCTTCTTGCGCTTCCAGCATCTGGTTAATCTTTTCACCCAGACCCCATGCTGCTAAACCTAGGTGAACCTCCAAGATCTGCCCCACATTCATCCGTGATGGAACCCCCAGAGGGTTTAGACAGATATCCACAGGACGACCGGTTTCATCATAAGGCATGTCTTCGATCGGACAGATGCGAGAAATCACCCCTTTATTTCCGTGGCGACCCGCCATCTTATCTCCAGGTTGAATGCGACGTTTGACTGCCACATAGACTTTCACCATTTTAGAAACACCCGGCTGAAGCTCATCCCCTTGCGTCAATTTCTTACGCTTCTCTTCATAAGCTTTATCCAGCTCCTTACGTTTAGTCTTAAGATAAGCTTGCAGCGACTCTAACTGCTTAGCGAGCTCATCCTCAACCACGTTCAGCTCAAAAATTTGCTCATCATTCAGCTGATTAAGCATGGCCTGATCAATAATTGTGCCATCGACCAACTCCTTGCCTTCAACCATCTGCTTAGCACGGGCAATGGTATCTTCTAGCAGGATGTTATATTGCTCGTCAAAATCCTTTTTCACCTTCTTCAATTCAGCTTCCTGAATTTCAAGCGCTCGTGCATCCTTCTTCACCCCTTCTCGGGTAAAGACTTGTACATCTATAACGGTCCCTTCGATCCCTTTCTGTACACGCAAAGAGGTATCCTTCACATCCGAAGCCTTTTCACCAAAGATGGCACGCAGCAGCTTCTCTTCTGGCGTCAACTGGGTTTCACCTTTTGGTGTCACCTTTCCAACCAAAATATCGCCTTGCTTCACTTCCGCTCCGACATAGACAATACCACGCTCATCTAAGCGAGAAAGCGCCGCTTCACCGACATTAGGAATATCCGCCGTAATCTCTTCTGGCCCCAATTTGGTATCACGCGCCATACAGGTCAACTCTTCAATGTGAATGGTGGTGTATCGATCTTCTTGCACCACACGCTCAGAAATCAAAATCGAATCCTCAAAGTTATACCCATTCCATGGCATAAAGGCGATACGCATATTCTGACCGAGCGCCAACTCACCTAGATCTGTAGAAGGACCATCTGCCAACACATCTCCACGTACAACCTTTTCTCCCACTTGTACAATCGGTTTTTGGTTAATACAAGTGTTTTGGTTAGAACGCTGGAATTTAACTAGGTTATAGATATCAACACCTGATTCTCCATCTTGAATCTCATCTGTATTGACACGCACCACAATACGAGAAGCGTCTGAGGAGATGACCTCTCCTCCGCGTTTTGCCACAACGGTTACGCCAGAGTCAATAGCAACGGTCTTTTCAATCCCGGTACCAACCAAAGGTTTTTCTGCACGCAAGGTTGGAACAGCCTGACGCTGCATGTTTGAACCCATCAAGGCACGGTTAGCATCATCATGCTCTAGGAAAGGAATTAAGGACGCCGCAACCGAAACAATCTGTTTAGGCGACACATCCATATAATTCACATCCTTAGAAGAGGCTAAGGTAAATTCATTTTTATAGCGCGCTGAAACGAGCTCATCTACAATCTCATTGTTCTCATTTAGCTTAATATTGGCCTGAGCAATGACATACTTTTCTTCATCAATGGCAGAAACATACTCAATTTCATCTGTCACTCGACCATTGACCACCTTACGATAAGGCGTTTCTAAGAAACCGTATTCATTGGTACGCGCATAAATGGCCAAGGTATTAATCAAACCGATATTTGGCCCTTCAGGGGTTTCAATTGGACAAACTCGACCATAATGCGTTGGATGCACATCTCGCACTTCAAATCCAGCACGTTCACGCGTCAACCCGCCTGGCCCCAATGCAGAGACACGACGTTTGTGCGTCACTTCTGAAAGCGGATTCACCTGATCCATAAATTGAGAAAGTTGGCTGGAACCAAAGAACTCTTTAATGGCGGCAGAAACGGGCTTGGCATTGATTAAATCTTGCGGCATCAAGCCTTCACTTTCGGCGTGATTCAAGCGCTCTTTAACTGCTCTTTCAACACGTACCAATCCAACGCGGAAGGCATTTTCCGCCATTTCTCCTACAGCACGAATGCGACGATTACCCAATGTATCAATATCATCCACTGAGCTGTTACCATTACGAATGTTGATCAACTCACGCACAACATTAATAATGTCTTCTTTTTCAAGCACTAATGAGCCTTCATTGGATTCACGCCCTAATCGACGATTTAACTTCATCCGGCCAACTTTGGAGAGATCGTAACGTGACTCATCAAAGAATAAGCTATTAAAAAGCGCTTCAGAGGACTCAGGCGTAGGTGGCTCACCGGGTCTCATCATTCGATAAATTTCGATTTGTGCCTCGAGCTGTGATGAAGTGGTATCTAAATTAATGGTATCGGTAATGTAAGGACCATTATTATTTTCATCAATATACAAAACTTCTAGATCAACTTTTCCAAGCTCCATGATACGTTCGATGACTTCAGTCGTAATCACAGAGTTAGCCGCGGCAATCAATTCACCTGACTCTTTGTCCACCAGTCCTGAGACCAATACTTTGCCTAATAGAAATTCTGCAGGCACTTCTAAGGCCTTTAGATTTGCTTCCTTAAGTTGCTTAATGGTACGCGCGGTGATCTTCTTACCGGCTTTAACCAGTGTTTTGCCGTCGACGACAACATCAACAGGCGCAGTTTGGCCTTTAAGCTGCTCTATATCAACCTCTAAGAACACCTTCCCTTTCTTAACTGTCAGCTTCATGGTGTCATAGAACATACGAAGAATTTCTTCGTTGTTATAGCCCATGGCACGAAGAAGAACAGAGACTGGGAGTTTACGACGACGATCAATTCGCGCGTAAACACAATCATTATGATCAAACTCGAAATCTAACCAAGAGCCACGGTAAGGAATAATACGCGCATTAAACAGCACCTTACCTGAGCTGTGGGATTTCCCTTTATCGCTATCAAAAATGACCCCTGGAGAACGGTGAAGCTGGGTGACAATGACACGCTCGGTTCCATTGATGACAAAAGTCCCATTATCGGTCATCAAGGGCATATCACCCAAATATACTTCTTGTTCTTTAATATCCTTAACGGGACGATTCCCTGCAGGTGCATCCTTATCATAAATCACCAAACGCATTTTAACGCGTAGAGGCGCTGCATAAGTCACACCACGTTGTTTACACTCTTTAACATCAAATTCAGACTGGCCGAGTTGATAGCTGACATACTCTAAATCAGCCGTACCCGCGACTCCTTTAATCGGAAATACCGACTTAAAGGCTGCATGTAATCCCACATTCTCCCGCTCTACCGGTTTTTTATCTTTTTGCAGGAACTCATGAAATGAACCTTTTTGCAAAGAGAGTAGATAGGGGACTTCTAAGATGGAGGGGTTAGTTGAAAAATCTTTACGGATTCGTTTCTTTTCAATTAAAGAATAAGCCATTGATTGCCTCGACATTCATATGTTATTAAGTCTTGCGACTGGGACAGTACCTAAAACTTTGATAACCAAAATTATCTGATTGATCACACTTTTAGACACTTCAAATAAAAATTATCTCTATTTTAGACAACTTTCATAAAACGAGAAAAGGCCGGTGGAAAATCCACCAGCCAATTCTGTGACTAAAGCCGTTAAATAATCAGGATTATTTAATTTCAGCTTCAGCACCTGCTTCTTTAAGCTGATTAACAAGCTCTTCAGCTTCTTCTTTAGAAACACCTTCTTTAAGCACTGTAGGTGCAGATTCAACTGCTTCTTTAGCTTCTTTAAGACCTAGGCCAGTAATAGCACGTACTGCTTTAATCGCAGCAACTTTGTTAGCACCCGCACCAGTCAATACAACATCAAATTCAGTTTTTTCAGCTGCACCACCTTCTTCACCACCCGCAGGGGCAGCTACCGAAACAGCAGCAGCGGCAGCAGAAACACCGAATTTTTCTTCCATAGCTTCTACAAGCTCAACAACTTCCATTACGGACATATTCGCAATGGCTTCTAAAATTTCGTCTTTTGATAATGACATTTTTCGTTCTCCTAAAACAAATTAAAATAAGTGAGTAATTTATGCCGCTTCTTTGGCATCTTTGATCGCTGCCACTGTGCGTACCAACTTGCCAGGAACCTCGTTGAGTGTCTTCGCAAGTTTTTCCACAGGCGCTTTCATTACAAACATCAGTTTGCTGATTGCTTCGTCGTAAGTTGGTAGAGAGGCAACAGAATCCAACTGCTCTGGCCCCATAGGACCATTACCAATTGTCAATACCTTCACAACTAACTCATCATGCTCTTTAGCAAAATTCTTATAGATACGTGCCGCTGAACCTGGATCTTCCATAGAGAAAGCATAGACCAAAGGTCCCACCAACTCTGATCCAATATCTTCAAACTGCGTACCTTTAAGCGCACGACGCGCAAGGGTGTTTTTAATCACACGCACCTGCACATTCGCTTCTCTTGCTTGGCGACGAAGGTTAGTCATTTCCTCCACTGTCAACCCACGATATTCTGCCGCAACAATTGAGTAAGCATCTGCTGCAATAGCAGACACTTCTTCAATAATGCGTTTTTTATCGTCAAGTTTAAGTGCCATATGACCTCCAAAACTCGTAAAACCATATGTTTTACGCTTCCATCTACGCAGGCTTAAAACTATTAAGCATATCCTTCGATATACGCCTACGGTCTGCGATGGGACTCACCTAACTAAACTGTTTAAGGAGACCCAATTCGCATATGAAACCTTAACACAAAGGAGAAGGTTTCAAAATCTTATAAACTGGCTTGATCGATGGTGACACCTGGACCCATTGTGCTGGAGATCGCAACCTTACGGATGTACACACCCTTAGCACTTGCAGGTCTAAGTTTAGTTAAATCATCAATCAATGCATTTAAGTTTTCTTTAATGTCTTCAGCCGTAAACGTCACACGACCAATAGGGGCATGTACAATCCCACCTTTATCCGCACGGTAGCGTACTTGACCCGCTTTTGCATTTTTCACGGCTTCAGCGACATTAGGGGTGACTGTCCCGGTTTTAGGGTTCGGCATTAAGCCACGTGGACCCAGTAATTGACCCAACTGACCAACAACACGCATCGCATCAGGACTGGCAATTACGACATCAAAGTCCATCATGCCCCCTTTGATTTCGGCCGCCAAATCGTCCATACCCACATAATCAGCGCCGGCAGCTTTTGCCGCTTCTGCATTGGCTTCGTTAGTAAAGACCGCCACTTTCACCTCTTTCCCGGTCCCTTTTGGTAGAACCGTCGCACCACGTACTGCTTGATCAGACTTACGAGGGTCAATACCAAGACGAACTGCAACATCCACTGACTCAACGAAGTTAGGGCTGGCAAATTCTTTTAAAATTTCAACCGCTTCATTCAAGTCGTATTGTTTTGTTGAATCAACACGCTCTTGGATCATTTTTTGTTTCTTAGATAGCTTAGCCATACCTTACCCCTCTTCCACGATGCCCATGCTACGAGCGGTACCTGCAATAATTTTGACTGCGGCATCTAGGTCGTTAGCATTTAAATCGGGCATTTTTGTTTTTGCAATTTCTTCCAGCTGCGCACGCGTAATGGTGCCAATTTTTTTCAAATTGGGCACTGGACTTCCGCTTTTTGCACCAATTGCTTTTAATAGCAATACTGAAGCTGGAGGAGTTTTGGTAACAAAGGTAAAGCTACGATCGTTGTATACGGTAATAACAACAGGGATCGGTAAGCCTTTTTCTACATTTTGAGTCTGAGCATTGAAAGCTTTACAGAACTCCATGATATTAACACCATGTTGACCCAAAGCTGGACCAACTGGTGGACTTGGATTTGCACCGCCCGCTGGGACTTGCAATTTAATATAGGCTTCAATCTTCTTAGCCATACTTACTCCTTTTGGGTCAAACGCCTTTCGGCTCCCCGATTAAACAATGCGGTCTCCCGCGTTCCTAAAAAAATTTTTAACTTTTTTCTACTTGCGTAAACTCTAATTCAACTGGGGTTGAGCGACCAAAAATGAGCACTGAAACTTGCAGTTTATTTTTGCTATAGTCAACTTCTTCCACCACAGCTTCAAAGTCCTTAAAGGGTCCATCAATCACTCGAACCATTTCACCCGGTTCATACATCACTTTTGGACGTGGCTTCTCAGCCCCTTCTTGCATTCTCTCTAGAATACGATCCACTTCTTTTTGAGAAATGGGGGCTGGACGATCACTGGTTCCCCCAATAAATCCAAGAACCTGAGGAACACTCTTAACAAGATGCCAAGCATCTTCATCCATGTCCATCTGTACCAATACATAACCAGGAAAGAATTTCCTTTCACTGGTGTATTTTTTTCCATCTCGGACTTCGACCACTTCTTCAGAAGGCACCAGCATTTCACCGAACTTATCCTGCATACCTTCCCGTTCTACATATTCTTGAAGTGCTTTTTTCACCTTATTCTCATAACCTGAATAAGCGTGTACTACATACCAACGTTTAGCCATTTTATCCACCTTGTCCAGTTAGAAGCTGTACCAACCATAAGAAGAACATATCTACCAACCAAAGGAAAATCCCCATGATCGTCACAACTACTAACACAATTAATGTCATTTGTAGTGTTTCCTGACGAGATGGCCAGACAACGGTTTGCACTTCTTTTTTTACGAGAACAAAAAAATGGATCCACTCACGCCCTTTTTCCGTTTTAGACAGCATAAAGATGGAAACACCAACCCCAGCCAACATCCCTAAAACGCGAACAACAGCGTGCGCTTCAGAATAGACATAATATCCCACTATAGAAGCGGCCATCAGTAGCAGCGCCAAAGTAAACAGGAGCTTATCTTGAGGCGAACCAGTCACCGTTTGATTTTTAATTTTCTTCGACATAAAACTCTATTCTGAAAGCTAAAACGACCTGAACACGTTCAGGTCGTCATGAAATATGGCAGGGGTAGAGAGACTCGAACTCCCAACACCCGGATTTGGAATCCGGTGCTCTACCAATTGGAGCTATACCCCTGTAGGTTCAAAAAAGGGGATTATAAACATCCCCTTCTTTAATTTCAAGCAATTTACTAACTGAATTAGCAATTCTCTACGATTACTCGATGATAGAAGAGACCACACCGGCACCTACAGTACGACCACCTTCACGAATCGCGAAGCGTAGACCTTCGTCCATAGCGATTGGGTTGATCAATTCAACTGTCATCTGAACGTTGTCACCTGGCATAACCATTTCAACACCTTCTGGTAGTTGACACTCGCCTGTAACGTCTGTGGTACGGAAGTAGAATTGTGGACGGTAGCCGTTGAAGAATGGGGTGTGACGTCCACCTTCATCTTTTGACAATACGTACACTTCTGCTTCAAACTTGGTGTGTGGGTTAATGGTACCTGGGTGTGCCAATACTTGTCCACGTTCGATGTCTTCACGCTTGGTTCCACGTAATAGGATACCTACGTTGTCCCCTGCTTCACCTTGGTCAAGCAGTTTACGGAACATTTCTACACCGGTAACAGTGGTTTTTTGTGTTGGGCGAATACCTACGATTTCGATTTCTTCACCAACTTTGATCACACCTGTTTCAATACGACCTGTTGCAACAGTTCCACGTCCTTGGATTGAGAAGATGTCTTCTACAGGCATTAGGAATGGCTTGTCTGTGTCACGCTCTGGTGTTGGGATGTATTCGTCCATCGCTGCCACTAGACGACCAATTGAAGGTTCACCAATTTCTGATTGATCGCCTTCGATCGCTTTAAGGGCTGAACCGATAATCACAGGGGTATCGTCACCTGGGAATTCGTATTGATCTAGAAGCTCACGTACTTCCATTTCTACCAATTCGATCAATTCTTCGTCGTCTACCATGTCGGCTTTGTTTAGGTAAACAACAATGTAAGGTACGCCTACTTGACGAGATAGAAGGATGTGCTCACGCGTTTGTGGCATTGGGCCATCTGCTGCTGAACAAACAAGAATCGCGCCGTCCATTTGTGCTGCACCTGTGATCATGTTTTTAACATAGTCGGCGTGACCTGGGCAGTCTACGTGTGCGTAGTGACGTGTTTCTGATTCGTATTCTACGTGTGCAGTTGAAATTGTGATCCCACGCTCTCTTTCTTCTGGCGCATTATCGATGGCTGAGTAGTCTTTCACTTCTCCGCCAAATTTCTTTCCTTGCACAATGGTTAGTGCCGCTGTTAGGGTGGTCTTTCCATGGTCAACGTGGCCAATCGTTCCTACGTTTACATGGGGTTTCGTTCTTTCAAACTTTTCCTTTGCCATGACGCAAACTCCTGTTAAAGTGTGTTCGCTGTCAAAACAGCGACAATTTAAAATGGAGCTTCCAATCGGAATCGAACCGATGACCTCATCCTTACCATGGATGCGCTCTACCGACTGAGCTATGGAAGCAAATACAAAAAGCCCCCTCTATCATCATAAATGCTGAGTAGAGAGGACTGGAATTTGGAGCGGGTAAGGGGAATCGAACCCCTCTCATCGGCTTGGAAGGCCGAGGTAATAGCCAATATACGATACCCGCATGGTGGAGGGTGGTGGATTCGAACCACCGAAGGCATAGCCAGCAGATTTACAGTCTGCCCCCTTTGGCCGCTCGGGAAACCCTCCTAAATTGTGAGTGCGTATTTTACAGTTAAATTTTAGGGTGTCAATAAATTCTTAAGACTTTTTTGAAATTTTTAGTGCTTTTTATATTCTTTTTTAATATAAACGATAAAGACACGAATCGTGACGCCGACTCTAAAAATCGCTAAAATACGCTCTTATGTCTTCCTCATATACAGCAAACCCATTTAATTGGCCAGAGGCTTTAAGCTTTGACCAACATCACATCTGGCATCCTTATGCCAAACTCCCCCCTGACCAACCGGTGATCGGCGTGCAATCCACTAAAGGCAGTTTAATCACCTTAGCAAATGGGCGAACCGTCATCGACGGCATGTCCAGTTGGTGGGCGGCCATTCATGGCTACAACCATCCTTTTATTATTGAACGGATGCAACAGCAACTGCATACCTTGCCACATATTATGTTTGGCGGGCTTACTCACCCACCTGCCATTGAATTAGCTGAAAAACTTATCCGCTTAACGCCAGCTGGACTCGATAAGGTTTTTTTTGCCGATTCTGGCTCTGTCTCTATCGAAGTGGCGATCAAGGTGGCGCTTCAATATTGGATCAGTCGCCAGCAACCACAAAAACATCGCTTACTCACTGTCCGTCACGGCTATCATGGGGATACTTTTGCAGCAATGTCTATCAGTGATCCTGAAAACGGCATGCACCATCTCTTTACGGAACTACTGACCCAACATATTTTTGCCCCCGCCCCCTTGGCCGGCTTTAACCTATCTGAACCTCAACCGCTTTCAGATATTACCGCCCTAAAAACATTGGTAGAAAAACACCATCACGAACTGGCGGCTATTGTTTTAGAGCCCATTGTTCAAGGCGCAGGCGGAATGCGATTCTATCGACCCAGCTATTTAAAAGCGGTTCGACAGCTATGTGACCAATATGATCTCCTGATGATTGTCGATGAAATTGCCACAGGATTTGGACGCACTGGTCGATTGTTTGCCAGTGAATGGGCAGAGATCGCGCCTGATATTATGTGTGTCGGCAAAGCCCTCACTGGCGGCACCTTAACCCTAGCCGCCATGCTCTGCACGGAAACCATTAGTGACACCATTAGTCAGGGCAATCCAGGCCTCTTAATGCACGGCCCCACCTTTATGGCCAATCCACTTGCCTGTAGCGCTGCCAACGCCAGTATTGACCTACTCCTCGACTCACCTTGGCAACAACAGGTGCACACGATTGAGCAAACGCTGCAACAACAGCTTTCTCCCTTAGGTGAGATTGAGGGTGTCAAGGACGTTCGCTGTCTAGGCGCCATTGGCGTGGTAGAACTTGATCGGGATGACTTAGGCCCCGCCATCCAAGCAGAAGCTTTAAAGCAAGGTGTCTGGCTGCGCCCCTTTGGCAGACTGGTTTATACCATGCCTGCGTTCAATATTCCTGACTCAGAACTTGAACAATTGACGCAAGGCATGGCCGCAGCCATTAAGACCGTCTTAATGCCTTAGACTGTTGGAGCGTCTTTTCAATCACCTCAACCAACTGTTGCGCAACCTGCTCTTTAGGCGCTTGAGCAATGGTGTACTGTTGATCAGGCGTCAGTACCCATAAAGCATTCTCATCCTGCTCAAACCCCAAGTGCTCACCGACTTGATTGGCGCAAATCATATCTAGATTTTTCTGCTGTAATTTTTTCTCTGCATGCCCCAAAACATCTTCCGTTTCCGCTGCAAAACCGACGGTATAAGGTTTATCGGGCTGTTGAGCGACCCAAGCCACAATATCTGGATTTTTGACCAACTGTAAGGCCATCGACTCTTGACCCGGCTGCTTTTTTAATTTGTGTGAAGCCGGCTCAGCCACGCGATAATCCGCGACCGCGGCCGCACTGATAAAAACTTCTGCGTCCGCATAAAACGCTTGCACCGCGCTAAACATCTCTTGCGCCGTTTTCACAGAAACAGTTTTCACCCCTGGCGGCGTCTCTAAACCGGTAGGGCCTGAAATTAAAATCACATCCGCGCCCCGCTCTGCCAAGACCTTTGCAATGGCATACCCCATTTTACCGGAGCTGCGATTCCCGATAAAACGAACGGGATCTATGGGCTCATGCGTCGGCCCTGCGGTCACCAATACCGGAACTTGATGCCAAAAAGTCTTCGGCACCTCGTGAGCGGCTGCGGGTTTATCTGCCTGCGTTATCACTGCCCGCACAACCTCTTCGGGTTCAGCCATGCGCCCTTCCCCTACTTCACCACACGCCTGCTCACCTGAGGCTGGCGGAATAATCTGCACGCCTCGCTGTTTCAATCGCTGAATATTTTCTTGTGTCGCTGGATGTTGCCACATTAAGCGGTTCATCGCCGGCGCTAAAAACAGCGGGCGTTCAGAAGCTAATACCAGTGTTGACAACAGGTCATCCGCCAGTCCCAAGCTGACTTTAGCGATCGTATTCGCTGTCGCTGGCGCAATGACCATCACATCCGCCCAACGCGCCAAAGCAATATGACTCATGCCCGCCTCTTGCGTTTCATCGAACAGGGCATCTCTCACCGGCTGACCGGTCAGGGTTTGAAAGGAGAGCGGTTGGATAAAGGCCTTTGCGCCCTCGGTCATTACCACTTGCACCTCATGCCCAGCCTTCACCCATAACCGTACCAACTGCAAACTTTTATAGGCGGCAATGCCGCCGGTCACGCCCAGTAAAATTTTCATTTTGTTTCCGCCTTTAAAGCATTCGCCAGCGCCTCTAAAGGCGCAAAAACCATAGGGCGTCCCGTTGCTTCAGAAACGGCAACCCCCACTGCCTCCGCCTGCAACATCAATGGTCCTTCCGCTTTATAGATAGATTGCTCAAATAGATATTGAATCCGTCCCTTTTTCTTTAACTGAACCGTCACTTCAAAAAGGTCATGAGGACGCAAAGGCGCTTTAAACTGCAATGCAATCGAGGTCAGCATTAAATGCACCCCTTGTGCAGTGATCTGGGCAAAATCTAAACCCTGCTCGCGCAAGAACAGGTGACGCGCATGCTCTAAGTAATGTTGATAAACCGCATTATTCACCACCCCTTGCAAGTCGCATTCATAGTCGCGCACCTGCATGGCCACTTTAAACACCATTTGTCTCTCACCCCATTTTTGGCTATGATGGACGCTATCTTAACAAATTCAACGAGTGCTTTGCACCATGGCCATTTCTGACTGGCACGAAAACGATCGCCCCCGTGAAAAACTGCTGAAATTTGGGGCTGAACAGCTCACCGATGCGGAACTCCTCGCCATTTTTCTACGTGTGGGCGTTAAAGGTAAAAGTGCCGTAGCGCTGGCGCAAGATCTACTCAATCAATTCGGTTCACTGCACGCCCTCCTCGCAGCCGATCAACGCGCATTCTGTCAAGGAAAAGGCTTGGGAACGGCAAAATTTGTCCAGCTTAAAGCGGTACTCGAAATGGCGCGACGCCATTTTGAATCGGGTTTAAAGCAAGGGGACAGCTTTCAGAAACCGGAAGCGGTGGCACATTTTCTCCATCACAGCTTTCCTGTGGACGATGCACGGGAACGCTTTGGCATACTGCTGCTCAATCAAAAGCATCAACTAATTCGGTTTGACATTTTATTTGAAGGCACCCTCAATCAAGCCAGTGTGCATACTCGAGAAGTGGTGAAACACGCACTCATTCACAATGCCGCCGCGGTGATTATTGCTCACAACCATCCGAGCGGCGATCCTTCACCTAGCCAAGCCGACATCGAATTAACCAAACATCTAAAGTCTGCCTTAGCACTCGTTGATATCTCTCTTTTGGACCATATTATCTTAGGCAATGCAGGCCGTTGGTATGCTTTAGCACAACACCATCCGTTCTAGTTTTAGCAGATTTACATTAGAAGAGAACTGTACACGAGATGGTGCTACGACTAAAAATAGCTAAAATTCCCCCTATCGTTGTTGGAAAACTTGGCAATAGCTGGCTATTCCCTGCGTTTCCCGCCTAGATATGGAAAATTTTTTCTCATTTTTAGCCCGCATCCCACTCATGCAAAGGTCTCTAAAAAATTTCATACTTAAACTTGCATTCTGATATAAAACTGTGGATAATTCCGCTTCTTCATTCTATGAGTGAAAACTCATGGTCTTAGAAATATTCGAATATTTTTAATCAGCCGAAATGAAGCCACATCAGCTTCATTTTGCAAAATCCGTACTGAAAACGGTCGGATTTATTAATTTTGAGAGGAATTAACCATGGCTAAAGTTTGCCAAATCACAGGAAAAAGACCTGCTGTCGGTAACAATGTTTCTCACTCTCATCGTAAAACTCGTCGTCGCTTTCTACCCAACCTACAAACACACCGTTTTTGGGTTGAAAGTGAAAACCGTTTTGTTAAATTGCGCGTCTCAACTGCAGGCATGCGTATCATTGACAAAAACGGCATTGAGTCTGTGCTAGCGGAAATGCGTGCACGAGGTGAGAAGGTCTAAGGAGACAGCTGATGCGCGATAAAATTAAACTACAATCTACCGAAAGCCCTTATTTTTATACCACCACTAAAAATAAGCGTAATATGGCCGGTAAGTTTGAAATTAAAAAGTACGATCCTGTTGTTCGTAAACATGTACTTTTTAAAGAAGCCAAAATCAAATAAGCATTGTCTACTCAATGCCAGTGATTAAAAAACCCAGCATCTGCTGGGTTTTTTATGTGTGATATTTCTGTTTAGCCGCACGCATGGCTGGCGGTGTCTTATCCCAATGTTCTGGAAAACACTTCTGCGCAAACTCTCTTGCTGCCACCACCGCTTTTTCAAAATCTAAATAGGCAGCCACCTGTCCTTGCGGCCCCACCACATAATAGCATTCATCGCCATACTCAACAAAATAGTGTTCCGATTGCATTTTAATCTCCCTCTAATGCCCTTTTCATTTACTTTATCAACCTTAACCCCCTAAAATAGAGGCTCTTCAACCATAAACAAGCTTAAACCATGCCGGAATTGCCAGAAGTTGAAACCACATGTCGTGGAATCGCGCCTAAAACAGAAGGTCAAACCATTCAAACCCTTGAGATTCGTCAGACAAAACTCCGTTGGCCGGTTTCTCCCTTTTTACAAACTTCTAACCTAGCAGGACTGGGGATTTTGAACATTTTGCGGCGCGGAAAATATGTGCTGCTGCAAACCGAAAAAGGCGATATTTTAATTCACCTCGGCATGTCTGGCAATTTATGCATTTTGCCTCAAGACACACCTGCTCAAAAACATGATCATATCGATTTAATGTTAAACAATGGTTACATGTTGCGCTATCACGATCCACGTCGCTTTGGCGCTTGGTTATGGGCAGATCAAAAGGAAGGGGGCTATGCTCAGCATCCGCTGATTGCCAAACTGGGACCGGAACCGCTATCTGAAGCCTTTAACGCTCACTACCTCCACCAACGCATCCAGCATCGAAAGTCCCCCATTAAAAGTTTAATTATGAACAGTGCAATTGTCGTAGGCGTGGGAAATATTTATGCCAATGAATCCCTCTTTTTAAGCGGCATCCATCCGCAAACACTCCCCACCCAACTCTCTTTGGAACAGATTCAATTGCTGGTGGAGCAGATCAAACACGTCCTAGCCGCTGCCATTGAACAGGGTGGCACGACCCTTAAAGATTTTCTCAACCCCGATGGCAAGCCCGGCTATTTTGAGCAACAGCTCTATGTTTATGGGCGTGCTGACCAACCGTGCTTAAAATGTCAAACTCCTATAGAAAAAATACAACTCAACCAAAGAAGCGCCTATTTCTGTCCTCATTGTCAACCTGAACCGACCGCTTGAGCTCGAAAACTTAAGCGTTTCCAGCCAAAATCTTTTTTGATTTAAAGCCTCTCTCCATGGTTTGAAAAGGGTTTGACCTTACCTTCTCCGCTGCAATCCACTACAATTGATCCTATGAAACGTGTGATGCTTTCCCTACTGATGCTGCTTCCTTTGGCGGGCTGTGAACAAACCTCGTCCCCATCTAAACAGGAGACCTGGCCTTTGGTGAAGCAGTGCAACCTGCATCAGCAAGCTTGCACAGCTGAATTTCATGGACAGCGCATCACTTTAGATATTTCCCCCAAGCCTATTCCTGTAGCCAAACCCTTAACGGTTAAGGTGGACTTAGGGTCCTTGAGCGCAAAATCGGTGCAAATTGATATCAGCGGTCATAACATGTATATGGGCTATAACCGAGTGCCCTTAAAACCTGTCGATGCCCATCACTGGCAAGGAACCACCATGTTGGCTTTTTGTACGCGTGACAAAATGGAGTGGTATGTTACCCTCATTATCGATCAAGGAAAAA
Source organism: Galenea microaerophila (assembly GCF_054657255.1). Taxonomy (NCBI): domain Bacteria; kingdom Pseudomonadati; phylum Pseudomonadota; class Gammaproteobacteria; order Thiotrichales; family Piscirickettsiaceae; genus Galenea; species Galenea microaerophila. The sequence continues at coordinate 103,695 of NZ_BAAHWZ010000002.1, forward strand.
CACATCAAATGCTTGTCCCTTTTTATCTTGAGACCCATAGCCGTTAAACACTTATCAAACCCCCTTTATTCAGCCATCACATCACTAAATTAGATTATGACAAATAAAAAACCCCCAGTCCTGAAGGATTGGGGGCTAACATCTTAAAGAACGATTGCGATTATCTATCCATTCAATTTAATTCGATACCAAACTGCATACAGGGCTGGTAAGAAGAAAATGGTAATAAAGGTACCCATAAAAATACCCCCAATCAGCACATAGGCCATGGGACCCCAGAAGACCGATTCGGTCAATGGCATAAATGCAAATACTGCCGCCAATGCTGTCAGGATCACCGGTCGAGAGCGTTTAACTGTTGCCTCAATTACCGCTTGCGATATAGGCATTTTTTCTACCTCATAATCCTCTTTAATCTGCGCAATCAAAATGAGCGTATTACGCATTAAGATACCCCCTAAGGCAATAATCCCTAAATTGGCCACAAAGCCTAACGGCTGGTGAAACAGTAGCATGGCCGCAACTGCGCCAATCACCCCCAGAGGCGCGGTCACCAACACCATAAACAGACTGGTGAAGCTGCGCACATAGAGCATAATTAAGAAGGTCACAGCCAAAATCATTAACGGCATTTGCACCTTAATGGAGTTTTGCGCTTTTGAAGACTCCTCTACAGAACCCCCAATTTCAACGCGGTAGCCCGGTGGCAAATGCGTGACAATAGATTGCAATCCTTGCCAAACCTTAGCTGTCGCATCTGGGGGTTGAATGCCAGGACGCACTTCAGCATAGACGCTCACAGTCGGCTCACGATTACGACGCTCGACCAAGGCATACTCTTGTCCAATGGTGACTTCTGCCACTTGAGACAGTGGCACGGTTTTACCACTCGGCAGAGTGATCGGCACAGCGCTCAATTTGGCCGGTGTCACTTGATCCGGTTGACCTCTCAACCGCACTTCAGTCGTGCGAATACCTCTTAAGACTTGTGCTGCGACGACCCCCTGTTCATACGCATTCAATTGCGTCGCCACTTGAGCAGGCGTCATCCCCAACTGCGCCAAACGCTGCAAATTCCACTTCAACTGAAGATTGGGCACCTGCGTCTCCCAAGAGAGATGAGGGTCAATTAAGAACGGATATTGCGCCATTTTTTGCCGGATTTGATTGGCAATATTGATTATGGTTTCATAATTTTCACCCACCACCCGGAAAGTGACTGGCCAAGCGACCGGCGGACCAAACAGCAAAGGATGGACGCGCACACGCGCTTCTGCAAACACGCCGTTATCAATCTGCTTTTGTAACGCGGCTTGCAGATGCTCCCTAGCGTGCATATCCTTCGTTACGACAACGATATTTCCATAAGCTGGGTTAGGCAGCTCAGGGTTTAAAGCGAGGAAAAACCTGGGAGATCCCCGACCCACATAACTGGAAACTGAACGCACTTCTTCACGACTTTGCAGCTGCTTTTCAATACGCTTCATAATGCGGTTGGTCGTTTCAAAACTGCTCCCTTCGGGTAAGTTGACATCAATTATCAGTTCAGGGCGATCCGAGCTGGGGAAAAACTGTTTTTCCACTTTCTTTTTTAACCCCATAACAGAAGCCACAAAAACGATCACGGTCATAAAAACAATCAACCATTTTCGGCGCACACAAAAAGTGATGCCTTTTCTTAAGCCGCGATAGAAAGGACGATCAAAAGGATCCGTTTCCACTTTAGACTTAAAGGTGTTAGGGAGTAACTTGACGCCTAAATAGGGGGTAAACCAAACGGCCACTAGCCAGGAGGAGATCAAGGCAATGCCAGTAACCCAAAATATCCCCCCTGCATACTCCCCTACGCGAGACTGTGCAGTTCCAATCGGCAAAAAGCCCATCACCGTGACCAGTGTACCCACTAGCATCGGCGCAGCGGTCAAGGTCCACGCATAGGCAGCAGATTTCACCTTCTCTATGCCTTGTTCCATTTTCATAATCATCATTTCAATGGAGATAATGGCATCATCCACCAATAGACCCAATGCAATAATCAAAGCGCCTAATGAGATACGGTTAAAATCGATACCGGTCACTTTCATAAAGACGAAGGCTAGCGACAAGGTTAATGGGACCGCCAGCGCCACAATGATCCCTGCTCGGAAGCCCAGCGCAATAAAGCTGACAATCATCACTACCAGCAGTACCGCCACAAATTTTAACTGGAAAGTATCCAGTGCCAAATGGATCGCATCGGCCTGATTGGTGATCTGATCCAACTTTACCCCGACGGGTAACTGAGGCGTATAGTTGGCTTCAAACTGCTTGAGTGCTTTTTCCAATTTTAAGCCGTCGGTATTCTCTTTCATCACCACACCCAGCACAATGGCTTTATGCCCTCGGTCACGCACTAAAAAATTAGGCGGTGTTTCAAAACCTGGATGAATATCCGCGAGCGCGCCCAGTTGCCAGACCTTATGATCAATTTGAATAGGCAACTGTTTTAAAGCTTGCAACGTATCCTTGGCACCTTGATGAGGACGAATCTGCAGACGAGGTCCTTGCGTTTCTATAAACCCCGCATTAATGACTGACAATTGTGAGCCGATCTGCTGTTTAATTTGTTCAATAGAAATCCCTAAGTTAAAGAGTTTGCTCAGATCAAAGTCGACAAAAATTTGCGGTTTCTGCTCCCCTATTAAAATGACCTTTTTCACACCTTCCACACGCCGCAGCGCTTTTTTCATCGTTTCCGCCACCTTGACGAGTTCTGTCTGTGGCAAGCTCGGCTCTGAAGCCGTCAAAGAGTAAAGGGTAAAGTAGACATCTTTAAAATCATCCTGAAAAAAAGGACCGACCACCCCTTTTGGCAAGGTTTTAGCCGTATCTCCCAGCCGTTTGCGCACCTGATAAAATAGCTGTTCACTGATACCATGCGGTGTATTATCGGCAAAGTTAACTAACATCTCGACTTGACCAGGACGAATTTTGGTTTCCACACGATCAAACCAATCAATTTCCTCTAAGCGTTTGGCCAATGGATCCGCCACCTGCTCTTCCATCTGCTTCACGCTTGCCCCTGGCCAAGAGGCAGTCACCACCATGGTATTAACGCTAAATTGTGGATCTTCGGCACGCCCATTTAAAATAAACGCCGCAATGCCCACAATCAAAGTCATCAAAATCAAATAGAGCGTTAGAGACTGCTCCTTAATCGCCCAAGCTGAAAGATTAAACTTACCCATCTTTGCTCACCCTAACCGTTTCTTCAGGATGCAGCGTGTGCACACCCATGCTCACAATCACATCCTGATTCGTTAATTCTCCTCTGATCCATGCGGACTGATCTAACATCTTGACCACTTGGATCGGTTTCCGTCTGAGCTGGCCTTTTTCCACCGTATAAAGATAGGCTTGGTGATGTTCCATCAAAATCGCCGTATTGGGAACCTGCCAATATTTCTGCTGGGCAGAGGCGATAAAATCGGCAGTGACAGTCTGACCAAAAGCGAGTGTTTGGCTGACTGAATCTGGCAATTGATAGGCCACCTGCCACGTCCGACTGATTGGGTTTGCTGCCGGTGCTTGATGATAAAGCTGCGCGTGTAAGGTTTGCCCATTCACCTTTACCCCTAGTGTTTGAGGCAACGAATGCAGTTGCTGCTTTAAGGATTCAGGTAAATCAAATTGAGCGAGTTTACCGCTTACCTGCGCCACTTGAATCACTGGTTTTCCTGCACTCACCACTTGACCTTCATCTGCCAAAATAGCGGTCACCACACCCTCCATAGGCGCTTTAAGCTGAGTATAGGCTAATTGATTTTTAGCCAATTGTAGTTGCGGTTGCAGTGCGGCCAAAGCTGCTGTTAATTTGGTGACTGCATTTTGTGCATTATCCACCTGCTGTTGTGACACCAACTTACGCGCCCGTAAATCGCTCAATCGCGCTAAGTCGCGTTTCGCCGTTATCAGATCGGATTCTGTAGAACGGATTTGCGCTTCGACCGACTTCACCTTCAGAGCATAGTCCGTGGCATCTAATTGGAACAGCGTCTGTCCTTTTTCAACGCTCTCTCCCAACTTGACCTGACGCTTCTTGATCAGACCCGCCACCCGAAAACCGACTGCCGACTCCACCTGAGGCACTACCTGCCCCACTAACGCCTCTGATTGTGAACCTCGGATCAATACCGGATGTGTCGTTTTGACCAAAGGCGGCACAGATTCTTTAGCGGTTTGTGCCGTCTCCTCGCCTTTTTGACAAGCCGATAAAGATATCACGGCAAGAATCACCCCTCCAATAGTCAAGGGCAGCTTTCTGGAAAAGATGGTTAAGCGCGTCATAGCGTAAAATCCTCTTAAAATTACTATTAATTAAACAAGTATATATGAATAAACAGATAAATCAATCGCTGGAGGGTGGCACTACGGTTTGCACCAATTCACGCACCAACATGGTTGCATAACTGCCTTTAGGCAAAGTAAAGGCTAAAGTCACTGTTTTTTCTGAAGCCCACTGCCATTGTAAAGCTTGCGGCAAACACGTCAAGGCTCGACGTTCAGGTCGCAATCGAGCTTGTTTAAGCCCGTTCCACCAAGACTCAAATGGCTCTATCGCTTGTTCTTCTATGGCCAATACAGCTTCTTGGCTGCCTAAAGCGCCATCCCCCGGTAGCGGTCCTGTCAATGCTAAAGCCGGATTGGGATGGGGTTCAGCCTCGCAAAAGACTTCTCCGGCCAAAGGCGTTTGCCAATTATGCAAATGCACCCGCTGACTCAGTACAGTATTAAACAAAGCACTGCGCAGGGCAGAAAGGTACAGCCCTTTTAGATGACGCGGGACTTTGCGGCGTGGATTTTGTAACCACTGTTCGCCTTTGAGCAGATTTTGCATCTGGTGACCAAAACGCTGCTCTCCAAAATAGTTGGGAAACCCCTTTTCTGCGATCTGTTGCAGTCGTTGCTCAAGCTGTGCTTTTGCTTCACTCGACACAGCTATCGGAAACTGCAATCGCAATAGGAAGTGGTTGGCCTGATGATCGCCTATATGACACTTTTTTGCATGTCGCTGATGCTTTAAGCACTGGATGCCGGGCAAACTACGGAGTCGAGCCATGAGTTCAGGCTCTTTTGAAACCGGCAGTTGCACACTGAGCCACTGACGAGTGACCGCTTGACGATCTTTTTTGCCCGCATAGCCGATGGCGGCTGGAGAAAGATGTAAGCTTTTAGCAAGCTGCTTGACTAACCAATCGGTATTTTGGCCAACTTTCTCAATCCAAAGCCAGAGGTGCTCGCCTTCATCCGTCAATTCAAACCCAAGCTGCTCTTCTACTACAAAATCTTGAGGGCTGGCTTTTAAGACGGCTTGTGCAATCGGTGCACCATAGGCACGTTCAAATTGCTCAAAACTTAAAGCGGCCTGTTCTGTCTGCCTGGACTGCATTAATCCGCTTGTGCTGTAAGTTCCAATTCAGAAACGACACGATTACGCCCCGTTTCTTTAGCGCGATAAAGGGCAGCATCCGCCCGCGCAATAAAGTCCTCTATACTTTCTCCTGGGCGATAACACGCCACACCAAAAGAAGCTGTAATCTGGCCAATTTCGCGCTCACTGCCTTTACGCTTTAACCGCGCATGCTCCAGCGTAGAACGAATCTCTTCGGCAATTTTCACAGTGCCCTCTAACGACTCATTGCTGACCAAAATGGCAAACTCTTCGCCTCCATAGCGACACAAAGTTTCATTTTCTCGAGAAAGTCGCTTCATTAAGCTGGCAAAATAGCGCAAAACACTGTCGCCAACCAGATGCCCAAACTCATCATTAAAGCGTTTAAATCGGTCAATATCAGTCATAATCAGACACAATGCCTCTAATTCCCCCTCTTCTATTTGTGTCGTCATTTCCGCAATGGCTTCATTAAAGGCCTTTCGATTGCCCACCTCTGTCAGCTCATCGGTCAATACTTGTGCTCGCGCCTGAATCAACTCCTCGCGCAACTGTTTGACCTCATCCACCGTACTGACCACATCCTCTTTCATGGCGTCACTATCTTTTTTCATAGAATCAGCCGTTTCCAACACAATTTTAGTAATTTCACGCACTTGATCGACACTTAAATCAGGGTTATTTAAAGTATGGGAACACTGCTCTAGCTGTTGAGACTCTGATTCTATTTTTTGACTCCACCGATTAAGCCTTTTCACCATCGCATTCAGTAAACGACGAAATGCTAAATCAATGGATGATTCAGAGCTATCACACGAATCGAAATACTCTTCAAAAAGCTGACGACCTATTCGATCATGATAGCCAAAAGGATCTGATAAAACCTCATCCATCTTTTTGCGAAACTGGGGATGATCGCCTTTTAGATAGGCATACCACACTAAATAATTCATCGGCGTTGGATTAATCTTATCCTCTTCAAAAATCTGCGTAATTTTGTCAAATAGACGTTTAGCAGTCTCTTCGGAATCATGAGAATAGAGATCAGACATAACCTTACCTGTGTTTTAGATAGTTTAATATATAAATTCTATCACGAACTTTTTCTAACCGGCATAAAACTTCTTGTAAAATAGAAGCTCCCTTCCAACCAATTTTGAGGTTCAATATGCTCAATCCCAAACAACTTGAAGAGCTCGTCAAATCTATTATGGACGCACTCCCACCGGGTTTAGGTAAACTCCCAGATCAGGTCCAACAAAATATTAAAGCCAGCCTCAGTGCTGCATTTTCCAAGATGGACTTGGTCACTCGAGAAGAGTTTGACGTGCAAAAAGCGGTGTTACAAAAAACACGTGAGAAAGTCGAAGCCTTAGAAGCTCGCGTAGCAAAACTTGAAGCCCTACATCTTCCGCCGACAGAAGATCCACAAAAGCAGGATGATCTAACCTAGGTGAAAAAATAATGCGCAATCTGGCGGCTATCTATACTCGGGCCGTACTGGGACTAGAAGCCCCAGAGGTGATTGTTGAAGTCCATACCAGTAACGGCTTACCCACTTTGAATATTGTGGGTTTACCGGAAGCCAGTGTGCGTGAGAGTAAAGATCGGGTGCGCAGCGCTTTGATCAACAGTCATTTTCAACTCCCCCCACAACGCATCACTCTCAATCTGGCGCCTGCGGATCTTCCTAAAACCGGCAGTCGTTATGATCTTCCGATTGCCATTGGCCTATTAAAAGCCACTGAACAGCTGATTGCAGAAACGGACGATTTTGAGTTTTTTGGTGAGCTGGGACTCGATGGACAGCTACGCCCTGTTTCCGGCATTCTGCCCAGTATTATCGCCAGCAACCAAGCCAATAGAACGGCCATCATTCCAACGGCCAACCTAGAAGAAGCCGCCTTACTCGAAAATCCCAAGGTGATGGGAGCGGATCACCTTTTACAAGTCTGCGAATTTTTAATGGGCGACAACCCGTTAAAATCGCCCCATCCATTAGCACCTAGCGACACCTCACCTTCTGAACAAGCGCATATTGATTTGAGAGATATTCGGGGTCAGCATCAAGCGAAACGTGCGCTGGAAATCGCAGCCAGTGGACACCACCCACTGATTATGGTCGGCCCTCCCGGTTCAGGTAAAAGCATGCTGGCCAAAGCCTTAGCCGGTCTTCTCCCCCCATTAACACGTGCGCAAGCATTGGAAGTCGCCTCTATCTACTCTCTCACTTCTCAGCATCGAGCAACACCGTTTGCACCGCCAATTGCCATGCCACATCACTCCATTACCCTTCCTGCCTTAGTCGGTGGTGGCACCCCCTTTCCTAAACCAGGCGCTATTAGTCTCGCGCACCATGGGTTACTGTTTTTAGATGAGCTCCCCGAATTTAGTCGATCCGCTCTGGAAGCGCTGCGGGAACCTTTAGAAAATCATCACATTCAAATCTCGCGTGTCAATGGCCACATCACCTATCCGGCACATCCGCTACTGGTCTGCGCACTCAATCCCAGTCCCAGCGGTTTTTTTCCCGATGATCCTCATGGCCGCTGTCATGACACCCCTGAGCAGATTCAACGCTATCTGAAAAAAATCTCCGGCCCTTTATTAGATCGAATTGACTTGCAGATTGAAGTCCCGCCTGTCGAGATCGCTGATTTACAGGCCACCGAAACCGATCCCACCGCAGAGAGCAGTGCCCAGGTACGGGAACGTATCATTCAGTGTCGTCAACGTCAACTGGCACGTCAAGGCTGCTTAAATGGCTTACTCACTGTCAAACAGCTGCCTCAATACATCCAACCGAACGAACGCATGCAACAGTTGCTGCAACGGGCAATTGAGCGCCTTGGCCTTTCAGCCAGAGCCTACCATGCCATCTTACGCATGACTCTCACTTTGGCGGACATGCAGCTAACAGCGCCAAATGAAGCCCACCTAGCAGAAGCCATTGGCTATCGAACCCTAGATCGTCTCCGACACCCCACCTAAAACCTGAGTAAAAGCAATGGAAATCTTGAATCACTGGTTAAATGTATTAGGTAGCCACTCACTTTATCTCACAGCATTCTTGGTGGGTTTGCTTGGCGGTGTCCACTGCTTAGGCATGTGTGGGGGGGTCGTAGGGAGTTTGACTTTCAGTCTCAAACCTTCCGTGCAAACCCATTTTGCCCGCATGTTTCCCTATCAACTGGCTTATAACTTGGGGCGCATCTCCAGCTATATGGTGTTAGGGGCGGTTTTTGGACTGCTCGGAGCCTCTTTAACCAATCTGGCCGCATTTCTCCCTGCGCAACAACTTCTACAATGGCTGGCGGGACTTTTTATGATTGCACTCGGCCTCTATTTAGGCGGCTGGTGGTATGGCGTAGTCGCCATTGAAAAAGTGGGCGCGCAAATATGGCAAAAGTTACAGCCGCTGACCCAAAGATTTAACCGCATCGAAACCTTGCCACAAGCTTATCTCTATGGAATGCTCTGGGGTTGGTTGCCTTGTGGATTGGTTTACAGCATGCTGATTATGGCGCTTTCAGCTGGCTCCGCCTTTAAGGGAGCACTGGTAATGGGGGCATTTGGTTTAGGCACGCTGCCCAATCTTCTCCTAATGGGCACCTTTGCTTTTTTGCTTACCAAGTGGTCACGAAAACTGTGGGTTCGACGCCTGGCGGGCGCCAGTGTCATCCTATTAGGGCTGTGGCAAATCTATTTAGCCACGCATGTTCATATTCAGTAAAAGCGTGATAAAAAAGAATTTTCACATTTTTATTTGTGCAATGCGCACCTTTAAAATGACTAGGCTGTTTTAAAGTGCCTGCAATAAGGCTTGTTTAAGAGCTTCATCTGACAATGGCAAAGGATTTCCCAGCATACTTCCGCTGCGGCAATTCTCTAGTATAGGCGTTAAATTCTCCGCAGTTAAACCATATTGCTGCAATCCTTCTGGTACAAACTGCACGGTCAGTTTCTGCAATTGCTCAACCAGTTGCTTTAATGCCTGCGCTTGCGGTAAATCTTCTCCAGCTAAAAGACAGCCAATTTGTGCATATTTTTCCAGGATCAATTGCAATCTTTGTCGATCCATCGCCTTTAAAGGGGCTCCTTGTTCAGCAGACGGAACAGCTGGGTGCTTCCCTGTTTGCAAAGCTTGCTGCAAGGCTTCAATATTGGCTTGCGTAATCGGTGCCAACAGTCTCGCACACACTTCCCCATGCGGCGCTACAAAAAAAGCCCCAACCGGTCCCGCTAAACCATGTACGGCACCCAATCCCGCATTGGCTAAGGTAATCCCTGACAAACTGGCCGCTAACATGAGATGCTCATAGGCAGCTTGTAGTTTCTGGTCATCCTCCGAATTCTGTAAAATCTCCAAACTGCCCTTAAATAGGGTCAACCCCTGCCAAGCCAGTGCGTCAGTGATTGGATTGGCCTCCCGCGTCGTATAAGACTCTAAGAGTTGTGTAAAAGCATCCATTGCGGTGGCATAAAGCGTTTTAGGCGGAACGGAAGGTAAAAAGGCTGGATCTAACCATACACTCTGCGCCAACAACTTTTCATGTCGAAAAGATTTTTTAAATTGACCCAAACGCGACAAGACCGCATTTTTAGTAGTTTCACTGCCTGTACCCGCCGTGGTGGGCACCGCAATAAAAGGCACCGTTTCTCCCTGAAAAGGTTGCCCTTTGCCCACACCTTCTAGATAGTCCATCACTGAAGTTTGCGAAGGAATCAAACCCGCGATCGCTTTGGCGGTATCCAACACACTGCCACCGCCCAAACCAATCACCGCATCGGTCTGTCTATCACACTGTTGCACCAGTTCATCCACCAGATCGGGTGAAGGCTCTCCTGAGACCACAAAGTGCAGCACCTGATTGTGGTTTTCTGCCAGTTTCTTAACCAGAAAATGGCCAAATTCCCCGTCCTGACTTAAAAACTGACCGGTAACCACAACCAGTTTGGCGTCATGATATTGGTTAAGTAACGCATCTAACAGTTGAAAGCGTATTCCCCAGCCAAAATGCATTTCTGGCAGACGCGCCATATTAAACGCTGGCACGCCTAAAAATTGTGGATCACTCTGCAAGCAACACGAAAATAGTTGCCGATTGGAAAATATTTTACTAAGCAATGACCTTATTATTCCTATAAATCACGAAAAGTTTTTTCATCCATGGGCTGCGCTTTACCTTCCGGTTTATCCGCAAACACTTGGATTTTTAACAGACGAATATTACCCGGTCTCACATAGTCATGAATCATCTGCCGCATGCCAACTGGTGAGTTACGATTAATATAAAAATACAAGTTTTTATAGATACATTTATTGTCCGGATCTGACGCCAAGGGCGTCAAACGCCCTTCCCCACGGATCTTGACATCTTCATAGGTCACAATAAAAACTTTATGATAATAGGTGGCGCTCAACGGCTTTTCAAAACAGATTTCCAACACCCGGTCAAAATTGCCCGAGCCTCTATCTTGATTCACAATCGCTGCAGAAGTGATCTGTACCTTCTCTTTGGAGCACCCACTGCTTAACATGATAAAAGGCAAGATGAATAACCAAACGAGAGCTGTACGTTTCATTGTCTTCTCCTTAGGGAAAGCCTCGCTTCAATGGCCCGGCTGAATCCCAATAATTTCCCAATTACCCGACCCATCCACAGGTCGACGCAAATGCCAGATTTCATTAAAAGCATGAAGCTTGCCATCTTCCTTAATAAAGCCACTAAAACGTACACTGACAATAAAGTCATCGCCTTCAACCGCCATGTCCGCAATTTCTGCATCCAATGTATCCACTTCAGTATGATTGACCCCTGGCTGCACATGACTTTTGAGCTCAGCAAACAATTCTGGTGAACAGTAAGACTCAATTTCCGCCAAGTCTCCTTGATCCCACGCTTTTTGTACCTCTACAAAATTGTGCTTCGCTGCTTCTAAGAAGCTTTTTTCATCAAACCAGCTTGGCGCCACGGAGACAGGTTCCGTATTGTCTGAAAGCGCTGATCCAATGATACTTCCCCCTTCGGCACCAGCCGTATGACGATTCTGTTCAGGTATTTGCGCTTGAAAAGATTGGGGTTTCGCCGCTGCGGGTTGTGAGGTCGGCGCCATGGAGTCCGCTTGACCGGTCTCTGTCGCAAGGCGACGACGACTGGCAAACAATTTAAATAACAAAAAGGCGATTAAACCAAAAATTAAGATATCCATAAACTGAATGCCTTGGAAGCCATCTCCAAATAACATAGAAGCCAATAAACCACCGGCCACTAAACCGGCTAAAGGGCCCAACCAGCGTGAAGCCCCCGAAGGCTGTCCAGCGGTTTTTCCACCTTGAGCAGCAGGCTTTGTCGCTTGTGGCGTCGTGTTAGATTTTGGCGCTGTCCCATAACGCTTAGGCGCGACTTGCTTGTTATAGCCATAACTTTTACCCATTCCGAATCGTTTAGCTTCTGCAGTCTGGATTGTCAAACCCAAAGTCATCACACTGAGCATTAAATAGGTTAAAAATTTTTTCATAATCCATCCTTTCTGATTTGTTTGCTCTCTGGTAACCATTTTACACATTCACCAGGCTAAGGCCATGAAAAAACCTCTAATTTGTAACCCTCCACTTTAACCGATCTTAAAAATGGGGGAATTACAATGGTAGCTTTCGTCACAGAAAATTTTATAAACAGACATTTTTTAACCTTCCTTCTCTGCATTTTTCTCGACAAATTTCACTTCTGTTGATTTCGGTGGTAAAGATCTGAGCTTTGAATTTGAAGCGTAAGGTACTTTTGCAGATGCTATGTGCTTTGAGGTTGTTTCTAAGTGAGTGTCTTGGTCGTCAAAGAAAATATGTGCCTTGAAAGCTCGTAATATTTTCGACTTTTCCAGACCTCCCAAAAAGAATACTTCATCTACATAAACACCCCATTCACGCAAGGTTTTAATAACCCTCATCTCCGCTGGAGCATTTCGTGCAGTGACAATCGCAATCCTGACTGGAGAGTATTCAATACTGAAAGGTAAACGTTCTTGCAAACGAGCTAATTTTCTTAGTAATGTTGCATAAGGCCCTTCTGGCATTGGCACATCCTGTTGTGAATCTTCATGATCATAAAAACCATCTATACCTTCCGATTTATAGATAAATTCACTACTATCATCGAACACTACTGCATCACCATCAAATGCGATGCGGACTTGTCCTTCAGGAATTTTTTCAATTTCTTTTGGCGGTTCTTTAACTAGTGCGGCTGCACAGACTTTTGAATCAATTACCTTTTGTGCATCGGATTCTGAAGTGGTCAAGAATAAGTCGACATCAAATGCTTCCAAATACTGTGTAACTGATTCTCCACCCGTAAATGCATGTCTAGTAATAGGGAGTTCACGGGAACGAATATTATTCAAAACCTGAATGCCTGTTTCTGGACTATTACGGGACATTACGACCACTTCAACAAGCGGACTACTCTTGTCCCCTCCTTTATATTCATTCAATTCCAATAATGCCTTAACCAAAGGCATTCCAGTACCATCTTTAAGAGGTTGATTTTCACGTTCTAGCATAAATTCACGATACTTTTTGATAGCCGTATCTCTATTTTCTTCTAACTGAGCTCTAAAAAAAGCATCTGCTTCACTTAAATCAAATAAAGCTGTTGAAGAGATACCAATCACTAACGTATCAGATAAATCTAAAGGCATTTTTATTTTCCTAATGTTTTAGTTTTATGTTCTAGTCAACCAAAATCGAACACTTTACTCGTTAAATTATCTTTAGCAACGCCACCTCTGAGCTCATATCACCTAGTATGGAATGTATTCTTCGTTAGTTGTAATAACGGATATAACCATCAACGTCTGACTTCATTCCTTGTCGTTCAAGGTGACTCACGTTATTCAAGCATTCATGTTTCAAACTGCCGAAAAACGTTCGACCACGGCGTTATTCCAACAGGCACCTTTGCTGCTTATTGGACTTTGAAGGCCGTATCTTCTATGCAATTTTCGAAACACTTTTGAAGCTGTACGGCTTCACTCCTGTATTTGATAAACATTATCTTACAAGAGCGTCCGAAATATTGAACCACAATACTTTTTAACAATGCTCCTTAATGGTTCTAGATATGGTGTAATCCTTCCCCTGCTTAACTTTTTCATAGTTGCCAAACACTTCCATAAAATTGCGTTTCATATATTGACGCAAGCCATTAATGGTGACCACCACAAACTGTCCTCCAGGCTGAAGCTGATTGTGGACGTCGTGCAACAAAATACTCAACATCTCTTTCCCCACCTTAGCGGGAATATTGGATACCACGGTGGTAAATTTCTGGTCTGTGGGCACGCGACTTAACCCGTTGGACAGATAGGCTTGAGCATTTGACAGCCCATTGATCTGCGCATTTTTATTGGCATAATCCACGGCGACAAAATCCTTATCCACCATATGCACCTTGCCTTCTGGAGCATTGGCGGCAATCGTTAAACCGATAGGCCCATAGCCACAACCAATATCCAACGCCACTTCATCCGGCTGAATCTGTAGATGCTTCAGCAATAAATGCGTCCCTGCATCAATATTACGCGGACTAAACAATCCCCAAGTGGTATGAAATGTGAGTGGATGCCCCATCAATGTCTCTTGGAACACAATATCCTGTTTTAACTGTTCTATGGATGACATAAAATGCTTACCTTTTTTCGAGACCGCCATTTTACTGTAAATGACATACAACCTCAGTTTTTTGCTTTCAAAAACGCAATCTCCGCGGGTTCAGTTAAATTTAAGAGACCTTTGCATGAGTGGGATGCGAGCTAAAAATGAGAGAAAATTTTCCATATCTAGGCGGGAAACGCAGGCAATAGCCAGCTATTGCCAAGTTTTCCAACAACGATTTGGGAAATTTTAGCCATTTTTAGCCGTAGAACCATCTCATGCAAAGGTCTCTTTCAGTATAATTCCCTCTCGTTCCAACCTTAAACGATTGTTCATGCATACCCTAAATAAACGCCAACTTCAAGCAGTCAAACATGTGCATAGCCCTTGCTTGGTCTTAGCAGGCGCCGGCTCAGGCAAAACGCGCGTGATCACCGAAAAGATTGCCTACCTGATTCGTCACCAACACATTCCAGCGCGCAATATCTATGCGGTCACCTTTACCAATAAATCCGCCAAAGAGATGAAAGAGCGGGTCAGCAAACTCTTAAAGGATGATCCTTCTAAAGGGCTTAATGTCTCCACTTTTCACACCCTTGGCCTCAATATTATCCGTCAAGAATACAAAGCCTTGGGCTATAAAGCCAACTTCTCTATTATGGATGTGCAAGATACGGCGCAGATCTTAAAAGAGCTGATGAAAAAGAATCAGCTGGATCCGGATGAACTGGAAGGGGTGCAGTGGGAGATTTCAGCTTGGAAAAACCAACACATCTCGCCCGAAGTCGCGATCGAAACAGCAGAAGATGCGCTGCAACGCGCCCATGCAGTGCTTTATGGTTATTATCAAAAACAGCTCCATGCCTATAATGCGGTCGATTTCGATGACTTAATCGGCCTGCCGGTGCGCCTGTTTCATGAGCAGCCCGAGATTTTACATAAATGGAAAAACCGGGTGCGCTATCTGCTGGTGGATGAGTACCAAGATACCAATGCGGCTCAATATCAGCTGGTTAAACAGCTGGTCGGTAAAGAGGCGCGCTTTACCGTGGTGGGGGATGATGACCAATCAATCTATGCTTGGCGCGGAGCGCAGCCGGAGAACTTAGCCTTATTAAAACAGGATTTTCCAAATTTAGAAGTGATTAAACTGGAGCAGAATTACCGTTCAAGTAATCGCATCCTCTCTGCAGCCAATGCCTTAATTGCACACAATCCCCATGTATTTGAGAAAAAACTATGGTCTGAAATGGGCATGGGCGAACCAATTCGTATTTTAGCCTGTGAAGATGAGCAACAGGAGGCCGAACGCGTTGTCTCTGAATTGATCGTTAGCAAATTTAAATATCAAAATCAGTTCCGAGACTATGCCATTCTCTACCGTGGCAATCATCAATCCCGCCTGATTGAACGCGCCCTACGAGAGCAGAATATTCCCTATACGATCTCTGGCGGCCAGAGCTTTTTTGACTATGCAGAAGTTAAAGATGTGCTGAGCTATCTCAAATTAATTGTTAATCCTGATGATGATGCCGCTTTTTTACGCATTGTGAACACGCCTAGACGTGAAATCGGCGCTGCCACTTTAGAAAAGCTTGCCGGTTTTGCCACTGAACGCGGTATCAGCCTATTTGCCGCCACCCAACAATTTAGTCTCATGAATGTCTTGGATGAGAAAGCCCTTAGGCGCGTACAGCGTTTTGGGGAGGTGCTGCTAGACTGGGTCAAAACAGCAGACACCCTGGAGGGTGAAGAGGTTATCCACTTTATCCGTCAACTGTTGGAAACCATTGAGTATGACAATTGGCTGCATGAGACCGCCAGCAATGCAAAAACCGCAGAGCGACGCATTGAAAATGTGCGCGACCTGTTACTATGGATAGAACGCATTCTGCAAAAGGCACAAGAAGAAGATGGCGAAGCCCTTAAACTGGATAAAATTGTCTCTCATATGACCTTAATGGACATTCTAGAGCGCAATGAATCGGAAAAAGCCCATAACCAAGTCAGCCTAATGACCCTACATGCCTCAAAAGGGCTGGAGTTTCCTCATGTTTTTTTAATTGGCATGGAGGAAGAGCTGCTACCGCATAAACAGAATCTGGAATCCCCAGGCCTGGAAGAAGAGCGCCGCCTTGCCTATGTGGGCATTACCCGCGCGCAAAAATCCCTCACCCTCACCTATGCGAAAAAACGCCGGAAATATGGCGAAGATACTCCCTGTGAGCCAAGCCGTTTTTTAGAAGAGCTACCAGAAGAGGTAATTCAATGGGAAGGTAAGCCTGGTGTTGAGCTGTCCGTAGAAGAGCAGAAAGAGGTGGGGAATGCTCATCTTGCCAATCTTAAAGCCATGCTTGCCAAAGGCGATTAAGAGACCTTTTCCCGAGAGGCGCCCACAAAGGTCTCTACCCTTTTAAAGCCCCTATTTAATCGGATGCATTCTCTGAAGCTTCAACCTTCGGTTTAAGCATTTTCGGGGCACGAATCAACAATGTATCCACCCCAACATCCCGCAGCTGATTACGCACCTTATTCAACTGCAAGCGATCAAAAAAAGGGCCTAATCGTAATCGGTAGTAAGTACGTGTTTTGCCCTGCAGACTGGAAAGTTGCGTTTCAAACCCCAACCTCTTTAAACGCGCCTGCTCTTTTTGCGCCAATTCCAGTGCAGCAAAAGAGCCTGCTTGAATATAGTAAGGTTGTGGCAGCTTCACCGGCAAGGGTTCCGCCTCCACCACCACTTCTGTCTTGGCCAACCCCTGATAAAAAGTGTAATCCACCTTTTGCGTTTTTTCCGGTTTTGGAACGGGCACCGCCTGAATCACTGAAGCGGCAGATTGTGTTGGCTCATTGCTGGGCACTGAGATAATTGATGTTTTAACGGAGGATTCGGTGGATTTTTCTACATCCTTTTCCGCGCCCTTCACTTTCTCACCACGGACACCGGCATGCACGAAATGCGAGACAATCAAATAACCCGCAAACAGCAGCAATCCCATAACCACCATCGCCAATAGCAACTGACGACTGCTTAACCCTTCCGACTGTTGCGCTCGCTGCTGCGACTGGCGCTGAAAGGTCGGTTTTTTGCCAACGCCATAGCGATAATCACGCGCCAATTACATCTTCTCCGGTGCTGAAACGCCAATAATCGCCAATCCATTTTTCAACACTTGCTGCACCGCTGTAATCAACGTCAAACGTGCTTGGCGCAAAGTCTCTTCTTCCACTAAGAACTGGCTCGAATTGTAATAACTGTGCAAAGCGTGGGCCAATTCTTTCAGATAGTAAGCAATCTGATGCGGCTCGCGCGCTTTGGCGGCTCGTGCCACAATTTCTGGATAACGACTTAACAGCGTTGCAATCTCGGCTTCAGCCGCTTCTTCAAGCACATGCAAATGTTGCAAGCCTTGTGTCAAATCAACACTCATGCCACGCTCTTTTGCCTGCTCCATGACGCGGCTTATCCGTGCATGGGCATATTGAATATAGTAAACGGGGTTTTCATTTGACTTCGATTTCGCTAAATCGAGGTCAAAATCCATATGTTGTTCTGATTTACGCTGCACATAGAAGAAACGTGCCGCATCCGTCCCCACCTCTTCTCGCAACTCTCTTAAGGTGACAAACTGCCCTGAACGGGTGGACATGGCCAACTTCTCACCGCCACGATACAGCACAGCAAACTGTACCAGAAGCACTTCTAAAGCATCAGGATTG
Organism: Galenea microaerophila; assembly: GCF_054657255.1. Classification (NCBI taxonomy): domain Bacteria; kingdom Pseudomonadati; phylum Pseudomonadota; class Gammaproteobacteria; order Thiotrichales; family Piscirickettsiaceae; genus Galenea; species Galenea microaerophila. Next base: position 121,502 of record NZ_BAAHWZ010000002.1, read on the forward strand.
GCATCCATCGCAGCCATCGCCGCTTTGACGCGTGGGACATAACCATGGTGATCAGAGCCCCAGACATCAATCAAAATTTCATGGCCGCGCATCAACTTATTCAGATGATAGGCGATATCCGAAGCAAAATAGGTCTTCACTCCATTGTCTCGTACCACCACGCGGTCTTTTTCATCGCCATAATCGGTAGAGCGGAACCATAGGGCACCATTTTGTTCATAAATTTTTCCAGCCTGTTGCAACTTTTCAATCGCCGCATCGATGACGCCACTGTCCATGAGCGAACGCTCTGAGAACCAGGTGTCAAAGCGCACGCCAAATGCCGCCAAATCTTCGCGAATGTCGCCCAAAATTGCATTTAAAGCCGTATCGAATACCAAACGATACTGTTCCGGCGTGAGCAGATGTTTGGCCTTCTCAATCACCGCATCGATATAAACCTCTTTATCCCCTTGCGGCGCATCTTCCGGCAAACCGGCAAACACTTCTATTGCCGGTTTTTGCAGCTGCACGCCTTCTGCTTGCTTCACCTGCTCGGCAATCTCAAACACATAGTCGCCTTGATAGCCATTAGCAGGGAAAACAATCTCTTCGCCACACAGTTCGAGATAACGCAACCAAACGGAGACAGCCAAAATATCCATCTGCCGTCCCGCATCATTAACATAATATTCACGTTCCACTTCATAACCTGCGATTGAAAGGAGATGACTCAAACTGTCACCATAGGCTGCACCGCGTCCATGTCCCACATGGAGCGGACCGGTGGGATTTGCGGACACAAACTCAACCAGCACCGAGCGTCCTTGACCCACATTACAGCGACCAAAGTCCGATTTTTGTTCCAAGATTTGGGGCACGACTGCAAACTTGGCATCTTCCTGTACAAAGAAGTTAATAAAACCCGGACCGGCAATGTCTACTTTTTTAATGCCCCCTTCCAGTGGGATCAGCGGCACTATTTTTTCGGCTAGCGCACGCGGGGGCATCCCAGCCGCCTTCGATAGCATCATTGCTAAATTGGTGGCAAAATCTCCATGACTTTTATCACGGGTATTTTCGACAACAATTCGAGGCTGCGCCGTCTCTGGAATCACTGCCTCGGCTTTTAACTGCACCACCACTTCGGTCAAAATCTGCTGTATCTGCTCTTTCATTGGGCTCTCTTTCTTTCCGTGCTCAAAAGTCGATATTTTAAACGCTCGCGCAAAAAATTAATCAAAAATCCCGCTTCAGGACTCTTTTTTTGCCGTCCTTTTTGTCGTTGTCGTCTTTTTGGTTGATCGTTTTTTAGGTGCGGCTTTTTTTGTGGTCGTTTTTTTCGCCCCACGACCTCTGCGTTTGGGTTCGGGGGCCTCTTCCAACCGTTTTTGACACGCTTCTAACGTGAATTGCAACGGATCTTCATCTTTGGCAATTTTAGCGTTCTTTTTCGTACTGGTATCGGTAATATAAGGTCCCCAACGCCCCTTGAGGATTTTGACCTCTGTGCCCGGGAAAGTTTTAATGATCTTATCCGCTTCTGCTTGAATCTTAGTTTTGACCACATCCACCGCTTCATCCAGCGTAATGCTCAAAGGGTCATAACCTTTAATCGGCGCATATTTTTTCGAACCATACTCCAAATAGGGTCCAAAAGGCCCTTGCTTGGCGATCAACTTTTGCCCTTTTTCCACCTTAAACTCGGTGCCATCTACTGCCGTCGCCGAAAAATCCTCTGGCATTTCGCCCACTTCACGTGGCAACTTAAACAGCTCCAACGCATCCTCGAGGGTTAAGGTATCCATCTTTTGACCCGGTTTTAGACTGGCAAAGGTCGGTTTTTCCTCATTTTCACCATCCCCCAGCTGCACATAGGGGCCAAAACGACCAATTTTGACAAACATCGGTTTGCCGGTTTTTGGGTCATTGCCCAAAGCGCGCGATTGTCCAGCTTCTTCTCGCGACACATTTTCGGCGGCTTCTACTTTAGGGTGGAATTGCTGATAGAAGGCTTGCAACATCTCTTGCCATGACTCTTGGCCTTGGGCAATCAGGTCAAACTCTTCTTCCACATGTGCGGTAAATTGATAATCTAAAATGTCTCCAAAATGTTTCACCAAAAAATCGGTCACAATACCGGCTATCTCTGTGGGGAACAGTTTATTTTTTTCACTGCCCGCCATTTCTTCAAGAGTCTCTGCTTGAATCGTGCCGTCGGCGTTCAATTGCAATTGACGATAAGCTCGAGGCTGCCCTTCACGGTCCTCTTTGACCACATAACCACGCTGCTGAATGGTGTCAATCGTCGGTGCATAGGTCGAAGGACGACCGATGCCCATCTCTTCCAAAGTGCGCACCAAGCTGGCCTCATTGTAACGTGCAGGTGCCCGTGAGAAGCTTTGACGCACCGTCAACTCTCCCAACTTCAACGCCTGCCCAACCTGCATTGGCGGTAATAGGCTGTCATCCTCTTTCTTATCCAGATTGTATACTTTTAAAAACCCTTCAAAAGTCACCACTTCCCCTTTGGCGGTCAACTTCTCATCGGGCAAAGTACTTAATTGAATTTCAGCGGTGGTGCGTTTCAGTTGCGCATCTGCCATTTGTGAAGCAATGGCGCGTCGCCAAATCAGCTGATACAAACGCTGTTCATTGCGCTCGCCACTGACCGACTCTACCGAGAAATCAGTAGGGCGAATCGCCTCATGCGCCTCTTGCGCGCCCGCATTTTTGGTTTTAAAACGTCGCGTCTGACTGAATTTTGCCCCATAATTGCTTTTGACCACCTGTTCGGCTTGCGCAATCGCCTGTTCAGACAGGTTGACTGAGTCGGTACGCATATAGGTAATTTTCCCTGACTCATAAAGGCGCTGCGCAATCATCATCGTCTGTTTCACCGAAAAGCCAAGTTTGGAAGCGGCTTCCTGCTGCAAAGTGGAGGTGGTAAAAGGCGGCTTAGGACTGCGTTTGGCCGGTTTCTCTTCTAAACTGGCGACCTGTAATTCAGCCGTAGCGGCGGCTTCTAAAAAGGCTTGCGCTTCAGCTTCTGTTTTAAACGCCGCCGTGCGTTTTACCTCAACCGCATCCACCACTTCACCCGAAGCATCCAACAGATCGAGGCTGCCTTGCAAGCGGTAAACCGAATCCGCTTCAAAGGCTTCAATTTCTCGTTCACGCTCCACAATCAGACGCACCGCCACCGACTGCACCCGTCCAGCTGATAAACCGGTGCGAATCTTTTTCCATAAAATCGGCGACAATTCAAAACCGACAATGCGGTCTAAAATGCGTCGCGCCTGCTGAGCATCCACCAAATCCATATCTACAGTGCGTGGCTCGGCGACTGCTTTCTCAATCGCCGGTTGGGTAATTTCATGAAATACAATGCGTTTGGTGGTCTGAATATCGAGTTTTAAGGCTTCCGCTAGGTGCCAAGCGATGGCTTCCCCTTCGCGGTCCTCATCCGTCGCCAGCCAAACGGATTGTGCAGTTTTCGCCAATTTACGCAGCTCTGCCACCACTTTTTTCTTATCGGGCGAAATCTCATAATGCGGCTGAAAACCGTGCTCAATATCAATCCCCATCCCTTTTTTCACAATGTCTCGAATGTGGCCGTAGCTGGAACGAACGGTAAAATCCTTCCCTAAAAATTTCTCTATCGTCTTCGCCTTGGCAGGGGACTCCACAATCACTAAATTTGTCATAAACGACTCTTTATCTCCATAAATTTTATTTGGGCTCTTTTATAAGAATGGGGAATTTTTCAGCAGATTGCAAGTTTTATTTCAATCGCCGCCATCGCCCCCCAGAGAGCGATTCAATCACGCCTTCTAGTTCTAACAACATCAATTGCGCCTGAATCTCAGAAGCTGGCATTTTACTCAAAACCACCAGTTCATCTAAACTGATCGGTTCATACTCAATATATCTCATCAGTTTTGCACCGGCTTCATTGGCAGAGGCGTCAAAGAGTGTGGTTTGCGCGGGATTGCTCTCCTGATTTAAAGCGGGCTGTAAGCTCAGCTCAATAAGCGCAGTCAACTCCTCTAACACCTCCTGTCCGGTCTCCACCAATTTGGCGCCTTGCTTAATCAGCTGATGGCAACCTTTCGCTTGTGGATTATTAATCGAACCGGGCACCGCAAACACCTCTCGCCCTTGCTCCATCGCTGTTTTCGCGGTAATTAAAGAGCCGCTTTTAAGGGTCGCTTCTACCACCAGCGTACCCACGCTTAAACCACTAATAATGCGGTTGCGGCGTGGGAAGTGAAAGGCGTCTGGACGCGCGCCCAGTGGAAATTCCGTCACCAATGCGCCTTGCTCCGCAATTTGGTGCGCCAAGGCGCGATTGGATGCAGGGTAAATACGGTCAATGCCTGTTCCCATCACCGCAAGGGTGCTGCCAATACCTTGTAACGCCCCGCGATGGGCTGCCGTATCAATGCCACTGGCTAAGCCACTGGTAATGGTCAGCCCTTGTTGTGAAAGGTGGCTGGAAAAATCCTCTGCCACTTGCATCCCCAATTTTGAGGCATGTCGTGAACCTACAATTGCCAGCTGCGGATCTGACAATAAAGCGACCTGACCTTTGACATAGAGCAGAATCGGTGCATCGTCGATTTCTCTTAATAAGGGTGGATAGTGAGCATCCGCCAGCGTCACAATATGTTGAAGATCTGCCTGCTGCCAGGCCAAAATCTGTTGCACTTTTTCCGTCACCGTCTTGGCAAAAAGCATTTCCATCTGTTTAGGACGTAAAATATGCGCTTGCGCCCACTCATTTTCAGTCGCTTGCAGCCCGGCTTGCAAGCTGCCAAAGTGATTTTGAATTTTCAACAACTGCTCTGCAGAGACATAGGCGAGATGATAAGGGAGCCAAATTTCCAAATTTTGCGCTTCAGATGACAACGGTTCAGATTTTTGCATGGAGGTTCGCTATAATAAAAACATAAATATATTAAAAGTATAACGGAATTATGGAAAAACTCGATATTGTTCTTTACCCTGAAGAGGGGTTGCGCCAAGTCTGCGCCCCCGTCCCTGAAATGACCGATGAATTAGATAAACTGATAGATGAGATGTTTTACACCATGTATGACGCCCCCGGCATCGGTTTAGCAGCCCCTCAAGTGGCCGTACAACAGCGATTGATTGTGGTGGATGTGTCTGAAAGCAAAGACCAACCGATCGCTTTATTAAACCCAGTCGTGGTTGACAGCAAAGGGGAAATTGAATGGGAAGAGGGCTGTTTATCCATTCCTGGTGCTTATGGCAAGGTAAAGCGCCCCAGTGAGATTTTGGTTCGCGGCATGGATCGCGATGGCAAAACAGTGGAGTTTGAAGCGCAAGACCTACTCGCCGTCTGCATTCAGCATGAAATTGACCACCTCAATGGCAAGCTCTTTATTGACCATCTCTCCGGCCTTAAGCGCCGACGTGCCATTCAGCAGTTTAAAAAACATCTCGCGGAAAAAGAGGTGGAAGCATCTCGATGAGAATTATATTTGCCGGCACCCCCGACTTTTCGGTCGCGCCACTGGAAGCCCTGATTGCTGCCGGTCATGAAATCGTGGCCGTTTATACCCAACCGGATCGACCCGCCGGTCGTGGGCGTAAGCTCACACCGAGCCCTGTCAAACAAGCGGCCTTGGCGCATCAACTGCCGGTTTTTCAACCAGAAAACTTTAAAAGCGATGACGCCATTCACACACTCAAAGCGCATCAAGCGGACATCATGGTGGTCGTCGCCTATGGATTAATCTTGCCCAAAGCCATTTTAGAAACTCCCACCTATGGCTGCCTCAATATTCACGCCTCACTGCTGCCACGCTGGCGCGGCGCAGCGCCCATTCAACGTGCAATTGAAGCCGGTGATGCCGAAACTGGCGTGACCATTATGCAGATGGCAGAGGGCTTGGACACGGGAGATATGCGTTACCAGGTATCGACCCCCATTCACCCCACAGACACGGCACAAACCCTGCATGATCGCTTAAGCCAACTGGGTGCCGAAGCGATTGTCACCGTGCTCAAGGATTTAGACGCCTTTCCCCCAGCGCCACAAGATGAGTCGCTCGCTACCTATGCACACAAATTGCATAAAGCCGAAGCCGAACTGGACTGGACGTTACCCGCGCAAATCTTGCAACGCAAAATACAAGCCTTTAATCCTTGGCCGGTCGCCTTTACCCACCTTGAAGACAAACCATTACGCATTTGGCAGGCACAAATTGCAGAGGCTGAAAAAAGGGACGAAAATGTGCCAGAATCCCCAGTCCTGCCTCCTGGAACGCTCTTAAGGGTGTCAAAAACCGGTATTGATGTGCAAACCGGCGCAGGGGTATTGCGTCTTTTGCAAGTACAACCCAGTGGGAAAAAGGCGATGTCCGCTTATGATTTTGCCCAAGCACGCGCTTTAGAAGGGGTGCAGTTGGGACAAAACCCCAAAGATCCACACGAAGATCCAAACAAATGAGTTCAGCCACTCAAGCCCCAAACACCCGCTTTGTCGCCCTGCGTATTCTACAAGCGGTATTGGACAATGGACGCTCATTGAGCCAAGCCCTCCCCGAAGGTTTAGCGCAATTTCAAGACGCGAGAGAGCGTGCTTTTGCACAAAACTTGGTGATTGGCACCCTGCGCTGGCAAATTCGGCTGCAAGCGATTGTGAACCAATTGGTCAAAAAGCCGTTTAAAGCCAAAGATCAAGATATTGCACGCTTAATTCAATTAGGGCTATATCAAATTCTTTACCTTAAGGTGCCTGAACATGCCGCAGTAGGCGAAACAGTAGCCTTAACCTCAAAGTTGCGAAAAGGTTGGGCAAAAGGGGTGGTGAATGGCATCCTACGCAACTTTATTCGCAACCAGGACACGATTTTGGCGGAAGTGGATCTGAAACCGGCACAAAAATATGCGCATCCGCAATGGCTATTTAAAAAACTGCGTAAAGCCTATCCTGAGCATTGGACAGAGATCCTGCAGGCCAATAACCAAGAGCCGCCTCTGTTTTTGCGTGTCAATCCATTGGTACAGAGTCGCGCAGACTTTTTACATAAGCTGCAAGCAGAAGGGATAGCCGCTGAACCTCATCCCTATAGTCCGCAAGCCGTCAAGCTCCAACAAGGGCGAGACATTACCCAGCTGCCAACCTATGAGAGCGGCGGGTTTAGTGTGCAAGATGTAGCTGCCCAACAAGCGGCTTTGCTGCTTAATCCACAGCCTGGCGAACGCATTTTAGACGCCTGCGCTGCGCCGGGCGGCAAAACCACCCATCTGCAAGAGTTGGCGCAAAACCAAGCCGAACTGACCGCCCTAGAGGTCGCTCCAGAACGACTCGAACGCTTAAGTGAGAATCTGTATCGCCTCGGCTTAGAGGCTACAGTGAAACAAGGCGATGCGGCACACCCTGAATCCTGGTGGGATGGCCAATGTTTTGACAAAATCCTACTAGACGCCCCCTGTTCTGCCACTGGGATTATTCGTCGCCATCCCGACATTAAACACCACCGCACCGCTGAAGATATTGATCACTTAACCCAATTACAAGCCGAAATTCTCAAGACGCAATGGTCACTCCTTAAACCGGGCGGGCAGCTCCTATATGCCACCTGCTCCATCCTCCCAGAAGAAAATGGCCAACAGTTCGCTCAGTTTTTAACGGAAACTGAAGATGCAGAATGCGTACCGCTCCAAACCCCTTGGGGACAAGACTTTAATTTACCTGGCAAGCAAATTTTGCCTGGAGAAGCGGAAATGGATGGGTTTTACTACTGTCTGCTGCAAAAGAGGGCAACCCCATGATGCGCACGGTACAAGCCTCCCCCTACGACCCTGCCTTCTGGCCGATTATGTGGCTGCATAGGTGGCTGCTTGGGTTGATTTTTGCCTGTTTCAGTGCGCCAAGCTTGGCACAATCCCCTTCTCACGATCTTAACGCTCCATCTATCTCTATCTACCGTCTACAACCCATCATTGAACAAGACACTCTCTACCTGAATGCGCAAACCCACTTTAAACTCCCCCAACGCGTTGAACAAGCAGTGCTGCATGAAATCCCGCTGAATTTTGTCATTCAATTAGAGGTGCGTTCACGCAAAAGCTTGCTTGGCCTGGACTTTAGCGACACCCTTTATCAACTGCAGTATCAGACCACACTGAGCTACTACAACTTTAACCAAAAGTTTATTTTGCTCAATCAGCGCAATAAAAAGGTCAAACTGTTTGACTCCCTGCAACAGGCCTTAGAAACACTCGGCACCTTTGAACACTTTGCGGTGATGCCGATGGATCAATTCACGACAACGCAACCGACAGAAGTTCGACTGCGCATTTACCTTGATCGCTGGCAGCTGCCCGCCCCGCTTGCCCTAGAAGCCCTCTACCTGAGTGATTGGTCGCTTGACAGCGGGTGGGTGAGCCGTTCAATTGACTTACCCCTCGAAGGCTTATGAACTTTCGCTCTCCATTTATTAAACAATATGGCTGGTTGATCTTACTGTCCGCTCTGTTGGTGATGGCCTTGATCTTTATGAGCCAAATCCTGCAGAATGCTTCTCAATTTGCGCAGATGTATCTGCCTCTGCTGGGGTTCACCCTCGTCGGCATCTTAATCTTAGTTGCCTTGCTCGTGCGCACCCTCTATTCGCTCTATCGTCACTACCGCAACCGTTCGGTCGGTATTAAATTAACACTACGCCTCACCGGTTATGTCACGCTACTGGTCGGGATCCCGATTCTGATTATCTATTTCTTTGCCCTGAATTTTATCCAGCAAGGCATTGATCAATGGTTTGATGTCAAAACCGAAAAAGCGCTTAATGAAGCCGTCAAACTGGTACAGGCGAACCTGGCCGATAAAATGCGCGATAAACTCTATCAAACTGAGACACTTGCAGAAGAAAAACGCCAGTCACTGCTTCAGCTGCCCGCAGACACGCTCAATAGTCTCTTAAATAGTTTAAATGCACAAAGTATCGCGCTCTACAAATCGAGTGGTCAACTGGTCGCCTTCAGCAGCCAAGCCAGTCAGGCCAGCGCCCCGATTCTGCCCCCCAAACCAGAAGAGAGCGCCTTTCAGCAAGCTCGAAACGGACACGCCTATGCCAATATCAAAACCATTCCTGGCGGCACCAATGCCCAATCGGTGATTGAAGTTCTCATTCCACTGAAAGGCGAAACCCCGCAAACACAGTATGCACTGCATGCGATCTTTTCTATTCCTGATACGCTCACACAACTGGCCAATACCGTTCAGCGCGCGGCCTCACAATATAATGAACTCTCCTATCTACAAGCCCCATTAAAAAACAGTTTTACCCTGGTGCTTTCACTATTGGTACTGTTGGCGCTGGTCACTTCTATCTTGCTCACCTTACAAGCGGTGCAAAACTTTACCCGCCCGATTCGTACCTTAGCGCGCGGAACCCGTTCAGTCGCCAAAGGTGATTACAGCCTAAAAATGCCCAGTGATCGCGATGATGAACTGGGTCAACTGATCCACTCTTTTAATGAGATGATTCAAAAAATTAACCGTGCCCGAAATGAACTCAAATTCAGTCACCAGCAGACGGAAGTACAAAAACTCTACCTACAAGCCATTATCAAAAACCTCAGCAGTGGCGTACTGACGCTTGATGCACATCGAAATTTGAGAACCACCAACCAAAAACTGGATGAAATCTTAAACTTTGACAGCACACGCCATCTGGGGAAACCCCTTGAAATGCTTCTACAAGATGCAAATAGTACGCATTTAACTCCTCTTATCCAAGAGATTGAAACGCTTTTTCAACAGCAGGGGACATGGCATAAACAGCTGCAATTTAACTGTAAGAAAGGAGAAAAAACGCTGTTACTGCACGGCTCTACGCTCCCCAGCTTAGATCAAGCCACAGGGGGCTATGTGGTGGTGATTGATGATGTCACCGAATTGGTGCAAGCGCAACGGCATGCCGCATGGAGTGACGTCGCTCGACGCCTTGCCCATGAAATCAAAAATCCGCTCACCCCCATCCAGCTCTCGGCCGAACGCTTAGACTATAAACTGGCCAATAAGCTTTCAGAAGCGGATGCACAGCTCCTTCATCGCTTGACACACACCATTATCGAACAGGTGCATGCCATGCAGGATCTGGTACAAGCCTTTACCGAATACGCCAATACCCCCGCTCTGCAACTGCAACCCCTTTCTGTACATAAAACCTTAAACAGTATTGTTGAAATGTACACTTCCAATAAAACCCCCTGGACCATTGTGACCCACTTTGCAGACACGCCGCTTACCATTCAAGCCGATCCCCACCGACTGCGTCAGCTCTTTCACAACCTGTTTAAAAATGCACTAGAGGCACTTAAAGACCAACCCGATCCACAAATCACCCTCACCACCTCCTTGGAAGGCGATTCAGTGCGCATCACTTTTTGCGATAATGGTCCAGGCATTGCAGAAGAGGCCATTAACTGGATTTTTGAACCCTATGCAACCGATAAACCCAAAGGCACCGGTCTCGGATTAGCCGTTGTCAAAAAAGTGGTGGAAGAGCATCATGGAAACATTTCCATTGAAACGCCTGAAGACCAAGGCGTGTGCTTTGTGCTCATCTTTCCCAGTGTAAGCGAATCCTAATAAGAGTATTATCACTATGCAAAAACCTAAGATCTTGATCATTGACGATGAAAAAGACATTCGTTCCCTGATGGAAGAGATTTTCAATGAAGAGGGTTATGAGATCCATACAGCCGCCAATGGCGCTCAAGGCATCAAACTCTGGGAAAAGGTATTACCCAATCTGGTCTTTTTAGATGTCTGGATGCCAGATATGGATGGCGTGACCCTGTTGAAACAGATGAAGGTACAAGCGGGCACCCAGCAAAGCGAAGTGATTATGATGTCAGGGCATGGCACGATTGAAACCGCTATTGAAGCCACACGCCATGGGGCTTATGATTTTTTGGAAAAACCGCTGTCATTAGCCAAGTTGCTGGTCACCGCTGAACGCGCTTTAGAGCATCAACAACTGCATGAAGAGAATAGCCAACTTAAACAGAAAGCGCCGCCGCAATTTCTTCCCATTGGCCACAGCAAAGCAATGCAATCGCTCAGAGAGACCATTCAACGCGTTGCACAATACCGTATGCCGCTCTATATTTATGGCGAGCACGGCGTCGGTAAACACCACTTAGCAGAGGCCATTCATCTCAGCGGTCACGCCTCCACACATCGTCTTCGTTTTATCAGCGCTGAAGATCTCAATGCCCTGTCTGAATCTGCAAACCTTGAATCTTCGCTTTTAGAGCGGGTGACCAACTTAAATCAAGGCACGCTGGTCATTTCAGAGATTGAAACCTTACGCCCAGAGATACAAAAAGCTTTAGAACCGCTGCTCTTTGCTGCTGAACAGCCACTCGATGTGCGCTTAATTGCCTTAAGCCATCAACCCATTGATGCCTTTAATCAAAATCCCGGCATACGCAGTGAATGGCAAAAACGGCTAAGTGTTATGCCGATTCATATTCCACCCTTACGCACCCATACTGAAGATATTCCAGAGCTGATCAATCATTTTGTTGACTACTTTGTCACCAAAGAGGGCTTAAATTATCGAGCGTTTGATCTCAGTGCGCAAAACCGCATGCGTCAATATGCTTGGCCAGGCAACTTACGTGAAATGCAAAATGTCATTCAACGACTGCTCATTTTAGGCGATCAAGAAGCCATCACTGAAGCGGAAGTCATCCCGCTATTGGCACCGGAAATGCCAGATTTGGGGGTGGTGGACACTTCCGTTACTTTGAAAAAAGGCAGAGAACAATTTGAGTGCGCCTACTTGCTGCAACTGCTCAGAGAAACAGGGGGGAATATTACTGAAACCGCCAAGCGCTCCGGTATGGATCGAACCAATCTTTATCGAAAATTTAAAAGCTTAAATATTGACCCCAAAAATCTTCAATGAAATCTCTTTTTTCCGGAAAAAAATAGGCGTAGAATGATCCAATTAAACCCAAAATAAGTATTTGAGACAAGCCTCCATGAATATTGTCATCTTAGGTGCCGGACAGGTCGGCACCTCTCTTGCAGAACTACTCTCTGTCAATAATAACGATGTCACCGTCGTAGATCTTGATGGCGCGCAACTGCAGCGACTCCAAGACCGATTAGACATTCGCACCGTTCAAGGCCATGCGTCTCATCCCGATATCTTGGCGCAATCCGGCTTAGAAGAAGCCGATATGCTGATTGCCGCCACGCAAAATGATGAGACCAATATTATCGCCTGCCAATTTGCCCATGTGCTTTATAAAACAGAGACCAAAATTGCACGCGTCCGCAGCCCCGCCTATCTCGAACGGCCTGAACTGTTTAACCGAGAGCTCAATTTAGATGCCATACCGATTGATGTCTTGATCAGCCCAGAAGTGTTGATGAAAAACTATATTCTACAGCTCATTGCTTATCCTGGCTCTCTGCAAGTCGTGGACTTCGCCGATGGAAAAGTGCGGCTGGTCGCTTTTCGTGCTTACGCTGGGGGCGTACTCGTTGGCAAACAGATTAAAGAGATTAAACACTATCTGCCCAAAGGGGTGGAAACCCGTATCGTCGCTATCTACCGCCGTGATAGTGTGGTCATGCCCACGGGAGATGTCACCATTAAAGCGGGCGATGAAGTTTTCTTTTTAGCCAAACCTGAACATATTCCCATCATTATTGAAGAGCTACGCCATAAAAAAACCAAACCCTCTCGTCACATTATTATTGCCGGCGGGGGCAATATCGGCTTCAGTCTCGCGAAAGAGCTGGAAGCCGATCACAATGTCAAAGTGATTGAACACAATATCCAACGTGCACGCGTGATTGCCGAATCTTTAGAAAATTCCATTGTCGTGCAAGGGGATGTCTCAGACAAAAGCCTGTTAATTGAAGAGAATATGGACGAGGCCGATCTCTATATTGCGGTGACCAATAAGGATGAAACCAATATTATCTCCAGTATGATGGCGAAAAAACTCGGCGCCACCCGTGTGATCTCGCTGGTGAATAACCAGAACTATGTAGAGCTGACCCAATTAAACAGCATTGATGTCGCCATCTCCGCAGACCAAATCACCACCAGTCACCTGCTGCACTATCTACATGAGGGAGATACCGTCAAAGCCTTTACTTTGCGCCGCGGTGCGGCTGAAGCGATTGAGATTATTGCTCACGGCAGTGAAAACACCTCTCGAGTCATCGGCAAACGCATTGGTGACATTCCCTGGCCAAACAATATCACGGTTGGGTGCATTATTCGAGACGACGAGGTGATGATGGCACATCGTGACACGGTGATTGAAGCGGGAGACCACCTCATTCTCTTCCTGACCGATCGTAAAAGCGCGGATGAGGTCACCGAACTATTCGACCCAGAACACGCCAAACCCAAATGGACACAGTGGTTTAAATAAGATGCACCTTAAACTGATTCAAAAAATTTTAGGACTGCTGCTGATGCTGTTCAGCATCACCTTGCTTCCGCCCGTTATTGTCGCATACATTTACCATAATGGCGGACTAACCGCTTTTATCACCGTCATGATGGTGCTTTTTAGCTTAGGGTTGCTACTCTGGTATCCAGTGCATAACTATGTCCAAGAATTAAAGGTACGCGACGGTTTCTTTATTGTCGTCATGTTCTGGACCGTTTTGGGCTTTATGGGGGCCATTCCCTTTTATCTTGACCCCAGTATTGTGATTTCACCCACCGATGCCATTTTTGAATCTTTTTCTGGCCTGACCACCACCGGCGCCACGGTCCTCACTGGCTTAGACAATCTGCCTCATAGCTTTCTCTGGTATCGTCAACAGCTCCAATGGATGGGGGGGTTGGGGATTATCGTCTTAGCGGTTGCCATCCTCCCCATGCTGGGCATCGGCGGCATGCAGCTCTATAAAGCGGAAACGCCCGGTCCGGTCAAAGATGCCAAACTGGCCCCTCGTATCTCTGAAACTGCCAAAGCCTTATGGTATATCTATCTCGGCCTCACCTTGGCCTGCGCCTTGGGCTATCGCTGGGCCGGCATGCCTTGGTTTGATGCCTTGGCGCACAGCTTTTCCACCGTCGCGATTGGTGGCTTCTCCACTCATGATGCCAGCCTCGGCTATTTCAATAATCCCCAAGTTGATGCGATTGCCATTCTCTTTATGTATCTGGCGGGGATTAACTTTGCGCTCCATTTCACCGCCTGGCGACATTTGAGTTTTTCTCCTTACCGCCTAGACCCCGAAGCGCGCACCTATAGTTTGTTATTACTCGGAGCGACCTTCGTGGTAACCGCCTACCTCTACTTTAACCAAGTTTATCCCACCTGGGGTGAAGCCTTGCGATACGGCGCCTTTCAAACGGTCTCCATCGCCACCACCACCGGTTTTGCCACCGCAGATTTTGCGCATTGGCCCGCTTTTGTGCCCATGTTTTTAATTATGCTCAGTTTTATCGGTGCCAGTGCAGGGTCAACCGGTGGGGGGATGAAGGTGATTCGTGCCTTGCTCATTTGGAAACAAGGGGTGCGTGAAATTAGTCAACTGCTGCATCCAAATGCCATTCTCACAGTGCGTCTCAATGGAAAAGCTGTGCCCCCTCGAGTTATTAATGCCGTTTGGGGCTTCTTCTCTCTTTATGTGATCAGCGTTGGCACCCTCACCCTTATTTTAATGGCCTTGGGATTGGATCAAGTCACCGCCTTTTCGGCTGTCGCCGCGATGCTCAATAACCTAGGGCCTGGTTTAGGTCAAGTGGCTGCCAATTTCCAACAAGTCAGTGATCCTGTCAAATGGGTTCTGACCTTTACCATGTTGCTGGGTCGACTTGAAATCTTTACACTATTGGTGCTCTTTGCCCCCGCTTTCTGGAGACGCTAAATGCCAACTGCACATAAATGGGATCGCAAATATCAAACGCAACTGGAAAAAAACGATCCAAATGCCAAAATCCCCAGTCCTGCCTGGGTGCTCAAGCAGCATGCGGAATTTTTACCCTTAAAGGGGAAAGGGTTGGACTTGGCCTGTGGCTTAGGCGGCAATGCACTGTTTATGGCGCGTTGTGGTTTAAAGGTCGAAGCATGGGATATTTCAGAAGTTGCGCTAACCCATCTGAATAATATCGCCGCTGTACAAAAACTCCCCATTAAAGCGGTGATTACCGATTTTGAACAGATGCTCTTCCCTTTTCAACAATTTGATGTCATTGTGGTCAGCCGCTATCTGCATCGAGCACTTTTTCCACAAATAGAGCAAGCCCTCAAGCCTAATGGGGTGCTCTTTTACCAGACTTTTTTAGCGCCAGTGCAGCCCAATGCGCCGCAAAACCCGGACTTTTATCTACAAAGCGGCGAACTGCCCCAAGCTTTTGCAAAACTGACCACTCAAGTGTATGGCGAAGGTTGGCTGATAGATGAAGACGCTCTCGCCCACCGCTATGCCTGGTGGGTAGGCAAAAAGTAGCGGCTATTGTTGTTGATATAAGGCCAGTAACTGTTTAAACCACTGACTAAAAAAGGGCGTTTCTCTTTCAGCATGCGCCGCGATCTCTCCCATTTTGAGCTCTGCTTCTGGATAAAGGCGGCTGTAAGCTTTAAAAGCCAAATTCAGTATAAATTTTTGGTACTGTTTAGGGTATTGCCGATTAGGATGAAACATTGTTAAGCGCGTTAGCAAAACCGAATGAATCACCTGCTGCCAATGGTCTGCGGGCAGAGAATACGACTGCTGTAATTGCAAAGTCGGTCCATTAAAAAAAATATCCACTAAATCCACCAGCTCAAACTGGTTGATCAAATAGGCTGCCGCCGGACGATCTTTGTGCGGCAAGGCATTCATAAACCCCACTTCCCCTATCTCTTCAACACCAATCAAGCAAACACCTCCACTGCAGATTGCAACTCAAACAGCTCCATCTCTGTACGCAACGCGATCTGTTGCGCTTGTGTTGGAAACTCAAAATTGACCGCGATTCGCTCTTTCCCTTCTTTAGGCATTGACTTCTGCATTACCACTCTGCCTTCAAATTCCAACACTCCTATTCTGGGAAAATAGAGCTTTAGATTCACATGAGAAAGTGGCGGAAAACGCTTTGGCATCATCAATGCCATGCCCCCAGTACTGATATTCACCATCTGTTCCTGCCACTTCTTAGGTGGTCGTTCCCATTGCAGATCCAACATCATCTCCCGCCAAGCCCGATAATATAAGTTCTGATAATCGACTAGCTTAATTAAAGCCTCTTTAAGCGGGGTATACTGAGCGCTATTAGAGTTATTAGAATGTAAAGACGCCATACTCTGATCGATCTTAAAATCGCTGGGTAAACAGGCTGTTATTTTACTCGAAGAGGCTTTATGTAAAACGCGGTAGACCGCTTGTAGCATCTGTTTATTTTTATCTTCAATCTGTTTGAACAGTTCGTAGGTTCGCGGTGCGAGTTCAAAAATCGTTTGTAGACGGTCAAATCCTTGAAAGAAACTTTTAAATTTATGAAGATTTTGCGCTTGGCAAAGGGGATGCTCGCCTAAGGCGATCAAGCGTGTTAATTCACCAAAAAATTCAATTTGCGCCATCGCTTCAAAAAAAAGCGCCTGCATTAAATCTTGATGCGCTTGAATCTGGTCGATATGCTCTTTGAGTAACTGACGACAATTTCGCATCTCCACCTCAACAGAGGGCGGAAAATAATCGATTCCCCAATGAAAAATCGGCTTTCCTTGCGGTCGTTCTTTAGGCAAAACCAACAGCTTGATTGGCATATCTATACGGTGAAAACGCCGTCGATTGCCTTGTTGATACCAGACGCTCATTTGCCCCTCTCTTTTCGGTAAATATCGGCCACTCCCATAGGTGGGTGGCGAAAGCGTTTATATTCCCACTGATATTGCGCTGGAAATTGTCGCACCAACTGCGCGACCCCCAAGTTTAGCGCACTTGCCGCTTTGATTTCATCCCGATCAGCCAGACCTTCTGGCGCCGCTTGCCAAACTGGTTGAAACCCTTGCCCTTTGCGCAAACGCTTTAGACTTAAAAACAGCACTTCACAGTCCGTTTTTTGTATCAATTTAGAAACCAGTGTCATGGTACGTGCAGGATGCCCAAAAAAAGGCGCATAGACACTGCCGACTTCGCCGGGATCCTGGTCGGGTAAAATCCCTACAAATTCGCCCCGTTTCAAAGCGCGCGTCAGAGCCATCACCCCCTTGACATTGGTTGGTACCAAATTCGCACCTGCGCGGGAACGCACCCTTACCATAAAATCCTCTATCTCCGCTAAGTCAGGGGGACGATAAAGATAAGTGATCTTCTCAATCGGTGCCAAATAGGCCGCTATCGCTTCCCAACACCCTAAATGCGGCATCAACACAATCACCCCTTTCCCTTTTTGCCGTGCCGCTTCAAATAAGGCCTCATTTTGCGGCGGATGAATCCAGCTTTGCACCGTCTCTAATGGTTTTAGCCACACCGGCCCCAACTCCGCCGCGGTTTTCCCTAGCTCGATTAGACTTTGTCGCACCAGCTGTCTTCTCTCTTGCTGAGTGAGCTCTGGAAAAGCGACCTCTAAGTTAATGCGGGTCACTCTTTTCGGGCTACACCACGCTTCTGGTAGCAAAGCCAGCCCCCCACCGATAACCGCTCCAACGGTATGCGCTTGCCGTAAACTCAGCTTGCTTAAGCCTTTAAAAAAACCGATCAGCAGCTTCGCTTGCACGCTCATTTTTCTGGCTTGGCTCCCACATCTAAAAACGCGCCTTGATGATTGTCATCCGCAATCAAAGGCTGCATGGCGTGCCACAAATTGGCATAAAGATGCGAATTACGCTGCTCTTCCGTCAATAATAGCTGTTTCATATGCGCACGCGCCTGCGGTTTTTCATAGCAGGCGGGACAGTTATCCGGAATCACCGGCAGCTCCGCCGCTTGCGCAAAATCCCGTGTTTGATTCTCCCGCACGCGCACCAGTGGCCGAATAATGCGAATATCCCCCTCATTATTTAGATAGTGCGCTTTCATCGTGCGTAGCTCGCCTGCATGAAAAGCACTCATTAAAAAACTCTCTGCCAAATCATCCAAATGCTGTGCCAAGGCCAACACATTGTAACCTTCTCGACGACAGACTGTATACAGTTTACCGCGCTTTTGCCGCGCACAAAAACTGCAAAAAGAATTTCCTTTCATATGCTTATCTGCCAAAGCAACCAAATCTTCCGACTCATAAAAATAGGGAATCTCCAGCTTCTCCACCCAAGCTTTTAAGGGAGAAGGATCAAAGCCGGGAATTTCTGGATCAATGGTACAGGCGGCGAGGTCAAATTTAACCGGACTGTGGCGCTGTAGATGCTTCAACACGACTAAAAGTGTTAAAGAGTCCTTGCCGCCCGACAAACCCAATAAAATGCGATCGCCGGGTTGAATCATCTGAAATTGTGCAATCGCCCTCCCGACTGGCTTTAAAATCGCCTTCGGGGGCTGAATCCAATTTTTTCGTTTCTCTTTTTTTGTCAATATAGATTCACTCATGCTCTCTCTCTTTGCCTCAACGGCTGCACCATCGCCTACCCCCCTTGCAGACCGATTGTACACGGCTCATGCGCTTTTCCGCTGTAAAAACACACCCGATTCTATGTGATGCGTATAGGGGAATTGATCAAATAGCGCCGTTTCCACCACTTTATGCGTTTGGGTCAAAACTTGCAAATCGCGCTGCAAAGTCTCTGGATTGCAAGAGATATAAACAATCTGCGCAAATTCTGCCGCCATCTGCCGAGTTAACGCATCCAACCCTGCACGCGGTGGATCGACCAAAATGGTCGAAAAATCATAATCGGCAAGCTGGATACCTTGCTGTTGCAAACGCTTAAAGGGTTTGCCCTGCAACGCTTGAGACACCTCTTCAGCCGCCATCTTTATAATGGTGACATTCTCCACTTGGTTGGCTTGCAAATTAAACTGCGCCGAATGCACCGAAGTTTTAGAAATCTCCGTTGCCAACACTCGCTGAAAGTTTTCCGCCAGGGCAATCGAAAAGTGACCATTCCCGCAATAGAGCTCAATCAAATCTCCCGCACTGTCGCGTGTCACCTTACGCGCCCAATGCAACATATTTTGCGCCATCACCGCATTCGGCTGGGTAAAGCTGTTCTCCACCTGTTGATAAATAAAGGTCTGACCATCTACTTGCAGCTGTTCAATCACATAATCATGGTCTAGCACCACTTTCTGCTTGCGCGCCCGACCGATAATATGAGTGATCGGCAAACGCTCTCGCAACCCATTCGCCGCCGCTTGCCATGCTTCATTTTCGGCAATCGGCTTTTTATAGATCAGCGTCACCAACATTTCACCACTTAAAGTCGTTAAAAAATCGATTTGAAACAGTTTTTCTCTCAAAACAGGCACGGCTTTAATCGCATTCAACAGCTGTGGCATCAGTTGACTGATTTTACGATCCGCCATCGGGCAATCTACAATCTTTACCCGCTGCTTACTCTCTGGATCAAACATAATATAATCCAGGGCGTCCCCTTCATGCCAAACACGAAATTCAGCACGCTGCCGATAATGTTCAGGCGAGGAAGGAAAACAGGAAAATTGGGGCAACTCGCCAAGTAAACGCTGCAACCGCTGCTGTTTCTGTTCAAGCTGTGCTTGATACTGCTCTGGAAAAACCTGACACAACACGAAAAAAGTCCTTTTTCAAAAAATCCCTGAGACCTTTGCATGAGTGGGATGCGAGCTAAAAATGAGCAAAAATTTTCCCTATCTAGGCGGTAAACGCAGGGAATAGCCAACTCTATTGCCAAGTTTTCCAACAACGATAGGGGAAATTTTAGCCATTTTTAGCCGTAGAACCATCTCGTGCAAAGGTCTCTATTATAACCCCTCATGTCTTATTACCAAGAATCGAGTAAAATAGCGCTTTAAAACTTAATGATGCCGGAAACTATGACACAAACAACCCCTTCATCCTCCCTTGCCTATCAAACCCCTGAACGCCAACAGCGTCTGCAACAACTGAAAGCCCTCTTTGCCGAACGTGTGGTGGTGCTAGATGGCGCCATGGGGACAATGATTCAAAACCTCAAACTCAGCGAAGAAGATTTTCGCGGCGAGCGCTTTGCTAATTGGCCGGTGGATATTAAGGGAAATAATGATCTATTGGTCATCACCCAACCCGATCTAATTAAAAACATTCATCTTAGCTTCTTGCGCCAAGGCGTCGATGTCATTGAGACCAACTCTTTCAATGCCACCACCATTGCGCAAGCCGATTACGAAATGGAGGACTTGGTCTCCGAAATCAATTTTGAAGCGGCGCGCGTGGCTCGACAAGCTGCCGACCAAGCGGCTCAAGAAGATGGCAAACCGCGTTTTGTCACTGGCGTGCTGGGACCCACCAACCGCACCTGCTCCATGTCTCCAGATGTCAATGATCCAGGGTTTCGTAATATCACCTTTGATGATCTGGTGACGGCTTATCAACAAGCGACACGTGCCCTATTGGAGGGCGGTGCAGACACCATTCTCATTGAAACCATTTTTGATACCCTCAATGCCAAAGCCGCTATTTATGCAGTACAGTCTGTAGAAAAAGAACTGGGCATTGAAGTGCCCATCCAAATATCTGGCACCATTACAGATGCTTCCGGACGCACCCTTTCCGGCCAAACCACCGAAGCGTTTTATAACGCCATTCGCCATGCACAACCGCTCACCGTCGGTTTGAACTGCGCTTTAGGCCCTGAAGAGTTACGTCCCTATGTGCAAACGCTCAGTCAAATTTGTGAAACCTATATCTCCGTGCACCCCAATGCTGGCTTGCCCAATGAGTTTGGCGAGTACGACGAAACGCCCGAACAGATGGCCTCCGAAGTGCAACTGTGGGCGGAAAACGGTTGGGTGAATATGATTGGCGGCTGTTGCGGCACCACCCCCGAGCACGTGAAAGCAATGGCGGATGTCTGTTTGGCTCACCCCCCTAGACCTCTGCCCGACATCCCTCCTGCCTGTCGCTTATCAGGACTGGAACCACTCAATATTGATGACCAGAGCCTATTTGTCAATGTGGGTGAACGCAACAATGTGACCGGCTCGGCTAAATTTAAGCGCTTAATTATTGAAGACAACTTTGACGAAGCGATTGAGATTGCCGTCAAGCAGGTGCAAGATGGCGCGCAATTGATCGATGTCAATATGGATGAAGGCATGCTCGACAGCAAAGCGTGCATGGTCAAATTCCTCAACCTCTTGGCAGCAGAACCGGAAGCCGCACGCGCGCCCATTATGATTGATTCCTCCAAATGGGAGGTGATTGAAGCCGGATTGAAATGCATTCAGGGCAAAGGCATTGTCAACTCCATCTCCCTCAAAGAGGGGGAAGCGCCCTTTATCGAGTACGCAAAAAAGGTCAAAGCCTATGGCGCAGCGGCGGTGGTGATGGCGTTTGATGAAGTTGGGCAGGCGGACACCTACGAACGCAAAATTGAGATCTGCGAACGCTCCTACCGGATTTTGGTAGATCAAGTCGGTTTTGATCCCAATGACATTATCTTTGACCCCAATATTTTTGCTGTAGCGACTGGGATTGAAGAACACAACAACTATGCAATGGACTTTATCAACGCCACACGCTGGATTAAACAAAACCTGCCAGGCGCCAAAGTCTCCGGTGGCGTCTCCAATGTCTCCTTCTCTTTCCGCGGCAATAATGTCGTACGAGAAGCGATTCATTCAGTTTTTCTTTATCATGCCATTCAAGCCGGCATGGACATGGGGATTGTCAATGCCGGACAGATGGCCATTTATGACGACCTCCCCGAAGAACTGCGCAAGGCGGTTGAGGATGTGATTCTCAATACCGATCCGGAAGCGGGTGAACGTCTCTTAGAAATTGCAGAAAAATATCGAGGCGATGGCTCAGCCGCGGGCAAAGAAGCGGATACCGAATGGCGAGATCAACCGGTTGAAAAACGCATTGAACACGCACTGGTTAAAGGGATTGCTGATTTTATCGAGGAAGACACTGAAGAGGCCTATCAAAAATTGGGCAGTCCCGTTGCGGTGATTGAAGGGCCGCTGATGGAAGGCATGAATGTGGTCGGTGATCTGTTTGGTTCCGGCAAAATGTTTCTGCCGCAAGTGGTCAAATCCGCCCGCGTAATGAAACGCGCCGTTGCCTATTTAGAACCCTATCTGCTGGCTGAGAAGGTGGAAGGGCAGGAGCAAGGCAAAATTGTACTCGCCACCGTGAAAGGCGATGTGCATGATATTGGCAAAAACATTGTAGGCATTGTCCTGCAATGCAACAATTTTGAAGTTATTGATCTCGGTGTCATGGTGCCAGCCGAAACCATTATCGATACCGCGATTAAAGAGAAGGCCAATGTGATCGGGCTCTCTGGACTGATCACCCCCTCTTTAGATGAAATGGTCAATGTCGCCAAAGAGATGCAGCGCCGAGGAATGACCTTGCCGTTATTGATTGGCGGCGCAACCACTTCTAAAGCGCATACAGCAGTCAAAATTGAACCGCAATATGAGCATCCTGTCGTCTATGTCAAAGACGCTTCGCGCGCCGTAGGCGTTGCTCAAAGCCTCATCTCCAATGACTTAAAAGCGAACTTTGCTGCGCAAGTCAAAGCGGAATATGCGCAATTGCGGGAAGAGCGTAAGGCGCGTGCCTCACAAGTGAAACGGATCCCCATTAATAAAGCGCGAGAAAACCCAGCCCTCCCTTTAGAAGCGTGGCAAGACTATCAACCGGTCAAACCTCAATTTTTAGGCGAACGGGTGTTGGAAGATTTTCCGCTGGAAGCGCTCTATCAACACTTCGACTGGTCCCCCTTCTTTCAAGCATGGGAGCTACACGGACTCTATCCACGCATTTTAGATGACAAAGTCGTTGGCGACGAGGCACGTAAACTGTTTGCCGACGCCCAAAAAATGGCCGAACAGATTATCAATGAAAAATGGCTCACCGCCAAAGCGGTCTATGGCTTCTATCCCGCCAACCGAGTGGTGGATGATATTGAGCTTTATACGGATGAAAGCCGCACCGAAGTCTTTCATGTGCTCCACCATCTACGACAGCAATCAGAGAAAAAACGCGGTGGTGCCAATAACTGCTTGTCAGACTTTATCGCGCCAAAAGAGACAGGCATTGCCGACTATGTTGGCCTCTTTGCCTGTACCGCGGGCATTGGTATTGAAGAACACATTGCACGCTTTGAAGCGCAACACGACGACTACAATGCGATTATGCTAAAAGCTTTGGCCGATCGCTTTGCTGAAGCTTTTGCTGAAGTCTTACATAAAAAAGTGCGCACGGAAGATTGGGGCTATGCACCGGATGAACAGTTAGACAATGAGGACCTCATCAAAGAACGCTATCAAGGCATCCGCCCTGCCGCCGGCTATCCCGCCTGCCCAGACCATACGGAAAAGGGCATTATATGGGAAATCCTCAAACCCGATACGCGCATTGGATTAGCGCTCACCTCCAGCTATGCGATGACCCCCACTGCAGCCGTTTCCGGCACCTATTTCTCCCATCCTAAATCTCGCTATTTTGGCGTGGGCTCAATTGGTCGTGACCAAGTCGAAGATTATGCACGACGTAAAGGTTGGAGCATCGCTGAAGCTGAGAAATGGCTTGCACCTAACTTAGGCTATGATCCAGAAGATTTTGCCACTTAAAAAGTGTAAAAGAGACCTTTGCACGAGATGGTTCTACGGCTAAAAAAGGCTTAAATGTTTACTGATGGGGCGCACAATGGGCGCGCCTTAATCACCATTAAAAAAACGAATGACACATAAATAAAGCTTATCGATATAGAAAAAGTTTCTTTTTGACTTCAATTCAGTGCGTACCGAAAATAGTGACTATCGAATTTATCTAACAGGTAACGTCTCATGACCATTGAAGTCTGGTCTCCTTATCTTGCTGGCTTTGCCATTGGCCTATTTGTCATTTTGCACTTCTGGTTAATTGGTAAACCGGCCGGTTGCTCAACAGGTTATGGCAATTTTTGCGGCCTGATTAGCAGACGCATTCAATACTTCCATACGGGAGAATACCAGAATTTATTTAATCCCCGTCTTTGGTTCTTGCTCGGCATCCCGATTGGCGGCTTTTTAAGCGCCATGACCTCACCTGGTGAATGGCACTGGACTTTTGACTATGGCATGTATAAAACCATTTTCCCTCAAACCCTCGCAGGTCTGGCACTTTGGCTTATCTTTGGGGGATTTTTACTCGGTTTTGGGGCGCGCTTAGCTGGTGCTTGTACCACTGGACACGCCTTGGTCGGTGGTGCAATGCTCAACCCTCCCAGTCTGCTTGCAGGCGCTGTCTTCTTTATGAGCGCCTTTATCACCACACAACTCCTCTTTAACACTTAGACAAGGCTCTTATGAAAACCCATTCAACTCAATATGGTGCGCTCAAATCGCTTTGGCTCACCCTTTATAACTTTATCCATGCCCACCGCAATAACCTCTTCGGCTGGCTATTCGGTATTCTGTTTGGCTTTTTGATGAGTAAAGCGGGGGCGACCACCTATGACTTTCATGCCAAAATGTTTCTATTACAGGACTTTCAACTGATGATTGTGATTATAACCGCCGTGATCACCGCCATGATTGGCGTCACCCTCTTGAAAGTGTTTAAGGTCAATGCGGTCGCCACGGGAGAAGCGGTCGATTTTGTGAAAAAGCCTTATCAGAAAGGACTGATTACCGGTGCTTTTTTATTTGGCATTGGCTGGGCCATGACCGCTTCCTGCCCCGGGACCATTCCGGCAATGATGGGGGAAGGAAAATTAGGCGCCTTTTTTGCCTTTGTCGGTTTAGTGCTCGGCACCCTCGCCTATGGCATTCTTAAATCCTATATGATGCAAAATCGTTTTCAAGATTAACCCCCTTTCAATTCTAAAATTCCCAGTCCTGCTGGTGGGCTTAACTCAATAGCCCCCCTAATTAAGACATTCAGCCAAAAAACTTCATAAGTAAACTTAATGGCCATCTAGATATGTTAAAATCCAAATACAACTTAATTTGAATTTAAAACAACCAAGTTAACCATTATGAGTCAAAATACTGAAGACAGGGCCTCAGCAATAGAAAAACAACCGATCACCTCGCCTGTAAGCCGTTATCACTTAGCCAATTATGAAACCTTGAAAATTGCGCAACAAACATTGGCTGAGATTCAAGAGCTCGACCTCAATGCAAACCCCATTCATTACACTCTATTTTTTGAAAAAATTGCCCAAATAGATCCAAACTTCTCCAAAGAGATTGAAAACGCCATCGAACAGCACCTCTATAATGATGAGATCGCCTTTAAGCTCTTTACTGAGCTGTGGTTGAAATTAATAAAAAAACTACTGCCCACGCAAACAATCGAAGGGCAGCTTAATACCATTCTGCAAGATATCGATCTTTGGTTCGAACATGTCGAACAACACCAACAAAAAATTGATCGATCTTTAGAAAAAACGCGTCAGCACCCCCTAGATCCTCACCTGGCTAAACAACTAGCAATAATCGAGCAGGGCGTTTCAGCCATAAAAGCGGAGACACGCCAACTCCAGCAGAATATTGAAAATTCTCGCGATAAAATTCAATCATTAAAAAACGAGCTAATCAATGCCAATACCCTAGCCAGCACCGATGAACTGACCAATATCCCCAATCTTCGAGGCTACCGCCGAATGATTGAAAATGCGATTGAGTATGCCAATCAACAAGGACAAACTTTTGCTTTATTACTCATAGATATTGATCATTTTAAACAGATTAATGACACCTATGGCCACCGAGTGGGGGATGGCGTTTTACGCTATCTGGCCAAAGTGCTTTATCGAGAGACAAAAGGACGCGATTATATTGCACGCATTGGAGGGGAAGAGTTTATCGTCATATTACCTAACACCGGCTATAGTGCAGCGCTTAAGGTGGCCAATACCATTCGCAAAAAAATTGAACAGAGTGCCTTAAAAGTCATAAGTCAAAATCAACGACTTCGCCTGACTGTCTCAATTGGCATCGCCATCTATCGAATGGGGGAAACGGAAGAAACGCTATTTGAAAGAGTAGATAAAGCCCTATATTTGGCCAAAAAAGACGGACGGAACCGAGTCAAGGGAGAAACGGACTTGTAATTCACGCACTAAAAGAGGATCATGTATATATGAAACTCAATCACTTCAAATTTTTGGTTAATCTCATCAGCCTAGTCCTCATTTTGAGTCTAAGCGGCTGTCAATTAACACAAAAAAATGAAGAGATAGCGATTGAGCAACTTCCGCACTATATCAGTGATGAAGCATTACTTATACAAGCCTACCAAAAAGCCGGGGTTGACCGCCAATCACAAACCATTATTCCCATTCCTGACGCTTTACCTGTTGATCCTCAACAGAGCCAACTCGGCAAAAAATTATTTTTTGATCCTAGACTCTCTACGACCAATCGCATTGCCTGCGTGAGCTGTCACATTTTCGCTTATGGTGGTACTGACAATAAACCGGTTTCTATTGGGGAGAATGGGCAAAAAAACATGTTCAATTCGCTGCCGGTGTTTAATGCAGTATTTAATATCGCGCAGTTTTGGGATGGTCGGGCCGAAGATTTAGCACAACAAGCTGAAGGTTCTCTCCTTAACCCTGTTGAAATGGGCAATCCAAATTGGCCCTCTCTCATTAACAAACTCAAACAATTGCCGGATTATCAAAGTGCATTTCAACAGGTCTTTCCGCAACAAGGGATGACCAAAGCCACCATTACCTATGCCATCGCCCAATATGAGCGCACACTGCTGACGCCGAATAGTCCTTTTGATCGTTATTTAAAAGGGAATGAAAAGGCCATTTCTAAGCAAGCGAAGCAAGGCTATCACCTGTTTCAATCTTATGGCTGTATCGCTTGTCACAATGGCATTAATATTGGCGGCAATCTATTCCAAAAGGCTGGCGTCTTTAAACCGCTTGGCAAAGCTGATGGTGCTTTAAACAGATGGGATGGACGATACGCTGTCACCCATAATCCAATGGATAAAGGATTTTTAAAGGTTCCCAGCCTACGTAATGTGGTGCTCACCGCGCCCTACTTTCATGATGGTTCCGTTCCAACTTTAAAGAAAGCCATCCAGTTAATGGCTGAACGCCAGTTGGGGATTCAGATCACTGATCAAGCAGTTAGCCAAATTGAAGCCTTTCTAAATACTTTAACGGGTCAGTATCAGGGAAGGCCACTCAAATGATAACGAAACGCACACGTTTATTAAAATGGCTTCTTTTACTTTTAAGCGCTTTTTTAATGGCCGTCATTCTCTATTTTGATCGGCAAACACAACAGCTAGAAAAACAAATTCAAGTGCATCAAACCTTTTTTAATCTATTCGAAGAAAATGCACACCTTAAACAGGCAGAGCTCCGCCTCTTTAAGCAACAAGACTTTAATTATGACACCATTCGCCTTCACCAAGCACAGCTACACACAGAGGTCGCGCAATTAAAGCGTGAATTATCGGGTTTTCCTGCCTTAAACGGAAAGATTCAAACCTTTGAAAAGGCTCTGCAGACCCAAGACTCTCTCTTACATCATTTAATTGCTGCCTCAGCAACCTATACCAACTCTTTTCAAGCACTACCGCAAATCATAGCCGAATGTCGTCAGCAAACCGGCGTCTCTGCATCTGAGCTGGATAACCTCCTTTCACAGTTAGCCGTAGGTGCGGCGCTTAAACCCCTTTATCAACAAGCCGCAAAAAGTCCCATTGCCCAGCATTGCCCCTTACTCGTTCAACATCTCAAAATCCTCAATCAATCTTCTACGACCTTTCAACAGTCAGAAACGTTATTATCACAGCTCCATCTCAACCAGCAAATTCAGCAACTGTATAAAGACTACGCTCAACAAATTTTAACCCTGTTGAAGCGTAATCAATGGATCACCTACTTTTTCTTTACCCTCGGTGCACTGCTGCTCTATCTCATTTGGCTTTTCCTCATTCGTATTCGAAAAACGAACTTGGAACTATCTCACTCTTTAAACGCCTTAGAGAAGCGCACCCGTCTCTATCACGCACTCAGTGAGACCAATCAAGCCATTACTCAAATCACAGACCCCCATGCTCTATTTCAGAAAGTGACGGATAATTTACATCACTTTGTTAAAACCGATTCCTGCTGGATTGGTGAAATGGATGCCAAGGGTGCTCTTAAACCTGTGGCGATTTCAGGCATCGGAAGAACAACCATTTTACAGCAAAAAATACAACTCACTGGCAACTATAAACAAAGCCATATTCTTGCAGACTTGGTTTACCAGAAAGATGAACGCGTTTTAATACAAGATTATATCCATCAGAAGCGAAATTCTCCCTACTATCAAGTTATCCGCCAATGGGGCATTCGTTCAATGGCGATCTATCCGATCCATCTAGAAGGTAAACAGTTTGCCATGCTGTTTCTTTTCAGTACCGAACTTGCATTTTTTGATCCAGAAACGGATAAACTCATCCAAGAGCTGGTTGAAGATATTGAATTAGCGCTGCATAAAATGCTGTTGGAACAGAAACAAGAGGCATTACAACGAGAGCTCAAAATAGCCGCCATCACTTTTGAATCCCAAGAAGCGATTATGATTACCGATGGTCAGCAAAAAATTATGCGCATCAATCATGCTGCGGAAAAACTTTTTGGCTTTAAACAGGCAGAGCTGATTGGAAAAACCCCTCGGATACTCCTTGCTAAACGGGATAACTGTGCACAACGCTTTGATAAAGCGATGCAGCAACTGAAGCAGTCGGATGTTTGGGAAGGCGATGTTTGGACTTGCCGCAAAGACAAACATCCCCTGTTTTGTAAAATCACTATAAGCGCCGTCTTAAATGAGCAAGGAGACATCACTCATTATATTGGGCATATTATTGACCGCAGCTTTGAAATGGAAGCCCAAAATCAGATCGAACATTTAAAACTCTATGATCCGCTGACCCACCTACCTAATCGAGATCATCTCAAAACCCTACTCGGGAAATTTAAACAAACCTCCCTTTTGGGTGCACTTTTTTTAATCAATATTGCTGGCTTTAAACGCTTCAATGAAGCTTTAGGCACTGAAGCAGGGGATGAAATTCTTAAACAAATTGCACTTCGCTTAAGTGCCTTAGAGAAAAGAACTATGGCACCACTCTCTTTGGTGAGCCGCATCAGTTCCGATGAATTTGCTCTCTTTGTGGCATTTGCCAGCGAAGCCGAAAGAGAGCAGGCGATTTTTAAACTCCAAGAAAGCATTAAACAACTCTTTAAGCGCCCCCTATTCATTCATCAAGAAAAACTTACGCTCAATTACAATATGGGCATCACTCTATTATCTGCTAATTCGCATGAGTCGGCGACGCAATGGCTGCGCCAAGCCGATATTGCGCTGCACCAAGCCAAGAAAAATACAAAAGAGAATGTGGTCTTTTATGAATCACGCATGCAAGATGAAGTGGCCAAACGCCATCAAACTGAGCGACAACTCGCTGACGCTTTACACAATGAAGAGTTTGTCATGTACTATCAGCCTCAAATCGATCTAACGACAGGTCGAGTAGTTGGCGCTGAAAGTTTGATTCGCTGGCAAAAGTCTGATGGCGAGCTGGTTCCTCCATTCAAATTTATCTCCATTTTAGAGTCCAGCGATCTAATGATCCCCGTGGGTCGTTGGATCATCCGTCATGTGATTCAGTCCTTCAGTCAAGCACTCAAACAATTAGATCATCCTCTCCGAGTGGCCATTAACCTTTCAGGGATTCAATTTAACGATGAGCAGCTAAACGACTACATCTTAGACACCTTAGAGACCTATCACTACTCACCAGAATATCTCGAACTTGAGGTGACCGAAAGTGTCTTAATGGAAAACCTCTATAGTGTTCAAAACACCTTAAAAACTTTACAAAATCACGGTTGCAAAGTGGCCATTGATGATTTTGGTACCGGCTACTCCTCTTTTAACTATCTCAAGCAGTTCTCTGTCAATAAACTCAAAATCGATAAAAGCTTTATTGACCACATTCAGCAACCGAAAGATGCCGCTCTGGTTCGTGCCATGGCAGAAATGGCGCACGCTTTAGGCTCCATTGCCATTGCAGAAGGGGTCGAAACCGAAGCACAGATTGAACATCTGAAAATGCTCAATTGTGATGAAGTGCAAGGCTACTATTACAGCAAGCCTTTGCCATTGGAAGAGTTTATCTATTTTGTAAAACAACGCAACCAGCTACATTAACCGTGATGATGATGGACTGGCCACCCCTTCTCTCAGAGATTCAAGCAACGACTGGTATAGCCGTCAGCCATACCACTGCCTTGAAATCTGTTCACGGTGGCGATATTCATCAAGCCTACCATCTGCACATGCCAGAGGGTGACTATTTTCTAAAACTGAATAAAGCGAGCGCTTTGCCTCTATTTAAGGCAGAAGCTGACAGTTTAAGCGCCATCGAACAGAGCCAAACCCTTGTCTGTCCCAAGCCCTTAGGATTTGGCTGTTCGACTGCCACAGAACACGCCTGGCTTCTGATGACCTACCTCCCCTTATCCACTCATGGGGAGGACTTTCAACGCGGCCAAGCCATTGCCATGCTGCACCACACTTTAAATCCTGAGCAACGCTTTGGCTGGCACCAAGACAACTTTATCGGCCACACCCCACAATACAACGATTGGCATGAAGATTGGATCCGTTTCTATGGCGAACAGCGGCTTAAGCCGCAACTGGAACTGGCCAAACAAAAAGGCGCTCCAAACCAACTATTAACCCTTGGTGAACAGCTGCTGGCTTGCTTACCCAAATTTTTTACACATTACTCACCTAGCCCGTCTCTTCTCCACGGCGACCTCTGGAGCGGCAACAGTGCCTTCCTCATCGATGGCGAACCGGTTATCTTTGACCCAGCTTGCTACTATGGTGACCGTGAAACCGACCTCGCCATGACAGAACTTTTTGGCGGTTTCTCTCCCGCTTTCTATGAAGGGTATCATCAAGTTTTTCCGATCGATGACGGCTATCCACAACGACGGCCTCTCTATCAACTCTACCACCTGCTCAACCACTACAACCTCTTCGGCGGCCACTACGCTCAACAATGCCTACGCATGATGCAAACATTAATCGCATAACCGTTACTGCCTGCATACAGTGCAAATTGATCGAAGCGATTCTCTGTTTTTAAATCCCCCTTACCGATCTTTGCTAAAATACCCTCATCACGACTTTAAAGGAGACAATGGATGCGTATCATTCTTTTAGGCCCCCCCGGTGCAGGCAAAGGCACTCAAGCCCAATTTTTGACAAAAACTTTCAGTATTCCACAAATCTCAACCGGCGATATGCTGCGAGTAGCCATTAAAGAGGGCACTGATTTAGGAAAAAAAGCCAAAGCCTATATGGATGCGGGTCAATTGGTGCCAGATGATGTCATTATTGATCTCGTCAAAGCGCGCATTGCGCAACCCGATTGCCAAAATGGCTTTTTATTAGATGGTTTTCCGCGCACCCTTGCGCAAGCGGATGCCTTGAAAGCCGCCGGCGTCGATATTGATGCAGTGATTGAAATTGATGTGCCCGATGAAGAGATTGTGAAGCGCATGAGCGGACGTCGCGTGCATCCCGCTTCTGGCCGCACCTATCATGTGATCTATAATCCCCCTAAAGAGGAGGGCAAAGACGATATCACCGGTGAGCCACTGATTCAGCGCGAAGATGATCAACCTGAAGTTGTGCTCGATCGATTGAAAGTCTACCATGAACAAACCCAACCCTTAATCGACTATTACCGCAAAGAGGCTGAGCAAAATCCACACCTTAAATACATTCATGTGGACGGCACCCAATCGATTGAAGCGGTGCAGCAACAGATTTTGCAACAGCTTAAACAGTAATTCCCAGAAAGTGGGTGAAATATTGTAAAATAACTCTTTCCCCTAATTTTTTATGAGGTATTTTCTATGGCGAGAGTCACTGTCGAAGATTGTTTAGATCAAGTTGAGAACCGTTTTGAGCTGGTTTTATTGGCAGCCAAACGCGCCCGTCAAATTGCAAATGGCGCAGAACCCACTGTTGATCCAGATAAAGATAAACCAACCGTTATTGCCTTGCGTGAATTGGCTGCCGGCACCATTGATAAAGAGACCGTGATGGCGGACCCTGACACACCGCCCTATTTCGGTTAAGCCTTAGCGTTTCATGCCCACGCCCACTTCTATTGATGGTCTATTACAAAAGAGCCGCCAATACCTCCAACCTGAACAGGTCGCACAGGTAGAGGCGGCTTTTGCCTTTGCTAAACAGGCGCACCAAGGGCAAAAACGCAAAGCGGGCGGCGATTATGTTTGGCATCCAGTTGCAGTGGCCGAAATCCTAGCAGATATTCAACTGGATACCGAAAGCTTAGTCGCTGCCCTCCTGCATGATGTGGTAGAAGACACCCCCTACACAAAAGAGGACATTGCCCAACGCTTTGGCGACAGTGTGGCGGAAATTGTCGATGGCGTCACCAAACTTGGGAAGCTGCAATTTAACAACCCTCAAGAAGCACAAGCTGAAAACTTCCGCAAAATGATTCTGGCGATGAGTCGGGATATTCGTGTCATTCTCATTAAGCTGGCCGACCGCCTACACAATATGCGCACCTTAGGGGTGATGCGTCCAGACAAACAGCGTCGTATTGCCAAAGAGACCTTAGACATCTATGCCCCCATCGCCGCCCGTCTTGGGATCAATGCCATTCGGATTGAATTGGAAGACTTAGGCTTTAAAGCGATGCACCCCTATCGCTTTGCCGTGTTGCAAAATGCAGTGAAAAAAGCGCGCGGTAACCGTAAAGCCATTGTAGAGCAGATAACCGAAACCCTACAAAACCGTCTTAAAGCGGATGGCATGCCTGCCCAAGTCATTGGTCGTGAAAAACATCTCTACAGCCTTTACAAAAAGATGAAAAATAAAGGGCTGCACTTTAATGACATTCTCGATATCTTTGCCTTTCGTATTATCGTCAATAGCGTCGATGAGTGCTACCGTACCCTAGGCTCCGTCCACTCGCTCTACAAACCTCTACCTGGCCGGATCAAAGACTATATTGCCATCCCTAAACCCAATGGCTATCAATCTCTGCATACCGTCGTATTTGGCCCTTTTGGGGTGCATGTCGAAGTTCAAATTCGGACCCATACCATGCATGAAGTTTCCGAACATGGCATTGCCGCCCATTGGCATTATAAAGAAGGCAAAAATGAACCGCCTTCTCCTGTCGAGATCAAAGCGCAAGAGTGGGTCAAAAACCTGCTGGAGATTCAGCAAAGCGCAGGGAATTCACTCGACTTTTTAGAGAATGTCAAAATTGATCTTTTCCCAGATGTGATCTATGTCTTTACCCCTAAAGGAGACATTATCACCCTACCCAAAGGCGCGACAGTGATCGATTTTGCCTATGCGGTGCACTCCAATTTAGGGCATGCGACCATCGGTTGCCGCATTGATAAAAAACTGGTGCCCCTAAGAACCGTTTTGGAAAGTGGGCAAACCGTTGAAATCATTAAAGGAAAAGAGCCCCAGCCCAACCCCAATTGGTTGAACTTTGTCACCACAGCCAAGGCGCGCTCGCAAATTCGCCATTTCCTCAAACATCAAGAAAAAGGGTCGGCAGAAGCCCTAGGTGTCCGCTTACTCAGCAAAGCATTGCGGCAATACAATATGTCCTACGAAAGTTTGGATGAGGTTCTGCAAGAGAGCATTTTAGAAATTCTGAACCTTGAGTCCTGGTCTGGTCTGATGCAAGAGATCGGCATGGGCAAGCGCATCCCCTCTTTGGTTGCCAAACAGATTCATGATCTGGTGCTGGGGAGTGATCAACAGTCATTAGCCGCTTACCCACCAGAGAGCACGCCCTTAGCCATTACCGGCACCGAAGGCGTTGCGGTGAAATTCGCCCAATGCTGCCGCCCCATCCCTGGCGATGAGATTATGGGCTTTATCAGCTCTGAAAAAGGCTTGGTCATTCATCGCGCCTGCTGCACCAATGTGAAGAACTATCAAAAACAGCCGGATAAATGGCTGGATGTCCAATGGGAAGCGCAGATTCAGCAAACCTTTGCCACCGAGATTGAGGTGGAGGTGCAAAACAAACGCGGCGCACTCGCTATGGTCACCAATCGCATTGCAGACGCGCAAACCGATATTGAAAGCGTGCGCTCTGAAGACAAGGATGAAACCTACAGCGTAATGCATTTTGTGGTCAAGGTACAAGATCGCAAACACTTAGCCGATGTCATGCGCCGCTTAAAACAGTTACCCATTGTGGAAAAAATCAGTCGACAAAGTTGTTAGGAGTCATTATGAAAGAAATTATCAGCACAGACAAAGCCCCTCAAGCCATTGGCACCTATTCTCAAGCCGTTAAAGTCGGCAATACCGTTTATCTTTCTGGTCAGATCGCCTTAATTCCAGAGAGCATGACGCTACGGGAAGGCGATATCAGCGAACGCATTCATCAAGTGTTTCAAAACCTAAATGCCGTCTGTGAAGCAGCTGGCGGTCGTTTGCAAGATATTGTAAAACTGAATATTTATCTCACTGACCTGAGTCACTTTGCCACTGTCAATGAAATTATGGCGCAATATTTTGAACAACCCTATCCTGCACGCGCGGCTGTAGGCGTCAAAGAACTTCCCAAGGGAACCGATGTGGAGATGGACGGGGTGATGGTGCTCAGCAGCTACTAAACGACCCCTGTCATGCTGGCACAGCAAGCCATTACCCAGCTGAAAGGCGTTGGGCAGAAACAGGCTGAAAAGCTGCAAAAATTGG
Organism: Galenea microaerophila; assembly: GCF_054657255.1. Classification (NCBI taxonomy): domain Bacteria; kingdom Pseudomonadati; phylum Pseudomonadota; class Gammaproteobacteria; order Thiotrichales; family Piscirickettsiaceae; genus Galenea; species Galenea microaerophila. The sequence goes on from NZ_BAAHWZ010000002.1 coordinate 156,363, forward strand.
GCATTTTGACCCTGCAGGATCTGCTATTTCACCTGCCCAGTCGTTATCAAGATCGCACTCGGCTTTGGCCCGTTTCTCCCCAGTTACTGGGTCAAGAGGTGCAGATAGAGGGGGAAATCCTCGGCCAGCATATGACCCAATCCCGCAATGCCAGCCTATTAGTCAAACTGGTCGATAGCCATAGGGAAGGACAGACACACCCCATCACTCTGCGCTTTTTCCACTTCTATCGTCAACAAGCCCAACAATTCCGCAGAGGACTCAAAGTCCGCGCATTTGGCGAAATGCGTCAAGGGCCCAACGGCTTAGAAATGGTGCATCCGCACTATCAAATTTTTGCGGCCGATCAATCGCCCCCTCTGGAAACCACACTCACCCCCACCTATCCCACCACTGAGGGCATTGGCCAAGCGACGCTGCGAAAACTGATTAAACAGGCGTTCACACTGCATCAGCAATATCCTTTAACAGAAGCCCTACCAGATGAGATTTTATCCGCCCTGCATCTGCCGCCCATTAATCAAGCACTGGTGACACTGCATCAACCGCAACCGGCAGATGATCTTTTGGCCATGCAAAACTTTACCCATCCAGCGCAACAGCGGCTCATCTTTGAAGAGCTGCTGACCCATCAGCTGGCAATGCAAGCCCTGCGTCAAAACAGCCGTCAAAAAACCGCCCCTATTTTTCCACAAAGCCACCTCTGTAACCAACTGCTTGCCAGCCTACCCTTTGAGCTCACGGCGGCTCAACAACGCGTCTGGCGTGAAATCCAACAAGACCTGCATCAAGGCACGCCCATGCAGCGGCTGGTCCAGGGCGATGTCGGCTCCGGAAAAACCATAGTTGCAGCGCTCGCCGCCATCCAAGCGGCTGAAGCCGGCCATCAAGTGGCCATTATGGCACCGACTGAAATTCTAGCAGAACAGCACCGCAACCATTTTGCCGAGTGGTTAGACTGTGTCGGCATCGAAATGGCTTGGCTCAATGGGCGCATGAAAACGGCCGAACGCAAACAAATGCTGGAAAAAATTCAATCGGGTGAGGCCAAAGTCGTTGTCGGCACCCACGCTCTCTTCCAAGAGACGGTACAGTTTCATCAATTGGGCTTAGTGATTATTGATGAGCAGCACCGATTTGGCGTCCACCAAAGATTGGCCCTACAAAATAAAGGCAAACAAAATGCGACGCAAGGTGTTCATCAGCTGGTCATGACCGCCACCCCCATCCCACGAACATTGGCGATGACCGCCTATGGCGATTTAGACATCTCCATTATTGACACCCTGCCGCCTGGCCGACAGCCGATAGAAACGGCGGTGCTCAATCAAAGCCGGCGCGAAGAGGTGATGGCACATTTGGTGCAACAGTGCCGTCAAGGCGTGCAAGCCTACTGGGTCTGCCCGCTGATTGAAGAATCTGAAGTGGTGCGGGCGCAGGCGGCAGAAGTCACGGCACAACAGTTTCAAACGCAATGGCCAGAGTTACGCGTCGGACTGGTCCATGGACGGATGAAAGCGGTAGAGAAAGCACAAGTGATGCAAGCCTTCCATGCCCATCAATTAGACCTACTGGTCGCCACCACGGTGATTGAAGTCGGCGTCAATGTGCCGAACGCCTCGCTGATGGTGATTGAGAATGCCGAACGTCTTGGATTGGCCCAACTCCATCAGCTGCGCGGCCGTGTTGGACGCGGCCAGAAGCAGAGCCACTGCGTGCTGCTCTATCAGGCGCCTTTATCAGAAGTGGGTAAAAAAAGACTGCAAATTATGCGTGAAACCACCGATGGCTTTAAAATTGCCCAAGAAGATTTAAAACTAAGGGGGCCCGGCGAGATTCTCGGTACGCGTCAAACCGGCGGCCTACAATTTCGCATTGCCGATCTGCAAAGAGACCAAAAATGGATTGCCAGCGCTCAACAATGGGCGCAAAAACTGATTCAAACCCACCCAGAAAGCGTCGCCGAGCTCCAAAAACGCTGGATTGGTCAACGTTCAGAATACAAAAATGCTTGAAAAATTCGAAAAAAAGCCAAAATCCCCAGTCCTGCCAGGCAAAAATGTCCGGTTACACTGGAAACCCGCCTCACTGCACGGCCGTTTTCCCATTTCCATCCGCCCTTGGCTCAGCGACCGCAGCTCACTGACTGCTAAACTCAAACAGCAATGTGCCTCCTTTCACGTACAGAGACTGTTTGAAGGCTGGGATACGCCGCTTCCCAGTGAACAACAAAAGCTCAAGCTAACAGACGGACAACAAGTGTGGACACGCTGTGTACTCTTACTTTGTAACCAGCAACCCATCGTCTATGCCCGCACCCTGATTCCTCATTTTTCCGCCGGTAATCCCTGGCTCAATCTGCAGCACCTTGGCAATCGCCCGCTAGGCGAATGGCTTTTTCAGCTGCCCAACCTCAAACGCAGCCCTTTTGAATTCGCTCAAACCCAACTCCGATGGCCATATCTGCCCACACCCATCGAAAGCCAATCCACCTACGCCCGCCGCTGTCTATTTCAACAAAATCAAGCCCCGCTTCTGTTAACAGAAGTCTTTTTAAAACCAGAGCTTGATCACTGACGATAAAATCATTTCCAATCAATATAACTAAGATGACTGAGAAATTGTTCGGTCGCTTGATCCCAGGTTAACCCGCCGATGGAGTCTGCAATCTGGCTACGATCCAGAGTTAAACAGCGCTCAATGGCGATTTTAAGATCCTTATCCATCCAGCCATTCACCCCTTGCGTAATAATGTCTTTGGGACCTGATACCGGGAAGGCGGCCACCGGTAAACCACAGGCAATGGCTTCAATATTCACCACCCCATAAGTATCCGTCAGCGAAGGGAAAACAAAAACATCTGCGCTCGCATAGTAGGTTGCCAACGCTTCTCCAAATTTAGCACCGACAAAAACCGCATCCGGATAGCGCGTTTGCAAGGCTTCCAGTGAAGGGCCTCGGCCGACAACTACCTTAGTCCCAGGTAAATCTAAATCCAAAAAAGCTTCCAGATTTTTTTCCGGTGCAATGCGTCCAACCGATAGATAGATCGGTTTAGGAAAATCCATTTCTACCCGTCGGCTGGGGTTAAAGGTGTCGGTATCGACGCCACGGGTCACCACAGTTAAGGCATTAAAGCCCTGTTCTTTCAGCTCTTTCAGCGTCGATTCTGAAGGCACATACGTCATCTCCCCTTTGTTGTGGAAGCGTCTTAATAAGGCATAAATCCAACGCTCGGGCACCGGAAAACGCTTACGAATATACTCAGGATATTTGGTGTGATAGCCTGTGGTAAAGGGCAATTTGTGCTTCAAACAGATGCGACGCGCACGCCACCCCAATCCCCCTTCAGTCGCGATATGAATGGCATCAGGTGCAAAATCCAGTATGCGTCTTTCAAGGTCCTTGGCCGACCAGACAATTGGGATTTCAGGATAGGTCGGCATGGGGAAGCATTTGTAATCATTGGGCTGAAAGACCTCAACGATCACCCCTTTATGCTCCAACTCTCTGACCATCTGCGTCAGCGTGGTCACGACACCGTTGACTTGTGGTGTCCAAGCATCTGTGATTAAAGCCAATTTTCGAATAGCAGTTTCCGCACACATCTTATGATTTTTTCTCAAGTTCACATTAAATGAGTAAGGTAAACAAAAAAATGCGTCTAGAAATGAATCATTTATGAAATTAATGGCAACAATTTTGTGCTTGTCATTTAACCGACATTTAACTGTGATAAAAGTGCAACTTTTAAGGGTTAGACTAAACCAAAAGCCTTGAGGAAGTACGGAAAATGCAAGACCTGCAAAAACTGAATCAAATGCCCGACTGGATGGCCTCTATTGCAAAAGACGATTTGATTGTCGCAGAAAACACACATCAACATCAGCATTATAAAACCATATTCATCTCAGATGTCCATCTGGGTTCCAAAGGGGCAAAAGCTGAGTTTTTAGCCGACTTCCTCAAATATAACCACTGCGAGACACTCTACCTAGTTGGTGACATCATCGACGGTTGGCGTCTGAAGAAACGCATCTACTGGCCTCAAGAACACACCAATGTCATCCGACGTATTTTGACCAAAGCCAAGCGTGGCACCAAAGTGATTTTCGTTACCGGCAACCATGATGAGTTTTTACGTCGCTATTCCGGTATCGATTTCGGTAATATTTTTTTGACTGACCAAACAGAACATCTCTGCCTCAATGGGGATCGTTTACTGGTCGTACACGGTGACAAATATGACAGTGTCGTACAAACCCGTAAATGGTTGGCAGTACTTGGCGATTGGGGGTATGAAACCTTGGTTCGTTTCAATACCCACTTTAACAAGATCCGGCAGTTGTTTGGGATGCGCTATTGGTCGTTATCTGCCTATGTCAAGCAGAGAGTGAAATCTGCCGTCTCCTTCATTACAGCTTATGAAGAAGCGGTCGTGAAAGATTGTCAATTGAACGGCTACCAAGGAGTGGTTTGCGGTCATATTCACCATCCCGAAATTCGTGATATCGAAGGGATTGATTACTACAACTGTGGTGATTGGGTGGAAAGCTGCACGGCGATTGTCGAAACTACTGAAGGGAAGATGAAGCTGTTACGCTGGGTGGAGATTGATCACACCTCTTAACCTTAGCGTGCTTTCAAAGCACAGCTCACCGTGGGCTGACTCAAACCGGTGACTTTTGCTATGGCGGACGAACTCAGGTTCTCATACTTGAGTGCTTGCTGGATGGTTTCTAAATGACTTGACATCTTCAACACCGAACAAAGATTGAATAGTTTACCAGGTAAAACAGAACTGTCAAAATTCCTTATTTATAAATTAGTTAGAATTTTTCTGCCTGTTTTTATGAATAATTAAATGGAGCAAAAAGTATCAAAGTGACCAGCGTCAAAGCCAACCACCGTTCTGGAAGGATAGAGAGGGCTTCAAACAAACCGATTTGCACTGGCAATTTCAGCCATATTTTGTACTTGGAGAGAATCTAGATTATTAAGTCAAAATTTAAAAGTTTTGTATATCAGTTTTTCAAAACGCTCAGGAGGACTTATCTTGCTTCAAAGCAATCACTTTTTAAATTGCCATTGACATCCAGCACCAACAGACTATTTTGTTTCAGAATCCTTCAACAAAATGTCCTGCGCATTTTTAGCAATCGTTTTACTACCAATCCCTTTAACCTGACTTAAATCATCAGCGCTTTTAAAAGGACCATGCGCTTTTCGGTAAGCCACAATCGCCTCTGCTTTCTTTGGCCCAATACCCGACAAACTAGACGCTAGTTGCTCAGCAAAAGCACTGTTAATATTTACCGGCGAGGCAAATACCCAAGAAGGAAAGCACACACCTAAAATCAAGACAAATATTTTCATAATTTTTCCTCATAAGCTTATTAATCTACAATAATCTCTACTCTACCGTTACCGATTTGGCTAAATTTCGTGGCTGATCCACATCCGTCCCTTTTATTAAGGCCACATGATACGCCAATAGCTGTAAAGGGATATTAAAGGTAATCGGAGCGGTAATCCTGCCCACATTTGAGGTGGTTTTAATGACCTGAACGCTCTCTTCTGAAGTGATGTCTGACTGCTCATCTTCAAATACAATCATACTGCCGCCTCTGGCTTTCACTTCTTGCAGATTGGATTTGAGTTTCTCCAACAGCTCATTATGTGGAGCGATGGCAATAACCGGCATTTTTTCATCGATCAACGCCAAAGGCCCATGTTTGAGTTCTCCAGCTGGGTAGGCTTCTGCGTGAATATAGCTGATCTCTTTAAGTTTAAGGGCACCCTCCATTGCAATGGGATATAGGGTGCCTCTCCCTAAAAAGAGCGCATGCTCTTTATCCGCAAAACTTTGCGCTATCGCTTCAATGGTCGCTTCATGCTTTAAAGCGTGTTGAATTAAGACAGGCAATTTCTGTAACCCTTGCACGATTTTGGTTTCTTGTGTTTCCGAAATGGTCTGCTGCAATTTCCCCATGACGGTTACCAATAAAGCCAGTGCAACCAATTGCGTGGTAAAGGCTTTGGTGGAAGCCACACCGATTTCTGGACCGGCATGGGTTAAAAAAGTGAGATCAGACAGTCTGGTCAAACTGGACTCGGGAACATTGCAAATCGTTAAGGTCGTGATCTTCTGATTTTGTGCCACTTGCTTAACTTGTTGTAAAGCTGCCAGCGTATCCGCCGTTTCTCCCGATTGACTAATGGTCACAAATAAAGTCTGGTCGATAATCACCGGATTGCGATATCGATACTCACTGGCCACTTCTACGGAACAAGGAATACGGGCGATATCTTCAAACCAATATTTCGCCACCATCCCCGCATGATAGCTGGTGCCACAGGCAATAATCTGGACTTGTTTAACCGATTTAAAAATCTCATCCGCATTGTGTCCAAACGCAGAAGAGAAAACGTGTGTTTGAGAAATGCGCCCTTCTAAGGTGTCAATCACCGCTTGCGGCTGTTCAAAAATCTCCTTATGCATATAGTGGCGATGTTTACCTAGCTCGACAGCACTGATATTGACAGAAGATTGTTTAATTTCTCTCTCTACCGGCTCACCTTGTTGGTTAAAAATTTTAATTCCTTGCAAGGTGAGTTCTGCCATATCGCCCTCTTCCAGAAAGATAAAGTTTTGGGTGACGGGCAGCAAAGCAGAAACATCAGAAGCGATAAAATACTCACCTATGCCGACCCCAATCACCAAGGGGCTACCTTTTCTAGCAGCGACCAATCGATCTGGAAATTGCGAGCTAATCACCCCTAAAGCATAGGCCCCCTCAAGCTGTGCCACGACACTCTGTACGGCAGATAAAAGCGAGGAAGCGGACTTCAAGCTGTGATGAATGGCATGTGCCACCACTTCGGTATCTGTCTCAGAGGTAAAGCGATAACCTTGCGCTTCTTGTTCTGCCTTTAATGCATGATAATTTTCAATAATGCCATTATGAACGATGGCCACCTCGTTATTACAGATATGAGGATGGGCATTATTTTCGGAAGGAATCCCATGCGTCGCCCAGCGGGTATGGGCAATCCCCACATGGCCCGCAAAATCTGCCTGCGCTTGAATTTTAGCTTCCAGGTTTTTGATTTTCCCAACTGCGCGCAAACGTTGGATAGAAAATGCATCCGCATCAGCTTGCGATGCAGTTTTTAGCAAAGCCATGCCAGAAGAGTCATATCCCCGATACTCAAGTCTTTTTAAGCCCTCTAATAGGATGGGCACAATATTTCTTTCGGCAATACCACCAACAATTCCACACACAGTCAACCACCTTTCAGCCTTACTCAACAAATCTAGGGTTAAGATACTACCAAAGCGCACCGACAGTGAAAAGTATTTTTATCGAATTAAGCTCCTGTCAGTTGATTTTTCATATTTTTATCTCTATATTAAGCTCATTATTTTGCATCTAAAAACTGAGGTCAATATGGAAAAGCAGCCTTCCCTGCAAACAACCGAATCCTACTGCGCAACAGAAGATGAAATTGATCTATTTGAGCTTTGGCAAAACTTAGTCAGCGAATGGAAAACCATTGCATTAACCACAGGCATTATTATCTCCATGGCTTTGGGTTATGTATTAAAGGCAACACCCAGTTACCAATCCACTGCCTATATCCTTCCCCCAGAAGCCGAAAAAGTTAAACCCATGAATGCGCTTCATATTTTGTTCGATAACCAACCGAGCATGCCTCAACAGAAAGATACACAGTCAGACAGATCTCAACAAGCATCCCCATACTCTCTATCCTACACACCTCAGCAAATATTCGTATTTGAGCAATTCTTAATCAATTTATCTTCTCGCGAATTAAAAAAAACCTTGTTTGAAAAATATGATTTAACAACGATCTATGCGCCTAATATAAAAAATTTACCCGAAAATAAAAAAGCTGCTGCATTAGCCGGTGCTTTAGAACAGTTCAACAAAGATTTTCAAATCGAGAAGCCTAAAAGAAAGAGTGACAATGCGGTGTTCGCACTTAAGCTAACCCTTAAAGCACAACCCAACATTGTTGCCAAAATTGTCAATGAAGCGATACAAAGATCACGATTAATAACGATAAATCAAATATATAATGACATTATGACAGATTACACGCTTCTTTTAAATAAAGTGACAAACGATATAAATGCCATTAAAAAAACGGCTAAAAATATTCGCTCCGACCAAATAGATAGACTGAATGAAGCCATTGCCATCGCCAAGAAATTAAATATTTCCTCCCCCAAATTTATAGGACAATCCCATACGGTCAATATCTATATTAAAAAAATGCCTTTGTATTTTTATGGCTATAAATTTTTAGAAGCTGAAAAGCAAGCTTTAGAAAGTCGTACAGATGATGCCCTATTCATAGCTAAACTTGACGATTCTTTGAGAGCAAAACTCAGAGAAAATGAAATAAAATTAAACCAATTACAATCACTAAAAATTGATAAAACTACCTTTGATGTGGTGCGCATTGATTCACCCGCTGCGCCTGCCACACAGCCGATCAAACCTAAAAAAGCACTCATCCTAGCGGTGGCGGGCGTTACTGGATTGATTTTGGGGATCTTTATCGCTCTAATCCGTGCTGCTTATAAGCGTCGACGTGAAGAAGAGGCCTCTGCAAGCGCGGCTTAGAGTTTCTGCAGAAACGCTAAGAAGCCCTGCATCAGCGTTTTAGGGTCTGGTGGGCAGCCTGGAATATGGTGGCTAATTGGAATTTCAATGCCCTTAGCCCCTTTAATGGCAAATGTCTTTTCAAAAACCGCACCGCCTAATGGACAGTCACCGATGGCAATCACCCATTTAGGCGCGGCCATCTGCTGATAGGCATCTATCACATGTGGCGCCATATTCAAGGTGACCACTCCGCTGAGCAACATCACATCAGCATGGCGCGGGCTGGCCACAAAGTAGATACCCAGACGTTCAAGATCATAATAGGGATTCGAGAGCGCATTACACTCCGCTTCACACGCATTGCAACTACCACTATCGACCATACGAATGGCAAGACTGCCGGCAAATTTTTGATGGACGTGATCTTTAATCTCTGCCCGAATCGTTGCCAACTCTCTATCCAGCTCTGGATTCTCAGTCAAAATACCCGTTTGCAAACGTTTTTTCCAAAATCGCATCATAGGTCGTTTCCTGCATAGCTTAAATCACAGCTTTTATTGATCAATGGAAAGTCAGCAATAATATCATTCGGCATCATTAAATGCAGAGCTTGCCAGTTAATAAAGCTAGGATCCCTTGCATAGAAGCGTTCAATCACGCCATCTTGAATATCGATCGCTAAAAATAGCTCGCCAATCGCACTTTCACTAAAGCTCATATAGGCGCCATCTTTAGGCTGCGCTAAAACCACAGCCTCGCTCTCTTGCGATTTGTTGTTAAGAAATGCGCGCATCATCTGAATGGAAACCTTCATCTCTGCCAGCCGAAGTTTAAAACGGGCTGCAACATCGCCTCTATCTTGAGTGACCAGTTTAAAACCGTGATTAAAATAGAAAGGATTTTGCCGCCGATCCAGTCGTTGTCCTGAAGCTCTCGCAACCACGCCAACCACATCATATTTTTGAGCCTTTTGTGGGCTTAAAATCCCGGTGGTATCCATGCGATCCCATAAAGACGGTATGCCATCAATCCATTTTTCAAACGCTTGTAACTGCATTTCGAGATCGGCTAACCAATCGACAAGCACTTTGTCATCTAACGCTAAGAGGGTAAATTGAATGGCGCCAAATCCAAATCGGTGCCCCGTCAAGGTTTTCATCATCCGCCGCGCCTCTTCCACCAACTTTGAACCATAGGCCAAAGCCGCAGCAAATCCTGTATCATTGGGGATAAAACCGATATCGTTCAGATGATGAATCAATCGTTCTAACTCCAGCAGCAGTGCATGTTGTTGACGCAGTGCCAATGGCAGTTCGACCGCATGCGCTGCAAGCACACAGTCTCGCCAAGCGATTTGGTAAGCGATGCTTTCATTACCACTGATTCTTTCAATAATGGGACGCGCTTCCCAGAGTGTTTTCCCTTCGAGCATCTTTTCAATGGCGCGATATTTATAAAAATGACGCACTTCTAAATGCAATATCTCTTCACCCGCTTGTGAGAAATGGAAATGCCCAGGCTCGATAATGCCAGCATGAATCGGCCCAACGGACACTTGAAACACCCCTTCTCCTTGTACCACTTCATAAGGATAAGGTTGAGCTTCCTTTTCTGGGACTTCAGTCGCCTGAAAGGACTTACACATGGGATACACATCTTCAGCATAGCGCCCATGATTCAGCAAAGGCCGTTGGTCAAAACTGTCTTGGAACTGGATGCCAAAATCATCCTGTATTTTCCGCTCAAACCAAATCGCGGCAGGGTGGCTTTTAGCCAAACTCATCATCTGTGGATTCGATTTTGTCAGCAGATCCTTTTGCACCTTTTCATCAAATACGGTGACAATTTCAAACTGTTCGCCTAAGTCTTTGGCATAGCGTGCAATCAGCCTCATGCGATACTCCTTATAAATTCAAGAGTTGAGGGCAATAACAAGGTCATAAGGGATAAACCAAAAAGCACCATTGCCAAGACTTCGTTCAGATAAACCTCTTTTCGATGGCCCGTCCCTTCATGGCGCATCGATTGATAAATCTCAACAAAACGATAAAAAATAATCGATAACAGAATCAGCAGCACTAGCACTGCGCCGATCATACCCAACATAAAGTGACTCTGTTTAGCCAACTCAATCATGGCGGAAAAACCATAGAGTTCACTGAAAAACATCGGACTCGGGGGTAAGGAGATAATGGCCAACATAAAAAGGACCACCAACCAGCTAAATACCCACCCCTTTTTGCCCACAAAGCCTTTTAAGGTGCCGGCCATTTGATATTTACCATGAGACTCTAAAACCCCCGTGGATAAGAACAAGGCCGGTTTCAGAAAGGCGTGCGCCCCCAAATGCAGTAAAGCTGCAAAAGGGCCGCCGCTGATCCAGAACAAAACAATTAAAGCCGTATGTTCTATGCCTGAAAGCGAAAACAGACGGACAAAATCTTTCGCACGATAGATTAAGAAGGCCACAATGAAAATGGTCAACATCACATAAACAAACACAAAAACAAATAGATGCGAGTAATCTACGGCCATCGCAATATGGCTAAAGCGGAAAAAGCCAATCAAAATGGCACTTTCTAAAATCCCACTAAACAGCGCTGCCACTGGATAAAAAGCCGCCCTTTCAATATTTGGCAGCCAGAGATTCATTGGGAAAAAGCCCATTTTGACAAACATGCCAACGGTCACAATCGCAAACCCGAGTTCAAACATAAAGGGGGATTGAATCTCGTTTGCATGCTGCAATAAGAGGTCAAACTGCATCGCTTCCTCGCCCAAAATAGGTTTTGCACTGGCATAGATAAGAATAATTCCAAACAGAACTAATGAGATGGCAATTGCCCCCACAATCATATAGTTCCAAGCCTGTTTATGCGCGTAGTCCGTCTGATGGGTCTTAATCATATAGACGGTTGAAAGGGTCGCCATTTCAAGCCCGATCCAATAAAGCCCCATATGATTGGCCAAAATCGATAGAATCAACCCCACCCAAAAAAGAGCAAAAAAGCGATAGAAACGGCGATAGGCGGAGCGAGCAATGGTAACGCGTTGCTTTAAAGTCATCAGCGCCAAAGTCACCCCTATGGCGACAATGGAAGAGATCAGTAACACATAAGTACTTAATTTATCCGCCACTAAATACTCCCCTAAGATGGGAAAGGGTTTAGGGAGGATCATTAACTCGCCAATGGGCAATAAAATTAAAAACACGGTTAGCGGTAGAATCTTTTGCACATTGTCATTTTTAGAGAGGCTGACCAAGAACATAATCAGTGCTGGTGCCAATAAAAGCGTCAACATCATGATTAGGCCCCTTCTTTTTCAAATAGCAAGTTAATGACCACCACGGCCATTAACAGATCAAAGAAAATCCCTAGCTCTACCAACATCGGCATTCCATCTGTGGCACTGATTCCCAATAAAAACAGCGAATTTTCAATCATTAAAAACCCCACAATCTTGGGAATCACATTCCGAGACGCCATCATCAACACCAAAGATAAAAACAGTGCAGAAATACTGATCGCCACATAGTTCGCATTACCGGCAATCATATGCGTAATCGGTTCTGCCAAATAGAAGGTGAACACCAAAATCGCAGGAATCAGCATAATGGTATATTGCACCTTAATGTCTGAGACAATCTGTCTTTCATACCCAAATTTTTGCGTGAGATAGCGCAGCAAATAGGGAATGGCGATGGCTTTCATCACAAGGGTAAGCCCCCCAGTCACCAGCATCGCTAGGTCATTCAGCTGGCTGCCAATCACTAAAGCGAGCCCTCCCAACATCAATGAATTGAAGGCATAAGCGGCAAACAAGCGATCCACACGCGTGGCAAACAGTGCCATAATTAAGGTGGCTAAAAACAGTCCAATTAAAAAATCCACCATCGCCGTGCTAAGCTCCCAAAACATAAAAAGTGACTAAAGATAAGAAGGCAAATACCATCGCAATCCCCAATAAATTGGGAACCTTAAATAACCGCAATTTCGCCATACTGACCTCAATCAGCGCAACTGCTGCTGCAATGACAAATAGCTTTAAAACAAACAGCAATAGCGCGGGGATAAAGCTCAAATGCAGGCCAAATGGCATAAACAGCGCCGCAAATAGTGAAGCGAAAATGACAAACTTAATCGAAGCGGCAGTTTCAATCATAGCCAGATAAACACCGGTAAGATCCAAAATCATCGCTTCATGAACCATCGTCAGCTCCAGATGCGTTTCTGGGTTATCCACAGGAATGCGTCCATTTTCTGCGATCAGTAAAATAAAAAAACTGATGCCAGCAAACAGATAGCTCGCCATATGCGCTTGTGGAAAATGGGTCGCCAGATTCACACCCGCTTGCGCTAAGCCCAAGTTGTCTGCCATCAACGACACACTAAACAGCGTTAACACCATTGCCGGTTCCACCAATGCGGAAATAAATGCTTCACGACTGGCACCTATGCCACCAAAAGCACTGGCGCTGTCCAAACCCAACAGCATTAAGAAAAATGTGGATAAGGCAAGCAACCCGGTAATGGTAAAGGCATCGACAAAACTGACATAATAGGCCCCTGCCACCACTGGCGGTAAGAAAAACAGCAGCAATAACAGCGGCGACAGCACCAAGAAAGGTGCGAACCGGGTCACAGAGCTGGCTTCACTGGAGATAATCGTCTCTTTTTGCATCAGTTTTGCAAAATTACGATACCCCTGTAGGAGGGAAATAGGGCGTTTAAAAAGTAACCACATTTTTAACGCCTTCATAAAAGAGAGCAATATCGGCGCCAGCAAAATCATCAATAAAAGGGTAAGAAGATAGGCCGTCATTTTCTATCTCCGATCAGCAAAATTTTAATTGAGGTCAACATCACAATCGATAACAACACAAAGGTGGCCCAACTAAATTGATGCAAAAATATGCGGTAACTGAACAACACCATCAACATTAAATTAAAAATCGTCGCTGCATAACGCGTCTGCTCAAAGTGGGCTAAACGATAAACCCAGTAGCTGACATGGTTGACCCACCTAATGATGCCTTTATAGAGCGAACGTTCAAAAAGCGGTTCCACATGCACTTCATAGTTGGCATCGCTAAACTTGGTTTGATGACCCGCAATCGTCTGTTTTACCACATGTTCATTCGGCCGATAGAGCCAGTTAAAAAAGCGTCGAATGGCGCCCGCAAAACCGGTAGCCGTATATTGTGTTTCTGCAGAAGTTTGATTACCGCATGCCCACGCATGATGCACACGCTCCTTGACATTCATCACCTTATAAGCAAACATCAATAAGGCGGTAATGCCAATCAAAGCACCGAGCAGCACCAATGGAGAGACGACACCACCATTCATCCCCACCGAATGCATATTCCAAATGCCGGTTGAGAAAATTTGCTGATAGACAGAAACCTGTCCCAGCGAGTGAAGTGCTTGATCAAAGCCGTGAATATAAAAAGGGGCAAACACCATCAGTGAAACCACCACCAGCGCCATCAGAATCATGCCAAAAGTCATTAAGCCATTGACCTCTTGCGCATGCTTAGCATTGATACTGCGATGCAATCCTAAAAAGGTAATTCCATAGGCTTTGACAAAACAGGCAATGGCTAATCCCCCGGTCATCGCCAAGGCGAAGATGGCAAAGGGAATCGCCAATTTCAAGATCATATTGTCCAGGTGACTGGAGCTCAACATGGATTGAAAAATCATCCATTCACTTAAAAAGCCATTGGTGGGCGGCAAGGCAGAAATCGACATTGCGGCCAACAGAAAGGTAAAGGCGGTGATCGGCATGTTCTTAATTAAACCACCATATTTTTCAATATTTTTCGTATGCGTCTGATGCAGCACACTGCCAGCCCCCATAAATAGCAGCGATTTAAAACTCATATGGTTAAAGGCATGAAACAACGCCGCGATAAACGCAAAACTGCTCAGCACCTTGAGATCAAGGCTGCCAAAAATCATCCCCATGCCAAAGCCAATCAGAATAATGCCAATATTTTCAATTGAGCTATTGGCTAGCAACGCTTTTATATCATGTTCACTTAAGGCATAGAGCACTCCAATCAGTGAAGAGAGCGCCCCCAGCAATAATACCACCACCCCCCATTCGAGCGGCCAGGTTTCAAGCACATCAAACATAAAACGGAAAAAGCCATAAATCGCCACCTTAAGCATCACGCCACTCATCAGTGCCGACACCGGCGAAGGCGCTTCTGGATGCGCATAAGGAAGCCAAACATGCAGTGGAACAACACCGGCTTTACTTAAAAAGCCAAAAACCAATAGAAAAAATAAGAGCGTGGGATAGGGAAAATCTGCAGCAATCGCTTGCATCTGCTCAAAACCTAGCGTCAAATCGCCATTCGTCACGATTAAGAAAAAGAGTAGTAAAAAGATAAAACCGAAGTGGGTCATAAAGAAGTAAAAACGGGCAGCACGAAGGGTACTTTTTCCCTTCACTTCCGTGAGAATCAGCTGCCAACTGGCAAGACTCATCAACTCCCAAAATAATAGAAACGACATTGCATTGGCCGCAGCCACCACCCCCATCATCGCTAAAATAAATGCGAAATAGTGAAGCAGGTAATGCCCTTTTCTTTGAATGTGCGGTAGATAGCCCGTGGAATACACCAGATTGGGGACTGCTCCTAAAGCGATCAGCGCCAGAAAAACCACAGAAAGCGTATCAAACTGAAACATATCACCACCCATCACATTCACCGTGACGCAAAAAATTCATTGAAAAATCGAAATTTAGTCAAGATATGGGAAAGAAAGAAGATTTCGATGCAGAATTGAAAAGCAAAATGACTAAATTTTAAGGAAGTTAAATTTTAGCAAAAACCGATCATAAAGTCCAGATTGAGGCGCCCCAAATCCCGATAAAAAACCGCTATAATAGCCCCCTATTCACAAAATGAATCATGCATGAGTCACCTTATGAAAATTGTCTCTTTTAATGTCAACAGCGTACGCTTGCGCCTGCATCAACTTCAAGCGCTCACGGACAAATTGCACCCCACCATTATCGGTTTGCAAGAAACCAAAGTGCAAGATCATGAGTTCCCCGTGGAACCTTTAAAAAACATGGGGTATGATGCAGTCTTTACTGGCCAAAAAACGCATTACGGTGTCGCCACCCTCTATACAGACGCAGTAAAATTGATCCAAAGCCATACTAATTGGCCTCATCGCCCCGATCCTGAAGCGCAAAAACGTCTCATTATTTGCGACTTTGAAACCGCTTCGGGTGAAGACCTACGCGTTATTAATGGCTACTTTCCACAAGGTGAAAATCGGGATCATCCAATCAAATTCCCGGCTAAACGGCAATTTTATGCGGACCTACTGCACTATCTGCAAACCGAATGCGACCCGCAGCAAAATTTAATCGTGATGGGCGATTTTAATATTTCCCCCGAAGACAAAGACATCGGCATTGGAGAGCAAAATCGCAAACGCTGGTTGCGTGAAGGCAAAACTAGCTTTTTACCCGAAGAACGTGAGTGGTGGCAGCAACTGTTAAACTGGGGCTTGTTTGACACCTTCCGCACCGCGCATCCCGATGTGGATGACTGTTTTAGCTGGTTCGATTACCGCTCACGTGGTTTTGAGCGTGAACCCAAACGTGGTCTACGTATCGATACACTGCTCGCAACGCAACCTCTGAATGAGAAGGTGGTTGACAGCGGCATCTGCTATGATATCCGTGCCATGGAAAAACCCTCCGACCATGCGCCTGTCTGGACTGAATTTAAATTATAAGCACCCGATTAAAATTAAGAGACCCTTGCATTTTAGAGGTTCCCAAGATTCACAGCGACACATAATGACTGAAAGAGAGCAACCATGATACCCGCAGAAGTTATCCGTCACACCCCCCTGACGCCCGAGATACATCAATTATGGCTTCAACCTGAAGCCGAATTTCCTTTCAACGCAGGAGATTATTTGACCCTCGGTTTTGAAGCTGGAGATGAAAAAGCGGCAAAAGACTTTCACCGTTTTAAGCCCTTATCGATTGCCAATGCGCCAGATACAACCCAGCAAAAACAGCCGCTTGAACTGCATGTTCGTCTAAATAAAAACCAAGATACGGATCAGGCCTGGATGGACAAAATGGCTCAACTGCAACCTGGAGATCGCGTATGGATTGACGGGCCTTTTGCACAATATCATTTACCGCCAGACCTAAAACAGCCTGTAATTTTGATCGCCGGCGGTACTGGGTTTTCGCCAATGAAAGCCTTGCTGGAGCAACTCATCAAACAAGGATATACACAACCCATTGATTTTTATTGGGGCGCCAAAACGGCGGACGAGCTCTATCTCAATGACTGGATCTCCGATCAAGCCGCTCAACAGGCCAATCTCACCTATCATCCCGTCCTCTCTAACGAGCAAAAACCTGGCTATGCGCATGGGCTAGTCCACAAAGTCGTGCTGCAAGATTTTCCGAATTTAAGCGGTAAAAAAGTCTATCTCTGCGGTCCTTGGGCGATGCAAGAAGCGGCGAAAAACGAATTTTTACAGGCGGGACTGGCAGAGTCTGATTTCAATTAAGATGGCCTACTGACAATCGCTTATGCGTCTTTATCAACTCCTTATCCGTCTGCTTTCGCCGCTGATTGTGTTACTACTTATCCTTGACGGTAGAAAACGAGCCGCCAACGCTCGCGAATTTTGGCGCTATATGCAGCAGCGACTGGGGTATGGATACCCCACTATGCAGGCAAATCATCCCCCTATCTGGATTCACTGCGCCTCAGTAGGCGAATTTAAAGCGGTAGAACCTCTGATTGCCTATTTACACGACCAGCAGCAACCCCTGCTGATCACCACCAACACGCCCACAGCCGCTCACGGGATCGCACAGCGGTTTCCTCAGTTAAATCAATGCTATCTGCCCTTTGATTGGCCCAGCGCCATTCGCCGTTTTTTAAAACACCTTGACCCTAAACCGAAAGCGCTTTGGGTGGTGGAAACTGAACTCTGGCCCAACCTTTTTCGCATTGCCCATCAACACTCAATTCCCATCACCCTTCTCAATGGACGTCTTTCAGCAAAAACGCTGAACGCACCGCATTGGTTGCAACAAACCTACCGTGAAACCCTTAAACAAGTAGATCAAGTGCTGGTCAGAGACACTAAAGAAGCACAGCGCTTTGCAGCGCTCGGCCACGATAACATCCAAATTTTACCCAATTTAAAATTTGCCCATTTGGCCAACACTGCAAAATTGAACGAAAAAAGCCAAAATCCCCAGTCCTGCCCCGCTTTTTTACCGAAAAACTGGGCGTTTGTGTTGCTCGCCTCCAGCCATGAAGATGAAGAGAAACAAATTGTGCAGCGATGGCTGCCGCTAAAACGCCCGGAGCTTTTGGTAGTTGTGCCTCGTCATCCGCAGCGAGGGCGAAAAGTGGCGAAACAGCTCAGAGCCTTACTCAAATCCCCACAACAATTAGCGCTCCTCTCCGAAAACAGCACAATCACGCCTGAGACCCAAATTTTAATCGTAGACAAGATGCACACCTTAGAGGCGCTATTTGCCTGTGCCAAATTGGTGATTATGGGCGGTAGTTTTGTCCCCAAAGGGGGGCATAATCTTTTAGAGCCCGCCGCCAGAGGCAAACCGATTATCACCGGTCCGGATATGTCGGATTTTGAGAGCGAAACCGCTCTGCTTAAAGCTGAAAAGGGGATCCTTCAAGTCGAGGATTATAAGCAATTAATCACTGCAATCACAGACAGTTTAGAAAACCCTGACCAATTAGAAAGGTTAGGCCACCATGCGCAAAAAACGATGCAACAGATGCAGCAGAAAACGCTGATGGCTTATCTTAAGGCGTTAAAGATTGCGTAAACTGCTGGTGATAACGCAGCACCTGCTTAAATACATTGGGGTCTTTAATTTGTGTTATCTCGCCTTCACGCGGGAGAATTTTGTCTTTTAAACGCGACAACCAGAAGCGTAAAGCCGCCAGTCTTAAAGCCGCCGGCCAAGCCGATTTTTCCGCTTCCGTTAAAGGGCGCTGCTGTTGATAGGCGGAGACCATCGCGTTGATTTTAGCTTGATCAAAGCTTAAATCTTCATGGCGACACCAATCATTGACCATCACCGCTAAATCATAGAGCCAGGCAGCGTTGCAGGCATAGTAGAGATCAATAATGCCGCTCAGTTGATCGCCTTCAAACAGCGCATTGTCACAAAATAGATCGGCATGAATCACCCCTTGCGGCAAAGCTTGCCAGTCGATTTTCTGCTGAAATGCCAGCTCTTCAGAGATGGTTTGTGCATCCTCTGGATCCAGCTGTGGTTGTAACAGGGAAAAGGTGGCCTGCATCCAATCTAAGTCACGGTCATTGGCTCGATATTGGTCGTAATCTTGACCGGCAAGGTGAAAGCGCGCCATCTGCTCCCCCATCACCGCACATTGCGTGAGCGTGGGGTGCTCAACACTCTTGCCTTGAAGACGCTGCACCAACGCAGCCGGCTTGCCCTGAATCGCTTTTAAATAACCATTGGATAAGGTTTGCACCGGATGCGCCGTCGGAATCTGATGCTCCGCCATAAAGGCCATAATATTCAGAAAATAGGGCAACTCTTCAAAAGTGTGATGTTCAAAGATGGTTAACACAAACTGTCCGTCTGTGGTATTGACGAAATAGTTGGTATTTTCAATACCGGCACTGATGCCCTCAAAGCTTTCTAAGGTTCCCACCGCATAATCGGTTAAAAAGGATTCTAATTCAGGACGTTCAATCACAGTATAGACGGACATTTTTATATTTCTCGGTTAGAATAAACAGACATCAACAAATTTTACCATTTCCCATGACAGAAAACACCGACTTACCCTTCAATCCGGATGCACCACTGATTTTAGTAGACGGCTCTTCTTATCTTTATCGCGCTTATCATGCGCTACCGCCCTTAACCACTTCAAAAGGCTTCCCCACTGGCGCGATGTATGGCGTGATCAATATGATTGGCAAACTGCTGGAACAGTATCAGCCCGAACGCATTGGTGTCGTCTTTGATGCGCGGGGAAAAAATTTTCGACATGAACTCTATGCCGACTATAAAGCCAATCGCCCCCCCATGCCAGAGGATTTGGCGATGCAGATCGAACCCTTGCATGAAATCGTCGAAGCACTTGGATTGCCGCTTTTGGTGATTCCAGGCATTGAAGCGGATGATGTCATC
This sequence comes from Galenea microaerophila, assembly GCF_054657255.1. Classification (NCBI taxonomy): domain Bacteria; kingdom Pseudomonadati; phylum Pseudomonadota; class Gammaproteobacteria; order Thiotrichales; family Piscirickettsiaceae; genus Galenea; species Galenea microaerophila. The sequence continues at coordinate 176,210 of NZ_BAAHWZ010000002.1, forward strand.
GGCACCTTAGCCCATCAAGCCACCGAAGCGGGGCAAGATACGCTTATTTCAACCGGCGATAAGGACATGGCACAGCTGGTCAATGAACATATTACCCTGATTAATACCATGACCGATACGATGATGCGGCCAGAAGATGTGGTGAAAAAGTTTGGCGTACGTCCGGATCAGATTGTCGACTACCTCGCACTGGTGGGCGACAGTTCCGACAATATTCCCGGCATTCCGAAGGTGGGACCCAAGACGGCCGCGAAATGGCTGCAAAAATATGGCAATATTGATAATCTCATTGCCCATGCTGATGAAATTAAAGGCAAAGTGGGTGAATATCTACGCGAAAATATTGAACAGCTAAAACTCTCAAGAGAACTGGCGCGAATTCGTACTGATTGCGATTTACCCCTCTCCATTTATGAGCTTAAACGCCAGATGCCCAATCTGGAAAAATTGAAAACGCTGTTTGCAACCTATGAATTTAAAACTTGGCTTGGTCATCTATTAAAAGGCGAAATTCCCTTTAGTCAAAAGACCGGTCGCAAAGCACACACTGAAACTCAAATTGCCCAATTGCATATGGATCGCCCGGCCACCACCACGGCAGATGGTGACTATGAAACCCTGTTAACGAACGCTCAGCTTTCTCAATGGCTGGAAAAACTCAAAACTGCCGACTTTTTTGCCATTGATACCGAAACGACCGCTTTGGACGAGATGCAAGCGGAGCTGGTGGGCATCAGTTTTGCCATCCCCCATGAGACGGGCAATAAAGCCGCTTATCTGCCCTTGAGACATGACTATGAGGGGGTACCGCAACAATTACCTTTTACCGAAACCCTGGAAACCCTGCGCCCCTTGCTGGAAGATCCTAAATGTAGCAAGGTGGGACAAAACCTGAAATATGATTGGCATATTTTCCAAAACCACCATATCGACCTTCAAGGCATGGACTATGACACCATGCTGGAGTCCTATTGCCTCAACAGTACTGCCAGCCGGCACAATATGGATGATTTAGCCAAATACTATCTCAATCACACTACGACGCATTTTGAAACGGTTGCCGGCAAAGGCAAAAAGCAAAAAACCTTTAATCAAATTGAAATTGAAGTCGCAACACCCTATGCAGCTGAAGATGCCGATATTACCCTACAATTGCACCAAACTCTGTACCCCAAACTGCAAGCGGAACCAAAACTGCTGAAAGTATTTGAAACCATTGAAATGCCACTGATGCCCGTATTAGGGAAAATGGAACGCAATGGGGTACTGATTGATTGCGAACTATTGGCCAAGCAGAGTGAAGAGCTGGCCACTAAAATGAAAGCTTTAGAACAGCAAGCCCATCTAATTGCCGGCAAACCGTTTAATTTAAACTCTTCTAAGCAATTACAAGAGATTCTGTTTGAGCAGTTACAACTGCCGGTGATTAAAAAAACCCCGAAAGGACAACCCTCTACGGCTGAACCGGTGCTCACTGAACTGGCGGAGCAGGGCTATGAACTGCCGAAAATTATTTTGCAATACCGCAGTCTGGCCAAACTGAAATCCACTTACACAGATACACTGCCCAAGCAAGTCAATCCCAAAACTGGACGCGTGCATACGCACTACCAGCAAGCAGTCGCCTCTACCGGACGCCTCTCCTCCACCGATCCCAATTTGCAAAATATCCCGGTACGTACCCCTGAAGGCCGCCGCATTCGTCAAGCCTTTATTGCACCGCAAGCGCACTGTTTGATTGCAGCCGACTACTCTCAAATTGAACTGCGGATTATGGCGCATCTATCTGGTGATGAACGCTTAATTCAAGCCTTTAAAGAGGGCAAGGATATTCATAAAGCCACCGCTGCTGAAATTTTTGGTGTGGACTTAGAGGCGGTCACTCCCCAAATGCGACGCAGTGCCAAGACTGTCAATTTTGGCTTAATTTATGGCATGTCCGCTTTCGGCCTAGCCAAACAACTGGACATCTCTCGTCAAGAAGCCCAAAGCTATATTGACCTCTACTTTTCACGCTACCCAAAAGTCTTGGAGTATATGAAAAACACCAAACAAAAGGCGCGTGAACAAGGCTATGTGGAAACCCTAATGGGGCGTCGCCTCTATCTACCGGACATTCATTCTAAAAATGCACAACGCCGTGCTTATGCGGAACGCACGGCCATTAATGCCCCCATGCAAGGCACCGCAGCGGACATTATTAAAACAGCGATGATTCAAATGCAACACTGGATTGAAACCGATGCGCCTAAACTGAAAATGCTGATGCAAGTCCATGATGAACTGGTATTTGAAGTTGCGCAAAATGAGGTTGAAGCGGTCAAACCGACCATTCAACGCATTATGGAAGGCGCTTTAACGCTAAAAGTGCCTTTAATTGTGGATATCGGCGTAGGAAAAAATTGGGACGAAGCGCACTGACGGGATCATTTTTTAGGCGATTGATAAAACTGCATCTCTAATTGCAACGTAATACTTGGGTCGGCCTCATTAAAATGGGTCTCTTCGCGCCACGTCACCAAGGGCTTTATTTCAAAATAGAGCCATTTTTGATAAAGTCGCTGACGCAGCTGACTGCCCACACTGAATCGACTTAAATGCAAACCTTGATTTTGCGTATTCCAATTCCAGCCTAAAAAATAGGCCGCTGAACGATCATCGGAAATGCTGTGCAATAGAATAAAATCATGATAAAGATCCCAATACTGACCTTCATCCCACCAGTTCGCCTGGCTGTCCGCACGAAATAAGACCTTTTTAAACACAGCGTGATCATGGCGCACATTCAGTTGTAAACCCACGCCTAAATCACTCTCCCAAAATAGCTTACCAAACCAACGACGACGCCATTCATTCCCCAACTTTTGATAGTAAATACTCTTATAACGGACATAGACAGCGGGTAACCCAAGTCCCTTTGCATTAAAACCGAAGTCCAATAAGTTCAATAAATCCAAAGTCTTTTTGAGCTGAAATTGAGCCCCTACCTGAGTCTGTTCTCCTTCATTGCCCACCTGAGCTGAAATACGTTTTGTCGTTTGCTCTTCATTGAGCGAGCTAACAAACAGTTTCCACTTTTTATGGGTATGTGGTAGATCAATTTTCCCGCGCACTTTTGGCGAAAAGTCCTGCTGTCCGTCGCCATGCACTGTATAGGGCAATACCAAAATCACCTTAGACCCATTCACCTCATCCAAATCCGCTTCATTACTGATTAAACCGTCTAATTCTCTTCCTAGTAGACCCACATAGTCGCCTAACCATGCTTGAAAATAAGAGAGTTCAGATAAAGAAGCGTCCATCAATGAGCTCGGTGTGGTCGGATCTGCTTTTTCTTGAGCGTTTGCTAAAGAGACAATAAAACAGAAAAGAAAGCCGTAGAATTTAATTTTCATCAATAAAGCATCTTATCGACCACAATACCCAGCCAAATCATAGCGCCTAGCCAGTGATTTTGCAGAAAAACCTTAAAAGCGAGTTGGGGTTGGTTTTGACTGAGCAGATATTGGTGATAGAGAAAGCCTAAAGAGACTAAGACTAAAGCCAGCGCATAAGGCCAATGCAAATCAAACAATCGCCCCACCCAAATTAAAAGCCCCAACATCAACAATTGAAACAGACCGATCATTAAATTGACATGGCGCCCAAAACCGATGGCGGTCGATTTAATGCCAATTTTTAAATCATCTGCTTTATCCACTAACGCATAAGCGGTGTCATAAATCAGGGCCCATACTAAGGTCGCGGCAAACAACGGCCAAACTTGCCATGGTAGTTGATTCTGCACTGCGGTAAACGCCATGGGCACCGCCCAAGCAAAGGCTGCGCCCAAAAAGGCTTGTGGCCAGTAGGTAAGCCGCTTGGTAAAGGGATAAAGTGCCGCTAACCCTAGGGCAACAAAGGACATAAGAACCGTTAATCGGTTGAGCAATAGCACCAAAGCAAAACTGATTAAACAGAGCAGCAGAAACAGTTTTAGGGCCTGTTTTGGTTGAATTGCGCCTGTCGCTAAGGGCCGTTGACAAGTGCGAGCGACATGACCATCAAAATTGCGATCCGCATAATCATTGATCACACAGCCGGCAGAGCGCATCAAAATGGCTCCTAAAATAAAGATCAGCAAAATATGCCACGGGGGAAATCCATCAGCAGCCAACCACAAGGCCCACAAAGCCGGCCAGAGGACTAAATAGATGCCGACGGGTCGATCCAGTCGCATCAGTTGGAGATAGGGGGTGAGCTTCTGTAGATTCATAAATGGATTGCGTGTTTTAAATGACTATCATTTTACCAAAACCCACGCTCTTTTCCTGTCTGTTCATCCCTATCCGCCTCCTTCAATTGACTTTCAGTACCCTTCACAATAAAATTAAGCACAATTAACTTTTTAATCATGCCTATTTAAAACAGAAGGTATCGCGTAGATGAAAACGCTCGATCAAAAGATTCATGCCCAAGCTCATGCGGAACTGGAAGGGCGACCACAAAGGCGATTTTTTCGCAGTTTGCCCTTTTTAGGCCCAGCCATGATTGCAGCGGTGGCCTATATTGATCCAGGCAACTTTGCCACCAATATTCAAGGCGGGGCCGAATACGGCTATATGCTACTTTGGGTGATTTTATGGGCCAATTTAATGGCCATGTTGATTCAATCGCTCTCAGCCAAACTCGGAATTGCCACCGGTAAAAATCTGCCGGAAATGATTCGTGAACACTATCCTCGTCCCGTGGTTTGGTTCTATTGGATTCAAGCGGAACTTATTGCCATGGCCACCGAGCTGGCCGAATTTTTAGGCGCAGCCTTAGGCTTTTATCTACTCTTTGACATCCCCTTGATTTGGGCTGCTGTCCTCACTGCCGTGGTCACCTTTGCCATTCTGAGTTTTGAACGCTTTGGCTTTAGAATGCTAGAAGCGGTGATTGCGGCTTTGGTATTAGCGGTGGCTTTAGGCTATGTGGTAGAAATTTTTCTGGCGAAGCCAGACCCCATCAGCATCACCAAAGGCTTACTGATTCCACAATTTAGTGATACCAACAGCCTCTATTTGGCGGCTGGGATTTTGGGGGCGACGGTGATGCCGCATGTGATTTACCTGCACAGTGCGCTGACACAAAATCGCATTCCAGTGGACAGTGAAGAGAAGAAACATGCCCTCTACCGCTATACCTTAAAGGATGTGGTCATTGGGATGATTTTTGCCGGTTTTGTTAATATGGCAATGCTGATTATGGCCGCCGCCACCTTTTATGAAACGGGGCATCAAGAGGTAGCCAGTATCGAAACGGCCTATCAGACCTTAACCCCATTATTGGGTGATATGGCTTCCACCGTTTTTGCCATCACCCTGCTCATCAGTGGCATTGCCTCCTCGGTCGTCGGTGCAATGTCTGGACAGGTGGTCATGCAGGGGTTTGTCAATTTCAGTATTCCAATGTGGTTACGCCGAGTCATCACCATGACGCCCGCCTTAGTGGTCATTATGCTCGGCATGGATCCAACCGCCGTATTGGTCGCCAGTCAGGTGGTGCTGAGTTTCGGTATTGCCTTAGCGTTGATCCCACTCTTGCAATTTACCAACAATAAGAAGTATGTGGGCAGTTTGGTCAACCACCCGTTAACCATCAAAGCGGGCACTGTGATTGTCACCGTGATTCTCGCCTTAAATGCTTTTTTACTCTGGCAAACCTTAACCGCAGATAGTTTTAGCGTTTCGCATTAAAAAGTTGGGTCAAAATCCCCAGTCCTTCATCAACTGGGGAGGCCTTAAGGTTATTTAGACTCTTTTTTAGACGGCTTTTGCCAGCCTGTAATGGTCACCTGTTTGGATCGACTGAGGGTCAATTGATGAGGCGGAACATCCTTCGCAATGGTAGAGCCTGCGCCAATTGTCGCATGATCTCCAACTTCAACCGGAGCGATCAACTGCGTATCTGATCCCACAAAAACCCCTTCACCAATCAGCGTTTGATGTTTATTAACGCCGTCATAATTACAAGTTATAGTGCCCGCCCCAATATTGCACCCTCCGCCCATTTGGGTATCGCCTATATAGGAGAGGTGATTCACTTTTGAGCCCGACCCAATGTGCGCTTTTTTCGTTTCCACAAAATTGCCAATTTTTACATTGTCTGACAACACTGTTCCCGGACGTAAGCGTGCGTAAGGCCCGATGGTGCAATTGCGTCCAACCTTAGCCTCTTCGAGATGACTAAAGGGTTCAATCACGGTATTGGCTTCGATTTGGCAATTTCTAAGGATACAGTTGGCTCCAATCTTAACATTGTCTCCTAACTGTATCTCCCCTTCTAACACCACATTGACCTCAATTTCCACATCCTGTCCGACTTGGACGTTTCCACGAATATCAAGGCGATTCGCATCCAGTAGGGTCACCCCAGCTTGCATTAACTTTTCTGCTTGCAGACTTTGATAGATACGTTCTAATTTTTGCAGCTGAAGTTTGTCATTCACCCCCAAAACTTCCCGCTCATCTTGCGGTTGAGTGGTACGAATGTGGTAACCGTCTGCAACCGCCATGGCAATAATATCCGTTAAATAGTATTCCCCTTGTGCATTTTTGTTATTTAACGCGGCGAGCCACTTTTTGAGTGCCGTGGCATTTACAGCCATAATGCCTGTATTTACTTCTTGCACCTGTTTTTGTTCGAGTGAAGCATCCTTCTCTTCGACAATAGCGGTGACATTCATATGTGCATCACGCAGAATGCGGCCATAACCTTTAGGCTGATCAAGTGAGACCGTTAATAAAGCGAGGGGGTGCTGTTCATCTAACAAAGACAGCAGATCTTGCAAAGTTTCTGGCTGGATTAAAGGCACATCTCCATACAGAATTAACACCTGATCGTCCGCTTCTAGATAAGGCACGACCTGCTGTACCGCATGACCGGTTCCAAGTTGCTCAGTTTGCATCACCCAGTGTAGAGAATCATCCTGCAGGGACTGCTGCACAAGTTCAGCGCCATGACCAATGACAGGCAAAATTTTATGCGCATTTAATTGCTGCGCTGTTTCTATCACGTGCTTCAATAAAGGTTTTTTTGCCAATGGTTGTAACACCTTGGGCAATTTGGATTTCATCCGCGTACCTTTACCGGCAGCCAGAATCGTGACAACTAAAGACATATCCACTCCATTCATGTCAGAATTAAGCATAAAGTTATTGTAAAAGAAATGGGGGGTTTAGATAATAAAAAAGCACACACCCGAGAAGGCGTGTGCTTTTTCAAATGACCCCTAAAGGGGAGAGAAGACTCTGCCTGGCTTATTTAGCCAAACCCTGTTTATGTAAGCGATCTTTAAGATGCGAAATGGCATTAATTTGTGCAATCGCTTCAGCCAATTCAGCCTTAGCGCGAGTAACATCAATCTCTGTTTTCGCGTTTTGCATGGCCTCTTCAGCCCGCTGCTTCGCTTCCAAAGCAGCAGCTTCGTCCAGATCAGCCGCACGTTGTGCAGAATCTGCAAGCACAGTGACCACATCGGGCTGCACTTCCAGAATACCACCGTTCACAAAGAAGGTTTCTTCTTCATCACCGCTGATCACACGGACCAAACCAGGCTTTAATTGGCTCAAAAACTGGGTATGATGGGGTAGGATTCCTACTTCACCATTGGCAGCCTGTGCAAATACACGTTCGGCCTTACCAGTGTAGAGCGAACCTTCTGCACTTACAATGTCAACTTGCATAGAGACTGCCATAATAGATTAACCTTTTAGTTTTTGACCGTTTTCGATCGCTTCATCAATCGTACCACAGTACATGAATGCTTGCTCTGGTAAATCATCTAATTCACCATTCAAGATCATTTGGAAACCACGAATGGTTTCTTTCAGTGGCACATAACGACCAGGCTCACCTGTGAAGACTTGTGCAACGAAGTAAGGCTGAGACAAGAAACGCTGAATCTTACGCGCACGTGCCACCAACTGACGATCTTCTTCAGAAAGTTCATCCATCCCCAAAATGGCGATGATGTCTTTCAACTCTTTATAGCGTTGCAAAGTCTTCTGCACACCACGAGCAGTATCATAGTGCTCTTGACCAACCACTAAAGGATCTAACTGACGAGAAGTCGAATCCAGAGGATCGATCGCAGGGTAAATCCCCATTTCCGCAATGGCACGGTTCAAGACCACTGTTGCATCCAAATGCGCAAAGGTGGTAGCTGGGGAAGGATCCGTTAAGTCATCCGCAGGGACATAAACCGCTTGTACAGAAGTGATGGAACCTGTTTTTGTTGAGGTAATACGCTCTTGCAATTGCCCCATCTCTTCAGCCAAAGTAGGTTGATAACCTACCGCAGAAGGCATACGACCAAGCAAGGCAGATACTTCTGTCCCCGCCAAGGTATAACGGTAGATGTTATCGATAAACATCAATACGTCACGCCCTTCATCACGGAAATATTCCGCCATGGTCAAACCGGTCATGGCAACACGAAGACGGTTACCTGGTGGCTCATTCATCTGACCATAAACCAGTGCCACTTTGTCTAATACGTTAGACTCTTCCATTTCATGGTAGAAGTCGTTCCCTTCACGGGTACGCTCACCGACACCGGCAAATACTGAGTAACCAGAGTGCTCGATCGCAATATTACGGATCAACTCCATCATATTTACGGTTTTACCAACACCTGCACCCCCGAATAGACCGACTTTCCCTCCTTTTGCAAAAGGACAGATCAAATCGATCACTTTAACACCGGTTTCCAGCAGCTCTTGAGAAGCGGCAAGCTCATCAAAAGCAGGCGCTGGGCGGTGAATTTCCATGCGTTCTTCCGTTTCAACGGGACCTGCATGGTCAATTGGGTTACCTAAGACATCAAAAATACGTCCCAAGGTCGCTTTACCCACAGGTACCTTAATACCAGATCCGGTATTACGCACTGCCATACCACGTTTAAGACCATCAGAAGCCCCCATGGCGATCCCACGAACAACATGGTCTCCCACTTGCTGTTGAACCTCAATGGTCAAACCGGTTTCTTCTACGATCAAAGCATCGTAAATCTTGGGTAAATCAGCACCTTTAAATTCGACGTCGATAACCGCGCCTTTAATTTGTACTATTTTTCCATTCATTGTTATAAACCTTTTATTGAAAACACTTCGTTAGGAAACAGCAGAGGCACCCGCAACGATTTCTGATAGCTCTTGCGTAATCGCTGCTTGACGAGCTTTGTTGTAAGCCAATGTCAACTCATTGATCATTTCACCTGCATTATCAGAAGCGTTTCTCATTGCCAACATCCGAGCACTCTGCTCACATGCTGCATTTTCAACCACAGCACCAAAGACTGTACCTTCGATGTAACGCTGCATGAGAAGATCCAAAGCTTCTTTTGCATCAGGTTCATAGAGATAATCCCAATGAACCTGTTTTGCATCATTGGCTTCCGCTGAAAGTGGAACCAGTTGGTGAATGGTTGGATTTTGTGTCATCGCATTGACGAACTCATTCGAAGCCAAATAGACTTCATCAACTTCATTCGCCTCGAACTTATCCAGCATCACCTTGATGGTTCCGACTAAATCTTCTACATGCGGTGTATCCCCTAAGTCGGAAACTGTGGCCACCACATTACCACCCACATGTTTAAAGTAACTTTGTGCTTTTTTACCGACCAACGCAAGTTCAATATTGATATTTTGCGCTTGCCACTGCTCAATTCGTTTGATCAGTCTCCTGAACAGATTGGTATTCAATCCGCCGCATAGCCCGCGGTCAGATGAAATCACAATCACCCCTACCGTTGTCACTTTTGGGTGAGGTTGGGTAAAGGGGTGTTTATATTCAGGATGAGCACCTGCAACGTGCTGAATCACACGTTGCAACTTTTCAACATAAGGGCGGGTGGCTTCCATGCGAGCTTGCGCTTTACGCATTTTGGAAGCAGCCACCATCTCCATGGCTTTAGTGATTTTTTGGGTATTTTTTACCGAACCAATTTTGGAACGTATTTCTTTACTACCGCCTGCCATGGTTCAATCCTCTTAGTATACGCCGTTAGCTTTAAACGCTTCGATCGCTGAACGAAGTTCACTGGCGATCTCATCATTCCAGTCACCCTTCTCATTAATCTTAGCCATTAAATCAGCATGAGCGCTGTTTAGATAAGCATGAAGTGCAGCTTCAAAGTCACTGACTTTTTCCACTTCTACATCATCTAGATAACCTTCATTCGCAGCGAAAAGCGATGCCGCCATCTCAGCAATGGTTAGAGGTGAATATTGTTTTTGCTTCATCAATTCGGTGACACGCTTACCACGTTCAAGCTGTGCTTTAGTGGCCGCATCTAAGTCTGAAGCAAACTGCGCAAAAGCAGCCAACTCACGGTATTGCGCCAAGTCAAGACGGATACCGCCCCCTAACTTCTTGATCGCTTTAGTTTGTGCAGCACCCCCAACACGAGAAACCGATAGACCCGCATTCACAGCTGGGCGGATCCCTTTCTGGAACAAAGCAGTTTCTAAGAAAATCTGACCATCTGTAATGGAGATAACATTCGTAGGAACGAAGGCTGACACATCACCCGCTTGTGTTTCAATAATCGGTAGCGCGGTTAATGAACCGGTTTTACCTTTCACTTCACCATTGGTAAAGTTTTCTACATAGTCTGCATTCACACGCGCAGCACGCTCAAGCAGTCTTGAGTGTAAGTAGAAGATGTCTCCAGGATAAGCTTCACGCCCTGGTGGACGACGTAGCAACAATGAAACCTGACGATAAGCTTGCGCTTGTTTGGTCAAATCATCATAAATAATCAAAGCATCTTCACCGCGGTCACGATAATATTCACCCATCGCACAACCTGCATAAGCAGCTAGATACTGCAATGCAGCAGGATCAGAAGCATTTGCAGCAACAATGGTGGTGTTATCCATTGCGCCATACTCTTCAAGCTTACGCACAATGTTGTTAACTGTAGACGCTTTTTGTCCCATCGCAACATAAATACATTTCACACCCGTATTTTTCTGGCTGATAATGGTATCAATCGCGATGGCGGTTTTACCTGTTTGACGGTCACCGATAATCAACTCACGCTGACCACGACCAATTGGAATCATGGAATCAATAGATTTGATCCCAGTCATCAATGGCTGATCAACCGATTGACGGTCAATAACACCTGGCGCAATACGCTCAACAGGTGAAGTTAATTTTGTGTCAGCAGGCCCTTTACCGTCGATAGGACGCCCTAGAGCATCAACAACACGACCTAAAAGCTCTGGTCCAACTGGGACTTCTAGAATACGTCCAGTACAGGTGACTTTGTCACCTTCTGAGATGTGTTCAAATTCGCCAAGAACGACCACCCCAACAGAATCACGCTCAAGGTTAAGCGCCATACCAAAGGTGTTCTCGTCGAACTGAATCATCTCACCATACATTACGTCTGCTACGCCGTGAATCAGTGCGATTCCATCAGCGATGCTGATAACCGTACCTTCACTTCCAGACTCTGCAGTGCCTTCAAAACCGGCAATTCGGTCTTTAATAAGGTTACTGATTTCAGAGGGATTCAATTGCATGTGTGGTTTCCTCTATATTAATGAGTAATGGCTGCGCCAAGTTCTTTCAATTGTGTTGCTACTGAGCCATCTATCACCCAGTCACCCACTTTAATTTTGATGCCACCAATCAATGAAGGGTCAACTTCATAATTGATCTCTACATTGGCATCATACTTCTTATTTAACGCAGTTTTTAATTGGTCTTCTTGCTCTTTAGTGAGTTCAAACGCTGTCAATACATTGGCTTTCACCCGTTTTTCTTCTTCCGCTTTTAAAGCTTCATAAATTTCAGCAATAAAAGGCAAGAGGATTAAACGGTGATTTTCTGCCAAAACCTGTAAAAGGTTCTTCGCCTGATCATTTAGAGCTTCCCCTAAAATATCGACATAAACCTGCACTTTATCGGCTTCAGAGATATTTGGGTTCTGTAACAAACCTTGCATCTCTTCTGTTGCCGTAATTGTTGCTAGGTTTTGCAATATATCAGACCATTCATTGAGGGTATTTGATGCTTTTGCAAGCTCAAACACCGCTTCAGCGTAAGGTCGAGCAATCGTGGTTAGTTCTGCCATAATCACTCCTTAGATTGATTTGACTAAGGAATCAAGCATTTCTTTATGTACAGTCGCATCAATCTCTTTACGCAAAATTTTCTCTGCGCCTTCAATCACAAGATTGGCTACTTCTTTACGAAGCTCTTCTCTTGCACGACTAATTTCTTGCTCTAGTTCGGCCTGGGCAGACGCTTTTATTCGGTCAGCTTCCTCGTTGGCTTTGACTTTCGCATCTTCTACGATTTCAGTGCCACGTTTTTCAGCTTGACTCAAAATAGCTTGAGCTTGAGTTTTGGCATCTTTAAGCACTTCTTTTGCGCGCTTTTCCGCCACTTCTAACTCATGTTTACCCTTCTCAGCGGCAGAAAGACCGTCAGCAATACGCTTTTGACGCTCTTCCATTAGCTTTGACAGCGGCCCCCACAGCACCTTATTCACAAACCAGATCAATAGCAAGAAAGCGATTATCTGGATGAGTAGGGTTGCATTAATACTCACGGTGGTTACCTCGTCATTCGTTGTTTAAAAAAAATTTCAATAATGCTTTATTCGTGAATTACGCACCTAGCGCAGCTTTCATCGCACCAACGAATGGATTAGCAAACAAGAACCACATTGCAAATGCCAAAATAATGAATGGGAAAGATTCCATCAAACCAGCGAAGATAAACATGTTTGTCATCAATGCTGGACGCATTTCAGGCTGACGCGCAATCCCTTCCAAAGTTTTAGAACAAATTAGACCCCAGCCAATTGCTGAGCCTAGACCTGCAGCTGCCAAGATCACACCCACACCAATTGCTGTAGCAGAATAGATATCCGCAATAAATTGAGCTTCCATTCAAAGTACTCCTTAAGTTAAAGTTAAAAGTTAAAGTTAAAAAAGCTTTTTACCCAAAAACTTGAGTAGGTGCGCTTAAACCTTTTGAATCAAAAGATTCCTTTCTAGTTGCGCATTAAACGTGGCCATCACCTTCGTGATCATGTGCCATGCCTAAATACACAATTGTCAACACCATAAAGATGAAGGCTTGAAGCGTGATCACCAACAAGTGGAAAATCAACCAACCAAGATCCAACACCGCTTGTAATGGTGCCCAGAATAGAGCAGCGGCACCCACTGCCAAAGTTCCACCGATCAAAGCGATCAGTAGGAATACGAGCTCCCCTGCAAACATATTACCAAATAGACGCAGTGCAAGAGAGAGCGGTTTTGCAATCTCTTCAATCGCAGTCATCACAATGTTGACAGGGATAAAAAACTTACCAAAAGGATGGAATAGGAAAACTTTAAGGTAACCCATCACGCCCTTGACTTTAATGTTATAGAAAATAACTAAAGCGAAAACCGTAAAAGCCAAAGCTAAGGTGGTATTCAAATCTGTGGTTGGCACCACTTTTAGATGCGCTTCAGGATTTCCAGTAATCACCTGCCAAAGATAAGGCAATAGATCAACAGGGATTAAATCCATAAAGTTCATCAACCAGACCCAAATAAAGATAGTTAAGGCTAGAGGACCAATAATCGGATTATGACCTGGGAAGGCGTCTCGAATATTGGCTTGAACAAACTCTAATATACTTTCTAAAAAGTTTTGCGTTTGGCCAGGAACACCTGTTGTGGCATTTTTAACGACCCTTGCACTAAACCAAACCATTAAAACTGCCAAAAAGGCACTAAAGAAAATTGTATCTACATTGAACGTCCAAAATCCTTCTCCGACCGTTGCATTTTGCAAGTGGTGCTGGATATATTCGACAGTCCCCATCTTTTCTGTACTCAAGGTCCTACTCCTTAATCAGTCAAACGACGCTTTCCATGAAGATTCGCCATCTGGCCGAGCTGCATCACGACAAAAGTGAGCACCACAGCCATCGGGTTCATCTTCAACCACGCCAGCCCAATAACAAATAACACAGCAAGCAGAATAAATCTGATTACTGCACTCAAATATAAAATCATGACGCCCTGTTTAGCATCTGTTTTCGCTTTATGGTTGGCCGCCTTAAAGGTCAATGCCAACATGCCAACATTTGCCAGCCCCAAAAAAACCCCATATAAGGCATCTAACCAGAGCTGTTGTGTGGCGAATATCGCCACCATTACCAATCCTAGAAACAGCTGAATCTTCAGTGGCTTTTGTGCCAAATTACTTTTCATTTTTTGCTGTCTTCTGCTGCATTTCTGTGAGCGGCACCCGGCCACTTTCTATGGTTTTCAGGGCTTTCTTTTCTGTCTCGACGAGATCCATTTTATTCAATAACTCGTGGACCTTAAGAATCCCGCCAATAAATCCCAATACCCCACAAGAGAGAATAAAAATGGGTTGGGTTTCAAACAAAGTATCCAATAGATACCCGAGAATAAACCCGGCCACAATCATGGAGGTAAAAACCGAACCTGCCCCCATTAGGATAAAATTCAATAGAGGCTTTTTTTTCTGTTCCACATCATCCAATCTTCGACCGGATGCATCCACCTCTACTCTTTTCGGTTCTTTACTCAAGTTTTCTCTCTCGCCGTTTACAAAAAATTGCAAACTGAATAGGTTAAACGGTCAATAATGATACCGGTTAATCCTGTAAATTACCACCCTTTTACCGGCCTTTTTAGGCACGACTTCGTTGTTTTATGCAATCTTACCCACATCTTGTTGCCGCTCAATGTCAATACCACAATATGCTGTTAATGAAAGTTTGAATTTTATTTTTCAACGAGCGATTTCAAGAGTGTTTGTAAAGATTCTTCCGAATCGTAAGCAATTTCAATTTTACCTTTTCCTGTTGGACGATGATTAATTTTGATGGGATGGCCCAACTGTTCACTTAATCGTTGCTGTTGCTGTTGCAAATGATCAGGCAGTTGAGGCTTATTAGCCTTTTTCACTTTGCCTTTTGTCGGCACCAATAAATTTTGTACATAAGCCTCAGTTTCTCGCACCGACCAGCCACGCTGAAGAATCTTCTCCACAATTTCTAGCTGCAAATTTTCAGGTAAAGTGATAATGGCACGCGCATGCCCCATAGTGAGTTCACCGTGATGCAGTGCATCTTGAATCGATTGTGGCAACTTTAACAGTCGCAAGAGATTGGTCACGCCTGTTCGCGAACGACCAACCGCTTCTGCCACCTCTTTTTGCGTCAGCTCAAACTCTTGCATAAAGCGCTTCAATCCCATCGCAGTTTCAATGGGATTTAGATCTTCTCGTTGGATATTCTCTATCAACGCCATGGCAATGGTTTCTTGATTATCCGCTTGGCGAATAATAACAGGCACCGTTTCCAAGCCGGCCATTTTCGCAGCACGCCAGCGCCGCTCACCTGCAATAATTTCATACTGTTCATTAGCCATTGGCTTAACCACTATCGGCTGCACCAATCCTTGCTGCTTAATGGATTCCGCCAGGTCCTGTAAAGCCGTTTCTTCAAACTGCTGACGAGGCTGGTAAATCCCCGGTTGAATGGCCGTAATCGGTAGTTTTTCGACGCGCGCCTCATGGATTTGCTTTTCAGCTTTCTGCTTACCTTCAATCAGTGCACTTAAGCCGCGTTTACCCATCCCACTTCGTTTTTTTGCCATGGTTTATCCTTTAAATTTTGTGCTTACGAATCAGCTCATTGGCCAGCGCTAAATAGGCCGTTGCCCCATTGGATTTGGCATCATATTCCAGAATCGATTCCCCATAACTGGGTGCTTCAGCCAAACGCACATTTCGCGGAATAATGGTTTGTAATACCTTCATCCCAAAGTGCGCCACCAACTCGTTCGACACATCATTCGCCAAATTATTACGGCGGTCATGCATGGTTCGCAACAGACCATCCATAAACAGATCAGGGTTCAGGTTTTCTTGCACCACTTCCACAGTATCCATCAATGCCGAAACGCCCTCTAACGCAAAATATTCACACTGCACCGGCACCAATAATCCATCCGCAGCGGTTAAGGCGTTCAGCGTCAGCATATTCAGTGTGGGGGGACAATCGATTAAAACCGCATCATATTTTTTACGGATTTTTTTCAGCGCTTTCCGCAGACGACCGGTACCATTCTCATCCTCAGTTAAGGTGACTTCAGCCGCTGTCAAGTCCCCATTAGCGCCCACAATGGCAACCCCCGAAACCTCATCCAACACGATGGCTTGCGCCATTTTACACTCACCCAGCAGCACATCATAGATGGTTTGTTCTAACGCATCTTTTTCTAATCCCAACGCCACGGTGGCATTGCCTTGTGGGTCCAAATCAATTAACAAGGTCTTTTTCCCAAGGCGTGCAAAAGACGCTGCCAAGTTCACGGCGGTGGTGGTTTTGCCGACACCGCCTTTTTGGTTTGCCACAGCAATGACTCTACCCATGCGTCTTCTCTTTTAGCTGAATTAATGTTCGCTCTGCGGATAAAAATGGCACCTTTAAAGGGATCACTTGCACCACTTCTACACCCTCTAATTGCGTTAAATCTTCGGTCTCTTTTTGACCTTTCATCGCCCACCAAAATCCCTCTTTAGCCAGCAGGTGCTGTGTCCAGTGCACCATCTCCTCAATACGTGCAAAGGCGCGCGAAATAATGCCGTCATAAAGTATTTCAGGTTGATAGGTTTCGACACGACAATGGTGAATTTGACTATTTTGCAATCCTAACACCCCTTTTGCCTGCACCAAAAAACGGGTTTTTTTATGATTACTGTCCAGCATATCCACCTGCTTTTCTGGGAACATAATCGCCAAAACCACCCCTGGCAGTCCGCCGCCTGTTCCGACATCAATCATGCGCTCAAACTGCAGATGCGGCACCACCGTCAAGCTATCAATAATATGCTTGACCAACATCTCTTCTGGCTCTCGAATCGCAGTCAGATTATAGGTTTGATTCCATTTTTGCAAGAGTGCTAAATACTGTAACAGCTGCGCCTGTTGCTGGGGAGAGAGCGCAATCCCTAACTGTTCACTGGCTTGTTCAAGTTTGTCGGAAAAAAGCTGCTGCACGCGGTTACGCTCCCTCTTTGGCAGCCATTGAACGGTGCTTCTTCAAATAGATCAATAACAGCGAAATGGCTGCTGGAGTCACACCAGAAATGCGAGACGCCTGCCCAAGCGTTGCGGGTTTATGATCACGAATCTTCTGTTTAACCTCATTAGACAAACCACTCACCTGGTCTAAATCAAAATCCTCCGGAATTTTGACCGCTTCTGAACGCTTTAATTTTTCAATCTCTTGCAGCTGGCGGGTAATATAACCGGCATATTTCGCCTCAATCTCCAACTGCTCAATCACCTTCTCATCCAGCGTTTCATCCAGCTCTTGCTGAAACAGTTCCAACTCCGACAACGCTTGATAGGTGACCTTGGGGCGTTTCAGCAAATCAAACAGCGTCTGCTCTTTGCTAAGTGGCAGCTCCATTAAAGCTTCCGCTTTTTTCGCTTCCTCGTGTTGCGGATAGATCCAAGTGTCCATTAAACGCTGCTTCTCACGCTCAAACGCTTCCATTTTGCTTTCAAACGCCAACCAGCGAGCATCGTCCACCAGCCCAAGCTCTCGTCCAATCGGTGTTAGCCGCTGATCCGCATTGTCTTCCCGCAGCATTAATCGGTATTCAGCGCGTGAAGTAAACATGCGATAAGGCTCATTGGTGCCCAAAGTAATCAAATCATCCACCAAGACCCCAATATAGGCCTCATCTCGTCGTGGATACCAAGGAGACTTTAACTGCGCCCGTCGAGCGGCATTAATGCCGGCCAATAAGCCTTGTGCCGCCGCCTCTTCATAACCGGTGGTACCATTGATTTGGCCAGCAAAATAGAGACCGTGAATCTGGGTCTCCAGCGTCGGTTTGAGCCCTCTTGGATCAAAATAATCATATTCAATCGCATAACCTGGACGCAGAATCCGTGCATGTTCCATCCCTTTCAACGAATGCACAATCTGCACCTGAGTTTCAAAAGGCAGGCTCGTTGAAATCCCATTGGGATAGAGCTCAGTGGTGGTCAGACCTTCCGGCTCAATAAACACCTGATGAGACGGCTTATCGGCAAAACGCACCATCTTGTCTTCAATCGATGGACAATAGCGTGGACCGACTCCATCGATCACCCCTGTAAACAGCGGGGACTTATCCAACGAGCTCATAATCGCTTCACGCGTTTGCTCATTCGTATGAGTGATATAACAAGGAATCTGTTTGGGGTGCATGGAACGACGTCCCATAAAAGAGAACACCGGTTCTGGGTCGTCTCCCGGCTGAATTTGCATCGCCTCAAAATCGACGGTCCGTGCATCTATCCGCGGTGGCGTCCCGGTTTTCAATCGTCCAACCGGTAAATCCAGCTCACGCAAACGGGCAGCCAAACGATTTGCCGGCTCATCGCCCGCACGCCCGCCTTCGTAGTTTTGCATACCAATATGAATCCGACCCGCTAAAAAAGTGCCGGCGGATAAAATGACTTGACGGGCATAGAATTTCAAGCCCATTTTGGTGACCACGCCTGCTACCTCATCCCCTTCCAAAAGGACATCTTCTACCGCCTGCTGAAAGAGCGAGAGGTTGACTTGGTTTTCTAATCGGGTACGGATCGCTTGGCGATAAAGCAGACGATCCGCTTGTGCCCGAGTGGCACGGACAGCAGGGCCTTTGGAAGCATTTAAGGTGCGAAACTGAATCCCAGCCTCATCAATCGCCAACGCCATCGCTCCGCCTAAGGCATCCACCTCTCTAACCAAATGGCCTTTACCAATGCCACCAATGGCGGGATTGCAAGACATCTGGCCAAGCGTATCGATATTATGGGTCAACAAAAGTGTTTTTGCCCCCATGCGTGCAGCCGCTAACGCCGCCTCGGTCCCCGCATGACCGCCACCGACTACAATCACATCATAACGCAAAAAACTTCCGTCCACTTTATATACCAAATCCAAATTAAAAGAATTTATTATAGCATGGCGCTATTGGCGCACCAATCGGCTTAAATCAAATGTCACCTCAAAGTTGGCTCGATAGGGGTTAATATCCAACCCGCCCCGACGAACATAGCGCGCATACACCAATAGTTTTTCTGGCTGACAAATCGTTAAGATATCGGTAAAAATACGCTCTACACACTGCTCATGAAATTCATTATGCTCTCGGAATGAGACAATATAGGCCAGTAGATGATCATGTCGAATGGGCGCGCCTTCATACTCAATCACCACTGTCCCCCAATCAGGCTGGCCGGTTACCAAACAGTTAGATTTGAGCAGGTGTGAATAGAGCCGCTCACCCACTTTCGGTAGATGCGGTTGCGCCTGAAGCAAGTCGGGTTTGACCTGATAATGAGAGACCTCAATCGGCAAATCGTCCAAACACTTGGCATGCGGCGGATGCGCAATCAAGGTTTGTGGCGTCTCCAGTGAAATCATTTCTACACGCACCGGTGCGCCACAGGCTTGCGTTAAATCTAACTCTAAATGGCGGATGACATCATTTTCACTGCCAAAGTGCGTGCCATTCAGACTATTCAGATAGAGTTTAAACGATTTAGACTCTATCAAATTGGGGGAATCCGCTGCAAAAGTAAACTGCGCCATGCGCGCTTCCGGCTTACCTTGTTCATTCAGCCAAGAGAGCTCATAGGCCGTCCACACATCCACCCCATGAAAAGGCAATTCATTTTCTGCAATGCCTAATTCTGTCCGCTTCTGCTGTCGAGGAATCGGAAACAGTAGACTGGGATCATACTGATGACAATAAGGGCTCTCTTTACCGAGCAGACTCTGTTCAGGACGATTTTCCATGATATAACCTTTGAATATTTTCCAACGACGACTCGGGCAATTGTAGCCATTTTTAGCTGTGGCGTCACCTCGTTCAAAGCCCTGCTTACATTCTAAAAATGCGTTTATTGGGTCGAGGTTTTTTCGCTTTGCGTTTTTGCAATAAGACCATAGCCTCCGTGTGATAGGTTTGCGGGAACATATCCACCATCCCCGCCTTCACCAATTCATACCCTTGTTGCGCTAAAATTTTTACATCGCGAATCAAAGTCGCCACATGACAGGAGACATAGACAATGCGCTGCGCTTGTAGCTGTCCCAACACTTCACACACCTGTTTAGCACCTGGACGGCCGGGATCGAGCAAGATGGCGTCATATTGTTGTGCTTTAAACCACGGCGCGTATTGAAAATCCTCAGCAAACAAATCTGCTTGATAAAACGCCACCTCATGCAATTGATTGATTTGGGCATTCTTGTGCGCTTGCGTCACCAAATCGGCCAGCCCTTCCACTCCTACCACTGTGCCAGCATCTTTAGCCAGCGGCAATGTAAAGTTACCAATCCCACAAAACAGATCCAACACCTTATCTGACTTTTTAAGTTGCAACCACTCTAAAGCTTGAACCACCATCTTCTGATTGACCAGCGCATTCACCTGAACAAATTCACTGGGTTGAAAAAACAGCTGCAAATCTTGTAGCCGATAATAAGGCTGCGCGTCCATTTGCGTAAGAGGCAGTTCCTCCTCTCCCTGCCAGAATACGCCATTGTCAGCGGCCACTTCCACACAGGTACGCTCTTTACGACTGGCAAGTGGGATTAAGTTGGGACGTACCTCTGCCAAGACGCTGTTCATAGATTCTGTCAACACTGGGCAGCTGGGCACATCCACCAACCGAGTGCTGTGTAAACGGCGAAAGCCCAACTTTTGCGCTTTATCTACTGCATCTCGCGCCAACACCCACTTGGCTCGCCGACGATAGCCATAAGCTTCGCCCACCAAAGGCGGCACCACTTCACATTGTTTGGGTTGAACGGCACTCAATAACGGTTGGATAAAGTTGCGCATTTTCCATTCGCGCTGTCCTTCTGGCGAAAGATGCTGCAATTGACAGCCACCACAAACGCCATACAAAGCACATTGAGGAGAGACGCGCTCTGGCGAAGGGTGCAAAACCTCAATCAGCTCAGCCTCATCGAAGCTCGCCTCTCGGTTGACAATCTGGGCCAGCACCCGCTCTTTAGGCAATCCTCCAGCAACAAAGACTTTTTTACCTGACAAAACGCCAACGCCACGTCCATCATGAGTCAAACCTGTCAATTCAATTTCAATTTTCACACGATTTTCCAATTTTTTTCCAATTTCCCCAGTCCTGCCTAAAATTTAGACAGAACAATCCTTCACTTAACGGAATTCTTAAAGCATTGAACAAGGATAGATCAGAATTTTACTTTCCAATACAAAAGGAGGTAAAGATTTTGCCGAGCAGGTCATCAGAAGTGAAGCGGCCGGTAATTTCAGAGAGCGCATGCTGCGCTTGTCGTAGGTCTTCCGCTAGCAATTCGCCTGCCGCATAGGCTTCAAGCTGCTGTTGGCCTGTTTCAATGAAGTGTAAAGCAGTTTGTAGTGCTTCTAAATGACGTTTGCGGGCCATAAAAACCCCTTCGGTGGTTTGGGCATACCCCATCTCACGCTTCAGGTGCTGTTTGAGTAGATCCAACCCTTGGCGGTGCTTAGCGGAGAGCCAAATGATGGTTCGTCCTTGCGCATCGGTTTCGATTTTAGGCGACATCTCTATTAAATCAATCTTATTGCGAATCAAGGTGACCGGTAGTTCATCCGGCAGCTGATCTAAAATCGCTTGGTCCTCAGGATGAATGGCTTCACCGGCTTGCAAGACCACTAAAACGCGATCCGCTTGCTCCAGAGCTTGCCAAGCGCGCGCTATACCAATCTGTTCTACGGCATCAGTCGCTTCGCGCAGCCCCGCAGTATCTAAAATATGCAGGGGCATGCCATCAATTTGAATCTCTTCTTTAACAATATCACGCGTCGTGCCGGCAACATCTGTAACAATCGCCGTTTCCCGGCCAGAGAGTGCATTGAGCAGACTGGATTTCCCCGCATTGGGACGACCGAGAATCACCACAGACATGCCTTCTCGCAGCAGCACCCCTTGCTGTGCGGTTTTCATTATTTGGCGCAATTGATCAAGAATCTCCTGCAATTGACCCGCCACCTTACCGTCCGACAGAAAATCAATCTCCTCTTCAGGAAAGTCGATGGCCGCCTCCACATAAGTACGCAGAGCGATTAAATCTTCAACTAAAGCATTAATTTGAGTCGAAAAATCGCCTTGCAAGGAGCGTAAGGCTGAGCGCGCCGCCTGTTCAGAGCTGGCATCAATTAAGTCTGCAATCGCTTCCGCTTGCGCTAAATCGAGCTTGTCATTAAGAAAAGCTTGTTTAGAAAACTCACCTGGCTCAGCCAGTCGTGCACCTTGCGCCACAACCGCCTCAAGTAACCATTGCAGGACAATGGGACCACCATGCGCCTGCAGCTCTAACACATGTTCGCCGGTAAATGAGTGCGGGGCGGCAAAATAGAGGGCAATGCCTTGATCAAGGATTTGATCTTCTGTCCCATAAAAAGGGCCATAATGGGCATAGCGCGGTTGAGGCAAAGTGTGTAAGAGTGCCTGAGCGATGCGAGGCACTTCGGGACCTGACACCCGCACAACCCCGACGCCGCCGCGTCCGGGCGGTGTCGCAATGGCGGCAATTGTCTCTGAAGTCATTGTTAAATCAGTGCTTAGACCAATACCTGATAGGTGGTGGTCTTCAAATCGGTCACATAGCCTTTAGCTTCCAAAGCCGCCTTGGCCTTGTCATGCTTCTTCTTAGACGTGAAGGTCATCTCTTCAGGTTCATCATTGATTTTAAAAGACAAAACATACAAGGGCTTCGTTTCGACCTTAGGCTCTGCTGCTTGGATAGCGGCTGCGCCTGCGTTTTCCAGCGGCAGATAGCCATTTTCCGTTTTGTAACATAAAGGCTGAGTGCCATCGGCCACAATAAAGTCCACTTTGCCATACATCGGATGGTCTTTACCGGGCTTTTGATAACTGATTTGCATTTAAGTTCGCTCCTCTATTTGGCGGCTTCGCCTTTCTCAATTTTACGCGTAATATACCACTGCTGCGCCACGGAAAGGATATTGTTCACCACCCAGTACAACACCAATCCAGCTGGGAAGAAGGCAAAGAAAATGGTAAAGATAAACGGCAACAGGCGCATAACTTTCTGCTGCATCTCATCCATCATATCGGATGGGTTTAGCTTCTGCTGGATATACATGGTCACACCCATAATCACCGGCAGGATATAGTAAGGATCCGGACTTGAGAGATCCTGAATCCACCCAATCCAAGGCGCTTGACGCATTTCAGCTGAATAGAGCAGCACCCAGTAGAGCGCAATAAAGACGGGCATCTGCACCAGAATTGGCAAACAACCCCCGAGAGGATTGATCTTTTCCTCTCTATACAGCTCCATCATTTTCTTCTGGAACAGCTCTTTATTGTCGCCATAGTTCTCTTTCAGCTGTTTCAATTTCGGCGAGAATTTTTTCATTTTCGCCATAGAGCGATAGCTCGCCTCTGAAAGCTTATAGAACAAAAGCTTGATCAAAATCGTCAACAGAATAATCGACCATCCCCAGTTGCCGACCACATTATGAATTTTTTCCAACAGCCAGAAAATGGGTTCCGCAATAAAGGTCAAAACACCATAATCAACGGTTCGTTCTAGCCCCGGGGCAATTTGAGCAAGCTTGTCCTGAATAATCGGTCCAAGATAGAGTTCAGAATTTAAGTCAGCTGACTGTTGAGGCGGAATGGTCACCACAGGTTGCACCACCCCTGCCGCATATTTTCCTTCGCCCAGCGCTTTGGCATAGAGCATGTTTTTCTGATCTTGATGAGGAATCGCCGCAGAGATAAAGTAGTGCTGGATCATCGCCACCCAACCCCCTTGGGTATTCACCGACACTGGCTGCTTATCTAATTCATCGAAAGGGTGTTTGACATATTTGTCTTCGGCAAGCGGGTCATAAATAACAGGGCCGGTATAGGTATACATAAAACTATTATGATCAGGGTCATAACGGTTACGCACCAGTTGCGAGTAAAGACTTCCTGACCAAGGTTTATCGCTATTATTTTCGACTTTATAGTCCAGTTTAACCGTATATTCACCCTGAGTGAAGGTGTAGGTTTTGGTCACTTTGACTCCCGCTTTTTCCCACACTAAAGGCACAGTTAAGGTGTTGCCATGCAATGTATAGTTCACTTTTTGAGCTTTATAGACATCTTTATGGGTCGGCGCAGGCAGCTTGGCATCTGGCAGCTTAGCAATCCCGTTTTGGGCAACATAATACATCTGTCCTTGATCACCCATCAATTGGAACGGTTGATTGCGATCATTAGAAGCCCCATACTTAAGCAGATCAACCTTACGAATATCCCCACCATAAGTGTCAATCTCGACGGCTAATACATCGGTTTTGACATGAATACGCTGTTTAGAAGGCGCCGTTGGTTGCGTACTCGGAACGCTCTGCACCGAGGGCTTATCAGAATTGGCCGCCATTGGCACATCCGCTTGGGTTTGACTTTGCGGAGCTGACTGCGCAGCCGGCACCTCTGTCGTTTGCGCCTGCATTTTTTGGGCTTCCAGACTTTTTTGTGCCGAAAACTGGCTCCATTCCATCCAAATCCATAAAAGGGTAAAGCCCAAAGCCAACCACCAAAATGATCTCATATTCATGCTATTCTGATTCCTTAGCAATTTTTCGAATTAAATGTAAAAAGCTGCGCACCAGCGTGTCACTGTCCACCTGTTCCATACCGCGCCGCGTCAAAACCACAATATCATACCCTGCCAGCTCGACTTTATGTTGACGAAATGTCTCTCTAGCAATTCTTTTTATCCGATTACGCCACACCGCTTTCGGCAACTGTTTTTTGGCGATTGCCAAACCCAATCGAGGATAAGACAGTTCATTTGGACGCACAATAAAGGTCCAATGCCGATTGGCATACTTTTTTGCTTTTGCAAAAACCTGTTGAAATTCTTTAGGAGAGAGTAGCCGATTGGCCTTGGGGAAATCCGGACAGTCCAGGCAGATAGACTCTGCCTGCTGTTCAGAAGGGGACGCATTGATCGCCATTGTGTTAAAAACAATGCCGAAGACTAAGGGGTTAGACGCTTGCGTCCTTTTGCACGACGAGCCGCAATCACTTTACGACCGTTTTTAGTCGCCATACGAGCACGGAAACCGTGCGTACGAGCACGTTTTAGAGTACTGGGTTGAAATGTACGCTTCATGATTTGAGTCCTTAAATTTGGGAGTTCTATTCAAAATCGAATCCGGCATTATATAGATAAACTACTAAAAAAACAACCCTTATCTACACTTAAGGGATTATAATAAATGTCAAAAAATTTAGGGGGAAAAATGGCCAGAAAAATTGGTTTGATTGAAGCTTTCAGCATCGGTGTCGGTGGCATGGTGGGAGGGGGCATTTTTGCCGTATTGGGGCTCAGTATTGACTTGGCCAAAGGCGGAGCCCCCTTGGCATTCGCCTTCGCAGGCCTCATCGCCTTGATCACCACCTACTCCTATGTCAAACTCTCTTTGCGCTATCCTTCTGAAGGGGGGACCACAGAATTTATCGTGCGCGCTTTTGGCAATGGTTCATTTAGCACTTTTGTGAATAGCCTTCTGGTGATGAGTTATATCATTATGTTGTCCCTATATGCCTTTGCCTTTGGCAGCTATGGTGCGGCACTTTATGGTTACGAAAATGACCCTTGGGTGCCCAAAATACTCTCTGCCAGTGTCATCGCTGTTTTTGTTTTCATTAATCTTTTAGGCGCTTTTTTAACCGGTAAAGCCGAAGATATTTTGGTGTTTTCTAAGGTGGCCATTCTGCTATTGTTTATTGCGCTCGGCCTTTCCACGACACAATGGGCGCAAATGACCCCCGATAAATGGGCGCCGCTACTGAATATCCTCACGGGAGGCTTAATCATTTTTTTAGGCTACGAAGGGTTTGAGCTGATTGCCAATGCGGCACGTGATGTCAAAGAGCCGCAAAAGAACCTCCCTCGCGCCTATTACAGCGCAGTGATTTTTGTCATTGTGCTCTATGTGACCATCGCCATTGTCACCGTGGGGAATGTCAGTTTTGAGCAGGCCAAACAAGCCCAAGACTATGTATTAGCCATTGCAGCTGAACCCTTTTTAGGTCATACCGGCTTTGTTTTAATTGGGATTGCTGCGTTAATCTCGACCGCTTCTGCTATTAATGCCACTCTCTATGGCGGCGGACGAATGGCCTTACTGGTCGCTCGACTGGGTGAAATTCCGGAAATCTTTGAGCAAAAAGTGAAAAATGGCTTTATGAGCATGATTATTTTGGGCGTTATCAGTGCACTTTTTGCCACCAGTTTCAATGTCGCCAATATTTCGATCGCGGGCAGCATGGGCTTTTTAATCATTTTTACCTTAGTCAATTTAGCCAATTATCGCTTGGCCAAAGAGACGCACAGCCGTCGTTGGATTGCTGGGCTGGGTTTTGTAACCACTCTATCCGCTACCATTATTTTGGTCGGATATAATGCCATTCATCATCCGCATGAACTGATCAGCAGCAGTATTGTGATTGCCATGACCGCGGGCTATACGCTTTATCATTTTCTGTTCCGGGATAAGCGTTATCGTCTTAAGCCATTTTTGGATCATCGCCTCAAACGTGAAGAGATCCTACGCTTACAACAAACACTCACAAAGAAAGCAGAGACAAATGAACCCCAATAACAACTGTCACACTGCTTTCATTTTTTATCCACGCCATTTCGCATACAATAGGCCTATTTTGAATGAGCCTCTTTTCTATGTCTATGATTGATATAAATGAACTGTTAATTTATCTGGTTACTGGTGGCGTCGTTGGCTTTTTGGCGGGCCTGCTCGGGATTGGCGGCGGCTTAATTATTGTGCCGATTCTCACCATGGTTTTTGCCCATTACCTAGTTGGGGTTGAGGATATTGTTCATCTTGCAATCGGGACCTCTTTAGCCACCATTCTCGTCACCTCCTTTGCTTCGGTTCGTGCTCACCACAAACAGGGGGCGGTGAATTGGGATATTGTCAAACTTCTAACCGTAGGCATGTTTGCAGGCGGCTTTTTAGGCGGTTGGGGTTCACAGTTTTTTGATTCTGCTACCTTAGGAAAAATCTTTGCCGTCTTTGAACTGTTGATTGCGCTCTATATGTTGGCCAATATTAAACCCAGTCCGCACCGAGAGCTGCCTGGACCTGTAGGCAATACAGTCGCCGGTTTTATGATTGGTGCACTGGCCTCTTTAGTCGGGATTGGCGGTGGCGCGCTTGTCACCCCCTATCTGATTTGGAATAACATCAAACCCCACAATGCTATTGCCATTGCCGCGGCTTGCAGTTTCCCTATCGCTGCTGCCGGAACCTTTGGTTTTATACTGGCCGGCTTACATGCCCAAGACCTTCCGCCCGGCGCTTGGGGCTATATCTATCTCCCCGCCTTTTTTGGCATAGTGGTGATGAGCTATTTTACTGCGCCACTGGGAGCCAAGCTGGCGCATAAACTCCCTGCCAACCAACTGAAACGCCTCTTAGGTCTACTCCTGATTATTTTGGCCATTAAGATGTTCTTTTTTTCCAAATAAGGCCACACCATTTCAGTCTCTATGGATTTGACTCACTTGATCCCCCTGGTAAGCGTGAGTCATGTCCTTAATTTTATTCACTTTTTGAAATTATTTTTATCGCCTTATAAATCAATATCTTAGACACCAAATAACCGCCTTCCACACAGAGTTATCCTAAAAGTTATCCACAGGCATTCGCTATTTTTCAAAGTTATACACAGCCTTTCAGAGTATAATGTTGGCATTCCCACAATCATGCAAACATTGACAGTTTATGACCGCCTCTCTTTGGCCAAAAGCCTTACAAAATTTAGAAAGTGAGCTGAATGATCAGCAGTTTCATACTTGGATTCGTCCTCTACAAGCCATTGAGGAAGAGAACACCATCCGTCTGCTGGCGCCATCGAGTTTTATTTTGGATTGGGTAGAGAAAAAGCTCGTCGATAAAATTCAACAAGCGGTGCAAGAAGCTGCTCCGCTGAATACGCCTGAAATCAAATTTGAGATTGGCGACTATGCTATGAATCTGGTGGAAGAGCCCGAGCCGACCGTTCCCCAACCGTTACAGACCGCCCAGCCTAAACCCCAACAGGCAGAAAACAAAAAACAGATTAAACACAACCTAAATCCCAACTTCACCTTTGATACCTTTGTGGAAGGGAAGGCCAACCAACTGGCCGCCGCCGCCGCACGTCAGGTTTCTGAAAACCCTGGCGGCAGTTACAATCCCTTCTTTATCTACGGAGGCGTCGGCTTGGGGAAAACGCACTTAATGCAAGCCATCGGCAATGAACTGCTGCGGAAAAATCCCAATGCACGCGTCGTTTATCTGCATTCTGAACGTTTTGTGGCCGATATGGTCAATGCATTACGACACAATAAGATTGATGAATTTAAGCGTTTCTATCGCTCACTCGATGCGCTGCTCATTGATGACATTCAATTCTTTGCTAATAAAGATCAATCACAAGAAGAGTTTTTCCATACCTTTAATACCTTGTTAGAAGGCAATAAGCAGGTGATTCTCACCAGTGACCGTTTCCCCAAAGAGGTGGATGGTTTAGAAGATCGTTTAAAATCCCGTTTTGGCTGGGGGCTCACCATCCAAGTAGAGCCGCCAGAGTTTGAGATGCGCGTTGCCATCTTAATGAAAAAAGCGTCAGAATTTGGCTTAATGATGCCGGATGAGGTCGCCTTTTTCCTTGCCAAGCGACTGCGCGGCAATGTCCGTGACCTTGAAGGCGCCCTACGTCGAGTTTCCGCCTACGCTCAATTTGTACAGAAACCCTTAAGCGTGGAATTGGTCAAGGAGGCATTGAAAGATTTGCTAGCCTTACAGCAAAAGATGATTACGCTGGAAAATATCCAAAAAACCGTTGCCGATTACTACAAAATTCGCGTCGCCGATATCTTGTCCAAACGCCGTTCGCGCAATGTGGCACGTCCACGGCAGATGGCAATGGCGATCGCCAAAGAGCTGACGAATCACAGTCTGCCTGAAATTGGCGACGCTTTTGGGGGTCGCGATCACACCACCGTCCTCCATGCGGTGCGCCAAATTAATAAATTACGGGAAGAAGATCACCGGATTGATGAAGACTTTAACAGTTTAATCCGTATAATCACTACGTAACTTTGCCAATATGCCAAAAGGGACTTGACATGAAAATTAGCCTCTCTCGTGAAAATCTGCTTAAAGCGCTGCAAAAAGTGAGCGGTGTGGTGGAAAAACGTCAAACCATGCCCATTCTCGGAAATGTGCTGCTTGAAGTGCACAATCAGACCCTCACTCTGACTGCCTCAGATTTAGAAATTGAAACTCGAGCGCAAACCGAATTAGAAAGCAGTGATGGTGACTTTGCCACCACACTTCCGGCCATCAAATTACTCACCATTGTTCGTTCCTTACCAGAAGGCTTAACGGTCGTCATGCAATTTGAAGAGGGGCGATGCGAACTCGCAGCAGGACGTTCACGCTTTAAGCTTTCGACCCTGCCTGCCGAAGACTTCCCCACGATTGATTTGAGTCAAGTGGTGCTCTCTTTTGCGCTTTCACAACACCAGCTCAAATCTCTGATCCACCGAACCGCTTTTGCAATGGCTGCACAAGATGTTCGCTTCTATCTCAACGGCATGCTGTTTGATATTCAAGGCAGTCAACTACGTGTGGTCGCAACAGATGGCCACCGTCTCTCTACCTGCGCCACACAACTTGCGGTGGAAGATCTGCCCGCTTCGCAAGCGATTATGCCCCGTAAAGGCGTACTGGAACTGCAAAAACTGTTGCAGGATGAAGAGACCCTGGTCGAAATGGCTCTGGCACAAAATTACTTAACCGTTCAACTCGAAGACACCACCTTTACCTGTAAACTGGTCGATGGACGCTTCCCAGATTATCGTCGCGTGATTCCAGCAGACAATGACCAAACGCTGGTCACTCAACGCGACCTGCTAAAAAGCCTATTACAACGCGCGGCCATTCTCTCCAATGATAAATTTAAGGGCGTGCGATTAGTGTTGGCGGAAAATTTACTCACCGTGCATGCGCAAAATACTGAGCAAGAAGAGTCGCATGAAGATATGGTGGTCGATTATCAAGGGGCGCCCATGGAAATTGGCTTTAATGTCAACTATCTGCTAGATGTCCTCAATGTCTTCCCGCAAGAGGAAGTAGCGTTGAAATTCAAAGATGCCAATAGCAGCTGCTTGATTGAGAGTGAAGATGCGTGCTGTCAATGTCAGCATGTGATTATGCCCATGCGGCTGTAATTCGCCCGAAAGCGTCCCTTGTCCCAGCTTCAGCGTCTTCACTTACAAACTTTTCGCAATCTCACACAAGCCAGTCTTGAGTTTGCGCCTGGACTCAATCTCATCGTGGGGGATAATGCGGCAGGTAAAACGGCGCTGATTGAGGCGCTGTGGCTGTTGGCCACTGGTCGCTCCTTTCGTACCTCACAACCCAAACAGCTGATTCAATATCAACAACCCCATTTCACCCTCTTTTGCGAAGTCCACCATCAGACAGGGGTTTTACAAAAGCTGGGCATGCAACGCACCCCCACGCAAGTGACGCTCAAACTCAATGGTGAGAAGTGCCAAAGTCAAAGCCAACTGGCGCAACAACTGCCGCTGCAACTGCTCACTCCTGAAAGCCATCGCCTGCTCGAAGAAGGGCCTAAGGCGCGACGCCAATTTATGGATTGGGGCTGTTTTTACCAAACCGCTGAATTTCTCCCTCTTTGGCGCAGCTATCAACGCACTCTTAAACAGCGCAATCGAGCGCTGAAACAGCAGCTGCCAGCGGCGCAGATTCAGTTGTGGGACGCCCCTTTGGTGCAAACGGCTTTACAGATTGACCAACTGCGTCAAATCTATTTAGAGCAGCTGACCCCGCATTTACAAACCTTTTGCCAACAGCTGATGCCTGAACTCGAGACCCCTGTCAGCGTTAGTTATCGCGCTGGCTGGCCACAACACACTGAAGATCTTGGCCAACTAATGCAACAGCACCTGCTACAAGACCAACAAAAAGGTCACACCCAATACGGCAGCCATCGAGCCGATATTCGCTTTCGCTTTGGCCCCTTAGAGGCGATGCAGACCCTATCACGTGGTCAACAAAAACTGTTTGTCTGCGCCCTGCTGCTGGCGCAAGCGCAACTACACCAACAGCAAACCGGCAATCGTGTCATTATGCTCATTGACGACCTTCCCGCCGAACTGGATGCCAACCATCGACAAAAACTGCTCCAACTGCTACAAGCACTCAAGATTCAACACCTGATCACCACCACCGATGCCGACCTCATTCCCAATTTACAGCCGAATAACAGCCGGACTTGGCAAATTCAACACGGTCAAGTAGAGGTGATTTCGTAATCCCCGCATTGCGGGTATAATAAACGTTTAATTCAAACTTGAGAGCAGACGATGAAAACAACTTTGGGTACAGTGCGTCATGATTGGACGGTAGAAGAGATTCGTGACATTATGGACCAGCCTTTTAATGATCTCATCTTTCAGGCACAGACGGTCCACCGCATGCATTTTGACCCCAATGAGGTGCAGACCAGCACCCTTGTAAACATTAAGTCTGGCGGCTGTGCTGAAGACTGTGCCTACTGCTCTCAAAGCGCGCGCAATCAAGCAGATGTAGAAAAAGAACACATAATGGAAGTGCAAGAGGTGCTCGAACAAGCACTGGCTGCCAAAGAGCGCGGCGCCACCCGTCTCTGTATGGGCGCAGCTTGGCGCAACCCCACCAAAAAAGATTTCCCGCGAGTATTGGAAATGGTGAAGGTAGTGAAAGGGCTTGGACTGGAAACCTGCCTCACCTTAGGCATGCTGGACGATGAACAGGTCGCACAACTCAAAGAAGCGGGTCTCGATTATTACAACCACAACCTCGACACTTCTGAAGCCTTCTACCCTAAAATCATTACCACACGCAACTACCAAGATCGACTCGATACCATTGATCGCGTGCAAAAAGCGGGCATTAATGTCTGCTCTGGCGGCATTATTGGCATGGGTGAACAGCATACCGATCGCGCGGAACTGCTGCGCACTTTTGCCAATATGCACGTACATCCACAATCAGTACCCATTAATCTGCTGGTGCCTATTGAAGGCACGCCTCTGGCGCATATGAAAGGCAAAACGGATGCATTTGAGTTTATTCGCGTCATTGCCACCGCTCGCATTGTCATGCCCAAGTCTTATGTCCGCTTATCGGCAGGTCGTATGACACTTTCCGATGAAGCGCAAGCGCTCTGTTTCTTAGCCGGCGCTAACTCCATCTTCTATGGCGATAAATTGCTGACCACCGAAAACCCTGAATCGGACCACGACTTACAGCTGTTTGCCAAGTTAGGCATCCGCATGCAGGAAAATACCGAAGCTAAGCGACAATCCCAACAGATGGCAGAGCAAATCACCGAACTGACCGCTTAAGGCAATATGGGTAAACAGACGCTTGCCCAACGCTTTGCCCCACGCCTACAGCAGCGGCAAGAGGAAGCGCTCTATCGCCGCCGCCCCTTAGTGTTTTCACCGCAGCAACCCGCGATGCAAATCAATGGGTTGCCGGTGGTCAATTTTTCGTCCAATGACTATCTTGGGCTGGCCAATCACCCCGAAATTAAGCGTCGTCTGGCTGAAAACTTAGATGCCATCAGTGTGGGCTCTGGCGCCGCCCATCTGGTCACCGGCCATCATCTACATCACCATTTACTGGAGGATGAACTTGCCGACTGGCTGGGGGTTGAGCGCGTGCTGCTCTTTTCCACTGGCTATATGGCCAACCTTGCGGTTTTAGAAACATTGATGCAGAAAGGGGATCTGCTGCTGGCGGATAAACTCAATCACGCCTCTTTAATTGATGGCGCCCTGCACAGCGCTGCAACCCTTAAACGCTATCCACACAACGATATGAACGCCCTGGCCAAACGGCTCGCACAAGCGTCTGAGCAACAGCAAACCTTAATTGCGACCGATGGCGTGTTTAGCATGGATGGAGACCTTGCGCCACTGGACAAGCTGCAAGCTCTCGCGCGGCAGAGTCAGAGTTGGCTCTATGTGGATGATGCGCATGGTTTAGGGGTGTTAGGGGAACAGGGACGCGGGAGTTTCAGCCACTTTAGAGTCCCTATCGACGACGACACAATCCTCATGGGCACGCTTGGCAAAGCCTTTGGCGTCTCTGGCGCCTTTGTCGCCGGCAGCGAAGTGCTGATTGAAACCCTGATTCAATTTGCACGTCCTTATATCTACACCACCGCAATGAGTCCCTTGATGGCGCTGGCGGCAAGAACCGCTTTAAAATTAGTAAAAGCCGCAGATGCTGAACGCGCACAACTGCAACAAAACATCCAACAATTTAAAACCGGCTGCCAACAGCGGCAACTCAACCTGCTGCCCAGCGAAACGGCGATTCAGCCTATCCTACTTGGCGACAGTCAAACCGCACTCCATTGGAGTGACCAACTCAAACAAGCCGGCTTCTGGGTCACCGCCATCCGCCCACCCACCGTGCCACAAGGGACTGCGCGCCTCAGAGTCACCCTGTCAGCAGCCCATACCGCTCAACAGATCGAACGCCTATTAGACGCTTTAATGCAATTAAAACAAGCGCCAGGTGCCCCTTAAAACCGGTCATCCAGCAAAATGAGATGCTTACAATGGATGAACTTTGATTTTTAGTTTATGCTATCAAGCAGACATATAGAACCCTAAGGTCCATTCAGATGATTCACACCACTGTGCTCAATCCCGAGTCGCCACAACCGGCTTTAACTTTTATTCATGGCTGGGCTGCCGAGAGCAGTGTTTGGTTGCCTTTTGCTGAAGCCTTTTGTGCAGACTATCAGGTCCATTTACTCGATTTACCCGGATTTGGTCAAAGTCCCGCCTTGTCTCTAGACACTAAAAATGGCGAGCAGATTGCTCAGCAGTGGATAGAGGCGATTTTGCCCGTACTGCCTGAGCAGACGCATCTGGTCGGCTGGTCACTGGGCGGGTTAATCTCTCAACGGATTGCGGCGCAGGTCCCACAACGCATTTTAAGCCTGACCAATATGGCCAGCACGCCGAAATTTGTTCAGACAGAAAATTGGCGCTTTGCTGTCAGCCCCAGTCTGATGAAAGATTTTATTCAAGCGGTCGGCATCGAATCTGCGATCGTACTTAAACAGTTCTGGCGCTTGCAGTTTCAAGGCTCAGATGAAGCGCGAAAATGGATGAAAAGCTTTCAAGCGCAAATAAAGCACCGCAATCCGCCCACCTTAACCGGTCTGTTACAGGGGTTGTATATTCTTAAAGATTTAGACAATCGAGCCCTGTTCAAAATATCCGAAAACTTGCCAAAATCCCCAGTCCTGCCGGCACAAATGCCCCCTGTTGGCTGGATTTTTGGTGAAAAAGACCCGTTAATTCCGCTGCAATTAACAGAAGACTTCATTCCCAATCAGCCTATCGAAGTGATTCGAGGTGCCGCGCATATGCCCTTTTTTTCCCACGCACAAGAGACGGAAAAGGCTCTGCGAACTTTACTGAATTCCTATACAATAAGCGCCTCCTAATAAATCCGCACGCTGCTATGACCTCTTTGAATCGCCAACATATCCGCCAACACTTTGCCGCTGCTGCGCCTGCCTATGATGAAGCGGCGGTGTTGCAACGCGCGGTCGCGGAACACTTGGATGAACGGTTAGATTTGGTCACCCTGCAACCACAACGCATTGTGGATATGGGCGCCGGCACTGGAATTTTAACCGCCAAATTACTGCAGCGTTATCCTAAAGCCAAAATCTATGCGGTAGATTTGGCCTATCCGATGCTGCAGCGAGCGCAACAAAATCTGCAGCGCCCCAAACAGAACTGGCTCCCCAAAGCCTTATGCGAAACGCTGAACTGGACGCGATGCCCTGCCCACTTGATCAATGCCGATGCTTATGCCCTGCCCTTTGCCGATGGCAGCGTCGATCTACTGGTGAGCAATTTAATGCTGCAGTGGTGTGAAGATTTGGATGCGGTGTTTCGGGAGTTTCGCCGTATTATGCGTCCAGAAGGGCTAATTCTATTTACCACCTTTGGCCCCGATACCCTCAAGGAGCTGCGTAGCGCTTGGCAGCATGCGGATCCGGACAAAGACCCAAGCTTGCATATAAATACTTTTATCGATATGCACGATATTGGGGATGCTTTAATTCGAACTGGGTTTGGACAGCCGGTCATGGATGTTGAGCACTTTACCCTGACCTATGAGAAGCCGATTCAAGTGCTGAAAGATTTAAAAGCGATTGGTGCCACCAGCGCCCATCGGGGACGGGAAAAGGGGTTAATGGGAAAACAGCGCTTTACACGCATGCTGACCGCTTATCAGCAGTTTGCCCAAGCCGATGGTCGCGTGC
This sequence comes from Galenea microaerophila, assembly GCF_054657255.1. Classification (NCBI taxonomy): domain Bacteria; kingdom Pseudomonadati; phylum Pseudomonadota; class Gammaproteobacteria; order Thiotrichales; family Piscirickettsiaceae; genus Galenea; species Galenea microaerophila. Next base: position 211,722 of record NZ_BAAHWZ010000002.1, read on the forward strand.
CTGCCACTTATGAAGTGGTGCATGGGCACGCCTGGGCAGCTCCTGAGACCTTCAAAGGGCCTCATCGTAATAAATCCGGTGTGCATGAAATTACGCTCGATGAATTTGTGCAGCAAGCCCATAAAAAGTGAGCGAAGAGACCTTTGCACGAGATGGTTCTACGGCTAAAAATGGCTAAAATTTAAACATGCCTTTTAGGTTTTGCTGAAGTTGGTCTTCCAACTTTTTCTTTTCCTTATCCACCGCTTTTTCGACTTTGCGTTTCGCGCGATTCATCAGTTTTTGTTTCTCTTGTTCTAAGCGTTGCTCAAATTTAGATTGCAAGATTTTTTGGAGTGCGCTCATCTCTTGGTCAAGTTGGAGTTCTGCCCCTAAATAGGTTTTCAATTGCGCATTCACCGGCTCAAGCTGCGCCTGAGCGCGTTGTTGCAGCTGTGCTTTCAGTTGCGCCTTCGCCACTTGCACCTGCTTTTGTAAAGCTAGGTTAAAGGCTTTAGACAGCCGACGGTCTAAATCGGAACTGATCTCAATTTTAGGTGCCCAAAGGTCGCCTTTGACCGCACCTTTCACCTGAAATTGATTCACCTGCGCAAAACTGGGCGCAAGATACTGTTTGACCTCTTTGGCTTTAGACGCACTTAAATCAAACTGCACTTGACGATAATCTATAAAAAATTTCGCCTGCACTTGATTGAGTTGTCCTGTTTTTTCATCCAATAATAGCCGCCCACCGCCATTAAAGCTGGCCTCTGCTTTAGGCAGTGCAATCGTCATATGGTCCTCTTTTAGGAGCACCCAATTGCGTACATGATATTGCTTCCATTCTGCACTCACCTTATCCAGAGGCTGTTGCGGCATGACATGATTCACCATACCGGCAGCGACCAAGGGGGTGGGTTGCTGTTCGGGTTGATAAAAACTTTTAAACGTTGTCGGCTTACCATAGAGGGCATGTTCAAAATTCAGATCCTTCAGCTCTAACATCCACTTGGCCTGATCTAAAGCTGCAGAGACCAACGCCTTATGCACGATAAAACTCGGCTCTGGATCATATTCGGTAAAACGCACAGGATGACCTAAGCTTCTTTGACGCTGCTTTTCCGCCTCCGCTTTTTTCGCCTCGTTCGCTTTAAAGTAAGCGATGACCGGTTGCGCTTTTTGATAGGCATCTTGTGCCGTTTGTAACCAGCTCTGCACTTTGGGTCCGAACAACAGGGCGGTTAAGTTGGCTAAGCCTTGGTTATCCAAACTGTATTTGGCCTGCAAACGCCGAAAATCTTCGGCTGGCGCCTGCTTAAGTAAGGCAATATCTTGTTTAAGCTTTGCCAACTGCTGCTGAAGCTGCTGTTTACCCTGTTGCAGCCGCTGCTTATCCTGTTCTACCCGTTTTTTTAAAGTCTCAAACTGCATTTGGCGTTGCTGAATGCCCACTAGGTCTTGCGGCATATTTTGAGTTAAATCCTGAAACTGCTGTTGATAGGATTTTAGGGTTTGTTCATTCGGTAAGGTCTGTTGCAGCTGCTGCCAGCTTTTCTGCAATGTGTCCAAATCTTGCTGCACCTGCTGTGCGCGTTGCTCCGTTAACAAAGGTTCTTTTTTGAGTAATTCTTCAGGCTTAGGGAGTGCAACGTTTAAATGCTTGAGCGCTTCCGGTTTAGAGGTTGTGTGGGATTGAGCAGCTTGCTTACTTGCGGCCTGTGAAACCGCGGTTTTACTTTTAGGCAAGGCCCCACTGACCTTTCTCGGTTGATGCAGTGCAAGCCCTTGAGCAAGCGCATGATTAATCACGGTTCGACCCGCGACCCAATGATAAAAGCTTAAATCACCCTTCAATCGGTCCAAAACCAATAAATTTTCCATCGGTTTATCCGGATCTGTTAGCGCAATCTGCTGCAGTTCAATGCCTAAAGGCGCAAGCGTTAAATTGACCTTGCCAATCTCTACTTTCGCGCCCCAAGCTTGAGAAGCCTGCTGCTCAATCTGCTGTTTGACCCATTTTTGCGCTTGAAAATAGCCTAACGCAAAGACAGCCACGCTGACGCCAAGGAGAATGCCCACACCAGACCAGCGAATCCAACCGATTTTCCGTTGATTTGTTGGGTTTGTTGACTGACTCATGAGGCGCGCCCTCCAAATTCGCTGACCGTATCTGCCGCTTTGAGCATTTTGACCACCTTAAATTTGTTCACCCAAGTCAAAAAGCGCTGTCGATAAAGACGAATCAATTTTAAAAACAGCATAAAAGCAAAAGGCGCTAACGCAATGGACACCACCCAGCTACCCATCACAATCGTATAGTTAAAATGCATCAGTCGCCAGAAAGCGTTGTTATACCAGTCAGTAAACAGCGGCTGCAGCTGCGGAAGATGCAACACCCAATTGCCCACTTGGTCAAACAGCGGATCCAACAGATAGGCTAAACCGGTAAAAAAGCCCCATGCCACCAACAACGCGGTCAAATTGATGCGCAAGACTAAAATCAATGCCAAAATAATCAGCGTCTGCGCTGACCAAAAAGGGGTCAACCCTAAAATCATGCCCAATACAAAAGATAAGGCTAACTGCCCGGGTGCCGCATTAGCATTTAAGGCTTTAAATAACTTGACCAATAAGTGCAGCATGCTACCTCCTAAAACATCTCTAATGGATCCACATCAATACTCCAACGCACCTTACGGCTCAATTCTGTAGCCGGCTTTTGGTAAAGCAGAGGTTCAATGGCGCTAAACCAGCCTTGTAACAGACGCCGCTGACTGGCTTGTAACAGCAGTTGATAGCGATAACGCCCTTGACGACGCACCATCGGCGCCGTCACCGGTCCCAAGGCTTCCACATAATCTTTTGCCGCCAGTTCTGGCATTTTAACAAGGTTCAGCTGCTGTTTCACATAGTTTAAAAAATTAAAGGCATCTTGCGGGTGCACCGACTCAGCCCGCAATAAAATCTGATAGGCATAGGGCGGGAGCTCTGCTGCTTGCCTTTGTTGTAAACCCGTCTCCGCAAAAGCATCATACCCGTGTTGAATCAGCTGTCGCAATAACGGATTTTCCGGCTGCCGGCTCTGAATCAACACTTCACCGGGTAGCGCCGCTCGCCCTGCACGCCCCGCCACCTGGATCATTAACTGCCCCATTCTTTCTGCAGAACGAAAATCGGCACTGAACAGGCCTTGATCAATGTCTAAGATACCCACCAAAGTCACTTTGGGGAAATGGTGACCTTTAGCCAACATCTGAGTGCCAATCAAAATATCCGCTTCCCCTTTGACGGCGAGCGCAGTTTTTTCTGCCATCTGCCCTTTATGACGCGTGGTATCCCGGTCGATGCGCAAAATATGCGCGTCTGGAAATTCAGTTTGCAGTGCATGCTCTAACCGCTCAGTGCCCTGCCCAATATGTACAAAAGCGGTGCTGTCACAACTCGGACAATGGGTGGGCGCCTTAACCTGATGTCCGCAGTGATGACAACGACACTCATTTGCCGCTTGATGAAAAGTCATATAGTGCTGACAATTGGGACAGCTGGCTTGCCATCCACAATCATCGCACATCAACACCGGCGCAAACCCCCGACGATTGAGAAACAGCAATACTTGCTGACCCGCTGCCAAATGTTGACGCATCGCCTGCTTTAAAGCATTCGACACCCCTTCATGAATGCGTTCCCCACGGACATCTAGTAATTTCATGCTCGGCATCTGTGCATTGGCGGCTCTTTGCGACAGCGTGAGCAGCTGATAGCGACCGATTTTGACATTATATAGACTTTCAAAAGAGGGGGTCGCGCTGCCCAACACCACTGGCACCTGCGCCAATTGCGCACGCCGGACTAAACAGTCTCGCGCGGAATAACGAAAACCGTCCTGCTGCTTAAAGGAGAGATCATGCTCTTCATCCAAAATACACAGCCCCAAATTTTGAAAGGGGGTAAACAGCGCTGAACGCGTACCCAACAGCACCTTCACTTGTCCAGTGCGAATTTGATGCCAAGCAGCATGGCGCTCTTTATCACTCAACCCCGAGTGCATCACCGCCACCGGCTGCTGCAAAAATGCTTCAAACCGAGCCACTGTCTGCGGCGTCAGGCCAATTTCTGGAATTAAGACCAATGCCTGCTGGCCTTGCGCCAACACCTGTTCAATCATTCCTAAATAGGCTTCTGTTTTACCGCTTCCCGTCACCCCTTTTAACAGATAGGCGGCAAAGCCTGGACGGGCTAACACCGTTTCGACCGCTTGCTGCTGCTCCGCATTGAGCACATGTTTTTTAGAAGAGAAGGCCTTGCCAGAAAGAGACGCATTTGGAAAGCAAGATTGGACGCTTTCTTCCACCACGCCCAGCGCTTGCAACCGCTTTAAAGGTGTACGCCAATTTTTAAATTGCAGGTTGAGTTGAGCAGCGGTGAGCGCCGCCCCCTGTTTAAGGGCCTCAATCAACTGCCACTGCACTTTGGCGCGTTTTGAAACTGCCTCTGCTTTAATTTGCCAATCCTCTGCAAGAGACCACGAGGTGATGCCGGGGACTTCTGCAGCTTCCCCCTGACGTAAACGCTTCGGCAAAGCCGTCTGCATCACATAACCAATAGGCTCATGATAATAGTGCGCTGCCCACTTGAGCAGTTCAAATAGAGATTCATCAAAAATAGGGGCCTGATCAATCCCCTCTTCGATGGGCTTAAGCTTACTGACTTCATAACTGGGGGCGTCTAATCCGGTCACCACCCCCACCACCTTGCGATTGCGCACTTTGACCCAAACGCGCCCACCCACCACAGGTAGAGGCTGACCTTCAGGCACAAGATAGTCCAGTGGCTGCAAAAAAGGACCTGGTACGGCCACCTGACAAACAGGAAGTGCTTTAAGCGTCATTTACATAAAAAGCGTGGTTGATTCATACGCTTATTATAAGGGAACCTCTCATCAAATAATTCGAATTCCTATCTTATTCGATTGTGCTCTTCCACATAAAATGAACACACCTCCACGCTCAAATCTACGCATTTATTTCCCTAATTAATCATCAATTAATTTTAATTATTGACTCAATAGATAATATTTTTATAAAATACATTCGTAAACGATTAAAATATGAGTGTATGCTTATAAATTTCATCAAAAAAGGGAAATAAGATGTCAAATATTGATGCCATCCAGCTCATTGAAGATGAGTATATTAACAACTCAAAATACTTACAACTTAAGCAAGAACTTGAACAGGCCAGAGCGGAAGAACAGGCAAAAGTGGTTGAAGTAATTAAGCGTTTAATCAATACGTTTGAAATCGATCCAAATCAATTCTGTGGTTCAAGTCGTAAATCTTCTGGATCAGTTGCCCCTAAATATCGCAATACCGTCACGGGTCAGACTTGGTCAGGCCGCGGTCGCAAGCCCGTTAGCTATATTGAACATCCAGAACAATGGGTCAAAATTTAATGATTCATGATTTATTCATTTTTTAAAGTGGATTTTTATTGAAAAGCGCTGTATTCCAGCGCTTTTTATTATCCACTTGAAAAAACTCTCTCTAACTCGATAAAATAGAAACCATCTACCATAAAATGTTTTTAAAGGATCATTATGCTTGAAACACACGCCCCCACATTAGAAACCCTATTTGCGCAATTAGGTCTAGATAATACGCCTGAAGCCATTGAACAATTTATTGCGCAGCACCCACTGCCTGCAGACACCCACATCACAGAGGCCCCTTTTTGGAATTGCGCGCAAAAAGCGCTTTTAACTGAAGCACTTGCCAATGATGATGACTGGGCAGAACCGGTAGATGAGCTCAATGCTTTACTGCATGAAGCCTATCAAGCCTAAGACGATTGATATTAGAGCTTAATATGGCCAAAATACTCATCTGGATTGGCATCGGACTGATTGTAGCGGGATTACTCTTAAACTATTTCCCCCAGCTTTTTAGCTGGTTTGGGAAATTGCCTGGCGATATTTTCATTAAAAATGAACACAGCGTGATCTTTATCCCCATCACTTCCATGATTGTCATTTCGATTGTGCTCAGCTTCATTATCCATCTCATTAATCGTTTGTAAATTAATGCAAAATAAATTAATGTTAAAATAAACAGATGATGCAAATTCTGAACAACTTTTATCTCTGGCAGCACCGATTCCAGCGGTGCGTCGGCCATTTTGTCGCCTGGGGGACGCTCCTATTGGTGCTGGTGACAGCCTGGATCGTGGTGCTGCGTTATGGCTTTCATTCCGGCTCCATCGCTTTGCAAGAGTCTATGCTTTACATCCATGCCACCGTTTTTATGCTTGGCATCAGCTACACCTACAATCAAGATCGTCATGTCCGCGTGGATGTGTTTTATGATCAGATGGCCGAGCGTAAAAAGCTGTGGGTAAACTTTTTAGGCAATCTATTTTTTGCCCTCCCCACTATGGGTTTTATCCTCTGGGTGGGATGGGATTATGTCGCCGCCAGCTGGACAATTCATGAACGCTCCACTGAAGCCTCAGGGCTTGCTTATGTCTATCTATTAAAAACTTTAATTTTAGTCATGCCGACCTTAATGATCCTGCAAATTTTAGGCCATCTCGTCTATCAAGGCCTCGCGCTGTTACGTCCAGAAATGGCAGCGCAACTGAAAGCCGCGACGGCCCCCAGCGAAATCAATGAACAGGAGGCAACCATCTAATGGAATGGTTGGCACTGGTGCTATTTGCTGTGGTTTTAGCCGCCTTAATGACTGGCTTTCCGGTCGCAATGACCCTGTCGGGGGTTTCATTAATTTTTGCAGCCATTGCCGTCCAGTTAGGCGCCTTCGATATGGCGTTTCTCAATAGCATTCCTAATCGAATTTACAGCATTATGGGCAATGAAACCTTAGTCGCTGTGCCGCTGTTTGTCTTTATGGGCATTATGCTGGAAAAGTCCAAAATTGCTGAGCAACTCTTAGTGACCATGAATGAGGCCATGCATGGGTTAAAAGGGGGCTTGGGGATTTCCGTGATTTTGGTGGGCGCGCTTTTAGCCGCCAGCACCGGAATTGTTGGCGCCACGGTGGTCACCATGGGCTTGCTCGCCCTGCCGACCATGCTGAAACAAGGCTATGACCCCAAAGTAGCGACCGGTACCATTTGTGCTTCGGGGACGTTGGGTCAAATTATTCCACCTTCTATTGTGCTCATTTTATTAGGCGATGTGCTCTCCAATGCCTATCAACAGGCACAACTGAAACAGGGCATTTTTTCGCCAGAAACCCTTTCCGTGGGCGATCTATTTGTTGGCGCCATTATTCCAGGCATCCTTTTGGTGGTGCTGTATATGGCTTATATTCTTTTTACCGCCATTCGCCAACCTGAGCGCCTGCCCACACCCGACCGATCGAGCCTAATGCCGGGTATTGGTGGACGTATTCTCAAAAGCTTAATTCCGCCGCTGCTGCTGATTCTACTGGTATTAGGCTCTATTTTAGCCGGCTATGCCACCCCCACGGAGTCCGCCTCTCTCGGCGCCTTGGGCGCTATTGTCTTAGCGACTGCCCAAAAACAGTTGACGCTCAAAAATCTACAGACAGTGATGCGAGAAACCTTAAGCGTAACCAGCATGATCTTCTTTATCTTTGTTGGGGCTGCGTTCTTTTCTCTGGTCTTTCGCGGGCTCGGTGGAGATGATTTAATTGAAAACTTTTTAACGCAACTGCCCGGCGGACAGCTCACTGCGATGCTGATTGTAATGCTGCTCATATTTATCCTCGGCTTCTTCCTCGATTTTATTGAAATCACCTATGTGATCCTTCCAGTGGTGGCACCCATTCTTCTAATGGGGGGCATGGATCCTATCTGGCTCGGCATTATGATTGCCATCAACCTACAAACCGCTTTCCTCACCCCACCCTTTGGATTTGCCCTCTTCTATTTAAGAGGCGTCGCCCCTCAATCGGTGAAAACCAGTGAGATCTACCGTGGCGTTGTGCCTTTTATTCTAATTCAACTGTTTGTTATTCTCATCCTCTGGTTTTGGCCAGAGCTGGCCACCTGGTTGCCACATCAAGTTTACAACTAGACACTTTTTAGGCCTCTCTATCACATGCAGGACTGGGAATTTTGAATCAAAATTGACAAACTTAATATAATAAAAATTTTAAATAGTCCTCGCTATTTCCATCAAAACAACTTATAATCCTTGCCGATTTAAGCGAATTGCACGCATCTTTTCAGATGGCACTTAAAAAAATCAAGCCATCCCATCACTTTCCCGCTATTCCAGCTGGTATGTAAATAAAAGTCTCGTGCAAAAATCATCGATCAGATGATGAGCGCTTCTTTTTAACTACAGACCCAGAATAGATGGTGAACTTCTCCATTCATAGAAGCCTTGTGGCAGACCGTGCTGTGTTCAGCGAAAAATTCGGCCGCATTGAAAAAATATTCAGGGTCTATTTCAATCAAAATGGAACCCAATATGAATACCGAAATTAAATTTAGCGACCTCGGCCTCCCAGAAAACCTTCTTAAAGTCTTGGATGAAATTGGCTATGAGATGCCTTCTCCCATTCAGGCTGAAGCCATCCCGCCCCTACTAGCCGGCAATGACATTCTTGGACAGGCGCAGACAGGCACCGGGAAAACCGCCGCATTTGCCCTACCTGCACTCGCCAATGTCGATGTCAATGACAAAAATACGCAAGTGCTGGTACTGGCTCCAACACGTGAGCTGGCAATTCAAGTGGCCGAAGCGTTTCAAACATTTGCGCGCGCCACCAAAGGGCTGCATGTACTCCCCATCTATGGCGGTGCCGAATATAGCACACAGATTCGTGCCCTTAAACGCGGTGCCCAGGTGGTGGTTGGCACACCTGGCCGTGTGATGGACCATATGCGCAAAGGTACCTTAAAACTGGATCATCTCAAACTCCTCGTCCTCGATGAAGCGGATGAGATGCTACGCATGGGCTTTATTGATGATGTGCGCTGGGTGTTGGATCAAACACCAGAGAATCGTCAAATCGCCTTATTCTCTGCGACCATGCCCAAAGAGATTCACAAAATTGCCACTCAATATCTAAAAAATCCAACTGAAGTGATTATCAAGCAGAAAACGGGCACTGCCGTCACCATTGAACAAAAATATCTTTTGGTCAGTGGGCCGCATAAGCTGGATGCTTTGACCCGCGTGTTGGAAGCCGAACCCTTTGATGGCGTCATTATCTTTGTACGCACAAAAACCGCAACGGTCGATTTGGCGGAAAAATTAGAAGCGAGAGGCTATTCCGCCGCAGCGCTCAATGGCGATGTCGCGCAAAATCACCGTGAACGCATTGTGAACCAACTCAAACAGGGCAAAATTGATATTTTAATTGCCACCGATGTCGTTGCTCGCGGCTTGGACGTGGAACGCATTAGCCTGGTCATTAACTATGACATTCCACAAGATGCGGAGTCCTATGTGCACCGTATTGGACGTACAGGTCGTGCCGGTCGCTCTGGTAAAGCCATTCTGTTTGTGGCGCCAAGAGAGCGTCGCTTGCTCAGCATGATTGAGCGCACCACCAAGAAAAAAATTGAGCAGATGCACCTGCCCAGTACGGTTGAAATTAATAACAATCGCGTCGAACGCTTTAAAGCACGTATTATTGAAGCCTTAGAGATGGATGATCTCGATTTCTATCAAGATATTGTGCAGCAGATTGAGAACGAACAAAATGTACCTGCAATTGAAATCGCTGCGGCCACGGCACGTTTACTGCAAGGAGACGTGCCCTTCTTCTTAGAAGATAAGCCTGAGCCCCAATACCGCGATGAACGCCCTCGTCGTGATCGAAACAGTCGTCGTGACGAAGCGCCACGAGGTACACGACGCAACAGCGCACCAAATGATGGCATGGAACGATACCGTCTAAATGTTGGCCGCCAGCACGGCGTTAAACCTGGTAATATTGTCGGCTGCATTGCCAATGAAGCGGGCATTGAGAGTGAATTTATCCAAAAATTAAATATTGATGAGAGCCATAGCACCGTCGATCTGCCTGAACAGATGCCCAAAGAGATTCTCAACACTTTGCGCAATGCTTGGGTCTGTGGCCAACGCTTAGATCTACAGCCTGAAAAAGGCCAAAATGCTCGTCCACGTAAATCTTTTAAAAACAGCCTTAAAAACAAGCGCCGTTGATGCAAGCGCCCTTAGAGGGCGCTCTAGTCAAAAAAGACTCAGAGGATTTTATAATGAAAAAACCCAGTGAACTTATCACCATTCTCGCCACGACGATCATGTTTATCAGTGGCTACGCCTTTTTGCGTTACGCTTTTGAGGTTTCAGATCAATTTCCTTTTACTCAGGAAATTGCCCTCATCTTTTTAGGCACCCTTGCCACTGTTTTGATCACCGCTTTACTGTTAAGGAAGCAATCTGAAGTTGAACTGGATAAAGAAAAAACGGTTAAATACCTTGATCTAAAATCCAGTGTCTATTTAGAGGTCATTAAGGAACTCGAGGAACTCTTGTTGAACCGTTCTTTTGATGATGAGCAGATGATGCAGTTAGAGTTTTTAGCGCACAAAGTGGCCATTGTCGCCTCACCCAGTTTTCTCAAAGCTTATGGCAACTTTTTACAAGACATAAAACGCTATATGAAAGATGAGAAGCTCACAGATAAAGAATCCGATATCATCTCTTGCCGCATGGCCTATTTAACCATTGAAATGCGAAAAGATTTGATTGGAGAGCTGGATCAAGAGAGTGAGACTTCACAACAAGTGATCCAAAGCACCATTCTGCAAAACATTCAACAATCTGTAGAGACTTTCAAATAAGCCTCTTCTTATGACGGTTTTAAAATTTAAAAGGGCAATTTGCCCTTTTTTTCATGGGCTTAAAAATAAAAAACCCACTCGATTTATGCGTAACTTGCGGACAAGTCATAGGCATAGCGGGTCTGTTAAATCGTTTAATAAGCAAACGTGTTGTTTGCCTTTTGACTAAAATATCGTATATCTAAAATGTAAAAAGCTCATGATCTCTTCCATATCTTTGACGACAGATTCCATCACCTCACCTTCTGCAGTGCCACTAAACATCCTTGACATCAGATAGCCATTCATCAGTCCAATATAAACTTTACCATCGCTTTTTTCATAGACGGAGATACTGAGCGGCATTTTTACCGACATATATTTTCTATCATCTGCTGCTAACATTTTAGAAGAGAGTTTGGCATTGCAAAATTTTATGATTTTCACTTTGCCAACATCCGACCCACCATATTTAAGGATTTCTTGCTCTTGATCTATGACTTCCGTCACATGCCAACCATCTTTATGATTGATTCTATCTGTTAGCAAAGAGACCGTTTTTTCCAACCCAAAAGGGCTCGGAACCTCTTTAAACAGCATCTCTTTAAAGGCTAATTTATAACCAAACGGTATGATAAAAATAGCGATGACAATCCCTAAAATAAGACCGGCGATAAGACTTCTTTTACTCATGTTACTCTTCCTCTGCTAAACAAATTTCTTCATTTTTAATCGCTATCACAGTTTTGATAAAGACTAAAGCCACCACCAAAGTGGTCAGACTGGTTAAAAATAGTGAAACAATGTAATTAAAATCGTTGTGATAGGTCATATACATCAAAATGGATGCGATGGAAACCGCAGCAAGTGGGAAAGTATAAGCCCACCAAGAGATAAAAAACTTTGAACTGATAAAAACTCTTAATTTTACGAACATCAAAAGTGTTATCACCAGTGCGATCGAGTACAAAAACAGACTCATCATATCAATGCTTCCAAAAGTAATTCTAAAATAACTGATAAATCCGACCGCTGGTGGCGCAATCAGAATAAAGAGTGTAGGAACAAGTTTTAATGGCATTGGGTGATGAAAGATCATGCGGTACATAACGATAATAAACAGCGTGAGCCAATAAAAAATACCGATTGAAAAATAGAAGATTGAAATCGCTACAGGTAATACATCAACACCGACAATCGGAACCAGCAGATTACCGACCACCGGTATAAACCAAGCTGGATTTATATGGTTGATATTGAGCTTTTCATGCATCATCCAAAATTTGATGGTTCTAAGTGTAAAAAATAGATGCAATGCTGCCCCCATGTACCAAAAAGTAACCGAAACCGTAGGGGCATAGTCATAATAGGCGATTGAAAGCAACAGCATGCTGATAGAGATCGCAGGCACAAATGAGCTTTTTATTGGATGATTAAGCTCCTCTTCTACTTTATGCGGATACTTTACCCACTTAAATAGATAAATCGTGAAAATCAGAAAAAACAAAAGGGTATTGATGGCCAAAAGAGACCAATACCAAATTAAAGAAAAATCTAAGACATGAGAAGCTTTTGCATAGACGATACTCAGTCCTGAAATCCCCATCAAAACTGCAAAAAATTGCACGGGAAACAGAGACAAATCTCTTTTGTTAAAAATCATAGACCCTCCTTTAAACGGCTATGGTAATTTCACTTTTAAATGCTATAAGCTCCTTTTAGAAAGATCCGTTTCTGTACGCTGCCAATGGCCACTTTTACCGCCTTTTTTCTCTAAAAGCTGCACTTGATCAATCACCATACCTCGATCGACCGCTTTGCACATATCATAAAGGGTTAAGGCGGCAATCGAAGCAGCGGTTAAGGCTTCAATCTCTATTCCAGTCTGTCCCACCGTTTTACAGGTCGCATAGACGGTGACGGTGCTATCAGTTTCATTGGGTGTTAATTCGACCTTAACCGAAGTGATCATAAGGGGATGACACATGGGGATAAGGTCGGGCGTACGTTTGGCAGCCATAATGCCCGCAATGCGAGCCGTGGCCATCACATCACCTTTTTTATGCCGGCCTTCGACAATCATCGCCAAGGTTTCAGGTTGCATATGAATGACCGCCATTGCAGTGGCTTCACGAGCCGTTGTTGCTTTATCTGACACATCCACCATCCGCGCCTGACCTTTATCATCCAGATGGGTTAAGCTTTGATTTTCGCTCATCACGGCCTCCTTTAAAAGGGATAAAAGGCGACAGTGTCCCCTTTTGCGAGGGTACTGTCTTCAGGAATGACCACAAAGCCTTCAGCCCAAACCGTTGAGGTCAAAACACCCGAATCTTGATTGGCAAACAGTTCTACCCAAGTTTCGGTTCCCTGGTGCCGTAAACGTCCCCGTGCAAATTCACGACGAAAACCGGGCTTGCGCCAATCAAAGTCCGCTTTCACAAATAGCGGCTGAGGCACGACCTGCTGCTCGCCTTGCATTTTTCGCAGAAAGGGTTGGGCAAAGAGCTTAAAGGTGGCAAATGCAGAGACTGGATTGCCGGGGAGCCCAATAAAGGGTTTATCTAGCACCGTACCATAGGCCAAAGGTTTGCCCGGCTTCATTTTTACCTTCCACATATTCAAACTGCCAAGAGACTCAACCGCCGGCTTCACATGATCCTCACCACCCACCGATACGCCGCCAGTGGTCATGACCACATCGGCCACGGAAGCAGCCTGTTTAAGCGCGTCTTGTGTGGCTTCAAGCGTATCTGATACTTGACCCAGATCGATGAACTCCAAGCCCAGTTCAGAGATTAAGCCGGATAATAGATAACGGTTGGCATTAAAGATTTTCCCCGCTTCTGGGGCTTGCCCCGGTTCGAGGAGTTCTTCACCTGTGGTAAAAGTGGCCACCTTTAAACGTCGATAGGCCTGCGCTTGCGCAATCCCCATGGAGGCCATTAAACCAACTTCTTGAGGGCGCAATTTTTGCCCCACCGTTAAAACTTTAGCCCCTTTTTGAATACTTGCGCCTGTTGCACGGATATTTTGCCCAGCTTGTACGGGCGCATTGATTGTGACTTGATGATGCGTTTCATCAAAAGTGGTCTCTTCTTGCATCACCACTGCATCTGCACCTTGGGGAATGGCCGCACCGGTAAAGATTCTGGCGGCAGTGCCCGCTTGTAGCGCTTCCGGCTGATCGCCTGCAGCAATGCGTTGAGTAATAGGGAGGGTTGAATTTTGCGCAACCGATTCAGCGCTCACCGCATATCCGTCCATGGTGGCGACTGGCATCGGTGGCACATTGACCGGCGAGATGATGTCTTCTGCCAAAATCCGACCATGTAACTGAGTCAAGGGCAGCGTTTCCGTTTCACCTATAGGACTGGCTTGTTCAAGTAAATAGGCGAGCGCTTCATCAAAGGTTTTCATAGACATAATCTTAAGCTCTCTTTTAAACAGCCCAGCGTTGTTCGGCTTCTTTATCACTGATACGGGCATCGACCCAACGGGTTTCGCCATTGGGTAAGGTCTCTTTTTTCCAGAAAGGGGCATTGGTTTTCAAGTAGTCCATCATAAAATGTGCCGCATCAAAGGCATTCTCTCGGTGACGAGAAGCCACCGCAACTAGGACAATTTGATCAGTGGGGTACATTTTACCCACACGATGAATAATCAAACTGGCTTCGAGCGACCAACGTTGATGAGCTTGCTGACGAATTTTTTCCAGTGCCCGCTCGGTCATCCCTGGATAATGTTCCAGCTCCAGAATAGACACCTCATCCCCTTCATTAATATCACGCACCGTTCCAACAAAAGCCACCACTGCCCCGATGTCTTTATGACCGGCTCGCAACTGCTGAACCTCTGTGGTCAGATCAAAATCGGCCTGTTGAATTTTAATCTGCGGATATTCATTCATCCCTCAACCCCCTGTTACAGGTGGGAAAAAGGCGACTTCATCTCCAGAGCGAATAGGCGTTTGACGATCGGCCATATCCTGATTCACTGCAATTTGCAGATTGGGATTGTTCAATAGAGCCTGTTGCCAAACTTCACCGCGCTCTGCAAGCCGCTTTAACAGCTCTTCCACGGAGTGAATATCCGCCGGTAACTGCTCTTGCGGCTTACCAAGGACTTCTCGAAAACTGGCAAAATATAAAACCTTGACCATCGTTTTGCTCCTCAGCCTCCTAATGAGACCATCTGTCTAAATTCAATATTATGCACATTCTCATTAAAGAAATGACGTTCTGGTTTTTTCTGCATCGCATCCACAATCAACTGTTTCAGCTCTGCATCACTGACCCCCTCGCGCAAGGGGGTGCGCAGATCGACCGAATCTTCCTGCCCTAAACAGAGAGCCAAAATGCCTTTCGCTGTCAGACGCACCCGATTACAGGTTTCACAAAAGTGTTGGGAGACCGCTGAAATCACCCCGATTTTTGCTTCTGTGCCTGCAATTTGATAATTACGCGCGGGCCCATCATGGCTACGACTCTGCACCGGTATTAAATCCGACCCCACATGCGCTTTGACCCTGGCAAGAATCTTATCCGCCGCATAGTGCTGATCCATCATGCTGACACCGGCTGGCCCAATCGGCATGGTTTCAATAAAACGCACTTCTACGCCTTTCTCGATGCCATATTCGACCATGGCTTCAATCTCATCGTCATTCGTGCCTTTCATGACCACCATATTAAACTTTACCGGCCGCATATCCACCGCCAAAGCTGCATCCACACCAGCCAACACTTTTTGCAGATCGCCCCCCCGAGTAATGTTTTTAAATCGCTGAGGTCTCAAGGAGTCTATTGAGATATTCACTCGGGTAACGCCAGCCTGCTTGAGCTTGGCCGCTTCGCGGGCTAGATGATGCGCATTGGTGGAAAGCGCAATTTCTTGCAATCCAGCCAATGGACTGATGGATTCAATTAGGTGGTGTAGGTTTTTACGGACCAAAGGCTCTCCTCCCGTAATCCGCACCTTTGCGACACCCAGTTCCACAAATGCCTGAATAATCCGGGCTAATTCATCATAGTCCAAATATTCCGTATGACGTCCTTCAGGATGCACGCCTTGTTCTGGCATGCAGTAACCGCAACGATAGTTGCATTTGTCGGTGACAGAGACCCGCAAATACTCAATCTTACGGTTAAAAGGATCAATCAGTTCTGGCATAAGCGTTATTTCCTAAAAGAATAACGCTATTTTAACGGTTTTCATTCACTTTGCAATCAATATTTAATACTGGCATAAAAAAACCCCGCCAAGGCGGGGCTTCTATTTATCAGATTAAATAATCCGATTACATACCTGCGTGACCCACCCCTGGAGGTGCTTCGTGTAAACGCTGTGGTACATTGTACTGTGGCTCACCATTTGGCAGCTTACGTGCTTGACGATAATTATGGATGTTGCCTTTTCCATCCCCAACCATATAGTCAGGACAATCTTTCATGCAACGCTCGTTATGAATAACAGGACGGTGATCACAGAAGAAGTTTGCCTGGTTTGGCATAAACTTATTTGCTTTCATTAACAACTCAGAGTTAAAGAAAGTATCATCTTCAAGCTGAGTGCCGTTCTCATCGATTGGAATCTCGTTCGCTTGAAGGATATAACCTGTCATCCCTAAGTAACCGGCATCACCAATCGCGGGTGAATTAGGCGACCAGTAAGGCATCGCACGACGCACATAATCAAAGAAGGTTGTTGCATAAGGCCAGTAGTTACCCACGGTTTTAATCGGTGCTGGATCAGTGAAATCACTGGTTACTAAGCTTTCACTTCCGCCCGCTAGGGGAAGATAGCCTTTAGCCCCTTCACCGAACTCACCATGACACATACCGCAGAACTGAACATAGATCTGCCCACCTTTTTCAACCGTCATGCCTACAGAAGGATCAGGTAGACCATTACCATCTCCATCAACAGAGATATTCCATTTTTTCAATGCAGACTCAGCAATCGGTGTACCAAAACCCTTGGCAACGAATTTAGCATCATCTTGATAATGCTTGCGCGCAGACTCATGCACTTCAACAAATGCGGCAGGAATCTTACATTGTGCATTACCGTGATTCCCCCCATCAATGCTGTCATCCACTTCAAAAGAGTAAGGGTTTGCTGGATCTAGTTTCCCTTCCAAACCAGCACGACCATAGGTCGCATCTTTGCCCAAGATGGCTTCAATCACTTTAGGATCTAAATACTTACCACCATTTTCTTTGATGATCTCTTTATAGTTAGCAGCATATTTACCATTAATTTTTTCAGCGCTGGCTTTAGTTGAGCCGGTGTGTTCACCACTCATCGCCATTGCCGAACCTGCAAATGCTGCCGTCAATGCAGCGGCAATTAAAGTTTGTTTAGTATTGAACATTTTCGATCATGCCTCCGTTTTTACCGTTATCCCATGGATGTACACGCCAAGTTACCATGGCCGTACGGTGGTAAACGTTATTGGTTCCTTCGATTTCACGCATTTGTGGCATAGGAGGCTGTACATAACCTGTTTCATCCGTTGTACGACTCATAAGGAAAGCTTCGGAGCCATCCCAATCCCACTCAATTTCAAAACGCGTCCAAGCTTTATCAAGCACCGGTGACGTAAAGTGGGCTTCATGCCAGTTCTTACCACCATCAAAGGAGACATCCACATGTGAAACTTTACCGCGTCCAGACCAAGCCAAACCACGAACATAGTATTTACCAGGACCTTGCATCTTGAAATCTGGTGATGGATAGGTAATGACAGAGTTGGCCTCCATATACCATGAGAAACGCTGTGCCGTTCCATCAGGCATCAATTCTGTATATTTAGAAGTCTCTTCACGGTGTTGAAGTGGCACATCATGGACATAGATGCGACGTAGGTATTTCACCCACATATTGGCTTCACAACCTGGCACGACTAAACGAATTGGATACCCTTGTTCACGACGCAAGGCTTCACCGTTTTGGGCATAAGCGACAAAACAGTCATCCATTGCTAATTCAACTGGAAGCGAACGAGACATTCCGGATGCATCCGCACCTTCAGGAATAATCCATTTTCCTTCTGGCTTGATCCCTGCTTCTTTCAATAGATCAGAAAGACGAACCCCAGTGTATTCCACACAAGACATCATGCCGTGTGTCCATTGAACAGAGTTCAACTGAACCCCCTTCCATTCCATCGCACCGTTTGCAGGACATTCAATAAAGTGAATACGAGAAATGGATGGGAAACGTTTAAGGTCATCCATCGTAAAGATCAATGGACGCTCAACCAAACCATGGATCACTAAACGGTGCTCATCAGGGTTAATGGTTGGCACCCCTCCGTGAAAGCGTTCAAAGTGAAGACCATTTGGGGTAATAATACCATGCAAGCTTTGAATTGGGGTCATGGTGATTGAAGCCATAGAGTCAGGCGTCAACCACTCCAGTGTACGGCGCTGGACTTCAGCTTCATAGGGAGAAGGCATGCCGTAAGGATATTTACGTACACCGAAACCCAGTGACTTACGTGCAGGACCATCCTGCAATACGGTTGTGATCTCTTCTTTACCCGCATAAGGGGCAACGGCTTTCTTAGGATCGTAATGTGCACTGTCTGCAGCGGAAGCTGCCTTTGTGAACAGAACACCCCCAGCGACAGCCGCAGAACCTTTTAAAAAGGCACGACGGCTTTGGCTGCGACTTTCTTCTGTCTGTAGCGCAACCTTTTCTACAATTTTATCTGTCATTTAATGCTCCTTGATTGACCTTTTTGCTAGGCAAAAAGACCTCAGCTTCAAGAGGTTAGTATTTTGTCAGCGATTTAATTACCGCACTGTTGCGGCAACACCTTTTAAAGTGCTTTGGGAAATAATATGTTTTATCTAAATTAATCGCAAGTTAAACATCAAGAAAAATTAGAAAACACTTATATAAATTTTTTATGACTTATTTAGCATTTTCTATAACAATTTTTTATATCATCCCTTCTGCTGCCTTTGCTGCCGTTGACAAATTGGCCCAGATTTAGGAAATTCAATATCCTCCGCCACTTGCGCCAAAAACTGTTGAAGCTCATCGACAGTCAGCACCGAAAGCAGTTTATTCATAATCTCAGGATCGACTTCTACCGTGGTATATTCACCGCTACTGAGTTTAATCTGCACACCGCAAGCATCCGCCAGTGCCCCCTCGCTGCCATTCCCTTCGATTAATGCCGCCTGTTCACCAAAAAACAGCTCATCATAATATTGTTCAACCGTTTCAACTGCCTCTTCTCCCTTTATCACTTCTAGCACCACGGAATAAGCCTCCCCATCTGCAGGGGTCTCTTCTGTCTGAATAAAGAGCGATTCCGCATGCGGTCGGCATTGGGCCATAAATTTTTCTGCTAAAGTGCGATCAAAAAATAAATACTCCATGTTTTCCATGAGTCCGCCTCCTTCTTTTTCTCAAACAGATACGGTATCATTCAACTCTCCCAACCTCAAGGCTAAAAAGGACTGATCATGCTGAACCGTCAATTTCCCATTACCCGAATGCGCCGCATGCGCAAAGATGATTTTTCGCGTCGCCTGATGCGAGAAACCGTACTGACAACCAATGATTTAATTTATCCCATGTTTGTCATTGAGGGGGAAGAGACGACACAAGAAGTCCCTTCAATGCCCGGAATTGTCCGCTATACGATTGATCTGTTGGTCGAAGAGGTGAAAGAACTCTTTGACCTTGGCATCCCGATGGTCACCCTGTTCCCAGTGCCCGATCCAACCACCAAAAGCTTAACCGCCAAAGAGGCTTATAATCCGGAGGGGCTTGTGCAAAGAGCGGTCCGCGCTATCAAAGCAGCCTGTCCAGAGATGGGCGTAATGACCGATGTCGCCCTTGACCCCTACACGACTCATGGTCAAGATGGCATTATTGATGAGACCGGTTATGTGCTCAATGATGAAACCATTGATGTTTTATTAAAGCAGGCCCTTAGCCATGCAGAGGCGGGTGCGGATGTCATTGGCCCTTCAGATATGATGGATGGTCGGATAATTGAGCTCAGGGAATATCTTGAGGACAATGGTCAAATTCATACACGCATTATGGCCTATTCAGCCAAGTATGCCTCTTCATTTTATGGCCCCTTCCGCGATGCCGTCGGCTCTGCTGCAAATTTAGGCGCCGGCAATAAATACACCTATCAAATGGATCCGGCCAACAGCAATGAGGCCCTTCACGAAGTCGCTCTTGATTTAAATGAAGGTGCGGATATGGTCATGGTAAAACCTGGACTGCCCTATTTAGACATTGTGCGCCGCATTAAAGATGAATTTAAAGCGCCCACTTTTGTTTACCATGTGAGCGGAGAATATGCGATGCTCAAAGCCGCTGCGCTTAATGGCTGGGTGGATGAAAGGGCAGCGGTGCTTGAAAGTTTACTGAGCTGTAAACGCGCTGGCGCGGATGGCATTCTGACCTATTATGCCAAAGAGGCGGCGATTTGGCTCTATGAGCAAGGGTATCATTAATGCAACAGCCTGATTTATATGCCGTAGTGGGCAATCCCATTGCCCACTCTAAATCGCCTTTAATCCATCGCCTTTTTGCAGAACAGACGCAACAAAATTTAGTCTATGAAGCGATTCTCATTGAGCAAACCCCTTTTGCTTATGCAGTAGATCGTCTTAAACAAAAAGGCTACCGAGGGCTGAACATTACCGTGCCCTATAAACTTGAAGCCTTTGAATATGCGGATGAAATAACACCGAGAGCACAAACTGCGGAAGCGGTCAACACCTTTCTGTTTAAAGAAGATGGCACCACCTTGGGGGAAAATACCGACGGCGTCGGTTTAGTGAATGATATTCAAAACAACTGCCAAAGAGCGATCCAAAACCAGTCGGTACTGATTTTGGGCGCCGGAGGTGCCGTGCAAGGGGTATTACAACCTATTTTAGAGCAACTGCCTGCACAAGTGCATATCGCCAATCGGACTGTAGCTCGCGCGGAATCATTGGCTCAACGCTTTCTCCCCAATGCGACCTGTCCGATTTCAGCCAGCGGTTGGGAAGCGATTCCGCTTCAACAGTGGGACCTTATTATTAATGGCACCGCCGCCAGTTTAGCGGGAAAACCTCTACCCATTTCGCCCAAACTACTCGGAGAAAACAGTTTGGTCTATGATATGATGTATGGCGCTCAACCGACCCCCTTTTTGCAATGGGCGCAGCAACATCACCCCCACTGCCAAACCGCAGATGGTTTAGGCATGCTGGTCGAGCAAGCCGCAGAAGCGTTTGCACTCTGGCGCGGTGTCCGCCCGGAAACCCAACCAGTCATACAAACCGTTCGAGAAATGCTCACTACAAATTAACCTCAAAAAGTCAAAAGCTTGCCAAAATCCCCAGTCCTGCCTCTTAGAAGGGTCAATCTCAAGGCGCTTTTAAATACTGCCTTAACAAGCGGTCGAGTTGATTGGCAAACATTTGGCGAGCATTTTGATTGAAAGCTGCAGGACCTCCCGTTTGCACACCACTTGAGCGCAAGCTTTCCATAAAATCTCGCATATTGAGCCGCTGGCGGATATTCTCCAAGGTATAAAGTTCACCTCGTGGGTTCAAAGCCAGTCCGCCTTTTTCAATGACTTCGGCTGCCAGCGGAATGTCTTGCGTCACCACTAAATCCCCCGCTTGCATGCGTTGCACAATCACATTATCCGCCACATCAAACCCTTGCCTGACCTGAATAAAGTCGATATAAGGGGAGGGAGGAATAGACATCCCATGATTGGCGACTAAGGTCATCGGTATTTTTACCCGATTTGCCGCCTTAAACAAAATCTCTTTAATCACGCCCGGACAAGCATCCGCATCCACCCAAATTTTCACAATACACCTATTCAACGCATGTTTCTAAAATTTCAGTATAATGATTCCATCTATTAATCAAAAGGAAAAAACCAATGCCATTACTCGATAGTTTTACCGTTGATCACACCATTATGCCTGCTCCAGCCGTTCGCGTGGCAAAAACGATGCAGACCCCTTGCGGAGACACCATCACCGTATTTGATTTACGCTTCTGTAAGCCCAATGAGGAAATGATGAGTGAAAAAGGCATTCATACCCTAGAACACCTATTCGCAGGCTTTATGCGTGAGCACTTAAACAGTGAAGATGTGGAAGTGATCGACATCTCACCGATGGGGTGCCGTACTGGCTTTTATATGAGCGTGATCGGCGCGCCGGATGAGCAGCGGGTGGCAGAGGCTTGGGCTGCTTCGATGAAAGATGTGTTGGCCGTGCCCGATATGCAGCACATTCCAGAGCTCAATATCTACCAGTGCGGCAGCTATAAAATGCACTCCTTAGACGAAGCAAAAGCAATCGCGCAAGGCGTTTTGGATAAAGGCATTGGCGTGATGAAAAATGAAGACATTGCGCTCTCTGCAGAAAAGTTAGCTGAACTGGGCAACGAGGTCGCTTAAATGCATGCGAAACGCCTAGGCATTATTGGCGCAATGGAAGAGGAGGTCGCATTATTGCGTGCCCAGTTGCACAATGCGACGACAGAATTCCATGCTGGGTTTGAATATACACTCGGAGAGTATGCGGGTCATGACATTGCCTTACTCAAGTCGGGCATTGGCAAAGTCAATGCAGCCATTGGCGCCACCCTCTTATGCCAACTCTATACACCAGATGCCGTGATCAACACCGGCTCCGCGGGGGGCTTCGATCCCTCTCTGGATGTGGGTGATGTGGTCATCAGCGAAGCCGTCTGTCATCATGATGTGGATGTCTCCCCTTTCGGCTATGCGTATGGCCAAGTTCCAGGGCAACCACAATGCTTTCTACCCAATGCGGAGTTGGTCAAGGTGGCCCAAGAAGCCCTGCAAACCTTGCCTCAGCTTAAAGCCAAAACTGGGCTCATTGCCACGGGGGATCGTTTTATGTATGACCCGGCAGATGTTGAGCAAGTTCGCCAACGCTTTCCTGAAATGATTGCCGCAGAGATGGAAGCGGCCGCCATTGCACAAGTCTGTCACGCCTTTGAAGTACCCTTTGTGATTATTCGCGCCCTATCAGATATTGCGGGCAAAGAGAATGTGGTGACCTTTGAGCAATTCTTAGAAACGGCTGCCCGTCATTCAGCCAATCTGATTCTGAAAATGATTGAAAAAATTTAATCGAGACCTTTGCATGAGTGGGATGCGAGCTAAAAATGAGAAAAAATTTTCCATATCTAGGCGGGAAACGCAGGCAATAGCCCAACTATTGCCAAGTTTTCCAACAACGAGAAGGGAAATTTTAGCCATTTTTAGCCGTAGAACCATCTCGTGCAAAGGTCTCTAATCAAAGCGCCTTCCAGAATAGGCGCTTTTTTGTTAATGATTGGTAATCAGTGTCCCCACCCCTTCATCGGTAAAGACTTCTAGCATCACGGCATGCTCAACACGCCCATCAATAATATGCGAAGAATGCACCCCCTTTTGCACCGCTTCCAACGCACAGCGGATCTTAGGCAGCATGCCGCCATAGATGGTGCCATCCTGAATCAGCTCGGCCACCTTTTCAGAGTTCAGGCCTGTCAAGAGGTTACCCGCTTTATCCAGTAAACCTGGCGTATTGGTCAGCAACATCAGTTTCTCAGCTTTCAACGCTTCCGCTACCTTTCCGGCAACCAAATCGGCATTGATATTATAAGAGCGACCATCTTGCCCGACGCCCACAGGTGCAATCACTGGAATAAAGCCACTGTTCACCATCGTATCAATCACCTCGGTGTTTATGCGTTCCACTTCGCCCACATGCCCCAAATCAATAATTTCAGAGGCATTTAACGCTTCATTAAACGCAGTCATCTCCATTTTACGGGCACGAATCATATCGCCATCCTTACCGGTCAACCCGACTGCCCGCCCCCCATGCTGGTGAATCAGGTTCACAATCTCTTTATTGACGGAGCCGCCGAGGACCATCTCCACAATATCCATGGTCTCGGAATCGGTCACGCGCATGCCTTGAATAAACTCAGACTCTTTACCAATCCGCTTGAGCAAATCCGCAATCTGCGGGCCGCCGCCATGCACCACCACTGGGTTCATACCGACCAGTTTCATTAAGACAATATCTCGCGCAAACCCCTCTTTGAGCTTGTCATCAATCATCGCATTGCCGCCATATTTCACCACAATGGTTTTGCCGGCAAATCGTTGGATATAAGGCAGGGCTTCAGCGAGCACTGAAGCGATCTGTTGTGCCTGATCTTTATTTAAATTCATACTTTTCTGGATTCTCATCATTAATCTTTAAAATTCTTAAACTGTAACGGAAGACCAATCTCTTCACTCTCTTTAAGCATCTGCATCACTTGCTGAAGGTCATCTCGCTTTTTACCTGTCACACGAATGCTGTCACCTTGATTCGCAGCCTGTACTTTCAACTTGCTGTCTTTAATCATTTTAATGATCTGTTTCGCATCTGCTGCTTCCAATCCTTCACGCACCTTAACCACCTGTTTCGCCGTTTTCACCTGTACATCTGGATCTTGCAGCTCGATGGCACGGATATCAATGCCACGGCGGTTCAATTTTTGAATCAGAA
Source organism: Galenea microaerophila (assembly GCF_054657255.1). Taxonomy (NCBI): domain Bacteria; kingdom Pseudomonadati; phylum Pseudomonadota; class Gammaproteobacteria; order Thiotrichales; family Piscirickettsiaceae; genus Galenea; species Galenea microaerophila. Next base: position 236,054 of record NZ_BAAHWZ010000002.1, read on the forward strand.
TCTGATACATCTGTTCCAACTGAAATTCTGATTCCGTTTTCATGGTAATTTGGTTGTCATTGCCCAGCTCAAAACTGGACTCAGTGCCGCGAAAATCATAACGTGTATCCACTTCACGGTTGGCTTGATCGACGGCATTGATCAACTCATGTTTATCAATTTCTGAGACGATATCAAATGAAGGCATTTTTACTTCTCCAAATTAAAAGGGTAATTTTAAATTAGGGTCCACTTTCAGCATCTGCTGCTTAAAGGTGTGCTGAATGCGCGCTAAAGCTTCTGGCGTGGTCCCTTCAAAACGCAACACTAAAATCGGGGTAGTATTGGACGGGCGCACCAACCCCCAACCATCCTCCCAATCCACGCGGATGCCATCTAGGTCAAACACTTGACCCCCAGGGAACTCCGCCACTTTTTTCAATTTTTCCATATAGGCAAAATGTGCCCCTTCTTGCTCAAAGGCCACTTCAATCTCTGGTGTATTGTATGCATTCGGCAGACTGGCGAATAACTCCGTGCTACTTAAAGGCTGGGCTGCTAAAATTTCGAGCATACGTGCTGCAGTATAAATACCATCATCAAAGCCATACCAATGCTCTTTAAAGAAGACATGGCCACTCATCTCACCGGCTAAGGCTGCGCCCGTCTCTTTCATTTTCGCCTTAATCAAAGAGTGGCCGGTCTTCCACATCAGTGGTTGACCACCTGCTTTTTCGATCTCTTTCGCCAACAATGAACTACATTTAATGTCAAAAATAATGGTTGCCCCTGGCTCACGCTCTAACACCTGCCGCGCATACAGCATCATCTGACGGTCGGCATAAAGTACATTGCCTTGCGTATCGACCACTCCACAACGGTCGCCATCGCCATCAAAAGCGAAACCAATATCGGCTTGTTGCGCCTTCACTTCAGCAATCAAATCCTGCAAATTTTTAGGTTTGGCGGGATCCGGGTGGTGATTGGGGAAATTGCCATCCACTTCACAAAACAGCTCCGTCACTTCACAGCCCAAGGCTTTCAGCACATTTGGCGCATAGGCACCAGCGACGCCATTCCCAGCATCCACCACCACTTTCAAAGGCCTTGCCAACTGCACAGAATCGGTCACCGCTTGCAGATAATCCGCTTCAATCGCATAAGGGGTCACTTTCCCCTCTTCCGCCAAGGCCACAAAATCCTGTTCCACAATGCGACGATAGAGATCTTGAATCATCTCCCCATACAAGGTGGTACCTGCCACCACCATTTTAATACCATTATAATTCGGTGGATTATGTGAACCGGTGATCACCGCACAAGAGTTCACACCTGGCAAAGTCACCGCACCAAAATAGGCCATCGGCGTAGTAACTTGACCTAAATCGATCACTTCCAAACCGCAGTCGGTCAGCCCGCGTGCCAAAGCTTCGGCAAAACGGGGACCGCTTAAACGGCCATCTCGCCCAATCACGATTTTTTCTTCTCCAGCCACCACCACCGCAGAGCCCAAAGCACGACCAATCTGCTCGACCGCTTCTTCCGTTAAGGTTTCATCCACAATACCGCGAATGTCATACGCTTTAAAAATCGCTGATTCAATCATCTCTTTTCCTTAAACCCTAAATGTTTCATGTGGAACTATTTGCGGCCGGTGTGACCAAAGCCCCCTTCGCCACGCTCAGTCGTCTGCACAAAATCCTCTACTACAACCAACTCCGGCTGCACCACAGGCACAATTACCATCTGCGCAATACGTTCCCCTACACTCACCGTAAACGGCTCAGTGCCGCGGTTCCATAGCGAAACCATCAAGGGCCCTTGATAATCGGAGTCAATTAATCCAACCAAATTACCTAACACAATGCCATATTTATGACCCAATCCTGAGCGTGGCAACAGCATCGCTGCATAATTTGGATCCCCGATATGCACCGCCATCCCCGTTGGAATCAACTCTGCCTCTCCAGGCTGCAACACTACATCCTGCTCAAGACACGCGCGCAAATCCAAACCAGCAGATCCGGGTGTCCCATAATGCGGCATCGGAATTTCATCACCCAAACGTGGATCTAAAATCTTAATCTCAACTTTCAATGCAATACTCCCAAATTTTATCCTTTCCAAATTATACCTTGCCGCCCTCATATCCGAGGATTTGATTTTTGTTCTCTTCTAAAGCGTTATGGCTTATAAGCCTTAATATCTGACCTTAAAGCCAAATCTGCCGGATAAGGGTGAAAAAATACCTGCGTCGACAGGTAATCCGAGCCATAGTGATTAAGAAACTGCTCCAATACTTTGATGACAGCAATCAAAGGGACCGTGCCTTCAATAAACTCGGCAACCGTGGTTTGATAATGGTTTTTTTCTTCATCACTCAGCTGCTGCTTAAAATAACCATACACATGATCCAGTACATTTCTTACGCGTCCCCGAGTGGTTCGAAAACCAAGCAAAGCGAACAGTTTTTGCTGATAAGCCATGATCTGTTCATCCAAATTCTCTTTTCTTGTCTGAGCAACCAACTGCCCCATTTCTCGATAAAGCGCTTCGTTTTTCGACATCAATAAATATTTATGATCACGGTGAAAAATCTGAAAATCTGCCAGGCTGGGGGATTGGCTCAAAAGCTCACGCCACCGCGCAGCTGTAAAGGCATGCAGCATAAAGTTTTCCCTAAGCCAAGCATCCCTGAGTCGCCCTTCATCTTCGATGGCTAAATAGGGCGCTTGATGATGTAACTGGCCCGTAAACAGGCCAGAGGTCATTGGATCTTTTGAGCCATGCCACTCGCCCGTAGGCTGATAAACTTTAATCCGCTCCAACCCACAACTGGGAGATTTAGACTTCACAACCGCCGCATCCACCGATTGCGCTAGCAACTTAGGAATCATTTTATCACCATAGGCCTGTAAACCTTCCGTATAATCGGTTCCTGACCTCTGACCTATGACCCGAACCCCTTCTGGCTTCCCAACTAAACGAATGGTCTCTCGAGGTGTTCCGATAACCGCTGCCTCGGGGCAAAAAGGATAAAAATCTGCATACTTCGCCAGTGCATGATTCACAAAATCATCCTGAGCATGCCCCCCATTATAGCGACACTCCGTCCCCCTTAAACAATCTGAAACCGCGATCTTTAAACGTGGAAATTTCATCTGATTTTTCACAATAGTTCACCTTAATTTTTTAACGCATCTTTAGCCTGTGCAAAGTGCTCACCTCACACCCTAAGTCTCTAGTAATTAAATAATGCTTTATATATAAATTCTTGACTCCCTTAATCTAAATCATACCACCATTAAGCGCATTTCTTGCATTGAACTATTTATGATATAATTTATCAATTATAACTAAAGCAAAGCACTTCTATGAGCGAAGCAACTCCTTCCAATTCTGTTGACAATCAAGACAACTACGACTCCTCATCTATTAAGGTTCTAAAGGGACTTGATGCCGTTCGTAAACGCCCGGGTATGTATATTGGAGATACCGATGATGGCTCCGGTCTGCATCATATGGTATTTGAGGTGGTGGATAACGCCATTGATGAAGCCTTAGCCGGTTATTGTGACAATATTATCGTCACCATTCACACCGATGGCTCCGTCTCCATCAAAGATAATGGACGCGGTATCCCGGTTGGCATTATGGAAGAAGAAGGGGTGTCAGCCGCCGAAGTGATTTTAACGGTGCTGCATGCTGGTGGGAAATTTGATGACAACTCCTATAAAGTCTCGGGCGGGCTGCATGGCGTGGGGGTTTCCGTAGTCAACGCCCTTTCCGAAAAGTTGGAGCTCACCATTCGCCGTGAAGGCAAGATTTGGAAACAGACTTACCGGTTAGGCGTTCCAGAAGCACCGCTAAAAGCCGTCGGGGAAACCGATGAAACCGGAACAGAAATCCGTTTCTGGCCGAGCAAAGAGATCTTTGCCATCACCGAATTTGATTACAACCATCTTTTAAAACGCATTCGCGAACTGGCTTTCCTTAACTCTGGTATCCATATTGAATTGATAGATCGCCGAGATGATCGCCACGAAGTGTTTGAATATGATGGCGGCATTAAAGCCTTTGTTGAGTATATCAATCAGAATAAAAATCCGATTCATCAAAAGATTTTCTACTACAGCACCGTCAAAGATGACATTGTGGTAGAAATCGCCATGCAGTGGTCGGATGCTTACCAAGAAGCCATTTACGCCTTTACCAACAATATTCCGCAAAAAGATGGTGGAACACACCTATCGGGATTCAGAGCGGCCCTAACACGCACCCTGAACCAGTATGCGGAAAAAGAAGGACTGGCGAAAAAATACAAGATGAATATCTCTGGGGATGACGCCCGCGAAGGGTTAGCAGCTGTGATTTCAGTCAAGGTACCCGATCCCAAGTTCTCATCACAAACCAAAGAGAAGTTGGTCTCCTCCGAAGTCAAATCGGCGGTTGAAACCACGATGAATGAAAAATTGGCTGAGTTCCTATTGGAAAACCCTGCGGATGCCAAGGCCATTTTCAGCAAAATTATTGATGCCGCACGGGCGCGTGAAGCTGCCCGCAAAGCGCGCGAAATGACCCGACGCAAAGGGGCTTTAGATATTGCAGGCTTGCCGGGTAAATTGGCCGATTGCCAAGAAAAAGATCCCGCCTTATCTGAACTCTATCTGGTGGAGGGAGACTCTGCAGGTGGGTCTGCCAAACAAGGTCGAGATCGCCGCACACAAGCCATTTTGCCCCTAAAAGGGAAAATCTTAAATGTGGAAAAAGCGCGTTTTGATAAGATGCTCAGCTCAGCAGAAGTGGGCACACTGATTACCGCACTCGGCTGCGGGATTGGCGCTGAAGAATACAATCCAGACAAGTTGCGCTATCACCGCATTATTCTGATGACCGATGCGGATGTCGATGGCTCTCATATTCGCACGCTCCTGCTCACCTTCTTCTATCGTCAAATGCCCGAGTTGATTGAACGTGGCTATGTCTATATCGCACAACCTCCCCTATATAAGGTGAAAAAAGGTAAGCAAGAGGCCTACTTAAAAGATGATGGCGAATTGGAAAATTATCTACTGCAGTCAGCTTTAGATAACGCTGCTTTATGGGTCAGTCAGGATGGCCCTGCCATTAAAGGCGCCGCGCTGGAAAAACTTGCCAAGGATTACCTGCAAGTTCAGCGTATTATTCAGCGTCTAAGCCGTCGTTACAATACAATTTTCCTTAATTTAATGACAGACTTACCCGTCGTCACTGAAACAATGCTCAATGACTCAGCCGCCCTAGAAATCTGGCGCAGCGAAGCTTTGGTCCGTCTAAAGGCACTGGGAGAACAGCAAAAGGTCGAGTTTGAACTGAGCATTGAACCCAGCGAAGCCGAAGGCGCACAGTATCAATTGCGCCTCATGCAACGTGAACATGGCACACTCAATAGCCGAGTTTACGATTTAGAGTTCTTCAAATCGGCTGAATATCAAAAAATTGCCGACTTAAGCAATGAGTTAACCGGTTTACTCACAGAAAGTGCTTATATCCAACGTGGTGAAAAAACCCAACCTGTTGCCAGTTTTAAAGCGGCGCTCGATTGGTTAATGAACGAAGCCAAACGTGGCCAAACCATCCAGCGCTACAAAGGTCTTGGGGAGATGAACCCCGAACAGCTCTGGGAAACCACGATGAACCCCGAAACCCGCCGTCTATTGCAAGTGACCATTGACGATGCGGTGCAAGCGGATCTTGTGTTTACCACCCTAATGGGGGATGAAGTCGAACCTCGACGCGCCTTTATCGAAGAAAATGCGTTGCAGGTTGAAAATTTAGACATCTAACTGTGATTGAAAAAAAGTTAAGAATCGTTTTAAATAGTTTTAATTTTATGAAGTTTTAATTTTAACCCCTAAATCCTGAGTGTTTATCCATTCAGGATTTTAGCGTTTTTTACCCTAATTAAAGGGGTTGAAAACGCCTTGAAAGGAGACAAACTATGTCAGTTCAACATCCTATTATCACCGTCACTGGTTCATCTGGTGCGGGGACTTCTTTTGTAAAACGCGCTATTGAAAAGATTTTTGATCGCGAAAATATTAATCCTGCCATCATCGAAGGCGACAGCTTCCACAAATATGATCGCGCAACCATGAAACAAAAAGTGGCAGAGAGTAAAAAGAATTGCGGTCGTGTTTTGACTCACTTCTCTGAATATGCCAATGAATTCAAAAAGTTAGAAGAGTTATTTAAACAATATCGTGAAACAGGTACCGGTAAACGCCGTTATTACATTCATTCAGATGAAGAAGCCGAATATCACAGCAAGCGTTTGGGTCAAGAATTTAAGTCTGGTGAATTTACCCCTTGGGAAGATCTACCCGAAGGGACCGATATTCTCTTCTATGAAGGGTTACACGGAATGGTGCGTCGCGTGAAGCACGAAAAACCGGATATGCCTAAATATGATGTAGCACAATATGTCGATTTAGGGATAGGTGTGGCACCTGTTGTGAATATTGAGTGGATGCAAAAAATCTACCGTGATACCACTGAGCGTCCTTATAGCGTAGAGCAGGTACGTGAAACCATTATGGAACGGATGGATGATTATATTGAATATATCGTACCTCAATTCCACCGTACCCATATCAATTTCCATCGTGTTCCTTTAGTCGACACCTCTGATCCATTCTCAACGGAATCTGAAATTGCCCCAATGGGTCCTAAACCTGAAGATTCCTTGGTGGTCACTCATGTTCGCCATCAAGACATAGACTTAGAAGCGATTAAAGATCAGATCCCAGGCGCTTGGCTACAAAACGAAAGCACCTTAGTTTATGGCGGTGAACATATGGTACTGGCCATGGATTTGATGATGAGCCCAATCATCCATAATTTAATCGAGAAAAAACGTGCTGCGCTTGCAGCCAAAGCGAACGGATAGTTTTCAATCTATCTGCTGACTAAAAACCGGCTTTATGCCGGTTTTTTCTTTTTTAGCACCAGCTAAGCTTTGTTAGAAGTAAATTAGAACTCTAAAAGATGTTCAATCTGCCGTCGCTCGCGTTTTGTGGGACGCCCTTTGCCTTTTTCACGATAACCAACCAGTGCCATGTCCGCTTTTGGCTTTCTTTGATTGAGGTACTCTTCATCAATCTGATACAGGGCACTCGCAGTTTCAGCATTACCGCGTTTATCCGCTAAGGCCAGTACGGTAATTTTAACTTTTCGGTGTGGTTGTGTAATCTCTAGAAAATCTCCAACCTTTAGAGTTTTTGACGGCTTAGACTTAAGTCCATTCAGGCTCACTTTACCGCCTTTAATCGCTTCTGTGGCGATGCCGCGCGTTTTAAAAAAGCGCGCAGCCCAGAGCCACTTATCTAAACGCACCCCTTCCATCTATGCCTTAACCTTCAAGATCTGCTAACCAATTTCGAGGGGTTAAATACTCATACAACTTCGCTTCTTCTGAACCAGGTTCAGGATGATAGTTATATTTCCAGCTACAGAGTGGCGGCATGGACATTAAAATGGACTCCGTGCGTCCGCCAGTTTGCAGACCAAAAATCGTCCCGCGATCATAGACAAGATTGAATTCAGCATAACGCCCGCGACGATAGAGTTGAAAGTCACGTTGGCGCTGGCCATAGTCAATGTCTTTGCGTCGTTGTAAAATCGGACGATAGGCTTGGATATAGCTGTCACCCACTGCTCGCGTAAAAGCAAAACAGCGTTCAAAATCCCAACCATGAGTCTGTTCATTCAAATCATCAAAAAACAATCCCCCCACCCCGCGGTTTTCTTGGCGGTGCTTAAGATAAAAATACTCATCACACCATTTTTTATATTGCGGATAAATCTCATCACCAAATGGCGCACACGCTTTTTTGGCTTCTAAATGCCAAAAAATCACATCCTCTTCAAATGGGTAATAGGGCGTTAAATCATAGCCGCCACCAAACCACCAAACGGGCGCTTCGCCAGCTTTTTCAGCAATAAAGAGACGTACATTGGCATGAGAAGTGGGCGCATAGGGATTGCGGGGATGGATGACTAAAGAGACCCCTAAGGCTTGGAATGAACGTCCGGCCAATTCAGGACGGTGGGCCGTGGCAGAAGCGGGCAATTTTTGCCCCCGCACATGGGAAAAATTCACGCCTCCTTTTTCAATCACTGCTCCGCCTTCCAGAACACGCGTAATTCCACCCCCCGTCAACCCCATCTCGCCTGAGTCTGGCTCACGCTCCCACTCATCCACAATGAAAGCCTCGCCATCCACCTCGGACAGCTGACGACAAATATCGGCTTGAAGTTCTAATAAGTAAGTCTTGACCGCTTTAATATTTAATTCTGGCATACTGACACGCTCCTATCTAATTTTCTGCCCACTGGGGGCATCATAAATGGCTGAAGGTTGATTGGGGGTCGTAAGCGCCCCCTGTACACATAATATGTTCGGAAAAGTTTGCTGTACCTGCTGACAATCGAGCGCTGGCGCTTCACCATTGCGATTTGCGCTGGTGGAAACCAAGGGGCCGCCAAAGGCTTGGCAAAGCTGTTGCACAGTGGGATGTCCCGAAACTCGGACAGCCACCGTTTCTCTTCCGCCGGTAATCCAACTGGGCACTTTATCGGTCGCAGGGACCACCCAAGTCACCGCGCCCGGCCAACTTTGTTGAATGGTTTGCTGTTGCGCTAAAGGAATTGCCTCCCAGGCGATCAAGGGCTCCACCTGTGCTAAGTGAGCTGCCACGAGAATCACCCCCATCTCAATGGGGCGTTGTTTCAGAGCCAATAACCGCAACACCGCCTGCTGCTGAAAAGGGTCACACCCTAAACCATAGACCCCCTCAGTGGCATAAGCAATCACCGCACCTTTTTTTATCGCTTCAACCGCTTGCATCAATGCCGCTTGTTCACTCATGGGTCTTTTTAGCTTGGTCTTCCAGTTGCAAAATGGCCTCCTTATAAGTCAGTGCCGCTTCCTCTTGATCTCCCGCAGCCTCGTAGCACTTCGCTAAGGCATGAAACGTTTCCACTTCAGGCCGTAGCTTAAGACTCTGCTTCAAATAATCTTGCCCTTGTGCCCAGAGTTGGCTCATACAAGCCAGGCGCCCCAAAGTAAGCAATAAAACGGGGTTATTTGGCTGTTGCTTCAACCATTTTTGCGCGACTTTGAGTCGTTGGAAGGCAGGCGCCATTTTTAAGCGCCCATATTGATAAACCAAGCGGTCATCCCACTGTTTTTTTAGGGCTTTTTCAATTAATTGAGCCAAATTGGACTCTTCACCCCAGGCGGCACTTTTCTCAATATATTCAGCCAAGACTTTAGGGTCTAATTGCATTGCTTTGGGTAAATTTTGCCAAATCTGCTGTAGGCTTTTCAGATCAGGCGCCGACATCAACTGACTAATCACCAAATCTCGCTCAAGCTGTGCCAACTCTGACTTATCTAATGCTTTAATACGTTTGACTAAGGGAAGTAGCGCTTGGACTTGCTGCCAAGCCCCTTGTTGCTGCAGCAATTTCACATACTCTGCCAAAATAACGCGATTACGTGGGGCTTCTTCATGCAGCGCTCTCAATAAAGCCAACGCCTTTTGTGGGTTTTGCTCGGCTACCAGTCGCGCTTCTACCAGACCAATGGTGACAATGTCTTCGGGATAGAGAGATTTGGCTTTGGCTAAATATTGATCTCGACGATCATAAGCCCCTTGATTATGCGCCATCTTCGCAGCACTCAAATAGTGCACCAATCCTGAATCACTGTATTTGGCACTTTTAAGCAACTGTTTCTCTGCTGTCTGCCAATCCCCATATTCCAAGGCGATCAATCCCTTTGAAGCGTGGGACTCCGCTTTAGAGTAAGCTTTCATCCGTTTGCGATTGCGCCACCATTTAGGCAGTTTCCATAATATAAGCAGCAGCCGAACCGCTAGATATATGGTGGCAAACAGCAGAATCAGCGCCACCAAGGCAAAACTGACACTGGTCTCTATAACCCAACCTTGCCAAATTAGGGAAATTTTGCCATTATCATACAGGGCAAGCGTCGCTAATCCTGCAGAAATCAACAGACCGATCCCCCACAACACGACCTTTTTCATAGCGCCTCCAGAATGTGCAAATTGGGCCGTGATGGAAACTTAAGCGCTACAAACGGTTTGAGCTGTTGTGCCAACTCCGCTTGTTTTTTCGGATAATATTTTTGGATAAATTCACGCAGTTGCTGCAAGGTTTTCTGGAGCATTTGTGGATTGTGTGTTTCCACTGCCCAATCCAACTGATCTGCCAAAAACAACGCCCGCTGTAACAGAATATCCTGCAATGCGGCTTTTTCAGCAGCGGTCAACTCTGCACGATCCGTTTGTTTATGTACAGAGAAAAGTTGTGTAAAACGCTGCATCAGTCGCTGTTCTGCTGACGCATTCGCACCCTCTTGAGACGATTCAGTCGATTGCGTCGGGTTAGACTCAACGATCACTTGCTTTAACCACGCTCTCAAGGCTTGGGTATTGGGCAAGGTTTCATGTGAAACACTTTGCTGTTTGAGCATCTCTTCATCTTGACCCAACGCTTTTAATAAATTGGCCTTATTCGGCAAATCACTGACCGCAATGGCTTGCTCAAGCGCTCGAAGTTGGGCTAAGGTCTGATCTATATTGCCGGTAAGCTGCCATTGTGTATTGATCTTAACCGCCCATTGCTGAATTTCCATTGGCGTTAAGCTCACTTGATTTTGTGCTTGCTTTTTCTCTTCAGGTACCTGTTCTAATAGCCCTTTTAGCTGTGCTCCCAATCCCTGAAGCTTTTGTTGCATCTGCTGCTGTAGGGTATTTAGTTGCTGCTGGAACTCAGGACTCTGAATCACCGCCCCACCCTCTTTTGCTTGCTCTTGTAACGCCTGAAAGCTTTTTTCCGAAAGGGCGGCCAACTTTTGTTGCAACGTTTGCACCTGCTGCTTTAATGCGTCCACATCCGCTTGAGAAATCACTGGCCGATGCTCAGGAGCGTGTAATTCCGCTTCCAGCTGCGCGACCCGCTGTTGCAGATCACTGAGCTCGTCAGTCAGTGACTTTAAGGCCGTTTTTTGCTGCTGGGACATTTCCGAGAGCGACTGGCTCAACTCGTAAGTTTTTAACTGAAGTCGGTTAATGGCTTCCACTTGCTCCGTTTGTGTGCGGCTCTGCTGAACAAAATAGAATAAAATTAAACTCATTAATATTGCCAGCAATAGCTGTAACCATTGCGTAAACGATTTTGGCCGCCACCAGGCACTTCCCGATTTAGAAGCCTCCTGTTCTTTTGAGCTTCCCTCAGAACCCACCGAAGCTTTTTTGGCATCGGTTTGCGACGCATCTGCGTATTCACCCTCGATAATATGTTTTTTCACTTTTGGGGTTACAGGTTCACTCATATGTCACTCCTATTAGGGTCTCTATCCCTTGTAAAATGCCAGAATTTGAGGTCTCAGGGGCAACCACTATCGGCCCTTGCCAACCCGCTTGCTGAGCCAGATCGGCAATCCGCTCACTAAACACCAGCAATGGCAAATTGGGCAAAAGATGAGTCGATTTTTGTGAAATTTGCCAATTTTCCCAGCCCTGCCAGAGCGCTTTCAAACTTTCAAAACTGGTTGCTAAAATTATTTTAGGCGCTTGCGCTCGAATAAAGGCCTGCCATTGATCCGGACAAAATGGGGCAGCCACTCGTCGATAAAGTGGGAGCTCAATAACATTCACCCCCTTCTGCTCCAGAGCGCGTTGCATATGGTCTCGTCCGCCCTCACCTTTTATCAACACCACAGATTGGCCCGGTGTCAATTTTTGCAGCACTGGATGCGTGAGTAAAGCCTCACTGTCCGCCCGCTTTTGCCCCCCTTGCAAATGTAGTGGCGGTAACAACTGAGCGCCTGGCCGTTGCCAAAACTCAGCGAGCTGATTTTGTAATGCCTGATAAGTCGCTTCACCAATCGCGAGAACAGCACCCTTTTCAATGGCGCACTGGGTTAATAAACGCTGTAAAGGCGCCACCGCATTAGCACTGGTCACCGCCCATAAAGACGCTTCGGTTAAAGCGGTCTGCCATGCTGAAACAGCCGGTTCAGCATATTCAATCGGTTCAATTTTTAAGGTCGGACATGCAAAACTTTGCCCACCTGCTTGCTGCACTAAATCCTTTAACGCCCTCGCTTGATGCGCAGGACGTGTGTTCAATAAAGCAAAACGGGGCATAGATAAGACTTAACCCTACTGTTGATACACCTCTTGCAAAATTTCACCCGCTCCTTTGGCCAATAAGCCCTCAGCCACATCATACCCCAACTGTTCTGGCGCTTCCGTACTGCCCACAAGTGCTTGTAAAATCAATTGAGAGCCATCCAAAGCCCCCACCAAGCCTTTCAGTTCTAGGGTGTCATTGTCTAAAATTTCAGCATAACCGCCAATGGGCACCTGGCATCCCCCCTGTAGACGGTGATTCATCGCCCGCTCAGCCCGCACCCGAATTTCAGTCGGAGTATGATTTAAACAGGCAACGAGGGCACGTGTCTCTTCATCCTCAATTAAACACTCAACACCAATCGCGCCTTGCGCCACTGCGGGCAGGCACACTTCGGGTGAAATTTTACTCTTAATGCGCTCTGGCATCTCTAATCGCTCTAAACCGGCAGTTGCCAAAATAATGGCATCATATTCACCCGCATCCAGTTTACTTAAACGTGTCCCGACATTACCGCGCAAATCTTTAATCACAAGCTCAGGATAGAGCGCTTGTAACTGCGCTTTACGGCGTAGGCTAGAGGTCCCTAAAATGCTGCCGGCGGGCATCTCATCCAAACTTTCAAAGCGATTGGAAACAAACGCATCCGTTGGGTCATGACGCTCTAAAATGGCGCCCAGCATAAAGCCTTCTGGCAACTCCATCGGCACATCTTTCATGGAGTGCACAGCAATATCCGCTTCACCTTCAGCGATCCGCTCTTCCAACTCTTTGGTAAATAAGCCTTTGCCACCGATTTTTGCCAAAGGGACATCCAAAATTTTATCCCCTTGTGTCGTCATCCCAATCAACTTGACTTCAAGCTGCGGATGCGCGGCTTCCAGTTGCGCCTTCACAAATTCAGACTGCCACATGGCCAGTGGACTTTTACGGGTTGCGATACGAAGTTTCGTTTTTGCCATGGCTTTATCCTTAATTTCAGATTTAATTTTATAGAGACCTTTGCATGAGTGGGATGCGAACTAAAAATGAGAAAAAATTTTCCATATCTAGGCGGGAAACGCAGGCAATAGCCAGCTATTGCCAAGTTTTCCAACAACGATAGGGGAAATTTTAGCCATTTTTAGCCGTAGAACCATCTCGTGCAAAGGTCTCTTTTAATTAATTATCATTTTACTGAACTTAACCGGCTTTGTTTGAATGATTTATAATAGATTTTTTATTTTGAGAGCCGATTATGAACAATAAAGTCAATAAAGCCAAACTGTCCAGCGCACGTTTTTCCGAATCTACAGACGCTTTTGTGGAAGCTTTTACCGCCTCCATTCAATTTGACCAACGCATGTATCGTCAAGATATTCAGGGTTCAATCGCTCATGCCAAGATGCTGAACAAGGTCGGCATTTTGACCACTGATGAGCTACAAGCCATTATTGACGGCTTAACCCAAATTCAGCAAGAGATTGAACGCGGCGAATTTGAATGGTCAATTGCGCAAGAAGATATTCATATGAATATTGAAGCGCGTTTAACCGATCTCATTGGCATCACCGGAAAAAAACTTCATACAGGTCGTTCACGCAATGACCAGGTAGCGACCGATATCCGCCTCTATTTACGGGATGAGATGGATGAAACGATTTTGCCTGAATTGAAACGTCTAATGGAAGGGATCGTCCATTTGGCGGAAAAAGAGGCTGAGACCATTATGCCTGGCTTTACCCACTTGCAAACCGCGCAGCCAGTCACTTTTGGTCACCATATGATGGCGTGGTTTGAGATGATTAAGCGAGATTTTGAACGCTTGCAAGATTGTCGGAAACGCACCAATACCTTGCCACTCGGCTCTGCCGCTTTAGCCGGCACCACCTATCCGATTGACCGAGCTTATACCGCAGAACTTCTTGGTTTTGAGCGCATTTCAGAAAACTCACTGGATGGGGTTTCTGATCGCGATTTTGCCATTGAGTTTGAAGCCTTTGCCAGCGTGCTGATGATGCACCTGTCACGCTTTTCAGAAGAGTTGGTGCTATGGTCTTCCGCTCAATTCCAGTTTATTGATCTGCCTGACCGCTTCTGCACCGGCTCCTCCATTATGCCGCAGAAAAAAAATCCAGATGTGCCCGAACTGGTGAGAGGCAAAACTGGACGCGTCTATGGTCATTTAATGAGTCTGCTCACTTTAATGAAGTCTCAACCTTTGGCCTACAATAAAGACAATCAAGAAGATAAAGAACCCCTCTTTGACACCATTGATACTTTAAAAGGCAGTCTACGTGCCTTTGCCGATATGATCCCAGCGATCATTGTTAAACGCGAAAATACCTATGAAGCGGCTAAACGCGGCTTTTCTACGGCCACGGACTTAGCAGACTATCTGGTCAATAAAGGCCTCCCCTTCCGAGATGCACATGAAGTGGTGGGGTTAGCGGTTGCCTATGGCATTAAGCAGGGCATGGATTTATCTGAAATGCCTTTAGAAGTGTTAAAAGGCTTTAGTGATTTGATTGATGAGGATGTCTATCAAGTACTGACTTTAGAAGGCTCCGTTTCGGCTCGTAACCACTTAGGCGGCACCGCACCGGAACAGGTCAAACACGCCATACAGCGCGCCAAAACCTTTTTAGAGCAGCTGTAATGAATCATACCAGCGTTATCTGAAATAGTGCTGGTATCTAAGTTACACTTCACAAGCTTTTACATTCTTTATCTCATTATAAATAACAATGCGGTCTCGTCCACGCTCTTTCGCCAAATAGAGCGCTTGATCCGCTGCATTAATTAACTCCATTTCAGAATTCGCAGGTACCCTAGGATAAGTAGCGATACCACAACTTACTGAAATATGGAATTTTTGACTGTCTTCTGTAATTTCTGTATCTTTGATGCGATGACGAATCCGTTCACACACAGTTCTCGCATCTTCGGTTGAAGCGCCTTGCATGACCACCAAGAACTCTTCACCCCCATAGCGGATGACCATATCTCCATCGCGCAACACTTTCTGAATCGTTTGCGCCACCATCACAATGACTTTATCGCCGACCAAGTGACCATAGGTATCATTAATGGCTTTAAAGTGATCGATATCCAACATTGCACAGCTTAAAGACGAGCGTTCTCTGACCGCATGGTTAAAACTCTCTTTTAACCGCTCCAGACCAAAACGGCGATTATAAATATTGGTTAAAGGATCATAAGCTGCCAATTTCTGAAAACGTTGATGCGTCAACACATTATTAATCGCCAGACCAATACTGCGTCTAATTAATTGAAGCAGTTGGCGCGTTCGCTCATCCGCAGGTTGCCCCCCTTTGGCTGCGACCAATACGCCTGAAACGACGCCTTTATACTCTAAAGGCTCGACAAAAACTTCTGTTGGACGAAATTTTGTTAACACCCCGTCAAGCTCTATATCGGTTGGCAGAGAGATATGATAGCTTTTTTTATGCGCAATGGCATTTTCAACCATTTCATGCTCGAGCAATCCCTCTGGCTGCAGAATACCAATGGAAGCGGCCAATTTCAGATCAGCATTGTTTAACACGAGCACTGCCGCTGCTTTAATGCGCGTGGAATCAATTAAGAGCTCTATCGTCTTCTCTGAGAGACTTTTAAGCGCCATATTTTCCGAGATAATTTTAGTAAATTTGTTATAAACTACCTCGATGTCATGCGATTGAATCAGTGCATGCAGCATTTCATTATAGGCTTGAGCAGTGGTCCCAATTTCATCTTTTGAGACAACATGAATATCACAAAAACCGTCTGCACACTTGATACCCTCCTGAAAAAAATCTTTATTTTTTAAATTATTGGCAATCTCTTCCATTCTCTGAGACAGCAGTTTTAAATGCGGACGAATCACCGTCGAAATCAATAAAAAGCTGATCAGTCCCACCACCTGACCTGCCACTAGAGAGATCAAATAAAACTGAAAAGTTTCCACTTGTTCAGCGGGAAAGCCATACCATGTCAAAAAATGCGGGAAGGCTAAACCCATTAGCACCCCCACAAACTGCATAAACAAAAATTGATCTAAAAAGATACTTTTGGTTAAACGAGGCAGTTTCATAAACTCACTCATCCTCCATTTGAATGACACTGCGAACTTTTTGTCCGTGGTAATCAAAATGGTTAAGCGCTGTAAGTTCAATGAGACAGGCCATGCCGGCAACCTCATAACCCACTTGCTCACACAGTTGTGCAGCGGCTTTCATAGAACCACCCGTCGCAATTAGATCATCTAAAATAAAAACTTTTTTGCCATCTCCTTGCTGCATCTCTAACTCATCTGAGCCATATTCCAACCCATAACAGATAGACGCGGCGACATTGGGCAGCTTGCCTGGTTTACGAATTTTAATAAATCCTTTATTGTGTTTATAAGCGAGCGCAGAAGCAAAGATAAAACCGCGAGATTCAATGCCCGCTAAATAATCCACCTGCTGCCACTCTTCTTCAGAAAAAAGTGCACTCATGGCATCAATGGTTTCGGTAAAATGAGATTTTAATAAGGGTGAAATGTCTTGAAACAGTATTCCCGGTTTGGGAAAATCTGGCACGGCATCTAAATAGGCCGCTAAAGGATGAGAAATCTTCTTCATTATGAGTAAGTCATGCTTTTTTAATAAAAAATTTAAATAATTGATTGATTATACTACTAAATTAAGTAAGGTTTAATCATAAAAAATTTTTGGGTATCACTTAGACCTCTCCTTTATTTCATCATGAATATGAACGCACATATCATTTAAAAAGGCATCATTGTGGACTTAATCGAAAATAAGTACGAAACGGCATTAATGCAACAGCTGCCCCCCAATGCAAGAGATCTGGCAGAAGACTTATTTAGCACACGCTCATTACAACAGCTGCTGGAAATACTCTATGAAAAAGGGATTGATGAAAGAGATTTAAAACAACACCACCTTTCTGAAAAGCAGGCGCCTGAGATTCTATACGCCACCCTTTTAGCGAAAACGACCTATTTTTTACCCAATCACAAGTTCACAAAAGCTGAGTGTCACTATCTCATCACCTTAGCGTGTGCGGTTGCAGGCTATTCACTTAAAGACTACACGCTTTCTGAAATTATTATTAGCAGTCAAGCATCGCTGCCCGTTTTTTCTCAATGGCTGTTAACTTTTGAAAAACTCTATCTCTCACTCTAACGATTATCCCAAAATACATCATAATGCCCTTAACGCATTGATTTTTATTGTATTCATAGCTTTTTAGCGTTATACTCAAATTTTGGATGCATTTGGAGGGTTTAACCATGTCAACCATTAACCCCATACTGACTTCTGTCGCGCAAACCGCTTATGCCAACCATCTCTTTCCTAACGAAGAGGCAAAAGAGAAGGTTTCTGACCGTGAAGCCCCTAAAACATCCGCCAGTGACAACACCACAGTCACTTTATCCGAAGCCGGTTTACAAAAAAGTCGTGCAGAACAAGATTTAGCCACTCATCAATTTATCAAAGACTCAGAATCTTTGGAGCAACGCGACGCCCATGAACAGAATGAAACTTTGGCCGGTTTAAGCTACGGTTCTCAAGCCAAATAACTGCATCTCAATGATTACTCCATAGTTTCATTTATCAACTATCAATATAATTAATCTATGGATATATTTCTTTTATCCATTTTGCTCCTCAGAATTAAGCACGATACCGATTAGGGTCGTGCTTTTTTTTTAAAAAAAAGGAATGCTTATGACAGAAAATCATAGAGCCTATCGACACGGACGCGGTTCCGACGCGGAACACAAAGCTGACCAAGCACTGTTTCACAAATTGCTGGAACGCCATACTGAGCTGAAACGGGAAACCGAAAAACTGCCCAATGGGATTACTGTGCGCACGACCAGTGACAATCCAGAACTGGTAAAAGTACTGATTGAACATGTAGAAGGGATGAAACGCCGGTTTGGTAAAGGTCGCGCGGTTCGTTCTTGGGACCCGCTTTTTGCCGCACTGTTTGAATATCGTGATCAAATCAAAATGGAATATCATCCCATTGAAAATGGCGTTGAAGCAAAATTAACCGCTGAAGACCCCAAACTCGTTGAGCTGATCTATGCTCATGATAAAACCTTACACGGTTTTGTCAATGAAGGCTTTGAAGCAGGAAGACGGGAAAGTCCAGTACCCGATTGGCTTAAATAGACCTTGAAAAAGTGCTGGACGCACCTATTAAGTTGATAACGAACTAAATAGGAGACTTTACAATGATTATTATGTGTCCACACTGTGGCGCGTTAAACCGTGTGCCAGATGAAAAACTCAATAGCCAACCCACCTGTGGTAAATGTAAACGACCTCTGTTTACTGGACAACCCGTCGAGATGAATGGTCAACAGTTTTTACGCGCCTTGCAAAAAACCGACCAACCTTTAGTGGTCGATTTTTGGGCGCCTTGGTGCGGGCCCTGTAAAATGTTTGCCCCAACTTTTGCTCAAGCTGCGGCACAAATTGAACCCCGTGCGCGTTTTGTCAAAATAAATACGGAAAACGAACAACAGGTGGCCGCACAATTTGGTATTCGCTCAATCCCAACCCTAGCCATCTTCAAAAATGGTCAAGAAGTGGATCGTATTTCAGGCGCGCTGAGTTTGCCACAGTTTACCCAATGGGTAAATCAGCACCTGTAATGATTTAACTGCCCTGCTCATTTGGCTAGGCTTTCAAACCTTTGCATGGAATCCTTTTATGACTACAATGGCTTCATGCAAAGGTTTTTTATGAGACCTTTGCATGAAGCCATTTTTAGCCGTAGAACCATCTCGTGCAAAGGTCTCTTTATTTGGAGAAACAGATGGAAATTGGATCTAAAGAACACAAACAATTACTGCGCAACACTATTTTAAAAACGGCTTTAAAGACCTTCTCCTTAGGAGCTGTCATTGGCATCCTACTGATTATCCCCAGCTTGGTTAGAGAAAATAGCTTTTCCCTTTTGATGGAAAAAATCGGTTTAACCGTGATTGCCCTCTCTTTTGCTTATGCCAGCTATATTGCCTGGAAAAAATTTAAATCAATCTTTAAAGACTTTTAGCACCGTCTTAACCACGCTTACGCCATAAAGCGATCCTAGGCAAAGTTTGCATCAGTTGGTAACGAATTTTCTGCCAAACTGTTTGCTGCTGACACCATTTTAAAGCTTGTTGTTTCAAAACCTGAAAATCCTCCTCATTGCGCGAACCTTGCTCACTAAAGAGTTGTTGATTTAGCGTCTCTACCCATAGCGGAAGCGCACCTTTCCGCCCCAATTTAAACATATAGGCTTCAAATGTCTGTTGAACTGGAGCGCCAATCTGTTTTTTCTCGCCGTCACATGCCACTTCTGGTTGATCCAGCATCCAGTGCATACAGTTTTGCAGTGCGCACCAGAGCGCTTCTGGCGTTTCAGCTCGCTGTGTACGCGCCAGCCAGCGTTTATATTGCTGTTGCAGCGTTAACCCCCAAATACTGAAACTCAATAAGGTGATGCCCAATAGAAAAATCAACAGTTGCATGATCAGCTTAGCCCCCGCTGGCCACACCCAAACGGTTTGAGCAGGTAAAACAGTCGTTTGCACTTTTTCTGTGGCTGGATTGAAACTTAATAAACGTAGTTCCGGCAAGACATGCTGCCCCCAACTTAAAAAACGCAGCGGTTGATCAATTTTCGCTTGGCTCACCAGTCCTTGTGCTGTCAGCTGTTCGGATTTCTGAATTTGATTGGCCAGCCACTGTACCTGAGTATCCGCAACCAACTGATCCTCTAAACTCGGCAAGGAATCAGCTGGCACTGAAATCCCCTTAAGCGTTATCGCCCAGTTAACCAGATCACCGGATTCTATCCACAATGGCAGCGCTTCGGCTTTTAAAGCTAACCGACCCACAGGCAGATTAAACGGCAAATAACTTGGGAGAGGTTTCACATGAAACAGGTGATGGCGATCAGGATAGGGGAAAAAATGCCAGGGTTGCTGAGAACGATTTTGCACCTCTAAATAAGGATTGACTGCACGAATCACCCCTGCTTGTTTAAAGGTATAAGCCGCCATAAACAGCTGCTCTACTCCCTGATTTTTCGTTTTTCTTTCGGCAATGGCGGTGCCATGACTTAAGGCACGGTAATCTGAATGATCGACTTGATAAGTGTTAGGTGACGACTCGATTTTTTGCGCTTCAAACAGATGCAAAGTGCCACGATAAGCCGGATCCGATAGATGAACCATCACCTTCCAGTTCAACGTTTGATGCGCAAAGAGCTTTGTACTGTCTGGCTGCCAGCTCACTTGCACTTCAGGGTTCGGCGCAATATGGAAAACCTGTGGTGGCAGTTGAATCCGGCCGGCATCAATGGCCGGAAAGGTAAACTGTCCAGGCTTTTGCGGATAGAGGGTGACGCGCACAAAGTCCTCATCCCCCTCCACTTTAAAAATCATCCAGTACTGCTTGAGCTGTTTAACGATGGCTGGGGTAAACGCTTGCTCAATCTGAGCGCCCCGAATATAGAGTGTGGTAAACTCGCCCATCTTGAGTTGCGTACGCGAAAAATGCACTTTTGCCGGCGCCAAGGCTTGTGCATGCGCCTCTACATTTGTCTCTGCATAAGCCAAGGTAAACCATCCACTGATCACCCAGCTCATGCATACAATCAACCACACATTCTGATACTTTCTTTGCATACTCTAAAACCTTTAAAACCTTTTTACTACCAAGGTTGAATCCCAGGCATCTGATGCGGCACTTTTTGCGGAGCCATATAGCCTTCTTCCCGTTCAAAAATGCGTTTTAATAACACCCTTTGTTTATCCTTCACTTGACGCAATCGCCCTTCAATATCGGAAATCACCTTTTGCTGCTGTTCATCCTGCAAGATGGCTTGCGCTTCCGGATTCAGTCCACTGCCCTCAGCGCCGATCTCTAGAGTTTGAGACATGCCCGGTTGAACCCCATACTCAGTAGGCGCCTCTATTTGCGGTAACACAAATTTGTCTTTCGGGCCGGCTTGAGTTTCTATCTGGTCTTCACCCCCTTGACCTGGTTTTGGCTTTTCTGAAGGCTTCTGCCCACCATAAAAAGCCCCCTCTTGCTGAGGATTGTTACCGCCTCCAACACCT
The DNA here is from genome assembly GCF_054657255.1 of Galenea microaerophila. NCBI lineage: Bacteria > Pseudomonadati > Pseudomonadota > Gammaproteobacteria > Thiotrichales > Piscirickettsiaceae > Galenea > Galenea microaerophila. The sequence goes on from NZ_BAAHWZ010000002.1 coordinate 257,355, forward strand.
TTTTTCTGCTTGCCTGGTTGATTACGCTGGGCTTTTTGCAACTGCTTTTCTGCCAACTTTAAGTTGTGTTGTGCTTTCGGATAAGACGCTTGATAGTGCAAAGCCCCTTGATAAGCCTCAATCGCTTTTTGATAGAGACGCGTTTGATAATAGGTATTACCAAGATTATACAAGGCTTGCGCACGTTCATGATCACTGTTCGCCGCTTGAAAAGCGTAGCGAAAATAGAAGACGGCTGACGCCCAATCTTGGTTACGATAAGCTGCATCGCCAGCATTAAACCAGCCTACAAAGCCACCCACCTCATCAAAATACTGCGTAGCCAATGCATAATCCTTATTTTGATAAGCTTCATAAGCCAATTTGGCTTTGCGCATCTGTTGCCAATCCAGTTGCGCGGCCGCCACCGGTTGAGAAATCAAACTCAGAGAAAAAAGCGTGAAAAAAGTCAAAATCCCCAGTCCTGCCAGCGGTGGAGGGCTTTTATGCTGAAGTTTTAATGGCATTTTAATCCGAAACCAAGCCAACAATAGCGCTAAAATCCCAAGCGCTATAAAAGGTAAGCTGTGATCCTGCCACTGGGTGGTCTGCTCATTCAATGTCTGAGGATTCGCTTTGACGGCAATGCGTTTGAGCAATTGGTTAATTTGGCGATGGTCGGCCGACAGTTTTTCATAGGATCCCCCTACCTGTTCAGCCACTTTGCGTAAAAAAGCCTCTTCCAGCCGAGTTTTCACCAGTAGGCCATTCACATGGAGATAAGCATTCGGTTGTGCTGGATCATCATGCTCTAGCGGTACCGGTTTTGGCGTGCCTACACCATAAAGATAGGTTTCAATCGAATCTTGCTGCAATCTGGCATAGCCGTCGGGATCCGGCTGTAAGTGCCAGGCATTGGGTTGGCCATTAGTGAATACCAGCAATAAAGTCGGCTGTTCTGCTGTCTGTTTCAATAGCCGATGCGCTTCCACCAATGCCGTTTTTAAGCGGCTACCCCGTGTCGGCATCATGTCCGGTTCAGTCAGCTGTAAAAAATGGGCAAACAATCCCTTATCTTGAGTGAGTGGCACAATAAGATGCGGGTAGGCTTGATAGCCTAACAACCCAATACGATCGGCCGGGGCAAGTTGCTGGTTAATCGCACTGATCCAAGCTTTAGCAAATTCAAAACGATTGGGCAGCACATCTTTTGCCTCCATGGATCGAGAAAGATCCATTACCACCAGAATATCCACCCCATTCCGCTGCTGCTGTTGAATGGATGACTGTAAGGTGCGCGGTCCAGCTAATGCAATCATCCATGCCAGCCATGCCACTGTTAAAAAAGCGAGGGGTGAGCTGAGTTTTTTCATCCCCCAAAGTAAGCGTTGCTTCCAATTCTTAGCAGGATGCTCAGCCTTAGACACCTTCACCCAAGGCCACAGAGCGGGATCTGCATATTGACTCTGTTGCTGCCTTTGCCACAATCGTTGACCCAACCAAAGCAACCATGGCAACACCGTAAAAAGAAGCCAAAAAGGTTCACGCCAATGTAACGCCGCCCAATTCATGCCTGCCCTCCCTGCCGTGCCATTCGATTTGCATGCACAGAGAGCAGCGCAACATACAGCAATAATAAGGCGACGGCGACCTTTAACGGCCAGAAATAGAGAGGAATGTGCTGTGGTGGGGGTGGGGGTAACACCACCGGTTTACCGGCAGATGCCCGAATCTCAGCCAACACCTGCTGCAGAGCTTCTCCACTGCTGACACGGAAGTAGTCCCCTCCGGTTTGCTGCGCCAACCATTTTAAAATCGTCGGATCCAGAGGGGCGTAATTTAACCCCGCATATTGACGTCTATCCGCTTGACCACTGCCCGCACCGATGCCGATGGTATAGATCGGCACATTCATCGCTTGCGCATACTGCACAATAGATTTTAAAGGCATGGCACTGGGACGGCTTAACCCATCACTTATCAATACAAGGATACGGTTAGGTGAAGTGCCTTCTTGGTCAATCTGCTGTAATGCTAAGCCCAAAGCTTCGCCCATGCCTTCATCTGTTCGGCCGGCCAAAAACGGTTTCAGGCGCTGTAGGCTCAATTGAGCCGCACGGGCATCTGAGGTCATCGGCAACAGCATATAGGCCTGTTCTGCAAAAATGGAGAGCCCAAAGCGATTGCCTTTTAGCTGTTGCATAAAATCTTCTAACACCGCCTTCACCACCTGCATTCTCTCCACCGGTTTGCCATTTAGCTCGTAGTCTGGCAAGACAAAGGTGACTGAACTTTCGACCACAAATTGAATGTCCCGCGATGATTGCGTACTGGTTTGAGATTTGAGCGGTTTTATCCACTCCGGTTGCGCCAAAGCCAGCAGCGCAAACAGCAGCACCAACACTCTTAAGGGATACAGGAGCCACTTCAGCCCGCCTTGATTTGACGCATTTGCCGCCGTCTTCGATACAAACAGATGAATTAAGGAATGGCGAAAACGGACAAAACGGCTGGCTACGCCCTGTTCTAAATCGGTCGACGCCGGTCGCCATAGATGCAGAAAAAGCAACGCCATCACGACAACCATACCCCCAATAAACCATTCAAAATGCCGGAATTGAACTTGATGCCAATCCACACTTGTGAGCTGTTGTAAAGCAGAAAATAGCCACTCAAACATCCGCCAGCCTCCTAACGCTTGAGCGCCAATCTGCCACTGGCAGTGTTTCTATCCAGACTTTTAAAGCGTGACAGTCAACCGGTGCTGAACTAAACAACCAAAGATTGAGTTGTTGTTGCTGTTCTGCATTCAGTGGCCATTTTTTAAGGTGTACATAGCGCCGTAATAGCCATTTTTTTAATCGCTTAGAGGCGCATTGCGCATCAGTAAAACTTTCCAGTTGCCGCAACCATTTCTTTTTTAACCAACGCTGCTGTAGACTCGGAAGATGGCGACGCAAAAATAAGAAGCCTACCCAGAGGACAATACCCGCTAGCAAAATACCCATGACCCACTGCAAAACATACACCCAGTCCCCACCTATCGGCAAAAGCGGTTCAATATCGAGTAAAGCCGTTTCTTTAGCCATGATCTAGCCGCTCTTTTAGCCAGTTTGGCAATTGATCTTCCTCAGTCGTCAATTGTGCCAATTCATCATCTGTTTTCAGCCATTTGACGGAAAGATCCGCCTGTTGATAGGCATTCACCTTTTGCGCAAAATAATCGTGTGCCCACTGAGCATAAGCGCCACGAATTTCAGATAACACCTTCTGTTGACCGTCAATGCCTTGTAGCTGAATACCGGAAGCGAGTGGCAGATTTAACTCTGCAACATCGACGATCTGCACCATCTTTAATTGCACACAAGACTGTAAACTTGAAAGCAACCATAAGCTCTGTTCGCTTAGGTCAATAAAATCACTGATCAGGATTAAACGCATGCCTGGAGATAGGTGGGATTGCAACGTTTGCAAGACCCCTTCTAAATTGGGCATTTCTTCTTCAGCTATTAGTGGGCATGGACGAGAAAGATGGTGCATCACTTCTGCATAACTGTTTTTACCCTCAAAAATGGGACTCACATCCACCGCTTCAGTCATCGCTACTGCAGTCAATGGAAAACCTGATTGCTGCGCTAACCAGGCGTAATATCCGGCCACGCGAATACCTTGAGTCACTTTCAGTCGTTTACGCGTACCCAATCGCATGGGTGAACGCATATCGAGTACAATCATCCAGCGCTCTTGTCGTTCTTCTTGAAACAGCTTGCTATAAGCTTTCCCAGTTCGCGCCATCAACCGCCAATTCAGATGACGCACTTCATCTCCCCTTTGGTAGAGGCGACTCTCATCATACTCAAAGCCACTGCCACGATAGGGGCTAGGCTGCTCCCCTTTTTTAAAAGCGGTGCTTAAACGATGTAATTCACTGATCACCTGTGGCATTAAAGAGAGTTCTTCTGCCAGCTCCAGAATTTGAAACTCAGAAAAAATAGGCTCTTCCACCGTTTTTTGAACACTCGGCGTCACACCGCGCAGAAAGGAAAAAAGTTTCATGTGAAACCTATTCTGCATCAGCCGGCACGGGCACTTTTTCCAACATGCGTGCAATCACTTTATCAGCTGTCCACTGATGCGCTCGACCACTGAAACTGATCGCCAAACGGTGACGCAAAATATCCGGTAAGACCTCAGCAACATCGTCCGGCGTCACAAAATTTCGATTAGCCAACCACGCTTTGGCACTGGCTGCATGCAGCAGAGAGAGCGATGCGCGCGGTGAAGCCCCAATTTCGACGACATGCGCTAAGGCTTCGTCAAGCTGCGCTAAATGACGCGTTGCACTGACCAAAGCGACCATATATCGCTCCACGGCGGGTGAAATATAAACCTCTGCCACCTGTTTTCTTGCTTGCAGAACCATCTCTGGCGTTAAAAACGCCTCTGGTTTGGCATGATCCTCACCAAAATGCCGCTGCCGATCCAACTGTAAAATTTTCAGCTCCTCTTCTTCAGAAGGATAGTCCAATATCACATGTAGCATAAACCGATCTAATTGTGCTTCAGGTAAGGGATAGGTCCCACTCTGCTCTAAAGGATTTTGCGTTGCCAATACCAAAAACAGTTCAGGTAAAGCGCGCGTCTGCCCACCTGCGGTTACCTGTTTTTCCGCCATTGCTTCCAACAGAGCAGACTGCACTTTGGGTGGCGCACGGTTAATCTCATCCGCGAGCACAATCTCATTAAAAATTGGCCCTTTGACAAAGACCAATTGCCCGGTTTTCGGATCTAAAATATCCGACCCCATCACATCTCCCGGCATCAAATCCGGCGTAAACTGAATCCGTTGAAAACTGGCATGCACCCCTTCCGATAACGCCTTAACCGCTGTGGTCTTTGCCAAACCCGGTGGTCCTTCCAGTAAGATATGCCCGCCTGTCAGCAACCCAATCATCATCCGTTCTAATAAGGTTTCTTGACCAATAATGACCGATTGTAGATGCTGCTTAAGTTTGACAAATTCTGCTTGCATAAATATTCCTTAATCTGTATTTGACACTTTTTCTACGGCCTTTATCCGTCTCTGTGAGTATAGATTTTTTAAGCGTTTTTCATAGCAAAATGTGGCGCTGATCCCTAAGCTTAGACTTAACCTCAAACCCAAGGAATCTTAAGCCAAATAATTTTCTAAAATCTATCAGTATGCCTTAAAAGTGGCACTTCATCCAGTAGATGTCATCAAATTATATCGTTTGGAGGGGCTTACCGAATCAAATTACTGAATAATAGAATCATCATTCTTTATAAATCCTATAGTTATAAAGTGTTACACTGAAGCTACAAAACCATTATGGGTTCAAGGCCATGAAGCTTCATCATTCAAAGATGAGTATTCTGATCATCTTTCTATTAATTTTATCTTCTCTTTTGATCTCCTTTCTTAATTTCCATTTTTCTCTGCAGGCCAAGAAAGAAGCGCTTAAAACCCATTCTTTTCCCATTTCGATTGATGCGATTTCAACCGGCATTCAAGAAAACATTATTCAGCCAAATCTCATTGCTTCTGTGATGGCACATGACACTTTTGTCCACAATTGGCTACAGAATAATGAATCCGATGTCTCAAAAATTCAAAATTACTTAGAGACCCTCACAAACAGATATGACTTGTTTGTGGCCCACCTTGTCTCAGATAAAACCCTTCACTACTACACGCAAAATGGTTTGATTGAAAAACTCAATCCTCAGGTTGCCGATAATCAATGGTACTTTAAGTTTAAAAACTCAGCTCAAAATCAGGAATTCAATATCGATTACAACGACAAACTGGATCAGGGCTTATTGCTGTTTATCAATCAAAAAATTTTTTCGAAAGATGGCGTGTTGCTGGGGGCAACGGGGGTCGGTATGAGAATGTCTTCTATTCAAAAAATCTTAAAGCACTTTCGTACTCAATACCAGTTTAAGGTCTATTTTATAAATAGACAGGGGCAAGTGCTGTTACATGAAAACACCGAGGATCAATTTACAAACCTGAATGAGATCCCCGAATTGGCTCAACTGAAACCTCAAATCCTCTCAAGTGATCACCAAATCTTAGAATTTTCCCATCAAGGTGAAGAGTTTTTAATTAACAGCAAATATATCCCAGAACTCGATGCTTACCTCATGCTTCAAGCCAAGCTGGAGGATTTTACCCGCCAAGCTTACCAAACCTTTTACCTCAACCTCTTTATTTCACTGCTGATCACCAGCATCATTTCGATACTGGTTTTAGCCATTATCCGCCAACAAAATCGGCGTCTTATTTTCTTAGCCAATAATGATCCGCTCACAAAATTAAAAAATCGTCGATTTTTTAATGACCGTTTTGATCAATGGTTTTCAGAACATTTAAAAGAGAGCACTCCTGCTTTACTGAGTTTCATTTTTTTTGATATTGATAACTTTAAACAGATTAATGATCAATTTGGGCATGCCACTGGTGACAAAGTCCTCACCCGAGTCAGTCAAATTTTACTTGATCACTTTAAAAACGATACGCTCATTGCCCGCTGGGGCGGTGAAGAGTTTATTATTATGCTCAAAGAGACGACTTTACAACAAGCCAGTGATATCGCTGAAGCTCTGCGCCACAAAATAGAACAGGATGCCATTCTCAAATCTTTAATCAATCAACCGGTCACGGTCAGCGTCGGTGTCGCCAACCTACGCAAAAATGAAACCCAAGCTTCAATTTTTAATCGGCTTGATGCTGCAATGTATCGTGCGAAAAAAGGGGGTAAAAACCAAGTGGTCACTGACTAGTTAAGTCAGCTCAATCAAAGTAAATTGCTGACGCTTTTCGAAAGTATCAATCCAACAACTATTGCCAATGGTATGGATTTGTCTAAAGCCGGTATGGCCGTGGTAAGTTTGGTCAATCCCTCGAATATAACGGTTGTTTTGAAAAGCGGGATCGCGATGTCTTAAGGCCAACTCTTTAATTTTACGCCCTTCTCCTTCTGGACGCTGCAATTGCTGCACAAAATCTTGCCAATCGTTAAATTGTAATGGGACCCCTGCATGACAAATCCCAACCCTACCCTGTTTCGTTTTCACTTCTAACGCATAGGGCAATTGATTTAAAGTCGCTGCTAGCGACTGCTGCACAGCGTCTGGAAGCTGGACAAACCAGGTACCCGCATATTTTTGATGCACCTGCTGCGGTGTCATTTCCGCATAGCCACCCCATAATAAAACGCGTTCTTGATGAAATGCCTCGTGGAATTGATCCACAATAAACTGGTCATGATTACCGCGCACCGAAAAAAACCAGGGCTCACTTAATAGCGCCACTACTTTTTCTGGTTCGGGTCCCTTATCGACCAAATCCCCACAACAAATCAGTCGATCTCGTTCAAAATCAAAAGCCACTGAGTTTAAAGTTTGCATCAATTCTGAATAATGACCATGAATATCACCGATCACAAAATCTTTGCCTAAGGGGTTTTGCGCTAAAATCTGTACCGTTGAATCGTGCAAACTTAACCTCTGAGACGCTAAAACTAAAACCCAATTATAAACCATGAACGCTTTATATCAATTTCAATCAGCCGCTCGAATATAATATCCCTTATGGAAAAATCACCCAAAAAACCCTTACAAGACCGTAATTTTGACCGCTTGGCTGAAAAGTTTGAAGAAAAAGTGTATGGCACCCTTAAAGGTGAATGGCGGCTAAAACTCCTTAAAGAAGATTTACAAGCCCTTCGCGATCAGCCAGCGCCGCTCAATGTCTGGGATGCCGGCTGCGGTTTGGGACAGATCAGCCAGTGGCTAGCAGAAGCGGGTCATCGTCTCACTTTATGCGACCTTTCGCAGCAGATGCTCTATAAGGCACAACAGAAATTTCAGGCGGCCGAATTGCCCGCCACCTTTTTGCATGGCAGCGCCCAAACCTTAGCTCCTAAACTGCCACAATTTGAGTTGGTGCTGTTTCATGCGGTTTTGGAGTGGCTCGCTGAACCTGAAAAAACCCTGAAAACCGTGGCGCAAAAAGTGCAGCCAAATGGTTATTTATCTCTGCTCTTCTATAATCGTAATGCATTAATCTACACCAATGTGCTCAAAGGCGAATGGCGTTGGCAACACCTTCTACAAGACGCTTATATTGGCAAGGGCAAAAAACTGACCCCTCCTAACCCTCAATATCCTGAAGTGGTCATCGATTGGCTTGAAGCGATGGGGTTTGAAATTGAGATGCAAACCGGCATTCGCGTGTTTTATGATTATCTTACCCATGAAGTATTGGAAAAAAGTTCGCTGGATGAGCTGTTGCAGTTGGAATATCGTTACTGTCGACGGCCAACCTATCGTCACATGGGGCGTTATATTCATCTTTTAGCCAAAAAGAAACAGACTGATGCGTAAACAACTTTCTTTCAAAAACATCACCTTTCTCACCCTTCTCATTACTGCCATTTTAGGCAGCATGTGGATTTATGAGGTCAAGGTAGCGCGTCCCGCCATGAGCTATATGGGGATGCCTAAAGGGGAGCACGACTTAAAAAACTTGGTGCATATTTTACGCAACCGAGCCTACCTCGTCGGTTACTCTGAATGGCTCGGCAATCCTTTATGGGTGACCTATAAAATCATTCCTAAACGGTACTCATATATCGGTCCTCGCCCCCCTTTTAAGGCGGACTGGCGCTCGCCTTTTCCCGTCGAACCAGAGGATTATCGCCATAGCCACTATGATCGAGGTCATATGGCGCCCAACTATCTCATTGCCAGCCGTTATGGACGCGCCGCACAGGAAGAGACCTTTTTAATGACCAATATTACCCCGCAAAAAAGTCACCTCAATCAAAAAGCTTGGCAAAGACTGGAAGAGGTGGCCGCAGACTATTTTTCTAAATGGTATCCGGAAATTTGGGTGATCACTGGCCCCATTTTTGACTCCGATCCACCGCGGTTTAAACTGCATCCTCGCATTGCGATTCCTAAAGCGTTTTACAAAGTTTTTATTCGCCCCGGTACCCCAGAAGACCCCACCCCCAAAATGTTGGCCTTTATCATGCCGCAAACGGCCAGTGCGAAAGCCAGCTTAATGAAATTTGTGGTGTCCGTCGATACCGTAGAAGCGGCAACCGGATTGGATTTTAATTCCGAACTCCCTGATCCCATTGAAAACCAAGTTGAAGCGCAAAGCCATCCAGAACAGTGGCATTTAAAACGCGTCGCCAAATTAAAAGCGCGCTACTAAGGACGATAATATGCAATTTGAAAAAGACACCCTATTTGCCCAACCCTATGAAGCCTTAGGGGCTTTCCAGTTTGATGAATCCGTCGCCAGTGTGTTTCCGGACATGATTCAACGCTCAGTACCTGGTTATCAAACCATTTTGACCGGCATTGGTGAACTGACGCAACAGTTTGCTCAGCCCAATAGTCAACTGTATGACTTAGGCTGCTCTTTAGGCGCCGTCACGCTCACCATGCGACGCAAACTGCCTCACCCCCACTGTAAAATCATTGCTGTCGATAATGCCCAACCGATGATCGAACGTGCTCAAAGCTATGTGTCCGCTTTTCATTCAGACATTGAAGTCGAGTTGCGCTGTGAAGATATGCTTCAGACGCCTATAGAAAATGCTTCAGTAGTGGTGATGAATTTTACCCTACAATTTATCGCGCCCGAAAAGCGGCAACAGATTTTGGAGAAGATCTATCAAGGGTTAAACCCTGGCGGCATTCTGATTCTCTCAGAAAAAATCCATTTTGTAGACCCAGCCATTCAAAACGCCATTGAAGCCCTTCACCTACAATTTAAACGCGCCAATGGCTACTCTGAACTGGAAATCAGTCAAAAACGCGCTTCTTTAGAAAATGTCCTCATCAGCGACAGTGAAGCCGTTCATCTCGATCGTCTAAAAAAGGTCGGTTTTAACAGTGCAGCCACCTGGTTTCAAGCTTATAATTTCGCCTCTTTTTTAGCCATTAAAGCATAGAGGTTCCATGTGAAACACTACTTTGCCCATTACGAAAATTTTTGGCCAAAACTACAGAATACCCGTCTTGAAAGCTGGCAGCAGAGTTTGCCCCCACTGTTAGAGACAGCCTTAAGCCCTGAAAACAATGGCAATCTCCCTCGTTGGCTGCCTGCAATCGAGCACATTATGCAGATGCCTAGTAGTGAAACCCATCAACTCAACGCCTCAGCCATCACAGCACGCTCAAAACATTTTGAACAGCAAGCGCAGCTAAAAAGCGCATTGCAAGCGTTAAAACCTTGGCGTAAAGGACCCTTTGATTTAGAAGGCATCTATATTGATACCGAATGGCGCTCTGATTGGAAATGGGATCGGGTGTTACCGCATCTGAGCCCTTTAGCTGGAAAAAAGGTATTGGATATCGGCTGCGGCAGCGGCTATCATCTGTGGCGTATGCTTGGAGAAGGGGCGCGTTTTGCTGTCGGTGTAGATCCAAGTTTGCTGTTTATGACCCAGTTTTTAGCGGTCAAACATTTTGTCGGTCATACGCTACCCGCTTGGTTTTTACCACTGACCCTAGAACAACTCCCAACCACGCCTTATGGGGGTGATTTTGATACGGTGTTTTCCATGGGGGTGCTGTACCATCGCCGCTCGCCCATTGACCACCTACTGGATTTAAAACGCCATCTCAAATCTGGCGGAGAATTGGTGCTGGAAACCTTAGTGATCCCTGAAGCCTATGGCCAAATCTTACTCCCTCGAGACCGCTACGCACAGATGAAAAATGTTTGGTTTCTGCCTTCGGTTTCAGAATTAGTGCACTGGATGACACGCTGCGGCTATCAGAATGTGCGCTGTGTAGATCTTGACCAAACCTCTACCGAAGAACAGCGGTCAACGGAATGGATGGAATGGAACTCCTTAAAAGACTTTTTAGACCCTAATGACCCAACGCAAACCGTGGAAGGCTACCCGGCTCCATTAAGAGCCGTTGTTTTAGCAGAGGCGCCCTAAGAAGGTTCACTTGAAGCATCACTTTGAGCAATCACAATTTGGTTACGTCCCGCCTGTTTGGCTTGATAAAGCGCGTCATCTGCTTCTTTTAACGCGGTTCGCTCTTCTTTTTTCAGTTGACATTCACTGACACCTCCACTAAAAGTCACCGACTCCGGCATAAAATCAAACCGCTCTTTGGCAAACCTGCTGCGTAATTTGTCTAAAACTGCTTTTGCCTGCTCTGCTGTCGTATGGGGAAAAACAATTAAAAACTCTTCACCTCCCCAACGAATGACACTGTCATACTTTCGTGTATGGGTTTGCATCAATGTGGCCAATCTTTTCAGCACTTCATCTCCCGCCTGATGACCATAGGTATCATTGACCTTTTTAAAGAAATCAATATCGATAATCGCAATGGCTAAAGGCGTTTTTTCACGACTGGCGCGCGCCAGCTCAGCTTCCAGAATGCGTTCCCCCCCATAACGATTAAATAACTGCGTCAGTTGGTCATGCTCAGCCAACCGAGCATAGGCCTCTTTTGCTTGCTCGAGTTCCTCAGCCAGTTGGGTCGATAAATGTGCCATAGCCTTCAACATTGCATCTTTCAAAGACCCTACATTTTTTTTGAAATTTGTATCCCATTGAATCGAAGACCTCTTAACAGGCGCATTCCCTTCTGAAAGGGCCACCATCGTGAGCGTTTGATTCAGCAGCATATTTTGATGATGCTGATGCCCCAACTCCCCATAGGTAAAAAAACCATTGGTCGGTGCAATTTGATTTAACGGCGCGGTTTCATATTCAATTTCATCGCCTAAAAGCAATTTTCGTGCAACACAAGAGTAGAGATAAATCGTTTCAACTGGATAGCGCAATAAGTTTTGACTCTGTTTAAGAGAGTCTTCTAAAATTTGATCCCCAGCCCCCATTCCAAACTGTACAACCTGTTCTGACTCAAAGTCTCCTGCATAGAGTAAAGCGCCATCATCCAGTACCTGTAACCAGGCACGAGCCACCAGCACCCCCCCTTTTTCAAACACCAAAGGAAACTCCGCTGCAATTAAAGGCATAAACTGTTCAACAAGTTCTCTATCGAGATACTTAGCATAAAAATCTAACGCTTTTTGTCCTTCAATCTCATAAATAATATTTTTTTCTGCTTTGGTCACCCTAAATTTAGGACCGATCGGTTTCCAGTTAAAATTAAACTGTTGATGAACTTGCAAAACCTCACTGTTTAAAATAGCAATCACTGCACCATAGGGCACCATTCGCTCACCATCAAAAACAGCCGTGATAGGCCCTCTTCCTAAGCCTCCCGCAATGGGCAAATCTGGATTAAGACGTCCAACGGCATGAACAAAGGCATCTCCATCACAGGCACCATCAAGCAAACAGAGCAACAATTTGGGGGAAGCGCAGCTTTTAACAATGGGCATGAGTTGATGCTCAATAAGAGATGAACAACCTGCAGTCTGATGCACTCGCTCTAATAAAAAGGTCTTAACCTCTGTCTGCGTAAAAGCAGAAACCACAATAATGACTTGCTGTTCTAACACCTTGCCATGCAAAATTTCACCCGCACTGAGCGTTCCCATCACCTGAGCATGGGGAAAAACTTGCTTTAACTGCTGCTGCAAAATAGGAATCTCTTCGGTCTTCTCTTTTCCCCAAAACACTTGGACCAACAAACTGCGATAGGTTTTTGGCAGTTGCGATTTTAGACTTTCTAAGCTAGAGAGATCTGACCACTGAGCTGAAACCGTTTGCATATCATTTTCTCTAAACCAGACTATTTACTTGCATAAAAATTCTATCATAAGTTGTTAATTATAGAACCATAAGCATTATCGAATCATTAATATTTTATATTATTTTTCAATAATTTATGGATAAGCTTATCTTTAGGGCTTATTTTGACTAAAATAGCACCTTCAAATAAAGAGGAACCATTGCCTTTATGACACAACCATTCACCGAATCCGATCTTTTTGAAGCCTTTAGCGAGTTGAAGCAGCAGCTGCAATCGCACATTATTGGTCAGCCACATTTAATTGAGCGGCTATTGATTGCGCTGTTAGCGGATGGGCATCTATTGGTTGAAGGACCCCCTGGTCTGGCCAAAACCAAAGCGATTCAAACACTCTCTTCCTTGATTGAAGCCGATTTTCAGCGCATCCAGTTTACGCCGGACCTGTTGCCTTCTGACATTACCGGCACCGATATCTATCGCCCTGAAACCCATAGCTTTGAGTTTCAACCGGGACCTATTTTTCATAATTTGATTTTAGCGGATGAAATTAACCGAGCGCCCGCCAAGGTGCAAGCGGCACTTTTAGAAGCGATGGCAGAACGGCAAGTCAGTGTGGGCGGACACTCAATGGCCTTGCCTGAGCTGTTTTTGGTGATGGCGACGCAAAATCCTATTGAACAGGAAGGCACCTACCCTTTGCCTGAAGCGCAGTTAGACCGTTTTATGCTGCAGGTGATGATCGATTATCCCGATTTTGACAGCGAACGGCAGATTCTAGAGTTGGTGGAAAAGGAAGCGCGTATGGAGATCACCTCGCAAACGCCACAGACTCAATCCGTTAAAATTCAGCAACAGCAGATTTTTGCGGCGCGAAAAGCCATCTTAGACCTGACGATGAGTGACAATGTGAAAACCTATATCGTCGCTTGCATTATGGCGACGCGGACGCCCGAAAAATACAGTGAAGCCTTAAAACGCTATTTACAATATGGCGTCAGTCCTCGAGCCACTTTAGCACTTTCTCGTGCTGCACGCGCCCATGCTTGGCTGCAAGGCGAAAGTTTTGTGTCTCCTGAAGATGTGCAAGCGGTCATTCACGATGTGTTGCGCCACCGTCTTTTGCTTTCCTTTGAAGCCGAAGCGGAACAGATCTCTGCTGATGCCATTGTAGATCTCATTTTGACTCATGTGCCGGTCATCTAAGCCTTCTAATGCGTTATGACACAGCTTAATCGTGGTCTCTATGCCAATTTAGAGGATTTAATCGCTCTGCGACAAGGGGTGCGCACGCGACGTCTTAAATCCCAACAAAAACTGTGGACGCAAATCAGTGGCAGTCATCATGCGCTACAAAAAGGGCGAGGCATGGTGTTTTCAGAAGTGCGTCAATATCAGCCGGGAGATGATGTCCGCACCATCGATTGGCGAGTCACCGCACGCACACAAAAGCCCCATACCAAAATCTATACCGAGGAGCAGGAGCAGCCGGTTGTGATCTGCTTACAACTGAGTCCTGAGCTCTTTTTTGGCAGCCGTATTCGATTTAAAAGTGTGCAGGCTTTACAGGTCGCCGCCATTTTTTCTTGGCTCACTTTGCAACAAAATGACCGCATTGGCAGCTATATTTTTAATCACCAACAGGGGCATTGGATCGCGCCCAAACACCACCAAACATCGGTGATGAATTTGCTACAAAAAGGTCTCAATCTCCAAAAACAACTTAAGCGTCCTCAAGCTTACCAGCCCACGCTGTGGGCCAACCATCTAAGACAGATGAAAAGCCATCTTAAACCGGGCGGACAACTGATTCTCATTGGCGACTTTTTGGGGATGGATGTGGCAGCGCTTAACCAAATTCAGCAATTAAAACGGCAGCATGACCTTATCGCCTGCCATATTTATGATCGCTTAGAGCGACAGCTGCCTCATCTCGGCAGCGTAAAATTGAGTGATGGCGAAGCAGAAATCCAACTCGACAGCGAGATGCCGAAGTGGCGACAACTATACCAAGCGCAGTATGAAAACCGTCTCAAAGCCATTAAGACCCAATTCATGACGCAAAAAGTGCCTTTTTTTGAACTCCGCACCGATGTCGAACCCATTACAGCCCTCATACAAAAAGGGGTGATCTTATGATAACCCCAGGGCAGCAAGTGTTGTTAAGCCAACTCCAAGACATCGCCTTACCCGATCCCATTGGCTGGTGGCCACTTTCTCATTTAGCTTGGGTTTTAATTGTGGGCTTCAGCGGTTTTTTATCCGGTTTTATCTGGTATAAAATGGATAAAAAACGCCGCCACTATTATCGCAAAGAAGCGCAACAGCAATTGAAAGCCATTTTACAAAGCGAGGCGACCAGCAGTGAAAAAATTCTCCGCATCAATGCCCTGTTAAAACAAGCAGCGATCACCTATTATGGTCGTCAAGAAACCGCGGCGCTGAGTGGACAAGCTTGGGTTGAATTTTTAAAAACCTACTGCGTGTCCATCCCACAACCAGAGCAATTGCTGGCCATTTTACAAAAAGCCTATGCGGCACAAGCCACCGATGACGACCTGCAAATTTTGAGTGACTATGCACAGAAATGGCTGAAAGGACACCATCAATAATGTTGTCATTTATGGATGTTTGGCAAACCCTACACACCGCTTGGGTGAACTTGGATTTTATCTGGCCATGGATGATGACGTTTCTCCCTCTGCCTTTCATCATCCGCCTGATTCTAAAACCCGCGCCACAAACGCAAGTGCCGTTGTATGCGCCGCATTTGGTGCAGCAGCTGATGCCGGTCTTGAAACAGTCCAACCTGATTCAACCTGAAGCTCATACGCATAAAATGCCATGGTTTGCCCTATTGCTATGGTTACTGGTGATTGTCGCTGCCATGCGTCCCATTTGGTATCTGAGTCCGACCCCTTTTCAACAGACTGGCAAAAATCTCATTCTGGCCGTGGACCTCTCCGGCTCCATGGAAAAACCAGACATGCGTTTAGGCGGTCATCATGTGGACCGACTCACTGCGGTTAAATCGGTGGTCAAACAGTTTATCCACCAACGCCAAGGGGATCGCATGGCACTGGTGGTGTTTGGCACCCAAGCATTTATTCAAAGCCCACTGACTTA
The DNA here is from genome assembly GCF_054657255.1 of Galenea microaerophila. Lineage (NCBI taxonomy): Bacteria > Pseudomonadati > Pseudomonadota > Gammaproteobacteria > Thiotrichales > Piscirickettsiaceae > Galenea > Galenea microaerophila. Next base: position 273,189 of record NZ_BAAHWZ010000002.1, read on the forward strand.
TGATCTCTCGACTTTGGCACGGCTGCTAGATGAAACCCAAATTGGCATGGCAGGCAATCATACGGCCATTGGGGATGCGATTGGACTAACGCTCAAGCATTTGGCGCAATTAGGGGGTCAGCAGAACCGTGCGGTATTAATTCTACTGACAGATGGCTCGAATACGGCTGGTGTGGTTTCGCCTTTGGAAGCCGCAGAAAAAGCCAAACAGATGGGACTGAAAATCTATACCATTGGCGTTGGGCAAGTGAGTCATTCAGCTTTAGGCGGGTTGATCCAGGCCAGCGGTGAAATGGATGTGAAGACGTTACAAAAAATTGCCCAAATCACTGGGGGGCAATTCTTCTTGGCTTCGGATGTGCAGCAGCTACAGAAAGTGTATCAATTGATCAATCAGCTAGAGGCAACGCCTTATCAACTCAATCAGTATCGCCTTCGCACCGAGCTCTATGCCTGGCCTTTAGGCTTAGCGCTCTTAATGAGTTTTGGCTGGGCATTTTGGCGGCTGTTTAAACACGCTCGTCTGGCTTTTTCACCACAGAGGCGGGATCAATGAGTTTGAGTCATTTTCATTTTCTCACGCCCATCTGGTTTTTAGCCTTAATCCCTGCCGTTTTGCTGCTCTGGGGTTTGTGGAAACAGCAACGTTCAGAAGGTAACTGGTCGCAAGTGATTGATCCAGAGTTCCAACCGGTTTTACTGGAAGAAGCGCAAGCCCAATCACAAAATGCCCTACCTTTTTTAGGTTTGGCCTTGATTTGGCTATTGGCGATTACCGCTTTGGCAGGCCCTACTTGGAAGCAGGTCAAAATTCCAGCCAATGAGACTGAAACCGGCAGTGTTATCATTTTAGATCTTTCTCTTTCGATGCTGGCTCAAGACCTCAAACCCAATCGCTTAACCCAAGCCCGACTCACCCTATTGGATTTACTGAATCAACACCCCGAGGTGCCCATGGGTTTGGTGGCCTATGCGGGCTCTGCGCATGCATTGGTCCCAGTTTCCAAAGACAATGCCACCCTTAAAGCGCTCCTACCGCATTTAAGTCCTTTAATTATGCCACGCTATGGATCAGATCCTGTAGCAGCATTTAAAAAAGCGCTGCAGCTACTTAAAGGCGCGCATATTAAACAAGGACATCTCATTTGGGTCACGGATGATTTAGCGCCCGAGAAAGCCAAGGCCTTACAAAACCTTTTACAAAATGCGCAAGTATCTTTAAGTATTCTAAGGGTTGGAACACAAGCGGGGGCGCCCATCCCCATTCCGCAACAGGGTGTTTTAAAAGAGGATAAAGGCCAAGTCGTTATCGCCAAAGTCCCTGTGGCACGAATAACAGCCTTTGCCCAAGCCACGCATGCCCACTTAACACCCATTACGCTAGATAATTCCGATATAGAACAGCTGCTCCCCTCAGGATTAAACTTTACAAAACAGAAACCAGAGGCAAAAAGCAAAGAGGTCACTCAATGGCTCAATATGGGCCCCTATCTTTTATGGCTACTCATCCCCCTCTTAGCCATGGGGTTTAGAAGAGGATGGCTCAGTCGATGACAAAAAGAAGCAAAAAGTTAAAAAATTTGCCAATTTTCCCAGTCCTGCTGCTGATCGGAAGCGGTTTTTTTGCCTATGCCCCTCTCACCTGGGCATTAGAGCTGCCCAGTTTTTGGGAAACGATGGATAAACAGGCTTATGAGGAATTTAAGAAAAAACATTATGAAGCGGCTGAAGATCTGTTTGAAGACCCCGTTTGGCATGGGGTGACACTCTATAAATTGGGACGTTATCAAGAAGCGATTAAAGCATTTAAAAAAGTTAAAACGCCGCTGAGTCTTTATAATCTGGGCAATAGTTATGCCCAACTGGGTCAATTTAAAGCGGCAGAAAAAGCCTATCAAGCCGCCCTGAAACTGCACCCCAACCCTCAATTGAAATCAAAAATTACACATAACCTTAAGCTAGTGCAAAAACTGCTCACACAAAATGCGCCATCGCAGCAAACGCCTCAAGATAAACCCCCCACAGCAGCGAAGCCTAATCAACCCCCTCAGAAGCCGCCTAAAACTTCAAAACCTCATCAAGAAGAGAAAAAACAAACTGAAAAAGCTGAAAAGCCCGCTCAAACCCAATCGGCACAGAGTGAACAAAAAGCGCACAACCAAGGCTCTAATGACTCAAGCACCACTCAACAAAAGCCGAAGCAAGCGGCTCAAACAACCCAGCCACAAGGCAGTGTCGCGCGAGATACCCAAAAAACCTTAAAGCAGGGGGAAAAGTCGGCAAAAAATTTAAAACTAGGTGACCAAGCTGCTCAACAAAGTGAAACGAAGGCGGCATTGGCGACACCCCCTAAAATGCAAAAAAATAGCGAACAAAAACAGGCACAGCAGACTTGGTTAAACCAAATTCCGGATGAACCGCAACGCTTTATCCAGCGCAAGTTTGAATATCAATATCAGCAACAGGAACCGCGTCCTGAACCGAAAAAGATTTGGTAACCGATAAACATGAATAAACGATTATACCCCCTTCCCCATTTTTTGCTCATTGGGCTGTTTACGCTCTTATGTTTCATACATTCGGCTGTGTTTGCTAAAACGCTCAAAGCGCAAGTGGATCGCACCGAGATTGAAATGGGCGATGTGCTCACCTTAACCCTCACGGCAGATTTCCCGACCACCGCTTCTCCCCATTTTGATCGCCTTATGGATCAATTTGAGCTCTTAAGTCAGCAAGTCGGCTCGAATGTGCAATTTGTGAAGGGCCAATACAGCATGCAAACACAATGGCAGTTGACGCTCTTGCCTAAACAAGAGGGGGTTTTGATGATTCCGCCTTTTGAAATCGAGGGCGTGAAAAGTACGCCGATTAAGATCCATGTGCAGCCGATGTCGAGGAATCAAGGCGATCAAAAAGCGGCATTCTTTTTACAAGCAACAGCGGATCCATTGCATCCCTATGTGCAACAAGCCGTCCATTATCGTTTACGCCTGTTTTATCAAGGTCAGCTGATTGATGGTAATTTACGTGCGCCTCAATTTAAAGGCACGCTTAATCAGCTGGTGGTCAACCAAAAAATGTACCTTAAACAGTTGCATGGAACAACTTATCAAGTCTATGAGTGGGATTATGTGCTCTACCCCCAACAGAGTGGAACGCTCAAGATTGCACCAGCTTCTTTTAGGGGGCGTGCCCAGTGGCAAGGTTTTTTAAAAATGCTGCATCTTCAATCTGATCCAATCACTTTAAAAGTAAAACCGCACCCTAAAAACTATCCCGCTCAAGCCGCTTGGCTACCCGCACACAACCTGACACTTTCATTAAACGCCCCTCAACAAGCCACTGCTGGTGACACAGTAGCGCTCACCCTCACCCTGACCGCTCAAGGACTGCTATCTGCGCAACTACCAAAAATAGACTTTCCTCAGTCTGCAAACTACAAACATTATCTTGATCATATAGAGCGCCGTGATCAATGGCAAAATGGAGAGATGGTCAGCCAAAAGATCTTTCATTATCTCCTGGTGCCTGTTAAAGCCGGTAAGCTCAGCTTGCCTGTAATTTCACTCCCTTGGTGGTCTTTAAAAGAGGATCAAGTCAAAATTGCGAAAACTCAACCTATTGTCATCACTGTCAAACCCTCTGCCAATTTAACCCCTCAACCCCCTTCACCTCAACATCAAAAGACAGAGCAAAAAGTTTCACATGAAACCTTAAACCAATCCGTTCAATCCACTTCTAAACAGTCCTCTCTTCCCCTTATTGTTTGGGTTATCATACTGTTACTGCTGTTCGTCTCTATAGTGCTCTTGGCACTCTGGTGGCGCAGTCAAAAACAGTTAAAACAGCTGCGTCTTCAACAACAAAACGAAACCGAAAATAACACACCCGCTTCTGAGCCCTCTTCAATAGCCTCCATCGATTTGTGCCAACAGATTGAAAATTTAGCTGCCTTATCTGATGCAAGCCGCCAACAATGGATAGATCTTTATCAACAAGTGAAACAGAAGCTTGCCGAGCAAAACAGTGCAAATACAGAGACTGAAGTCGAAATTGAACAGGCTTTTAAACGACTCAGCCGACATCTCTTTGCTCAACCAGAACCTTTGGAAAAGGTGCAACCTGCTTTACAAACGCTCTGCCATTTTTTACAAAAAAAACATGATATAAAATTTACAAAGAAAACGGTTGATCTCAACCGACACTTAGACAAACTTTATCCATAAAAAGTCCTTTGCATAAATGTTTTCATGAAACACCTAGGCTTTCTTAAATCACCAGCTTGGCTAGATTTTTGCTTAAAGTGGTTAATGATAAAAACCTAAAGAGATCCCCCTATGGACCTACTTTCCAAGATTGAAGCGCAAACCGGTACGGGAAAAAGTTCTAGTCAGATAGAGTTACTGCTCTTCCGTTTGCATGGTGAAACCTTGTATGGCGTTAATGTCTTTAAGATTAAAGAGATTATGCCTGCCCCACCGATTTCAAAAGTCCCTAAGTCGGATCCCCGAATTGTCGGCTTATTAGATGTTCGAGGCCAAATTATTTCTGCGGTAGATATTGCATTGGCGTTAGATATGCCGCCACAGGACCTTTCACAGGACGATATCACGCTGCTTTACATGGAGTTTAGCCGGCAAACACTCTGTTTTTTGATTCAGGATGTTGAACGCATTGTCTATTTTAACTGGCATGATATGCGCTTACCGCCGGATATTCTCTCTCATACGCCCTATATTACCGCCATCACCACTTTTGAAAATCAGATCGTACAAGTCATTGATATTGAAAAAATACTTTTGGATGTTATGGGCGATGATACCCAAATACATGCCATCGATCTTGACGATCAAGCGCTATTTTCAGGAAAAACCTTAATTGGCGTGGATGACTCACGCGTTGCCAGAGCACATCTAAAAAATATTTTTGACAAACTTGGAGTGGATTACCATATCGTTAAAGATGGTAAAGAAGCCCTTGAGCTCTTAGAAACTTTAGAAAAAGAGGCTGAGTCAGAAGGCAAAGGACTCAGTAATGAAATTTTAGCCATTATCAGCGATGTTGAAATGCCTGAAATGGATGGCTATACCTTAGTCTCTGAACTCAAAAAACGGCCTGAATTTAAAAACATCCCCGTCATTTTAAACTCTTCCATTAGCCAACATGTGGGTGAAGGTATGGCCAAAAAGGTGGGCGCTGCTGCCTTTTTGACCAAATGGGATGCAAATGAATTATTAGAAAAATTGCGCGAACTCGCGCAGCTCAAATTTTAAGCTTCTCCAAAGTGGCGTTCGGCAATTTTTTGCACTTCTGGATAGTTGGTTTTACCTGTCCCTAAAACAGGGACAGCTTCCACCAAAATCACTGTTTTCGGAATGTAAAGTTCACTCACATTCGCTTCTTTAGCCGCTCGTTTAATGGTATTACGACTTAAACTATCATCATCCGTGACCAACACCAGCTGTTCACCTTTACGCGCATCCGGCACTGATACCACACAGTGGTGCCCTTCTGGACAGAATTGATTAATATAGGCTTCTACGGCGGATAAGGAAACCATCTCGCCACCAATTTTGGCAAAGCGTTTCGCCCGTCCTTTAATCCAGACATACCCATCTTCATCCACATCCACAATATCGCCGGTATCATGCCAACCCTCTTTAGGGGGTTGCAACACCCCAGGTTGATCTGGCATTAAGTACCCTTTCATGACATTCGGTCCTTTGACATAGAGTCGACCGCCCTCTTCAATGCCAGGCACCGGTTCTAAACGATATTCAATTGCTGGAATAAACTGACCGACGGATCCATGCTTATAATGCAGTGGGGTATTGACCGCCAACACCGGAGAAGTCTCAGTCACTCCATAGCCTTCAAAAATCGGCTGATGGAATTTTTCATAGTAAAGTGCACGGGTCTCTGGACGTAATCTTTCGGCACCTGCAATAAAGCCGCGTACACTGTAAAAATCATAAGGATCCGCTTTACGTGCATAACCGGTATAAAAAGTATCGGTTCCAAATACAATTTTAGCGTTCTTCTGATAAATCATTTCTGGTATGACCGAGTAGTGAAGCGGCGAAGGATAAAGATAGGTTTTCGCCCCTTTTAGAAGCGGCCATAATAGGCCAGCGGTTAAACCAAAAGAGTGGAAAGTGGGCAATGCATTAAACACCAACTCACCAGGCAGCAGCGTTAATAAGGCGCTGATTTGCTCAATATTGGCATTTAAATTATTATGGCTGAGCACTACCCCTTTAGGTGCGCCTTCTGAACCCGAGGTAAACAGCACCACCGCTTCACCTTCTGGGTCCGCAGCATAGCCGGGAGTCGCTTTCAAACTCTTGATCAAACCTGTTAATTTATCCCCTAAGCCGATCGTTTCTCGCACCTCTTCCAAGTAGATAAACTTCACCTGATCCGAAAGCCCCTCGATTACGGGTTCTAAAGCAAACGCCTCAACAAATTTATGTGAGGTGATAATGGTTTTCAATTCAGCTGTTTCACAAGCAGAACGAATCGGGCCTAAACCGGCAGTAAAGTTAATCATTGCGGGGGTATGGCGATAAGCTTGTAAGGCAAAAAAGGTGGGTGCAATCCCTGAGACATTGGGCAACATTAAGCCAACACGGGGTTCATCTTGCAGCTGTTGATGCAGTTTTTTCCCTAAAATTTTCGCTGCAAGCGCTAATTTCTTAAGACTTAAGGTCTGCTCATTAATGTCTTCTAAGACGGCCATCTTGGCATCATAGGTTTGCTGCGCCTCCACCAAAGCCCGTGTCAGCGTCTTAGGCTGATAAGCGCCATAAAACCGGCTATCACGCATAATTTGGAATAGGCTTTCTTTAAGGTATTTGTGGCGTGCATGCCCTTTTAGCGCCTGTGGCACCTTAATTTCTGTCGGCTTCAAAATGCTCAGCGTAATTTTGGGAAACCATTGCTGCTTAATCCAAGCAAAGCGACTGCCATCTAAATAAGAAAATTTGCTCAACTCTGCCCCTCTAATAAAAATGGGGACGATTTGAGCATCGGTCTTATCCGCCACCAAAGCTGTCCCTTCGTAGACCTTCATTAAGGAACCGGTGGTGGTAATGCGTCCCTCGGGAAAAATCATACTTTGATGACCCGCTTTCAACGCTTCGATCAAATGTTTGGTCGCCATGGGGCTGAAAAAGTCCACTGGAAAATATTTCACATGGCTGAGAAAGAAACGCTCATACCATTTTTTGGTATGAGATTTATGCACCATAAAATAGGTATCACCAGGAACAAATAGCCCAATTAACAGTCCATCCAATAAAGAAACATGGTTAGCAATCAATAAAATCGGCCGCCCTGAATCCAGCGCAAGTTGATAATTTTCTAACCCCTTGACTTCAACACGGTAGAACCATTTAATTAAAATTTTGAGCAAAACTCTTAGCATAAAAAGACCTTTCTTTATTTATTTTTAATTTTATTCACACCTTTCAATAACTGCCAAACCACCAGCAAAGTCATTCCTGAAAGGAGCAAAAGGATTTCTGTAAGTTGTAACCCTATAGTATAAGCGATCATCACCAAAATCGCTGAGGTGACCATTAAACCAGCATTCACAATATTGTTGGTCGCAACCATTGACGCACGGAAATGTGCGGGCGTCTCACACTGCATAATGCGATAAAAAGGCACCACAAAAGCGCCGCCAAACCCTGCGATCATCATTAATAGCAGTAAAAAACCTTCTAAAGGGCGTAATAAGCCATACAAACAGATTGCAAAAAGTGCCATACTCAAAGCCAAACCGATCCCCATCCAGCCTACAGAGACACGCCCATTCTGTTTCTGAAGATGTCTCACGATCCCTGCAGCTCCCAAACCAATTCCTAAAGTAAAACAGCTCAACATGACTGTCGTTAAGGTCTCAGGTGAAACCTGCAACCAAAGTGGGTGCGTTTGGGCGTGTAACTGTTTGGCTAATACCGGCACTTGGCTTAAAAAAACCGCACCAATCACCCAAAACCAAGAGATGGCCCAGACCGCTCTAAAAGCCGCCTTAAATTGACGCGCTTGTTGTATTAACTGGATCAAAGAGCGTTTTTGCGCCTTTTTATGCAAGCAAGGGTGTAAAGGTTCTTTTGGCAACCAAAAAGTCGCCAAAAACCCCAGTCCTGCTAAGCCAAGGGTCGTTGTGGAAACCCAAATAAGACTCTGTTGAAAGCTTGATGATTGAGCAACCAAAATGCCGGCAGCGATTGTACCCAATAAAATAGCCACAAAAGTGGAACCGCTAAACATCGCATTGGCCGCATCCAAATCTTTCTCTGGCAAATATTCTGGGAGCAACGCATATTTAATTGGCCCAAAAAAGGCCGATTGAGTGCCCATTAAAAACAACACAATCATCATTAATGGCACACTTTGTGACCACAGTGCACCCGCTCCCAGCAGCATAATGCCTATTTCCGCCAATTTAATCCAACGAACCATTTTGACTTTATCCCAGTGGTCCGCCCAATATCCTGCTTGATTAGAAAACAGAAAAAATGGCAAAATAAAAATCCCAGCTGCGGCCGTCACCCATTGCGTCGCCTCTGAAACTGTCAATCCCAACTGAAACATCACCATCATCACTAAGGCATTTTTAAACACATTGTCATTTAATGCGCCCAAAAACTGCACCCAGAAAAATGGGAAAAAGGCTCTAGAAAAGATAAAATGATTTTTTTGCTTTACGGTCATCTATATGCCATTTTCGCTTCTAAAAAAGAATCCACGCCTTATTCTAAAACAGGTCATTCTGATACTCGGTTTCCTGCTGTCCACTGTCGCGCAGAGCGCTGATCAGAAAAACACGCAAAAAAATTTCACCATTCAAATAGACAATGACATTCTATTCGGAACAGATCGAGAATATACCGGTGGCCTAAAGCTCTATTACAATGATGAGCACCTTAAGCTCAATGATCAATTGATTACCCCGATAAAGTCTCTCCTAGGCAGCTACTTTTCAAAATCTTTAGCCACCTCTACCCAACGCCAAGATCAATTTGAATTCAGTATGGAAATCTATACCATTCGTCAAAAATCGAATGGAAAAACACTTCAATCCCTCACCAATACCGCTTGGTCTTCTCTCAGTCTCAAACGGTTTTATCAATTCAATACTGCAAATACATTACCCGTCTTTTATCATTTGGGGATGCGTCTAGGATGGATTGGACCGAGTAATGGTGGGGAACAGATTCAAAATGGATTTCATCACTTGATTGGCAATAAATCCGAAAAAGGATGGGATAAACAACCCTTTGACCAACCCACTTTTCAGCTCGGTTTTGAACGCCAAAGCCTTTTTTACCAAAGTCCTCACAAAACCTTAAATGCCTACTGGACCAGCTGGGGGGAAGTCGGCTCTCCGCGTACAGATCTCTATCTTGGTATAGGCGGCTATCTACAAAAAAATGCGCACCCCATTTTTTATCATAATTACCCCAACCGTCTCATTGAACACGATTCTGGCTGGGGCTACTTCCTGTTTACCAATATAAGTTTATCTTATGATTTTTATAATCTCATGCGAGATGGACGCCCTTTTACCAAGGATCCTCCACTTATTCCCGAACTCAGTCCTTGGCGACTTGAAAGCCATGTAGGGTTGGGGATTCAGCATCGTATCCACAGTCTCAGTTTCACCGTTACTCGTTGGCAACAATTTTATGCCAAACAACCTGAAACGGCTTTTCACTTCGCCAGTTTGGTCTATAATTTTGCTTTTTAAGTTTCATGTGAAACAACTTGCTTGCTTTCAGCCATTTCCAACGGTTGAAAATACTTTAAGAGACTTGTATCCCCGACTGTTTTAACAGCGGTTGAATCGATGGTTTACGGCCTCTAAACTGTTCAAACAGTTTCATAGGATGAATTGAACCCCCTGCAGCCAAAATGGTATTGCGGAATTTCATCCCCACTTCTGAATTTAAAATGCCTTGCTCTTCAAACAGACTAAAAGCATCCGCGGATAACACTTCAGCCCATTTATAGCTGAAATAGCCTGCGGCATAACCACCTGCGAAAATATGGGTAAAACTGTGCGCAAAACGGTTATATTTTGGCGGATAAATCACTGCAACTTGTTGACGCACAGCTTCAATCACTTCATTGACTGGCTGGGGGGATTCTGGGTTATATTGCAGATGCAATTTAAAATCAAATAGGCCAAATTCTAGCTGTCTAAGCATCATCATTGCGCTTTGAAAAGTACGACTTTTCCGCAGAGCACTTAACATTTCCTCTGGCAAAGGATCGCCCGTTTCTACATGCGCGGAAATCAGTGCCAAGCTCTCTGCTTGCCAGCAGAAGTTTTCCATAAATTGTGAAGGCAATTCAACCGCATCCCAAGGCACACTATTAATGCCTGATACATCAAAAATATCCATTTCTGTAAGCATATGATGTAAACCATGCCCAAATTCATGGAAAAGCGTAGTCACTTCATTATGGGTTAAACAGGTCGGCTTACCTTCAACAGGTGGGGCAAAATTGCAAACCAAATAGGCCACTGGCAACTGAATGCGCCCTTCAGGATGTTTCCAACGGCTAATGGCAGAATCCATCCACGCCCCACCGCGCTTATTTTCTCGTGCATATAGATCCAGGTAAAAAGCGGCCACCACCTCACCTTTAGGAGTTTTTATCTCAAAAAAGCGCACATCTGGATGCCAAACCTCCACACCTTGCTTTTCGACAATTTCCACATCAAAAAGGGTTTGCGTCAGCTTAAACAGACCAGATAGCACCTGTTGTAAGGGAAAATAGGGACGCAAGGCTTCCTGAGAAATGGATAGCGTTTCATCTTTTAATTTCTCAGCCGCAAAAGTCACATCCCACGCTTGTAAATCTTCAATCCCTAAACGGTGTTTGGCATATTCGGCTAAAGTTTGCCGTTCTTGCTCACCTTGTGGCTTTGATTTTTCTGCCAAATCCTGCAAAAAATTCATTACCTGCTCGGTGGACTCCACCATTTTGGTTTCAATCGAGAGTTCGGCATAATTATCAAAGCCCAATAATTGCGCTTTTTCATGACGTAAGGCGAGAATTTGTTCAATAATTTCTGAATTATCATATTGTGGATCAAAAAACTGATCGGACGCACGTGTACTATAGGCTCGATAGACCGCTTCACGTAAGCTTCTGTCTTCCGCATAGGTCATGACTGCATGGTAAGACGGAAAATCTAAAGTGATCAGCCACCCTTGCTTCCCTTTTTGCTGTGCATAGTGTGCCAAAAGCGCTAAAGCACTCTCGGGTAGACCCGCTAAATCGTTTTTATCTTTAATCAACTTGCTCCAAGCTTGGGTCGATTTAAGCACATGGTTGGCAAACTGACTGCTTAACTCTGAAAGCTGTTTGGAAATGGCCTTAAATCTCTGTTGTTTTGCTTCAGGCAAATCAATTCCAGACAATCTAAAGTTTCTTAAGGCATTTTCAATCACTTTTTGCTGGGCAAAATTGAGGGTGTTAAAGGTTTCAGATTCAGCCAATTGTTTGAATTTTTGAAACAGCTTCTGATTTTGACCCACTAAGGTATTATATTCAGAAACCAGTGGCAGACACTCTGTATAGGCTTGATGCCACTCATCACTGGATTTCACTGCATCTAAATGCTTAATCGGCCCCCAAATGCGCTCAAACCGATTGTCCAACACCTCCAGAGGTTCCACTAAATTTTCCCAACTGGCCGGCTCTGGATTGGAAACGATCTGATTAATTTGTTCCAAGTTTTCCGCAATGAGGGTTTCGACAGCCGGTTTAATCTGTTCCACATGGAACTTTGAAAATTGAGGCAAGGTTTGAACATTATGAAAAGGGTTGTACATCGTGATGTCCTATAAAAAACTAAAGCTATTTTACAACAGATAAGGGGAAAACTATACAAATCGGGAAAGCCAAAAAATCCTGAATTTTAGGGCATGGCGATCCACTCTCCCTTCTGTTTTCAGTTTGATGACCTTTGTAACCTTTGTCTACACAGATAATTTTTTAGCAATAAATTGGTGTTAGAATTTACAGGAAATTGAACGTATATTTTAGCAAAAGTTGAAATTTTTAATGGATAAGTTTTATATTAAATCATTGTTATATAAGGGTTTTATGGTTATTCAGGGTCGACTAATTTCTTATACTACTCATGGCTCTCCTTGCTTTAAGGATTGAAATGCCTGAAGCGCTAATTGACGTGATTGTTTGAGGTCAACAACAGGGTTTGGATAGGTTGATCCCAGCTCAATACCCGCTTCTTTTAAAATAAGCTCTGGAGCTTCCCATGGATTAAAAAGATACTTATTTGGTAGGCGAGCAATTTCAGGAATATATTGACGAATATATTCACCATCGGGATCGAATTTCTGCCCTTGTATTACCGGATTAAAAATACGAAAGTAAGGTGCAGCATCAGCGCCACATCCGGCAATCCATTGCCAATTGGCGCTGTTATTCGCAAGGTCAGCATCCATAAGGGTATCCCAGAACCAGTGCTCCCCATGATGCCAGTGTAAGCGTAGATTTTTCACCAGGAATGAGCCTACAATCATCCGAACCCGGTTATGCATATAACCTGTCTGCCATAATTCACGCATGCCAGCGTCCACCATCGGTATTCCTGTGTTTCCTGTTTGCCATGCATGTAAGTGATCCATATTTTCTACCCATGGAAAAGCATCAAACTTTGATTGCAGATTTTTATGCGGTAATTCAGGGTTGTAATAAAGCTGACTGTACGAAAACTCACGCCAGCCGAGCTCGCTACAAAAATGTTCAATGTGTTTATCGTCACCAATGCTCCTAACCCCATACCATAACTGGTTAGGTGATATTTCCCCGTAATGAAGATAGGGGGACAAGCGCGATACGTAAGGCTTTGAAGGAAAATTTCGGCCATCTTTATAAAAAGAAAGTCCTTCCTCAACAAAAGTCTCAAATCGCTTGCGGGCACCTTCTTCGCCAATATCCCAATGGGGTTCAAGTTGTTTATCCCAGGGTATTTTGGGCAAAAGATTCAACGCATCAATCCCAGCATGGCCAGAGTCATTAACATAGTTAATATTCTCTGGTTTTGGCAACGGAGCTCTAGGCGCTTTAGCATTAAGGCAACCTCTGCGGTAAAATTGGGTAAAAACTTTATAGGGTGTGCCATCGTCTTTTTTAATATTCCAAGGCTCCCACAATAATGAGCCGTTGTATGTATGAACTTCTATCCCACGTTTCTTAAGATTATCCTTAATAATAGCATCACGGTATATGCGCCATGGTTCATAACATCTGTTCCAATACACCGCTTCAACATCAAAACGCTTTAGAATAGCATCGAGAATTGTTTGCGGGTTCCCACGGTAAACTGACAATTTTTTGCCCATGGATGCATTTAACGCCTGCAATGAATGATGAAGCCAAAAGCGACTTGCTCCACCCATGGCATGGTTTCCTGCATGATCATCATCCAAAATATAGATAGGGAGAACAGCCTCATGCGTTGCTGCTTTTGTTAAGGCTAGATTATCTGATAATCTTAGGTCTTGACGAAACCAAACGATTGCAATCTTTTTTGTCATATGGGTAATTCTCTTTGAGTATGATTTTTTGTTTTTTATCAACTATGGGCATAATAGAGTAACCCTTCATATGAAAAGGGTTGTACATCTTGATATCCTATAACTGTTTTACAACAGATAAGGGGAAAACTATGCAAATCCAGCAATACACCTTAAGCATTGAGACAGCGCATCGTGGAACTTTTAATGTAACGGCTGATATTAATCGTCTTGTCCAACAAAGTGGCATTCAAATTGGGCTCTGTCATATTTTTATTCAACACACTTCAGCCAGTCTTATTATCACCGAAAATGCGGATCCTAGGGTGCGAGAAGATATCGAATATTGGATGCAAAAGACCATTCAAGATGGAGACCCCGCTTATCGCCATAACGATGAGGGAGATGATGATATGTCCGGACATATCCGTACTTTGATCACTCAAAACTTCCAAACCCTACCCATCACGCAAGGCCAATTAAATTTAGGCACCTGGCAAGGGCTTTTTGTTTATGAGCATCGAACCGGTCGTTTTAACAGAAAGTTGGTCATTACCCTGCAAGGGGAATAGTTATTGATTTTCTGTTAAAGCCAAACGCGCAAGTCTTTTAGCCAAAGTATAGAGCCGTTTAAACCCATTAATCAATTGCATTTCATGACGAAAAATAGTGATTCGCTCATCATTGGATTTAAGATTTTTAGCTTGATGCTTAAAGACCTCTTGAATTAAATGATCAATATTTGCTTTGGCTGCCAGTACTTGCATCGCTTTTCCTTCTCCAGATTCGCCCCCTTCCACCACAGCCGAGAAAGCTTTATCTAATGCTTTTTGCGTTTCATTGGCCAACTCTGACAGCCATTTTTTCATGGTATCACTGGGTTGAATCTCTAATTCACTCATGTTTTTCAGCACATTAAGTAACTCTGAATCGAGGGTTTCCAGCATCGCATCAATATAGGTTAAGGCTTGCATCAACTGCATAAATGTTTGCTGTTCACTTTCTTTGAGATCACTTTGACTGATTTTGCCCAAAAATCTTACGATGTCCGTTTGATAATTTTCTAATTGGTTCAATAAAAGGGTTTGCTCTGAAAGTTTTTGAATGCTATTTTCATAAATTAAATCATTGATATGCTGCATTAATAGCAAAAATTTCCCTTGAAAATGTCCAAGTTCCTGATGGACTGCCTCTAAAGCCAAAGTGGGTGAAGTGAGAAGAGAATCGTCTAAATATTTGGGTTTTATCGGTTCTCGCCGTTTTTCTTCAGGTTTTAAAGGCACCATTTGATAAACAGATTTAACAAAAATGGGAATCAATGGTAGAAAAACCAATAAATTAATAAAATTAAAAAGGGTATGCGCATTCGCGATTTCTCTTGGTGTACTCTGAGTCATTGATTGTAAGTTTTCAAAAGTCATCCATTGCGCCCAGTGTGCCAGCTCTGGAATAAAGGGTAGCCAAATCAAAACCCCAAACAAATTGAATTCAAAATGGATCAAGGCGGCTCGAACCGCATCACGATTGGCGCCAATGCTGGCTAAAAGCGCCGTCACTGTAGTTCCTAAATTAGCTCCTAAAATAAGCGCAATCCCTGCTGGTAAAGAGATAAAGCCATCACTGGCTAAGACGATAACCAGCCCCACCGCTGCTGAAGAGGACTGAACAAGTGCGGTAAAAATAAACCCTAATACAATTCCATAAAACGGATGGCTAATGGTCTTCATTGCTTCGATAAAGGGGGCATAGTTGCGCAAGGGACTCATGGCATCACTCATCACCTGCATCCCGTAAAAAATTAACCCCAAACCGAGTAACATAAGGCCAATATCTTGCAATCGTTTGCGTTCGGCTAAAAACTGAAACAGAACACCGAATACAATCATTAAAAAGGCTAAATGATCAAGTTCAAAAGAGAGGATTTGTGCGGTTACCGTTGTCCCTAAGTTCGCCCCCATAATGACCCCTGCCGCTTGGGAGAGCGTCATTAAACCTGCTGAGACAAAGCTGACCGTTAAAACCGTCGTAATGGAAGAGGATTGAATAATCGCTGTGGCCACCGCTCCTGAGATCGCTCCAGTAAAGCGGTTGGTGGTTAATTTCGCTAAAAAATATTTCAGCTGATTGCCTGCAACAGAAACTAAAGCTTTAACCAACTGCTGCATACCATATAAAAAAAGCGCCAAGCCACCACTGAATCCAACTATTAAGTTGAACCAATCAATGGAGATCACGCTATTTTCAGGCATTTTTTAATTCGGCATTTGATGAAATAGATCGGCGTTAATCAGTAAATGCACACCAATACTGGCAAAGTAACCTAATAAAATAGCAGGCATCCATTTCAAATGACTGCCAAATGTATAGAGCCCTTTAGATTGACCCATCAGCGCGACGCCAGCAGCTGAACCAATTGAAAGCAGTGATCCCCCTACGCCAGCTGTCATGGTGACCAATAACCATTCCCCATGAGACATAGGTGGATTCATTGTTAAAACCGCAAACATCACAGGAATATTATCGACAATGGAGGAGAGAAAACCGACCAGAATATTAGCGGTGGTCGGGCCTAGATCGTGATACATAAATTGGGAAACATAAGCAAGATAGCCTAATTGCCCTAAACCGCCTACGGCAACAATCACCCCAAAGAAAAACAGAAGCGTATCCCACTCAGCACGGGCAATTTTATTAAAAATATCAAAGGCGATCGGTTTTGAGATGGTATTAATCGCGCCATCTTCGGTTGAACAAGCCACTTTTTTAATTGTGACCTCTCCAGTGATTTTTAAATAATAGGCAAAAAATTGTAAATAGGCTAATCCCATCATCATGCCTAATACTGGAGGAAGATTCAGATAAGAGTGAAGTAAAACCGCTGTGGCAATGGTTATAAAGAAAAGCCCAACAATGACTATCGCCCCTCTTCTCAACTGAATATGTTCATCTAAAGGGGTCGGTTGTCCTTTTGGCAAAGCAAAAAACATTATTGTTGCTGGTACCAAAAAATTGACCAAAGAAGGAATAAAGAGATCAAAAAACTCTTGAAATGACACCACTCCTTTTTGCCAAACCATTAAGGTGGTGATATCCCCAAAAGGACTGAAAGCGCCCCCTGCATTGGCTGCCACCACCACATTGATAAAACCTAAGGTCACAAATTTGGGTTGATCAACGCCCACCGCTAAAATCACCGCCCCCATCAATAAAGCCGTGGTGAGGTTATCAGCTACAGGCGAGATAAAAAAGGCTAAAAATCCGGTAATCCAAAAGAGTTGGCGATAAGTAAACCCTTTACGCACCAACCAGCCTCGCAAGGTCGCAAATACTTGCCGTTCTTCCATAGCATTGATATAAGTCATGGCTGCTAATAAGAAAAGAAACAGCTCTGAAAACTCTAAAATATTATGTTTAACCGCCGCTTCAGCTTCATGCGAAAGCCCCATTTGTTGATAGGCGTAGGCGATCAATATCCAAATCAAACCAGCCGCTAAAACCACCGGTTTTGATTTTCTCAAATGCGTGATCTCTTCGGTCATCACCATTAAATAGGCTAAGACAAAAATCGCCAGTGCAGCATACCCTGCCCAATGGTGTGTTAAATCAGGGATTTCAGTCACCTGTTCAGAAGCATAGGCCAATTCAGGCATCAACACTGCTAAGATCGGTATAATCAGCCGTAACATGAAAGTTTTATTCAGTTTCATATTTTTCCTATAATTAAGCTTTTAACTGTATTATAAGCGGTTAGTTTCACAAATGAGAACCTCCATGCAAAACCCTTTTAAAAAATATCGACTTCATGCCCCTTGGGAAAAAGCTTTTGACAAAATCTTAACCCCATTTGAGCATTTTTTACATCAACAAACCACCACAGGATTGGTGTTAATCATCATGACTGCTGTGGCTTTAATTTTGGCGAACTCCCCTTTCGCCCACAGTTATCACCATTTCTTTGAAACTACACTAGGCATTAAAATAGGCCATTATGAATTAGAACACTCACTTCACCACTGGATTAATGACGGGCTAATGGCTTTCTTCTTCTTTTTAGTCGGTTTAGAAATCAAACGTGAAGTGCTCGTCGGTGAACTCTCTAATCCTAAAAATGCCATTTTACCGATTATTGCAGCGATTGGCGGTATGGTTGTGCCCGCATTAATCTATTATGGGATTAACTATGGACAACCGGGGGAAAATGGTTGGGGCATTCCAATGGCAACCGATATCGCTTTTGCCATCAGTGCTTTGGTGTTATTGGGCAAAAAAGTGCCCATGTCTTTAGTGACCTTTCTTGTCGCTTTAGCCATAGTCGACGATTTAGGCGCCGTCACCGTTATCGCGCTTTTCTATACTGATCAAATTTATTTACTGCCCTTACTCAGTGCAATTGGTTTCTTTTTATTGCTGATTGTGTTTAATCGCGTGGGTATTCATAAACCCCTGCCCTATTTTATTGTCGGCGTGTTTATGTGGGCCGCCATGCTTGAATCAGGGGTCCATGCAACCATTGCCGGTGTATTGGCTGCCATGGCAATTCCTGCTAAACCTAAATTTGATCCCAACTATTTTGATCAAAAAATGGAAGTGCTGATCGAAAAATTTAAAGCCTTCCCCATTCAACAAAATTATCGAATTACTGAACAACAGCAAGCGATTTTAGAAAAGATGGAAGAGAGCGTGCAAGAAGTTCAACCGCCGTTGAATCGTTTAGAAAATAATTTACACCTGCCTGTCAGTTTGCTCGTTATTCCCCTGTTTGCTTTGGCCAATGCCGGCATTGCTTTAAATTTAGAAGGGATGGGTGAGCTGTTGTTACAACCTGTCAGTTTAGGTGTGATGATGGGATTAGTATTAGGAAAAGTGATTGGGATAGCGGGTATTTCTTGGCTAGCCATTAAAATTGGCTTAACCAAGCTGCCCAATGGCGCCAGTTTTTCTCAACTTTTTGGTGTCGCCTTTTTAGGCGGGATTGGTTTTACCATGTCCATCTTTATTGCCGAATTGGCTTGGCAACCTGGCAGTGTGCTACTCATGCAAGCCAAAACCGGAATTCTGTTTGCCTCCCTATTGGCCGGCATTATCGGCTATATTTGGCTCCATATGGCTGCTAAAAAACAAAATTAAATCTATTCAAAATTAAAGTCATCCAAAGACTCTGTCGGTGGATGACCATCATAAAGCTGACTTTTACGGTATTGAAAATAGCTTTCTCGAGCAAAAGTATAAGGATCAAACTGATCTTTTAGTGAGTCCATTAAAGGGGCATATTGGGTATAGCTGACAAAAGCATTCCCCATAATCAGGTCTGAACGGTTTTTACTGATCTCTGTTTTAGAATCTTGATAAATAGGATCCATATAAGCATCGCCTACGCCTCCAAAAAGGTTTCGAGTGGTTGTCGGTCCTAAAAAAGGGAGCACCAGATAATGAGATTCGGGCCAAACGCCCCAAACATAAAGGGTTTGTCCAAAATCTTCTTGATGTGCTTGTAATCCAGCTGGCGTGGCAATATCGAGTAGTCCTCCTAGCCCAAATACGGTATTCAGTGCAAAACGCATCATTTCCGATAATCCGGCTTCTCCTTTCCCTTGAAGAAAGCAGTTCAATGAATGAATGGGCGCAGAAAGGTTATCAAAGAAATGACTCATCCCTGTCTGTACCGGCTGAGGTACATAGTCTAAATAAGCATGCGCAACCGGACCCCCAATATGTTGGTGAAACGCCAAATTAAACTTAAACATGGCACGATTGAAAGGCTGATAAGGATCTGTGCCAGGTAATGGATTGTCTACTTGTTCTTCTTTGGCTTGTTGAATGATTTTTTCAATTGATTCTAATTCCGAAGCTTGAGCGAAAACAGAAAATAACAGCAAACTTGTTACGAGTAAATTTTTAAGCATTCGTGATTTCCTTAGCGTTTTTCACAATCGGTTTGGTACAGGGTAAAGTAAAGGATTTTAAAGCCTGTTGAAATTTATGTAACACTTTCTGACGAGGAAAGCTCTTACGCCACGCTAAAGCGACTGTTCTTTCAGGTTGAGGGTTAGGCAAGGGTTTAAGTGTTAAAAGCTCAGGATCATGCTCAGAAATGGCTGTACAGGGCATAATGGTCATTCCTATGCCTGAAGCGACCATGTAACGAATGGTTTCTAATGAACTACTTTCCAACATCCGCTGCAAACGATCACTATGATAGTTTTTATGTAATAAATCCGGATAGGCTTCAATGAGTTGATCCCGAAAACAGTGTCCTTCCCCTAAAATTAGAAAGGTCTCTTTTTTAAGATCTTCTAAAGTAGTCAACGACTTCTCTGAAAATGGATGTTGTTTTGGCACTACGGCAATGAAGGGTTCTTTATAAATCGGCTCTACTTCGATGCCTGGATCTCCAAATGGGAGAGAAAGAATTGCTAAGTCAATGGCACCTGTTTGCAATCTTTCTGCTAAAACATGCGTATAGTTTTCTTCAATAATTAGATGCGTAGAGGGGGCGATGGCCTGAAAAGCTGGAATGAGTTTAGGTAAAAGATAGGGGGCAATGGTGTAGATGATGCCCACTTTCAATTCAGTATGGATCCCTTGCTGTTCATCTTGAGCGATTTTTTTAATCTCTTCGGTTTGTTTGAGAATGCTTATGGCGATTTGCACGATCTGTTCGCCAACAGGTGTGATAATGACTTCACTCTTTTTACGCTCAAAAAGGGGAATTTCTAATTCATCTTCCAGTTTTTTTATCGCAACACTCAGCGTTGGTTGGCTGACAAAACATTTTTCCGCAGCTTTACGAAAATTTTTCTGTTCTGCTAAAGCGACAATGTATTTCAGTTCATTTAAGGTCATATGGTTAAAGGATATCTTTTGTTTTTTAACTTCTTTGTTGTTTTTCTTAGTGAGCAAGGTTTTCTGTATAAGTTATGCTTTTATTTATTTTTCAAGCAGTTAAGTTGTGTAATAACTTAGCATAAGGTTTGGGTAAATCCGGTGTTTGCCGTGTGGATGAAATGTGCATAAAAAGGGCAATCAATTATAATCCAGTTTAAAGTGCTTGTTATCCACAATTTTCACACTTTTTTCCACAGGGTTTTGGATGCACAGGTTGTCATGTAATCGTCACTGGTTAATCTTCTCCATATCATGGTAAACTTTTTGGAAAAATATCCAAATTTATAAGGAAATCATAATGACCAATCAATGCTTACAAATTATTCGTGATCGACGAACGGTGCATGATTTTTTGCCCACTCCCGTTTCGCAAACTGTGCTGCATAACTGTTTACAAGCAGCCATTTGGGCACCTAATCATAAAAAAACAGAACCCTGGAGATTTTGGGTAATAGGGCCAATTGCACAACAGGGGTTGGCTGAAATTTATGGGCAATTGCGCGCAAGCAAAAAATATCATATGCAAGAAGAACCAGAAGCTTATCAACAAGCTTATGATCAGGCTAAACAGCGTTTTTTAGCGATTCCTAAAATCGTATTAGTCGGACAACAATTGACGGATGATCCGGTACGACGCAAAGAGGATTATGCCGCTTGCAGTTGTGCGATTCAAAATTTCCAATTAGCAGCTTGGAGTCAAAAATTGGGCGTTAAATGGAGCACAGGATTGATTATTCAGCATCCCGAAACTTATGCCTATCTTCAAATCCAACCCGAAAAAATAGAACTTATTGGCGCACTTTATTGCGGTTATCCAGAAAAAATTTGCTCTGCAAAACGTAAAGAAGTCGAAGAAGTGACTTATTTCTTAGATTAACTATCGACTTCTGACAGCATACTGCCTAAAAGCTCTGTTAAACGATTATTTTCGGAGTAATCGACTGGACAATCAATAATGGTAACAGTGTTGGTTTCAATTGCGGTTTGTAAGGCAGGCAGAAGTTGTTCAGCTTTTTCAATTCTGATCCCTTTAGCGCCAAAGCTTTCAGCAAAGGTGACAAAATCAGGATTATTAAAGTGTATATAAGATTCTCGGCCAAATTTATTCTGCTGCTTCCACTTAATCAGTCCATATTCACTGTCATTCCAAATCAGGATCACAATAGGGGTTTGGCAGCGCACGGCTGTTTCGATTTCTTGAGCATTCATTAAAAAACCGGCATCTCCAGTGATGGCGACGACTGCTTGATCAGGATTCGCTAATTTAGCGGCGATGGCTCCGGGCACGGCAATGCCCATGCTGGCGAAACCGTTGGAGATAATGCAGGTGTTGGGCTTGTCAGCACGGAAAAAACGTGCCATCCACATTTTATGGGCACCCACATCACAAATGGCGATATCATCTGTATGCATGGCTGTTCGCAAGTCCCAAATAATCTTTTGCGGCTTCATTGGCCAAGCTGTACTGTCTTTGCAGCGCTCCATTTCTCCAATCATCGCTTCTCGCAATGGAAAGTGAATGGGCTCTGGGGATTTTTTCTGAATCAACGCTTGTAGCGCACTTAGATTACGTCCAATATCGCCGATCAACTCCACTTGTGGGATATAGTTTTCATCGACTTCAGCTGAGGTGGTGTCAATATGAATAATGGTATGTTCGTGATTGGGGTTCCATAGATAGGGGTGATATTCCACCATATCAAAACCGATACAGATAATGACATCGGCCTCTTTAAAGCCGCCATTTTCATAGTCCCCTTTTTGCAAGCCTGCGGTTCCCATTGCGAGAGGCGATTTAAAATAAGGCAAGACGCCTTTGGCCATAAAGGTATTCACAACAGGTAGATTCGCATGGGTGACGA
The DNA here is from genome assembly GCF_054657255.1 of Galenea microaerophila. Lineage (NCBI taxonomy): Bacteria > Pseudomonadati > Pseudomonadota > Gammaproteobacteria > Thiotrichales > Piscirickettsiaceae > Galenea > Galenea microaerophila. Next base: position 295,501 of record NZ_BAAHWZ010000002.1, read on the forward strand.
AATCTTGTAGGGCAAGGTGTGCTTTGGCACGAATAACGCCATTGCCGACCAACACCAGCGGATTTTTAGCTGCTTCAATCAGTAATGCTGCCTTTTCCAGCAGTTGTAGGTCTGCTAAAGTTAAGCGCGGCTGTACCACAGGCAGGGGTTGGTGTTGATCAGTTGGAAGCGGGGTTTCGGCGATATTTTCGGGAAAATCAATAAAGCTGGCCCCCGGTTTTTCCGTCTGTGCCACTTTGAAGGCCTTACGCACCACTTCCGGAACTGTTTCGGGTTCTAAAATTTGGGTTGCATATTTAGATATGGGTTTAAACATGGTCACCAAATCGAGCACTTGGTGAGATTCTTTGTGCAGTCGGGTGGTCGCAGCTTGACCCGCAATGGCGACAATAGGTGCACGATCCATATTGGCATCTGCAACGCCTGTGACTAAGTTAGTGGCTCCCGGACCTAAAGTAGAGAGGCAAACTCCCGCCTTGCCAGTGAGGCGACCATACACATCAGCCATAAAGGCGGCCCCTTGCTCATGACGCGTGGTGATAAACTGAATATCAGAATCCAATAGGGCATCCATCAGGTCGAGGTTTTCTTCACCGGGAATGCCAAAAATGATTTCTACGCCTTCATTCTCTAGACATTGAACAAATCTTTGGGCAGCAGTCTGCATATAAGGCTTTTTCATAGAATGATTATTGATTTAATAAATAGTTAACAACTTGCCACAGCTTAGGTTTGCTGGTTGCCATGGGAACATCGGTGCGGTATTTACCATTGACTACGATAGCGGGCACACCATCCACACCATAATCTTCTGTTAAGCGGCGCGCTTTCTGTACCTCTTGATCGACTTTAAAGCTGTTAAACATCGCAATATAGTCTGTTTTAGAGATGCCCATCGGTGCAACAAATTCGGCTATGGCTTCAGGGGTAAAAATGTATTTATGCTCTTCTTGAATGGCCTTAAAGTAGGCTTTATGGAATTGATCTAAAATACCTAATTCTTTAGCCGTATAGAAAACGCGCGCCATAAAAATCCAGTTGGGATTATTTAACACTGCTGGCACTCGGTTAAAAGTGACATCAGCCGGCTTGGTTTTTAACCAATTTTCTAAAGAAGGTTCAAGATGATAGCAGTGTGGGCAGCCATAATAGAAGATCTCGGTTACGGTTTTCTGCTGGGTAGGATGTGGTTTAGGGACGGGTTTGTAGTGTATCCCTTCAATAATGCCAAAATCGTCCTCTGCTAGGGCAGTGCCACTGCCTAAAGCCATGGCAGTACCTACTAGAAATTGAATCAGTGTACGTCTTAACATGGCATCTTCCTTATAGTGAACCATAACTGTGTAGGCCTGAGAGGAACATATTCACACCTAGAAAAGCAAAGGTGGTGACAAGTAATCCGACTAATGCCCACCAGGCTAAGGGACGGCCACGCCAACCTTTTGTCATGCGTACATGAAGCCAAGCGGCATAGTTTAACCAGACAATGAGTGCCCAGGTCTCTTTAGGATCCCAACTCCAGTAGCCCCCCCAAGCTTCCGCGGCCCACAATGCACCGAGAATGGTGGCAATGGTAAAAAAGGCAAAGCCCAGCGCGATGGCTTTATACATGAGATCATCCATCTTTTCGAGACTGGGCATCGCTTTAACAAAAGTGCTGTTTGGATTTTTTTGTGCCAGTTTATCGGTAATAAGATAAGCCAAACCGACCATAGCAGCGAGGGAGAAGGCACCATAACCAATAAAGTTGGCCGGTACATGAATTTTCATCCAATAGCTTTTGAGGGCTGGAACCAGAGGTTGAATGACATTGGCTTGACGATCAAAGGTATACCAAAGAATGAAAGCGACAGCCGCACTGATCACCAGCATAACAAAGCCCCCTAAGGCTTTGGTTTTCATTTTCTGTTCATAGTAGAGATAGATTAAGGCGGTGACAATCACAAAAAGAATAAAGACTTCATACAGTGAGCTAATAGGAATATGACCATAATCAGGGTTAATTAGATAAGATTCTCTCCATCGCACCATCATGCTGGTTAAACCAAAAGCAACGGCACTCCAGGTAAAAAAAGAGGCGACTTTTCCAACAAATTCAGATCGTTTAAACAGTGCTATGAAATAAGCGATAGTCGCTAAAATAAATAGGACATTCATCCACATGGTGGCCGATTGACTGGAGACTAAAAATTTTAAGAAGAAGGCCGTCTCTTGTGCCTTAATTTGGTTGCCGTGAATTTGATAGGACCAAAAAGCTAGCCAAGTCATGCCCGCTACACTTAAAGCAAGTAGCTGAAAGCGCGGCCACATGACCCCAAGTACAATAAGCCCAATGGATGTGCCCACTAAAATACCTTTCTCAAAGCTATCCATTAAATTGCCATAGTGCTGCCAGCCTAAAAAAGCTGCCAAAAGCACTAAGGCGGTCCAGATCAGATTTCGAGGGGATTTAAAATCCAATTTAGAGCGCTTTCGGTTTTTATCTAATGCAGGATCGTAGGTGACACTGTTCATAATTTAGCCTCTTGTAATTTTTCTTTAATTTCTTCTGCCAATATAGCAAATTCTTTTTCAGTTTCAGGGAGTTTTTTAGCATCTCTTGCAGCCATCAATAGATGCGTTTGTGTTTCATTGATCGGGGTTAAAGCCACCCAAATCCGACGGATGCGAACATAAAAGAGTAAAAAGACACCCACCGTCAATAATGCGCTGCCAAAGAAGACGATATTTTTGCCTGGAGATTTGGTGATTTGCAGACCTGTGGCTTGAATCTGTTTAAAGCCTTCCAGTTCAAAATACATGGGCGGACCATAATGTGAGATATTATTGATGGTGGTTAAAGCATCTTCAAACCATTTTTTATCAAAATCATCCAGATCCGTTTGATTAGGTTTTATGCGTCCAGTTTGTTTTAAGAATTGTAAATACAAGGTCTGCAGCGCCATGCTGGTTTGACCGAAATAGAAATCAGTCACTTTCTTCTGTTGATCTTTGGGGACATTTTTCTGCACAAAATCGGTAATGCCCTCAAACCCTTTCTGGCGGAAAAGCGTTACCAACTGCTGCATCAACTTAATTTGTAAGCGGTAGTTTTTCTCAGAAACTTGATCTGTTTTTGGGAAGGCTTGTTGCAACATTTTTTCGATTTTAATCGGGTCGTTTAACAGCGCCAAAAATTCAAAAAACCGTTTTTTTGATTTCTGCTTATCTGCCGGGATAAACAGATAACGAAAAGGTTCAGAGGGTGTGGTGCGGACACCGGTGATAAAGAACCATCGTCCCTGCTGTTCGACAGGCAGCATAAAGTTTTCGTATTCCCAAGCGATACCCTGTTCATTTCGGACTTTAAAGATAATCGATGGGCCATTATTGTGCATTTTCTTACCGGTTTTGGCTTGCTCCTCTTTAGAGGCAGGCACAATATTAAAGAGTTTAAAGTCATTGAACTCTGCTTTAAAAGTCCCCGCAGGGGTTTTAAGAGGTTCAATTTGGTTAATAGCGGTGTCAATTTTCGTAGGATTGACGGTTGGCGAAAGCAGTGGATAGACCTTGATTTTGAGTTTTGTCCCGCCATCCCCAAAAGAGGATTGATAGATCGCATAGTTTTTATAAATTAAAGGGTGGTTAACCGAGATGGTTTTTTCAATCGGCTTTTCTAAATCAGGGGCAGTGAGCACAATATCGCTTTCAAAGGATTTGGGCATGCCGGTGTCATAGTAGCGAATGCGGAAGTCTTTTACTTCGATTTTAAAGGGCAGTTGTTGGACTAAAAACCCCTGATCATAAGGTAAAAATAGGATATCCGAAGATTGACCTTCTGGAATATTGACCGAACCGCGAAAGGAGAAATTATCTTCCCCTACCCAAGATTTTTTCGGAATTTCGTTTAAAGGCACCGCTCGAGTTTCAGGCGCCAATTGACCCGTCATTTCACGATATTTTAACAGTAAATTGCTGTCAAAGAGGGCGCCGATGCAGATAATAATAATCGAGATATGCGTTAAAATATACCCCAAACGGTTTAAACGTCCTTTAAGCCCAGCGAAGACAAGTGTGCTATCTGCATGATTTTTTTGTTTAAAGCGGTAGCCATAAGCATGGAGCGTCTCACCGACAGTTTGTGCTGCTTGTTGTTGCGGAACGGGCAGGTCAAATTCTGAGGTCAAGGGTTGGTGTTTCAGAGCATTTAGAGATAGGTTTTCATTGTATTGCTTAATTTCTCTAAGAAAACCAGGCGTGTTGCGCGTGACGCAAACAGCAGTTGAGACCAAAAGAAACAGCAATACTAAGATAAACCAAGCTGCACCATAAACATGAAATAATCCAAGAGATTGAAAGACTTCAGACCAGAAAGGACCAAACTTAATGATATAGTCTTGCACTGATTGGTCTTGTTTAAGGATGGTTCCGATCACAGAAGCGATGGCGAGCATGACCAATAAGGTCACCGCTAGATTCATAGAACCCAAAAACTCTACCCATAAACGAGACTTAGGGGCAGGACTGGGATTTTTGGCAGAATTTTGTGCAATTTCGGACATGGATTCTATGAACTCTTTAAGGTTGATATTGGATTGTAAAGTATATACGCTGTACGACTATGGATAAAGTCTTGATAAAGGATTAATCAGACATTTACCTTACTTTTAAGGAGTTATTGAATGCAACATCCGCTTTACCAACGCGCTTATTATTTAAAATCTGCACCGGATTTGGCACATTGTCCGCCAGATGAAGGGATTGAAGTGGCCTTTGCTGGGCGTTCCAATGCAGGAAAATCCAGTGCTTTAAATGTCATCACTTCACAAAAAGCGTTGGCCCGTACCAGTAAAACACCAGGTCGGACACAGATGATTAACTTTTTTGCATTAGATGAAGCGGCTGAACGCAAGTTGGTTGATTTGCCGGGGTATGGGTTTGCCAAAGTTAATTTGAAAATAAAACGCGCTTGGGAAGCAGGGTTGACCGAATATATCGAAAATCGACAGTCTTTAAAAGGCTTAATCTTATTGATGGATGTGCGCCACCCAATGACTGAAATGGATCAAATTATGTTAGAATGGACGCGGGACCTAGATCTGCCGGTGCACATTTTGCTCACTAAGGCGGACAAACTCAAAAAAGGTCCGGCAAAATCTACGCTGTTAAAATTACAAAATCAACTTAAAGCAGACTATCCGCATGCCACAGCGCAGCTATTTTCTTCTTTAAAAAGAACAGGTTTGGAACAGGTCTATCAAAAGTTGGACAGTTGGATGGATTATGAGTGGCTGAAAAATAAATAGGATTCTTTGATTAAATGTCTGGGCATCATCACCATCATCAAGTCAGTGGCAAAAATCTTTTTATTACCATTGTCTTAAATATCATTATTACTTTGTCTCAAATTATTGGAGGCATTGTTTCAGGTTCACTGTCTCTGCTCAGTGATGCCGTGCATAACTTTAGCGATGTATTGGCGCTGGTAATCGCCTATGTCGCTAATAAACTGGCCTTAAAACAGAACACCAAAGACAAAACTTTTGGTTACAAACGCGCAGAGATTATTGCAGCTCTGTTTAATGCTTCAATACTGATGGGGATCAGTGTCTTTTTGATTGTTGAGGCTTTGCGCAAATTTTATCACCCTGAGCCGATAGAGTCGCTCTGGGTAATTGCACTGGGCACCTTAAGTATTGTGCTTAATGTGGCCAGTGTACTCCTGGTGAAAGATGATGCGCACAACAATATGAATATTAAAGCCGCCTATCTACATCTATTGACGGATGTTATGACCAGTGTTGCTGTGGTGGTGGGTGGATTACTGATGTATGCTTTTCATATTGTTTGGGTCGATCCTTTAATTTCAATGTTAATTGCCCTCTATTTGATTTGGGCTTCTTTTGGCTTAGTCAAAGAGAGTATTGCCATTTTGATGCAATTTACTCCGAAAGAAGTTGATATTGATGCCATTGTGACAGCGATTTGTCAAATACCCGAAATTGAGAATGTTCACCATATTCATGTGTGGAAACTAGATGATCATCGAATTTTTTTAGAGGCACATCTAGATTTTAATGAAAACATTTCTTTACAAGCTGCTTCTGAAATTTTGGATCAACTTGAAACGATGCTAGAGGAAAAATTTGGCATCAGTCACACCACTTTCCAAAGTGAATACCATCGTTGTCATGATAAAGCTATGATAAAAAAGAAATAAAATTACACTATTTTCAGTACTTTGCCCGTATTAACACCGTCAACAACTGGTTTGGAACAGGTCTATGCAAAATTGGATAGCTGGTTGGCGGACTAACAGGCTGTCAAAACAGCTTTCTTATTCCTTCCTTATAAAAATTTTATACCTACATAAATAAAAATTTTCAATCATGTAGTCTTGTAAAACCCATACAATATATAATGTCTAAAAAAGCTCGTTGTAAAGCGAGTTTTCGATTTATTTTTTTAAAAAAAGGGGTTACGTTATGGACTTAATTAGTTTGTATCCAACTTGGTATGAACCTAATCTGGGTTCGGGTTGGGTCGTTGCGTTGATCGCAACTTTCCATGTTCTCGCTTCTCATACTTCTGTAGGGACAGCAATACTATTTGCTTATCTTTCTCACAAGGCTTATAAAGAAGATCGAGATGATTTACTTGATCTGATTAAAAAGTATGGCCTATTTATGCTGGTCTTTACCTATGTTGCCGGTTCTATTACTGGGCCAGGTATCTGGTATTCAACGACTGTGGCCAGTCCAAACGGAATTGGTTCATTAATTCACTCTTTTGTTTGGAAATGGGCAACAGAATGGGTATTTTTTATCATTGAGGTAGTGGGCGTTTATATGGTCGCTTATCTTGTTGGTAAGGTCGATAAGAAAACCCATATGAAAATCTCGATGATCTTTGGGTTGGCTTCATTCGCGACCATGGTCATTATTATTGGGATTCTCTCTTTTATGATGGTGCCAGGAAAAGAAGCATGGTTCCAAGAAGGGGGTTACCTATATGGATTCTATGGTGGCAATACCTTTATGCAAATGGGAATGCGTGTCGCCTTTATGTTTACCATGACTGCGGTTGTTGGAGGCATTATTGTTGCCGGCATTAAAGATCCAGAGTTTAAAAAAGAGATGGCGCGTAAGCTAGGATGGTTGGGGATTATCTCTACCATTGCAGGGGCTTTAATGTTCCAGCTCTATTTAAAGACTGTTCCAGAACAAGCCATTATTGTGATGGAAAACCGCCTACCATCATATTTTGAAACAAGCATTATGGCAATTTTAGCTGGTACCTTGGCTTATTTTGTGATTACCATAGCGCGTCCACAAGTTTTGAAACAAGCGGTTGCTGGGGCGATGACAATTGCAATTTTGGTTGCTGGACTTTGGCCAGAAGAAACCGCACGTGAATCTATGCGTAAACCATGGGTTGCTGGACAGTATGTCTACTCAAACCAAGTCATTGGACGTGATGTTCCTGGTTTAAACATTAAATCACAAATCCCATTGCTGCAAAAAGAAGGGATTTTAAAAGCACACCCCTTTACACCAGCTGCATTACGCACTGTTACTGAAGATAATAAAATTCAGGCAGGTAAATTTATCGCAATGGTTTACTGCTCAAATTGTCACTCACCGAGTGATACGGGTATTCGTCCTTTGCATCGTTATTTCCCTGAAGATGTGACACAAGCTCGAGTTGAAAAATACATTAAAGGGACTTTAACCACAGGGACCATCGCTTATATGCCTAAAATGCCGATGAAGGAATCTGAAGTGAAAGCTTTAGCGGCTTATTTGGTATTGAATAAAAAAGGCGGTGAAAAAGCAGTAGTTGCAGCGATTCAACAAGAGTTGCAAGTGCGTCAACAAGCTAAATTAGCAAAACAGGCAAAAAATGAAGTTGCCGCTTTAACATTGGAGGGCAAATAATAATGGATGCTTCACAAGTTACCCATGTCACAGATATGCTATATGCGCTGCGTAATCCAGCGGGATTGCCGTTTTATCCCATTGTTTTTGCAGCACTAGGAGTATTAACCTTTGCTCTGCATATCTTTTTCGTACAACTGATGTTAGGGGCTTCGGCCATTACCTTAATTGGCGCCTATAGTGAGAATAACTATTGGCGCAGACTTGGCGCAGCGATGCTTGAGGTCGCGAAGATTGCGGTTTCGGTTGCCATTGTTGTGGGCGTAGCACCTTTGCTTTTTGTACAAGTGCTTTATGATTCAAACTGGTATGCTTCAAACGTACTCTCTGCGGTATGGGTGATTGCGTTTATTGTTATCCTTATTTTGGGTTATTGGGCTTTGTATTACTATTATTTCCGCAATTATGAAACTGAAGATAAAACTTCTCAGCCTCAAGCTCGATGGTCACTGGTATTGAGTGTTATATTACTTTTGGTTGTTGGTTTTATTGTTCACAGTTTGACAGTTCAAATCCTTCATCCAGAGGCATGGCAGAGCTGGTTTGAACAATCAAATGGTGTACTGGACTATAGTGGTTCTAAACTCCATGCTTGGAATCTATGGCGCTTTGCATTCTTTATCAGTTTATCGATTCCAGTTACAGGGGCATTGTTAGTCGCTTATCGCCGTTTTAAATCCGTACGTCCTGATGCAGATCAAGACTATTTGAACTGGGCAGGCGAATTAGGTAAAAAATGGATTAAAGTGGGAAGTGTGATTGCCACTGTATTCTACATTGGCTGGATGATGACGATTCCTGAGACAGCAGGTGACTTTGCCACTTCATTCTGGGGCATATTCCCAGGTGTTATGCTTCTGTTGTACGCAGTTTGGGCAGAGGTTCGTTTAAAAGGTGAAGCCAAATTCTGTAGCTATATGGCGTTACCCGCTGCTTTAGTTATTGAGCTAGTTGTGGCAACAGGTCGTGAAATGTTACGTTATGACATTCTTAATGGCTTCTTCCACTTTAACTTCTTTGACTATAAGCTCAATATAGATTGGTACTCTACAGGCCTCTTTTTTGGAACCTTCTTAGTCGTTGGAGGCGTGGTATTAGCCTATTATTTAACAGTTGCTTGGAAAGTTGGTCAGACTAAAGGTGTCTATACACCAAGCGCAATGGTGGATAAATTGGGAACACTTTCCATCTGGATTATGGCTATTTGGTTTGTCCATTTCTTTGGTATCGGCCTCTATATCTTGGCAAAGTAAAAGGAAAAATAATATGAGAATATTACGTTTAACTTATTTTTTAGTAGGGATGAGTTTCCTACTCCATGCGCCTGTCAGTAGTGCTCTAACAGGTGGGATTTCCGCAGAAGAAAATGTCCAATTGCGTGAAAAGTATCCAACACCTTCAGCAGATATGTTGGGCGATAACTGTTCTGCTTGTCATGGAACTCGTGGTGCAGAATTTAATGAAGCAATGCCACCGCTAGCGGGAATGGATAAGCAAGTATTTATTAAATTAATGAAAGCTTATCGTGACAATAAGTTCCCATCCATTGTGATGCATGATGTAGCGCGTGTTTTCTCAGATGAAGAAATTGAGCGTATGGCAGATTTTTTTGCTAAGCAAAAGGCTGAAGAGTGGACGCGTCCAGATTGGAATGCTTCAATTAAGCAGCAAGAAAAGGAGAACAATCATGAATAAGATTACGCGACGCGATCTAATTAAATTATTTGGAGCAGGTGCTCTAAGTTCAGGTTTAATGGGTGCATCAAGCTTAGCTTTTGCTAAAAGCAGTCCACATATTGTGATTGTTGGTGGAGGTGTTGGAGGCGCTGCTGCTGCCAAATATATGCGTCTGTTAAATGCAGATGTTCGCATTACCGTTGTGGAGCCTAATCCTGTTTATATGTTCTGTCCAGGCAGTAACGAAGTGGTTGCAGGTATTGAAACCCTTGAAAGCTTAACGGTTGATTACAACACTTTAAAATCTCGTTATGGTGTGAATCTTATTCAAGATCGAGCCACTGAAATTAACTATGCAGCGAAAAAATTGAAGTTGGCAAAAGGTGATGTCATTGCTTATGACAAGCTCATCGTTTCTCCAGGACCAGATTTTAAATATGAAGCTGTTGAAGGCTACAGTAAAGAGTTGGCAGAAGGAGATTTTCCAGCAGCATGGCATGCAGGGCCGCAAACATTAAAACTGAGAGATCAAATTGATGCGCTACCTCAAGGTGGAACGGTATTGATTACGTCTCCAGTGGATCCTTATCGTTGTCCGCCAGCCCCTTATGAGCGTGCATCTTTTATTGCCAATAAACTTAAAAAGACCAATCCAACAGCAAAAGTCATTATCTTAGACTCTAAAAATGATTTTATTTTCCATGATGTTTATCTAGATTTTTGGAAAAAAGAGCATGGTTTAGGGACTGACAATGCACGTATAGAGTGGGTTTCTAAAGACCAAGGGGGTCATGTGACCAAGTTGGATACACAGCGCCGTACTTTGACCACTGAGAATGGTCAGGTATTTAAAGGCGATGTGATCAATATTATTCCGGCAGAAATGGCGGGTAGTTTTGCGCGCATGAATGGTCTAGTAGAAGGGGATTGGGCACCATTCCACTCTAAAGACTTCTCCTCTAAACGTGACAAAGATGTCTATATTATCGGGGATTCAGCCGCGGCAGATCCAATGCCTAAGACGGGTTACATTGCCAGCAACCAAGCTAAAGTGGTGACCAAAGCCATTAATGCTGAATTAACTGGAAAAGAGTTGGGTACGCCGTTTATTACCAATAACTGTGTCGCAATGGCAGCTGAAGATTGGGGGATGACGGTTGCAGAAACCTTCCGTTTTAATGGTGATGATAAACCTTATGAAGAAGCTTGGTCTATGTCTGATCCAACTGATAATCCTTACTATCGTCATATTCGGGCAGCGGTTGCTAAGAACTGGCAGCGCACCTTCCGTAAAGACATATTTAGTTAAGGATTAAAAAGGAGATAAGATATGAAAAAACACTTTTTGGCAAGTTTAATTTCGGTCACCTTTTTAGCCAGTTCGACTGTTTTGGCTAATGAGGATCATGCTGCAAAAGCATGGACCATTGAAGCATGGGATCAAGCGGTAGCAGAAAAACCCCAAGGGGATATTGCCCGTGGTAAAGAGCTTCACAGTTATGGTTTGTGTATTACCTGCCATGGGGAAAATGGCGTAGCGCCTTCACGTAATGCACCGAACTTAGCGGCCAGCACAGAGCTTTATACCTATAAGCAGTTGATGGATTACCATTATGCTTTGCGTAATGAAGGTGATGGAAAGGCAGAAGTGATGCATGCGGCTACAGTTCCTATGTCTAAGCAAGATATGGCGGATTTGGCTGCATATTATGCCGCTCAAAAACTTCCTGCACCTAAGGAACAGTACACAGCACCCGCTAATATCATTAAATTGGTGCGCCATGGTGACATGACAAATCGTATGATTACAGCCTGTGCTTCATGTCATGGTGTGCATGGTGAAGGGAAAGGGATTACGCCTGCATTGGCAGGACAGAAAGCCTCTTATTTCATTCGTACTATGCTAAATTATAAGTATGGTAAACGTACAAATGATATTGAGGAAGGAATGTCTCAATTTACGAAAGATTTATCAGATGATGAAATTAAAGCTCTAGCAGAGTATTATGCGCATTTGACGCCTAAAAACCCTGCTGGCAAGGAGTAAATTATGAATGGTAAGAAAGCACTTTTATGGGCATTCATCTTGACCTTTGGTGGTTGGGCATTTTTGTATTTAATTAGCTTAATTACAACTGCCCCTGTTTAATTAAGAGACCTGTACACGAGATGGTTCTACGGCTAAAAATGGCTAAAATTTCCCCTATCGTCGTTGGAAAACTTGGCAATAGCTGGCTATTCCCTGCGTTTTCCGCCTAGATACGGAAAATTTTTTCTCATTTTTAGCTCGCATCCCACTCATGCACAGGTCTCTAAAAAATACTTTTTTAACCTTTTATAAAGCCTGCTTTTTGCAGGCTTTTGTGTATTGAGTGCAATGATAAAGGTGACTGTTTAGCAGAGAAGCTCACCTGTTCGATTATAAAAAGTGGCGAATAGACGGCATAAAATCTGTATACTTTGCGCTATGTTGACCGCAGCCCACTCTATTTTAAACACCATTTTTGGCTATACAGCCTTTCGTCCCCATCAAGCTGAGATTATTTCCGACCTCATTGCAGGCCATGACTGCTTTGTGCTAATGCCCACAGGTGGCGGCAAGTCACTTTGTTACCAAATTCCCGCGCTTGTTCGTCCAGGGGTGGCGATAGTGGTATCGCCGTTAATTGCCTTAATGGAAGACCAAGTCTCTGCATTAAAAAATTTGGGGGTTAAGGCAGCCTTTCTTAACTCCAGCTTAGCACCACCAGAAGCAGAAGCGGTGCTCAATCAGTTACACAGCCAGCAGTTGGATCTCCTCTATATCGCCCCAGAACGACTGATGACGCCTAATTTTATCCAGCAGTTACAGACTCTACCCATTGCGCTTTTTGCGATTGATGAAGCGCACTGTGTCTCGCAATGGGGGCATCAATTTCGTCCTGAATATCGACAAATCGGTCAGTTGCGCGCCCAATTCCCACAGGTGCCCTTTATCGCTTTAACGGCGACAGCGGATCGCACGACTCAGCAAGATATCGTGGCGCAACTTCAGCTGCAAAATCCAAAAATTCATATTGGCAGTTTTGACCGCCCAAATATTTTTTATCGGGTGCAAGAGAAGCACAAACCGATGCAGCAGCTGTTGGCGTTTTTACAAAACCATACAAATGAAAGTGGCATTATCTATGCGTTAAGCCGAAAACGGGTGGAAGAGGTGGCCGAAGCATTGCAAAGTCACGGCATTCAAGCGCACGCCTATCATGCTGGATTGTCTAGCGACATACGGCAAAGTGTGCATCAGCAGTTTATTCGCGATGAAATTGAGATTGTGGTGGCGACCGTGGCTTTTGGCATGGGCATTGATAAACCCAATGTGCGCTTTGTCGTGCATTATGATTTGCCGAAAACGATCGAGGGCTACTATCAAGAGACAGGGCGTGCTGGACGGGATGGGTTGCCGGCAGAAGCGCTGTTGCTGTTTAGTTTGAAAGACATTGCGACAGCAATATATTTTATTGAGCAGATAGAAGATGCACAGCAGCAGCGTCTGGAAAATTTTAAGCTGCAAAGCATGATTGAGTTTGCCGAAGCGCAAACTTGTCGGCGCAATGTGCTGTTAAACTATTTTGGGCAACCGACGCACACGCCTTGCGGTCACTGTGACCTCTGTCTCAACCCGCCCAAACGGTTTGATGGTAAAGTGGTCGCTCAAAAAGCACTCTCATGTGTCTATCGGCTTAATCAACGCTATGGTATGCAGTATGTGATTGAGGTTTTAAGAGGTCAAAATAACGAACGGATTCGCCAAAATAACCACCAAACACTATCGACCTATGGCATTGGTAAAGATTATTCTGCTCATGAGTGGCAGAGTATTTTTCGTCAATTGATCCATTTAGGGTATCTCTATCCTGATCCGACCCACTACAATGTTCTGCGTCTCACACCAGACGCCAAGCCGCTGTTAAAAGGGGAAATTGAGCTAGAGTTAGCCTTGCCGCAGAAACAGAAAATCGGTAAATCGAGCCGTATGCAACAGAAATCGAATCTCTCAGAGGCCGATCTTGAAGTGTTTGCAGCCTTACGTCAACTGCGTCGTGAAATTGCGGAAGCTGAAGATATTCCTGCTTATCAGGTATTTGGAGATGCGGCTTTAATGGAAATGGCTCAAAAACGACCACAAACAGATGGCGCATTTTTGGCCATAAATGGTGTAGGGGAAGTTAAACTGGCTAAATATGGGTTTGAGTTTTTACACTGTTTGCGAAATTTTGTATAGATAGTCGTGCATATCAAAATAGCCAATCATCGCCTCAAACATCATTCGCCAGCAAAGCTCCATACAAATCAATGCGATAATGTAAATCAGCAAGGCTAAGCGCTCTTCTGATGCGCTGAGAGAAAAGGTCAGGCCTTTATCTTTGAGATAGGCAGTCAGTCGCTTTCGTAGGGCGTATAAAATAATGGGTCCAATAATCGCCCCCAAATAATAGATAACCATCAAAACATCTTGGGCGATGAAATGATTAAAGGTCAAAAAATCCCACATTATTGAGCCATCTGCTGCCATCTCATTAAAAGGTCTTAGAAGTCGAACTCAACACCGACAGAGGCCATCACGCCCGCATCTTTTTGGTTATCCGCAACGCCTGAGAAATCCAGTGTTGTGGTTGAGAGATCGATATTTAAGAAGCCAAAGGTTAACCCCGCATTCATATAGTTATATTTGGTGCCCACGAGGTTTCCTCGAACGCCTAAACGCACATCTGGAATATACCAAGCTGAGTTGGTTGCATAAGCGGCAGCGATATCCCAAAATTGCACATCTTGGTTATTTAAATCATTGGCTTTATTTAAATCGTAAGAAGCGCTAAGGGTCCAGTGTTCATTTTGTGTATTGAGACGTCCAGCGATGCGATATTGAGATTTTAGCTTAAATTTCGCATCAATCTGGCTTGAAAAGTAAGTATATGTTGGAGAGATCACATTGGTTCGGTTATTGACTTTAAAGGTGGGTTCAGACAGGTTCAGACCGATAAAGCTGAGTTTATAGTTTTCTCCTTGCCAGTTAATCCCAATATTGGCGGTATAATTTGAGTCTGATTTAGACGAATTATCAATATCGGAAAGATATTCATTAAAGTCTTTGGTTCCTGACGCATTATCATCCACGATGGTTTTTAAATCGACATTGGCTTGATTGTTGGTAAGCGTTAGATAGCGCGCAGTCACCCCTACCGAGAGTTTGCCTTGATCATTAGAAAAAAGATCACGACCATAGGAAAGGGCAAATTCATCTAATTGGTTATAAGCAAGATGGACTGCTGCTGCTTTTTCATTAATGGTGATAGAATTTCCACTGCCTGAAGGAGTTGCAGTGACTGGACTTGGGCCATTAATAATCATGACTTGAGTTGCGATTTGGCGTGTATAGTCAAATGTCAGACCGCCTTTTAAGAAGGAGTTTTTAATAAGTAACGGAACGGTACCGCCCACTATAATGTTCGCTTGGCCATGATTATATTTGCTTAAAAAATCGTTTACCCTATTTTGAAGAATAGGCGCATCATTGCTATTATTTGATTGTATATAAGGCACAATTTTGTCATCCCAGTAATCTTTTGACCCTTCTAAATCTTTTAGGGTGACATCAAGCTGTACATTGGCGCCCAAGCCATAACGATACCCTTTTGTATCAGACACGCCAATGGCATTATTAGCAGGGTTCGCCACAGTAGAATAGATGGTGTTTGGATTAGAGTCATTGCCATAGCTAATATTGGGACCAATGGGGGTATATTCATTGGGCGCCGCTTGCGCATTGAAGGCTAAGCTGGAGACTAAGGCAGCCATTAAAGTGAGCTTGGTTTTCATGTTTCTTCTCCTACTTATTTTTTAAGGAAAGCGTGTTAAATATAGCATAATTTTCAGGATATTTAATCGTCTTAAAAAATCCGCTATATTTTTGCTATGATAATCCAACTTAAATTAAGAGTTATCCTATGAAACATGTTTATCGTTTAACCATCTCTTGTCCGGATCAAGTGGGCATTGTTGCCAAAGTGGCGACGCTGATTGCGGAACAGGGCGGCACCATTGTGGAGGCCAATCATCATACCGATTCGGCCAATCAATGGTTTTTTATGCGTCATGAGATCTTGGCCAGTTCTTTAACCGCGGGGCTGGAGGCGTTTAAAGCCGCCTTTGTGCCGATTGCGGAACAGTTTCAGATGAAGTGGCAGATCAGTGATTCGGCTACACCGAAAAAAATTGCACTCTTTGCCTCCAAAGAATCGCACTGTTTGGCGGATCTGCTCTATCGTTGGCATGAACAGGATCTGCCTGGAGAGATTGTGTGTGTGATCGCCAATCATCCGGATTTAGAAGAGATGGCAAATTGGTATCGTGTGCCTTTTCACCATGTGCCCGTGACTGCGGAAAATAAACCGGAGGCGTTTGCAACAGCCGAGCGGCTGGTGAAGCAGTATCAAGCAGACCTGATCGTGTTGGCACGCTATATGCAGATTTTACCGCCGCAAATGTGTGCAGAATTTGCCGGTCGAGTGATTAATATTCATCACAGTTTTCTCCCCTCTTTTGTGGGCGCAAGGCCTTATCATCAAGCCTATGAACGCGGTGTTAAACTCATTGGTGCCACCTGTCACTATGTGACTGAAGTCTTAGATGGTGGCCCCATTATTGAGCAGGATGTGATTCGAGTGACCCATGCACATACGGCAGAGGATTTAAAACGATTGGGACGAGATGTTGAAAAAACCGTTTTGTCGCGGGGGGTGCGTTATCATCTAGAAGATCGTGTTCTGATCCACGGCAATAAAACGGTGGTGTTTGAAGCATAAAGGCATTTTTTCCACAGTTTTTCGAGCTGTTTTCGGGAGCCGTAGCTTGCATTTAGGGATTGCCAGGAATGGTTTTGACACACCTTAAGACAAAAGCTTTCTGGGAGTGCTGATAACTGTTCTGCATGAGAGAGTGCCCACTGTTTCAGTTGAAATGAAACCGCTTCAAATGGCTGGCCTTGAAGGTAGCCATTAGGAAAGGCGGTGGGCGGATAGCGCAGGCCTTGTAGGATCTCATATAGCAAAGGGAGCGGCAATTGTGAAAAAGGCCGTTCATTCAGTAGATGCGCAAATTGGGGGTGATAGTCGGCTTGCTGCTGCTGTGTAAGCTGCTGTGCCTTATCCGTGAGCGGATAGAGCATCGTTAAAGCATGGCTGGCACTGGCGGCATCTTTTTTCAGTCCTAAATAGAGGGGCGCAAAACCTTGCTTTCGCCAGAAGGCTACCAAATCTGCAGTGGCGCCAAAGCTGGTACTGACCGCTTGTAAGCCTGCTTCTGCTGCCTGCCGAAGCGCATGCTGTACTAAAGCGCTCCCCATCCCTTGCTGTTGCCATTCAGGGGAGACCGCCAAACGCAATATGCGCCAGCTTTTTAGATTGAGCCATTCGGGATTGAGGGAGTGTCGAAACAGCTGTTGCGGCATCAGGTGGCCTTGAAAGTGCAGTGTGGTCTGTTGTTGAGGATGTGGCAGTCCCCCTTCTTCGGTGACCAAAAGAACCCCCATCACTTTTCCCGCTTGTTGTGCTACCCACAGTTTAATATGCGGGGCTTCCAGAAGTTGTAAAAGGTCATTGGGTTGCGTTTGATAGTGCGCACTGGCCAGCAGTTCAAAAATCGCTTGCAAAGTCTGTGGCCGCTGCCAAAGGGTTTGTGTGGGCAGTTCGCTGATGGAATAGTGATTAAGGCGTTGGCGTGGCGTAGATTGTTGTAAAGTGACCTGTTTGGGCGCCAGTAACAGAGCATTCACCCAAGTTTCTAAAGGATCTTGTTCTGCCCAACGGATGGGGGATTTAAGTTCAAGATGTCGCCACTGATATTTTGCCAGCATTTGGGCAAATTTAAGACCAAAACCCCGACCGGATCCTTCATACCCTTGTAAAGTGGTGGCAAACACCAAACGGCTAAAACGGGTCAAAAAGCCTTCAAGCACCGGCAAGGGTAAGCTGGCGGCTTCATCTACCAGCAAAATATCTACCTCAGGAAGAGTTGCCAGTAGAGCATCAGGCGCATAAAACTGCAGGGTCACCGTTTGTCCTGTTGTATCTTGAATGCTTAACCGATCGCGCTCTTGAATGAGCGTTTCCGCTACAAATTGCCGTGGCAGGACTGGGAATTCTGGCAAATCGTCAAAATTTTGCGCTAAATTTTGTACATTTTGGGTTAAAAAATAAGCGCAAAACTGTAAAACGCCTTGAATTTGTGTTTTTCGGCTGGCGGTGAGCCCAATATGGGTTTTACCCTGTTGCAAGCAGAGGGCGGCAGCCATACCTAGGGCGGCACTTTTACCGCGACCGCGCTCTGCGGTCAGTACCAAAGGGCGATGACGATGACCAAAAGCGACATGGGCAATGGCTTGAATCGCTTGCTGCTGCTCACAAGTGGGCATTAAATCGGGGGAAGGAGAGGCCGTGTTAGTTGGGTTTTCCAGCTTGGGGAGCGTTATGGAGGCCATTTCGGGTTTGAGCCAGAGTATTTGCATTTTAAAAGGTTGAAGCGTGTTCAGCAGATGGTGATAAAACCCTGCTTGGCAATCTTTTAATGAGTAGGGAAAGTTGATTAATCGTTGGCTGGCTGGGTTGGGTTGCGGCTGCTCAGGGACTCCGATAAAGCAGAGGCCGCCGACGGTGAGGAGGCCGGTGACAATGCCAAGTGCATTTAGATCAATGCCGGCAGGACTTTGCAGGCTGAAAAACGCATGGTCAGCCTCTTGTCCTAGCAGATGCCGACAGGCTTGAGGCGAAAGTTGTGAAAGGCTTTTGGTGGAATTAAGGTCTTCATCTAAGAGCGTATCGATTTGTAAGCAGCGGGTACGAGGCGCGTGTTGATGGACTTGATTCACCCACTGCTGCCAAATAGACATTTGCCAATCCAGTTCTCCTTGCAGCACCACTAAGCCGCGGTGTTGTTGCTGCTTGAGCTGTTGACTGAATTGAGAGAGCAGTGTGAGCGGCATAAGGTTTACAATGGTTAAATGAAAGGTAAGCAACGACTGCGATTTTAGCATGCTTAAGGCTTGAGGAGGAACGATGTTGCGTTTAAGCTTTATGGGATTTTTACTCTGGATGGGGGTGTCATCGCCTGTATTGGGTGCGGAGCTGAGGCAAACTTGGACGGTTAAACCCACTCAGATGGGTTCAGAACCGTTAGAGATTGAGGTGACTTGCTTGACGCCTTTATCAGCTGCAGTACAAAACCTCGTTTTATGGCTGCCCTCAGACTATGGTTATCCAGCAGGGGTTCGGTTGCAGGCGCAAAAATTGGCTCAACGCAGTCAGAGTCAAGTATGTTTGCCTAATCTTTTTGAAGCCTATTTTCTGCCGGCCGCGCCCAGTAGTATTGACAAAATCCCAGCCTCAGTCATTTGGGCGTTGACTGAAAAGCTGCAATCGTTACAGCCTTCAAAACCGCTTTATGTGCTCGCTGAAGATAAGGGGGCGGTTTTGGCTGTTCGAGGTTGGCATTGGGGGCAACAGCAGCAGGCGCTCCGCCATAAAGGGTTGATTCTGCTTAATCCCAATCTGTATATCGTGACACCTGTCCCGGGTGAAAAGGCGCAGTATCTGCCGGAAGTGTCTCAAATCAATGCGCCCATTTTTATTTTGCAAGCGGAGTTGTCGCCTTGGCGTTGGCATTTGCTCAATTTGGCGGAGACTTTAGCAAAAGGAGGCAGTACGGTTTGGTTACAGCTGCTGCCAAAAGTTCGGGATCGGTTTTATTTTCGTCCCGATGCCTTGCCCAATGAACAGCAGCAGGCGAAACAACTCCCTGCCCAGCTGACTCAAGCGATGAATGCTTTAAAAGCGGATATGTCAAAAAATCGAGTTCTACAACAAACGGAGACTTCTGTATCGCCAAAAGCGGTTAAAAATCAGAAAAAATCCGGACTGGTACCCTACAAAGGTCCGCAAAATATCCCTTTACGGTTGCAAAGTTTACAGGGAAAAATGATGGATTTAGCCGATTATCGAGGTCAGGTGGTACTCTTGAATTTTTGGGCCAGTTGGTGTCCTCCCTGTGTGCATGAGATGCCTTCAATGGTGGCGCTTAAAAATCAGCTGAAAGGGCAACCTTTTGAAATCTTGGCAGTAAACCTGGGGGAACCAAAACCTGCAATTCAGGCCTTCTTAAAACAGCACCCGGTTAATTTTCCTGTGTTACTTGATCCAACTGGACAAGCGGTTAAAAACTGGCGCATCTTTGCTTATCCCAGCTCATTTTTGATTGATCAAAAAGGCCGTATCCGTTATGCCCTCTTTGGCGGTTACGATTGGACGCAGCCGCAGGCGGTCAAATTGATTCGCCAACTGATGACCGAAAAGCCGTAAAGGAGTGATTGATGCAAATGATCCTGCTCTCTTATCAAGATTTAGCGTTTTTGGCCAGTTTGGTCTTTTTATTAGGCATTGTTTTATTACTGAACGGCTTTTCCCAAACTAAGCAGCTGTGGATTGCCACAGTGCGTATGATCGTGCAGCTTCTATTGATGGGACTTTGGTTGAGCTGGGTGTTTGCCGCCAATCAGTTTATTTGGGTCGCCTTGGTGGGCGCCATTATGCTAGCGTTTGCTGGCTATGAGATTGTGAAGCGGCAATCCTATCTATTTGAAAAATATGCGACCTACTGGATAGGTTTGCTTTCGTTATCGTTGACCGCTTTAGTGGTGACCGTGATGGTGTTAATTGTGGTGATTTCGCCCACGCCTTGGTGGGAACCGCAGTACGCTATCCCGCTTTTGGGCATGGTGCTAGGCAACAGTATGACCGCCATCGGAATCGCGCTAGATACACTCACGCGCAGTGCCATTGCACAAAAAGGGGCGATTGAAGCGCAACTGGCTTTAGGGCGAACTGGACAGCAGGCCATTAAGTTTGTACGAGAACAGAGTTTACATACGGCGATGATACCGATTATCAATATGTTGGTGGCAGCGGGCGTGGTCTCTTTGCCGGGCATGATGACCGGTCAAATTTTAGCCGGCGCCGATCCAATGGAAGCGGTGAAATATCAAATTATGATTATGCTGCTGATTACCGTTTCTACGGGTTCAGGCACCTTAATTGCCCTGCATTTAGGCAGTCGAAAACTGTTTGATGCCAGAGAGCGGCTCATGATTCGCCAGTTACGTAAACAAAAGTAGGGAGTTAGAGCCCTTTTAAAATTAAAGCGATGCCCACCAACATGGTCATCCATTCAAAGCTGCGTTTAACCAATTGATTGCCTTTGATAATCGCAAAATGGGCGCCGAGATAACCGCCGATGAGTGAGCCAAGAATGAGCGCTGGTAGCCAATCCCATTGAATTTTTGTGAGCAACCCTAAAGTCAATGCGCCCGTGCCATTCCAGAAAATGCCGACTAAAATGAGCGTGTAGGCGACGGCCGATTTGTAGTCGAGGCCAAACCAACGCACTAGCCATAGGGTGACAAACAGTCCCGTTCCGGAGGTTAAGGAACCATTGAGCGCTCCAATTAAAAACAGTCCGATGCCGCCTATTAACCATCCCCAAATAGAGTGGTTGGGCGATTGGGCGGTGAGTCCTAAATCGGGTTTGCGCCAAGAGTAGAAACCCAAACCAAAGGTGAGCAGGCCTAAGGCTATTTCCGCAAGCGTTTCCTCGACGTGTAAAATCAAGTTGGCGCCAACCACTACGCCTGGCAGACCAAAAGCAAGAATAAAAAGCGCAAAACGCCCATTAAAAGTACCAGATTTAAGATGGCGAGCGGTGGCGCCTAAGCCTAAGAAGACACTGGCGACTTTATGGGTAGCTAAGGCAATGGCAAAAGGCAATCCTAAAAAAAGTAAAGCGGGCAGCTGCAATAGGCCTGCACCCCCACCTGCGAGGGCAGAGAGAAAATTGGCAAGCAAAGCGATCAGAAAGAGAATGATTTGGTCAGTCAAACTTGTCATAAAAGTGGGCATCGGATAATCTGCTTATGGGGAACTAAGCGCAGATTGAGCAGCAGGCAAATAAGATTGAAGTAAGCTAAAGGATTTTGCATAAGCCCATTTTAGCGCCTCTCTCACGCTATGAAAATGGTAGAGGTGGATTAAAAAATTTTTTATTGCATTGATAAAAAATATAAGGGAATTTTTATAAGGAATAAAATTGACTTTTACGGTCGGTTTACGTTTAATGAAACAACATTATTTTGATTATTTATTAATTTCTAATATTAGGAGGATAAGCATGAAAACCACGCTAAAAGGTGCAACACTAATCAGCGCACTATTCTTGACGACTAATGCATTTGCATTGCAAGTACCAGGGCCTTTAGTGACGCCTGCTTGGGTAAATGCGCATAAAGATGAAGTCAAGATTTTAGAGATTGGTAAAAAGGCGCATATTCCTGGGGCAGAGCCCGTTAATTATAAAAAGGTGCGTGTTGAAGCAACGGTTGAAGGGGTGAAAGCAAAAGGGCTCTTGCCCTCTAAAGAGACTTGGCAAAAAATGGTTCAGAGCTGGGGCATTAATAAAGGAGATGCCATTGTCATTGCTTATCCTGGTAAAGGGCCAGGTGCTGCAGCGAAAGCAGCTCGTCTGTACTGGCAGTTTAAGTCCTATGGTGAGAATAATGTCACCATTATGAATGGGGGGATGGTGGCCTACGCAAAAGCTAAGCTACCTTTAGATAAAAAAGGTCATGGAGACTTAGGTCATCAAGGAAATTGGACAGCCACAGATCAAGACCAGTCTATTTATGCCAGCACTGCTGAGGTAGAAGCCGCCTCTAAGGGGCAAAATGGTTATCAATTAATAGATAGCCGTAATACCAGTCTGTACTTAGGAACTTGGCATAAAAGTTCAGTTAAGAGTGCAGGTCATATCCCAGGGGCTAAATTGTATCCTGTAGATTTGGATACTTCTGCTAAACCGGCTAAATTTTTAAGTGCGGATGCATATAAAAAAGCGGCTGCAGCCATTGGTGTGGATTTATCTAAACCTTCCATTACCTATTGTAATACTGGACACTTAGCCTCAGGTAACTGGTTTGTGATGCATGAGATTTTGGGCAACAAGCAAGTGAAGCTTTATGATGGCTCTGCACACCTTTGGACGCAACATGGTAAGCCTTTAGTGACTTATAAAATGGAAAATTTTAAATAAGATTGAGTCTTATCTTAAGCAAAAAACCGCGGTGTTTACCGCGGTTTTTTTATTTTGGAATCTGAATAGATTTCACCCAATCAATACCGAGTTTTCGCATCAGTTGAGGCTCTAACACGCCTTCGTCTAAAGACACTTTTTTATTTAACAAATGAAGCATTTGAATTAAGGTTTCGACCCTATCTAACTTTTCATCTTGTTTGGATTGCAAGACCCATTCGGCATTGAGTTGTACAATTTGAACGGCAGGGTGTTGTAAAGCGTTCAGTACAAATTGATGTTCATCCATGCCTTCGAGTATGAAATAGAACCCTTTCTGATTGAGCTGTTCAATCTGATCTCGATGACTGGAGGAGGCCATGAGCTGCGTCCAACTTGAAGCATTCAGTTGTAATAAGACTTGTTGCGCTTGAACTTGATACTGTGAAAGGGCTTTTGAGAGTTTTTCTGTAATTTCAGTCTGTTTAAGGAGTTTAAGAATGAGTGGAATCGCGATTCGAGTTTTCGCTTGATCTGAGCTCTGTTGTAGATGATAAAAACTGTTATCAATGAGCCAATTTCCGATCTGCGTGGCGTAACGTGAGCTTTCAAGCTTATCCTCCCATGTTGGGAGTGTCTGCTGTTGCCAACAAAGCGAGTGGTGTATCAGCTCTAAACTTTGGTGTTCTAAACTGTATTGTTGACACGAACAGATGGTCAGTTCTGCGGCCTCAATTGCCTGTTCTAAATCCGCCACTTCTGCTGCAAACTTTTGTTGGGGGGTGAGGTAAGATTCTTCATAAAACAGAGCGATGCCTTTCCCTTTTGACTTGGCTGCATATAGGGCTTTATCCGCATTCGCAATGAGGTCGGCAGCAATTTGGCCATCTTTGGGAAAAAGTGCGATGCCAATACTGGTGGAAATGTGGACAGGCTGTCCATTGAGCCAATAGGCTTGGCTGATCTCATGAATAATGCGTTGAGCAATTTTTTCAGTGGTTTCATGTTCCGTGATTTCAGGCAAGAGGATGACAAATTCATCTCCGCCTAAACGAAAAACCTTATCTTCTTCGCGCACGGCAAACATCAAGCGAGCCGCGACATGGCGCAATAGTTCATCTCCCGTTTGATGTCCCATCTCATCATTGACCGCTTTAAAGCCATCCAGATCGAGAAACAGCAGTGCAAAGGCCATCTCTTGTTTATGGCTGGAGACAATAAAGTGTTCTAACACTTCATTGAAATAAGCCCGGTTGGGGAGGTGGGTCAGCGCATCAAAATGCGCTTTGCGAAACAGTGTTTCGGTCTCAATTTGTGTGGGGGTCGCTTGCTGTAATTTTGCTTCTAATAACCCTCTTAGGCTATCATCAGAGCGGTTTGAAAATTGTTTTTGTAACTGTTTGAACAGTAAATTTTCCTTATCAGATAAGGTATTTCGGCTCTTGTGTTTCAGTTTTGATGTGGATGCCAAGTCTAACATCGCTTTTCCCTCGTGTGATAAAATCGCCAAATCTTCTATATATATATTGTGTAATGACGAAAGTGTTAAAAGTTAAACACTGTGCTCAAAAATGATAAGCAAAGGATATGCCATGTTAAAGATTGGAACGCCGCTTTCGGCGACAGCGACCAAAGTGATGTTATTAGGTTCGGGAGAGCTTGGCAAAGAGGTGGCGATTGAGTGTCAGCGGTTAGGGTTGGAAGTGATAGCCGTCGATCGCTATGCTAAGGCGCCAGCGATGCAGGTTGCACACCGTAGTCATGTGATGGATATGTTGGATGCGGAGGCTTTAAAGGATTTGATTCTGCAAGAAAAGCCAGCTTATATTGTGCCAGAGATTGAAGCCATTGCGACAGAGGCATTGGCTGAGTTGGAAGCCGAAGGGTTTAATGTGGTGCCTACGGCAAAAGCGACACAGTTGACCATGAACCGTGAAGGGATTCGGCGGTTGGCCGCAGAAACCTTGGGGTTAAAAACATCACCTTATGCTTTTGCGGCTTCACATGCTGAGTTTGAATCGGCGATTGAAAAAATTGGTCTGCCGTGTGTTGTGAAGCCTATTATGAGCTCTTCGGGTAAAGGTCAGAGCGTCATTAAGCGCCCAGAAGAGATAGAGGCGGCTTGGCAGTATGCGCAGGAAGGGGGGCGTGCCGGCAAAGGTAAAGTTATTGTCGAAGGATTTGTGGATTTTGATTATGAAATCACTTTATTGACCATTAAACACCGCGATGGCATCAGCTTTTGCGAGCCGATTGGCCATTATCAAGAAGCCGGTGACTATCGCCAATCATGGCAACCTCACCCGATGAGTCAAAAAGCGATTGAGCAAGCACAGCAGATGGCAAAGGCGGTGGCAGAGGCGCTTTGTGGCGAAACTGGCCGAGGCCTGTTCGGGGTTGAGCTGTTTGTAAAAGGCGATGAGGTGATTTTTAGCGAAGTCTCGCCGCGGCCACATGATACGGGGATGGTCACGTTAATTTCGCAAGATTTATCAGAATTTGCTTTACATGTTAGAGCCATTTTAGGGTTGCCGATTCCAAATATTACGCAACATGGCCCTTCAGCTTCCAGTGTCATTTTACCAACAGGGGATTCAACGCAAGTGCAGTATAGTAACTTGGAAGCGGCTTTGGCTGAGCCTGATACCCAGTTACGCCTATTTGGTAAACCTGAAATACATGGCAGACGTCGTATGGGGGTGGCCTTGGCGCGAGCAGATTCAATAGAAGAAGCGCTTGCAAAAGCGAACCGTTCTGCCCAAGCGGTTAAGGTTCATTTTTAAATAGTTAGTCAAAAACCCAACAAAAAGTTGGCATGATCTCTGCTATATCGTCCCCACAAAGAAAAACTTGAGGATGAATCCTCTACCGTTAACACACAAGGGAAGGATAAGGAGTTAATCATGACCACAAATATGACTGTAGAAGCGCAACAACAAACCGCCCCACTGCTTCAAGAATATATTCGTCAAGAAGAAGTGGAGCAGGAGTTGGCGCAAAACCCAAATAAAACCATTCTATTGTTGCTGCAAGGGGTGGTGGATAAAGGGAATTTGGCAAAAATTTGTCATCAAAGTGAAGCTTGGGTGGAAAAAGGGTTTCATCTCGGGCGGATGACGACAATTTTAGATGCCTTGCGTGACCGCTTGCACTTCAGTCAACAAACACCTCTGGCCTATGATCTAGAAGAGCTGTATCGCTATGCAGATCAGTCTATTCAAGAGGCGGTATTTGAAAAAGAGACCTTTTATTTAGACAGTGCGATTGAGATTTTGTCAGAACTGCGTGATGCGTGGATGGAGATGATGCAGCAAGCTGGAGAGTTACCGACTCAAGGGTAAGCCATTCTTCCATTTGCTGAAGTGAGTGCTTAGAGAAAACCAGCCAAATCTTTGGCTGGTTTTTTTTTTGTATTGTGCTTTGTCTCCATCCTATGCAAGTTAAAAATAGATTCAAGTTTTTTGCGACAGTGCCTTCTTATGTCAAGCATTCTTATCTTGTTGATTTAAAATATTAAATAATATTTTTCAAGCGTCATTGCTTTTCCTATAAAAGCTCGTTATATTAGCTGTAGTTGATGTTGTGCTTGGTTTAGCCATTCACAATGTTCTCACACTTAGCTTTTTCTGATAGTCACCTATTTTGGGTGGGTCTATAGAATGAATCGGAGGACAAAAGCATGAATCAATTAGTGCCTAAACAAGCCGGTATGAATTTGGTCCCAGGCAAAAACTTGGAAACCTATCTTCGTACCATTCAATCTTTCCCTCAGCTAAGTGCAGAACAAGAGCGTGAATTGGCTGAGAGATATTTCTACCATAAAGACATGGATGCTGCGCGTCAGTTGGTACTCTCTTCCCTGCGCTATGTCGTCCCTATTGCGCGTTCATACAGCGGCTATGGTCTGCCTTTGGCTGATCTGATTCAAGAAGGCAATATTGGTCTGCTAAAAGCGATTAAGCGCTTTGATCCTCGAGAGAATGTACGTTTAATGACCTTTGCGATCCATTGGATTCGTGCAGAGATTAATGAATATGTGATTCGTAATTGGCGTATTGTGAAAACAGCAACCACCAAGGCACAACGAAAACTGTTCTTTAAATTGCGGGGCGCCAAAAAATCATTGGAGTGGTTCAATGATAAAGATGCCGATCAAGTCGCGGATGAATTGGGGGTGACGCGTAAAGATGTGCTCGAGATGGAGAGCCGTCTTTATGGGCAAGATTTATCAGTGAATCTTTCGCCTGAAGAGGAAGAAGAAAGCAGTTCCACCTATCCGATTTTGGTGAGCCATGAGTTAGATCCAGAAAATGCGTTAGCCAAAGAAAGTGAAGCGGAGTATCAGCAAAAATTGATGAGAGAAGCCTTAACTGAGTTGGATGACAGAAGTCGTGATATTCTGCAAAAACGTTGGTTGAGCGATGAAAAAGTGGGCTTAAAAGAGTTATCTGCTGAATATGGGGTTTCCATGGAGCGTATTCGGCAAATTGAAAAGCAAGCGATGAAAAAAATTAAAGAGAAAATGGAAAAAGAGGCGGTTGCCTAAGTACGCTAACCATTCTTACGTTTGATAAAAAACCCAGCTTAGGCTGGGTTTTTTATGGATCGCAGATTTAAGTTATAACCGCCACTCTTTAAGGGTGCGGATAAGTAAGGCTTCTGGGT
Source organism: Galenea microaerophila (assembly GCF_054657255.1). Lineage (NCBI taxonomy): Bacteria > Pseudomonadati > Pseudomonadota > Gammaproteobacteria > Thiotrichales > Piscirickettsiaceae > Galenea > Galenea microaerophila. The sequence goes on from NZ_BAAHWZ010000002.1 coordinate 322,905, forward strand.
AGTTGCCGGTTAGATAGGCTTCACCAATTTTTTTGAGCAGTACCAAACGAATGGTGCCAGCTTGTACTTTTTTATCCCCTGCCATCAGTTCTAAAAATCGCTCAACCGGCATTTCTTCTAAGCTGGGGGGATAGATAGGGAGGTGCGCTTGGGTAAAGAGGCGACCGATTCGACTGACCTCTTCAGCGGTGATTTTTCCCATCAGTTGTGAAAGATAAGCGGCTTGCATTGTGCCTGCACTGACAGCTTCGCCATGTAGCCACTTGCCATAGCCCATACCGGCTTCAATGGCATGGCCAAAGGTGTGTCCCAAATTTAATAGGGCGCGCTGTCCCGCTTCTTTTTCATCGGCGGCCACCACTTCAGCTTTGTTATGGCATGAGCGTTCAATGGCCTCGGCTAAAATTGCGGGCTCTCGAGCCAGCAGTTGCGGCATTTTCTGTTCTAGCCACTCAAAAAAGGGCTCATCTCGAATTAGGCCATATTTAATCACCTCAGCCAGACCGGCTGAAAGTTGACGGTCTTCTAAGGTGTTAAGCGTCTGGGTATCAATGACCACACATTCAGGTTGATGAAAAGCGCCAATCATATTTTTCCCTTTGGGGTGGTTGACGCCCGTTTTTCCGCCGACAGAAGAGTCGACCTGAGCCAATAGTGTCGTGGGCATTTGAATAAAGGGGACGCCACGCTGATAAGCGGCTGCCGCAAAACCGGTCATATCACCAATCACGCCACCACCTAATGCGACAAAGGTGGACTTGCGGTCAAAGTGGTGTTCAATGGCGGTATCAAAAATCTGATTGAGTACGGTTAAATTTTTGTAGGCTTCTCCGTCTGGAAGAATGACAGTTTGCACATCAAAATCGGCAAAAGCCTTTTTAGCCCGCTCAAGATAGAGAGGGGCAACGGTCGTATTGGTCACAATTAAGACTTGAGTCCCTTTCACATAAGGACGCACTAAGTCTGCTTGATCAATTAAGCCTTCACCGATAAAGATGGGGTAGGCGCGTTCACCTAGATCAACAATCAGTTTTTTCATTTGATAATCTGCTCTTGTTCCAATCGTTCCATAATCTGTTTGACGACACGGTGAACGGAGTAAAACTCGGTTTCAATCACCATATCCGCCACTTCTTGATAAAGTGGTTCGCGTTCTTCCACAATTTTAGTCAGCACCGCTTTAGGGTTGTCGGTTTGTAATAAGGGACGGTTGCGATCCATGCGAGTGCGTTGTAGCAAGGCGTGCACGGGTGATTTAAGATAGATGACAAACCCTCGACTCGCTAAAGCACGACGGTTTTCAGGCTTAAGCACGGCACCGCCACCAGTGGCCAATACAATTTCAGGCAACTGGGTGAGCTCTTCAATCACTGCTTGCTCCCGGGCACGAAACCCTTCCTCCCCTTCAATGTCAAAAATGGTAGGAATGGTGGTTCCTGTGCGCTCTTCAATCACATGATCGCTGTCCACAAACTGATAGTGGAGTTTTTCCGCCAGTAGCCGACCGACAGTGGATTTCCCTGAGCCCATAGGGCCGACTAAAAAAATACTTTCTTTTTGCATAGGGCTATTGTACCGAAAACAGAGGGTTGATGGCGTTGTTTCATGCTAAAATAACAAATCATTATCAAATAAAATGAGTAGGAAAAATTGATGTCTTCTCATGTAGCGGATACTCAAACAGGCGCACTTTATATTATTTCTGCGCCTTCTGGCGCAGGCAAAACGTCGCTAGTTAAAGCCTTGACGGAAAAAGATCCTCAAATTGTCGTGTCGGTCTCGACCACGACGCGTCCGCCTCGTCCAGGTGAAGTGGAGGGAGTGAATTATCATTTTGTTTCACGGGAAACCTTTGAACAGCTGGTGGCGGAAGGGGCGTTTTTAGAGTTTGCCAAGGTGTTTGATAACTATTATGGCACTTCTCAAAAAACTGTCGAGGCACAATTGGCCAGTGGTAAGGATGTGATTTTAGAGATCGACTGGCAAGGGGCGCAACAGGTGAAAGCTAAAATGCCTCATGCGACCACCATTTTTATTTTGCCGCCCTCTTTAGAGGAGCTAGAGCGCCGCCTGACAGGACGCGGGACTGACGCCAAAGAGGTGATTGAAAAGCGCATGCAGCAAGCGGTAAGCGAAATGTCGCATTATCCAGAATTTGAATATTTGGTGATTAATGATGATTTTGAGTTCGCGCTTGAGCAGCTGCATGCGATTTTTATCGCGAACCGATTGAAGACGCATCGCCAACAACAGCATTATGCCACGCTGCTAAAAGCGCTAGTGCCAACAAAGGAGTAATCTATGCCCGGTTTTGAACTGTTTGATGGAGCAGAAAAACAACAAGTTGATGAAGTGATGGAGAAGGGATTTACCTTTCGCTATAACTTTGATGCGATGCGTAATGGCGTCTGGAAAGCAAAAGAGATGGAACAGATGCTGTGCGATAAACTTAATGTGAAGCATGCACATCTTGTCTCGAGTGGTACCACAGCCTTGATGACCGCTTTGGCGGCAGCCGGTATTGGTGCAGGAGATGAGGTGATTGTGCCACCGTTTACCTTTGTGGCCACTGTGGAAGCGATTGTTTTGGCGGGCGCCATTCCAGTGTTTGCCGAAATTGATGAAACCCTCTGTCTCTCGCCTGAAGGCATTGAAGCCGCAATCACGCCTAGAACTAAGGCTGTGAATCTGGTGCATATGTGCGGTTCAATGGGTAAACTGGATGAGATTCAGGCCATTTGTGATCAGCATGGTCTGATTTTATTGGAAGATGCGTGTCAAGCCACAGGCGGAAGTTATCATGGCAAGGCTTTAGGGACTATTGGTCAAGTGGGATGCCTCTCTTTTGACTCGGTGAAAACCATCTCTTGTGGTGAAGGGGGAGCGGTCTTAACCAATGATGATCAGATTTATGCAAATGCCCATATGTATTCAGATCACGGCCATGATCATATCGGTAATGACAGAGGGGCAGAAGGTCATCCGATTATGGGTTCTAATTACCGCATTTCGGAGATGAATGCTGCGGTGGGGGTGGCCCAATTAGGGAAACTGGATACCATCTTAGCGCTACAGCGGCGTCATAAAAAAGTGTTGAAAGACGCTTTGGCTCAATTTGATGAAGTGCAACTGCGTGAAATTCCAGATGAAGCCGGTGATAATGCGGGCTTCCTCTCTTTTATGTTGCCAACCGAAGCACGTGCAAAAGAGGTGAATGCCGCTTTAGCTGAAGCGGGCATAGGGGGCGTTTTCTATTGGTATGGAAATAATTGGCACTATTTCAAGAATTGGGATCATATTCAACAGATGAAAAGTTGTGCCAAGCTGCCGATTGAGTTGGTGCAAGATCGACCAGACTATACGCAAGTCAAAACGCCGAAATCGGATGCTATCATGAGCCGTACCTTATCTATGCTCATTATGCTGAAGTGGACCGAAGAAGATTTACAACAACGAATTGATGCTTTTAACCAAATTTTGAAATAGGAAAAACCGATGAAACACCGTAACTTTAAAACTGTTCCCAAGATTATTTTTGGCCGTGGTAGCTTTGATCAACTGGATGATGTCTTAAGCGAAGAACGCCAGTCACCAGAAGACTTTGTTGTTTTTATGGTGGATCAGGTGCATAAAGATAAGCCGCTAGCAGAAAGACTCCCGGTGCATAATCAGGATTTGGTGTTGTGGTTGGATGTGACCGATGAACCCAAAACCACCTATGTGGATGCTTTGACTGAAGAGGTGCAAGCCTATGCCAAAGCGCATGCGAATGGCAATAATCCAGTTTCCGTTGTGGGGATTGGTGGCGGCTCTTCAATGGATTTGGCGAAAGCGGTGGCTTTGATGTTGACCAACCCAGGCGGTTCGGCCAAATATCAAGGTTGGGATTTGATTGAAAATCCAGCCGTTCACCATATCGGTATTCCGACCATTTCCGGAACAGGTGCAGAAGCGTCACGTACGACAGTGTTGACGGGTCCAGAGAGAAAACTGGGACTGAACTCGGATTACACGGTTTTTGATCAAATTATTTTAGACCCAGACTTGACCAAAGGGGTGCCTAAAAACCAGTGGTTCTATACCGGCATGGACTGCTATATTCATAATGTAGAGGCATTGAATGGCACCTATATTAATGAATTTGCGCGTGCCTTTGGCGAAAAGTCGTTAGATTTGTGTTATGAAGTCTTTTTGGAAGATCATCCAGAAGCTGATGAAAAGTTAATGATGGCCTCTTATATGGGCGGGCAATCTATCGCCTATTCTCAAGTCGGTGCCTGTCATGCCTTAAGTTATGGATTAAGTTATGTATTGGGGTACCATCATGGCATCGGCAACTGTATTGTCTTTAATGTCTTAGAAGATTTCTATCCAGAGGGAGTGGCCAAATTCCGGGAGATGATGGCCAAACATGAGATTGATTTGCCAAAAAATGTCTGCGCAGGTTTAACTGATGAACAGATGGATAAAATGATTCAAGTGGCTTCTGGTTTGGCCCCTCTGTGGGACAATGTTTATGGTCCCGACTGGAAAGAGAAGGTCACGCCTGAACTGCTGCGTTCTTTGTATGAGAGAATGTAAGTCATGAAAACCATTGTCTTTATCCCCGCGCGCTATGGTTCCTCTCGCCTGCCAGGCAAGCCTTTGAAATTGATTGATGGCAAGCCGATGATTCAGCATGTGTTTGAACGGGTGGCAAAAGCCAAAGGGTTGGATGGTGTTTATGTCGCGACAGATGATACGCGTATTGCTGATGTGGTCAGAGGATTTGGTGGTGAAGTGGTGATGACCCCTGCCGAAGCACAATCGGGGACTGACCGGATTGCCGCTGCGGCCGAAGCAGTTGGCTTGGCTGATGAGGACTTGATTATTAATGTCCAAGGCGACCAGCCCTTAGTGCATCCTGAGTCTATAGAAGCGGTGATTTCGCCATTTAAAGCAGCGGATTATGATGGCAGTTTTGAGATGAGTACCCTCTCTTTTAAAATTGTCAATGAAGCGGAAATAACCAATCCAAAAGATGTCAAATTGGTGACCGATGTCAATGGTTTTGCGCTTTACTTCTCGCGCGCCACCATTCCTCATGGCAGGGACTATTGGGATCATGACAGCTATAAGCACCTAGGGATTTATGCCTATACCAAGCATTTTGTAGATCGATTTAATCAACTGCCTATGAGTCGATTGGAGGAGATTGAAAAGCTTGAACAGCTGCGCGCATTAGAATTTGGGCATAAAATCAAAGTGGTGGAAAGCCAATGGGACAGTCCAGAAGTGGATCTGCCTGGCGATTTGGAAATTATGGAAGCGTTATTGCAAGCTGGACATTAATGTCTGTTATTCAATAACGTGTTCGGTTTTACTCTCTCGCGCCAGCAGCTGTTGCACCGCTTGCTGGGGCGTCATCTGATGGGTAACGAGTTGATAGACCTGTTCCATAATGGGAAGATCCAGCGCTTTTTGATCCGCAATTTGTTTCACAATTTTGACCGCCTTCGCCCCTTCAACCACTTGTCCAATCTGTTTTTGAATCTGATTGGGATCCCCACCATTTTCAGTTTGATAGGCTTTTGCTAATTCTAAACCAAAACGGCGATTTCGAGATAGGTTGTCGGTGCAAGTGAGGACCAAATCTCCCAGTCCTGTCAGTCCCATTAGGGTTTCTGCTTGGCCGCCTAAGGCTTGGCCAAATCGCATCATTTCAGCCATGCCTCGAGAGATTAATGCCGCACGTGCATTGGCCCCGAGTGCCAGTCCATCACTGACACCCGTGGCAATGGCAATAATATTTTTATAGGCGCCGCCCACTTCCACGCCTGCCATATCCAGTTGGGTGTAGATACGAAAATTCCCATAATGAAACACTTGTCGCCAGTAATCTGCTTCTGCTTGTTGAAAAGCCGCACTGACCATCGCAGTGGGGAGTCCTTTGGCCACTTCTTCGGCAAAAGTCGGGCCAGAAAGGACGGCAATGGGGGCGTTCTCGCCTAATGTTTGCTGAGCCAATTCGTGAAGCAGTTGACAGCTGTCGGGATCAAAGCCTTTGGTGGCCCAGGCGATATGAGGGGGCAGTTGGGGATAGGCGTCTTTGATTTTAAGCATGGTTTGCCGGAAGGCATCACTGGGGACAACAATTAAGATGCTGTCAGGACTGGGCATTTGAGCCATTTCGGCGGTGACGGTCAAGTTTTGTGGAAAAGGTATTCCGGGGAGATAGCGGGTATTTTCTCCCGCCAATTGCATCTGTTCAGCGTGGGTCAGGCTGTGAGACCAGAGTTTGACCTGTTGTCCAGCGCGTGCTAAATGGATGGCGAGCGCCGTCCCCCAAGCGCCAGCACCTAAAACCAGAATGTGTTGTGGCTGGACAGAAGTGCGCATTTTATTTATTGAGCGTTTTGCGCTTGCTCTTCTAAGTGGCTGAGGTACATGGTATCGAAATTGACCGGTTCAAGCAGCAGTGGTGGGAAGCCGGCACGCATCACAAGCTCGGAGATGGCTTCACGTGCATAAGGGAACAGGACATTCGGACATTGAGCGCCAAGAAGATATGCGATCTCATCTTCTGCATAACCAATTATGGTGAAGATGCCGGCTTGTTCCACTTCGCATAGAACAGCAACCTCTTCACCAACTTTAGTTGTGGTTGTCACGCGAATGGCCACATGGTAAATCCCATTTTCAGCATCCAATGCGGTGCTTTCGACATTGAGATCGACCTCTAAAGCAGGTTGAAACTCTTGCATGAAGATGGCAGGGGCATGAGGCGACTCTAAGGAAGCATTTTTAAGGTAGATCTTTTGAATTTGAAAGATTTGTTCAGGTTGGTTAGTTTGTGCACTCATGATTTGATTTCCTCTAATAGTTTGTCTAATTGCCCACTGCGATCTGCGGCAGCTAAGTCATCATAACCACCCACATGGTGATTACCGATAAAGATTTGGGGCACCGTATTGCGCCCGGATTTGGCTTGCATTTCTGCCCAAAGTTCAGCATCTCGGCCAACATTGATCACTTCATACTCAACCCCTTTTGAGTTCAGCAGGTTTTTCGCCATCATGCAATAAGGGCAGGTGCTGGTGAGATAGACTGTAATTTGTTTTGACATGGAGGTGTTCTCGTTTTTGTTGTTTGCTGGATGGGTTACTTTTTTTTTTGCGCCTTTCTTTTTGGCATTTTGCGGCTGATTGATGGGTAGGCCGGCTGCTTTCCACGCCAAAATACCGCCGCGCAAATTATACACTTGAGTAAAGCCGTGTTTGCTTAAAATCCCTGCCGCTTTTGCAGAGCGTGCGCCCGTTTGACAGTAAACCACAATCGGTTTCTCTTTATAGGCCTCAAGTTTGGAAAGCTGACTTTCAAAATTTGAGATAGGCATCAATTGGGCATCGCCAATGCGACCGCTTTTGTATTCGGCCTCGGTGCGTACATCAATCAGTTTTGCACCATCATTATATAGACGTGTCGCCTCTTCAGGGGAAACGCTTTGAAAGCCGCTAAGCTTATCCCCAAGGTAGCTATACGCCAACATAATGATGATGACGCCCAAGGCGATAAATAGCCAAATATTTTGTGTCACAAATTCCATAAACATTTTGTGTCTTTTCCTATTCAATGAAAACGGTGTGATTTTAACAGCGAAAACCGCTACAATGAATCGTATTTAGAAAAAATTTGAGGAAAAAAGATGTCAAATGTCCATAAGCTTAAACATCGTCCAGTCGGATTGTTGATTTTAGATGGTTGGGGTTATCGAGAAGAGACTGAGGCCAACGCGATTGCGCAAGCCAATACCCCTAATTGGGACAAACTTTATGCTGAGCACCCACACACCCTTATTCATACTTCAGGTCTTGCAGTGGGGCTCCCTGAAGGGCAAATGGGGAACTCTGAAGTAGGCCATATGAATTTAGGGGCCGGTCGAGTGGTCTATCAAGAGCTGACTCGCATTCAAAAAGACATTGATGATGGTCGCTTTTTCCAAAACAATGCACTTCTAGAGGCAGTGGATGCCGCGGCGGATCGGGGCCATGCGGTGCACATTTTAGGGCTGCTGTCTGATGGTGGTGTGCATTCGCATATCGATCATATTAAAGCAGCGGTCAAACTTGCTGTAGAGCGCGGCGCGGAAGTTTTTGTGCACGCTTTTACGGATGGCCGAGATACGGCGCCGCAAAGTGCGATCGGTTATATTGAAGCGCTTGAAGACTATATGGATCAAATTGGCGGTGGTCGCATTGCCAGTGTGACCGGTCGTTACTACGCGTTAGATCGAGACAATCGCTGGGATCGTGTGCAAAAGGCTTATGATGTGATTACCTGTGGGGTCAGTGAGTATAATGCGACCAGTGCCGTCGAAGCGGTGGAAAAAGCCTATGCTCGTGGTGAAACCGATGAATTTATCCAAGCGACAGAGATTTTGACCGAAAAAGGGGATCGCACCCAAGTGAAAGATGGGGATTCGGTGATTTTTATGAACTTCCGTTCAGATCGTGCCCGTCAATTGACGCGTGCCTTTATTGAGGAAGATTTTGGCGATTTCCATCGTTGTGCAACTCCGGTTTTATCAGCCTTTGTCACCTTGACGGAATACAATAAGAACTTTGAAAGATTTGGTGCATTGGTCGCCTATCGGCCAACCAAGCTTCGCAACACCTTTGGAGAATATATTGCGAAAAAAGGTCTTAAGCAGCTTCGCATTGCAGAAACCGAGAAGTATGCGCATGTGACCTTCTTCTTTAATGGCGGCGTCGAGTCACCGAATGAAAATGAAGTGCGGGTCTTGATCAATTCGCCTCAAGTGAAAACCTACGATTTACAGCCAGAGATGAGCTTGCCGGAACTGACAGAGAAGTTGACTGCGGCGATTCGTTCTGGTGAGTTTGATGCCTTTATTTGTAATATTGCCAACCCAGATATGGTGGGGCATACCGGAAATATCGAAGCCTGTATTCAGGCGGTTGAAGCAGTCGATCGTGCTTTAGGAGAGATTGTTTCGGTCATGGAAGAAGTGGGCGGTGAAATGTTGGTAACCGCCGATCATGGCAATATGGAGATGTTGATTGACCCAGAAACGGGCAAGCCACTCACCTCGCATACCACTTGTCCTGTGCCGTTGGTTTATGTGGGGCATGAGAATTGCCAATTAAGAGAAGGCGGAATTTTGGCGGACATCGCACCGACGCTATTGGATATGATGGGCTTAGAGAAGCCGGAACAAATGACGGGTGAGTCCCTCTGCATTCATCAATAAAAGCGCATTTGGCTTTTACTGAACGCACATATTGTGCTAAATTTGATGGTGTTGAAATTTAAGGCAAACCCGCCTATAATTTCGCACCATTTTTGTTTTTTCTGGGCGTAGGAATGTTTCGCCTTTTAATCACCCTGATCAACAAAAGCGTTTTCTTTCAAAGTGTTATGAACGCTGTCCCTTTCAAAGAAAATGTTTTATCAACAGGACAAATAACTTATGAACACAATAAAAACCTTGCAAGGTCTTTACCTGCCAGAATTTGAAACCGAAAACTGCGGTTTTGGATTGATTGCACAAATGGATGATAAAGCCAGCCACTGGGTGGTCGAAACCGCTATTGAATCGCTTTCTAATATGACTCACCGTGGTGGAGTTGCAGCGGATTGCTGCACGGGAGATGGCTGTGGGCTTTTGATTAAAAAGCCTCAAACATTCCTAGCCAAAGAAGCGGACCGTTTAGGGTTTACGCTGGCAGAAACCTATGCAGTGGGGATGGTGTTCTTAAGTCAAGATCCACAAAAGGCAGAGAAAGCGCGACAAACCTTAGAACAGTTCCTAAAAAATAAAGGCCTAACCGTTTTAGGATGGCGTGAAGTGCCTGTTGATTCCACGATTTTAGGGGCGCAAGCTGCGGGCATGGAGCCCAAAATTGAACAGATTTTTGTTAATGCGCCAGCGGGTATGAGTGAAGCAGATTTTAACCGCTTGTTGTTTGTTGCGCGCCGTAAAACCGAGATCGCGATTGAGCCAGAAGATTCTGATTTTTACATCGCCTCTTTGAACAGTCAACTGCTCTCCTATAAAGGCTTGGTGATGCCGAAAGAGCTGCCCAAATACTATTTAGATTTGGTGGACCCAGATTTTGAGTCTTCTTCAATCTCTTATCATCAGCGTTTTTCAACCAATACCATGCCACAATGGCGGTTAGCCCAACCTTTCCGCTTCCTAGCGCATAATGGTGAGCTTAATACCATTCGTGGTAACCGTAATTGGGCCGTTGCGCGACAAAAGAAATTTCAAACACCCTTGATTCCTGATTTGGGTGAGTTGCGTCCTCTGGTGGCACAAGAAGGTTCCGATTCCAACAGTTTAGACAATATGTTGGAAGTGTTGATGATGGGAGACATGTCAGTTTTCCAAGCCCTGCGTCTATTAATTCCGCCTGCTTGGCAGAATATACCGCATATGGATCCAGATTTGCGTGCTTTCCTAGAGTATAACTCCATGCATATGGAGCCTTGGGACGGGCCAGCAGGAATGGTGATTAATACCGGTAAATACGCCATCTGTGGTGTGGATCGTAATGGTCTAAGACCCACCCGTTATGTGATTACCAAAGATCGCCATATCACTTTTGCTTCAGAAATAGGGGTCTATCCTTATTCGCCTGAAGAGGTGGTAGAGAAAGGACGTTTGAAGCCAGGGCAAGTGATTGCGGTCGATCTGGAAACGGGTACATTATTGAAACCAGAAGCGATCGATGATCAACTTAAAAATGCCAAGCCTTATCGTCAGTGGATGGATCAAGGTTATCAGCACTTGGAAGAACAGCTGAATGAGGAAGTCGCTCCAGCGGAGTGGGATGAAAAGACCACCGATATTTATCAAAAATATTTCCAACTCACTTTTGAAGAACGTGACCAGATTGTACGGGTTTTAGCTGAAGCTGGGCAAGAAGCCGTTGGTTCAATGGGGGATGATGCGCCTCTACCCGTATTCTCACATAAGGTGCGCTCTGTCTATGACTATTTCCGTCAGATGTTTGCCCAGGTGACAAACCCACCTATTGACCCTTTGCGTGAAAATATTGTCATGTCCCTCAATACCTGCTTTGGACGCGAGCAGAATCTCTTTGAAGAAGGGCCAGAGCATGCGAAGCGTCTGGAAACAAAATCCCCTATTTTGAGCACACGCATGATGCAGCAGTTGCTCAATCTAGAGGACGAAGCTTATCGCAATCAGGTGATTTCTCTGCACTATGCACCCAGCGAAATGAATCTTGAGCAAGCGGTACGTCGTGTGACCGATGAAGCGGTGGCTGCTGTGAAGTCGGGTGTAACCTTATTGATTTTAAGCGATGCCGCTTTGCAAGAAGATAAAATCAGTGTGCATGCCGCCATGGCTACGGGTGCAGTCCATCATCGGTTGATTGCAGAAGGGTTGCGTACAGAGGCCAATATTATTGTAGAAACCGGCACGGCCCGTGATCCTCATCATTTTGCAGTCCTCTTTGGTTATGGTGCGACGGCAGTTTATCCTTATCTGGCCTATGAAAGCATTATGGATATGTTGCGCACCAAAGAGTTGGATAGCAAAAAGTCTTTGCAGCAATACATTAAAAATTACCGTTATGGGATTGAAAAAGGCTTATTCAAAATTCTATCGAAGATGGGGATCAGTACTATTGCCTCTTATCGCGGCGCTCAGTTGTTTGAAGCAGTCGGGTTGGCCACAGAAGTGGTGGATCTCTGTTTTAAAGGCACGCCCACGCGAATTGAAGGGACGAAGTTTGAGCATTTAGAGCAAGACTTTATTCAACTCCATAAAGAAGCCTTTAACCCTCGTAAGCCTTTACAACAAGGGGGCTTGTTGAAGTTTGTTTATGGTGGAGAGTATCACGCTTATAACCCGGATGTCGTCAATTATCTGCGCCAAGCCGTTCAGTTAGGCGATCAAAATGCCTATAACAAATTCCGCGACTTAGTGAATAATCGTCCTGCAATGACCATTCGTGACCTCTTGACCTTTAAAGAGGGAATTCAGCCAATTGAACTGGATGAAGTGGAGCCGGTCGAATCGATTTTTAAACGTTTTGACAGTGCGGGTATTTCCTTAGGAGCCTTATCACCAGAGGCGCATGAGACTTTGGCCGTGGCGATGAACCGTTTGGGTGCACGCTCCAATTCAGGGGAAGGTGCGGAAGATCCAGCGCGTTATGGCACAGAAAAGATGTCGAAAATTAAGCAGGTGGCATCAGGTCGTTTTGGTGTCACTGCGCACTATTTACGCAATGCGGAAGTCATTCAGATCAAGGTCGCCCAAGGTGCCAAACCTGGTGAAGGGGGTCAACTGCCCGGCCATAAGGTTGATTTGACCATTGCTAAGCTGCGCCATTCCGTACCTGGAGTGACGTTAATTTCGCCACCGCCACATCATGATATTTATTCGATTGAAGATCTGGCGCAGCTTATTTTTGACTTAAAGCAGGTGAATCCTGATGCCTTGATTTCCGTAAAATTGGTTGCTGAACCCGGTGTGGGGACCATTGCTGCAGGGGTGGCCAAAGCCTATGCGGATCTGATTACCATTTCCGGCTATGACGGCGGTACCGGTGCGAGTCCAATCACTTCGGTCAAATATGCAGGGAACCCATTTGAAATGGGCTTGGCAGAAGCGCATCAAGTATTGCGAGCCAATGATTTACGTGGTCAAGTGATTCTGCAAGCCGATGGCGGCTTAAAAACGGGATTGGATGTGATTAAAGCCGCAATTCTAGGTGCAGAATCTTTTGGTTTTGGGACGGCACCGATGGTGGCTTTAGGCTGTAAATATCTACGTATCTGCCATCTGAATACCTGTGCAGTGGGCGTTGCCACGCAAGATGAGCGCCTGCGGAAAGAGCACTTTATTGGTAAGGTTGAGATGGTGATGAACTATTTCCGCTTTGTCGCAGAAGAAACTCGTATGTGGTTGGCGAAGTTAGGTGTGCGCTCACTCGGTGAATTGGTTGGCCGTGTCGACCTGTTGAAGGTGATTGAAGAACCTTTAACGGATAAACAGAAAAATATCGACTTAAGTGCCTTTATTACAGATGGTGGCGTGCCTGAAGAGAAACCGCATACCGTTCAAGTCAATCGGAATGATCCTTGGGATAAAGGCCATCTTGCGGAAGAGATGGTGCAAACAGTAATGCCGGCCATAGAAGAAAAGTTAGGCGGTATTTATCACTTTGAATTAGTGAATACGGCACGTTCGATTGGTGGCCGGATTGCTGGGGAAATTGCACAGCGCTATGGCAATCATGGCATGAAAGATGCGCCCATTACTTTAAAATTGACGGGTGTAGCGGGCCAGTCATTCGGAGTCTTTAATGTAGATGGCTTGAATCTGCATTTAGAAGGGGATGCCAATGACTATGTAGGTAAAGGCATGGCTGGGGGTGAGATTGTGATTCGTCCACCCGCAAACAGTCAGTTTGACCCACATGTCACCCCTATTGTTGGTAACACCTGTCTCTATGGCGCAACGGGTGGTAAGTTGTTTGCGAATGGGACAGGCGGTGAACGCTTTGGTGTCCGTAATTCAGGTGCCATTGCGGTGGTAGAAGGGCTGGGTGACCACGGCTGTGAGTACATGACCGGTGGCACCATTGTGAGCCTGGGTGATGTCGGTGTTAACTTTGGTGCAGGGATGTCAGGCGGGCTGGCTTTTGTCCTAGATCAAAACCGAACTTTGCCTGATAAATTGAACACTGAAATGGTTGAGGCCATTCGCATTGATACTGAAGCGACCGAGCCTTATCGTGAGTATTTGAAATCTCTGATTAAAGTGCATGTCGAAAAAACGCAGAGTGCATGGGGACAAACGATCTTAAACGACTTTAGCCGATATCTGCCAGATTTTTGGTTAATTAAGTCTCGCGCGATAAGTGTGGAAGAACTCTATAACCTGTTTGTTGAAGGCAGAGATGTCGCATAAAGGAAGTTGAATCATGGGAAATGTTAGACAATTTTTAGAACTCAATCGCCAGCTTCCAGAAAAAAAGGATGCGGCAGAGCGTAAACACTCTTTTGAAGAGATTTATTTACCCTTTGATCCTGCTATGGCGATGGCTCAAGCAGATCGTTGTTTGCATTGTGGGAACCCATACTGTGAATGGGCCTGTCCAGTGCATAACTATATCCCCAACTGGCTCAAGTTGGTGGGGGAAGGCAATATTATGGAAGCGGTGGAGATTTCGCACAAAACCAACTCTCTGCCAGAAATGTGTGGCCGTATCTGTCCTCAAGATCGCCTTTGTGAACAAGCGTGTACTTTAGAAGATACCAACTTTGGTGCGGTGACCATCGGAGCCATTGAAAAATACATTACCGATACCGCCATTGAAAATGGCTGGAGACCCGACCTTTCAGAGGTGACGATGACCGATAAGACGGTCGCCATTGTCGGTGCAGGACCTGCAGGGCTAGCCTGTGCGGATGTGCTGATTCGAAATGGTGTGAAGCCGGTGGTATTTGATAAGCATCCAGAGATTGGGGGGCTATTGACCTTTGGAATCCCACAATTTAAATTGGATAAAGATGTGGTCAAGCGTCGTCGGGCCATTTTGGAAGGTATGGGCGTTGAATTTAAGCTCAATACCGAAATTGGCAAAGATATCCCGTTTGAAACCTTAGTGAATGAATATGATGCAGTATTCCTTGGTATGGGGACTTATAAGCCGATGGCAGGCCGTTTCCCAGGTGAAGATCTGCCAGGGGTGTATAAAGCGCTGGATTACTTAATTGGTAATGTAAAACATGAATTAGGACTGCCACAAACCCCTGAACCCTATGTCAGCATGAAAGGCAAGCGTGTGGTTGTGCTGGGTGGCGGAGATACCACTATGGACTGTACCCGAACAGCCATTCGACAAGGTGCGAAAGAGGTCTATTGTGTCTATCGTCGTGATGAAGCCAATATGCCAGGCTCTAAAGCGGAAGTACGCAACGCGAAAGAAGAGGGCGTAGAATTTAAATTTAATTTAGCGCCCGTGGAAGTGATCGGTGATGGCAAGGTAGAGGGCATTAAGGTCATTCAAACGCGTTTAGGGGAGCCGGATGAAAACGGGCGCCGTCGTCCGGAAACCGTTCCGGGTTCAGAGTATGTTATTGAGTGTGATGCAGTCGTTGTCGCCTTCGGTTTTCAGCCCAATCCACCTGCCTGGTTAAAAGCGTTTGGTGTTGAGCTGACGGATTGGGAGACCGTCAAGGCATCGGCCGACAGTCCCTATCCTTTCCAAACGACCCATCCGAAAATTTTTGCTGGGGGGGATATGGTGAGAGGCTCAAGCCTTGTCGTGCATGCCATTAATGAGGCCAGACAGGCTGCAAATGGTATTTTAGAGATGCTTGAGGTATAAACTTAATTATAAATCTCGAATTAAACCTTTGAGAGGGAAGTGAAAATGGCATATAAGAAGGCCGGACAGTTATCTGTTCCCAGCACTGAATTTGGTGTGATTCCTAACCTTCTTAAAATGCCGCCAGATCAAATGAAAAGAGAGCTGGCAAAAACGCATCCTAATACACTCGCCTTGAAATTGATGCAATATCCAGAAGATGATGTGGCTAAAATTGCTGCGGCTTTAGATCCCAAGCGGCGTAAAGCGCTGCTTGAGACGCTAAAAATCCTGCGCGGAGAGCACATTAAGAAGGCGAGCAAAGCGTCGATCAGTAAACAGCTGGTTGCCATACTCTCTTTAAAACCCTTTCATCTTCACTATAAAAAAATTCTGACCGCTTTGATTCTTGCGTTACTGATCCTTTATTTTTCTTTGGGGCAGCTCCCTTAATATGAGACCTTTGCACGAGATGATTCTACGACTAAAAATGGCTAAAATTTCCCCTATCGTTGTTGGAAAACTTGGCAATAGCTCTGGCTATTACCTGCGTTTCCCGCCTAGATATGGAAAATTTTTTCTCATTTTTAGCTCGCAGCTCACTCATGCAAAGGTCTCAATACACATCTAACTGCAGCTGTTTCTGCTGTTTCATCTTTTGCAGCGTTGCGATGGCAGCTTCGGCTGTGATGCCCGCTTCTTGTTGTAGAATTTGACTGAGTGCGTTTTCAACCGCTGGGGCGAGTTTCTCCTTACTGCCAAAAACATATAATTGAGCGCCCTGCTGGATCCATTGATATATCGGTCGTTTATTTTCCAGTAATCGATGCTGGACATAAATTTTGTCAGCTTGGTCTCTAGAAAAGGCGGTGGTGAGTTTAAGTAGCCCAGAAGCTTGCCACTGCTGAAGCTTGTCTTGACAGAGGAAAGTGGTCTGTTGGTGGGTTTCTCCAAAAAAGAGCCAATTGGGCCCAGTTGTGACTCCGGCTTGGTGTTGCGCGGCTCTTTCCACCATAAACCCGATAAAAGGGGCTAAACCGACACCAGCAGCAATCATAATAATGGGGGTGTGAGGGTCGTCAGGTAACTTAAAGTTGCGATTGGCGATTAAATTGCCAGGCAGGGTGTCACCGATATTCATGTGTGCGATGGCAGTGGATGTCACACCATAATGGACTCTGTTATGGCTTTGGTACTGTACCTGTCGGATTAACAGTCGCACTTGGTTTGCCATTTCTTTCTGGCTGGAAGCAATCGAGTAATAGCGAGGCGCTAAAGGCATTAAGAGCTGTAGAAAGTCGAGTTTTAGTTCGGTGAGTTTTGGAAATTGCTCCAGTAGATCTAAAATATCCCTGCCATAAGCATATTGCATCATCGCTTGACGGTCGGGCCATTGCATGCCCGCCAGTTTGTCAGGATATTGACGCTGTAATTTATTCAAAATGGCGGGGTTGACGACGCTCAATTCTAAATGTTGGGTGAGCGCCTCTGTGACGCTGACTTTGCCTATGCGCCTAAGTTCTATCGATTCATCGCCGCTTAAACCGAGCTTTTGCTGAATTTCGGTTACTAACTCCGCGCGGTTATTGGCTTTTAGAGTGAGCCAGTCGCCCGGAGCATAATCGACCGGTTCACTGTATTGAAAAGTGACGCACCAGACCGTTTTTTCTGCTTGAGGGGTAAGATTCTGTTTTTCGATCAGTTGCAATTGCATCATAAAGCCCTGTATGAAAAGGGCTTCATTATGCGATGGCTTTAAAAGGCATGCAAGAGCTTTTGCGCCAGAACTGAAATCCAAGGTGCCGTCGCAAGAATGGTGACCCCGGCAAACAGACCTGAAATGACCCCAATGCCGACCAAAGGTAGAACACTGTTTTGTTGGAGTTCAATTTTTTTCATCTGCTTTTCTAAATCAGAGAACAGATCAATCTGTTTTTTGAGTAGTCCATTTAAGGTTTTGATCTGTTTAAAGAGCAGTTTTTGTTCTTTTTCCAATTTGCTATGGGCATCACTGGTTTGTTTATCAACTTGACGCATCTGTTGAGCCAATTGCCCAATGGAAGCATCCATCTGTTTAACCAAGTTTTCAATGACGGTTTTATCTTGCTTAAGCCATTCATAATCCGGCTCTAGCATATCTTCCATGCCTAGGGATTCAAGATCTTCGGAGATGTCTTGGCCACTGGCATGTTTTCGTTTTAAAGCTTGTTCAAGGAGTAAGCTTTTTGAGCTTAAGGGTTCAACTTGTCGTAAATCAATTGCCATGATGGTTTCCTCTTGTGTTTTGATTTTGTCAAATATTTGACATGTTCTGTTTCTGTTATAATGCCTAGAACATAAACCATGCCAATTTTGGGAAGAGTGATGAAATATATCGGAGCGCATGTTTCTGCGGCTGGAGGGGTCGAAAATGCGCCTTTGCGAGCCCATGAAATTGGGGCAACAGCATTTGGGCTATTTACTAAAAACCAGCGCCAATGGCAGGCCAAACCGCTGAGTCAACAGAGTATTGAAGCCTTTAAACATAACTGCCAACGTTTTGGGTTTACCTCTAAGCAAATTTTGCCTCATGATAGCTATTTAATTAATCTTGGGCATCCTGAGGTGGATAAGCGTCAAAAGTCACTTGATGCTTTTATTGACGAATTGCAGCGGTGTGAACAATTAGGGATTGATCGACTCAATTTTCATCCAGGCAGTCACTTGCGATTAATCAGTGAAGAGGCCTGTATGGATCTGATTGCTGAAAGTCTGAATTTTGCCTTGTCGCAAACGCAAGGGGTGACAGCAGTGTTGGAGAATACAGCTGGACAGGGCTCTAACTTAGGGTATCGTTTTGAGCAGCTGGCCTATATTATTGAGCGGGTAGAAGATCAATCGAGAGTAGGCGTTTGTATTGATACGTGTCATGCTTATGCAGCTGGTTATGATTTAAAAAATGACTATGAAGGGGTGATGCAGCAGTTTGCAGAAGTGGTCGGGTTTGACTATCTGAAAGGCATGCATTTAAATGACTCTAAAGCTGAATTAGGCGCCCGGGTGGATCGTCATCATAGTTTAGGACAGGGCGAGCTCGGTTGGGCACCTTTTAAAAAACTGATGCAAGATCCGCGTATTGATGAAATTCCCATGATTTTAGAAACCATTAATCCCGATTTGTGGCCTGAGGAAATTGCGCAGTTGAAATCCTTTGCCAACGGTTAAGCCATCCAGTGTTCACCCTAGTGGACATGGTACAATCGTTTTGATTATTTAGAAAAGAGTGAAGTCAGTTATGAATAAATCTGCATTTATTGATTTTATTATGCAAGCCGGCGTATTGAAATTGGGCGCGTTTACCTTGAAATCGGGACGTCAGAGCCCCTATTTTTTTAATGCAGGGCTGTTTAATTCCGGCGGACAGTTGGCAAAGCTTGCAGAGGGCTATGCGGCGACCATTGCCGAGCAGAAAGTGGATTATGATATTCTGTTTGGCCCTGCTTATAAAGGGATCCCACTTGCCGCGACCACAGCGGTCAGTTTGGCGAAAGATTTTGGCATAGATAAACCCTATGCCTTTAACCGAAAAGAGGCCAAAGACCATGGTGAAGGGGGTAATATTGTCGGTCACCCTCTGCAGGGTAAGGTGTTAATTATTGATGATGTGATTACCGCTGGGACCGCCATTCGGGAAGCTATAGAGATTATTCAGCAGAATGGGGCAGAACCTTGCGGGGTTGTAGTGGCCTTGGATCGCATGGAAAAAGGGCAGGGGGAATTGTCGGCCATTCAAGAAGTTGAACGCGATTATGGCTTGCCCGTCTATAGCATTATTAATTTAAATGATATTATCGATTATTTAGCCGCCGCAGGACAAACCGACTTTTTACAGGCGATGAAAAATTATCGCCAGCAGTACGGGGTTAAAACTGACTGATGGTGGCGGTGACAACCCCCCAGATCATCACATCACTCTCTTCCTTTATAGGAATTGGCGGGTAATCATCATTTTCAGGCACGAGCCAAGCGCCTGTGCTTTTGATGCTTAGGCGTTTTACGGTGAGCTCACCATTCAGGGCGGCAATGACGATTTTGCCATCGGTGGGCTCCATACTTTTGTCTACAATCAGCAGGTCACCATCCATAATTCCTGCATTTTTCATCGAATCCCCTTGGACTTTTAGAATAAAGGTCGCCTCTTTATTTTGGATAAGGTAATCATTTAGATCGAGCTGTGCCTCGATATAATCCTCCGCAGGACTGG
>NZ_BAAHWZ010000002.1:347500-597500 GCF_054657255.1 Galenea microaerophila
TCAGCGACTTACTCTATGTTGCGAGGTTAACCGAATAGGGGAGCCGTAGGGAAACCGAGTCTTAACTGGGCGCAAGTAGCATGGAGTAGACCCGAAACCGGGCGATCTATCCATGGCCAGGCTGAAGGTTGGGTAACACCAACTGGAGGGCCGAACCCACGTATGTTGAAAAATGCGGGGATGAGCTGTGGATCGGAGTGAAAGGCTAATCAAGCTCGGAGATAGCTGGTTCTCCTCGAAAACTATTTAGGTAGTGCCTCATGTCTCACTGTTGGGGGTAGAGCACTGTTATGGTCTAGCGGGCCGTCAAGGCTTAGCAGCCCATGGCAAACTCCGAATACCAACAAGTGCAATCATGGGAGACAGACTGCGGGTGCTAACGTCCGTAGTCAAGAGGGAAACAACCCAGACCGCCAGCTAAGGTCCCTAAACACTACTCAGTGGGAAAGGATGTGGGAAGGCTTAGACAGTCAGGAGGTTGGCTTAGAAGCAGCCACCCTTTAAAGAAAGCGTAATAGCTCACTGATCGAGTCGGCCTGCGCCGAAGATTTAACGGGGCTAAGTAGTGTACCGAAGCTGCGGATGCCGTAAGGCATGGTAGAGGAGCGTTGTGTAAGTCTGCGAAGGTAAATCGAAAGGTTTACTGGAGATATCACAAGTGCGAATGCTGACATAAGTAGCGATAAAGGGAGTGAAAAGCTCCCTCGCCGAAAGACCAAGGGTTCCTACGCAACGTTAATCGACGTAGGGTTAGTCGGCCCCTAAGGCGAGGCCGAAAGGCGTAGTCGATGGGAAACAGGCTAATATTCCTGTACTTCTATATACCGCGATGGAGGGACGGAGAAGGCTAGATCATCCTGGTGATGGTTATCCAGGTTCAAGCCAGTAGGGAGATTCGCTAGGCAAATCCGGCGAATCAATCCTCAGAGGTGATGACGAGCCCATTATGGGCGAAGTGATTGATGCCATGCTTCCAAGAAAAGCTTCTAAGCTTCAAGTATATAGAAACCGTACCCCAAACCAACACAGGTGGTCAGGATGAGAATTCCAAGGCGCTTGAGAGAACTCGGGTGAAGGAACTAGGCAAAATGACACCGTAACTTCGGGAGAAGGTGTGCCTAAAGTAGGTGAAGCCCCTTGCGGGTGGAGCCGAACTAGGTTGCAGAGACCAGGTGGCTGCAACTGTTTACTAAAAACACAGCACTCTGCAAACTCGAAAGAGGAAGTATAGGGTGTGACGCCTGCCCGGTGCCGGAAGGTTAAGTGATGGGGTGCAAGCTCCTGATCGAAGCCCCGGTAAACGGCGGCCGTAACTATAACGGTCCTAAGGTAGCGAAATTCCTTGTCGGGTAAGTTCCGACCTGCACGAATGGCGTAATGATGGCCACACTGTCTCCACCCGAGACTCAGCGAAATTGAACTCGCAGTTAAGATGCTGCGTACCCGCGGCTAGACGGAAAGACCCCGTGAACCTTTACTACAGCTTTGCACTGGACTTTGACACGACCTGTGTAGGATAGGTGGGAGCCTGAGAAACCGAGACGCCAGTCTCGGCGGAGGCGTCCTTGAAATACCACCCTGGTCGTGTTGAGGTTCTAACCTAGATCAGTGAATCCTGGTCAGGGACAGTGTATGGTGGGTAGTTTGACTGGGGCGGTCTCCTCCCAAAGAGTAACGGAGGAGCGCGAAGGTACCCTCAGCACGGTCGGACATCGTGCAATGAGCGCAAGAGTAGAAGGGTGCTTGACTGCGAGACAGACACGTCGAGCAGGTGCGAAAGCAGGTTCTAGTGATCCGGTGGTTCTGTGTGGAAGGGCCATCGCTCAACGGATAAAAGGTACTCCGGGGATAACAGGCTGATACCGCCCAAGAGTTCATATCGACGGCGGTGTTTGGCACCTCGATGTCGGCTCATCACATCCTGGGGCTGAAGTCGGTCCCAAGGGTATGGCTGTTCGCCATTTAAAGTGGTACGCGAGCTGGGTTTAGAACGTCGTGAGACAGTTCGGTCCCTATCTGCCGTGGGCGTTGGAGAATTGAGGGGGGCTGCTCCTAGTACGAGAGGACCGGAGTGGACGAACCTCTGGTGTTCCGGTTGTCACGCCAGTGGCATTGCCGGGTAGCTAAGTTCGGAAGAGATAACCGCTGAAAGCATCTAAGCGGGAAACTTGCCCCAAGATTAGTTCTCCCTGAGACTTTAAGTCTCCTGAAGAGCCGTTCAAGACTAGGACGTTGATAGGCCAGGTGTGGAAGCTCAGTAATGGGTGAAGCTAACTGGTACTAATTACTCGTGAGGCTTAACTATACAACTCAAAAGTAACCTTAAGCACTATGCTTAAGCAAAGGTTGAGTGATTAAAAGAAGATGACAAGTTCTAAAGATTGAATAAAACTTGTAAGGACATTGACCTGACGTTACAACTTTACAAAAGACTTAAAAGTGAATCTATTCCGAATTCAGTGCAGTGTGCATTTAGCATTTACACAATGTACATAACCCAATTGCTTGGGGACCATAGCGAGATGGAACCACCTGATCCCATTCCGAACTCAGAAGTGAAACGTCTCAGCGCCGATGGTAGTGTGGCAGGTGCCATGTGAGAGTAGGTCATCCCCAAGCTTATCTATTCCAAAAACCCAGCTGGCTCACGTCAGTTGGGTTTTTTTATAAGTGCCATCATTATTCGTCTATGGACATTTCATTACGCTTAACTGAGACTTTCCCCAATTTACAAGTTCATGCTTTTGAATACTTAGGGTCGACCAGTGATTTTTTAATGGCCAATAGATCACGGCTTCAATTTCCTTGCCTATGTTATACGCAGTATCAGACGGCAGGAAGGGGGACTTTTCAGAAATCGTGGGATTCTGATAAGACCAGCTTGACTTTTTCTTTGGGCATCTCTATCCCTAAGGCGATCAATGCGTTGCATGGCCTCTCAATTTTGGTAGGTTTAAAAACACTTAATACGATTCAATCTATATATCCAAGTACTCAGCTGTACTTTAAGTGGCCAAATGATATTTATGATGACCAGGGCAAATTGGCCGGTATTTTAATTGAAGTGTTACAAGCGGGGACTGATTTTACACAGCTCTCTATCGGGATCGGAATCAATTTAACAGAAAAAAAGACGGAAAAGGTCAGAACAGGTTTCCAAGATGGGCGTTCTGCTTTAGCAGGTGTCCACAAAGAGCGACTTTTATTTAATTTAATTGATTCGCTTTTACAATTATCTGAGAGAGAGCAGTTTTTACTCAGTGAGGATGAATTACAATATGCGATCGCTAACGATTACCTAAAATTGGGACAAAGCGTTAAACTGTTGGCTGCAGGTGAAGAGGATCAAGTGGTTTATCGGGGATTAAATGCGTTAGGGGAGTGCCTAGTGGAAAAAAATGAGCAGTTAATTACCCTTAGAAGCAGTCAACATTCATTGAGATAGATTTAGGAGTAGGTATTGGCAATTTTATTGATTGATGTAGGCAATAGTCGTACAAAGTTTGCGATTAAAAAACGAAAACATATCGATTTTTTACAAACCGTCGGTAATGAGTGTTGGTCTGATGAGAACCAGGCAGATAATATTTTGTCTGAATTACCGGAGAAAGTGAAAGCAATTTATGTTGCCTCAGTCGCCCCCAAACAATTAGAGTCACTTTTAAATGCTGCTTTAATGAAGCACTATCACATTCTGCCGACTTATTTACAGGTGCAAAAAACCTGCTGTGGTATCACCACGCGTTATGAACCTTTTTATCAGCTGGGTGTTGATCGTTGGCTCTCCGTTTTGGGCGCCTATCAACTCTATGAAACCAATTTGACAGTGATTGATTTGGGAACGGCGATGACTTCAGATACCTTAATTGATCAGGTTCATTTAGGAGGCTTTATTGCGCCTGGCTTAAAACTTCAGCAGCAGTGTATTTTGGATCATACAGGTATTGCGTTGAAGCTGCCATTAGAGATGCCTGAAATAGCGGCAAAAGATGAAAACCTTCCATTCTTTTCCACTAATACAGCATCCGCTATTCTTGGAGGGACGCACCTGATGACTGTCTCTTATCTCAATCACTTAATGGCAGAGATTTTAAATTACTATCAAAATGATCCCCATCTATTTATCTTAACTGGCGGGGATGCGAAAGCGGTTGAGCCTATGCTGCAGTATGAAACCGAGCTAGAAGATAACTTGGTTTTTGTTGGGATGGATAGGCTTATTTCCAGTTTATGAGTGTCCAATTCGTTCAGTCATCTTCTTTTGAATTAGCTAACTATAAAAAGTTGACATCAAAAAAAGAATTATTATAATACGCTCCATCTCGCCGAAATAGCACAATTGGTAGTGCAACTGATTTGTAATCAGTAGGTTGGGGGTTCAAGTCCCTCTTTCGGCACCATATTTTTAAACCGCATTCTAGAGCATTAGAATGCGGTTTTTTTATATCACCGTGTTAATTTTTCTTTTATTGATTAATATCAATTTGTAAGGTGCTAGTTTGTATAACTCAATTCCCCCCTGTTATAATGATCAGTAATTTTTAGAATGGAAAAGATGATGGAACGAAAATCAAGTTACACCAAAGAGGAACTGCTTGCTTGTGGTCGTGGAGAGCTATTTGGTCCAGGCAATGCACAGCTCCCGCTTCCGCCGATGCTTATGTTTGATCGCATTACTCTGATTAGTGAAGAGGGTGGGAAATATGATAAAGGTGAAATTCGAGCGGAGTTGGATGTAACCCCTGATTTGTGGTTTTTTGAATGCCATTTTAAAGGCGATCCAGTCATGCCGGGTTGTTTGGGATTGGATGCGATGTGGCAGCTGATCGGTTTCTTTTTGGGTTGGACAGGTGGACCGGGTCATGGACGAGCACTCGGTGCAGGGGATGTGAAATTTTTCGGCCAAGTCCTACCGACCGCTAAAAAAGTGGAATATGTCATCGATATGAAGCGCGTGATTAAACGCAAGCTTTATATGGGACTGGCTGATGCTAGAATGTATGTGGATGGCCGTGAAATCTATTCAGCTGAAGATTTAAAAGTCGGATTATTTACCAATACGGATAATTTCTAATATGAGAAGAGTGGTGATAACAGGGTTAGGCATTGTTTCCAGTTTAGGGAATAATGCAGAAGAGGTCACTGAGGCCTTGCGTCAAGGAAAGTCTGGCATTGTATTTGCACCTGAGTATGCCGAAAATGGATTGCGCTCACAGGTACATGGTGCGGTTAAGAATCTTAAATTTGAAGATCATATCCCACGCAAACAATTGCGTTTTATGGGGGATGGTGCCGCTTATGCCTATATTGCCATGGATCAAGCCATTAAAGATGCTGGTTTGACGGAAGAGCAGTATTCCAATCCACGTGTGGGATTAATTGCGGGCTCTGGTGGCGGCTCTAACTCTAACTCCACCCAAGCCGTAGAAATTGCCCGCACCAAAGGCGTGCGTCGTGTAGGACCTTATATGGTCACGCGTACGATGGGCAGTACGGTTTCTGCTTGCTTAGCCACCCCGTTTAAAATTAAGGGGTTGAATTATTCGATTAGCTCAGCTTGTTCAACCAGTGCGCACTGTATTGGGAATGCCTTTGAGCAGATCCAGATGGGCAAACAAGACGTCGTATTTGCTGGTGGTGCAGAAGAGTTGCATTGGACCATGTCGGTGTTATTTGATGCGATGGGTGCGCTTTCAACTAAATATAATGATTGTCCAGAAAAGGCTTCTCGTGCTTATGATGCTGACCGTGATGGTTTTGTTATTGCCGGCGGTGGCGGCATGGTGGTGGTTGAAGAGCTGCAGCATGCCCTTGATCGAGGCGCGAAAATCTATGCAGAAATCGTCGGTTATGGCGCAAACTCAGATGGTTATGATATGGTAGCGCCTTCTGGTGAAGGGGCGGTTCGCTGTATGGAGATGGCGCTCTCTACCGTCAATGGTGAGGTTGATTATATTAATCCTCATGGCACCTCTACGGTGGTTGGAGATACAAAAGAGGCAGCTGCCATTCGACAGGTGTTTGGAGAAAAAATGCCAAAAATCAGCTCCACCAAATCGATGTCGGGTCACTCTCTAGGAGCAGCAGGGGTGCATGAGATGATCTATAGTCTGCTGATGATGGAAAATGACTTTATTGCGCCTTCTATCAATATTGAAAATCTAGATCCAGAATGCGAAGGCATGCCGATTGTGACCGAGGTGGAAGAGCATGCGGGACTTGAACGCATTATGAGTAACAGTTTCGGCTTTGGAGGCACCAATGCCTCTTTGGTGGTAGAGAAGTTTAAAGGTTAATGCACTTTTAGATCTTCTTTTAACTGTGATAAAAAGCCGCTCGATTGAGCGGCTTTTTTGTTTGTGTGGAAAATTAAGCTTATCGACAGAAAGGCCAAGGATCTGTACATCGATAACGTATTTTGCAGCGTTGTATCTGTTTTTGGTAAATTTTTGCTTGATAGGCGACTTTATTGGCGACTTTCATCAGCCAGGGTTTTTTTAAGTAGGTGCGTCGCTTATAGCCTCCACGCCCTTCATGATAAGCCAGATAAAGTCGCTTAGTGTCTTGTTTAGAGATGCCTAATCGTACATGACTGAGGTGGTTATACCAGCCGATAAAGTCCATCGCATCAGTAATATCGTCTCGGCTGGCGAATCGATTGCCTGTGGCATACTTGTACTCAGACCAGGTCGCATCTTTGGCTTGACAGTAACCATAGGCTGAGCTGCGCCGGGGCAGTGGAATGAGGCCTAAGAAGTAGTCTCGTTTTGGTTTTGCATCGCCTGTAAATCGAGACTCCTGGTGTACAAAGGCCAAAAGGGTGGCTTTGGGAATCCCCCACCGTTTTTCCGCTTTACTGGCTGCGTGATACCACTCTTTCTCAAAATGAAAGAGTTTACAAGCATCTGTATAGACGTGTTTAGGTGGCGTAGGATTGATTGAACAGCCACTCATGATTAAGGTGCTGAAAAGGGTGATCAATAGAAGTTTGGTAATTGGCATATTTTTATCTTTCCTAACGAATATAGTGAAATTGATAGCGATAAATAGGCTGCTTATCGGCATTTAAAATTTCAACTGTCCACTCACCTGCCCAGCGACTGCTTAAGCGTTTGCTTGACCAAGTTCGATAGAGTGGACTGTTAATTTTAAGCATAACTTGGGCCATAATTTGATTTTTATAAATCCAGCGGTGGTAAATGGTCTGACCTTTGGCGTTTTCTATTTGGGTAAAGAAATAGACTTGACGGATATATTTCGGGATTGGCGAGTTGAGTGGATGGATGGGTTGACGGTTTTTAACATTTTCAGCGAGTACCGCTTGTTTAATGTGAATGGGGCTCTTGACCAAAGGGGAGAAGGCGAACTGAGCCGATTTTTGAGCGTTCTGTTGTTTCAGCTGTTTAAGATCGTTTCTTGCTTCTGGTTTGAGCAGAGCAAGCGTTTCGGCTTTTGGCGCTGGAGCGGATTGGGGGTTAATCTTAGGCTGAGTAGGCGCTGACGGTTCTCTAGTCACAGTTGTGGTGTTGTCAGCCGTCTGTTTTGAAGCTTGATGAGGGGTCGGAAGCAGTCTCAGTTGTGCTTCTTTGGGTTCTATAGACGGCTTTTGCGTTATCGTCTCATTTTTTAATATGGCAGGACTGGGGATTTTGGCAACTTCACGCGTTTTTTCAGTGTTTGAATTTGCTGGAGGTTGAATAGGTGTTTGTACGCTGGCTGCAGGCGGTTGTGCGGGAAGATGAGAGGCCGTCTCTTGAGGCGCTTGAGCGGACTGCATTTGATGAATCATTAAACTGGCGGTGCCTAAGCCAGCAATTATGGCCATAAAAGTCCAAGCAAACCGAGTACGCCAAGGGGTTTTTTCTTCCAGTTTCTGACCATTGGCCAGCTCTTCCTGGAATTGATCCCAACCCATTTGAAAATATTGTCGCATCTGCTCATCGCGACGAATTTCACTGGGCATAAAGCTTAAAGGCTTACCCTCCATCGCCATACGATAGCCCTTCTTAAAAGCATAAATGTAAGCCGCATTGGTGGTATTAGGCAGTTGCATACTTATTTTTTCTGAGTTTCAAATAGCGCTTCAATAAAGTCATTGGCATGAAAAGGGCGTAAGTCTTCAATGCCTTCGCCCACACCGATAAAACGAACAGGCACTTTAAGTTGGTTGGCTAAGGCAAAAATAATGCCGCCTTTGGCGGTGCCATCGAGTTTGGTGATGGCCAAACCGGTGAGATTTACCGCATCATTAAACAGCTTGGCTTGGCTTAATGCATTTTGACCGGTGCCAGCATCTAGCACCAAAAGGACTTCATGCGGTGCATCGGGCAGCACTTTCGTGATGGTGCGTTTCACCTTTTTCAACTCCTCCATCAGATTAGACTGCGTATGGAGACGTCCTGCAGTATCGGCAATCACCACATCTACGCCTTTGGCTTTAGCAGACTGCACCGCATCAAAAATCACAGCGGCCGAATCGGCGCCAGTTTTTTGCGCGATGACCGGTACGCCATTGCGCTCTCCCCAAGTTTGGAGCTGCTCCACCGCTGCGGCACGGAAGGTATCTCCAGCAGCCAGCATGACCGACTTGCCCGCTTTTTTAAATTGATTGGCCAGTTTGCCAATGGTGGTGGTTTTGCCCGCGCCATTGACACCCACCACTAAAATAACAAAAGGTTCCCCCTGCGGTTTTTGCTCAATGTCGAGTGGTTGCTCAACGGGATGCAGGATGTCACGCAATTGGATTTTCAGACTCTCATAGAGCGCTTCAGGATCCTTCAACTCTTTACGCGAAACTTGATCGGTTAAGTTTTGGATAATGCGTTCCGTGGTTTCAATACCGATGTCGGCAGTGAGTAAGATCATTTCCAACTCATCTAATAAGTCGTCATCAATCTCTTTTTTACCTAAAAAGAGATTGGCCAGGCTCTCGGTAAACCCTTTCCGCGTTTTGGTAAGACTCTGTTTGAGATGGGCGAAAAAGCCTTTTTTCTCAGTGGGTTCGGCGGGCAACTCAGCTTCTGTGGCGGGTTTTTCAGTTGCGACTTCCGCCTCTTCTCTTTCATGCGTATGGGCTTGAGATGCGGAAGACTCGGAAATAGGGGCTTCTAATGGCGCCTCTTTGTCCGCTTGATTGGCCGGTTCAGAGGATGAAGACGTATTTTCTGGCGCTTCTGATTCTGGAAGATTTTCTTTTTTCTTACGTTTAAAAAAACTTAACATAGGTTTCACACTTTATTCAATGTTGGTTAGAATGCATAACATTATTATAACAACTCAACATAGAGAACTTAGGATTGTGCAAAAAATGAAACAGGGATTAAGATTCATCGTGCTGTTTTGGCTGGTTGCCACCAGCGTTCAAGCCAAAATGACGGAATTTGATTTGCAGAATGGCCTGCATGTGGTGGTCAAAGAGGATCACCGCTCCCCCGTGGTGGTGCATCAAGTCTGGTATCGCACCGGTGCCAACTTTGAAGTCAATGGCACCACTGGGATTGCGCATATGCTGGAACATATGATGTTTAAGGGCACTTGGCACTTAAAACCTGGTGAATTTTCAAAACGCGTCTCCCAAATGGGCGGACGTGAAAATGCCTTTACCTCTCGGGATTACACCGCCTATTTTCAGATTGTGGGTAAACCCTACCTTAAATCTGTTATGCAGTTAGAAGCAGATCGCATGCAAAACCTGGTCTTTAATGAAAAAGAGTTTCAAAAAGAGCGTCAGGTGATCACAGAAGAGCGGCGTTGGCGGGTCGAAGATAAGCCCACAGCGAAGCTCTATGAACGCTTTATGGCCACCGCCTTTATGAACAGTCCGTTGCACCATCCCACCATTGGCTGGATGACCGATATTCAGCACTACACCTTGGCCGATGTGCGTGATTGGTACCATAAATGGTACGCCCCCAATAATGCAACGCTAGTGGTCGTAGGGGATGTCACCGCGGATGAAGTGAAAAAATTTGCCGAAGAGGCCTATGGCGAGATTCCTTCAAAACCGATCCCGTCCATTAAACCCCAATATGAGATTGCCCAACTGGGTGTGCGTCGCCTGATGATGAAAGGTCCGGTTGAAGTGCCCAGTCTGATTATGGGCTTTCATGTGCCGAGCTTACCCAGTGCAAAGACCGCCAAAGAAAAGCAAGAAGTTTATGCGCTCTCAGTCTTGGCCAGTATTTTAGATGGAGATGACAGTGCGCGACTCACCAAACAGTTGATTCGTAAACAAAAAATAGCACTCTCTGCAGGTGCCGGTTTTGATGAAACCAGCCGTTGGAAGTCGGCATTTTTCTTTGAAGGCTCGCCAGCGAAAGGTCAGAGTGTGCAAGCACTTGAGCAGGCGTTTTGGGCTCAGATTAAGCAGTTACAAACGCAGCCAGTTTCCAGAGCCGAATTACAAAGGGTGTTATCACAAGCAGAAGCGCAATATGTCTATCAGCAAGACTCAGCCATGGGGCAAGCCATGTTGATTGGCTCTTTGATCAGTGTGGGTTTGCCGGCAGATTTAATGGATCACTGGGTGGAAAATCTCAGAAAAGTGACTCCCGCACAAATCCAAGCTGTTGCCCAAAAATACTTTAGCCCAGATAAGGTCACCGTCGGCATTTTATTACCCAATGGTGAAAAGGCCGTGCAAAAGTCAACAGAGATACCGATGAGTGGAGGATTAAGATAGATGAAACAGCTTAAAATTTTCCTATTGATGGGGTTGTCGCTGTTTTGGATGACAGCGCAGGCAGCGCCTTTGCAGATTCAATCTTGGCACACGACAAAAGGAGCCAAGGTGATGTACGTCTATGCACCAGGCATTCCAATGGTCGATTTACAGATCTCCTTTGATGCGGGTTCAGCGCGGGATGGCCAGCAATGGGGCGTAGCCAATATGACAGCCGCCATGCTCAGTGCCGGCACCTCTCATCACTCAGAAAATGCCATTTCCGATACCTTTAATCGCTATGGCGCAGTTTATGGTCAAGCGGTGGAGCGAGATATGGCTACCTTCAGCTTAAGAACCTTGACCAGAAAAGAGAATTATCAAGCTTCAGTACAACTGTTTTCAGAAATTTTGGGCTTTCCCTCTTTCCCACAAGACGTTTTTCAACGTGAGCAGTCCAACCTACTAGAGGCGTTAAAACAGAAAAAAACCAAACCGAGTGCGATTGCGTCTGAAACCTTCTGGCAAGCGCTCTATGGTGACCACCCCTATGCACATCCGGTTTCAGGCACTGAGCAGACCGTAAAAACCTTAACCCCCAAAGCGCTTAAACGGTTTTATCAACGCTACTACACCGCAAAAAATGCCACCCTAGCCATTGTGGGGGATGTGAATTTATCGCAAGCCAAACAGCTGGCAGAAAAGGTCACCCAATATTTACCCAAAGGCGTTCAACCCGCGCCACTGCCGCCTGTTAAAGCGGTCACACAAGCGCAAACCTTGGTCAAATCCTTTCCCTCTTCACAAACCTATTACTATTTAGGGCAAGAAGGGGTTAAGCGCGGCGATCCAGACTACTATGCGCTCTTTCTAGGCAACCACCTTCTGGGCGGTGCCGGTTTTGCCTCAATGTTAATGCAGACTGTGCGTGAAGATCGCGGCTTGGTGTACAGCGTCTACAGCTACTTTGTGCCAATGAAGCAACCAGGGCCCTTTATTATTGGATTAAGTACCAAAAATGCCAGCGCCAAAGCGGCGGATCAGGTGGTGCAGGAAACCTTAAAAGCATTCTTGCAAGGCCAGTTTACCGAAGCAAAATTGC
Organism: Galenea microaerophila; assembly: GCF_054657255.1. Lineage (NCBI taxonomy): Bacteria > Pseudomonadati > Pseudomonadota > Gammaproteobacteria > Thiotrichales > Piscirickettsiaceae > Galenea > Galenea microaerophila. Next base: position 359,263 of record NZ_BAAHWZ010000002.1, read on the forward strand.
AAGCGATTAAGGACAACCTAATCGGCGGTTTCCCCTTACGATTTGACAGCAATCGGAAAATTGTCGGTTATCTCTCCATGATCGGTTTCTACAACCTGCCGACAGACTATTTACACACCTTCCCGCAAAAAATAGCGTCCTTAACCAAAGCCGATGTTCTAGCGGCATGCCGTAAACATATCCATCCAGAGCGGATGATAAAAGTGATGGTGGGGCAGCCCAAGTAACTCAACCATAAAGGATTTATGTGTTGATAAAAAAGCGGCTTTTGGCCGCTTTTTTGTTAAAACTATGACAAGAACGGGCTAGAAGTCTAAAAAGTCAAATCTTGTACGTACTGTTAGGAAATTTGATTTTTTATAATTTTGATGGTCATCTATCTCCTGATAGATTTAATACTGATGAGTTGTATTTTTTAAATTGGCATTAAGTTTGCTTTTGAAATTGGCTAACATTATTTTAAATAAATAGGGTCTCTTATGGTTTCCTTGAGTTCACGTCGTCCCAGCATTTTGCGTCGCATGCTTTTCGCATTTTTGGCGTTTGGTATAGGCATGGGATTGATTTTTCCAGTGTTTGCCAGTCTTTTTGTGACTTTTAAAGAAGGTTTACTGGAGTGGTTTGTCGCAGCTTGTATTGCGGCGGGGATTGTAATGGGTTTATTTAGCTATTGGCTGGTGAATATTATGCTGTTAAAGCGGCTGCAGCGCATAGGTGAAGCGGTCAATGCCATTAGTCAAAACGATATTTCATTTCAATGTACTTTAGAGAGCGATGATTTTATCGGTCAAATGGCGACCAGTTTTAATCAGATGGTGGAAAATCTTCGGCAGATGGTGTCCAAAATTGCTGAAGTCTCCCATCAGTTGGCTCAATCTTTCGATCAGTTGGAAAGTTTATCGAAGCAAACGCAGGATGGGATTCAGAAACAGAAAAAAGAGACTGACGAAGCGCAAACCCATTTAATAGAAACCGCGCAAATTATTCAAAAGATGACGCATGACAGTCAAGCAGCGAATAAAGCGGCACAGCATGCCAACCAGTCGGCACAGCATGGATTAACGGTAGTGAATCATTCGGTGACTTCTATTTCAGCTCTTGCACAGGAAGTGGAAAGCAGCTCGTATGTGATTCAACAGTTGAGAGAAGACAGTGAGAATATCGGTTCTGTTTTAGCAGTGATTAAAGAGATCGCGGAACAAACGAACTTATTAGCCCTTAATGCTGCGATTGAGGCCGCGCGAGCGGGAGAGCATGGGCGCGGCTTTGCTGTGGTGGCAGATGAGGTGCGCAAACTGGCAAACCGAACTCAGGAATCAGCTAAACAGATTGAAGTGATGATCTTAGGGTTGCAGTCGAATGCCCAAGAGGCCTATCAAAAAATGAGTCTGGGACGAGAAAAAGCACAGCTCAGTGTCAGCGAAGCTTCTGAAGCGGGGGCAGCCTTAAAAGAAATCGTACAAGCTGTTGAAGAGATTAATGCCATTAATAGTCAAGTGGCTCAAGCTGCAGACCAGGGAGAGAGATATACGGAGCAACTCTTAACTCAAATAGAACATATCAGCGCCATTGCTGAAAGCGTAGCGAAGGATGCAGAAAAAAGTACCCTTTCAACTGAGGAAGTTGAAAATTATGCTCAGCAATTGGAACATTTGATTCGTCAATTCAATTTAGAAAAGTCACCATAAATAATATTAATCGTTAAAGCAAAGTAGAAGTGCTATAGTTGCCCTTAAGTTGTTTTAGGGTGAGAAGAAAAGATGTTAGAAGTGATCAAAAATTTGTGGTTCCGAGATCCACATGAAAAACCCATCTATATCAATGATGTTGCGGTGCGGATTAGAGCCGGTATCTTGTTGTTTATTCCCATCTATATGAGCTTCACTTTATATGATGCGGTTTATGGAAGTCACTGGATTGTGGATGGAAATACCGCTGTGGATACCATGGATACCGACTGGGATAATCATATCATCTATTCCGTGCAAGCGATTAAACGCACCTACGATTACTCTACACAAACCTATGTATTGCTTTATGCGCTGTTTGAAATGATTGCCGGCATGTTTGTGTTCACTTCCCGTTTTTCACCCACAATTTACATTGCCTCATTCTTGGCACGTAAGCAAAAACCCGTTTGGAAACCTTTAGCGCCCAAACGGGTCGCCTGGACGCTAGGCTCAACCTTTATTGCCGTCTGTTTGGTTTTCTTTAATCCCGAAGTGTTTGCAGAATGGGTCAATGCCATTGTGGGTCATAAGGTTTTGCCAGACACCTATAACTATATGTCTCCTTATATTCCATTGATATTGGTTTGGGTCTGTTTAGGTTTTATGTGGTTAGAGGCGATTTTAGGGTTCTGTGTCGGTTGTCAGCTTCACGCTTTGCTGGTCAAGCTAGGGATCTTTAAAGAAGAGTGTGAAGCTTGCAATAATATCGATTGGGAAGAGATCGCACGTAAAAATAAAGAACGGCAAGCCAATCAATCTTCAAGCTAACGAACGCAATCCGTTGCTTAATTCATCAAGCCCTGTGCCAATGCACAGGGCTTTTTTATTGATAAGACATAGATGTAACACAAATGATAAGCACTTGAGTAATCAGTATGGGTAAAATAGGTTGAAAGGGTTTTTATTAGCTTTAAAGGAATAATTATGTCAGCTTCAGATATTGGTTTAATCGGTCTTGCCGTGATGGGGCAAAATTTAGTGTTAAATATGGCGGAACATGGGTTTCATGTGAGCGTGTATAACCGTTCTCGGCAAAAAACCGACGAGTTTATACAGGAGCGTGCGCAAGGTTTGCCCATTCGCGCGACTTACTCCTTAAAAGAGTTGGTGGATTCATTGGCTTTACCGCGTAAGGTGATGTTGATGGTCAAGGCGGGCGAGGTTGTGGATGCGTTGATTGAGCAGCTGGTGCCGTTGTTGGATGAGGGTGACATTATTATTGATGGCGGTAATTCGCATTATTTGGATACAGAGCGTCGAACAAAAGCGCTTGCAGAAAAAGGGATTTTGTTTATTGGAACAGGGGTCTCTGGTGGAGAAGAGGGGGCACGTTTTGGACCATCGATTATGCCAGGCGGCAATAAAAAGGCATGGCCATATGTGAAACCTATTTTTCAAACCATTGCGGCCAAGTCAGAAGGTGAGCCTTGTTGTGATTGGGTCGGCGATGGTGGTGCTGGGCACTATGTGAAGATGGTGCATAATGGGATTGAGTATGGGGATATGCAGTTGATTGCAGAGGCCTACCATCTCATGCGAGAAGGGTTGGGTCTGAGTGCGGATGCGTGTCAGGCAGTCTTTTCTGAGTGGAATAAAGGGGTTTTAGACTCTTACTTAATTGAAATTACAGCCGAAATTTTAAAATTTAAAGATACGGATGGTGCGCCACTGGTCGATAAAATTTTGGATGCGGCTGGGCAGAAGGGGACGGGGAAATGGACCGGTATCAGCTCATTAGAGCTCGGGGTGCCAGTGACTTTGATTACGGAATCTGTGTATGCACGCTGTCTATCCGCGTTAAAAGATGAGCGGGTCGCCGCCTCAAAAATTTATCCACGAACGGTTCAAGATCAACAGCTCTCTGAAACAGAGAAAGCAGTACTGATTTCTGCCATTCATGATGCTTTGTATGCGTCTAAAATCATCTCCTATGCGCAAGGGTATATGCTGATGGCCGAAGCGGCCAAAGCTTATGATTGGGATTTAAACTATGGGGGGATTGCGCTGATGTGGCGTGGTGGCTGTATTATTCGCAGCCGCTTTTTAGGTGAGATTAAACAGGCTTATGAAGAACAGCCAGATTTGCCAAATTTACTGCAAGCGCCCTTTTTTGAAAAAGCAATTAAGCAGGCGGAGCCTCAGTGGCGAAAAGCGCTGATTTTGGGCATTGAGCGACAAATTCCAACGCCTGCTTTAAGTGCGGCATTGGCCTTTTTTGATGGCTATCGCAGTGAAGTGTTGCCAGCAAACCTAATCCAAGCGCAGCGAGATTATTTTGGTGCGCATACTTATGAGCGTGTCGATGCGCCACGCGGAGAGTTTTTTCATACAGATTGGATTCAGTCAGGCGGTCATGTAAGTGCCACTACCTATGAGGTTTAAGGATGATTGAGCGCAATACCTATGTTGTCTTTGGGGCAACTGGGAACTTATCTCTGACGAAGCTCATGCCCGCTTTTTATCATTTAGAGCGTGTGGGACGTCTACCTGAGGGGATGAGAATCGTGGCCATTGGCCGTCGTGATTGGTCACAAGCCGATTGGCAGGCAGAAGTGCGTAAGCATATTGAGCCTATTGCTCGGGGCGGCTTTGATGCGCAAGTTTTCCATGCGGTTGCTCAACGCATGGATTATGTGCAAATGGACATCACTCAGCCTGAAGCGTATCAGCAATTGGCAGAAAGATTGGCAGCGCCTCAGTACGCGCCCAATATCGTTTTTTATCTCTCTTTAGCCCCAGATCTTTTTGCCCCAGTGACCACTGAATTAAAGGCGCATGGGTTATTGGATGAAACCACCGGTTGGCGTCGTGTCGTGCTTGAAAAGCCTTTTGGTTATGATGCAGAAAGTGCGGAGCGGTTACAGCATCGCATCTCTCAAGCGTTGACGGAGGAACAGACTTACCGGATTGATCACTATTTGGGTAAAGGGATGGTGCAAAATATTATGGTGTTTCGTTTTGCCAATGCGCTGATGGAGCCTTTGTGGAACCGGAATACCATTGACCATATCCAAATTACACACGCCGAAGATAAGTCGGTCGGCAAGCGGGCGGGTTATTATGACCAAAGTGGGGCTTTGCGAGATATGATTCAAAGTCATTTACTGCAGCTTTTGGCCTTGGTCACCATGGAGCCACCCGCCTCTATGGAGGCCGAAGCTTTAAGAGACGAAAAGGTCAAACTGCTTAAGTCGATTAGACCCATTCAAAGAAAGCAAGTTAAATTCCAAGCGTATCGAGCGCAATATACAAAAGGCATTGTGCATGGCAAGCCTGTCCCTGGTTATTTGCAGGAGCCAGGTGTGGCGCCGGATTCCGTAACAGAAACCTATGCCGCTCTAAAACTCTACATTGATAACTGGCGCTGGGAAGGGGTGCCGTTTTATATTCAAACGGGTAAAAATATGAAAGCGTCTAAAATTTTGGTCTCCATCTGTTTTAAGCACCCACCCAAGCTGTTTTTCCGTGATTCACAGGTGAAAAAGATGGAACCTAACTGGATTGTGTTTGGCATACAGCCGGATGAGAGCATTAAAATTGAGATGATGGCTAAACAGCCAGGCTTAGAGATGAATGTGCAGCCGATCAGTCTGGATGCGACAATGAAACATGATGACCACACCAAAATAGATGCTTATGAAGAGCTCTTGTTAGATGTGGTCAAAGGGGATCGTTCGCTCTTTTTGCGGTTTGATGAAGTCAAAGCGGCATGGAATGTTGTGGATCCCGTATTGGCTGAATGGGCCACGCAGACAGACTATATTGATACCTATCCAGCTGGCAGTTGGGGACCAGAAGGTTCACGGAAATTGTTTGAACATCCGGATCAGACTTGGCGTACGGAGATTGATCAGCATGATCAGGAGAAAGAGGAGGATTCCGTTGATGGTGCCTGACAATTGGCGGGTATTTAACACGGCTGAAACCTTAGCCCAGCAGTTGACGCAAGAAATTTTAGCCCTTGCTGAGCATGCGATTGCGACCCATGGGGCTTTTCACTTTATGACTGCTGGGGGATCTACGCCCAAGCGTTGCTATCAGCTGTTGAGCCAAGCCGACGCCGACTGGGCACATTGGCATATTTATATGGGAGATGAACGCGTTTTGCCCAGTGAAGATGAGGCACGCAATAGCCAAGCGTTATGCAAAAATTGGTTAGCTAAGGTTGCTATTCCTCAGCAAAATATGCACTTTATGCAGGTAGAAAAGGGGGCGCAAGCCGCTGCTAAGACGTACGCTTGTTTGCTTGACAAAGTGAAGGCATTCGACCTGTGTCTATTAGGGATGGGCGAAGATGGACATACCGCCAGTCTGTTTCCCAACCATGCGAATGGTCAGAGTGTGCAGCCGATCTGTTGTGAACAGGCTTGTGACAATGATTGGGCATATGCGCCCATCATTATTGAAAATCACTCACCGAAAGCGCCGCCCCAGCGGGTGAGTTTAAATTATGGGGCCTTTTCTAAATGCCGTTTATTGATAAAACTCATTACCGGTGCAGCAAAGCAACCAGCCGTTGCCCAATGGCTGAATCATCAGGCCAATTTACCCATCGCACTTGTTAAAGGTCAACAGACAAAGGTCTATATCGATCAGGCCGCATTAGGCCAAAGCAATTAAGCAATTACTGAGGAAGCGAGTAGTCGAAAAGAGAGAGGATTGTATAGAGTGGAAATAAAAAAACCTCAATTGATTACTCAATTGAGGTTTTGGAGATGGTGCGAGCGGAGAGACTCGAACTCTCACACCAAAGGCACCAGAACCTAAATCTGGCGTGTCTACCAATTCCACCACGCTCGCAAATATGGTGGTCGCACCTGGAATCGAACCAGGGACACAAGGATTTTCAATCCTTTGCTCTACCGACTGAGCTATGCGACCTAAATTTGATTCCGCGTATTATATAGAGCGGCCTATAGGGTGTCAAATGCTATTTTCAAAAATGTCAAAAAAGTTGCTAGGGGTAAATAGACTGCGCTCATTGGGAAATAAATGTGTCAAAATGGGGGCGTGTGAGGGAAAGAGGAGGGGGTGATCCATAGAATGCAGTTCGCTGAACTTGAAAAATGGCTGTTTCCGCCAACCTGTGTTTTAACAGGAGCGCCGAGTTTAAAATTTGATTTAGGAGAAGAGGCTTTATTGCAATTAAAGCCTATTGTGAAAGGTTGTCGGTGTTGCGGCCGTCCCTTGCCAGAAGCGCTGCCGCCTCATAGTCTTTGTGGGCAGTGTTTGCAGGATTCACCTGCGTTTGATGAGACGGTGGCTGGATTTATTTATGAAACGGTCATGCGCGAGTTAATTTTGCGTTATAAGTTTCATCCAGAACCCCATTTAAGCCGCTTATTATTTGAGCTGTTTTACTCTATTCATCAACAGACCTTGCACACACTCGGGGTTGAAGCGATTATCCCGATGCCCAATCACCCGAATCGTTTATTAGAACGCGGTTTTAATTCGGCTTTGGAAATTGCGAAGCCTTTAGCTAAAGTGCTCCGTGTTCCGCTTTTACCTTTTGCAGTGCAGCGCATTAAAGATACGCCACCGCAATCGTCTTTAGCACTGGAGAAAAGAAAACAAAATATTAAAGGGGCATTTCAAGTCAAACCTGAATATTTTCAGGGCGTCCACTCTGTGCTTTTGGTCGATGATGTTATGACCACGGGTTACTCATTAAATGCTTTAGCCGAAGTGATCAAAGCGGAAACCGAAGTGCAGTATGTCGTCAATGCAGTGATGGTTCGGGGTGTGAAAGATTAGTCCCACCCTTAACGATTGCCTTTAAACCATTTCCATAAATTTAACAGGCTCGATAGGCTAGCGGCAACATAGGTCAAGGCGCAGGCGAGTAGAATTCGGTGGGCAATTTTGAGTTGTTTGTCGTTCAGATAGTTGCCTGATTTCAGGAGCGGTAAGGCGCGTTTAAAGCTGGCATCAAATTCAACAGGTAAGGTTGCGAGGTGAATCATAACAGGCACACCCATCGCAATAAAACCGGCACCAAAGGTGATCATGCCAATGATTGGGGTATGCATTAAGGGAATTAAGATGGGGGTGGCGGTTAAGGCAATCGCGCTAAATTTATGTAGCCACTGACTGCGTTGAACCAGTTCTGTGCGTTGGTAGAGCGGTTCATAGTGCTGATGATCTTGTAACGCATGTCCGATCTCATGGGCGACTGTGGCAATGGCTGTTAAGGAGTTGGTGTGATAATTGTCATAAGAGAGGCGCACCACTTTTTGTAGAGGGTCATAGTGGTCGCCCTGCTCTGTCACTTCTACCGTGATGGGCAAATGAAATTTTTTAATCAAATGTTGGGCAAACTCACCTCCGGTTCCAGGAATAGTGGGAACCGGTGCGGCATATTTCTTCAAAATGGCTTTCGTCCACCAGTAGGGCAGCTGGGTTAGTAGAAAAAGTAGAATGAGGCCGATAATGAGAATAGGCATGGTTTAAGGTTTAAGTTTGCTAGGGTTTGTCGCGTCGTCTAGGCAGTGCAGTAACGGCAGCACAGAAGGATACTGGATGGGCATCTGTAAGAGCTCATCCTGTACTTGTGCGACCTGTTCAGGCGCCTGACATTGCAGCGGAGTGGTGGCACTGGGCACTGCGTCATCCGCCATCACCCAGTGACCGGTCTGTCCAGGCAGTAGGGGTTCGTGAGAAAGTCGCCAGCCAAAAGGGGTGAGGTACTGTTGTTGGGCGGTTTTCGTTAAGGCTTTTATCCAAGGCGAGAAGTGGGTCTTTTGATCAGATGTGGCCAGCTGTTGGTCAGTTCTCAAGGCTTCAATAAGATAGCTGTATTCCTCAAGTGTGGCTTCTCCCATGGGTTGGCCCGTTTGACTTAAAGCTCTAGGTGGATTGGGGGTTTTTAGTAGAGAGAGGAGACGATCTTGCAGGGCAAGGGTTTGTGTTAAGACCGTTTGAGCTTGTTGGGATTGTGGAGGGAGAGCTACACTGAGCCGATAAAGCGCTTTTAGCATGAGCGCATTCCAGCTGAGAATGCTTTTGCTGTCATGTGGGATTTGGGCGGCAGGAGTTTGCAGAGCTTGCTGAATCTGTGGCCAAAGGTGTGACGGAATGCCTTCAGGTGAAGGGAGCCAGCCGGCTTCAAACGGCGCAGGTTGATTGAGTTTCCAAGCCTTACTGACGACTTGATAAAGCGGTGCAGAAAGCTTTTGTCGGAGCTGAGCTTTGCTAAATAGGTAGTGACCGCCTTCTACATGTTGCTGATTAATGGCACTTTCACTGCTTTGAAAAAGCTGTGTTGCAGGATGCCATAAATGCTGCATGGCATAGCGATAGGTTGAAAGCGCGGTTTGCAGATCTTGTGGTTGATGCCAGCGTTGATAAGCAAGTAGATAGAGTTCCATCAGTTGAGCTTGGTCATAAAGCATCTTCTCAAAGTGGGGATGTTGCCAATCAGGATCAGTGGTGTAGCGGAAGAAGCCACCATTGATGTGATCCTGTAGGTGCTGAGTGCGCATATTCTTAAGCGTCAATTTGAGCCAATCTTCTATGGAGGCGGGCAGGCTTGGCCTTTGCAGCAATACGTTGAGTAAAGGCGCATTGGGGAATTTACTGCTGCCCAAGCCGCCACTCATCTCATCTTTCGCGGCATCCAGTTGTGTGAAGAGGGATTTTTGGAAGCGGGTAGCGTTCAAGGTCAGGGGTTGGGGCTGTAAAGGCGTGGCCGGTGGCGTAAAGGCTTTGGCCATTTGCACCATCTGTTGAGGGCGCTGCTGCCAAAAATTCACCACTTTTTTCAAGGTGCGTTCAAAGGATTTGGGCGGCAGATAGCTAAAGGCGACAACAGGATAACCGTCTGGTGTCAGGATAACATGTTGTGGCCAGCCCGCTCGTCCCGTGACTTGTTTAGAAAATCGGATAAGGTAGGCGTCTAAATCGGGAGAGAGTTCACGATCCACTTTGACGGCAATAAAGTGTTGGTTTAGATATTGCGCAATGTCTGGATTTTGATAATTTTCGCGCTGCATCACATGGCACCAGTGACAAGCAAAATAACCACTGGAGATCAAAATCAATTTCTGCTGCGTTTGTGCTTTGGCGAGCACCTGTTGAGACCAAGTGTGCCAATGAACGGGGTCATGCGCATGCATCGCCAAATAGGGCGAGGGGTGATTCAGCAGGGTATGGGTGGATAAGTTTGAAGGTGTCGCTTGAGCGGTAAAGGTCAAGCTAAACAAGAAGAGCCATCGCCAAAATGGCAAAAAAAGGTAAAATCCCCAGTCCTGCACAGGCTGGCTGGTGTGTCCCTGCTTGAGCAAGTGCCTTAAAAAGCCGTTTTGTACCTGCAGGGCTGGGGATTTTGGCATTTTATTCTTTTTGATCGGGACTTTCTTTTTCCGATTTACTGGGTTTTTCGTTATTCGTTTTTTCTTGAGTCTTGTGTTGGGATTCATATTGCTCATCCAATGCAGCCATCTCGTTCTCAATGGCATCAAAGGCGGCATCCCAGTCTTTGTCATCATCTAGTTGATCAGCATAGCGATCATCGAACTCATATTCTTGATCATTCGCATCAATACCTGTGTCTGAACCGCCATCATCTGTAGGCGCTTTTGGAGACGTAGCACCGGTTGTGGGAGAGGGATCAGGTGCATCATGATTACCATTCAAGGAGGCTTGGAAAGCCGCTTCTTCTGCGGCTTCGCGTTCAGCTTTGGCTTGATCACGTCGTTTTTTGACAATGCCTCCAATCCAGACGCCCGCTTCATAGAGGAGCCACATCGGAACTGCTAATAAGGTTTGTGAAATGATATCCGGTGGCGTGAGCAGCATGCCAATGACAAATGCCGCCACAATGATATAAGGGCGGGCATGTGAGAGCTTTTCCACACTGGCCATGCCTGTTAGGATGAGCGCGACCACGACAATGGGGACTTCAAAGGCGACACCAAATGCAAAAAACATTTTAATGACAAAGTCGAGATACAACGAAATATCTGTGGCAATGGTGACGCCTTCCGGCGCAGTGGTGGAAAGAAAACGGAAAACAAGCGGAAATACCACATAATAGGCAAAGGCGCCGCCGGCATAGAATAAGAAAGAGCTGGAAAAGAGAATGGGGCCGAGCAGCTGCTTTTCGTGGGTGTAGAGAGCGGGTGAGATAAATTTCCATATTTGGTAGAGGAGAAAAGGCATCGCCAAATAGATGGCGAGGATAAAAGTGAGTTTAAAAGGGGTTAAGAAGGGCGACGCCACACCGGTGGCGATCATACTCGCGCCTTGAGGGAGATAATGGATTAACGGTTGGGCAATGTAGGTATAGAGTTCGTTGGCAAAGGGAAACAGGATTAAAAAGACCACAATAATGGCCAAAATCCCTTTGGTCAAAGCATCACGCAGCTCCAGCAGGTGCTGGATAAGGCTCATTTCTTTATCTTCTGGCGGTAAGGCAGTCTGGCTCATGAGCGTTCGGTTGGTTGATGAGTTGTTTGCGAAACACGCTCTGGTTGAGCGGGCTTAGGTTGAGAGGCCGGCCTTTGTTGAATGGCTTCTGTCGACGCCACCGTCTGCTCTTTTTCCTTGGGAGAGACGGGCTTATCCAAGGGTTTATCCGTATTATCCGTGCGTTCTACAGGCTTAGGAGGTTCAGGGGGGGTGGGCGCTTTACGAAACTGACCGGGTTCAGCGATTTCTGGCGCGTCAAAAGGACGGTGAAATGCGTCATCACTTAAATTGTTGAAGTCAAGCGGCTCGATATTGTGCGTGACTTCATTGAGATCAGAGTGTATCTCTTGGGAAAGTGACGTCAGTTCTTTTTTCTGTTCTTCAAAATCAACCGCTTCTTTTAACTCATCCACTGCATGGCGAAATTCGCTGTCTTCTTTAACCGAATCAATAAAACGTCGTGTGCGACCCACAAAGCTTCCTATTTTGCGTGCCACTTCTGGCATGCGTTCTGGACCAATCACCAATAAGGCAACAATTAAGGTCACTAAGATTTCGAGGAAGCCAATATCGAACATGATGGGTGATCAGCGAACCATTAAGCTTTATCTGATTTTTCAGCAGACTTTTTCTCTTCTGCTGCGACATCAAAAACATTTTCCCCATCTTTCTTTTCAAGCTTTTGCTCTGTAGTGGCTTCAGGTTTGCTCTCTTCTTCCTTGACCGCTTGCTTAAAGCCTTTAATCGCACTGCCTAGATCTGAACCGACATTGCGTAGGCGTTTTGCGCCAAATAGAACCAAAACGATGGCTAAGATAATTAAAAGTTGCCAAATACTAATGCCCATAATTGTCTCCGAAAAATAAAATTATATTAAATAGAATGGCTGCTCATCTTAGCAAAATTTTATCGCTATGTGATAAATAATACTAGAGGCTTGCACGCGTATTGCTTATGCAAAGATCTCTTAATTCCCCAGTAAGTGGATATGCAGGTGAAAGATCTCCTGACCGCCACTTTCACCGGTATTAATCACGGTTTTAAAGCCATCCAGATTTTGTGCTTGTGCCAACTGTGGCAATAACAGCATCATATGTCCCATCAAGTCTTTGTCTTCTGGTTTGAGATCAAACAAGCTTTTGATTGGCTTTTTGGGGATGACCAGAAGATGGACTCTGGCTTTTGGGTTGATATCGTTAATCACAATGCATTTGTCATCTTCATAAACAATATCTGCAGGAATTTCTCGATCAATAATTTTGCTAAAAATACTTTTTTCTTCTGTCATGACAGACTCCTTCTACTTTCGGCTGGCTTTTTCAGCATGACCGCTTAACCCAAACCGGCGTTGCAGTTCGGCAAGCACCTGTTGGGAGGATAAATTTTGCTGCGCTAATAGTACCATAGTGTGAAACCATAAATCGGCGACTTCATAAATAAGGTGTGCTTGATCGCTTTCACTGTGGCTGTGATCCGCATCTTTGGCAGCCATGAGAACTTCAGCAGACTCTTCGATCACCTTTTTTAGGATGCCTTCTACGCCTTTGGCATACAGACTGGCCACATAGGATTCATCGGGTGACTGCGATTTGCGTGCCTCGAGGACTTGTTCGAGCTGTTGCAAGATGTCGTTGTTTACGGGCGTGTTCATAGTCTGACCTCAATGCCTTGGGCTTGCATGGCCTGTTTGGCCTGTTGAATGGTATATTCACCAAAATGAAAGATGCTGGCGGCTAAAACCGCTTCGGCATGCCCTTTTTGAATGCCTTCAGCTAAATGCTCCAGCTGACCCACGCCGCCAGAAGCGATGACCGGAATTTTAACGCTATCAGCGATGCCTCGGGTGAGTGCAAGATCAAAGCCATTTTTTGTGCCATCTCGATCCATGCTGGTCACCAGCAGTTCGCCAGCGCCGAGCGCTTCCATCTTTTGTGCCCAATCGATGGCATCGATACCAGTGGGCTTGCGTCCACCATGGGTAAAGATTTCCCAACGATCAGGTTCATCGGGCGTTGAGGTTTTTTTGGCATCAATGGCAATCACAATACATTGTGAGCCAAAGGTTTCGCAGGCTTCTTGCACAAAGCCTGGATTAAAAATGGCGGCTGAGTTAATCGCGACTTTATCGGCACCGGCATTGAGCATGGTGCGAATATCGTCCACCGAGCGAATGCCGCCGCCTACGGTTAGGGGGATAAACACTTGGCTCGCGACTTGTTCCACCACATGCACGAGGGTGTCTCGATTGTCACTGGTGGCGGTGATGTCTAAAAAAGTGAGCTCATCCGCGCCTTGCTCATCATAACGTTTGGCGATTTCAACTGGATCGCCGGCGTCGCGAATATCGACAAACTGCACGCCTTTGACCACGCGGCCGTTGTCGACATCAAGGCAGGGAATAATGCGTTTGGCCAGGCTCATGGTGTCTGCTCCGCAGAGAGTTGATCTGCTAAGGCTTGAGCTTCGGCAAAATTGAGCGTGCCTTCATAGATTGCACGGCCGGTAATGGCACCGATCACACCATCTTTTTCAATAGTTGCCAAGGCTTTAATGTCATCCAGATTGGTGATGCCGCCCGAGGCAATAATCGGTACATTCACCGCTTGCGCTAAGGCTTGGGTGGCTTCGATATTAACGCCTTGCATCATGCCATCTCGACCAATGTCGGTATAAATAATCGCTTCAATGCCGTCATCTTCAAAGCGTTTGGCAAGGTCTTCCACGCGATGATCTGTCACTTCAGCCCAACCATTAATGGCGACAAAGCCCTCTTTAGCATCTAGGCCAACCATAATATGCCCTGGAAAAGCCTCGCAGGCTTGTTTAACAAAAGCTGGGTCATGTACAGCTTTAGTGCCGATAATACAATATTGTACGCCAGCTTCTAAATAGGCTTCAATGGTGGATAGATCGCGAATCCCGCCGCCAATTTGAATGGGGAGATCAGGATACGCTTGGTGGACTTGGTGAACCACAGAGGCATTCATCGGTTTGCCTTCAAAAGCGCCATTTAAATCGACCATATGCAGACGACGCGCGCCTTGATCTACCCAGCGTTTCGCCATGGCGACAATGTCCCCTGAGAAAACGGTAGCATCTTCCATAACCCCTTGGCGCAGACGAACGCATTCGCCATCTTTTAAATCAATTGCAGGTATCAATAACATTTAAATCTGTCCATCCCATTGGATAAAATTGGTAAAAAGCTGTAAACCCACTTCTGCGCTCTTTTCTGGGTGCGCTTGGATCGCAAAAAGATTGTTGGCCGCCACAGCCGAAGTAAAGGTTTCACCATGTGTGGTTTTTCCAGCAATGAGATCACGGTTTTCCGGTTGTACATAATAACTGTGCACAAAATAGAAGCGGCTGTTTTGTGGGATTTTATGCCAGAGTGGATGCGTTTGTGTTTGCTCAATTTGGTTCCAACCCATATGAGGGATCTTTAATTCCGGGTTGTCGAGCTGAAACTGGGTCACGGTTCCCGGCAGAATATTTAAACAGTCTACGCCCTCATTCTCATCGCTGTGAGTGAACAGCACTTGCAGCCCCATGCAGATCCCCAAAAAAGGTTTTTCTTGAGCCGCTTGTTGTACACTGTGTTCTAGACCGGTGTCAATTAAGGCTTGCATACACGCCTTGGCGGCACCTTGACCGGGAAAGATAATCGCATCCGCATTGTGAATGTCTTCTGGAGATTGGGTAACAATCACCCGGCTCTGTGCCGGTGCCACATGCTCAGCGGCCTTTGAGACTGAGCGTAAGTTGCCCATGCCATAGTCTACGACCGCTATCAGTTTTTGATCGGCCACTTATAGCGCTCCTTTGGTTGAAGGCAGTTGATCTCCTAAACGCGCATCAGGACTCAACGCCATGCGCAGAGCACGCCCAAAGGCTTTAAAAATGGTTTCTGCTTGGTGATGTGCGTTGTGACCGCGTAAGCAGTCGATATGCACTGTCGCTTGCGCATGGTTTACAAATCCTTGAAAGAATTCATAGACCAGTTCGGTGTCAAAGCTGCCAATAGAGGCACGGGTAAAGTCCGCATGAAACACCAATCCTGGTCGGCCAGAGAGGTCAATTACGACACGTGAAAGGGCTTCATCGAGTGGTACATAGGCGTGACCATAGCGGGTAATCCCTTTTTTATCGCCCACTGCCGCTTTTAAGGCTTGGCCGAGCGTAATCCCCACATCTTCTACTGTATGGTGGTCATCAATATGGGTGTCGCCTTGCGCTTGAATATCCAGGTCGATCAGCCCATGACGCGCGATTTGATCGAGCATATGTTCAAAAAAAGGCACGCCAGTTTGCAGATTGGCCTGGCCACTGCCATCCAGGTTTAGATGAACTTTAATTTGTGTTTCAAGGGTGTTGCGCTCTATCGTCGCAGTACGAGCAGCTTGCATTCCATCACTCCAGCAAAAAATCCTAATTAGTATAAAAGATTGTGAGGGGGTTGTCCAAAAAGCGATTGCAGGCATGATTAAGTTAGAAGATTTTAAGAGGTATTAAGGAGTCATTTTAAGTTTGAAATCATAATGCGTTAGGATTGATAAGATTGGTTGATGTGGATATAAAAAATACTGGGGTCAGGCACGTGGATAGTCTTAGGGAGTTTTGCGATAATAGATGAATTAAAAATCTTAGGTATTAATGACCTGGCTTGTTTGAAGCAATAGAGTTAGATGAAATATTGATTCAAATTAATTTTTTAGGGAATTCATGCTTTCTTCAGACTTCGATCTGAATTACAATCGCACTTGAAACGATACCGTATTGAGTGCGAATTCTGACAAATTGCGTCAAAAGTCGAGCTAGATACATTATTTTAAGTTAAAGGAGGATCCATTATGGATGCAACGACTAAACCACAATATGATAATGGCGTGGTCCAGTACCTCACGGTAGGCGCTGTTGTCTTTTTGGTGTTGGGGACCATGTTTGGTACCTATGCCGCTTTTGAGTTGGCTTATCCAGTGTTGAATTTCGATATTGCCGAGATCACTTTTGCACGCTTGCGTGTGATGCATACGAATACCGTGATTTTTGCTTTTGGGGGGATGACCCTGATGGCAACGGCATTTTATTCTGTACAGCGTACTAACGGTGTGCGCCTGTGGAGTAATGGTTTGGCCTGGTTTACGGCAATTCTATATACCATCGGCCTTTTAGGGGTAGTTGTTTCTATCTCATTAGGGATGACGACTTCTAAAGAGTATCATGAGCAAGAGTGGCCTTTAGCGCTTGTGATTGCAATTGTTTGGACTTTTTATACCGTCAACTTTGTGATGACGATTGCGTCTCGTGATAAAGAAAAAGTGCCCAATGTTTACGTCTCAAACTGGTTCTTCCTAGGGATGATGATTGCCATCACTTATTTATATGTGGTGAATGGTTTGGCCGTGCCCGTTTCATGGTTCCGCTCATACTCTATGTTTGCGGGTGTGCAAGATGCAATGATCCAATGGTGGTGGGGTCATAATGCAGTAGGTTTCTTCCTAACTGCTGGTTTCCTCGCCATTATGTACTATTTTGTACCTAAGCAAGCTCAGCGTCCCATCTACTCATATCGTCTATCAGTAATTCACTTCTGGGCGTTAATGTTTGGTTACGTGTGGTTGGGTGCTCACCATCTACAATATACAGCTTTGCCAGACTGGACGGGCTCTTTAGGCGCGGTGATTTCCTTGGCGATGATTATCCCTTCATGGGGGGGTGCTTTAAACGGTATGTTAACGCTATCAGGTGCATGGGATAGATTGCGTACAGACTATATCCTTCGTTTCCTAATTATTTCGTTGGCTTTCTATGCGATGTCCACTTTTGAAGGTCCAGTTATGGCTTCAAAAACGGTCAATGCGTTGTCTCACTATACAGATTGGACAGTTGGGCATGTGCACTCTGGTGCCTTAGGTTGGGTGGCCATGGTCTCTATCGGTGCCATCTATCATATGGTGATGAAGCTGTGGAAAACTGAAATGTATTCAATGAAGCTCATTAACTTCCATTTCTGGTTGGCGACCATTGGCACCGTGTTCTACATCGTGGCGATGTGGGTGTCAGGGATTATGCAAGGTTTGATGTGGCGCGCTTATGATGAGTATGGTGTGCTGGCTTATACCTTTGCGGAATCGGTTTCTGCGATGCATCCATACTATGTTATGCGGGCTGTAGGGGGCTTCTTATTTATGAGCGGTGCAGTCATTATGCTATACAACGTTATTATGACGATTCGTATGGCGAATGCTAAGCAAACCGTTTCAGCGGGCGCTACTGCAAACGCCTAATAAATCTAATAGACTGGTTCAATGCGAGCGCTGAACCAGTCATAGTTAATTAATGAGTTGGGGAGCAAAACTCATGGCAAATGAAAAACCAAAAAATTTACAAGAACGGTTAGAACGGAATATTTTTGCATTATTTACGATGACAGCTTTTGTTGTCTCTATCGCTGGTATTGTAGAAATCGTGCCGTTGTTTTACCTTAAAAGTGCTGTGGATTATACAGAGCGCGTAGACAAATACGGGAATGCTAAAAATGAAAAATTTCCCGAATTAGTTTGGTCTCGAACTTTTAAAGAAGAGAACGGTAAAATCGTTTCGGATAAAAAATTGTATGAAATCAAAAATGGCAAGGTTGTCATGCCGGACTGGAAGCCAGGTGATGGGGTGCGTCCCTATACACCTTTAGAGCTTGCCGGGCGTGATATCTATCTTCGTGAAGGGTGTTATATCTGTCACTCTCAAATGATTCGTCCATTCCGTGATGAACGTGAGCGTTATGGTCACTTCTCACTTGCAACTGAGTCTATGTATGACCATCCGATGCTATGGGGTTCTAAACGTACAGGTCCTGATTTGGCGCGTTTGGGTGGTAAGTACTCTGATGAGTGGCATGTGATGCACTTAATTCGTCCTCAAGATCTGGTACCAGAGTCTGTAATGCCTGCATATCCTTGGTTAGCTGAAAATAGCATTGAAAAAGATTTCTTCGGAACGCACCGTGATATGAAAAAGCGTTTAGAAGTGATGCGTATGCTGGGTGTGCCTTATACCGATGAAGAGATCGAACATGCAGATGAAGCCATTAAGGGTAAAACTGAAATGGATGCATTGGTCGCCTATCTCCAGGTACTAGGCACTATGGTTAAACTAGATGACTCAAAGGCCTATCGTGAGTAAGCTAGAAGCCTATTTCAGTACCAACTGGTCTGCAATGACAGGCCAAGATTGGGCAGGATTGATTATAACAATCGTGGTATTTTTCGGCATGCTAATCGCCTTTGCAAAAACGCTCAATCCTAAACGAAAAAAAGAGCTTGAGCAGGAAAAATACCGGATTTTAAAAGACGACGATTAAAGTATTCTGAGGAGAAAGACTATGGCACATCACAACCCATGGCCTAATGAAGGCAATACTGGGCATATCTGGGATGAAGATATTAGAGAATTAGATAATCCCCCACCATTATGGTGGATGCTCGCTTTTTATGCAGGCTTTGTAATGATTATTTTTTATTCGATTTACTACCCGACCATTCCTCTTGCGGATGGTTATACAAAAGGGATTTCGGGTTGGACAGCTATTAAAGAGTATGAAGAGGATTACCAAAAACTTAAGGCGTGGCGAAAAGCCAAATTTGCAGATAAAGAGGAGAAATTGGCTTCTCTACCTGCAGCTCAAATTTTGGCAGATCCGGATTTGAAAGCCTATTCCGTAGCAACTTCAAAAATGTTGTTTGGTGACTATTGCGCAGCTTGTCATGGCGTAGGTGGACAAGGTAATCCTAACTTTCCAGTATTAGCCGATGATGATTGGCTATGGGGTGGGAAGATTCAACAGATTCAGGCCTCTATCTCCAATGGACGCGTAGGAAATATGCCGGCTCGCGGTATGATGGGGAATTTGACAGATGATGAAGTTAAAGCGGTCGCAAATTATGCTTTGGCTTTGTCAGAAGGGAAAGGCGAAGAACCACAATATGCTGCCGGTAAAGCAGTGTTTAAAAAAGGGATGTGTTTCGCTTGTCATGGTCCTACAGGAAAGCCATTGGCTCCTGCGGGTGCGGCAAACTTGACGGATCAAATTTGGCGTTTTGCGCCAAATATGAATCCAACTCAGGAGGAGATGCTCGAATCCTATATTCATACTATTAAATATGGCGTGAATGTTAAAAAGAATGGAGAGTATCTAGCAGGTACTCGTCGTGCGGAAATGCCATCGTTTAAACATCGCTTACCTGATGCTGAGGTGAATATTAAGCGCTTAGCCGTTTATGTCCATGAATTAGGGGGCGGTCAATAAGCATAAATTAGGAGGCTTAGGCCTCCTTTTTTTCTTCATAATATTATTTACTGAGGAGTTTACAATGGGTGATTTAAATAATGATTGGGTTTTATACGGATCAATTCTCGCACTGGTACTTACCGTTGCCGCTTTATTAGGCTTTGCATGGAAAGCGATTAAAGGGATTGAGGGTCTAGAGAAGGACGAGAATAAAAAGTAACCTTTTAAAGTTATTTCGATATAAAAAAGGGGGGGACCCCTTTTTTTATTTAGATTAATTTAGATGTATGTATGCATTCAATTGGTTAAATATAAAACTATCATTTTATGATGCATGTTTGATACATCTACTTTTCCTATTCATTAAAGGCATTAATTAATGAGCGAGCAAGATAAAAAAACCGATTATAAGCGGGATGCAGGTACAGGGTCACTATTAGATGAATTTGATACCACAAATAAAAATTTGGATGCGATCGGTGTCGAATTACTTGAAGTCCATACACAGGGTGTTGTACATGCAAAAAGAATTCCAGGGCGTTTTAGAACATTAAAGTGGCTTGGTGCCTCTCTTTATTTAAGTTTCTTTTTGGCCGTCTATTTACGTTGGGATGGACACCAAGCAATTCTTTTCGATCTGCCAAATCGACAATTCCATATTTTTGGACTCACCATACTGCCTCAAGATATTTGGGTGTTGGCGATGATTCTGCTCTTTTTTGCTTTGGCTTTGGCTGCGGTCACTGCGGTGGCGGGGCGATTATGGTGTGGTTATCTCTGCTTTCATACCGTTTGGACCGATGTCTTTACTTATATAGAGGATCGTTTGGTTGGCGGTCCAAATAAGCTTAAAAAGCTTGATAAGATGCCGTTTGGATTAGAAAAAATTAAAAAGAAATTGCCCATTTGGCTTTTTTGGCTAGGCCTCTCATTTCTAACGGCCATCACATTTGTTGGTTACTTTGACGACATTATCAGCTTATGGAAACGACTGTTTACACTTGACTGGACCACGACAGAAACCACCATTATTTTATCACTGACTGTTGCCACGTTCTTTTTTGCTGGCTTTTTGCGTGAACAGGTGTGTATTGGGTTCTGCCCCTACGCCCGTATTCAGGGGGCAATGATTGATGTGGAAACCATTGTGCCCACTTACGATCGTGAGCGTGGGGAACCTCGTGGTCGAATGCGTCGTCCGAAACCTGGAGAGGAGCCCCCTAAGTTAGGTGATTGTATTGATTGTAATCTCTGTGTAGCCGTGTGTCCAACTGGCGTGGATATTCGTAAAGGGCAGCAGTTTGGTTGTATTACCTGTGGTTTATGTATTGATGCTTGTGATTCGGTGATGGAAAAAATCCATAAACCGAAGGGGCTCATTCGCTATGCTTCATTAGCAGAGCTGGGTGGTAAAGCGCCCAAGCCATTATGGAAGCGACCACGTGTAATTGTTTATACTTCAATTATGACGTTAGCGGCTGCAGCGATGATCTATGGATTATCAACGATGTCACCCATTGATGTGAAAGTGTTGCATGATCGTGCGCCATTATTTGTCAAAATGAGTAATGGCTATATCCAAAACAAATATATGGTTAAAATTGTCAATAAAAATTCGCAGACAATGAAAGCCCATATTGAGGTGGAAGGGCCTAAAGGGACGATTGCTATTGCAAACCAAGGCTTAACCATTGAGTCTGGGAATGTCGGCAGTTCTCCCTTGCTCGTGCGAGTGCCCGCAGATAGTCTAAAGTCTAAAAATGTGCCGATTAAAATTATTGTGACAGATCAATTGCACCCAGAAATTAAAGCAGTTTATGAGAGTGTGTTTATTGGTCCCAAGCCTCGATAAAAGAGACCTTTACACGAGAATGGTTCTACGACTAAAAATGGCTAAAATATCCCAAATCGTTGTTGGAAAACTTGACAATAGCTGGCTATTGCCTGCGTTTCCCGCCTAGATATGGAAAATTTTTTCTCATTTTTAGCTCGCATCCCACTCATGCAAAGATCTCTGAGAATTATCCATTTTTAATTCACTCTTTGAGTGAAAAGGTTCAATATAATGACCTACCTTAGGGACAAACCTTGGGTGGGTTATTTTTTAGGTATAAAAGAGGGCTAGGAAAGAGATGAAAATGAAAGACTGGAGTAACCCCTGGAAAAATCCGATTGTTATTTTGTGGTATGCGCTTTTGGCTGCAGTTTTACTCGTGCATATCTATCTTGTGAGTGCATCCATTATTACTTTTCCCGGCTTGACCATAAAAGATTACTATGAGAAAGGAAAAAACATGGGCAAGATTATTGCCCAACGTGAAAAAATGGCGCAGATGGCTTGGCAAATTGACATTAACTTGCCTTTGCTGACGCAAAATAAGCCGCAGCACTATACGATTTTAGTTAAAGATAAATATGGTCAACCGTTTAATGTTGATTCAGCGGTGCTTTATTATTATCGGCCTTCCAACAAGGCTTATGATGGTCAAAGTGTTTTGAAGCCAACAGGCCAAGTAGGTGAATATGAAGGGGAGATTAACCTGCCGTTAAAAGGAAAATATGACTTTGTATTAGAATTAAAACGAGGTGAAGATCTCTTTCAGATAGGGCGTACAATGATGGTGCAGGAAAATCCTGACAGTCATACGAAAACCACACAATCTACAGGGCATAAGTGATGCATACATCACAGGATGGACACTGTTTTCACTGTGGTCAATCGCTGCCACCAGCAGACGAAATTGTTTACCGTCCCATTCAGGATGAAGAGCGTCAGTTTTGTTGCCACGGCTGTGCAGGTGTTTGTGAGTCCATCTATGAAGCGGGGCTAGAAAGCTTCTATCGCCGAACCCCGGAAGGGGAGCTTCTTTCGCCCCCACCTCCTCCCACGCCTGATGTGGAATTTTTGGATTATGATGAAGTCCAAGCGCAATTTACGCAAACGGATCGTGATGTTCGTGAAATTACATTGGTTTCTGAAGCGATTCACTGTGCCGCTTGTATCTGGTTAATTGAGCACACCTTGGCAAAAATTGAGGGTGTCCTCTATGCCAAGGTCAATTTTACCAATAAGCAAATTAAAGTTCGCTGGGATAATCGCAAGGTCTCGTTGTCTGCAATCGTCAAAGCGTTGAATAAAATTGGCTATGATGCAACGCCTTATGACCCCACTGAATCAGAAGCTGCATTTCGTAAAGCCAATCGAGATTTGCTTTATCGTCTAGGGTTTGCTGGCTTTGCGATGATGAACGTCATGTGGTTCTCGGTTGCACTTTATAGTGGCGCCGAAGAGGATTTGCACTATCGCACCTACTTTTATTGGTTAGAGTTTATTATTGCGACCATCACTTTGGCCTATTCTGGACAGCCTTTCTTAAGAGGCGCTTGGGGCGCCTTAAAAGCGAAACAAGTCAATATGGATGTCTCGATTTCTCTGGGCATTCTCACCACCTACCTCTATTCGACCATAGTCACCATAGGTTGGCTGCCTGCTAAAGGTGTCTATTTCGATACCTTAATTGATTTTATTTTTTTGCTCTTAATCGGCCGCTATGTTGAAGCGATTTCTCGTAATAAAGCGGTCGATGCCAGTCGCCGTCTAGCAGATCTACAACCCAAGGTGGCAAGACAACTCAAGCCCGATGGAACGGTTGAAATTGTACCGGTGCGACGTTTGAAAAAAGGGGATGAAGTGCAAATTTTGCCGGGAGATAAGATCCCGGTGGATGGTGAAGTGATTCGGGGGGCCTCCATGGTGAATGAGTCGATGCTCAGTGGTGAGTCCACAGAGATCTCTAAATCCATTGGGGATAAGGTAGCGGCTGGAAGCATCAATTTGGATGGCGAGCTTGTGGTTCGAGTGGAGGCCACTTTAGAAGAGACCACACTGGGTCGTATTGTACATTTGGTGGAAGAGGCCGAGGGCTCCAAAGCGCCGATTCAGTGTACCGCCGAAAAAATTATGCCATGGTTTGTGTCAACAACGATTAGTTTAGCTGTTTTGAGTTTTGTCTACTGGATGTTGCATGCTGATTTGGCGACTGCGGTGATGGCTGGGACTTCTGTATTGATTATCACCTGTCCCTGCGCGTTTGGTTTGGCAACTCCAATGGCGACGGCTGTGGCGACGGGTGTTTCCGCGCGCTTCGGTATTTTGATTAAAAACAGCGCGGTTTTAGAAATCTTAAGTGGTGTGAATCACTTTGTGTTTGATAAAACCGGAACCTTGACAAAAGGGCAGATGAAAGTGGTTGATGAGGTGTTTCTGCCTGAATACCAAAAAGATTTAGATCAGATTTTGATCGATGTGGGGCATATCGAATCCAGGAGTGAACACAGTATCGGTGCGGCCGTCTTTGCTTCCTTAGCAGAACGCTACGGGCAACTGAAAGCGCGATTGGCCGAGTTGGACTTTTTTCAGGTGCATCCTGGTAAAGGCGTAGAAGGTAAGGTGCGTGGCCACCATTACTATATCGGCACGGCTAATTGGATTCAAAGCTATGAAGTGGAGATTCCGCATCATTTAATCGAAGCGCAGGAGCAGCAAGGTCAACAAGGTCGTACCGCTGTGTGGGTGGTGCAAGATAAAAAGGTGATAGGGATTTTATTTCTAGAAGATGAATTACGTGAAGATGCCGAAGAGTTGATTCATCGCCTCAAGCAGAGAGGCTGCAAGGTCACACTGCTGAGTGGCGACCGTCAAGTGGTTGCGCAAGCTGTGGCGAAAAAACTCGGTGGAATGGAGGTGATTGCGGAAGTCTTGCCACAAGATAAGCATGCGATGATTGCCAAGCTGCAACAGCAAGGGGACAAAGTTGCCATGACAGGCGATGGGATGAATGATGCACCTGCTTTGGTGCGTGCAGATGTGGGCTTTGCTTTAGGCTCTGGAACGGATGTTTCCATGGACAGTGCGGATGTGGTGTTACTAAATAATGAGCTCTTAGCCGTTGAAACGACGGTCGCGCTCTCCGAAAGAACCCTACGCACCATTAAGCAAAATATTGCCAGTTCGATTGCATATAACTTAATTATGGTGCCTTTGGCGATGGGAGCGCTCCTGACACCTTTAATCGCCGCCATTAGTATGCCGATAAGTAGTTTAGTGGTGGTGGGGAATGCGGCACGGATCCGTACCTTTTATAGTGAACGTGCGGTCGCTAAACGCAATCGCCGCTTTGCTAGATAGAGAGACCTTTGCACGAGATGGTTCTACGGCTAAAAATGGCTAAAATTTCCCCTATCGTTGTTGGAAAACTTGGCAATAGCTGGCTATTGCCCGCGTTTCCCGCCTAGATATGGAAAATTTTATCTCATTTTTAGCTCGCATCCCAATCATGCAAAGGTCTCAGAGAAAGGAAAAGAGATGGAAGTTATTTATGGTTTGATTCCAATGATGTTGATTTTTGGTTTTTTAGTGGTGGTGGTCTTTATTTGGATGGCGAAAAAAGGCCATTTTGATGATTTGGATGGGGCAGCGCACTCGATATTTTTGATCGATGAAGAGTCGCCTCTTGATGCTGAATCACAGAAAAAAGAGTCTGTTAAAGAGCAGGCTCAATCATCAACCGAAAATAAAGAGAAAGAAAATAAAGAGAAATAAAAAACTTATTGGGTTCCTGATGCAAACTGCGGTGCGTATTGTAAAGCATCAGGACCATCTGGATCATAGATGATTTCTAATCCATATTGCGGATAGCGCCAGCGTTCTATCTGGGTGGTTTCTTCTTTAAGAATCTGTTCGGGGTCGCCGAAACGCATTTTTATAGCGCGATAGGTCAGGTTCTTTTTGGGAATTAAAGTGATGGCGGCAATAGGGAGTTTGAGGCTACTGGCAATATCTTGACTCGCTAGTGTGACTTGTCGCTGTCCTGTTGGGGTGACGGTCGTTGCTGGAGAGCGATTGTAGAAATCATTTAAGGTTGCGTCATCAGCTTTCAGTTTCAGCAGCAAAGCGGCTTTAATGCTGCCAATATAAATGACTGGAAAATAGGCTTCTAGGCTTTTTTCGCTCTCATCCTTATTGGAAAATAGCTGGATTTCGACATCTTTACCATAGCGTTTCATGGCATCTTCTAAAGTGCTCTCTGGAATCATCAACCCTAAGGCTTGTATTTGATGATTAGGGAGCACTTTCGCATTCCAAGGAAGCTGATTCGGATTAAGATTGCCTTTTGGTGTGGGAGCAGTGACCATTAAAATAAACATGAGTCCGAATCCGATCACCAATACCCAAAAGAGGGGAGAGCGATTTTTAAGGAAAGCTTTCATTTATTCACTGTCCTTCCGCTCGGCCTCTTTTGCAGGTTTTTCCACATGACCATCATCATATTCCCCAAGCACTTCATTTGCATCTTCTCCCCGAGGAATCAGTTTTTCGATACTGGGGTCGATAATGCCATTTCCTGCATCAAATACAGAAATTCCGGTTTGCAGAAAAGTAATGAGGGCGGCAATAAAAATGATGGTGGCTGCAAAACGCACGGTAATAATTTCACCAATATTGGTTTGAGAACCTGTGGTCGAGAAGTCATTCATTGTCATGCCACCTGGGAACAGTTTGTTAATCAGTAGATAGATGGCAATAATCACGCCGGCTGCGGCATAGCTATATAAAAGGATTTTGCTGCGTTTCCATGCCAATTTCCAGTGTGCTGCCACAAACCAGCTTTCGGTCTTTTCTACTTTTTTACCATGGAAATAGATATAGGCAATAATCAGAGAGGAGATCAGTGGCGTTAATAGCAGTTCTGCCGTGTTATCGCCGATTTCCAGCACAATCATCGGAATAAAAAGGTGGACCAAAATGATATTAAGGTTAAAAATATGATGTGGTATTTTCGCTGCATAGGCTTCGTGCGCATTGATTTTGTATTGCATGGCTTCCTTTATATGAATTTATAAAAAAATAATTATACCATTGAGGCACTTTAAAGAGTGGGGGGAGTCTGACTAAAACTTTTCATTGTTTAGCTTGAAGCTCTTTTCCAGTTGTTGTGATGGCATGGCTTTACCGAAAAGGTAGCCCTGAAAAATATCACAGCCTTCTTGACGTAAAAAATGGGCTTGCGTCTCAGTTTCCACGCCTTCGGCAATAATTTGTAGATTAAGGCTTTTGCCCAATTGGATAATGGCTCTGCATAGAGATTGCCCGGTTTCATTGTCTAAGTTGAGCACAAAAGCACGGTCAATTTTTAGGGCATCGATGGGAAAAGCTTGCAGATAGGCCAGCGAAGAGTAGCCCGTGCCAAAATCATCAATCGCAAGTGCGAGCTGGTGTGCTTTAAACTGCTCAAGCAAATGTAAGCTCTGTTCAATATCGCGCATGGCAGTGGTTTCGGTGATTTCAATATCCAAATAGGGTGCCACTTCTGGAAAATGAGGCTGTTGGCTCATAAAGTCCAGCAAGGAAAGGTCGCTAAATTGACGTGCAGAGAGGTTAATCCCGATATGGATCGGGTGCCCCTGTTGCCACCACTGAACCGCTTGGGCAATGGCTTGTTGAATGATGTAACGCCCGAGCTCAAGAATCAATCCATTACTTTCTGCCAGCGGAATAAATTGTTCCGGTGAAACTTGCCCCAGTTTGGGGTGTTGCCAGCGAACTAAGGCTTCGGCGCCATACAGTTGTTCGGTGTGTGCGTGCACTTGGGGTTGAAACAGGACTTGAATTTCTTGATGTTTGAGCGCTTGCTGTAATTCGATTTCTAGCTGTAGTTGTTGGTGCGCAGTGCTATTGAGTGAGGGGTGATAGAACTGAAAACCATTGCCGCCTTTTTGTTTCACCGCATTGCGGGCGCTATTGGCGGCTTGCAAGAGTTGCTGTAGATTTTTACCCTCTTCGGGATAACGTGCAATGCCAAGACTAAAGTTTAAAGAGATGGGGGTGTGATTTAACACAAAAGGCGCTTTAAGCGCTTGCCAGTACCGGTTGATTAGCATTGAGAGCTCTTTTTCTGACTTCACCTGTTTAATCAATATGGCAAATTCATCGGCACTGAGGCGTGCAATAATATCATGTTCACGCACAATCTGTTTTAGGCGCTGGGCCAGTAAGGTTAATAGACTGTCGCCGGCTTCAATCCCTAAACTCTCATTAATTTTCTGAAAGCGGTCAATATCAAATACCAATAAGGCCGCATGTGGGTGCTGCGTTTGAGCTAAAAAGGCTTCGCCCGCTTCCATAAACCCTTCTCGATTGAGCAGGTCGGTCAGTGTATCGTGATGGCGTTGAAATTCGGGGAGCAGTTCGGCTTTGTGAAAGCGAGAGATATTTTGCACACTGCCTTCAATTTTTAATAATTGCTGTTGTTCGTTAA
Source organism: Galenea microaerophila (assembly GCF_054657255.1). Lineage (NCBI taxonomy): Bacteria > Pseudomonadati > Pseudomonadota > Gammaproteobacteria > Thiotrichales > Piscirickettsiaceae > Galenea > Galenea microaerophila. Next base: position 387,009 of record NZ_BAAHWZ010000002.1, read on the forward strand.
ATTGGGCAAAGCCGACCGCTTCTAAATGAAGAATACGCCCTGAATGTTGTTGTACGCGAAAACTGACCTCAACGCGCGGCTCGCCTTGTTGGGCTTGATAAAACATTTGATAAATCAGAGCGCGATCTTGCGGGAGCACCTTATCTGTCATGCGTTCTAATGGACAGTGGGGCATAGGGGGTAGGTCAAATAGGGAGAAGAGTTTAGCAGGCCCGGAAATCAAGTCAGATGCAGCCTCCCATTGCCAATAGGTGACCTGGCTGGCTTCGACTAAGGTATTACATTGATGTGTATCGAGCATGATTAAACCTCTAACCAAAAAGTCACTGGACCATCATTGGTTAAACTGACTTGCATATCGGCGCCAAATTGACCAGTTTGTGGTGGACGATAAGTTTGCGCAATCTGCTCGACAAATTGCGCAAACAGCTGGCGCGCGACTTCAGGTGCGGCAGCACTGGAAAAACTTGGTCTTAACCCCTTGTGAGTCTCCGCAGCGAGCGTAAATTGCGGCACTAGCAGTAAGTCGCCTTCAATCTGCTGCACATTGAGGTTCATTTTATCTTGAGCATCTGCAAACAGGCGATAATGTAGCAATTTATGCCCCATTTTTTGCAATTTTTCCACATGATCTTCTTTTTGAAAACCGACCAAAACCAAAATGCCTTGACCGATTTGACCAATGGTTTGACCTGCGACTTCGACTTTGGCTTGCGTTACCCGCTGAAGTAAACAAATCATACTTAGATTTCTCCGGCCAAACGATCGGTTGCTGTGACGAGGCGTTGTAAAATCTCTGGCTCTAAGGCAGAGTGGCCGGAGGTGGGGGCGATTTGCAGGGCTGCATGCGGTACAGCTTCCGCTAAGGCATAGGCTTGATCAATGGGGCACACCACATCATAGCGCCCATGAATCAGCGTTGTCGGCACTTTAGGGAGCAGCGAGGCGTGCTCAAGGATTTGATTGGGCTCAATAAAACTGTGATGGAGAAAATAGTGGCACTCAATACGCGCCATCGCCAGTGCATGAAAGGGGTCAGCAAAGTGCTGCACAATGGCCTCATCGGTTTCTAAAGTGGAAGTGCGACCTTCCCAGATAGACCAAGCTTCAGCAGCTTTCATGCGCAAGACTTCATTCTCTCCCGTGAGGAGTTCATAGTAGGCTTGAATCAGGTGATCGCGTTTCTCTTCCGGAATGGGGGCGATAAAATCTTGCCAATAATCAGGGAAAAGCCGATTCGCACCGGCCTGATAGAACCAATCAATGTCTTGAGCACGGCTTAGAAAAATACCCCGTAAAACCATCCCTAATACCCGTTCTGGATAGGCTTGCGCATACAGCAAACTGAGGGTGCTGCCCCAGGAACCTCCAAACAGCGCCCACTGTTCAATGTTTAAAAATGCACGGATTTTTTCCATATCCTCAATCAAGTGGGTCGTGGTATTATGGGTTAAACAGCCGTGAGGACGCGACTGACCGCACCCTCTTTGATCAAACAGGATAATGCGGTAGAGACGAGGGTTAAAAAATTGCCGATGAATTGGCGAACAACCGCCTCCGGGTCCGCCATGGACAAATAGAATGGGAATCCCCTCTGGATTGCCACACTCTTCAAGGTGAAGGTGATGTAACGCATCAACCTGAAAACTGTGTTGCACATAGGGCTTAATTGGGGGGTAAAGGATATTTTGCGTATTCATAAAGGATATTGTAGCGGTTCAATGAAAGGTTTGCACGAGATGACGCCATTTCAACAACAGTGTTATGATCTGCTCAAACAAATTCCCGTTGGCTATGTGACGACCTATGGGGAGCTGGCGCGAGCGATGGGAACGCAAGCTTATCAAGCCATTGGGCAAGTATTAAAACGCAACCCAAATCTTATTGAGGTGCCGTGTCATCGCGTTGTCAAAAGTAATGGAGAAATGGGCGGCTATGTCAAAGGCGCTGAACAAAAGCTGGCACTCTTGGTGGCAGAAGGGGTTAAGATTGAAGCGGGAAAGGTGGTGGATTTCAAACAAAAATTGTATCGATTCAAACAAAAAACCCGCTGATTAAAGCGGGCTTGTTTAGGGTGAAAAGCGATGAAAGTTTATTTCTTGCCTCGCCCTGCGCGCTTACGTTCCAGCTCGGTCAACAGTTTTTTACGTAAGCGAATGCTTTCAGGGGTGACTTCCACCAGCTCATCGTCATCAATAAACTCTAAAGCTTGCTCCAGTGTGAAACGGGTTGGCGGCGTCAGGGTTAAGGCTTCATCCGTTCCCGAAGCACGCATATTGGTCAACTGTTTCCCTTTAATGGGGTTCACGGTTAAGTCATTAGAGCGAGTATGCAGGCCGATAATCATTCCTTCATAGACTTCATCCCCATGACCAATAAAGAGACGACCGCGTTCTTGTAAATTAAAGAGTGAGAAGGCTAAGGCCTTACCTTGTTCCATGGAGACCAATACCCCACGCGTTCTTTCACCGACGGAAACTTCAAATTTAGGACCGTAATGGGAGAAGCTGGAGAAAATCAAACCTTCCCCTTGGGTGGCGGTCATAAATTCTGTGCGGAAGCCGATTAGACCTCGAGAAGGAATGACAAAGTCAATGCGCACACGCCCATGTCCATCGGGCACCATATCGGTCATTTCGGCTTTACGCAGTCCCAGTTTTTCCATAATGGTGCCTTGCGCTTCTTCAGGCACATCGACGGTTAAGGTTTCATAAGGCTCTTGAATCTCGCCATCGATTTCACGGAAGATGACCTCAGGACGTGAAATGCCCATTTCGAAACCTTCACGACGCATATTTTCAATGAGAACGGACAGATGCAACTCACCACGACCGGAGACGCGGAATTTATTGGCATCATCGGTGTCTTCAACTCTTAAGGCCACATTGGTTAGGAGCTCTTTGTCTAAACGTTCGCGAATTTGGCGTGAAGTGAGGAGCTTGCCTTCGCGACCCGCAAAAGGTGAGTCATTGACCTGGAAAGTCATGCTCACAGTCGGTTCGTCGACGGAAACTGGGGGTAAAGCCTCTGGATGATTAGGATCACAAATCGTATCTCCAATATAGAGTGGATCAATCCCAGCAAAAGCAATAATATCTCCCGCATGGGCTTCATCGACATTGATGCGTTCAAGACCTTTAAAACCAAAGAGTTCAGAGATTTTGCTATTGCGTTTTTGACCATCGGTGCCGACAACGGTGACGGTCATTCCCGCTTGCACTGCCCCCCGCTTGATGCGACCCGTGCCAATGACCCCTTTATAGTTGTCATAATCTAAAGAGATACACTGAACTTGGAAAGGTCCCCCTAAATCAACATCCGGTGAGGGTACTTTTTCCACGATGGTTTCAAAGACGGGGGTCATGTCGCCTTCACGCACATCTTCATCATAGCCGGCATAGCCGTTGAGGCCTGACGCATACAGTACATCAAAATCGAGCTGTTCATCGGTGGCGCCTAAGCGGTCAAATAGGTCAAATGTTTGATCCAATACCCAATCCGGACGCGCACCCGGGCGATCCACTTTGTTAATGACAACAATAGGTTTTAACCCTTGTTGTAAGGCTTTTTCGGTCACAAAGCGTGTTTGAGGCATGGGACCTTCGACAGCATCCACCAAAAGCAGTACCGAATCGACCATGGAGAGAATACGTTCAACTTCTCCACCAAAGTCGGCATGGCCGGGAGTGTCCACAATATTGATGCGGTAGCCGTTCCATTCAACGGCGGTATTTTTAGATAGGATGGTAATGCCGCGCTCTTTTTCCAAATCATTGGAATCCATGACGCGTTCGCCCATCTCTTTGCGTTCATCAAAGGTGCCGGACTGTTGTAAAAGTTGGTCAACGAGGGTGGTTTTACCGTGGTCAACGTGGGCGATAATCGCGATATTACGAATGTGATCTGTTTTCATAGGTCTCTCAGAATTGCACGCCGGAGGCTGCAAAACAGAGAACCCATCTCATGCTATCGCAACCATTTGGCTAAAAAATGAGGCAGTATTATACTTGAATTTAAAAAGATTTTGGGAAAGGATTTTTTTAGGCTTTGCAGATGTTATAAGCGCGCTAAAAAATTTTAGTCATTTTTAGTCGTTCACTTACCTCAAGTAAAGGACATTGATTAATCAGGTACCTTTGGCGGTTGTGGCTGAATCCCTAATTTTTTGCAGGCCTCTACATAGAGGGGATAGAGTTTTTGCGCATATTTTTTCAGGTCTTCCATTCGTCGTTTGCTTGAGGGGTGGGTGCTGAGGAGTTCGGGCGGCGCATTTTTAGAAATTTTCATCATTTTCTGCCAAACTTTAACTGCGGCAAAAGGGTTATAGCCTGCCCGAGCGGCGAGTTCAACGCCAATATGATCTGCTTCGGTCTCATGAAGACGGCTAAAAGGCAGCGTGAATGTTACCTGGGCAACAGTGCTGGCTAAATCTAAATAAGGCCCCTTGACCCCTGTGCCCAGTGCCAAAGCTTGCAGGCCAAATTGTTGAATAATGGCTTCGGAGGCGCGCTCGCGCCCATGCTCGCGTAATGCATGGCCGATTTCATGGCCCATAATGGCTGCCAATTCGGCATCCGTGAGCTTCAGCTTTTGAATAATGCCGCTATAGACCACAATTTTTCCGCCTGGCATACACCAAGCATTGAGTTCAGGAGAGTCAATGACATTGATTTCCCAATCCCAATTAGGCGCATCTTTACGAAACACCGCTGTTTGCGGAATGAGCCGTTTAGCGATGGCGCGCACACGTGCGGTCATTTTGGGATCAGGATTGAGTTTTCCGGCTTTTTTGGCTTTGTCTAGGATCTGTTGGTAGGCTTTTTGGGCGCTTTTTTCCATCTCTTTTTCGGACACAATTAACAGTTGGTTACGCTGAACCCCCACAGCACCACTTTTGGTCGAGGAAGCGCAACCTTGAAGCCCAAAAGCCAAGATAAGGCTGATAATCAGTAAGCGAAAAATGAGCATGGTAGATTATTCTTTGTAAAAATAAGAGCGTTAAAAAGACAAAATCCCCAGTCCTGACGCCTAAAATAAGCAAGCAGGACTGGGAATTTTAGCAATTTTGTGCAGTTTATTTAAACTTTTGTATTAATAGTATTGCCTAGATTTGGGGGCAGGCCTTGCGTGCTCAGTTGTTGAGGTTGAGGGACAGACTGGATCAGCATCAACGCATTTTCCGTTTGCGTGTCCAGCGCTTTTTTAAACACTGTTGTTTGTACTTCTGCTAAATTGCCTGCCTGTTTTTGTGCCAAAGCGGCAGAAATCGCGCCATTGGCTGAGATATTTGAGATGTCCATTGTAAGCTCCTAGTTCAGGGATGAATGAGTGAGGGCAAATAAGTTATCGGTTACTTTTCTAAAAGCTTTAGCCATTTGTGATGCTTATTGAAAATTTAGCATTTGTCCCCATATAAAAGAGCATTCAGTCTGATAAAGGAAAAGGGATAAGATGGAATATAAGGATTATTATAAAATTTTAGGGGTGGATCGCGGCGCCAGTGAGGCAGAGATCAAAAAAGCCTATCGTAAGCTGGCTGCCAAATATCATCCTGATAAACCCACGGGTGATGAGGAGAAGTTTAAAGAGATCAGTGAGGCTTATGAAGTGCTCAGTGATTCAGAGAAGCGCCAGATGTATGACCAGTTTGGTAATACCAGCGGTTTCCAAGGGGGGCAGCAGTTTGATCCCAATGATTTTGGCTTTGGCGGCTTCGGCGGCGGCCAAGCTGGAGGGGCGGATTTCAGTGATTTCTTTGAGTCCCTGTTTGGGGGAGGCGGCCGTTATGGTGGTTCCAGAGGCTACGGTGGCGGCTTTGGTGGTCAAGGCAGCTTCCAACAGCGTGGAGAGGATCAAATTGTTAAGGTTTTAATTCCATTAGAAGATGCAGTGAATGGAGCGGAGCGTACCTTAACGCTGCAGGTGCCTACTCAAGAACCTTCAGGTCATATCGTTAATAAACAGAAAACCATTAAGGTCAAAATCCCTGCAGGGGTGAAACAAGGACAGCGCATTCGTCTAGCTGGCCAAGGCGCCCCCGGCTATGGCGGAGGCCCGAATGGAGATCTCTATTTAGAGATTGACCTGCAAAAACATCCGCTCTATCGTGTAGAAGGTGAGGATGTCTATTTAGATCTTCCTGTGACGCCTTGGGAAGCTGCGCTTGGCGCAAAAATTGAAGTGCCGACTTTAAAAGGTAAGGTCAAAATGAATATTCCTGCTGGCAGTCAATCCGGCGCTAAGTTGCGCATTAAAGGACGTGGTTTAGGTAAAAATGGCAATCAGTATGTGGTGATTCAAATCCATACACCGCCAGCCAATACAGAGGAACGTAAGCAGTTCTATAAAGAGATGGCAGAAAAAATGCCATTTAATCCACGCGCACATTTTTAAATTTGCAAATTAAATGAAAAGAAAGCCCCTTGTGTGAGTAAAGCACAAGGGGCTTTTTTATGGTTGCTTCAATTTAAATGGGAAGCAGTGACTTTTTAAAAGGCGTGGTTTTAAGAAGCGGCCAGTTTTTCAAACAGTTCAATATATTCTTCTGTAGGCGTCTCTAACTCTACCCCTACATGTTTTTCTGGATCTGGGTAGAGATCAATGCAGTGACGCACCTCCGCTTTGAATTGAAAATCGTGATAGATTTTTCCTTGTGATTCCGGGATTTCAAAACGGACTTCAACCCGATCTTCAGGCTTAAGCGGAAGATGGCAGATTAGGCCGACGCCATGTAACGAGAAATCGGTCATGGTACCGGTTTCTTGTTGCTGATTGATAAAAAGGGTGACTGGCCGATTGAATGGGATTCGAGTATGACGTCTTTTCTCTTCAATGGCTTGTTTTTCTCCACGGCTTAAAGTCATGGTTTGGTTTCCTCTCTCTGAATATTTGTGAGGATTATTGTAATATATAAGAATGTGATTTTTATTAGAAAAAGGAATAACAGATGGCAATACGTAAATTTAAACACTGGACACCGCTAATTGCAGCGTCAGCATGGGTGGATGAATCCGCTGTCGTGATCGGTCGTTGTGCGTTGGGAGAAGCCGTGAGTATTTGGCCGAATGCTACCCTGCGAGGTGATGTGAATGAGATCAAAATTGGGGATCGTTCTAATATTCAAGATGGGGTGGTGGTGCACACCACGCATGAATCGGATATGACAAAAGGCTCTCAATGCATTGTGGGTAAAGATGTGACGGTTGGGCACAATGCGGTTTTACATGGCTGCGTCATTGAAGATGAGTGCTTAATTGGAATGGGTGCTGTGGTTTTGGATAATGCGGTAGTGCAAAAGCATGTGCTGGTCGGTGCCAACAGTTTGGTTCCGCCGGGCAAGGTATTGGAGAGCGGCTATCTGTATGTCGGCTCGCCGGTGAAAAAGGTTCGCCCCTTGAGCGAGGAAGAAAAAGCCTTTTTTAAATATTCGGCCGAGCATTATGTTGAATTGAAAAACACTCACCAAGAAAGCGAGCAGTGATTACTCAAACAGCTCCTGGGTCATTTCTTCCAGTTTCTTTTCTCTCACATTAGGAATTTTGGGGGCGTGTTCTTTTCGGAACACTTCAAAGATCGCCCCCGGGGTATCTGCGGGTACCGCTTTACCGCTCTGTTTATCAATGGGGATATTGACCAGTCCTGCTGGGCGTGCAAAGGGTCGATTGGGAGAGTCTTTGAGTGCGACACGCATATAATCAATCCAGATAGGCAAGGCCGCGCGCCCTCCGACTTCTCGGCGCCCAAGCGTTGCGGGTTGGTCAAAGCCAACCCAAACGGTGGTGGTGATGTCGGGATTAAAGCCAGAAAACCAAGCGTCTTTTTGATCATTGGTGGTCCCAGTTTTTCCAGCAATGTCCAATCGTTTTAAAATATTTGCCTTGCGGCCTGACCCATACCGAATCACATCTTGCATGAGGCTGGTGATAATGTAAGCGTTTTGCGGGGAGATGACACGTTTGGCTTGATGGGGGTCGGCCTCATTGCATTGGTTTTGGCAAGCTTTTTTGGGCAGTGCCTGATAAATAGGGTTACCATTATTGTCTAAAATGGTTTTAACAAAATAAGGTTCAATCAAAAATCCGGTGTTGGAGAAAGTGGCGTAGCCTCTGACCACTTCCCAAGGGGTAAACTGCACCGAGCCTAAGGCTAAAGAGAGATCACGGTGTTTATTGAGCTCTTCAAGAGGGAAGCCAAAACGGTGAATATATTCTATGGCATAGGGTATGCCTATTTGGCGTAATAAACGAATAGAGACTAAGTTTCGAGAATAGGCCAAAGCCTTGCGCAAACGGGTCGGGCCATAGAAGCGTCCAGAATAGTTTTCAGGTCGCCAAATATCTTCCAAAGCGGAATCATGAAACACTACAGGCGCATCATTAATGGTGCTGGCAGCGGTGTAGCCTTTATGCAGGGCAGCGGAGTAGAGGAAGGGCTTAATATTGGAGCCGACTTGCCGTCTTGCTTGGATGACACGATTAAATTTACTGCGGAAATAGTCATATCCGCCTACCAAGGCTTGAATCGCACCATCTGAAGAGCGTAGGGAGATTAATGCGGATTCGGTGGTCGGGTTTTGCGCCAGTTGCCATTGATCCGCTTCTTTAATGACATAAATGACATCCCCTGTATGCAAAATATCGGCCATCTTTTTAGGCTCTGGGCCTTTTTTATTGACGCTGATAAAAGGACGGGCCCATTTTAAGGTCTCTAGCGTGAGCTGGATAGTTTGTCCATCTTTGAGCAGAATGGATGCCATTTCTTGGGCTATGTTTGTGACCACGCCCACTTTTAAATTGGCATAGGTCGGTACTTGATCAAGCGTTTGCTTGACTTGCTCAGTATCGATTAACTGTGTCGGTGATAGGTGAGTAATTGGGCCGCGATAGCCATGGCGTCGTTCATAGGCTTGTAAACCATTAGCAACCGCCTGATTAGCGGTATTTTGCAGGGTGCTGTTAATCGTGGTCACTAAGGTTAAGCCTTGTGTTAAGGCATCGGGACCAAATTTTTGAATGGCAAAGTGACGCGCCATCTCCGCCACATAATTGGCGCGCACCTCAATGCGCGCACCAGAGAGTTTCGCATGAATGGGGACCGCTTGCGCCGCTTTCATCTCAGCTTCTGTAATGTATCCATTTTCATACATGCGTCTGAGCACATAGTTACGGCGAATTTTGGCGCGTTCAGGGTTGGCAATAGGATTATAGGCAGAAGGGGCTTTCGGCAAACCGGCAATCATGGCATATTCGTCTAAACTGAGCTGATCAATCGGTTTGCCATAATAGGTTTGTGCCGCAGCTGCTACCCCATAAGAGCGGTAACCCAAGAAAATTTTGTTCAAATAGAGCGCTAAAATTTCTGGTTTGCTCAACTCTTGTTCAATCTTGATGGCTAGAAGAATTTCTTTAAATTTCCGTAGATAGCTTTTCTTTTTGGTGAGGAAAAAGTTACGGGCGACCTGCATGGTAATGGTGGAGCCCCCAGATTTTTTATGCCCCGTTGTGATCAACTCGAAAACCGCACGTGCAAGGCCTTTTAAATCCACCCCATGATGTTCAAAAAAGTGCTCGTCTTCTGCAGAAACAATGGCTTGCGTCATCCGTTCTGGAATTTCGGTATACTTTAAAGGAATGCGTTTTTCGGTGCCAATTTCTGTAATCAGTTTGTGGTCAGCGGTTACAATTTTGAGGGGGACTTTAAAGGTGACCTCTTTTAAAGAGGAGGCATCCGGCAGCTTAGGGTAAAGGAGTGCGGCATAAATCAATAAAGCCAAGACAGGTAAGGCGCCCAAGAAAAATAGCCATAATAGGAGGCGTTTCCAAATGGATTTTTGTTTAGAGGCTTCGACATCTGACATAGAATTTGTTTATACCAAGTATGGATAGATAAAATTGTGGTCACGATTATAACAATCGACAGGAAAGGTGTGCAAACAAAAAACCCAGCGCTTAGGCTGGGTTGTTCATTCTCAATGCGGGTAAATGATTACTGTTTTTTGTAGCGTCCAGTTTTGATGTCGCTATAGATTAAGAAAAGGTTACCGCCTACAATAATGAAAATCGCTGCTGCCACTGCAAATTGTGCAATATAGACTTCAAGCACTTCAGGTAAATAACCTGCCCAGATCCCTAGGATGACTGCGAGGGGGATGATAACGGTAATTGTTAAAACAATCAATAAGTTAATGACGTTTTTCATGGTGGTACACCTCAGAAAGTTGTATTTTTTAAAAATTTGATAAGACTATACTGTATTTACCTTATGAACTTCAAATAAAAATTATCTATTTGGTGATAAATTAAACAATATTGCTTTCGTTTTTGATTGATATCAAGAATAAGAGCAGGTGTGAGGTTTAGCGGTATAATTTACCCAACAATTCGTTACCATAATTAAAGAGAGAATAATGCAAAGACCCAGTCAAAGACAACCGAATGAAATGCGCCCAGTGCGTTTTACACCAGAATTTACCAAACATGCGGAAGGTTCCGTTTTGGTTGAGTTTGGTGACACCAAAGTGATCTGTAATGCCACTGTGGAAAAGAGAGTGCCTTCATTTCTGCAAGGTCAGGGACAAGGGTGGGTGACGGCCGAATATGGCATGCTGCCTCGCTCAACCCACAGTCGTATGCGTCGGGAAGCCGATGCCGGTAAACAAGGTGGACGCACCATGGAGATTCAACGCTTAATTGGCCGTTCCCTGCGGGCGGCGGTGGATTTAAGTAAAATGCCCGAACTGACCATCACTGTGGATTGCGATGTGATTCAAGCGGATGGGGGGACGCGGACGGCTTCGATTACGGGAGGCTTTGTCGCTTTAGCCATGGCGATAGAGCGCTGCCTAGCAGAAGGGGTGTTGACAGAAAATCCCATTTTGCATCATGTCGGCTCGGTCTCAGTGGGTATGTTTGAGGGGGTGCCGGTACTGGATTTAGATTATGCAGAAGATGCGAATGCACAGACGGATATGAATTTAGTGATGACAGAAACGGGGCGCTTTATCGAGATTCAAGGGACGGCTGAAGCAGAACCCTTTAGTCGTGAAGAGATGGAAGCGATGTTGGCCTTGGGCGAAAAAGGCATTGCTGAATTAATTGCTGCGCAAAAAGTCGTTTTAGTTGAATGGAAGCGGGCTAGAGCGCAGGCAGAGGAGGCCTAAAATGGAGCTGGTATTAGCCTCTGGCAATGCGGGCAAGGTGCGAGAAATGACGGATCTTTTAGCACCGCTTAACTGGAAAGTCCGCCCGCAAACGGATTATTTTAATGAAGAGGCAGAGGAAAAGGGGCACACCTTTATTGAAAATGCGATTTTAAAGGCGCGTTTTGCGGCGGAAAAAACCGGGTTGCCTGCGATTGCTGATGATTCTGGCTTGGAAGTGGATATTTTACGCGGTGCGCCGGGGATCTACTCTGCGCGCTATGCGGGAGAAAATGCGACGGATGAGGCGAATGTGCAGAAGTTGTTGGCGGCATTAGAAGGCGTTCCAGAAAGCAGACGCACGGCCAATTTTTACTGTGCCATGGTGTTTTTGCGCCATGGAGAAGACCCGACGCCCATAGTGGGCTTGGGTAGATGGGCGGGGCGTATTTTAACGGCACCACAGGGAAATGGCGGTTTTGGGTATGACCCCATCTTTGAAGTGGGTGAATCCGGTCAAAGTGCTGCCGAGCTTCCTGCACAGAAGAAACAGCAGATCAGCCATCGCGCCCAAGCGATGGCTCAGCTCATAGCGCAAATGCGGGCGGCGAGTGATCAAATCCGTCTGGCTACCGAAAGGTAAAGAGCAGTGCAGCTCACTACGCCGCTGCCACTAACGCTCTATGTGCACTACCCTTGGTGTGTTCAAAAGTGTCCCTATTGTGACTTTAATTCGCATACGCTGAAAGCGGAGGGGCAAGAGGCGGCCTATATTGAGGCGCTGTTGCAGCAACTGGATCGCACCCTACCGTTGATTTGGGGGCGGCCGATACAGAGCATTTTCTTTGGCGGTGGCACGCCGAGCTTAATGTCGGAAGCGGGATTAAGTTATTTTTTAACCCAAGCGAAGATGCGGCTAGGGTTTGGCAGTGAGATAGAGATTACGCTAGAAGCCAATCCCGGGACGGTGGATTATGAGAAGTTTGCCGGTTTTCGCCAAGCCGGTGTCAATCGCCTGTCCATTGGCATACAGTCCTTTGAGAATGACAAGCTGCACGCTTTGGGACGGATTCATTCATCAGAAGAGGCGAAGCGGGCGGTTGAAGCGGCGCAAACCGCTGGTTTTGATAATTTTAACTTAGACTTAATGTTCGCCTTGCCCCATCAGACGCTGGATCAGGCTGTGGCCGATATTGAGCAGGCGATCGCTTTGGCGCCGCCGCATATTTCGCACTATCAATTAACGCTGGAACCCAACACCCCGTTTTATCGACAGCCGCCCCCTTTGCCGGAGATGGAGTTGGCTGATGAGATGCAGGCGGTTTGTCAGCAAAAGTTGGCCGAGGCGGGGTATCAGCATTATGAGGTTTCGGCCTACGCTCAGCCCGACTTTCAATGTCAACATAACTTAAATTATTGGCAGTTTGGGGACTATGTTGGGCTGGGGGCAGGTGCTCATGGTAAGCTGACATTGCCTGCAGAGCAGCGTGTGATTCGTACTCAGATGCCAGCGTCGCCAGGCGCTTATCTGCAAATGATGCAACAGAGTCAGCAACAGCCACTCTCCAGTATTGAGACGGTCGGACGCGTTACAGAGGTGGCTGCGGAGGCGTTGATTTTTGAGTTTATGTTAAATGCATTGCGTTTACAGCAACCGCTAGAAAAAGCCCTCTTTACCCAACGAACCGGTCTGCCTTTTGCTCAGGTGGCGGACACCTTGCAACATTTGCAAGACAAGGGGTTGATGCAGCAAACCGAGACCCATTTTGGATTAACTGCACGTGGGCAGCAATTTTTAAATGATGTCGTTGCCGAGTTTTTATGATGAAAGACATTGAACAGATGCTGAATCAACTCAAACAGATTTTACAGCAGCACCTCGTCGATCAAGCCGAAGGCGCTCGATGCCAAGCTCTATTGAATCGTATTGAGCAACAGGTCTTAGACGCCTATTTTGATCCCGTGACGCAACTTCCTAGCCGTTCTCAGCTGAATGCATCTCTTAAAACGGCCATTATTCAGTCTCAGCGCACTGAAAATCCGGTCGCCGTGCTGTTTGTGGATCTTGATCGTTTTAAATATGTGAATGATACCCTTGGGCATCAGGCAGGAGATGCCTTGTTAAAACAGGTAGCGCAAAGATTGCAGGGCTCAGTACGGAAAAGTGATTGGGTACTGCGCATCGGTGGAGATGAATTTGTTTTGATCTTACCGGAGCAGAATGCGCTGCCTAAACTAGAAGCGCTCGCAGAGAAACTGATTGATCATCTCTCACAGCCGTATCATTTAACCGAAGGTTTGGCGCAAATCGGGGCTTCTATCGGTGTGGCCGTTGGCGGTGGCGCACAAACTCCAACAATGGAAGCGTTGTCCGCCTATATCAATCGACTGATTGAGCAAGCCGATCAAGCGATGTATCAAGCCAAGCAGGCAGGCCGTGGCTGCATTCGTTTTTACAATGCGTTTTTAGAGGCGGAAAATCGAAAGCGATTACGGTTAGAGCGTACTTTGCAGCAAGCCATAACGTTGGAACAGCTGCATGTGACCTATGAGCCTGTGTGCGATATACAGCAGATAGAAGTTGATGGCATAGAGGCAAAGTGGTCAGCTGCGGAAGTGGATTTGGCTGGGATGAGTTTAGAGCAGGCGTTAAAATGGATCGATAACCGAGACTTAAATGAGGCCTTGAGCAGTCAGTTGATTGAGCGGGCGTTAGATTTTTTACAAGCGTTGGTTGAAGCAGGGCGTGGCTATAAAATGGCGTTTAACGTCGGGGTAGATCAGTTGCAAAATCCTGAATTTCCACGTTGGCTAGAGAGACAACTGCTACAGAGAGACTTAACCGCAGAGTGGGTCATTCTTGAGTTGGATGAGTCCAATTTTGCATTGGAGCGAATCGATGTGATCGCACAGCTGCAAAAACTCGCTCGATTAGGGATTGGGCTTACGCTCGATAATGTGGGGAAAGGGGCGTTTCCGTTTTCTTTATTGCGATTGGCTGAAATTGACAATGTCAAAATCAGTCAAGAATTAACCCAGGGGCTGTTACAAGATGAGGCGGCTTTTCAACTGGTTAAAGGTTTGATTGCACTTTGTCTGGCACTGAACAAAGCCGTGGTTATTGAGGGGGTGGAAACTCAAGATCAACTGTTAATGCTCAAAAGTTTAGGATGTGATCTGATACAAGGACGGTTTCTAGGAGCCCCTCAGTCTGCAGAAACCTTCAGGCAGCAGCATCTTGATGAGTTAGCAGGCGATCTCCATTGGGCGCATAAAGTTAAACACACATTAAGTGAGATGGAAGATGAAGATTTTTAAATGGATAAAACGCACGTTGGTGATGGCCTCGCTATTTGTGGGGTTGGTGCTTTTAGGGTATTGGGGCGCCATTCACTGGATGGACTTTAATCGTTTCAAACCCCAGCTGAAAAAGCTGGCGGCGGAAAGAGGGGTCTATCTGGAGATGAAGGAGACGGATATCAAGGCAGACGCTTTTCCATTAACCCTAATGGTTTCTCATGTGGCAGGTCGGCTGGATGGTCGCTATCTAACTACAACGGTGCAAAACAGCCGCTTCAATATTCAAGAAGTGAAGATCGCCCTCTCTTTATGGGCGCTGTTTGTGGAGCAGAAAATTCGCATTACCCACTTGCAGATCCAACAGCCGCAGTGGACTTTAACCCTTGCAAAAGGGAAGATGGCCTTAGCCTTGCAGCAACTCAATGCCTATGAACCATTGGTTGTAAACTTAACCCAGTCTCCACAGATTGCCCAATGGCATTTTTCCACTGTGAGCTTAAAGAATGGCGCTTCCTCGCAAACGGTATCGTCACCCTCCGCCGTGGAATGGCGGCTTAAAAGTCTATTTGTTGATCAAGGTAAGGTTCAATTGCAAACGGCTGAACAAAAGCCTATTGAGACCCTAGAGCAGTTGCAGTTAATGGCATTTGATCTTCAAGCCCAAGAGCCCTTTCCATTGAATGCACAGTTTCAATTTAAACGTTGGCTTCCTAAAGAACCATCGCCGATGACGGGTAAAGTCACACTCAATGCACAAGGTCAATACTTAAGTCAGTCGCAGCTATGGCAGTTGCAAAAATTGCAGGGAAAAGTGGACCTAAGGTTGCCACAAGAATTACATGTACCCCCTTTAAATGCACAGTTAGCGATTCAGCAGCTGCAATATCAAGCACAGAAAGGGCAGTTGCAGCTCAGTGGGCTCTCTTTAAAAGGTTTGGGATCGGAAGTGGTGTTGGACTTTACGGCAGATTTAAAACAGCAGCAGTGGCAAGGGTACACTGTTCTCAGTGACGTGAATCTGAAAAGTTGGGCCAGACATCTCAACGGGTCGCTGCCCAACTTTACCCATCAAAAAGCCTTGACGCACTTATCTGGACAGTTTTCTTGGCAGTGGCACCCTCAAGGATGGCAGTTGACCGATTTGGCGTTAAATTGGGATGGCGCTCATATAAAAGGACGCATTTGGCAGCAGCAGCGTTCTCTCAATGATCCTATGGAGATGAATTTTACGCTCAATATTGACCAGTTGAATTTAGATTACTATCAAGCTAAGCGAGAGGTTCCTTCGTCAAAGGCAAAATTGAGCGAAAATGCTCAAAACCCCAGTCCTGCTGTGCAAAAATCGGTGGAAACGGTGTATTTGCCCTTTGCTGTGCCGGTCTCTACTTTAAGGGCATTGAAGGCAGAAGGGCATCTTCAAGTGGGCACCTTAATTATTCAGGGGGTGCATCTAAAACAGCTTGAGACCACTTTCCAAGCCGATCACGGGCAACTTGCGTTTGCGCCTTTTGATTTTAACCCTTATGGTGGTCTGTGGCGCAGTAAGTTACGTTTAAATGTCAATGGACAGACGCCGGCTTATGAAATGGAAGGGCGCTTTGAGCAAGTGAATTTGCAGCGATTATGGCAGGATATAGAAGTTAAGCCGCTTTTGAATGGACAGGGCAGTGGCCGTTTTCGACTGTATACACACGGCAGTAATAGAGAAGCTTGGTTAGGGCATATGAATGGCAATTTACAGCTTGTGGTAAATCAAGGCCAGCTCGTGGGGGGCAATCTGAATCAATTGCTGTATGCCGATAAGAAAAACAGGCAACCTATCACGCGCTTTCAAAAACTTAATTTAAAAGGTGTGGTGCGAGAGGGGGTTTATTATATCGGACAGATTGACTTAACCGCTTCTCAATATAAAGCTTTAGGCGTTGGGCAAGTCAATTTAGTCTCACAAGCGATTAATATGTCATTAAAAGCACGTTTGCTGAAGCCGAAAGATCAGGATTTAGTCCAGGCGGTGGTGCCTTTTAAAATTGTCGGAACCTTACAAAAGCCGATTTGGCAAGTAGAAGTGAAAAAACTGCTCAACAGTCCAGAAAATCGGCAGGCCATATTGCAAAAATTGGGTCAGTTTCTTCAAAGAAAGTGAGGAGGAGGTGAAGCGTCGTCATTTTTTACAGACCGCTTTAAAAGCTTCAACGCTTTTGGGCGGTGTGGGCTTGCTCGCTGCCTGTACACCAACTGAAGTGCGTCGCTCTGTTTCAACTGGCAGAAGTCTTTATCGAGGGAATGTGCCGGGTGCGGTGATGAGTCAACTGCCTGCGACCGGCCTTCCAGAAGTGGATCGGTTACTGCGTCGACAAGTGTCGCTATTGGTGCAAAGGTTAGCCAAGCAGTGGGGCGATCAGAAAGTCGCTTCTCCCAAAGAGTATGTGAAGTATTTAGACAAATATCAGACGCGTGCCATTATCAATTTTGAGACGGGTCAGATTCGGGTTGAGACTTTAGAAAAATCCAGCCCAAAGCAAGCTTTGCAGAAAGCGATTATCACCACGTTGCTGACCCCAGAAGATCCGCAAAAAGTCGATTTGCTTTCTGATAAAGCGGTCGACTTAAAAGGTCAACCTTTTCTCTATCCATTGGTCAAGGACCAATACCATAAGCCGATCCATACCCAATGGCGAGCGAATCAGTATGCCAAATATTTGCTGAAAAAAGCGTATCATCAAGATATTTACCATGGTAAGCGGCGCTATTTTGTCACCTTTGCTATGGAGAAGCACTATCAGGATGACCAGGCGCACCGTTATGCCGGGACGGTGAAATATAATGCCAAGCGCTTTAAACTCGATCAGGCATTGATTTTTGCCATTATTAAAACTGAAAGCAGCTTTAACCCCTATGCCATGAGTCCGATTCCGGCGTTTGGTTTAATGCAGATTGTACCGCGCTCGGCAGGGCGTGATGCACACCGCTTTTTGTTTAAAAAGGATGGTATTCCCAGCAAAAATTATCTCTTTCAGGCGCATAAAAATATCGAAATGGGCAGTGCTTATCTCTATCTATTGCATTACCGTTATTTGGTGAAAATTAAACATCCCAAGTCAAGAGAGTATTGTGCCATTGCGGCTTACAATACTGGGGCGGGGAATGTGTTTAAAGCCTTTGCTTCAAGCCGTTCCAGTGCGATTGCGCGCATTAATCGCATGAGCCCAAGTCAGGTTTATACGCATTTAACGCATCATTTAAAATATGCAGAAGCGCGCCGCTATGTACAAAAGGTGACGCGCAATAAAAGAGCATTCGAGACCTAGTAAGAGAGGACGTTACAGGTAAAAACTGGCTCAGTGCGCTTTTTTACGAAACACTAAATCCCACACGCCGTGCCCAAGTCGTTGGCCACGCGTTTCAAACTTTGTCAGCGGGCGATCATCTGGTCTGGGGGTGAATTGCATCGGCGGTTGGGTGTTCTCAAAATCTGGCGCTTCAGTCATGACCTCCATCATATGGTGGGCATAATCTTCCCAATCGGTCGCCATATGGAAAATGCCTTGCGCTTGCAGTTTGCGAGCAATCAGGGCGACAAATTCGGGTTGGACAATGCGGCGTTTATGGTGACGTTTTTTATGCCAAGGATCCGGAAAAAAGAGATAAACGCCGGCAAGACTTTGATCGGGAATCATCTGTTCAAGCACTTCGACGGCATCATGGTTCACTACGCGAACATTGTTTAAATGGCGCTCTTCCACCTCTTTTAGCAGTGCGCCCACGCCTGGGCGATGGACTTCAATGCCAATAAAGTTATGCTCAGGCCGCATTTGCGCCATCTCAGCAAGACTTTTCCCCATGCCAAAACCGATTTCCAAATAGGTCGGCGCTTGACGGCCGAAAAGTTCGGAAAGGTTTAAAACTTGCGGTTGAAAGTCTACACCAAATTTTGGCCATTGAGTTTCTAGGGCACGCTGTTGTGCTTTAGAAAGCCGGCCTTGGCGCAAAACAAAGCTTTTAATGCGCCGCTTTTGCGGTTCAATAGATTCCGTTGTCATAATGAGATCTTAAAAGAAAGTCCCATCAAGGGGGGAAGAGGCGGAGGCATAGGCTTTTCTAGGCATGCGGCCGGCTAAAAAGGCTTCGCGTCCCGCTTCTACCGCTTTTTTCATTGCAGAAGCCATCAACACAGGCTTTTTCGCTTCAGCAATGGCGGTATTCATCAAAATACCGTCCACACCGAGTTCCATGGCAATCGCTGCATCCGAAGCGGTTCCCACACCCGCATCCACTAAAATAGGCACATTTGCATTTTCTATAATAAGACGAATATTATGTGGATTGCGGATGCCCAAGCCCGAACCGATTGGGGCAGCCAAAGGCATGACCGCACAGCAGCCAATCTCTTCGAGCTCTTTCGCAATCAATGGGTCATCAGAAGTGTAAACCATCACATCAAAGCCATCTTTCACCAACGCTTCTGCCGCTTTCAGCGTTTGAATCACATCGGGGAAGAGGGTCTTTTGATCGCCGAGCACTTCTAGCTTGACCAAGTTGTGTCCATCTAACAGTTCGCGCGCCAATTTACAGGTGCGTACAGCCGATTCGGCATCATAGCAGCCAGCAGTATTGGGTAGAATGGTATATTTTTCAGGTGGGATCACATCCAGTAAATTGGGTTCATCTGGGTTTTGTCCAATATTGGTGCGGCGAATGGCTACGGTCACAATCTCAGCGCCACTGGCTTCAATCGCTTGTTGCGTTTCCGTCATGTCTTTGTATTTGCCGGTGCCCACAAGTAGGCGTGATTGATAGGTTTTTCCAGCAATTGTAAAGGTATCATTTTGATTTGACATGCGTTTCTCCAAAATAAGGGTAAAAGGGATTTGGGGTTGAGGCGAGTGTGTTTTAACCGACGCTATCCACCGCCCACAGCATGAATGATTTCGATTTTATCGCCATCCTGCAAGGGCGTTTTTGTATATTCACTGCGCGGGATGATCTCTTCATTGCGTTCCATCGCCAGGCGTTTGCCCTCTAATCCAAGTTTTTTCACCAAAGTTTCAGCGGTGGCTGAAGCCTCTAATTGGTGCGGCTTTCCATTAACGGTAATTGTAATCATGGTTTTGAGCTTCAACTATAATAAGTGTCCATTATAACTGATTTGAGCACCTATCCGAATGATGCAGTTTAAAAATATTGAGAAAGCTACAGAATTGTCACACGCCTTATTAAACTGGTTTGACCAGTATGGGCGTCATGATTTGCCCTGGCAGCAGGATAAAACGCCCTATCGGGTTTGGGTCTCAGAGATTATGTTGCAACAGACGCAAGTGCAGACGGTGATTCCTTATTATCAACGCTTTATGGAACGCTTTCCGACACTTCAGGATTTAGCCGCCGCGTCACAAGAGGAGGTGCTCTCGTATTGGGCGGGATTGGGCTATTATGCGCGGGGACGCAATTTACACAAGGCGGCACAGCAGATTGTGCAGCAGTATGGAGGCGTATTTCCGCAAACTTTTGAAGAAATGATGGCATTGCCAGGCATTGGCCGTTCGACTGCGGGGGCGATTTTAAGCATTGCTGGGCAACAGCGCTTTCCCATTTTGGATGGTAATGTCAAACGGGTTTTGGCGCGTTTAGAAGCCGTTGAAACCTGGCCAGGTGAGCGACAGACCGAACAGGCGCTCTGGCAGTTGGCGGATCAGCTGACGCCAGCGGAGCGATTTGATGACTATACGCAAGCGATTATGGATTTGGGGGCGACGGTATGCCGTCGCAGCCAGCCGAATTGCGACCAGTGCCCTTGGCAACAAAACTGCCTTGCGTTTCAACGGCAAGCGGTCAATCTCTATCCAAAACCGAAGCCAAAAGTCAAAAAACCTGAACGCCATGCGCGCTTTTGGCTCATTGAGGATCCGCAGCGGCGTATCTGGCTGCAAAAGCGGCCTCAAAGCGGGATTTGGGGAGGGATGTGGTGTCTGCCACAATCTGAAATCAATGAGGATTCTCCTAGTGATGTCCCTAAGAATTTGATAGAATTGATAAAAAAGGCAAAGTGGGATTTACAAACAGAATTTAAGCATACCTTTACGCATTATCATCTTTGGTTACACCCTGTGAAGGTGGTGTTATCCGATTCCATTTCGATAAAAGCGGATAATGGGGTGTGGGTCAGCCGACAAAGTGCTGTAAAAATGGGGTTACCTGCCCCGATTAAGAAGACAATTCAAGGAGTGTTTTAACAATGAGTCGAAAAGTCAAATGCGTCAAAATGGGCGAAACCTTAGAAGGGTTAGATTTCCCGCCTTTTCCAGGACCTTTAGGACAAAAAATCTATGAGAATATTTCTAAAGAGGCGTGGAAGCAATGGTTGAATCAGCAAACCATTTTAATCAATGAATATCGCCTTTCGAGTTTAGACCCTAAAGCGCAAACATTTTTAAAAGAAGAGATGGAGAAATTTTTATTTGGGGGGGAGGAGATAGAGATGCCCAAAGAATTTGTGACACCTGAATAAAAAAGGACCACTAAAAGAGTTGGTGGCACCTGAATAAAAAAAGGACGACTATGTATAGTCAAGAGATCTATATTGCTAAGCAGCCCATTTTTAATCGAGAGTTTCGTACCTATGCTTATGAATTGCTCTTTAGAAATGGTAAGGGTGAGAATATTGCCAATATTCTGAATGGGGAAGAAGCCACTACTCAGGTAATTATGAATACGTTGGGTGAGTTCGGCCTAAATGAATTGGTGGGTGAGGCAAAAGCGTTTGTTAATTTGACTGAAGGTTTATTGAACCGCCAGGTGCGTCATATTTTACCGGTAAAAAATGTGGTGGTTGAAGTGCTGGAAGATGTTCATGTGACACCAGCGTTGATTAGAAGATTAAAAGAACTGAGAAGTCATGGTTTTACCATTGCGCTAGATGACTATATCTTTCACCCTGAGCTTCAACCATTAGAGGATGTCGCAGATCTGATTAAAGTGGATATTTTGCAGGCGGGTCCGCGAAAACTGATTGAGCATACGCAAAGATTAAAGAATAAGGGAATTCGGCTGCTTGCGGAAAAAGTAGAGACCGAAGAGCAATATCTTTTTTGTCACCGTCTAGGTTATGATTATTTTCAAGGCTATTTTTTTGCCAAGCCCAAAATTGTCGAAGGTAGAGCAATTCCACCTTCCAAATTGAGTGTATTAGAACTGCTCTCTAAACTGAATGATCCCGATGTGAGTTTAGTTGAAGTCAGTCAGGTGATCTCTAAAGATGTGGCGCTCAGTGAAAAACTGATAAAGTTTTTAGGTGGGATGCAGAGTGAGAAGTTGCACTCCGTTCACGATGCCGTATTAAGGTTTGGTTTGAAACGGTTGCAATGTTGGGGCGGTATGTTAGTCTTGACAATGTTAGAAGATAAACCCCCTGAACTCTTTAGAACAGCTTTGGTTAGAGCTACCTTTTGCGAACTGATTGGCGAAAAAATAGGTCAACCTGCAAAAGAGACGTATTATACGGTAGGCTTATTCTCAACTTTAGAAGCCATGATGGATGTGCCATTAGAGCAGCTGTTGGCGCAAATGAAATTGAGTTCAGATGTGGAAGCTGCACTATTATCCCATAAAGGCCCACTGGGGCAAGTCTTGCAAATAGTGCTGACCTTAGAGCAAGGAAAGGTGCCAGAGTCTTTACCTGATGGCATCACCTCTGAAGATATCTCCCAAGCCATGCTTAAAGCGATGCAGACGGCGCAAAAAATGGAGATTGAGGAGAAATAAGCTCATTAAAAGTTTTTTGAGCAGAGAAAAGCCCCGTAAGGGGCTTTTTAATGGATGGCTTATGGATGGTACTTGGGGCTGAGTTCGACAACTGCGTCAATAAAAGCGCCCACCGTTTCAGGGTTGATCTCTGGGTGTACACCATGCCCCAGGTTAAAGACATGTCCAGTGCCTTGACCATAACTTTCTAATACGGTCGCCACTTCTTGACGGACACGTTCCGGTGAAGCGTAAAGTACAGTGGGATCCATATTGCCTTGTAATGCCACTTTATCGCCCACGCGAGCGCGTGCATCAGCGAGGTCTAAGGTCCAATCTACGCCTAAGGCATGTGCACCAGTCTCTGCCATCGATTCCAGCCATAATCCGCCACCTTTGGTAAAGAGGATCACTGGGATCTCTCTGCCTTCACGCGTTTTAATTAACCCATCGACAATTTTCTGCATATAGTGCAAAGAGAAGGCTTGATAGTCACGAGGGGTGAGCACACCGCCCCAAGTATCAAAAATCTGCACGGCTTGGGCGCCAGATTCAATTTGCGCATTGAGGTAAGCGGTGACAGAATCTGCAAGGACCTCTAAAATTTGATGCAGCATTTCTGGTTGGTCAAACAGCATCGCTTTGATTTTTGAGAAGGTTTTGCTAGAGCCGCCTTCTACCATATAGGTAGCTAAGGTCCATGGGCTGCCTGAGAAACCAATTAAAGGGACGCGGCCATTAAGCGCTTTGCGAATGGTGCTTACCGCATCCATCACATAGCCTAAATCATCTTGCATATCGGGGACATGCAGTTTGTCTACATCGGCTTGGGTGCGAATAGGGTGGTCAAAAACGGGGCCTTCGCCGGCTTCAAAGCGTAAGCCAAGCCCCATCGCATCAGGAATGGTTAAAATATCGGAAAAAAGAATGGCCGCGTCCAATGGATAGCGTTCTAATGGCTGTAAAGTGACTTCACAAGCCAGCTCTTTATTTCGGCATAGATCCATAAATGAACCCGCCTTGGCTCGTGTCGCGCGATATTCAGGAAGGTAACGCCCAGCTTGTCGCATCATCCAGACTGGGGTGCGATCGACAGGTTGTTTTAATAGGGCGCGTAAAAAACGATCGTTCTGTAATTCTGCCATTCTCAATTCCTAGTTTAAAGAGGCTTTTATTGCTTAGCATTGCCGAAAGGGGGCAAAGGTTCTCTATGAAGAAAAAAGCATTATTTTAACTGATTTTTCTTTTGGCTTTAGGGCTGATTGTGTAAAGCATCTAATAGATTAATGGCATTGGGGCTCTGAATCACCACATACATGGCTTTATTATAGATAAACCCATAGCCTCGCACTTCAAC
This sequence comes from Galenea microaerophila, assembly GCF_054657255.1. Lineage (NCBI taxonomy): Bacteria > Pseudomonadati > Pseudomonadota > Gammaproteobacteria > Thiotrichales > Piscirickettsiaceae > Galenea > Galenea microaerophila. The sequence goes on from NZ_BAAHWZ010000002.1 coordinate 410,540, forward strand.
TGTTTGCCCTTGAAGCGCTTTCAATTTTTGGTAATCAAAACGGTGCCAATCTTTTTTCTTAATACGAATGCCGGTAGTATCCATATTGATAATATAGTTATTACTTGTTTTCCAAACTTGTTTAATCGGCCCTTGGATTATGCGAAAGCCAATATCATCCAATGTCAATTGCGAGCTTTGAACGAGTGGAAAATGGAGCTGGGGATATTTTTTTTCTACCGCCCATAAACCCACCACATTTTTGCGCGCATCCGCTTCGGCTTGAAGATAGCATTTGGCATGACGGCTGTTTTCTGCTTCAGGTAAGAAAAGCCCCAACCCTTGTTCAATCATCAGCTTTTCAATTGAAATCAGTCGTTTGCCTTCTTTAACATAGCCGTGAAACTTAACGCGTAGAAACTTATCGACTTTAACTTTGTCATATTCTATGCCCACCATTTGATCGTGATCGGCCAGAATTTGATTGAGCGTTTTTTGTGCGGTCTTGGCAAGCGGTTGTCCATGTTGCTGAAAAAATTTGCTTTTTTGCGCTCTTAAGGGCGCATAGAGGCCATTGAGTTGATAGGTGACGCCTTTTGCAACCATTTTATTGCCAGCGGTGGCATAATCCATTTTGACCCATTTATCGATTTTAATGGGCTGACAATCTTGCATCTCCGCAAAGGCGAGCGTTGGTAGGACGAGTAATAAGCTAAAGAATAGGCTGGCAGGGCGCACAAAAATAGTCCTTATGAAGCAAAGGTTGTTAATGCGTTTATTCTACTGTTAAAAAGGGATGAGTTCAATTGGATAAAAAAACCGCCCAAAAGGCGGTTTAAGGAGGGTAAAGAAGGAGTGAAAATTATTTGCCGCGCATGCCATATTTTTGGCGGAATTTTTCCACGCGTCCTTCGGTATCCACAAGGTTCTGTTGACCTGTATAGAAAGGGTGAGAAGCTGAAGTAACTTCTACACGAATCAAAGGATACTCGTGACCATCAAGGGTGATTGTTTCATCATTTTTAGGCTTGATGGTTGAGCGAGTTAAAAAAGTGGTGCCAGTTGAAATATCCTGGAAAACGACTTCTCTGTATTCTGGGTGAATGCCTGGTTTCATAGTGACAATTCCGTTATATGTTTTTTATAAAAGAGGAATTATAATTTGCTTCTATTTGTTTTGCAAGCTTTTATCGCTTCATTGAAGCAAAAAGCGCTTGGTTGGTTTTACTGACTTTCATTTGTTCGATCAATGTTTCAATCGCCTCGACCTCACTCATAGACTGTAAGAAGCGGCGGAGAATCCAAATATTTTGGTACTCTTCAGGTGTGAGCAGCAGCTCTTCTTTTCGGGTACCGGATTTGGTGATATTGATCGCTGGGAAAATACGTTTTTCAGCGATATTACGAGAAAGGTGCAGTTCCATATTCCCGGTTCCTTTAAACTCTTCAAAGATCACTTCATCCATTTTAGAGCCGGTGTCAACCAAGGCGGTGGCGATAATGGTTAGAGAGCCCCCTTCTTCAATATTACGCGCGGCACCAAAAAAACGTTTAGGACGGTGTAGGGCATTGGCATCGACCCCGCCGGTGAGAATTTTGCCAGAGGCTGGGACCACTGTATTGTAAGCGCGTGCTAAACGGGTAATGGAGTCAAGTAAAATCACCACGTCGCGTTTGTGTTCGACGAGTCGTTTGGCTTTTTCAATTACCATTTCGGCCACTTGCACATGGCGAGTGGCTGGCTCATCAAAGGTAGAGGAGATGACTTCGCCTTTAACGGTGCGCTGCATTTCGGTGACCTCTTCTGGGCGTTCATCAATCAGCAGCACAATCAAGTAACATTCAGGGTGGTTTTCTGCAATCGACTGGGCCATTTGCTGCAGAATGACCGTTTTCCCTGATTTTGGCGGCGCGACAATCAAACCGCGCTGTCCCTTACCAAAGGGTGCGGCAATATCGATAATGCGGGGCGTAATATCTTCGGTACTGCCGTTGCCGACCTCCATTCGCAACCTTTCGGTAGGGTGTAATGGGGTGAGGTTTTCAAATGCAATCTTTTTCTGTGCCATTTCAGGGGGTTCAAAGTTGATCTGTTCAACTTTGAGCAGGGCAAAATAGCGTTCGCCCTCTTTTGGTGGACGAATTTTGCCAAAAATCGTATCCCCTTTGCGTAATCCGAAACGACGAATTTGTCGAGGAGAGACATAGAGGTCATCCGGACCTGCCAAATAGGAACCTTCTTCAGAACGTAAAAAACCAAAACCATCCGGTAGGATTTCTAAAACGCCTTCGCCATAGATGTCCTCGCCATTGGCTGCTTGGGCTTTGAGGATGGCGAAAATGATGTCTTGCTTGCGTTGACGTGCGACATTCTCGAGTCCGAGTTCATTTGCGATGTCTAAAAGTTCTGCGGCAGATTTTTTCTTTAAATCAGATAAGTGCATAGTTTCTTGTCTATTGATTGAGTTGTTTAGGGTTATTGTGAAAAGCAGTGACGGAAAAGTTGAAGAAGGTGATTTGCTGAAGGACTGCTGCCTTCAGCAATAGAAAGCATGTTTTATAGATTGTTATCCAAGAAGCTGGTGAGCTGAGACTTGGAAAGCGCGCCCACTTGAGTGGCATCGACAGCACCATTTTTGAATAGCATTAGAGTAGGAATCCCACGAACCCCATACTTAGGTGGCGTCTCTGGGTTTTCATCAATATTGAGTTTGACGATTTTTACTTTGCCGGCGTACTCAGGCGCGACTTCGTTCAAAATTGGGGCAATCATTTTACAAGGTCCACACCATTCAGCCCAAAAGTCGACTAAAACGGGGATGTCAGACTTTAGGACATCTTCTTCAAAGGTTGCATCACTGGTTGCAGTAATATGTTCACTCATGTATCTCTCCTAACGATTATAATGATACTCCTGAGGCCATAGTTAAAAACGCAATGAAGGTTCTTAAACATTCGCAAAAGTTGAGGGGCGTTCAGGAGTGTGATTCTGATTTTAGTGACTTTGTCGTTGCAATAATATGACAAAGTCAACAAAAAGAAAATTTTTATTTTGTAATTATTACATTGCTTGAAATTAAATTGCAAGCATTCATTGTAAATTAATGGAATTTAGATGGATATTTCCCACATTATTGAAGGTTTAAATGAAGCGCAACGCGAGGCGGTGACCTTAGATGAAACCCATGCGTTGATTTTGGCCGGTGCTGGTAGCGGAAAAACGCGCGTTTTAATTCATCGCATCGCGTGGTTAACTCAGGTGCTCGGGGCCTCGCCCTATAATGTCTTGGCGGTGACCTTTACCAATAAGGCGGCTGCGGAGATGCGTGGGCGGATGGAGCAGATGATTGGCTCGCAAGCCCAACAGGTGACTATGGGTACTTTTCATGGCATTGCCTATCAGTTGCTGCGTCGACATTATCAAGAGGCGGGGTTGCCGCAAAATTTTCAAATTCTCGACAGTGATGACCAAAAGCGCGTGATTAAGCGCCTGCTGAAGACGATGGACCTAGATGAGAAGCAATGGCCACATCGACAAGTACAAGCTTTTATTAATGGTGAGAAAGAGGCCGGACGCCGTCCGCACCATATTGACCCGGAAAACAACCCTTTTGTGAAAAAGATGGTGCAGATCTATCAAGCTTATGAAGCGCAGTGTCAGCGTTCAGGTTTGGTCGATTTTGCAGAGTTGTTATTGCGCGCCCATGAGCTGTGGTTAAAAAATCCGGCTCTATTGGTGCATTATCAACAGCGGTTTCGTCACATCTTGGTGGATGAGTTTCAAGATACCAACAGCTTGCAATATGCGTGGTTACGTGTTTTAGCAGGTGGCACAGGCAAGCTGTTTGTGGTGGGGGATGATGACCAATCGATTTACGGTTGGCGGGGGGCAAAAATCGAAAATATCCGTCAGTTTGATCAAGATTTCGCCGACGTTAAGGTGATTCGCTTAGAGCAAAATTACCGTTCAACCAATACCATATTGAAGGCGGCCAATGGACTGATCGCGCATAATGAAACGCGTCTGGGGAAAAATCTATGGTCGGCAGGTGAAGAGGGTGCGCCGATTGAGATTTATGAAGCCTTTAATGAGGTGGATGAGGCGCGCTATGTGTGCCATCAAATCGAGCAGTGGTGTGAACAGGGCGGTGCGAGAGATGAAGTGGCGGTGTTGTATCGTTCCAATGCACAGTCGCGGGTGTTGGAGCAGGCGTTGTTACAAGCACAGATTCCTTATCGGGTTTATGGCGGCCTGCGCTTTTACGATCGCGCTGAGATTCGAGATGTTTTAGCCTATTTGCGGCTGGTACTGAATCGGCATGATGATGCTGCTTTTGAGCGGGTTCACAACCACCCTCCGCGGGGGATTGGCGCCAAAACTGCAGATAAGATTCGGACGGTGGCGCGTGAACAGAATCTTTCATTATGGGCCGCTGCGCAGAAAATGATTGCGGAAAAAGGGCTGACCGCTCGAGCAGCCACAGCCATGCAAGGGTTTCTCTCATTAATTGAGGACTTCGATGCACGCCAGCCGGAAACATTACAAGATTTGGTGATGCAGGTGATCAGCCGCTCAGGGTTACAGCTCTATTTTGAAAAAGAGGCTTCTGAGCAGGGACAAGGGCGTTTGGAGAACTTGGATGAGTTGATCAATGCGGTCTCGCAGTTTGAAACTTCAGACGACGCGCCAGACAACTTTTTGGATGAGGAAGAAGCGTCAGAACTTTCACCCTTGGCTGAGTTTTTGGCACAAGCCTCATTAGAGGCTGGAGAGCAACAGGCTTCAGCAGGCGAGACGGCTGTACAGCTGATGACCTTGCATGCGGCTAAGGGTTTGGAGTTTCCTAAGGTGATGATCGTGGGCATGGAAGAGGGGCTGTTTCCTTCACAGCAGTCGCTAGAGGAGCCCTACCGACTTGAGGAAGAGCGCCGTTTGGCCTATGTGGGCATTACGCGCGCGGAGCAATCGCTGACCTTGACCTATGCCAGCCGTCGTCGCTTGCATGGTCAAGAATTTTATCCTCATCCTTCGCGTTTTTTACGGGAGATTCCCGATGAATGTGTGCATTGGGTGCGGATGAATCATGCGCAAGCTGATGTTCAACCGACACGACAGTTGGGTGAATCCTGTATGCAGGCGGCTCTGCATCAGCAAGCGGGTTATGTACCTGGAGAGCAGGTGTTTCATCAGAAGTTTGGTGAGGGAGTGGTGCTGGCCTGTGAAGGCAGTGGTGAACATGCACGCATTCACATTCATTTTGAACAAGCCGGAAGTAAATGGTTGGTAGCGGGTTATGCTAACCTGCAAAAAATATAAGAGGTTAAATTGTTTAAGGTCGAAAAGGTCAGTTGTCCTCCCTATTTAGCGGAAGTGAGTTTTGAGGTCGCCGCCGGTCAAATCATAACCCTGATGGGCGCTTCAGGGGTGGGAAAATCTGTATTGCTGCGCGCTTTGGCAGACTTGGAGCCGCATCAGGGAGAGGTTTGGCTGCAGCATCAAGCGCAATCCAGTCTGCCGGCACCACAGTGGCGGCGACAAGTGATGTGGTTTGGTGCAGAAACCGCTTGGTGGCATGATACGGTGCAAGCTCATTTTGATGAATTGGCGAAATGGCTCCCCACTCCTTCAACAGAGTGTTCAGACAAACCCTCAAAAAAGGTGAAAAAAAGCCAGAATTCCCAGTCCTGCCAGGAGTTGGACGATTTGAGCCTTGAGTTTGCTCAGCGCTTAAAGGGCGGTTTAGCCTGTTTAGGTTTGTCGGCTTCGATTCTGCAACAGCCGATCTGGCAGCTCTCTAGCGGGGAAAAACAGCGGTTGGCGTTGATTCGAGGGTTGCTATTACAGCCGAAGGTGTTGCTATTGGATGAAGTGACCGCCAATTTAGATGAGCAGAGCAGTCGACAGGTTGAGGCGTTGATCCATGCGTATATTCAACAGGAAAATACATCTCGCTGCGCCTTATGGGTGACCCATGATTCACAACAGAGTCAAAGGGTGAGCAATGACCACTTTCAGTTGACCGCAGAGGGGGTAAGGAATAACGTTTTATGAAGCAGGCCGATTTTATTGGGATTGTTCCTGCCAAGGTTCGTTTGTCGGAAGGCGTGCCCTATGCGGAAACTTTTGAAGACATTTATTTCAATACTCAAGATGGGGTAGCGGAAACCGAGTATGTGTTTTTACAGCACAATCAACTGCCGCAACGGTTTGAACAGAGCAAACAGTTCTGTATTGTGGAGACGGGATTTGGCAGTGGCTTAAACTTTTTGGTCACGGTGCACCACTGGCTGAAAACCGCACCTCAAGAGGCCGTTTTAGCGTATCACGCCATTGAAAAGCATCCCATTCCATTAGAGGTGTTAACGCAGCTCTACCAACAGTGGCCACAATTTTCCACTTTAGCTTCTGAACTGTTGGCTGATTATCCGCTTTTATTGCCCAGACGCCATACTTTGCGGCTATTCAATAGCCGAGTGCAACTCAATTTATGGTTTGGGGATGTGCAGCAGATGTTGCCACAACTGCCGGCTGGGCTGGAAGTCGATGCCTGGTATTTGGATGGTTTTGCACCGGCAAAAAATCCTGAGATGTGGCAGCCGGCGCTGTTTCAACAGATGGCGAGGTTGAGTCGTGCGGGGACAACCTTTGCTACTTTTACCGCTGCGGGTTTGGTGCGACGAGGGTTGCAAACAGCAGGTTTTGAGGTACAAAAAGATAAGGGGTTTGGCAAAAAGCGTGAGCTCTGTTTTGGTTATTGGCCTAAGGAGCAGCAGAACGCTTCTACTCGGGATAAAGCGCCTTGGTTTGCGCCGGCCTCCTCTTTTGAAGTGAAGGCGCAGTCGGCCATAGTGGTAGGCGCTGGATTGGCTGGGGCGACCTTGGCTTATGCATTGGCGGAAGCGGGTTATGAAGTGACGGTGTTAGAAGCCGAAGCGACCATTGCCGCGCAAGCTTCTGGCAATGCGGCGGGCGCCATTCACCCTTTAGTAACAGCAGATTGGAATTTGCGCAGTGAGTTTTATTTGCAGGGGTTTGAAGCCACCCTTCGCTGGTTAAAGCCTTGGATCGAGACGGGACAGGTGGAAGGCGCTTTTAAAGGGCTGTTACAGCTGGCTATTTCGCCGAAGATGGTTGAGCGCCTACAGCAAGCGCTGGAAAGGGTGAGCTTGCCAGCAGATTTTGCGCAAGGGTGGTCTCCACAAACCATACAGCAGCAATGGGGGGTGGAGACCTCTTATTTTGGTCTATTTTTCCCACAAGGCGGCTGGGTGGCGCCGAAAACTGTGGTGGCGACCTGTTTACATCATCCAAATATTCAGGTGCAAACGGGCATAGCCGTGCAGGACTGGGAGTTTCAGGAGAAAATTCGGACTTGGCAAGTGCAAACCGCTCGAGGGGATTTTTATGCCTCGGTTTTGGCCATTGCGACAGGTGCCTTAAATGCGTCACTCAATCAAAAATTGGGGTTGCCAATTCGACCGGTGAAAGGGCAAGTCACCACTGTAGCCAATTCCTGTGTGCAATCGCCTTTAGTGGACAGTGAACGCGTGGTGACCCATCAAGGGTATTCGGTGTTTAAACCTAATGAGTTGGTCACAGGCGCTACTTTTGAAGCGCCAGATTTATCTACTATTCCCCGAACAGACGCTGATCAGGAAAATTTGGCGCAGTTGCAACAAGCATTGCCGGATATAAAGGTGGCGCCCTGTCATAGGCTTCAAGGTCGAGTGAGCTTTCGACCGACAACACCTGATCATCTGCCCATTTTGGGACGGGTGCCTGATTGGCGACAGATGGATGAGGCGTTTTTACAGCAAAATGCCAGTAAAATGCCGCATCAATATTCTGCGCTCCAGTATCAGCCCGGCTTATTGGTTTCAAATGGACATGGGCCTAGAGGGTTAATGTCCGTCTTTTTGGCAGCAGAAGAGTGTGTTCAGCAGTTGCAGGGTTTGCCAAGCCTTTTAAGCGAACGCACCCGGAAAGCGACCCATCCGGCACGATTTGCCATTCGTCAATGGCGAAAGCGGCAAAATTCATGATAGAATTGCCTGAAGGGTATTTATAATGCACTTTGCATTTCTACAAGTCTACAAGGAGTTTAAAAATGAGATTGAAGCTGTGGTTGAATAGTTGTGTATTGAGTTTGGCTGCCACCAGTACGGCTTGGGCGGCTGGGTACGTAGGAGGCACTATTAGCCTCTCTGATAAATCAGCAGACTTGGGCGTGTTTTCGTTAAAAGAGACGGCAACGGATGTGACCCGATTAGGCGCCAATTATTTTTATAACAGCCCAGGGGATAAGTTTGTTGGCGTCCATTTGCAAGTGAATCGCAAAGGGTGGGTGTCCAGTGATAACTTGGACTTTGGCGTAAAAGCAAAAGCTTTCTATTTGAACAGAGATAAAAATGATGATGATGGTTATGGCTTAATGCTCGGGCTGGCGGGGCGTTATTGGTTCCCGACAGCTATGCCCATGGCGATTTCGGCAGAATGGTTATACTCCCCTCAGATTATTACGGGTGGAAAAGCGGAAAATGCGACAGATGCACGCATCCGTGGTGAATTGAGAGTGTTACCGAAAGTGAATGCTTTTATTGGCTATCGTAATTTGGAAGCGAAGTTTTCAAAGCATGGTACACATAATTTAGATTCGAGTTTACATATTGGGGTTGAAGTCGGGTTTTAAAGGTCTCTTTTAAGCTTCCAGTTTGAGAGGCTTAAAGATGACGGTGCCATCCGGCTCTAAAATAAAGTGTAATTTTTCCTTTATTTGTCCGCTTGCCGTTTGATCCGCACAGCTATAATTGATTTGCCAGCCCATTTGATAATGCAAAATATAGCGGCGCTCTTTGAGCCGTTCAATACGCTCGATTTGGATGTCTCCGGTTGGACTGGCGAAATGGCTGATGTGAGAGAGATCTGTATTTAAAAGCGGTTTAAGTGCGTCTAAATCTTGTTGAAAAACCAGCTGAATTTTGACCAAAGTGTCTGCGGATTCAGTTGATAGCTCTGCCAATTCTGGATATTGCCTTTTCATGATTTTTCCTTTAAGGGGTCGCCTTCGAAGTGAAGGCCTGCCCAGCCTGTTTTGATAAAATTGCGGATATTGGCATGACTTTTTCCTTCTGGATGACTCAAAACTTCCAGATAAAATTCACCAAATCCATTCAAAGTACTCTGTTTGTCCAAATGGTGGCGTTTAGCAAAGGCAAAAAGTTTACAGGAGCCATTATTTTCGCCCGCAGCGTTATTGAGTGCGCCATTTTGGAAGGCGGTAGGAGTAAAGTCATAGGTGTCATCAATCACAGCCATCACTTGCTGAAAGTGCATGGGAGCTTGTTGCAGTTGCACGATTAATTGTTCTATATTCATGATTTTCTATTCAAATTTAAATTAAGCCGATTACTTAATCGAGGCTTGAGTGTTAAAATGCAAAATTATAAATGAATCTAAAGGAGTCTGTGATGAAAAGAAGGGAGCTATTGGGGGCGATTGCGGGTGCAACAGCCGCTACAACCTTATCTGCCTGTGGTCAAAAAAGCGAAGAAAACAGCGCTGCGGTCACCGCGCAACCGGCAAAAACCTATCACTGGAAAATGGTGACCACTTGGCCTAAAAACTTTCCCGGCTTGGGAACAGGGGCCAATCAGGTGGCGCGTTTAATTGAAGAGATGTCAGGCGGCCGAATTCGGGTGAAAGTGTATGGTGCTGGCGAATTGGTAGGCGCTTTTGAAGTGTTTGATGCGGTCTCTCAAGGCAATGCGCAATTGGGACATGCAGGTGCTTACTATTGGAAAGGTAAAATCCCTGCAGCGCCTTTCTTCTCTTCCGTTCCTTTTGGTTTAACGGCCGATGAGATGAATGCTTGGCTCTATAATGGGGGTGGGTTACAGCTTTGGGAAGAGGCTTATAAGCCTTTTGGATTAATTCCCAATCCAGCAGGTAATACCGGCACTCAAATGGGCGGCTGGTTTAATAAAGAGATTCGCTCGGTGGCGGATCTTAAAGGGCTTAAAATGCGTATCCCCGGTTTTGGTGGGGATGTTTTGAAAAAGGCGGGCGGGATTCCGGTCACCTTACCTGGTGGGGAAATTTTTCAATCGCTGCAATCGGGCGCTATTGATGCGACTGAGTGGGTGGGCCCCTATAATGATCTTGCCTTTGGGTTTTATAAAGCAGCTAAATATTATTATGCGCCAGGGTGGCATGAGCCCGGATCAACCATAGAGTGTATGATTAATGAGAAGGCGTTTAATGCATTGCCAGAAGATTTACAGTCCATTGTGCGTCATGCAATGCGCATTGCGAATCAACAGATGTTGGCTGAGTATAATGCCCGCAATCCAGCCGCATTAAAAACATTGGTGGAAAAACATGGGGTACAATTAAAAACCTTCCCTAAAGAGGTGCTTGAAACTTTGCGTCAATTGAGTGATGAAGTGTTGGCAGAGGCTACGGCAAAAGATAAGTTTGCGGCGAAAGTTTGGGCATCCCAAAAAGCCTTTAAACACGCCATCAGTCAATGGACGCAAATCAGTGAACAAACTTTCTTAAATGCTCGACAAGGTATCTATTAAAAGGAGTTTAAGATGAAAAAATGGTTTTTATCAGGCGCAGCAGCTGCATTTTTAGCAGTCTCTATGCCCTCGATAGCGGAAGATTTAACCTCTTTAACAAAAGAGGGACGGCAACTGGCGAAGCAGTTTCTTGGGCAGCTAAAACCCGAACTGGTTAAGGCGATGAAATCCGGTGGTCCAGTGCATGCGCTGGATGTGTGTCATCTGAAAGCCCCGAAAATTGCCGAGAATGTGGCTCATCAATCCGGTTGGCAAGTGAAACGGGTCAGTTTAAAACCCCGTAATCCGAATGATGCACCAGATGCTTTTGAGCAGAAGGTTTTACAGCAGTTTGAGCAAGCTAAGGCCGCTGGTAAGAATGTAAAAACACTAGAGTATGGTGCCAAGGTGATGGAAAACGGCCGTCCAGTTTTTCGCTATATGAAAGCCATTCCTACGGGTGGCGTGTGTTTGGCTTGTCATGGTGAGAAGTTGGCGCCTGCGGTAGCGAAAAAAGTGCATGAACTCTACCCAAATGATCAAGCGACAGGTTATCGTGTCGGTGATATTCGTGGTGCCTTTAGTTTTAAAAAAACGCTTTAACCTAAGAGAGCAGCTTGTGCATAAATATATCTTATGTATATCTTATGCACAGGTGAAGTGAAAGGCTTATGCGACTTTACTTTTGGTCTTGATGGTAAAGGACGACACAATCACGCCCACGTTTTTTCGCTTGGTAGAGTGCGGCATCGGCTTCTTGTAATGTATGTATATAGTCAGGATGATGGTCATATTGTGCAATGCCAACAGAGATCGTGACAGTTAGCCTTTGATTATGCAGGTTAATTGGGGTAGCTTTAACTGCCCGACGAATCTTCTCCCCTATGGCGACTAAGGTTTGAGGACTGACCTCTTCTGTCGCAGGAAGCAAGACTAAAAACTCTTCTCCACCAAATCGGAAAGCCAAATCGGTGACTCGAATTTGCGCTTGAAGACGTTGTGCCACCTCTTTTAAAACGACATCACCCGCTTCATGGCCATAGGTGTCATTAAACTTTTTAAAATGATCAATGTCAGCCATCAGTATGGCATAAGAGGCATGTTTCGTACGCGCTAAATGATGCTCTTTAGCTAGGGCCGCTTCCAGAAGTCGACGATTGAATAAGCGGGTTAAAGGATCTCGGTTGCTGTTTTCCTTACGGAGATCATCTGATAGCTCTTGGAGTGCATAGGTGAGTTCTTTGGTTTGATTTTTGAGTTGATGAATCGTCTCAATAAAGTGATCGCAAGCTTGTGCTTGATTGCTCTGGATAAAGTTAGACAATTTTTCAGTCAGCTGATAAATTTTTTGGCACTGTGGGTGGGTTTCTTCAATCAGGGGTAATCGATGCGTGATCCATAAATAAAAATCGGTGTTGCTAAAATCTTCAGATTTAGGTGGTTTTCCTTCTTGAAGCTGAAGAATGGTTTCCAGCAACCACTCAGTGATTTCACTTTTGATCAGAATCAGTTCATGGGCAAATTCGCCATCTGAATAGGTCAGGGCAAGCGTTTGCTTTTCTTGAGTCAGTCGTGTTTCTTGTTTTTGATAGGCGTTATTGATCTGTGAAGTACTAAATTCGATAATTTCTGCAATAATTAAAAACAGTTTTGAGCGTGCTAATAATTTGTCAGAGGAGACAGAGCCGTCTCTAAGCGGTTGTTGAATAAGCGCTTGAAAAAAGAGTTTTTTATAGAACCAAGTCGCCTCTTCCATTAATGAGAGCGGCAGTTCTATACGGGCATGAATTTCACCAATTTTGAATTGCTCCGCAAGGAAAGCTTCTTTATCAGCTTCCGTATGAGGCTGTAATACATTGATGAGCCACTTTTTTTGTGCGTGATATAGACGATTACGCACAATGTCTTCATCTAGAAATTTTTGGGTTTCTGGATTGTTTAGCAAGGCTTGATAAAAACCTTCCACCACTTGCGGTAAAATGCTTTTAATTAGTGTTTGCTGTTGGATGAGCAGTTGGTTATTTTCTGCCGAGTAACAGGATTCATATTGGATCATGGTTCAATTAACACTTTTTTGTCATTAACATTATAAAAATTTATTATATATGAAAAAGGTGGAAAATGTCATTTAAACAACCATTTAACAAGCATGCTAAGCGTCGTCTCAAGAGCGGACAAATTGGAGAGGTGCGTATTATTGGCGGGGCGTTCCGAGGCCGAAAATTACCGGTTTTATCTGCAGAAGGGTTGAGACCTTCAGCAGATCGGGTACGTGAAACCCTGTTTAATTGGTTGCAGTTTGAGATCGCAGGCGCCAAATGCTTAGATGCTTTTGCGGGCTCAGGCGCTTTAGGGTTGGAGGCTCTGTCTCGTGGTGCGCAGTCGGTGACCTTTATGGAATTGAATCCACAAGCTGCACAACAATTGAAGCAAAATCTGCAGCTTCTTGAGGTTAACAATGCACAAGTTTTGTTGGTAGACGCATTGCAGCAGCTTTCTACAATGAGTACGACATTTGATGGCATTTTTCTCGACCCACCTTTTAATAAAGGTTTGATGCAGCCGACTATCGATGGTATTTTTCAACAGCAGTTGCTCCGGCCTTCTGGATGGCTCTATTTAGAACAAGAAAAGTCATTACCTTGGCCGCAAATGCCTGAAGGGTGGAAATGTGTGCGTGAGAAGACCACCGCTCAGGTAAAATACGGCTTGTTTCGTCAACAAGAATAGAAATTAAATTAGGAAAAGTTATGTCTATTACGGCGGTATACCCAGGCACTTTTGACCCAATTACCAATGGGCATCTGGATTTAGTGGAGCGGGCAGTCCGGTTTTATGATCGTTTGGTCATTGCTGTGGCCAATAATCGCAATAAACAGTCACTGTTTGATTTGGACAGCCGTGTCCAATTGGTGCAACAGGTCACCGCCCATCTCCCTCATGTGGAGGTGATGGCATTTGATGGCTTACTGGTGGAATTTGTGCATCAAATTCAAGGTAATGTGCTGTTAAGAGGGTTGCGTGCAGTGTCGGACTTTGAATATGAATTTCAGTTGGCTTCTATGAACCGTAAGCTGGCGCCTGAGATTGAAACCATGTTTATGACGCCAGCCGAGCAGTATGCCTTTATCTCTTCAAGTTTGGTGAAAGAGGTTGCGCGATTGAATGGGGATGTGTCAGAGTTTGTCCCCCCTATTGTCGCTCAAGCGCTTCAAAAGCGTTTTAATGAGAAGTTTGGCACGGGTGGGATGTAAGTGCTAGAGCGAGATAAAGGTTTCTGAATCTAGGTCTGAAAAATAGGTAAACGTCAGGTTAAGTCGTCTTTTTGCCATAGAGTGTTTCAGGGTCGATCAATGGATCGGTTAATATTTCGGCTTGATCGTCTTTTACAGCGGTATAAAAGCAGCTTTGGCGCCCAGTATGGCAGGCGGGGCCGGTTTGGTCGACTAACAATAAGAGGGCATCGCCATCACAATCGATGCGTAACCCTTTTAGCTGTTGAATCTGACCGGAAGCTTCTCCTTTACGCCAATAGTTTTGGCGAGAGCGAGACCAGTAGCAGACGCGTCCAGTTTGTAAAGTCTCTTCGAGTGCTTGGAGGTTCATCCAGGCCATCATTAGGACCTCTTTACTGTCATACTGCTGGGCAATGGCAGGTATTAAGCCGTTGTCATCGAACTTCAGTTTATGCTTAAGCGCGTTCCAATCAAAAGCCTCTCCCTTTGAGGCTTTTTCTAAGTTTTTAAAAGTAGGCTGGTCGTTTGTCATATTCAGTCGCTTATGAAGATTTCTTTTTGCGTTTGGCTTGGGCGAAGGCGAGGGCAAAGGGGTTATTGCTAATGTCTTCTTTGACCGGTTCGGGCTTTTTAATGCTCACTTGGGATTTACGTCCTTTTTCCAGCATTGCCTTCATCAATTCTGCCGTTGCGCGCGCATCTGCCAGGGCATCATGAGCATCGCCGGGGAAAGGTTTGCCAAGGATTTTCTCATAGGCATCGGTCAATTTGGGCGTTTTGTAGAACCAGTACATTTTTTCACTCTGCCAACGCAGGGCGCCCACAAGGTCTTTAGCCGGTTCCGCCACATCTAACCAAGTGTTGTAATCCAGTTCAAAATCGAGAATTTTTTTATTGGCGCTCTTTTCTAAATAGGCAAAGTCACTTTCTGTGCTATAGGCTAAGACTACATCGGCGTCTTTTAAAATTTGGTGCACCTCCTCCCACGCTTGAGCCAGCATCGGTGCGTCTTTGACCATTTCAGTGGTGATGTTGTGCTTCTCATTTTCAGGGATGTCATAGCCTGGATTGATCAGTTGGTTGTAGACTTCATTGCCCTCAAGATCGCATATAGAGATCTGAATAATATCTGCAGAATCTTTTGTGGAGACATCGGTCGCTTCAATATCAATGCAGACCACTTTTTTGCCTTTGAGCTCTTGGTCTTTTTCTTTGAGTTTGAATAAGGCGTCGTTACGGCGTTCACGAATTAAATTGAGCACTTCGGATTTTGTGAACTCTTCGACTAAGCTGTGAACTTTTTCTTTGAGTTTTTTTACCGAGCGTTTCAGCGCAGCGCGAATTTTGTTTTCATCGGCTTTATCTCCATGACGTTTTTTGGCCTCTTCGACCGATTTGTCGATCATTTGCTCTACAGTGTGCGGTTCACCCTCTATCATGAGTTGGTTGAGGATGGTCTCCGTGATTTTTTGAGGATTAAAATCTAACTCTTCTAAAGGCGGAATTTTCAAAGTGGCCGTGGTGAGTGCTTTCTCGCCTTTTGCAGGAGAAGCAATGACCTGTATGCCTTTAATGTCGAGTCCATCCGATGCTGCGACAGCGACAAGGTATTCTTTAATGGGTTGGTTGCGTTTATCAATAAAAATTAGCTGGGCATTGCTCATGATGTTGGGTCTTCGAAAATTGAGAAAGTCCCTATTTTACCGAATCTTAAAGTAGAAAGGGGGTAAATTGTTCTAGGGTCTGTGCCACTACTGCATCTGCTGCGAATTTTGTTTCATTTCTTGCATCTGTTCTGCTGTTAGATGTTTTTTTATCTAACGAAAGTGTGTGGAAATATTAGGCCAGAGCAGTTTTCCATTTAATAGAGCAGCCGATGCTGGGAATTTGCTCTTGGGGGCCTTTACCGGTTTGGGCAATTTGTATCATCGCATTTAGTAGATCACGTTGGGTGCCTTCGGGCGCGGTCTCTTTACGTGAGGCATCGAAGCGGCCGCGATATTGGAGCTTTAACGCTTTGTTGTAGCCAAAAAAGTCAGGTGTGCAAACGGCGCCATAGGCTTTGGCAACAGCTTGGGTTTCATCTAAAACATAGGGGAAAGGATAGTCAAATTTTTCAGCCACCTTTTTCATATTGTCAAAATTGTCTTCTTCATATTCATTCGGGTCATTTGACATGATGGCAATGCTGTGCACCCCATATTCATCGCGAAGTTTTCGCGCATCTTCTACCAATCGGGTCTGTATCGCTTTGACATAAGGACAGTGATTGCAGATAAACATGACTAATAAGCCATTTTCACCTTTGGCTTTTTCAAGTGTCCACATTTGGCCGTCGACACCGGGTAATTCAAAATCAATCGCAGGAGCGTCGAAATCACAGATAGGTGTTATTAAGCTCACCATTTTTGTCTCCTTTTGCGTTCGTGCATAGGTTTGCAAAGGTTCAATATAAAAATCCCCAGCAGGGCTGGGGATAAAAGGTCATGATAAAAACCTTAAGCTTTAGGCTTTAGCGTTTTGATACAGTTCGTTGACTTTGTTCCAGTTAACGACATCCCACCACGCTTGCATATAATCAGGGCGGCGATTTTGATAGCGTAGGTAGTAGGCATGTTCCCATACATCCAATCCTAAAATAGGTGTCCCTTTTACTTCGGCGACATCCATCAATGGGTTGTCTTGGTTAGGTGTAGAGCAGACTTCAAGGTTGCCTTCATTATTAACAATCAACCAAGCCCAACCTGAACCAAAGCGTGTTGCTCCAGCAGTGTTGAATTGGTTTTTGAAATCTTCGAAAGAGCCAAAGGTCTGATTAATGTCATCTGCTAAAGCGCCTTCAGGGCGTCCCATGCTGTCAGGGGTCATAATTTCCCAGAAGAAAGAGTGGTTCCAGTGTCCGCCACCATTATTGCGCACGACTGCAGGCACTTCTCCAGCGGCTGCCAACAACTCTTCAATGCTTTTGTCTTCTAAAGGGGTATCTGCAATCGCATTATTCAGGTTATTGAGGTAAGTTTGGTGGTGTTTGGTGTAGTGAAGTTCCATAGTGCGAGCATCAATGGATACTTCCAAAGCGTCATAGTCATAAGGTAGAGGAGGTAGTGTAAAAGCCATAATGTATCCCTTTTGGTTAGTTAGAAGGCGTATTTATTTTATCAACAATAATGAATTTGTAAATAGTTGAGTAAGTTGTGTGGTTTTTAAAACATCAGCGACCAATTTAATCATGCTTACCTGCTTGATGAAAGGCAGTCGGCTCATTCCGTTATTGAACAACAGCGAGGGGTGGGCAAGTAAATAGGACTCGGCGACCTTATAAAATATTATCCAAGTGCTCCGGTGGCGGGGTAATGTCACTCCACTTCTCTTTTTCTGAAGGGGGCATTTGCATAAAATAGCCCTTTTTCTGGATGCTTTCATACACTTTGGCGGCCTCTTCGCGCCCCATTTTTCGATCGGGTGTGAGTTCAAAGTCAATGACGTGAATCGGTTCGCCAAACATCACCAATAGCTCATCAGATAGACTCTCAACGCCTTTGTCTGTGGGGACAAAAAGAAACAACTCTTCCGTTTTTTTGGTTTTATAGGCAGAAACTTGTATCGGTTCGCTCATCATACTGTCCTTATTTAGGTTTGACATCATTGTAACAAAATTGTCAGGTTTCAAGGGCTTTTGCACTTGACTAAAAGGTGGAAATCTTTAAGCTTAAGGAACTTGATCAATAGAAAGGAAAGGATTGTGATTTTAGGCAAACAAGTGGTGATGATTGGCGGCACAGGATTTGTAGGGCGTGCCATTCTCTATGCGCTTTCTAAAGCGGGCTATCATTGTAAAGTTTTAGTACGTCGACCAGAACGCTACCGTGATTTATTATTGTTTAAAAATACTCAGATTGGGCAATGCAGTCCATTAACGGATGCAATTTCGTTAGCGCGCCAATTAGCAGGGGCGGATATTGTTATTAATTTATCAGCTGACCTGTCAAGTGGCACAGAAGCGATTACATTGGAAGCGTTGGCGGCAGTGAATCGCAGCCTTCGTAAAGCGATTCAGCAAAGTGAGGTGAAAAGAGTACTCACCCTCTCTTATTTAGGCGCCGATGCAAGTCAGACGGAAGATGCTTGGCGACAAGCGCTTGGAGAGCTAGAGGCGATGATGCAAACTTTGGAAAATGCGCCATCCACGATTATGCGCGCCGGCTTGTTAATCGGGGAGCAGGATGGCGTCACCAGTCGCTATCAGCAACAATTGAAGCTGCTGCCATTCTTACCTGTGCCTCATGGCAAAACCCTAGTGCAGCCTTTGTGGATAAAAGATTTTGCGCGAGCATTTGTTAACCTAGTGCCTAATTTTGCTGCGGCCGGCAAACGGTTTGAAGCAGCGGGTGAGGAGCGCCTGACTTTGGTGGATTTGGCAAAAACTGTGGCAGAGTTGATGGGGAAAGAGGATGCCATGGTGTTCCCAATGTGTTCAATGAACGCTAAATTGATGGCGAAGATGGGACGTTTGGCCCCGATTCGTTCTAGCTCTGAAGCGCAACTGATGATGTTGAATCAAGATATGGTGACCGATCAAGATTTTCAGAGCCAATTTGGTTTTGAACCCGCCTGTTTAGAGCATGCGCTCTCTACCTATGTGGTGCCTAATCATTTGCGTGCGCGCTATAACTTTTTACGTCGTGAAGCGGGGAGAGATCCGCAAGAGTTGGCTATTTTGGATATTGAAAATCCGGTAGAAGTCCCTTAGTGAGTCTCTTTTAATGAGCAAAACATATTTGGTGGGAGGCGCGGTTCGTGATGCCTTGTTGGGAGCGCCTAATTACGACCGTGACTGGGTCGTGGTGGGCGCTACCCCAGAGCAGATGGTGGCGCAGGGGTTTGTCCAGGTGGGCAAAGATTTCCCAGTTTTTCTTCACCCTGACACCAAAGAAGAGTATGCCCTTGCGCGCACAGAGCGCAAGCAAGGGCAGGGCTATCATGGATTTGAAGTATTTGCTGATCCATCGGTCTCTTTGGAAGCGGATCTCTTACGACGAGATCTCACCATTAATGCCATGGCACAAGACCCAGAAACGGGCGCCATTATTGACCCTTATGGTGGGCAAAAAGATTTAGCCAAACGTCTGTTACGTCATGTTTCCCCCGCCTTTGCCGAAGACCCGCTTCGTGTCCTGCGGGTGGCACGCTTTGCGGCTAAGTTGGCGCCTTTTGGCTTTAAACTTGCGCCGGAGACGCAAGCGTTAATGCAGCAGATGGCCGATTCTGGAGAGTTGCAAGCCTTAACGCCGGAGCGCGTGTGGCAAGAGGTTGTCAAAGCTTTGAACACTGAACGGCCAGCAGTTTTTTTTGAAACCTTAAGAGAGATTGGCGCTTTAAAAATCCTGTTTCCAGAAATTGACTGTCTGTATTCTATTCCGCAGTCGCCTAAATCGCATCCGGAAGGGGATGCGGGCACTCATACAATGATGGTGTTGCAAGCAGCTGTCCCGCTTTCCAAAGAGATCTCGATACGTTTTGCCTGCTTGATGCACGATGTGGGCAAATGTGTGACGGATCCTACACACTGGCCCAGTCATCCGCAGCATGAACAGCTGGGCGTGCCCATTGTTGAGCGGTTGTGTCATCGTTATCGGGTTCCAAAAGCAGAAACGGCCTTTGCTAAATTGGTGACGCGCTGGCATGGTGAGATTCACCGGGGATTGGACTATGCGAAAGCAGGGGATGTAGACGCGATTTTGTGCGTTTTAGAGCAGACCCATGCTTTTAAGCACCCAGAATCTTTTCAGCAACTCCTAACTTGCTGTTATGCAGACCATCTAGGACGCAAAGGCTTTGAAAATAGCCCTTATCCACAAAAAACATTTTGGCAGCAAGCCTTGGCCGTATCAGAGTCTGTGGATATTCAGTCCATTCTGCAACAGGGCTTTCAGGGTAAAGCCATTGGCGAACAGGTGCATCAAGTGCGACGACAGAGATTACAAACGTATTTATCAGAGTTAAAAAGAATTAAAGGGTGACACTATGTTTAAGGGTTCCAAAATAAAATCTTATCTACTGGCTGGCGGTATTTTGCTGGCAGCGGTTGGTTTTTTTGCGTATTTAAAGGCCACCAAACCGCATCAGCCACCTGTAGCCGTTAAGGAGAAGGTGTGGCCAGTAGAGGTGCAACCTCTTCATTTAAAAACTTGGCATCCGGTAGCGCCTCTTTATGGAAAGGTGGAAGCCCCACAACTGGTGAAGGTGGTTGCGCCAATGAGCGGTGTGGTGGCGCAATTACCGGTGCGTGAAGGGCAGACTGTGGAAAAGGGGCAGCTGCTGGTGGCCTTAAGCAAGGCGGATCGAATGCTGCCAGTGCAGAAAGCGCAAGCACAACTGGCGCAAGCGAAGGCCGAATGGCAGATGCAGCAGCTGGCAACCGAAGCTAATCGGGCGCAGCTCGCGCAAGCGCAAGCGATTTTGCAATTGAAAAAGACAGCCGTTCATCGTACGCAACAGTTGATTAAAAAACATTTAGCCTCTCAATCCGCTTTAGACTTGGCCAAAGAAGCGGTGGTACGGCAACAGCAGGCGGTAACGCAAGCGCAGCTAGCCGTATCGCAGCAGCAGGCGAGATTGCAGCAGTTACACGCGCAAGTGCAGGCAGCTGAAGTCGCGCTGGCACAAGCCAAGCTCAATGCAGAGCGTGCTTATGTGGTCGCCCCGGCAAAGGTGCGTGTTGCGCAAGTACAAGTTGCACAAGGCGATCATGTTAATACAAATACCCCCTTACTCTCTTATTATGAGCCGCAGCAACTGGAAATTCGTTCTGAAATGCCGATGACGCTATTTGATCGTCTCTATTCACAATGGCAGGCGGGGATGCCAATGGTTGCGCAAACGCTTTCGGCAACAGGTCCAGTGGCGCTGAGTTTGGTTCGCTTTGCTGCGCAAGCGCAAACAGGTACCATAGAGGCCTTTTTTAAGCCCATGGTGGCGGATCGCGCTGAGCAATTCACCCAAAAGCCGGAAAAATTTTCAGAAAATGCCAAAATCCCCAGTCCTGCCCTACTACCAGGGGCTTTGTGGCACTTTGATTTAAGCTTGCCTGCAGAGCAAAATAGTTTTGCGGTGCCCTATACCGCACTGTATGGGATGGACCATGTCTATTTATTGGAAAATGGCCGTTTGAAAAAGTTAAAGGTGCAGCTGTTGGGCGATGTGCCTGTCTCTGTGGCAGGGCAGAGGCAAAAATGGGCCCTGCTTAAGCCGTTGCAGCTTGTAAAAGGGGCGGGGGTGCAGGTTATGGTCACCCATCTTCCGAATGCGATTGAAGGCTTGAAAGTCAAACCGGTTGACCAAGCTGTTTCAAAGACGGGAGCATAACCCATGGCAGAGCAATCGGTAAAAAAATTTCATTCACACGGCATTATTGGGTTGTTTGCACGTCATAAGGTGGCCTATAACCTTGTGATGCTCATTATGATTCTGGCTGGGGTTGTTGCCTTACTCAAACTCAATGTGCAGTTTTTCCCTAATTTTCAATTGGACTATGCGTCTGTGCGGGTGAGTTGGCCAGGGGCGAATGCAGAGGATGTGGAGCGATCGATTACGACGCCCATCGAGAGAGCCCTGAAGACGGTGGACAATGTGGATGAGATGACGTCAACCTCCTCTTTGGGGTCCTCTTTGGTGATGTTGAAGTTTAAGCCGGACACCGATATGGTCCAGGCGGTTGATCAGATTCGGCAGAAAGTGGCGGAGTTACGTAATTTGCCGAGTGACGCACTTAAGCCTGTCGTCGAACGGTTGACACGCTATGAGCCGGTGGCGAAACTGCTGGTCATTGCGGAAGATGGAGACTTAAAAACTCTACGGCATTGGGTGCGGCAATTTGAGCAGCAGCTGTTGGACCGTGGGGTTGATCGTATTCAGTTTAATGGATTGCCTAAACAGGAGATGGCGATCGAGATTCCAGAAGAGAATCTGCAAGCGTTTCAGCTTACGCCCGATAAAGTGAAAACGCAGGTTGCGCAAAACAGTGTGGATCTGCCATCTGGCACGGTAGGAGATGAGGACAGTGTGCGGGATTTGCGCGCCGTGACCCAAGGGCGCAGCGCGTTAGATTTTGCCAAAATGCCGGTGGTGCAGAACGATAAACTGTCTCTTCCTTTAGAGGAGATTGGTGATGCGCAATTACGGTCGGTTAAAAATGCACCGATTATACAGGTGGAGGGTCATCCAGCGATTGAAATGCAGCTGCAACGTGCGGAAAATGGTGATACGCTTAAAGCGTCGCAAATTATGGATGCGTGGCTGAAGGATGTGCGCCCAACGCTTCCCCCTTCAATTAAGTTGAAGGTGTATGATGAAACCTGGTCTTTGGTCAAACAGCGGATTATGCTGTTGGTCAACAATGGTGTCGGCGGTTTGCTGCTGGTGGTGTTGATTCTCTATATTTTCCTTAATGGCCGAGTGGCGTTTTGGGTCGCCGTAGGGATTCCGGTCTCATTTATGATGACTTTAATGATTCTCTACTTGGCTGGCGGTAGCATTAATATGGTCAGCATGTTTGGGTTGATTATGGCGCTGGGGATTATTGTAGATGATGCCATTGTTGTCGGTGAGGATGCGCTGGCGCATCATGAGATGGGCGAGCCTCCTTTGCAGGCGGCAGAAGGGGGAGCGCATCGTATGTTAGCCCCCGTCACGGCTTCATCCTTAACCACGGTGGCCGCTTTTTTTCCGCTGATGATGATTGGTGGGGAGATGGGGAATATTCTTTTTGCCATTCCGCTGGTGGTGATTGCGGTGATTTTTGCGTCATTGCTAGAGAGTTTTCTCGTGTTGCCTGGGCATTTAAAAGGGGCGCTGGCCCGAGTGACGCCTCCGAAACCGACGAGTT
Source organism: Galenea microaerophila (assembly GCF_054657255.1). Lineage (NCBI taxonomy): Bacteria > Pseudomonadati > Pseudomonadota > Gammaproteobacteria > Thiotrichales > Piscirickettsiaceae > Galenea > Galenea microaerophila. The sequence goes on from NZ_BAAHWZ010000002.1 coordinate 433,199, forward strand.
TTCGCGCCAAATTAGAGGCCGCTATTGACCGTTTCCGTTTTGGTTATTTCCGTCAAGTGGTGCGCTGGAGCCTGCAAAATCGAGCTGTGGTGCTGGCGACCACTTTGGGGTTGATGATTTTTTCGATTGGTTTATTAGCAGGCGGGCGTTTGGCGTTTGTCTTTTTCCCTTCCCCTGAATCCACCAAAGTGAGTGCCTATATTCAATTTGTTTCTGGGACGCCAGCAGAAAAAGTCGAGCAGTTTACCCAGACAGTTTATCAAGCGCTGCGTAAAACTGAGCAAGAGCTGGAACCCGGGATGGTTAAGGTGGCCGTGGTTCAATTTCATAAAGGCGCTGAAGCAACCGGCGCAGTGCATGGAGGGGTAAAGGTGGAACTGGTCGAGCCGGATCACCGCAAGACGCGTAATGCCGCTTTTATTCAGCGTTGGTATCAAAATATTCCATCAGCGGCAGGCTTGGAAAGCTTAACCATTGTCGAGAGTAAAGCGGGGCCTCCAGGGAGTGATATTGATGTTCAATTGACAGGGGCGGCGCCCCAACAGCTCAAGCAAGCCGCCATTGATTTGCAGCAAGTGTTACAGGATATCCCTGGTGTGAGCAGTATCCATGATGATCTGCCTTATGGGCGCGATCAACTTATTTATCATCTTACGCCGGCGGGCCGTTCTTTAGGTTTTACCTATCAAAGTTTGGGTCAGCAACTGGCGCAGCGTTTTAGCAGTGGTTTAATACAGATTTATACCGAAGGGGAAGATGAAATAGAGGTGCGCGTCAGTCTGCCACAGAGTGAACAAGCGCACTTAGCTAATTTGCAAAAAGTACGGGTCACCGCGCCTAATGGTCAGCAAGTGCCTTTGGCGAGCATTGTCACTTGGCAAACCCAGCGCGGTTTTGATGTGGTGCGCCATTATAATGGCCACTTGTCAGTGACGGTCAATGCAGATGTGGATCGCAACGTGAATAATGCGCAGCGTATTTTGCAAACGCTTGCGCAAACCACCTTGCCTCAGTTGGCAGAAAAATACGGTATAAAATACAGCTTTGAAGGCACCTCAAAACGCCAAAAAGAGACCTTTCACGATATGTTGATTGGACTGGTTGTGGGCTTGTCACTGATCTATATTGTCTTGGCTTGGGTGTTTGCCTCTTATGGCTGGCCGTTGATTGTGATGGCGGCGATACCGTTTGGTTTGATTGGTGCGATTATGGGGCATTGGTGGATGGGACTCGACTTAACCCTCTTGTCGTTGTTTGGCTTTTTTGGCTTATCGGGAATTGTGGTGAATGACTCGATTATTTTGGTCAGCTTTTATAAACGGTTACGAGAAGAGGGGATGGGTGTAATGGAAGCTTTGGAAGAAGCGTCTGTACAAAGGGTGCGAGCGGTGCTACTCACCTCCTTAACCACCATTGCAGGTTTAACACCCTTGCTGTTTGAAACCTCTTTGCAAGCTCAGTTCCTAATTCCAATGGCCGCTGCCATCGCCTTTGGACTGATGTTTTCCACTTTATTGATCCTGCTGGTGATCCCAGTGTTGTTGTCATTTTATGAACGAGCGAAAGCAGCTTTTTGATAAGAAAACTTGATGAATGAGCAAAATTAAGGGAAAATGGAATAACCATAATGTTATTGAACGCTTTTCTTTGAATGCGTCGTTTTGCACGATTGTGTTTGAAGAAAGGAGTCAGTACGCCGAATTTTTATTAAATTGAGGAAGTAATCAATGCCTACTCGTAGAGAACTCGCGAATGCTATTCGTGCTTTAAGTATGGATGCAGTACAAAAGGCCAAATCAGGTCATCCAGGCGCCCCCATGGGGATGGCGGATATAGCTGAAGTCTTGTGGAATGACCACATGAAATATAATCCGACCAATCCAAATTGGGTAGATCGTGACCGTTTTGTGTTGTCTAATGGTCATGGTTCTATGTTGCTTTATTCGTTATTGCATCTGACAGGCTTTGACGTGAGCATGGAGGATCTTAAGAGCTTCCGTCAGTTACATTCAAAATGTGCGGGTCACCCTGAATATGGCTATGCACCCGGAATTGAAACGACAACCGGGCCTCTAGGTCAAGGGATTGCCAATGCAGTAGGGATGGCGATCGCCGAGCGAGTTTTAGCGGCAACCTTTAATAAGCCTGGTCACAATATTGTTGACCATCATACTTATGTTTTCATGGGTGATGGCTGTTTGATGGAAGGGATCTCTCATGAAGCCGGTGCGGTTGCCGGTGTGATGGGTCTGGGTAAACTGATCGCCTTCTGGGATGATAACAATATCTCTATTGATGGTCATATTGATGACTGGATGGAGCAAGATCCTGCAGGTCGTTTTGAATCCTATGGTTGGCATGTCATTCGCAATGTTGATGGTCATAATGCTGAAGCAGTTGATGCGGCGATTAAAGAGGCGAAATCGGTTGTGGATAAACCCACCCTGATTTGTACTAAAACGACCATCGGTTTTGGTTCACCTAATCTATGTGGTACCCATGATTGTCACGGTGCCCCTTTAGGGGAAGAGGAAATTGCTGCGACGCGTGAGAACTTAGGTTGGAAGTATGCGCCTTTTGAAATTCCAGAAGAGATTTATAAAGGCTGGGATCATCGTGAAGCAGGCAAAGCGGCTGAAGATGAGTGGAATGCTCGCTTTGAAGCTTACAAGGCTGAATATCCTGAGTTGGCGGCAGAATTTGAGCGTCGTATGGCAGGTGAATTGCCAGCGAACTTTGAAGCAGAGTTTGATAAGTTTATTGCAAAAACTCAAGAAGAGATGCCAGCCATCGCTTCACGTAAGGCGTCTCAAAATGCGATTGAAGCCTTGGGACCATTGCTTCCTGAGCTATTTGGTGGATCAGCGGATTTGACCGGTTCCAACCTAACAAACTGGTCTGGTTCGGTTAAAGTGACCAAGTCTCACCCAGATGGTAACTACATTTCATGGGGTGTGCGTGAGTTTGGTATGGCGCATATGATGAATGGGATGGTGCTGCATGGCGGCTTTAAAGTCTATGGCGGGACTTTCCTCATGTTTATGGAATATATGCGTAACGCCTTGCGTATGTCAGCATTGATGAAAATTGGCACCATCTATGTATACACCCATGACTCCATTGGTTTGGGTGAAGATGGTCCAACGCATCAACCTGTTGAACAGATTGCGACCATGCGTCTGATTCCAAACTTCCAAACTTGGCGTGGTTGTGATGCCACCGAGTCTGCAGTCTCTTGGAAAATTGCCATCTTGCGTGATAAGGCGCCAACTGCATTGGTCTTCTCTCGCCAAGGCTTGAAACCAATGGAAAGAACGCCTGAGCAGGTCAAGTTGATTGAGAAAGGGGGCTATGTCTTGCGTGACTGTGAAGGTACGCCTGAGTTGATTATGATTGCCACCGGTTCAGAAGTGGGCTTGGCTTCAGATGCATTTGATGTGTTGACAGAAAAAGGACATAAAGTGCGTTTGGTCTCCATGCCATCTACAGATATGTTTGATGACCAAGATCAAGCCTATAAAGATGCGGTCTTGATTCCAGGTGTGAAACGTCTTGCGATTGAAGCGGGTGTGACTGACTTCTGGCGTAAGTATGTTGGCTTGGAAGGCGATGTGGTCGGCATCGATACCTTTGGTGAGTCAGCGCCTGGTGATGTTCTCTTTAAAGAGTTTGGTTTCACCGTGGACAATGTGGTCGCCCACGCTGAGAAACTTTTAGGCTAAAAACAGTTTTATTATTAACGGAGCGTCTGTTTTCAGGCGCTCAATGATTAGGAGTAAATAATGACTATTAGAGTTGGTATTAATGGATTCGGTCGTATTGGCCGTATGGCTTTCCGCGCAGCAGCGAAAGAGTTTTCTAACCTTGAAATTGTTGCCATCAATGACTTGTTGGATCCAGAGTATTTAGCCTATATGCTGAAATATGATTCAGTTCATGGCCGTTTCGATGGTGATGTCTCTGTTGAAAATGGTAACTTGGTGGTGAATGGCAAAACCATTCGCATCACTGCAGAGCGTAACCCAGCTGACTTAAAATGGGGTGAAGTGGATGTGGATGTCGTCCTTGAGTGTACCGGTTTCTTCTTGACTGAAGAGAGTTGCCAAGCGCACTTGGATGCAGGTGCGAAGAAAGTTGTACAATCTGCACCTTCTAAAGACCACACACCAATGTTTGTTTATGGTGTGAACCATGAAACTTATGCTGGTCAAAAAATCGTTTCTGCCGCTTCATGTACAACAAATGGTCTAGCCCCTGTTGCGAAAGTGTTGAACGATAACTTTGGTATTAAGCGCGGCTTGATGACAACCGTTCATGCGGCAACAGCGACTCAAAAAACCGTTGACGGTCCTTCTATGAAAGACTGGCGTGGTGGTCGCGGGATTCTAGAAAATATCATCCCATCTTCTACGGGTGCTGCAAAAGCGGTCGGTAAAGTATTGCCTGACTTAAATGGTAAGTTGACAGGGATGGCTTTCCGTGTCCCAACTTCTGATGTTTCAGTGGTTGATCTGACTGTTGAGTTGGAAAAAGAAACCACTTATGAGGATATCTGTGCAGCGATGAAAGCCGCTTCTGAAGGCGAATTGGCAGGTGTACTGGGTTATACTGAAGAACCGAATGTTTCTACAGATTTCCGTGGTGATTCACATCCATCGATTTTTGATGCAAAAGCGGGTATCGCCTTAGATCCAACTTTCGTCAAAATTGTTGCTTGGTATGACAATGAGTATGGTTATACCTGCAATATGATGCGTCTTGTAGAGCATGTAGGACAATAGTCTTTCATTGTAAGCCTCATGTGGTTCGCCACATGAGGTTTTTTCTATTGACTATTTATGAATGTATTGTGAACAGTATGTTCATAAATAGAATTTTATTAACTTAAGAGGTACTCTGATGTCTATCCTAAAAATGGAAACTTTAGCTAAAGAAGGTCAATTAGCCGGCAAACGCGTGCTGATCCGTGAAGATTTAAATGTGCCGATTAAAGACGGTAAAGTCGCTTCTGATGCCCGTATTCGTGCTTCGATGAATACCATTAAAATGGCAAAAGATGCGGGCGCAAAAGTGATGTTGATGTCTCATTTAGGACGCCCGACGGAAGGTGAATATGATGAGCAGTTCTCTTTGGCGCCGGTTGCAGCAGACTTGTCAGAAAAACTCGGTGAAGAAGTCCGTTTAATCAAAGACTATCTGGATGGCAACTTTGAAGTTGCTGAAGGCGAAGTGGTGCTTTTAGAAAATGTTCGCTTTAATGTCGGTGAGAAAAAAGACGATGAAGCTTTGGCCAAAAAATATGCGGCTTTGTGTGATGTCTATGTGATGGATGCATTTGGAACAGCGCACCGTGCACAAGCTTCAACGCATGGCGTTGGCCTATTTGCCCCGATTGCCTGTGCAGGTCCACTTTTGGCTGCAGAGTTAGAAGCATTGGGTAAAGCACTGGATAATCCTGCACGCCCCATGGTTGCGATTGTAGGGGGTTCTAAAGTTTCAACGAAATTGACCGTGTTAGAAGCGCTTTCTGAAAAAGTCGATCAGTTGGTCGTAGGGGGTGGTATTGCCAATACCTTTATTGCTGCTGCTGGTTACAATGTGGGTAAATCTTTGTATGAAGAAGATTTAATCCCGACTTGTAAAAAATTGAATGAGATCATGGAAGCGCGTGGCGCAGCAATTCCTTTAGCGAAAGATGTCGTGACAGGTAAAGAGTTTTCACCTGAAGCCAAAGCGGAAATCAAACCGGTAGATCAAGTCGCTGATGATGATATGATTTTTGATATTGGGCCTGAGTCTGCAGCAGAGCTCGCCGAAATCATTAAAAAAGCGGGCACTGTCGTGTGGAATGGTCCGGTGGGTGTGTTTGAATTTGATCAATTTGGTGAAGGTACCAAAGCGATCTCAATGGCCATTGCCGAGTCTCCCGCATTCTCAATTGCGGGGGGCGGAGATACCTTAGCAGCGATTGATAAGTATGGTATTGAAGATAAAGTTTCTTATATCTCTACAGGTGGGGGCGCTTTCCTTGAGTTCTTGGAAGGCAAAAAACTGCCTGCAGTGGAGATGTTGGAAAAACGCGCAGCTGAATAAAATCTGATTGAAGCTTTAATGGAGGCTGTCATTAAAGCTTCATTAATGGCTTGATTGTGCAGGGTAAAATGCCTGCGCAATCAGCTAATAATATTGAGAGACCTTTGCACGAGATGGATCTACGGCTAAAAATGGCTAAAATTTCCCAAATCGTTGTTGGAAAACTTGGCAATAGCTGGCTATTACCTGCGTTTCCCGCCTAGATATGGAAAATTTTTTCTCATTTTTAGCTCGCATCCCACTCATGCAAAGGTCTCATTGAAAGTAAGAGGATGTCTCGGTAAATCAATTAAGTTGCTTTACCGAGTCATCTTTCTTTCAAAAATGAATGGAAAAGGTAACACAGATTTATGAAAACCATGAGAAGAACCAAAATTGTCGCCACCCTAGGGCCGGCGACAGACCGTGAAGGTGAAATTGATAAAATGATTCAGGCTGGCCTGGATGTGGTGCGCATCAATATGTCGCATGGCGATCCAGAAGAGCATCTTAATCGAGCCAAACAAGTCCGCGAAGCGGCAAAGAAATATGATCGTGAAATTGGTATTTTGGTCGATTTACAGGGGCCAAAAATTCGAATTGGTCGCTTTGCTGAAGGCGTTGTTGATTTACATCCAGGTGATAAATTTGCACTGGATGTGAATGTACCGATTAATGAAGGGAATAATAAAGAAGTCGGGATCACTTACGAAAAGCTTCCAGAAGATGTGAAACCGGGCGATCGTCTATTATTGGATGACGGGCGTCTAGTGTTAGAGGTGACAGAAGTTCATGGACAGCGTATAGAGACCGTAGTGGTGGTCGGTGGCAAGCTTTCCAATAATAAAGGGATTAATTTATTAGGGGGTGGGCTTTCCGCAGATGCCCTAACTGAAAAGGATAAGCAGGATATCTTTACGGCAGCCAAAATCGGCGCTGATTATCTAGCGCTCTCTTTTCCGCGTTCAGCAGACGACGTCGAGTTGTGTCGTAGTTTGGCTATAGAGGCAGGTTTAGAAGCTTCGATTGTGTCAAAAATTGAACGTGCGGAAGCGGTCAATGATGATTTGACGCTTGATGGCATTATTTTAGCCTCTGATGTCATTATGATTGCGCGTGGAGACTTGGGTGTGGAAGTCGGAGATGCCCGTCTGCCCGCTTTACAGAAAAAAATGATTAAACGCGCGCGTCAATTAAACCGCGTGACCATTACAGCCACACAAATGATGGAGAGCATGATTGAAAATGCGATTCCAACCCGTGCTGAAGTATTTGACGTGGCGAATGCGGTGATTGATGGGACCGATGCGGTGATGCTTTCCGGAGAAACGGCTGTTGGCCACTCACCGAGTCGTGTGATTGAAACGATGTCGAATATCGCTTTAGAGGCGGAAAAAGCGCGTGAAGTGCGCGAATCTACGCATCGGATGGATGAGCGCTTTAATGCGGTTGATGAAACCATTGCTATGGCGGCTATGTATGCTGCCAATCACTTTGATGTCAAATGTATCGCCTCCTTAACTGAATCCGGTAATACACCGCTATTAATGTCGCGTATCAGTTCAGGGATTCCGATTTTTGCTTTAACGCCCCATTTGGAAACCCGTCGTAAAGTCACACTTTACCGGGGTGTTTATCCCAATACCTTTGATTATAGTGGTCTGACGGATGAAGAGATTGAGTTTGAAGTGCTAGAGGGCTTGAAGAAGTTGGGCATGGTAGAATCTGATGACTTGGTCATTTTGACCCGTGGCCAAGCCCGTGGTGTGATGGGTGGAACCAATCGAATGGAAATTGTGAAGGTCCCTTGAGAGGGTAAATGACATTTCATCTCAGAGGTGAAACTGATACAATGGCAAAATAAATTTTTTGCTTAATTGTATAAAAATTAAATTTTTAACTAACCTATAGGAGTCACGCACATGGCGATGATTACACTTCGTGAACTAATGGATTACGCGGCAGAGCATAGCTTTGGGATGCCAGCGTTTAATGTAAACAATATGGAGCAAGTTAAGGCGATTATGGAAGCCGCCGATCAGGTGAACTCTCCTGTTATCCTTCAAGGGTCTGCTGGTGCGCGTAAATATGCGGGTGAACCTATGTTGCGTCACTTGATTGCAGCAGCGGTTGAAATGTATCCTCATATTCCAATTGTTATGCACCAAGATCACGGTTCAGATTTAGGCGTCTGTGCGCGTGCGATTCAATCTGGCTTCACTTCTGTGATGATGGATGGTTCTTTAATGTCAGATATGAAAACGCCTTCAACTTTTGAATACAATGTTGATGTGACTCGTAAAGTGGTTGAAGTTGCGCATTCAACCGGTGTTTCTGTAGAGGGTGAGCTAGGTTGTTTAGGTTCTCTTGAAACCGGTAAAATGGGTGAAGAAGATGGGCACGGTTCTGACGAAGAGCTTGATCACTCTATGTTATTGACAGATCCTGAAGAAGCCGCTGAATTTGTAAAATTGACCAATGTGGATGCACTCGCTGTAGCAGTAGGGACTTCTCACGGTGCTTACAAATTTACTTCTAAGCCAAGTGATGATGTGCTTAAGATCGACCAAATTCGTAAAATCCATGAGCGTATCCCAACCACTCACCTAGTAATGCATGGTTCATCTTCTGTACCAGAAGAGTGGTTAAAAATCATCAACGACTATGGTGGTGACATGGGTCAAACTTATGGTGTGCCTGTGGATGCGATTGTTGAAGGCATAAAACATGGTGTACGTAAAGTCAATATCGATACTGACTTGCGTATGGCTTCAACTGGTGCAATTCGTAAGCACTTGCATGATAATCCTTCAAACTTCGACCCTCGTAAGTTCCTTACGGCTGCTAAAGAAGCGATGAAAGGTATCTGTATTGCGCGTTTTGAAGCCTTTGGTTCAGCAGGTCATGCAGACAAGATTAAGTCTCTTGGTCTTGAAAAAATGTACCAACGTTATGAAAGTGGTGAATTAGATCAGCGTGTAATCTAAAATTTAATTCAACGCTGAAAGTTTAAAAAAGCCAGGCATAGCCTGGCTTTTTTGTATCTAAAAAAGATACAATGAATCTATTGTTTTCAATAGATTATTCTCTATGTCTAAAAGAATCAGTCAAATTGCCCGCCATGCCACTTTGCGTCAGCTGCAAGTGTTTGAAGCGATCGCCCATTATCACAGTTTTACGAAAGCGGCTGAATCGTTACATTTAACGCAGCCGACTGTTTCCATGCAGGTGAAAAAATTAACTGAAGCCATAGGCATCCCCATTTTTGAACAGATTGGGCGTAAGGTGTATCTCACCGAAGCAGGGGAGATCCTTTATGAGGCTGTGAAAGGTATTTTGACAACTTTAGTGGAAGCAGAAGAGCAGATTAACCGCATTAAAGGCGTATCTGGTGGGCAGATTAAATTATCAGTGGTGACCACCGCACAATATTTTATTCCCAAAGTCATTCATGATTTTAGGGTGCAATATCCCGAGGTCAATGTCGCGATGCAGGTGGGAAATAAGGAGCGATTGATCCAGCGTATTCAGCGCAATAAAGATGACTTTTATATTCTTGGTGTTCCGCCCGAAGGGCTCAATGTCGACTCTGTTCGCTTTGCTGAGAACCCGCTAGGGGTTGTGGTCAATGCCCAACATCCATTGGCCGGTCAAAAAGGTTTGCGGTTAGCGGATTTAGTTGATGAGCCTTTTTTGATGCGAGAAACGGGCTCGGGGATTCGTGCACATATTGAGATGGTATTTGAACAGGCTGGATTTGTGCCCAATATTAAAATGGTGCTTGGCGGTAATGAGTCGATTCGACTCGGACTTTTGCAAAATCTAGGCATTTCAATTACTTCACTTCCTACCTTGGCAGATGAGATTAAACGAGGAGATTTGGTGGTGCTGGATGTTGAGGGCTTTCCTATCATGCGTCACTGGTATCTCGCTTATCCCAAAGGCAAATCTCTTTCGATTGCGACGGAACGATTGATTAAGCTTATAAAACAGGAAGGCGCCGGTCTGAAATATCAAGATTTTATTCAAGCACCTTTTACCTCCACAGCCTCTGCGTCCGACAAGGGCTGAAATTCGACATTTACCTATTACTTAGATCATGACCTCTATATAAAGATATAGACAAAACTATATAGTTGTAATAATTATTATTGATTTGTATATATCGAACGATGCAGTAGAATAGATTTTGAAATTTATTTAGGCACCCAGTTCAATGTGAACTGGGTATTTAACCCAAGCAACCCTTATGGATTGCATATTGAGTAGAGGTAACACCATGGATCAGTCCAATCGTTATGCGGATTTATCTTTGAAAGAAGAAGATTTAATTGCAGGCCAAGAGCATATTCTTGTCGCCTATAAAATGGAACCAGCAGAGGGTCATGAATTTTTAGCGACAGCTGCTCACGTTGCAGCAGAATCTTCAACTGGAACGAATGTTGAAGTAAGCACAACAGATGATTTCACTAAATCTGTTGATGCTTTGGTTTATGAAATTGATGAAGCAGAAGGGCTTGTTAAAATTGCATACCCATTTGCGCTATTTGATCGCAATATGCGTGATGGTAAAACCATGTTGGTTTCTTTCTTAACGTTGACCATTGGTAATAACCAAGGGATGGGCGATGTTAAGAACTTGCAAATGATCGATTTCTGGGTTCCTGAGTCTAAGCTTTATCTATATGATGGTCCAGCATCTGATATTTCTGATCTATGGCGTATTTTGGGCCGTGATGTGAAAGATGGTGGTTATATCGCAGGGACCATTATTAAGCCTAAGTTAGGCCTTCGTCCTGAGCCTTTTGCGGAAGCCGCTTACCAGTTCTGGTTGGGGGGTGACTTTATCAAAAATGATGAGCCACAAGGTAACCAGACTTTTGCACCAATGAAAAAAGTCATTCCATTGGTTGCGGATGCAATGAAACGTGCACAAGATGAAACCGGACAAGCTAAGTTGTTCTCTGCAAACATCACTGCAGATGACCACTACGAAATGTTGGCACGTGCAGACTACATCCTAGAAACTTTTGGTGAAAATGCGCCTCATGTTGCTTTCTTAGTGGATGGTTATGTGGGTGGTCCTGGTATGGTCACGACTGCACGTCGTAACTATCCTTCACAATACTTGCACTACCACCGTGCGGGTCATGGTGCGGTGACTTCACCTTCTTCTAAGCGTGGTTATACTGCGTTTGTATTAGCTAAAATGTCTCGTTTACTAGGGGCTTCTGGTATCCACGTAGGAACTATGGGCTACGGTAAGATGGAAGGGGATGCGGATGATAGAAACATCGCTTATATGATTGAGCGTGATGAAGCACAAGGTCCAGTCTTCTATCAAAAATGGTTAGGCATGCGCCCAACAACGCCTATTATCTCTGGTGGTATGAATGCGCTACGTCTGCCTGGCTTCTTTAAAAACCTAGGCCATGCAAATGTGATCAATACTTCTGGTGGTGGTGCTTATGGGCACATTGATTCTCCTGCTGCAGGTGCGATCTCATTGCGTCAAGCTTATGAGTGCTGGAAAGAAGGGGCTGATCCTGTTGAATTCGCGAAAGAGCATAAAGAATTTGCGCGCGCATTCGAATCTTTCCCACACGATGCCGACAGACTCTATCCTGGTTGGAGAGAGAAGTTGGGCGTTCACAAGTAATTCACTTGTCTTCGCAAAAAACCTCTGCTTCGGCAGGGGTTTTTTTTAATCTCTATAGTTGACTAAAAAATAAGGTTATTATCGTCAATGAGAAGTGACGACAATGACTTTTGAGGGAGAAAAAATGGATATTTCGCAATACAAAATCGAACAAGCACCTTTTTATGAAGCGCAAGGTAATGAAATTGCTCTTTATGAAGCAGCCTATGCAGCACGTTTGCCGGTGATGGTCAAAGGGCCTACGGGATGTGGTAAATCCCGTTTTGTGGAACATATGGCTTGGAAGCTGGACAAGCCTTTGATCACAGTCTCTTGTAATGAGGACATCACTGCTGCCGATTTGGTGGGGCGTTATCTTTTAGATGAAAATGGGACAAAATGGGTAGATGGACCTTTAACCTTGGCAGCGCGTTATGGTGCCATCTGTTATTTGGATGAGATTGTGGAAGCACGCCAAGATACGATGGTGGTGATCCACGCCTTGACAGACCACCGTCGTGAATTGCCGCTGGATAAAAAAGGGGAGTTGGTAAAAGCACACCCAGATTTCCAGTTGGTGATCTCTTATAACCCAGGCTATCAGTCAATGATGAAGGATTTAAAACAATCCACCAAACAGCGTTTCTGTGCGATGGATTTTGATTACCCTGAAAAAGAGAAAGAGACAGAGATCTTGATGAAAGAAGCGGGCATTGATCAAGAGATGGCGAGCAAGTTGGTTGAAATTGGTGAAGCAGCGCGTAATCTTAAAGGCCATGGTTTGGATGAAGGGATTTCTACTCGCTTGATGGTTTATGCGGCCACCTTAATTGCCCAAGGGATTACGCCAGTCGACGCCTGTAAAATGGCATTGGTGCGTCCGATTACTGATGATGCAGATATTCGTGAAACTTTGGATAGCACGATTGAAATGATTTTTGGCGCTTAATGACGACTTTAAGGAGCGAATCTTATGGACGCTGAAAAATTAGAGTCGTATCAAAAACTGTTTGGCTGTAAGTTTGAACAGGCCCAAGAAGTCTTTCCAGCTTGTGTGGCGGAAGCCGAATCCAAGTTTTCTGAAGCGGGCGTTAAAGCCTATATTGAAAGCGCCGGTTTTCTCTGCCGTTTAGGCATGGGGGTCGAGCCGGTACTGGTCTATTTGGAAGAGATGCCTGCTTTAGGAGAGCATCTAGGCGAATCGGTGTTTGAGTTGATTGCCAAATGGAGTTATCAACACCTGATTCGTACGCCCAATAAGAAAGCGATTATTCCCTTTTTGCAATCCTTGGGCAGTGTTTGCCGTCGCATCGACCGTATTGAAGATTTACAACACTACCTGGTTTTGATTGATCAATTGGTCGCGGGGACGGAAAATGTGATTCACAGTCACTCTATCTATGAAAGCCCCGGCTTGATTCCTTTTTTAGAGTCCATGCCGCAGCTGATTGGCCGCTTGAGCTTGCATGGCATTAGCAATTTTATTCAGTATGGCGCGCGCAACTATAAGGATGCACCGGAAGAGCAAATTGCTTATTTTTCATTAAAGAGTCAAGATGCGCGTAGCATTATTCAGCGTGAGCGACAAGGCACCTTGTTTAAAGACATTGAGCGTCATTTGAATATGATGAAAGAGGCGCTTTGGGGCTGTGAGCACCCCTTCTCCTCTTTTGCTACGGCATTTGACCAAGAGCGGATTCCACAACCCTATATTGATGATGAATTGATTGCCGTGCCTGATGTTTGCGAAGGGGAAAATGGGGTATCAGGCAAAGACCAATATCGGGCTATGGTGGCCCATATGATGGGGCATTGGCAGTGGTCACAAAAGGTGATGGCAGATAATTTTGCACCGCACACGCAGTTGTTTATCTCGGTTTTTGAAGATTGTCGTATTGACCGCCTATTAATGGCGCGTTTTCCAGGCCTTAAGCCGATTTTTTTAGCATTGCATCCTGTCCCTGAAAAAGGCGCTTGTAACCCAGAAAAAATGTCCTGCATGCGTTATCGAGCGGCTCGACTATCTCGCGCTTTGATGGATGAAGATTTTGATCCAGAAAATGAGTTGATTGAGGCTTTGAGAGCGCAATTTAATCAGATTTTGGCTGAGAAAGGTGAGGCGAGCAGCATTAATGATATGGTTAAGCTGGGAACCGATTTCTATGTGAAATCTCGTAAGCCGAGCGACAGCTTGCCCAATCTGTTTTTTGATCAGACTGAAATTCACTATCGCGATGATAATCGTTATCTCTGGTTCCATTATGATGAAGACGATGGGGAGGATCAGATGCCGAATGAGTACCAGTCGGAAGAAAAGCTGGTAGAGGATTCTGATAGCTTGCCACCGCGTCATTATGATGAATGGGACTATCTGTCAGAGACCTATCGACCCGATTGGGCAACGGTGTATGAACGCTTGCAGCCAGCAGGTGAGGCTAGACAAGTGGATCGTCTGTTGGAAAAACATACCGGTTTAATTAAGCAGCTGAGAAAGATGATTGAAGCGTTAAAGCCGCAGAATAAAAAACGGATTCGCTTCCAAGAGGAGGGCGAAGAGTTAGATTTGGATGTCGCTTTGCGCGCTTTAATTGATCTTAAATCGGGTTCAGTGCCTGATCCGCGCATTAATTATAGCCACATTACAGACAGTCGAGATATTGCGGTGACCGTGCTGGTGGATATGTCTCAATCCTTAAATGAGCGTGTCGAAGGCAGCGGCCAAACCCTATTGGAGCTAAGTAAAGAGGCGTTAGCCATTATGACCTGGGTGGTGGATCAGTTGGGAGATCGTCTGGCGATTGCTGGCTTTAATTCCGACACGCGCCATGAAGTGCGTTTTCATCATATTAAAGGTTTTTCTGAACATTATGAAGAGGAAGTCAAGGCGCGCATTGCTTCTATAGAAGCTGAGTTTTCTACACGAATGGGGGCGGCTATGCGTCATGCTGCCCATTATCTTGCTGCACAGCCGGCAGAGAAAAAACTGATGTTGATTCTCACTGACGGCGAACCGGCAGATATTGATGTGAAAGATCCGCGCCTATTGATTGAAGACAGCAAAGTGGCGGTGAAAGAGCTGCAACAAGAGGGCATTTATAGCTACTGTATCAATATGGACCCCAAAGCTGACGAATATGTCTCAGATATTTTCGGCAGCCATTACACCATTATTGATCATGTCGAGCAGCTTCCTGAAAAACTGCCTAAGGTGTTTATGAATATTACCAAGTAAACCGGAAATCCCCCAGTGAGATCGGTTTAGCAGGGTGGGTTGCTTGAGGGCAATCCATCTACTTGACCAGGACTGGGGAATTTAGCCGGCACGAGGGTTTTTTAGGCCGTCTTTCTGATCCGGTATATTTCTGATCTGATTGTTTTATACACTTAACCGCTAAGCATTTTCTATTAAAGCAAAGGCTTTTTGACTGGTCTTTTCCGCTTCATTTCGAATTAACTGAATCATTTTTTCTGCAGCCAGAGATAGGGTGCGATCTTTGGGGGTGGCGAGATACCAGTGACGGATTAAAGGGAACCCTTTAACATTGAGTAGAGCGATTTTGCCCTCTTCAATTTCGGTGAGCACTGTGGAAATCGTGGTCACGGCAATGCCGAGATTTTGCATGACCCCGAGTCGAATGGCTTCATTTCCTCCTAAAACCATTTGGGTTTTTGGCTCAAATTGATGGGCTTTGAGCGCATTTTCTACCTGTGATCGGATGCCTGAACCAGACTCTCTCAGTAAAAAGGTTTCTTCTTGAAGTTGTTCAAGTTCTATCGGTACGCCCACCAAAGGGTGTGAGGCATGGGCAATAAATGCCAGCGGGTTAATGGCCAGCGCTTCTAAATTCATGTCAATCGTTTCGTTTGAGCGTCCTGATTGTCCTAACAGATAAAAATCATCTTTGTTTTCTTGTAAACGCTGCATCATATTTTCGTAGTTGCCAACACGCATCTCCACAGTAATATGCGGATAGATTTGTGTGAATTTTTGAATCACTTGCGGCACAAAATATTGGGTGGTGGAGATGACGGATAAAGAGACGGTGCCCCCTGTCTTGCCTTTTTGTGTCTGTATTTTCTGTTCTGCTCGAGACAGTTGCGCCAGAACAACTTGCACCGCTTCATAGAGCGCACGCCCTGCTGGGGTCAGTTTGACTTTGCGTCCATCGGGTTCAAACAGCGGCTCTTGTAAAATTTCCGAGAGCTTTTTGACCTGTACGGATACAGTGGGTTGAGTTAATCCTAGCTCTTGGGCGGCTTGTGAAAAGCTTTTTAGGCGGGCAATGCTGTCAAATACTTGCAGTTGGCGCAAGGTGGCATTTCGAGCAAGTAAAGAGATTCTATCGGGCATGGGGGATCCTTATCGTGTATCTGACATGGCTAAAAGTTTAGGAATATCTATGGATTGAACAAAATCGAGAAAGGCTTCAGAGGCAGGGGTCGGCGCCTTGGTATTCATCCGAGCAATATAGTAGGTGCGTTTAATAGGAAAGCCTTCAACATCGAGGGTTTCGAGGTGGCGGTAGCGCTTTTCAATGCGAACCGCATATTGGGGCAAAATAGAAATCCCCAATCCTGCCATAACCGCTTGTTTAATGGCTTCCGTACTGCCTAGCTCCATATAGGGATTTAACTCAAGATTGTGTTGTTGAAACAGAGCCTCTGTGGCATCGCGAACACCTGAGCCCGGTTCACGCATGAGGAAGCGTTCCTGTGCAATCTCTTCCAGAGGAATGCTTTTCTCTTTAACCAGTCGATGTTTGGGTGGTGAGACAACCACCAATCCGTTTTCATAAAAAGAGGTAGCGGACATATTGAGCTGTTCGGGCACGCGACCCATCACAATCAGGTCATATTGATTTTTTTGAATTTCATCCAGAATGCGGCGACGGTTGATGACCGTGACCACCGGTTTGACATCGGGATAGCGATTTAAAAAAGCTTTGAGAATGTAGGGCATAAAGTATTTAGCCGGCGTGACAATGGCTAGGCGGAGTTCGCTATCAATTTTATTTTGCGTCGCTTGCACATAGCTATTAAAGTCTTTAAGTTCTTCCAAGATGCGCTGGCAGCTCTGATATAGTCTTTTTCCATAGGGGGTTAAAGTGAGTTGTTTGCCTGCCATTTCAAACAACTTGATTTCATTATTTTCTTCTAAACGCTTCATCTGTATCGAGACCGCTGGCTGCGTCAGGTGCAGCTCTTGCGCCGCTTTGGTATAGCTTAAATTGCGAGCAACGGATTCGAAAATACGGATTTGTTGTGCGGTGATATGTAAATTGTGCATAACGGTTCTCAAAAGTTTCTGACGACTGTGACTGGATTATAGCGAGGTTTCGTTGAACTAATCTATAGTTTTCTATCTATCATAAACAAATGTTTATATCTACTATAACAAATCATGGATTGCCGAGTCATTGGATAACTGTTTTAATGGGGCCAACTGAAAGCGAGGCACCCCATGCCAGAGCTTCAGATTAGGAAACCGTTTTGATGATTTGTTTGATCAAAGCGATTCATTAAAACAGATTACTATCAATGTTAAAAGAGGTAAAACATGGCTAAAACATATAATGCAGGTGTTAAAGAATACCGCGAAACTTATTGGATGCCAGATTATGAACCGAAGGATTCAGATTTTCTGGCCTGTTTTAAAGTCACACCACAACCAGGTGTGCCTCGTGAAGAAATTGCTGCTGCGGTTGCTGCAGAGTCTTCCACAGGAACTTGGACAACGGTTTGGACAGATCTATTGACTGATTTGGACCACTATAAAGGGCGTGCTTATCGCATTGAAGATGTACCAGGTGATGATTCAGCCTTTTATGCCTTTGTTGCTTACCCAATTGATCTTTTCGAAGAAG
Organism: Galenea microaerophila; assembly: GCF_054657255.1. NCBI lineage: Bacteria > Pseudomonadati > Pseudomonadota > Gammaproteobacteria > Thiotrichales > Piscirickettsiaceae > Galenea > Galenea microaerophila. The sequence goes on from NZ_BAAHWZ010000002.1 coordinate 450,773, forward strand.
GATCTGTCGTAAATATCCTGACATCTTTAGTTGGGAATGTATTTGGGTTTAAAGCATTGCGTATGTTGCGTCTGGAAGATGTTCGCGTTCCGCTTGCCTATGTAATGACTTGCGGTGGGCCACCACACGGAATTGAAGTTGAGCGTGACAAGATGGATAAATATGGTCGTCCAATGTTGGGTTGTACCATTAAACCTAAGCTTGGTTTGTCAGCGAAAAACTACGGTCGTGCTGTCTATGAAGCATTGCGTGGGGGCTTGGACTTTACAAAAGATGATGAAAATGTGAACTCTCAGCCATTTATGCGCTGGCGTGATCGTTTCCTATTCTGTCAAGAAGCCATTGAAAAAGCAGAAGCGGAAACAGGTGAGCGTAAAGGTCACTACTTAAATGTAACTGCGCCGACACCTGAAGAGATGTATAAGCGTGCAGAGTTCGCGAAAGAGATTGGCTCACCTATTATTATGCATGACTACCTAACAGGTGGTTTTACGGCGAATACAGGTTTGGCAAACTGGTGTCGTGATAACGGCATGTTGCTTCACATTCACCGTGCAATGCACGCTGTATTAGACCGTAACCCACACCACGGTATTCACTTCCGAGTCTTATCTAAGATGTTGCGTCTATCAGGGGGTGATCACCTTCACTCTGGTACGGTTGTTGGTAAGCTTGAAGGTGACCGAGAAGCGACTTTAGGTTGGATTGATATTATGCGTGATAGCTTTATCAAAGAAGATCGCTCACGCGGTATCTTCTTCGATCAAGACTTTGGTGCGATGCCAGGTGTTATCCCCGTAGCTTCAGGTGGAATCCATGTTTGGCATATGCCTGCATTGGTCTCTATCTTCGGTGATGATTCTGTGCTTCAGTTTGGTGGAGGAACCTTGGGTCACCCATGGGGGAATGCTGCCGGAGCCGCTGCTAACCGCGTTGCCTTAGAAGCTTGTGTACAAGCGCGTAACGAAGGGCGTGAGTTAGAGAAAGAAGGGAAAGAGATCTTGACCAAGGCTGCCGAGCATAGCCCAGAGCTGAAGATCGCTATGGAAACCTGGAAAGAAATTAAGTTCGAGTTTGACACTGTTGATAAGCTCGACGTTGCGCATAAGTAATTGAAATAATAAGGAGATTCAATCATGAGTCTAGTACAAGATTATCCATCACGTTTATCTGATCCAAAGTCTCGCAAAGCGGATACTTTTTCCTATTTGCCACCGATGAACAATGAACAGTTACGTGCACAAATTCAATACATCATCAATCAAGGTTGGAACCCTGCGATTGAGCATACAGAGCCTGAAAATGCCTTTATGTACTACTGGTATATGTGGAAGTTGCCAATGTTTGGTGAAACTTCTGTACAAGCAGTATTGGATGAAATTGATGCTTGCATTAAAGCCAACCCAAATAACCATGTGCGTTTGATTGGTTATGACAACTATAGACAAACTCAAGGCACTCGCATGCTAGTTAAGCGTGGTGACCTATAAGTTTGACCTGTTCAAAGGCGCTTTAATGCCTTAAGCGCCTTATTCATCACCGCCTGTCTTTGGCAGGCGGCTGATGACCTTTAAAAATAGATATTTGATGCAGTATTTATTTTTAAGAGTTATCCATTCACCCATTAGGAGAAAGCCATGTCAGAAGTGAACGCTTTAGATCCCAACCAATATTTAATTAAAAATGAACCTTTTTATCGTCCTGTTGCAGATGAAGTCGATCTCTTTGAGTCGGCCTATGCCTCTCGTATGCCAGTCATGCTAAAAGGACCAACCGGCTGTGGTAAATCGCGCTTTGTGGAATATATGGCGCATAAGCTGAATAAACCCTTGATTACCGTTGCCTGTAATGAAGATATGACCGCATCCGATTTGGTTGGTCGCTTCTTAATTGATATTAACGGTACCAAATGGCAAGACGGCCCCCTCACTGTGGCGGCGAGAATTGGCGCAATCTGTTATTTAGATGAAGTGGTAGAAGCACGTCAAGACACCACTGTTGTGATTCACCCCTTAACTGACCACCGTCGCGTACTGCCATTAGATAAAAAAGGGGAGTTGGTTGAGGCGCACCCAGATTTCCAGTTGGTCATTTCTTATAACCCTGGCTATCAGTCAATGATGAAGGATCTTAAGCAATCGACAAAACAGCGTTTTGGTGGCTTTAAATTCGATTATCCAGAAGCAGAGATTGAAGCGGATATTGTTTCCAAAGAAACGGGAATTGACCCAGCTACTGCTGAGAAGTTGGTGCAGGTGGCACAACGCTCACGAAACCTGAAAGGACATGGTCTGGATGAAGGGATTTCGACCCGTTTATTGGTCTATGCGGCACAATTGATCCAGCGAGGCGTGCCAGCGAAAAAAGCGTGTACGATGGCATTGATCACACCTCTGACCGATGACGATGATATTTTGGATACCTTAATGACAACTGTGGACACTTTTTTTGACTAATCTGTGATTGGCGGTATCAATCGTAATGTTTGTCAAATTTAACTTAAAGTGAGGGGTCCATGAACGCCCAAATCAATGAAATCAAAAAAGATCTAATTGAAGCCATCCCCGAGCTCGATGAAATGCTGGATGCGCTGATAGCAGAAGCTGCGCATTCTATGAATGAGCAGACTTTAACCATTTGGTTGCAAAATGCACAAGGGATTGCGCGTCTCGGAAAAGGTCATCAGGTGGTCATTAGCTATCTTGAATCTGTCCCCCAAGTGGTGGCCAAGATTGAAGATGAAATTTTAGATGATATTTTAGAAACCATCATGAAGCTCTCATCGGTCACTTCAGGCGAAGTGGTGGCTTTAATGCTGGATTCTCTGCCTGTAGTGGCCGAGCGCGCAGGGGATATTGATTTGGTGCGGCAGTATCTCTCTTTGGTATACACCATCGGTTCTAAAGCGCCCCGTGGTTTACGTCCAATGTTGCTGAATATCGACACCTTAATGTCGAAACTGACCGTTTCCGGTTTGCGTCGTTGGGCACAGTGGGGCGCTAAAGCGCATGCGCGTGACTTTCAGGCGCAAGTGGCATACTTTTCCCTAGAATCAGAAGACTCAAAGGCGGTCTTTAAACAGCAACGAAAAGGGACGCTGTTTATCAATCACCACCGTTCGATTAATTTTTATCTGCGTGCTTTTTGGGGGCGTGACTTCTTTATTCGTCCGACAGCGTCGGATTCAGAGGATTTTAAACCCTATTATGAGCAATTTGCCATTCATCTGCCCGATGCACTCAATGATTTGGGTGAAGTTAAAGGGGTAGAGCTTTATCGCGCAATGGCCGCGCACTTGGCTTCCCATCTGGCATACACCCAAGCTGCGATTTCCATGGAGCAGTTAAATCCACAGCAGATGTTCTTCATTGAATTGATTGAAGATGCAAGGGTTGAATATAACGCCATTAAACAGTTCCCAGGGCTGAAAAACCTATGGCTTAAAGTGATTAAAGCAGCACAGCAGACAAAACCTTTGGATCCCCAAAGCACAGCCTATCGTTTAGAAAAATTAGTCCTAGCGCTGATGGACCCAAATGAAACATTTGAAGATGATGCTCTAAAAGAGATCGTCGAGCGTTTTTATCAAGAGATAGAAGACAACCTTCAGAATGAAAAGTGGTCCTGGGATCTAGGTATCACCCTTTATAATGTGCTACATGCTACGCAAGACCAATGGGAGTCGCTCAGTCAGTTGAAACAATTGCGTCTACCTTATCGAGATGATAACCGAATTGTTTGGGCTTCAGAAGAGTGGGAGATGCTTAAAGCCGGACGCAGCAGCCAGCCCACCACTGTACGTAAAAAAATCTCGTTGATGGAAATGGTCAATGAGATTGATTCCGAGCTGGTGGATGTGGATCATGATGAAGTTTGGGTGTTAGAGACAGAGCTTTACCCCTATGAGGATCACGGAGTCTCCTATAATGAAAGCGAAGGGATTGAACCGGTCTCTGAACCTTATCACTATGATGAATGGGATTATAAAGCGCAACTCTATCGACCTAACTGGGTCACCCTTTTTGAACATCGTGCGCAAAAAGGTGATCCTGAGCTTTATGAGAAAATTTTAGAGACGCATAAACCGATCGCGCACCGAATTAAACAGATTGTAGATAAATTGCGCCCAGTTGGATTGCAAAGAATTCGCCGTATTGAAGACGGAGATGAATTGGATTTGAATGCTTGCGTTGAGGCCATTACCGCGCTGCGTATGGGACAAGAACCCGATCCAAGAATCACCATGAAAAATGTGATTCATACACGAGAGGTTTCAGTGGTGATATTGCTCGACTTGTCAGAGTCGACGAATGAGCTGGTTCCAGGTTCAGAGAAAACCATTCTCGAAGTGACGCAAGAAGCGGCGATTTTGGTGTCTCATGCCATTCATGGCATTGGCGATCAGTTTGCAGTGCACGGCTTCTCTTCTGATGGTAGGCATGATGTTCAATATACGAAATTCAAACAGTTTGAAGAGCCTTTCAATGAAGACGTGCATGCGAGATTGGCTGGCATGAAGGGCGGACTCTCCACGCGAATGGGCGCAGCCATGCGCCATGCGGGCAGTTATTTGGATAAACAGTCAAGCAAACAAAAATTACTGCTGGTGATAACCGATGGTGAACCGGCAGATATTGATGAGAAAGATACCCAATATTTAAAACAGGACGCGAAAAAAGCAGTTGAAGAGCTTGAGTCTAAAGGGATCTATTCTTACTGTTTAACCATAGATCAATTTGCAGATAAGTATGTGCAGAATATTTTTGGACAGAATCGTTATGCCATTGTGGATAATGTTTTGAAGTTGCCTGAAAAACTGCCGACACTGTTTGCGAACCTAACTTCTTAAAGAGACAAAATGAATACAGAACAGTTTAAACAAGCCATTGAAACATTAGATGATCAGGCGTTGCAAGCCATTCTAGATGGCCATGCGCTGAAAGTTGAAGATGATGAAACCTTAACCATCGGCCGTCCAAATGACGCTTATGTGATTTATTATTTAGGGGACGAACAGTTCGATTTAATCGACACCCTGAAACAGAGTTTATTAGATCGTGCAGAAGCATTGGTTAAAGACTATTATCAGTTTAATCCCATGAGTAAAACATCGTTTAATCGTCAGTTAAATGCCTTGCTGCAAGCGCATCCCACAGATTACTTTGTCTCCATGCCCGGTCAACCTGAAAGCGGACGAATTTTTGTAGAAGAAGATACGCTGGTGGTGGAAGAAAAGGGCAGCCCTAGGTTTAAATATGGTATGGCTTTAGAATTGTCTGAAAAGATGACAGAACAAGCCATATCCAATAAAGTCAAAAATTGGGTGAGTTCTGGACACGCCTATCAAGACTATATCAGTATTAACGTCTGCCGTTTCAGTTGTATCGATTAAAATCAAATCATTTTGTTAAATGGGCTAATGCTGATATCCGCTGTACTCTGCTAAAATAAACTCTCAAATAACAATTTGGAGTAACCATGCATTCTGCTCTGCAAGTCCTACTGGAAAATAATCGTCGTTGGGCGCAAGGTGAACTTGAGAAAAATCCAGATCACTTTCAAACCCTTGCCCAGCAACATGCTCCGAAATATCTCTGGATTGGTTGTTCGGATGCGCGTATGCCAGCCAATGAATTGGTGGGGTTAGCACCTGGTGAAGTCTTTGTGCATCGTAATATTGCCAACTTGATCAATTCAAGTGATATGAATGCGCTGACAGTGATTGAGTATGCCGTTCAAGTATTAAAGGTTGAGCATATTATTGTTAATGGTCATTATGATTGTGGCGGCGTAAAGGCGGCGTTGAGTCCAGAGCCTGCGCCGGATATGGTGGAGCACTGGATTCGTCCGGTTAAAAAATATCTACAGCGTTTGCGGCCGCAAATGGAAGGTTTTAGCCCGAAAGCGAAAGCGAATAAGCTCAGTGAAGTGAATGTGATTGAGCAAGTGCGTAATATTTGCCATATTCCAGTGGTGCAAAAAGCCTGGAGTGAGGGGCAACCCTTGAGCGTGCATGGGTTGATTTATGATATTGAAACTGGATTGCTGCGCGATTTGGGGGTGTCTATTAGCGATATAGGCGCTGCTGAAGCTTTTGTTTTACGCAAAACTTAGTCGTTCAGGTACCCAGTATAAAGGGATATCGGGCAAGAACTGTTGAATTAATTCTCCATTCTGGTTATTGGGTTGAGCAAAATTGAGCACAATGGCGAAAAGGTCTAAGCCTTGATGACGGATGGCGTCGGCTGTCAGAAGGGTGTGGTTCACACAGCCTAATTGCGCTTTGACCACTAGCAAGACTGGGGATTTTAGCTTTTTTGCCAACGGTGCATTAGTGTCGTGACTGGACAGAGGTGAATAAAAGCCGCCTGCACCTTCAATCAAGACAAAATCCACTTTTTCCGTCTTTTTAATGCAGGCTTGATAGAGCGCTTCTGTGGTGAGTGTTTGTCCCGCGTTTTTCAGTGCCAGTGTGGGCGCTATGGGCGGTTCAAGGCGGTAAGGGGTGATGATTTCTAGAGGGGTTTTGCCGTTGAGTGCTTGATAGAGCTGCTCACTGTCTGCACAACTCAATTCTCCATTTTGCGATGTTTTATGACAGCCTGAGGCAATCGGCTTACGAGCGGTGATGTGAAGATTGGGCGCTTGCTGTTGCAGTTGTTGCAGCAGTTGCGCGCCAATGGTGGTTTTACCGACATCGGTATCTGTGCCGGTCACAAACAGGCGTTTAAGCTGCCTGTGTCGTATCGCTTGCTCTACCTGCTGGACCAGCTCAGTAAAGGGAGAAAGGGACATGATCGATTATGGATTTTCCATTAAGCGAGAGGCGGCTTCTTGGTATTTGTCCATCGTTTTTTCCACCACTTCTTGCGGCAATTCTGGCGCAGGTGGGGTTTTGTTCCAGTTGAGACTTTCTAAATAGTCGCGAATATACTGTTTATCAAAGCTTTCAGGATTTTTTCCCACTTGGTACTTATTCGCTGGCCAGAAGCGTGAGCTGTCAGGCGTTAAGGCTTCATCAATCAGGTGAATGACGCCATGCTCATCTTCGCCGAATTCAAATTTGGTGTCGGCAATGATAATGCCCCGCTCTTTGGCAAACTCTGCGGCCATTTTATAAAGCGCTAGGCTGTAGTCACGCACTTTTTCCGCTTTCTCTTGCCCAATGAGCTTGACCACTTCGTCAAAAGAGATATTCTCATCATGATCCCCAACTTCAGCTTTGGTGGAGGGGGTGAATAGAGGTTCCGGCAGTTGTTCAGCAAGTTGCAAGCCTTCTGGTAGTGGGATATCGCAAACCGTTCCTTTTTGTTGATACTCTTTCCAGCCGGAGCCCACCAAGTAGCCGCGCACAATGGCTTCAACCGGCAGGGGTTTGAGTTTTTTCACTATCATGCCACGACCGTCTAACTCGGCCAGCTCGTCTGCGGTGAGGATATCGGATAGCTTGAGATCATCCGCTAATTGATTGGGGAGGATTTGTTCTGCTTTTTTCATCCAAAATTGAGCCGTTTCGGTCAGAATTTTGCCTTTGCCGGGAATGGGGGTGGGCAAAATCACATCAAAAGCGGAGAGGCGATCTGTGGTGACAATTAGGAGGTGCTTGTCATCCACATCATAAAGATCTCGCACCTTGCCTTTGTTGATAAGCGGGACACTGGTTAGATGGGATTCAAAGAGAGCAGTCTGTTCCATGGGTTTATTTCTCATTATCTCGTAAGTTTTTTTCACGGTTTTCAAAGTCTGAATAGGGGAGCTTGAGGTGTCCATATCTTAAGACTAAAACGGAAATCGTGATTAAGAAAATGGTGGTGGCAATGGCCAACATCTTCCATTCCGATAAATTTTTCATATCCAGAATTAAATAACGCGCCAAGGCGACAATGGCGACATAAAGCGGCATACGGATAGGCAGTCGACCAGAATCTAGATAGATACCAACCATGGCTAATATTTCAAGATAGATAAAGAGAATGAGCAGGTCACCTAAAGTTACGGTGCGGGCTTCAATCATTATGAATATCTCTTCACCGGTCGCAATGAGTGTGGCAATGGCGATAATAACGAGTCCGAGGACTTCGGTTAATTTGATCAGCTTCTGAATGGGTTTGGTTGCCGGATAGTGTCCCATTTTGCGTATTCCATGTTTTTGCTAAGGATGTGGGAATCTTATCACGTCTAATCGGTAAAACAAGAGGCCGTTTTTATTTTCTTTGCACAATGGGATTTGATAGAATGACTTTAATTTAAATAATAAAAGAAGGAATCAATGTCATGGCTAAACATGAAAACTGGATTGCGCCCTCTATTTTGTCAGCGGATTTTGCTCAGCTTGGGCAGGATGTCAAAGATGTTTTGTTATCCGGTGCGGATGTGGTGCATTTTGATGTGATGGACAACCACTATGTCCCGAATTTAACCATCGGGCCCACTGTGTGTGAATCGCTGCGTAACTATATGGATCGTGAAGGGTTAACGGCGCCGATCGATGTGCACTTGATGGTAAAACCCGTAGATAATATGATTACTGACTTCGCCAATGCGGGTGCAAGCTATATCACTTTCCACCCTGAAGCCTCTGAACATATTGACCGTTCGTTGCAATTGATTCGTAATTCAGGCTGTAAAGCGGGCTTGGTTTTTAACCCTGCCACCCCATTGCATTATCTTGAGTATGTCATGGATAAGATCGACATGATTTTGATTATGTCTGTTAACCCAGGGTTTGGAGGACAATCCTTTATTCCTTCCGCTTTGGCTAAATTGAAAGCGGCACGTAAGTTAATTGATGAGAGTGGTTTTGATATTCGCTTGGAAGTGGATGGTGGCGTTAAAGTCGATAATATTGCTGAAGTTGCCGAAGCGGGTTGTGATACCTTTGTTTCTGGTTCGGGTATTTACGGTAAAGCCAATCCAAATGACCCACACCGTTTTGAGACTGTGATTCAACAGATGCGGGATGCCTTGGCTGAAGTTGAGTAATTGACGCCATTATGCTAACTAAACGCCAGCCTATGCTGGCGTTTGCTGTTTAAGAGAGAAAAGTATTTTATGAGTACAGAACAACATATTGAAAAAATCCGCCCGGGCTTTGTCTTGATCGATCTTGATGGCACCTTAATTGATAGCGTGCCAGATTTAACCTATTGCGTGGATGAGATGATGAAGCAGCTGGGATTGCCAGAACGAGGTGAAGCGGCTGTGCGCAACTGGGTAGGCAATGGCGTTGAGCGCTTGGTGGAGCGGGCTCTGGTCAATTCGGTAGAAGGACACCCAGATCCAGAATTAATGAAAAAAGCCTATCCCATTTTTTTAGAGCTCTATAAAGACAATACTTCAAAACGTAGTCGTGTCTATCCTGGCGTGATTGAGGGGCTGGAGTGGATGAAAGACAATGGTTACCGCATCAGCTGTGTCACCAATAAAGCAGAAGCCTTTACCATTCCATTGCTTAAAGATAAGGGGCTTTATGACTATTTTGAATTTATCGTCAGTGGTGATACTTGCGAAAAGAAAAAACCGGACCCTATGCCACTTTTGCATGCGGCTAAGCTGATGCAGGTGGAACCAGAAAATGCGTTGATGATTGGAGATTCCAAAAGTGATGTCAAAGCTGCTCGTGCGGCGCATTTCCATATTTTCTGTATGACCTATGGTTATAATCATGGAGAAGATATTCGAGACTATCATCCAGATGCGATTTTGGACTCATTTGAAGAGTTGCCTCATTATTTAAAAGCGAAAGACGAAGCATAGACCCTTTATGAAAACCGCCACCTTAACCCCCGCTCAATTAGCGCATTATCAGCAGCGAGGCTATAACCGCGTGCCTTTGATGCAGACAGTGTTGTCTGATTTTGATACCCCTTTAAGTGTCTATCACAAGCTGGCCAATGCGCCTTATAGCTATCTATTGGAGTCGGTGCAAGGCGGTGACAAGTGGGGGCGTTATTCCATTATTGGGTTACCATGTCGACAACGATTGGAAGTGCGAGGTGAGCAGATCCGTCGATTTGAAGGGGATACGGTGGTGGAGCATCAGGTGTCTGCAGACCCCTTAGCTTGGATTGAGGCCTTTCAAAATCGTTATAAGGTGGTGGATTTGCCAGAAGCGCCCGCCTTTTCCGGTGGATTGGTGGGCTACTTTGGCTATGATACGGTGCGCTATATTGAACCGCGTCTGCGCGATTCAATGCCAGAAGTGGATAAAATTGGCGCCCCCGATATTGAACTGCTGGTGTCAGAAGAGTTGGTGGTGTTTGATAATTTGAGCGGACAGGTGCATGTCATTGTGCATATTGATCCGTCAGAGCCAGACGCGCTGACAAAAGGCCAGCAGCGTTTGGCCGAACTGGAAGCGCAATTACGTCAGCCCTTGACCCTGCCGCAGGATATCCCCAGTGCCCATCAATTGGATGAATCGCAATTTGAATCCAGTTTTGGCGAAGAGGCGTTTAAGCAGGCAGTGGCCAAAATAAAAGAGTATATTTTGGCAGGGGATGCGATGCAGGTGGTGATTTCTCAGCAGATGTCCGTGCCTTATGAAGACAGCCCGATGGATCTCTATCGTGCATTGCGTCATCTTAATCCTTCTCCCTATATGTACTATGTGGATATGGGGGATTTTCAGATAGTCGGCTCTTCGCCTGAAATTTTGGTGCGATTGGAAGCCGATGTGGTGACGGTACGCCCCATTGCAGGCACACGGCGCCGGGGGGCGACGCTCGAGAAGGATTTAGCATTGGAGCAGGATTTGCTCAATGACCCTAAAGAATTGGCAGAACATTTAATGCTGATTGATTTGGGGCGTAACGATGTTGGACGTATTGCACAAGTGGGTTCGGTGGAATTAACGGAAAAAATGGTGGTTGAGCGCTATTCTCATGTGATGCATATTGTCTCTAATGTGAATGGAAAAATCCGTCCGGGAATGACAGCGATGGATGTATTGCGCGCGACTTTCCCTGCTGGCACCGTTTCTGGAGCGCCGAAAATTCGGGCGATGGAAATCATTGATGAATTGGAGCCGGTGAAACGCGGGATTTATGCAGGGGCAGTCGGCTATTTAGGTTGGCAGGGCAATATGGATACGGCGATTGCGATTCGGACTGCGGTGATAAAAGAGGGGCGTTTGTTTGTTCAAGCCGGTGCCGGCATTGTAGCGGATTCTGTGCCGCAATTGGAATGGGATGAGACCATGAATAAAGGACGCGCCATTTTCCGTGCTGCTGAGTTTGTGACCCAAGGATTGCAAACGGTCAATCCAGTGCCTCCTGCGCATAAATAAGAGAGTGAAGCCATGTTATTAATGATCGACAATTATGATTCCTTTACCTTTAATCTGGTGCAGTATTTTGGCGAATTGGGGCAGCATGTAGAAGTGCATCGCAATGACCAAATTACATTGGAAGCGATTGAAGCGTTGAACCCAGACTATCTGGTGATTTCCCCAGGCCCTTGTACGCCTAATGAAGCGGGGATCTCAGTTGAAGTCATCCGACATTTTGCCGGCAAAATCCCCATTTTTGGGGTCTGTTTAGGTCATCAAAGCATTGGTCAAGCTTTTGGTGCCAAAATTGTGCGTGCAAAAGCGGTTATGCACGGCAAAACTTCACCGGTGTATCACAAGGATGAAGGCGTTTTTAAAGGCTTACCTAATCCCGTTGAGACCACACGTTACCACTCTTTGGTGATTGATCAAGAAAGTTTGCCAGACGAACTGGAAGTGACCGCTTGGACGCAGGACGAAGCGGGGGATTTTGATGAGATTATGGGGGTGCGTCACAAAACCTTGCCGATTGAAGGGGTGCAATTTCACCCAGAGTCCATTTTGACTGACCAAGGTCATCAAATGTTAAAGAATTTCCTCGAGCAGCATGCAAGGAGCCATTCATGAGTGCAGCGCATTTAAAACCCGCTTTAGAACAGCTATTAGCGCGAGAAGATCTGTCTAAAGAGACCATGCAACAGGTGATGCAAGCCTTGATGAGTGGGCAAGCGAGTGACGCGCAGATTGGCGCCATTTTGATTGCGTTGCGCATGAAAGGAGAAACACCAGAAGAGATTGCCTCAGCGGCACAAGTGATGCGGGACTTGGCGGCGGGTGTTTCCATTGCCGATAAAACCCATCTGGTGGACACTTGCGGTACAGGCGGGGATGGCGCCAATACCTTTAATGTGTCCACTGCTTCTGCTTTTGTGGTGGCAGCAGCGGGTGGTAAGGTTGCCAAGCATGGGAATCGTTCTATTAGTTCAAAGTCCGGCAGTGCAGATGTGCTGGAAGCCGCTGGTGTCAATCTGAATCTGACGCCGGAACAGGTGGCGCAATGTGTGGAAGAGGTGGGGGTTGGCTTTATGTTTGCCCCGGCGCACCATTCGGCGATGAAACATGTGATTGGCGCTCGAAAATCTTTAGGGGTGCGTACCCTTTTTAATCTGCTTGGGCCTTTGACTAATCCCGCAGGCGCTCCAGCTCAGGTGGTGGGGGTTTATGATGAAGCGCTGCTGCCGGTGTTTGCTGAAGTGTTGCAGCGGCTGGGCGCCAAACATGTGATGGTGGTGCATGCTGAAGACGGTTTGGATGAAATTTCGATCGCCTCCCCGACCAAAGTGGCTGAGTTAAAAGCGGGTCAAATCACGGAATGGCAGATTCAACCACAAATTCTGGAAAAAATGCATGAAAGCCTTGCCCCCTTGGCGGTGAATTCAGCAGCTGAAAGCTTGGCTTTGATTGAGGCGGTCTTTAATCAAAAAACCGACTCACGTACTGAAGCCGCTAAAGACATTATTGCTCTCAATGCCGGGGCGGCGCTTTATGTGTCTGGTCTTGCCAGCAGCTTTGAAGCCGGCGTTCAACAAGCCGAAACAGCGATCAAATCTGGGGCTGCTGCGGATAAATTGCAGCAATTTGTTCAGTTTACACAGCAGTTTTGAGCAATGACAAGACTTAAAAAGCTTCCTTTAGGCATTTTAAACTATAAATATGTCTTTCTCTCCCGACCTAGACGCTTTGCTTTTTTAACCGACGTCAGTAAATTTTCATAATGACTTTCAAAATCCACCAAATTTTTGCCAAATGCTGGAGACTTTTGTACACTCCTTTTATTTGACACGCTTTAAAGAGACGTTATGCCACAGCAAACACCAGACATTTTAAAAAAGATTATTTTCCGTAAATTGGAAGAGATTCAGCAAGCCTGCGAACAGGTGCCGCTAGCTGAGATGAAGCGGCGGGCAATGGTGGCTGCTGAGCCTAGAGGCTTTGCCAATGCCATGCTGGTGCAAGTGGAATCGGGCAAGCCCGCAGTGATTGCTGAGATTAAAAAAGCCTCACCGAGCAAAGGTATTTTACGAGATCCTTTTGAGCCTGTAGAAATCGCCAAAGATTATGCCCAGCATGGCGCCACTTGTTTATCCGTGTTAACTGATCGAGATTTTTTCCAAGGCAGTAACGAATATCTGCAAGCCGTGCGTGAGGCGGTGGATTTGCCAGTGATTCGCAAAGATTTTATTGTGGATGATTATCAAGTTTATGAAGCGCGTGCCATCGGTGCAGATTGCATTCTGTTAATTGCCGCAGCGATTGGGGATGCGCAAATGTATGAGCTGACGCAAACAGCGCTGCAATTGGGTATGGATGTGTTGGTAGAAGTGCACAATGAAGTGGAATTGGAGCGTGCTTTGCGTCTGCCTCTTCCATTGATTGGGATTAATAATCGAAACCTGCACACCTTTGAGGTCTCATTAGACACCACGCTGAAGATGTTGGATAAAATTCCAGATGATCGACTGGTGGTGACAGAAAGCGGTATTTTATCCGCTGAAGATGTCAAAACCATGCAAGCGCATCAAGTCAATGCTTTCTTGGTCGGCGAAGCCTTTATGAGAGCCGAAAATCCGGGTGAAGCCCTGTCCCAACTGTTTGGGGTGTAAGCCCATTAAGGGGAGGGGAAATTTGCAGATGATGAATAATCCCCTTCCTAGACTCAATGCTCAAAACCGTTTTCAACCAGTTGTTTTTAAATCGCTTTCTAATCCGCATAGTTTAACTTTTCGTCGTTGGGCACAACTCTATGCACAACGCTTTCCTTTTTATGAGCGCGCGCCGCTTCCCGCTCTTATTGAAGGGCTTGAGCAGCGTAAAGTGGCGCTAGAAGGCTATCTCTTCCGTTCTCCTATTGATGGTCACTGGGATTGGGCCAGTTTTGTTTGTTATGAACCCTATCCCTTGGGTACTTTATTAGCCTACTTAGCGACGCATCCCGATTATGAAGGCCAAGGGTTGGCTCGACAGCTGGTTCGGCAGTTAGTCGAAAAGTCATTAGGCCCACAAACCCCCTATTTTTGGTTGGAAGCGGAACCAAAGTTGTGGTCATTCTATCGTCGACAAGGGTTTTTTGCCTTACCTTTTACCTATTTGATTCCGCGTTTTTTTGACGAAGGAACCGTGGAGATGGCATTGTTTATCAAGAGTGCAGTCTCTGAGGTTTCACGGGAAACGGTGCGGCAGATGGTCACCACCCTTTATTTACAAAGTTATGAGATTTCGCCAGAAGATCCGCGTTTTCAGCAAGGTTTGGCAGAAATTGAAGGACTACCTGAGCAGATCGTTATTCCGCCTTGGGCACAGGAGCAGATAAGATGAGCGCGACAAGTCAAGAGATTCATCAGATAGCGCAGCAATATGATCAAGAAGAGGCGTTTGAAGTCGGTCGGCAAAAGGTGCGGCAGTGGCTGCCGACCGAGGCAGCGGTGAATTACGATTATGAGAGGCTGGAGGCGTTGGCAAAAAGCTTGCATAGTGATGAAGCGCGCGTGGCGTTTTATTGGTTTGCCTATTTTACGGCGCGAATGAAGATTGAGCAGAGTTATGATTTTTTGCAGGCCTTTCAGTTATTTGACTTGGGCAGTGCGGTTTTAGATCAGATTGCAGCCGCCGAAGCCTTGCCCGAAAAGTGTGACAGGTTGCAGCAGAAGTTAATGGTGCGCTTGGTTAAGATTGATCGCGGTATTCATAATAATGATTTTAAGGAAACCGTTGATAGCTGCAATGAACTCCTTCAGATGCTGGAGGCCTATCCAGCTTGTCAAACGCGTTTCAGCGCGGAATATCACTATTTGGTTTTGATGCGGGTAATTGCGCAGCTGTTGATGAAGCGGGATGCGGGTGAGGATTCTGTGGAGGAATGGCTTCAGGTGCGCGCGCAATTAGAAACGCTCTATCATGAGTATGATGCGAAAGGTCTGACCATTATTAGCTCGATTTTGCAGGCTTTCCTTATGGCACTGCCGGTTTGGCAGCAAGCAGGTGAGAATCGTTTGCAGGTGACGCGCGGGCGTGCACTGATAACTTTTTATGCAACTTTAAATAGCTTGCAGACGGAAGGTTTGGCTGCAGCTTTGAATCACGACAGCAAACGACAAGCGCTGATGCAAGCGTTACATGCCGAGGCGTTTTATGAGCCAGAGCCACCGGATATTTTGTCAGACCTCTCTTTCCATACGCAGTTTCATGTCTGGCAGTTTGATTTACCTGAAGTGCACTTACCGCAATTTCGCCATAAAGGGCTGCATGGGGCGCTCCAGTTGCGGGTGAACAGTTTGGGGTTACTGCAATTGACCATGGAAGTCCCGATTGAAGGTTGGGATGTAAATGCGTTGCGCCATCTTATGAATCTGCCTCTGGAAAATGCACTGGACGAACCTGTGCAGTGGCAGGGATTGGAAGTGCATTATTTGCGAGAGGTGGCGCAAACGATTTTTGACCGATTTGATCATTGGTTGGATCAAAATAAAGAACAAGCGTGTTTAGTGCACTCTGTGAGTCATGATGTGAACTTTACGCTGCTGGTGGAAGCCGCGCAGGATAAACAGCATGCGCTTCTGACGCCGGAGCAATTTTATGCACACCCTGATTGGAATGGGCTGAAGGTGCCGCCGAGAGAGGTGCGCAGTGTTTATGAGAATTGGCGGATGCAGACGGCACATAAAGGGGTCCAAAATGTGGCACTTGATCTTTATCATCATCAAGATTGGGTGCAAGCAGATGGGCATTACGCTTTGATTGTGCAGCTGGATCAGCCCACTTGGGTCACAGAGCAGGCGGTGGAAAATGTTCAGGTGGTCACTGGATTGCGTTATTTTATGAAACAGACTGGCGAAGTGCTGTTTGCCAACATTAACCAGATTCAAAAAGCGTTTAATGACGAAACCGAGGTACAGGAAGCCTCCCCACGCGCCTTGCGTCAGCAGGAAAAAATTTATCGACAACGCATTCAGCGCCTGCACCGAATTGGCATTGAGATTAAATCGCTTTTACAATTATTAGACAATGGCGGGTTGATGCGTTTTCCCGATCATGGACGTTTTGTCTCTGTTTTAATGCAAACCACAGGGGTAGTGGAACAAAGATCAAGAATGCAACAGCTGCTCAAAGAGTCCCAAGAGATGACGCGTTATCTTCGGTTGCAAATTTCTCAAGCTTTGGAGGCTTTGGAAGCGCGTTCTAAGGCGCGCTTTGAGGGCACCGTTGCATTTTTAGGCGCCTTGATTTCGGTGTCCGCCTTATCTGATGTTTTCCAAACCTTTGAAGCGGCGGGCATTCAAATCTCGGGTTGGGTTCAGTTGGAATGGATGTTAGGTTTAATGGTGTTTTTAGGGGTGTATTTCTCATTAGAAGCACTCATTCGTAAGTTTAGATAGGAGGCGTAAAATGGTTAAAGTCAGTTGGAAAGGGGGAGTGGCTTTTGAGGCTGAAACCCCAACGGGTCATAAGGTATTGATGGATGGTTCACCGGAGATTGGCGGGCAAAATCGAGGGCCACGTCCGATGGAAATGATCCTAGTAGGATTAGGTGGCTGCACCTCGATCGATGTGATCACCATGCTGGAGAAAATGATGCCTGGCCAGGTGAAAGATTGTGTCGTGGAAGTTGAGGCGGAAAGAGCCGATGCGGTGCCGGCCGTGTTTACCAAAATCCATGTGCACTTTAAGATATATGGTCAAGATTTAAACGAGAAAAAAGTTGCCAGAGCCGTTAAACTTTCGGCAGAAAAATACTGTTCTGTTTCTAAAATGTTAGAAAAGAGCGTGGACATTAGCCACGATTATGAAATGATTGAAGTTTAGATTGAAGGGTTAAAATTTAGGGGGCAATTCGCACAAAACCTTCATCAACCCCCCCAAAAAATTTTCCAGAATTCCCAGTCCTGCCTGTCGAGAGTATTTAAAAAGTGCGTTGTTTACACAGCTTGCACTAGCTTCTATCAAGCAGGTGCTGGTTTTTATGTTCGTAGACTTCAAAAATGGCAATTGCCATGGCGGCAATGACTGGGCCGAAAAAGAGTCCGAGAATGCCAAAGTGGATCAGGCCGGCAAAGGTGGAGAGGACAGTCAGTAAGGTGTGCTCAGTCACTTTTGAGCTGCTGCGACCTTGACAGTAAATATGCGAAATTTTTTGGATAATGATCGGGCGTGCCAAATTATCAATCAGAAAACCATTGATGAATGCCCCCGTAACCACCAAAATCACCGCATCCGTATAGTGGCCATTGGCTAGACTAAAGAAAGTTAAAGGGAGCCAGACAAGGGCTGAACCGACTATGGGGATAAAAGAAGCCACCGCCACGGCTAAACCGATAAAAAGGGCGGGTAAGCCTAAAAATAGGGCAATCAAGGTGAAAGTCAGCCCCTGAAGTAGGGCGATGCTGAGAATAGAGAGCAGCAAGGTGCCCGAAAGTTCAGAAAAACGGTGCATGAGCATGGTGTCATAGACATTTTCCAAGGGTGAAAGCACTTTTAAATGATGACTAATCGCTTTGCCATCGCGATAGAAGAAGAAGAGGGCAAAAACGGCGAGCGCGACAAAGGTGATAAATGAGGAAGTGCTGCCGACAATGCCATGAACGAGGCCAATTGCAATTTTTTGTCCAAATTTTAAGATGGGTTCGGCGTTTTGTTGCACCTGTTGAGTAATTTCTGTCTGAACCTCTCCAGGCATCCCCAACCAATCCAAAATTTGATGGTTTAAATGCAGCAAGCTGCTGCGATCTTGTGCCGCCAGCCAAGCATGAATTTTGCCATAGGTTTGTCCCACCTCAATACTGGCAACGGTGAGCAGATAGCTCAAAGGGAGAATTAAGATAACGACCACGATTAGACTCATCACTAAAGCGGTTTGATTGGGGTTGTGTTGGCATTTGGGGAGTATTTTTTGGTAAAGTGGATAAGTGGCGGTGGCGAGAATGGCCGCAAAGAACAGTGCCTGTAAAAAGGGGGCGAATAGCCAAATTAAGCCAAAAATCGCCAGTATAATAAGGGCAATTAAGAAACCATCTTCATAAGGTCTTTGAGAAGCCATTGTCTATCCAATATTTATTGCATTGAGAAGGGTAAGGAACATTATATATGAATAGCTTACGAGAAAAAGTGTTGATTCGCCCCTCCGGCGTGTTGCAAATTCTCTCTCAACAAGAAGCCAAACTGCTCAGTGAACAGGAGTCGCCAGAGCTGAATCAGCTTTTGAAACAGTGCGCATTGGCGGTGCTTAATACGGGCTCAAAAGAGGACAGTGGCAAGGCTTTGATGGAGGCGTTTCCAGATTTCCATATTAATGTGCGCGCCAAAGGGCGTGGTTTGCAGATTGAGTTACTGAATCCTCCTAAGCAAGCATTTGTGGATGGCGAGTTGATTGTTGGCTTGCAAGAGCATCTCACCTCGGTTATTCGCGATTTGGTCTATAACAAAAATAAAATTGTCGATTCTGGGCAATTTGACCTCAATGACAGCTTCGGCATTACCAATGCCATTTTTCATATTGCGCGGAATGCTAATATCTTAAAACCTGGCGTGGCACCGAATATTGTGGTCTGTTGGGGCGGGCACTCCATTTCGATTGAAGAGTATAAGTACACCAAACATGTGGGCTATGAACTGGGGTTGCGGAATTTAGATATTTGTACTGGCTGTGGGCCGGGCGCAATGAAAGGCCCGATGAAAGGGGGGATGTTGGGGCATGCGAAGCAGCGCTATCCACAAGGGCGTTTTATCGGTATTACAGAACCGGGGATTATTGCTGCAGAGGCGCCCAATGCGATCGTGAATGAATTGGTCATTTTCCCAGATATAGAGAAGCGTTTAGAGGCGTTTTTGCGGATTGGGCATGGCATTATTATCTTCCCCGGCGGGCCAGGTACGATGGAAGAGCTGCTCTATTTGCTCAGCGTTCTTTTGGAGCCGATGAATAAAAATATTCCATTTCCTGTGGTGCTAACAGCATGTGAAGCCTATGCCGACTACTTTGAGATGGTCAAAACCTTTTTACTGGCAACGCTGGGGGAAAAGGCATTAAGCCGCTTGCAGATTATTAACCAAGATACCACTGAAGTGGCACAAACCATGCGTCAAGGGCTGACTTATGTGCATGAATATCGTAAAGCCACTAGCGATGCCTACTATTTTAACTGGAACCTCTATATTCCTGAAGAATTACAGCGTCCTTTTGAGCCCACGCATGAAAATATGGCAGCACTCAATCTGCATAAAGATCAGCCGGTTCATCAGTTAGCCAGTGAATTGCGTCGAGCTTTTTCCGGCATAGTGGCTGGCAATGTGAAACAGGATGGGATTGAGCGAGTCCAGAAATATGGACCTTTTAAATTGCATGGCGATAAAGAGATTATCGAAGCCTTAGATGGACTGTTGCGTCAATTTGTGGAACAGAAACGGATGAAAATCAGTGGCGACTATACGCCCTGTTATGAGCTGGTGGTCGAAGAATAGGAAGGATCGATGGAGAATCAACACGAAATAGAGCCAATTGACAGCTTTGCGGAGATGGATTTGGATGAACGGCTGTTGCAAGCTTTACAAAACCAGCACTATACCAAGCCGACTCCCATTCAAGCAGCCGCGATTCCGGTGTTGTTAGATCAGAAAGATCTCTTGGCTGGCGCGCCAACGGGAACCGGAAAAACCGCGGCATTTGTGTTGCCCGCTTTGCAGTATCTGATTGACAATCCAGCGCGCGCGAGCTCTACCCGTATTTTGATCTTAGCACCGACACGTGAATTGGCCTTTCAAACCCATAAGGTGGTCAAGCAGTTGGGGGAATTTTTAGAATTTGAGTCGGTGGTGGTCACGGGCGGCTTTAATCAAGCGCAACAGCTTAAGCGCCTGGAAGACCCGTTTGATATTTTAGTGGCCACGCCGGGGCGGCTGCTCAATATTATGGCCAATGAAAACCTGGATCTTTCGCAAGTGGAAATGGTGGTGATTGATGAAGCCGACCGTATGTTGGATATGGGCCAAGGGCCCGATGTAAAAGCTTTGATTGAAGTGATCCCTGGTGATTTCCAAGCGGCGCTGTTCTCCGCGACGCTGGCAGGTGCCGGGGTGCGCAATTTTGCTGAAGAGGTTTTAGAGGAACCCATTGAAATTGAGCTATCAGCGCCCAATCAACAGTCGGATCATGTGCAGCAGTTTAATTATTTTGCTGATGACATTCCGCACAAACAGCAGTTGCTTAAGGCGTTGATTGCCGATGAAAGTTGTCAAAGTGCGCTCGTGTTCTGCAATAAAAAAGCGCGAGCGATAGAATTGACCGAATGGTTACAGAGTCAAAATGTTTCCGCGCAGGTACTGCATGGGGATTTTGTACAAGCCAAGCGCATGGAGCGCATTAAGCGCTTTAAAAGTGGCAAGGTCAAAGTAATGGTGGCCACGGATGTTGCCGCGCGGGGGTTGGATATGCTCAATATTACCCATGTGATTAACTTCGATATCCCTTTTAGAGGCGACATTTACATTCATCGTATTGGTCGCACGGGTCGAGGTCACCAAATGGGCATCGCCTGTAATTTAGTGGCACCGTTTGATGTTAAAAATATGCAGCGGATTGAGTACCATCTACAACAAAAACTGCCGGTTGCCAAAATTAAAGGCTTAGAGCCTAAAATCAAATTTGGTCAGCCCAAAAAAGCGAAAAAGAAAGTGCATAAAAAGAAACTCGCGAAGAAACGTGCGAAATCAAAATAGAGCGCTGAACCATTGAAAATAAATCGACTGTTTAAATTATGCGAATTTTGTTAATTAAAATGTCCTCAATGGGAGACGTGTTCCACACCTTTCCAGCCCTTTCTGATGCACACATGCATGTGTCAGATCTTAAGGTCGATTGGGTGGTGGAAAAGGCCTTTGCCGAGATTCCGAGCTGGCATCCGGTGGTGGATAAAGTTTATCCGATCGAGTTAAGACGGTGGCGTAAGACCTTGTTAAGCGCTCAAACGCGAAAAGAGATCAAAGTTTTTTTTGAAACGCTGAATCATACGCAATATGATTTGGTGTTGGATGCGCAGGGGTTGTATAAAAGTTTGTGGGTGGCTAAAAAAGTGAAGGCGCCGATTTATGGCATGGATTTCTCAAGCGCAAGAGAGCCTTTAGTCAGTCTGTTTTACCACCAAAAAATTTCAGTCGAAAAAGCGCGACATGCGATCACGCGTTTGAGGGAGTTGTTTGCTAAAACGCTGAATTATCCAGTTTCGCCTAATGATCCCATTGTTTATGGTTTGGATACCTCCGAGTGGAAAAGGCCGGCGCTACCTTGGCAGACAGATCGCTATTTGATCTTTTTACATGGAACCACTTGGGAGACTAAGTGCTGGCCAGAAGCGCACTGGCGAGCGCTGCTGCAAAAAGTCTGCCAGCGAGGGGATAAAGTGATTCTCCCATGGGGCACAAAAGAAGAGCAAGCACGTGCCTATCGTTTGCAACAAGGTTTTGAAGCATGTACTTGGGTGCCTGAACAAAAGCTTAGCCTCAATCAGATGGCAAAACTGCTTAAGTTTTCTAAGGCAGTGGTCTCCGTAGATACCGGTTTATCCCATGTGGCTGCCGCACTGGAGGTACCGATGGTCGTGCTCTATCGAGTGACCGATCCCAAATTGGTAGGCGCTTTAGGCCCTCAGGTGAAACAGCTGGTTTCGCCTGTCGCTCATCGCTACTTAAAACAGTTTCAATCAGAAGCGCAAGCGAAATTATCCCTTGAACATTTATCGCCGCAAGAGGTCCTTGACGCTTTGGAGAAGGCGTTATGAACCCATTTACCGCATGCTATTTGATGTTTAGTTTTTGCTACCTTGAAGTGATGACTATATTAAAAGGTAAGTTATTATTGAATACTTTAAATAACAAGAGTTAAGTAAGTGTATGAAATTATAATGAAAAGCCAGCATCCTACTTTATTTATCACCTATTCTCCGAGACACATTATATTGTCAATAGCAGTGGCTTTGAATAATGAATGTAAAAATTCCGTGCTTGTGATTCATGATTCTTTTTTTGGAGCGAATTTAATATATGATGTTTTAAAGCAAATGAAAAACACTCCATTTTCAGAAATATTTTTTTATAGTAACTCAAAATCTGATGTGTATAGTTTTAAAATTAAAGAAAAAATTCTCTTTAAACTATCAAAAACAAAGTATAAATTAAATTTTCATTCAAATATTGTAGAGGGATATAACTTAAATCAAGTTATAACGCCAATGGTTAATGATGTTCTCTGTCAATATTTAGTTAATAAAAGAAAGCTTACTTGTCAGTATATGGAAGATGGCTTGTTTAGTTATATTGATATGCCAGCGAAACATGTGAATAAAATCAAGCTGATGGGAAGAAAGCTAAAGTATGGCCTATGGTATAAAAGGCCCGGAAAAACTGGATCTCCAAATTGGGTTTCGGCATCCTGGTTTTTTAACCCAAAATTAGCAGCAAAACATATTCGCAATAAGCCTGTTGAGACGGTCTCCAAAGATTACCTTAACGCTTCTTGGTTTAATAGCTTCGTGTTAAAAATATATGAAGCATTTCAAGTAGATTATTCAGAACTTTCGAAGTTAGATTATTTAATCATACTCAATATCATATCAGATGTTGAAAGTCGCAACCCCAATGTCACTCATGAACTTGAAAGATATATAGAAAGCAAATATCACGAAGGTAAAAAAATTGGCTTAAAGCAGCACCCTAGAGATTCGAGAACGAATGAGTTTACGAATGTTGTCGTTTTGCCGAAAGGCTTTCCAGCGGAATTGATTATTCCGGCTTTAAAATCAGGTGCAACCCTGATTGGAGACTACTCAACGGTATTAATTGATGCAAAAAATCGAGGGGATCTCATTGTTGAGGTGGTCAATAACAATTCAGAAAATAAGCAGTTTGAAGACATTTTTAAAACCTTAGATATTCCCGTTCACAAATCCTTTGAGAGTCTGTTAAATAATTATTGACCCTATATTTTGAACTTACCAAAAGGCATTGAAATGTACTTTTCTAAGATATTTGGTAGACATAATGTTTGTCTTCTTTGTTTGTTGCAGGTCATAATCTTGTCTAATCCTAAACTTTTTCCGGGATTTTTTGGCTTTTTTATACACAGAGATTGTAAAATGTGTTTTCAAACCTCAAGCAGTTGCATCGTAATGGTGTGGAATGAGTGGGGCTTGATAGAGGTTTTTAGGAGCGACTCGCCAAGATTACGAAAGCCAGACCATTTTGGACGAACATCAGGTTTTCCAAAGATGCACGCTGTACGTGTGTCTACAGGCTGGATTGTACATTAAATCACTGGGAGAGGCTTTTGTATAACTTATATATAGTCAGTACGCCGAGACACTGGCTCATTGCAGTATATTTAAGATTATTTTGCTATGCTGATAGAGGGGCTATTTTATTGATAGAGCCAGCTCTTGCGAAAGAGAAGATCTATCATCAAATCTCCAAAGAGATTTTTGGGGATGCGGTAGAATCGATTAGAGATGTCTATCGTTGGCGGCAATTACACCAAATCAAACATTTATTTAAGCGCTTTGATATTAGACATGTTGCCACAGGTTCTGTGAATGAACCCTATATTCAATATGCGAGTTACCTAGTCTCAAAGAACTCAAAAGAAGGGTGTTTTCTGATTGATGACGGTTTGTTTAGCTATCAATATGTTCATAATAAGAAAGTCGCTTATTATAAAAAAATTTTTAGAAAACTTATTTGGGGGACTTGGTATCGAACCCCCTCTAGCTATAGAATTCAATCTGAATGGATAAATGGTGCTTATTTATTACATAATCATTTATTTGAAAATAATGATAAAAAAATAAATAGACTTCCATCTGACTGGCTGGAATGTTTAAGTAAAGAGACATTTATTGAAAGGCTGTTGTCCGAATATTATTTAGACAAAAAAGACATTAATGAAGTGCAACAAGTTATTATTTTTGGTATTTTAAAAGATAATTTGGCTACATTGCCTAGCTATGAGAGAGATCTACATCTGTATCTAGATAAGCAGCTACAACAAGGTAAAATAGTTGGGGTTAAATTCCATCCTAGAGACAAACAGCGCTCTAGGATGGAAGGAGTTGTAAATATCCCTAAAAAAATTCCATTTGAAATTTTATTGAGTTCTTTAAATGATGATGTTGAGATCATAGGTGATATCTCATCAGTTTTATTAGAGTTTAAAATGCTTCGTCCACAAGCAAAGGTGATCGCCGTAACCAATAACAGAAAAGGCTTTGAAGAATCTTTGGATTATATGAAGAGGCTGGGTATAAAAGTGGTTAACTCATATAAAGATTTAGTGGATTCTGAATAATCCTAAAACCCTTATAAAATTAGGATCTAAGCGTAAATTCACCACTTAAAATTGTAACTTTTGCTAAAATATAAGTTCAATTTTTTGAAAATTCTAACACCAAATGATTGCTATGAAACCGAAAATGCAGCTCAAAAACCCAAACTGAGATCTATTCGGACCTCTATTGGTAGACATCATCAATCCAGAGCATGAAGTGGTTGAGCTCGAAAAACGCATTGACTGGGAACTCTTTGAAAAAGAGTGGTTTGATTTATTTCCCTCAACCACAGGCAGACTGGATCGTTATACCCTAAAAGGTCAAATAGGATACGCAATGTTTGCTTTATTGTGTGCGGCAGGTCATAATCTGCGTTTAATCCTGAGCTTTATTCGGGTTTTTTGGCTTTTTCATTCGCGGAGATTGTGAAAAGCATTTTCGAGTCTCAAACTGTAGCAGCGCAACGGCGGATACGATAAAAGAATTTTAAAAAAATGATTACTGCACTTAATAAAATAATTCCATCTTTTTTTCTCGTCTTTATTTTTTTGTCTATTGGGACGGTACAAAATTTTCTCGACTATGGTATCTATATGATATCTATTTTAGGTCTTTTTTTCTATTTAAAAGAAAGGAGTTCTGAACCAAAAGAAAAGTTGTTTTCTAAAGATTTATTTCATTTTATGGTGATATCTTATTTACTTTTATTTTATATTACCTTGAGGATTTTGCTTAAAGATTATAAGGAATTGTTTTCTTGGGAGTATGAGGTTTTTAGGTTTTTAATTCTAATGCCTTTCATAGCTTTGTTTTTTAAGCGATTCAGTGTGACGCCTGTTTTGGTATGGAAGTCCATTGTCATTTCCGGTTTATATGTGATTCCATTTTCTATTTATATCTGGATGTATCATTTGCCGAGAGGTGCAGGTTTATTAGATAACCCAATTTTATCGGGTAATTTAGCTATGACCTTTGCGCTGCTTTCTTTAGTTAGTTTTTTTGCTTTAAAAAGCAGGTATTGGAAATTTCTTGCGATATTAGTTTTTGTTTTTGGTGTTTTTTTAAGTTTTTTATCAGGTTCTCGTGGCGGATGGTTAGGGTTGTTGCTCGGTGCATTCACAATTGGAATCATGCTTTATAAGCTTAAACGATTTAAAGAGCTATATTTTTCAATTGCATTTATTTCTGCATTAATTATTCTGGTCGTTTTGGCTGATGATATCTTCCCTGTAAAAGATCGAATTATTTTAGCTTATCAAAATATCACAAATTATTTTGCAGGGCATGTAAGGACATCTGTTGGTTATCGACTGGAAATGTGGCTAGCTTCCTATTATGGTTTTATTGAAAAACCAATTTGGGGCTGGGGTTGGGATGAATTCACTACAATGCTTCAAGCTATGGCTCAAAAGGGATATGTGGAACTTATGGATTTTGGACAACCTCATAACGATTATATACGCTTATTGATTGAGTTAGGTCTAGTTGGTTTAGTGATGTTCTTATTATTCATTTTGTACCCATTTTTCAAGTTCATAAATTATGCTCGATTAGCGCTCAAAATGAAAGATGATGAAGGGCTTATGTTTGCTGTAACGGGCATTGTATTTTTGGAGATTTTGTTTGAGTTTATGTTATCTGATGGGAATATTACTTACAAACACTTTATGATTTTTTTCATGTTGATCTGTATCCTGATTTTTTTATATTTCGGGTCAAAATATGATCAAAATAATGTTCAAACTTCGTCCAATAGAGGGATTAGCAGTAAATGAAAATCGCAGTCGCAGGTACGGGTTATGTTGGCTTGTCTTTAGCCGTGTTGTTATCACAGCACCATGAAGTCGTGGCATTGGATATTGTTAAAAAGAAGGTCGATTTACTGAATCGTCAGCAATCGCCCATTGTTGATGCTGAAATTGAACAGTTTTTACAGGAAAAGCCTTTAAATTTGAAGGCGACTCTGGATAAGCAAGCAGCTTATGAAGGGGCTGAATTTGTCATTATTGCGACGCCCACCGATTATGATCCGCAGACCAATACCTTTAATACCCGTTCAGTTGAGGCGGTCATTGAAGATGTGTTGCGCATTAATCCGAATGCGGTCATGATTATCAAGTCAACCGTACCGGTGGGGTATACCAAATCCGTTAAAGAGAAGTTTCAGACAGAAAATATTATTTTCTCTCCAGAATTTTTACGAGAGGGTAAAGCGCTGTTTGATAATTTATACCCTTCGCGGATTATTGTGGGGGAAGAATCTGAGCGTGCTGAGCGTTTTGCGCAATTATTGGTAGAAGGGGCGGCTAAACCGGCGGATGAGATTCCGGTGTTGTTTACGCAATCCACTGAAGCGGAAGCGGTGAAGCTGTTTTCTAATACCTATTTGGCCATGCGTGTGGCTTATTTCAATGAGTTAGATACCTATTGTGAAACCCATGGATTAAGCACGCGTCAGGTGATTGAAGGTGTGGGCTTGGATCCACGCATAGGAAATCATTACAACAACCCTTCTTTTGGATATGGCGGTTATTGTTTGCCGAAGGATACCAAACAGCTATTAGCCAACTATGATCAAGTCCCTAATAATTTGATTAAGGCGATCGTGGACTCAAATACGACACGCAAGGACTTTATTGCCGATTCTATCATTCGCCAGCAGCCAAAAGTGGTGGGTATTTACCGTTTGGTGATGAAGGCTGGCTCGGATAATTTCCGCGCTTCGGCCATTCAAGGAGTGATGAAACGGATTAAAGCCAAAGGCATTGAGGTGGTGGTGTATGAACCTGTGTTGACCGAGCCGACCTTTTTTAATTCTCGAGTGATTGACTCTTTGGAAGCGTTTAAAGCCATGTCCGATGTTATCGTGGCCAACCGGATGACAGATGAGATTCAAGATGTGCGCGATAAGGTGTACACACGTGATTTATTTGGACAGGATTAATGAAAGTATTAGTGACCGGCGCGGCCGGATTTATCGGTTTTTATGTCTCACTGGACTTATTGAAAAAGGGACACACCGTTATTGGCATCGATAATCTCAATGATTATTATGATCCAGCGCTAAAGCGTGCACGTTTAGCGGAAATAGCGCATTTTTGTCAAACGCATGCGATTGCAGATGCGTTTGAGTTTATCGAAATGGACATTGCGGATCGCACGGCTACGCAGGCATTATTTGAGACGCAATCTTTTGATCGCGTGATTCATTTGGCTGCTCAGGCAGGTGTACGTTACTCGATAGAAAATCCCCATGCTTATGTCGATTCCAATTTGGTGGGCTTTGTTAATATCTTGGAAGGGTGTCGTCAGCAGAAAACAGCGCACCTGGTCTATGCCTCATCCAGCTCAGTCTATGGCATGAACACGAAAATCCCTTTTTCTACTCAAGATAGAGTCGATTATCCAATCTCTCTTTATGCTGCGACCAAAAAGTCCAATGAGTTGATGGCGCATACCTACAGTCATTTATATGGCATCCCAACAACTGGTTTGCGCTTTTTTACCGTTTATGGCCCATGGGGACGTCCGGATATGGCTTATTTCTCTTTTACAAAGAAGATCTTAGCCGGCCAGCCCATTGATGTTTTCAATCATGGGCAAATGGAGCGGGATTTTACCTATATCGATGATATTGTGGAAGGCGTTGTAAGGGTGATGGACCATATTCCTGAAAAAAGAGGGTCGGAAATCACCACGGCTCAGGCGCCCTATGCGATTTACAATATCGGCAACAATCAACCGATTACTCTTGAACGCTTTATTCAGGCGATAGAAAAAGCAACCGGTAAAAGTGCCATTCGCAATAACTTGCCCATGCAGCCTGGGGATGTCCCCAGAACTTTTGCCGATGTGGATGACTTGATTTCGGATGTGGATTTTAAACCGAAAACGGAGATTGAAGACGGCATGAATCGGTTTGTGCAATGGTATCGAGATTTTTATTCACTCTAGCCGGTTGATAGATCGTCGATGTTGTTTAAAATCCCCAGTCCTGCAGGGCGTGATCTGCCAAAGCTACTGAGCATTTTGGGGGCAGAGCTTGGGTTGATTAGATAAGTTGATAATGGTCAGTTTTCCTCTGCTGAAAAAGGAGGCGCCCCAAAGAGTGTGATGGATTTGGGGAGCGGTGAGCGTCAGTTGGCAGATTTCGGGCTGAGGCGTTTGCTTTGATAGGGATTGAGTCAGTTGTTGAATGGTGGAATCGCTCTCTGGAAAAATTTGATAGAGCCACGGGTTATAAACATTCGTTAAACGTTGGCCAGCGCCGACAAGAATGGGTTTTTCTTTGATATTCCAAGGCGTCTCCCAGACGCGCAAAATATCTATGGTGGATTTCTCTGCATTCGGTGAAGTGTATACAAAAGTGAACTGATTGAGATGTTGATTCCAGAGCATTGGCAGAACAGATGGTTGTGGATGCCAGCCAGCAGCTTCGAGTCTTTGAATCCATTGCCCTTCATTTTCTACAATAAAAGCAACACTAATCGGTTGAGAGGGTTGGCCGAAGAGGGTTTGCGTATCAATGAGGTGCTGAGACTGTAACACTTGGTGGAGAGGGGCCTGAATCGTGGTTTTAAAAGGTTTGGGTGGGGGCGCCAGCTTAGGATGCCAGTGAAGCGTATAAAAAAGCGTCCAAGCGACGCCGATCGCTCCGAGCAACCCCAACCATTTTTGCTTATGTGAGGGAGATGACCAGTCGATATAACGCTGAGCCGTTGCCCATTCGCTGATTGTGATACCGATCATTAGCCAGATAAAACCCACCAGAAATCCTGCTAAAACATCACTGACATAATGCACATTGAGGACAACTCTGCTGAAACCGATGGCGAAGACTGTTATGAAAATGAGTAAAAAAGGTATCCCTCGGTTTTGAGTTAAGCTTCGCAGCCAGATATACCCCAAAAAACCATAAAAACTGACCGCTAGGGTTGCATGCGCGCTTGGAAAAGCGTAAGTGGATTCCAATAAAATGGCGTCTTCAGGGCGCGCCCGCTGAAAGGCCCACTTGCTCAACTGCGTAAACAGTAAGGCGCCGGTCACAGAGGTCAATAGAGAAAGGGTTAACCAACGCCCTTTGTATAGCCAACTCCCCAGCAATGCCAACAGAAACAGAGGGCCCGCCACTTGGGGAATGCCTAAAGCGGTGATCCAAATAAAGACAGAGATCAGTTCAGATGAGCGGTAGTGGCTGATGAATTCTGAGACCACGTGATCGAGTGCGACCAGCGTATCGGAGGTGATTAAGTCTTCGACCACACCTGCAAATAGCATGACTGCATAGAGTAACGCAAGTGAGAAGAGGGTCAGTGGAAGACCGAAAAATGATTTTGCATCGAAGCGCTGTGCTAGGAAGGCAGATAAACGAGGCTGTTTTTGTTTAAAGTGTTGCCATTTGACATGTTTATTTAAGAAGCTGGTGGTGGCTCTGTAAAGGGTGCTTAAGATTCGAATAAAAAGATTTTTTTGTTCTGGATAGAGCTGCTTGAGTGTCCAGGTCAACAATAGAACTAGCAAGCCTAACAGGAGTAACAGGCCGATGCGATGGAGCCAAGTCTCGGCCAAAGTCAAAGTATGGGCAAAAAGATAGCCAGTGCCAGCCCATAGTAACGCCCATAGGGTGCCCCCTATGATGTTCCATACCATAAAAACGTTTTGAGGCATCTTTGAAGCCCCTGCAATCATAGGGATAATCTCTTTTACCCCCGGTATAAAGTGTCCAATAAGGACGGTTTTGTCGCCATATTTCTGGAAGTAAGCAGACACTTTATCGACGGTTTTAGGGCTAAAAAAACGGCCTTCTTGTTTTTTGAGCCAGCGCATTCCATAGTGTTGCCCGAGCCAATAGTCAAAATAATCTCCCAAAATTGTGCCAAGGGCACTCAAGCTCAAGATGCCTATAAAATGAATCTCTGTTGTGGCCGCAGCAGCCCCTAGTACCAGAATGAGGGTGGCGCCTGGAAAAATTAAACCGATGACCAAAAGAGATTTAATAAAAGCGGCTAAGAATGCGACGCCATAGATGAGGACTTGATAGTGCTCGAGTAGGGTGACTAGGGTGTGATAAAGTTGATCAGACATGTGGCCATTCAGTTTTGAGCGTTTTCAGACCAACGCTCATAGGGCGGATACATTTAATTTGAACCCTCTTGTAGTTTTTGAAAACTATAGTGTGCCGTGGCAATGACGGCCAGCACTGGGATAAAGAGCCCCAAAACTGGGATAATGCTTAAACTGTAGAGAATGGCGATGGGCACAGTGAGTTCCCAATTAGTCACCGGTTTGATCTGTTGGAAAAGCGGTTCAGGCAGAATCACTTGCCCCACATCGGAGACCACGGAAAAACGGAAGAAAAGAAAGCCGATGAGCCAGAACCAAATCACATTGAACAGTGGGATAAACAGAACGGGCAGGGTGACAACCATGAGTAGCAGCATTTTGAGCCCAAACTTGATGACCTCCCAAACCATTCCCAGCGTCGACCCATGTCCTTCATAAGAGATGTTTGGATAGTGTAAGTCATGTACCGCTTTGACCAGACTATCGGTCATAAAGCCGGTAATCACCATGGCAAACAGCAGAATCAAATAGCTGCCGATTAAAACGCCTAAAATGCCTGCCACCACCGTGACAACTGCTCCAATGAGCCAGAGGAGTAAGGCGCCAATCACGGGAATGGACTCTAAGCTCTGCTCAGCCTGCTGCTGCCACTGTTGCAGGTCCTGCACCATCGGGCTTTGGGTCACCATATCACTGGTGAGAAATAGGCCAAAGAGTCCATAACCGAGTAGAGAGACTAGAATAATACCGGCAACAAAAGGAATGGCCAGCCTCATGAGGATGACGGGTTGTTTGAGATCTTGAAGCGTAAGCCAGAGAAGTTTCATTTGTCGATCCAGATAGATTTGATGTTACAAAATTCGCGTAGGCCATAATAGGAGAGTTCTCGACCGTAGCCGGAATCTTTAATGCCGCCAAAGGGCATTCTAGGATCAGAGAAACTGATATGGTTCACAAAGCAGGCGCCAGACTCTAAACCACGCGCCATCGTTTCGGCTGTGGCAAGGTCATCATTCCAGATGGAGCCTGCTAGCCCAAAGCGAGAACCATTGGCAATGCCTAGTGCATGTGCGGGTTCAGAAGCAGGAATAATGGTGGCAACTGGACCAAAAGTCTCTTCAGTGTAGACGGGCATATTGCTGGAGACATGGGTGATAATAGTGGGGGCATAATAGCTGCCAGGTCGATCTAATTGATAGCCGCCGGTCACAATTTCCGCCCCTAATTCGACCGATTGCATCACCTGCTGATGCAGTTCATCGAGCAAATCTTGGCGTGCCATGGGTGCAAGCGTGGTGTTGGGATCAAGCGGATCACCAGCGACAAACTGCTTTTCCACCGCCTCTTTAAAGGCTTGTGTAAAATCGTCTGCAATGGTTTGGTCCACAATAAAGCGCTTGGCTGCGATACAGCTTTGCCCCATGTTTTGGAAGCGACCTACGACGGCGTTTTCAATCACCCGTTGCATATCGGCGGTCTCGGAAACAATAAAGGGGTCAGCGCCGCCCAATTCTAAGACGCATTTTTTGAGCTCTGAACCTGCAATGGCGGCGACCGTGCGACCAGCACTTTCAGAACCGGTGAGGGAAACGCCTTTAATGGTCGGATGACGAATCACACTTTCAACCTGGCGAGCGGAGATCATTAAATGGGTATAAACAAAATCAGGAAAGCCCGCTTTGCGGAACACCTCTTCAATGGCAAGCGCACATTGAGGGACATTTGAGGCGTGTTTGACCACCACCACATTGCCTGCGACAAGCGTCGGTGCGGCAAAGCGGAAAACTTGCCAGAAAGGGAAGTTCCACGGCATTACACCGAGAATGCCGCCGAGAGGATGGAAAGAGACATAACTTTTATGCGCTTCTGTTTCCACTTCTTCATCAGCAAGATAGTCTGCTGCATGTTCAGCATAAAATTCACACACCCGAGCGCATTTTTCGATTTCTGCTTTGGCTTGGTTGATCGGTTTTCCCATCTCTAAAGTAATCAGTTCGGCCAGCTGCTCTTCATCATCGCGTAGCACCCCCGCAACACGTTTAAGCAGTGTGCAGCGGTCTGCTAAAGGGGTTTCTTTCGACCATTGTGGGAACATAAAACCCACTTCTTTCAGGACTTCTTTTAAGGTGGGCTCGTTCCAGGTTTCGAAGACATTGAGCAGTTCGCCATTGGCGGGATTGATGGATTGTAGAGTGGGCGTATTCATGGAATTTGTCTCCTATTCGGCATTAGGGTGAGTGACGGCTTTAGCCCAAGCAGTGGCTGAAAGGTAGAGGTTAGCTAATTCAGCAATGCCTAGATTTTCATAGTGTAAATCGGTCCGTGCCATCTGTTGCTGTTCAATCGCTTGTAGTACTTTTAATGCTTCGCCCATAGGGCCTTTTTTCTCAATTAAAGCGGCTTTAATGGGCTCAGCTAGAGGCATTTTGTCCACAATCTCATCAAGGGGGAGTTTAAAGAACGCATTGAGATTGGAGAAAAGTCCGGTAAGGAAGAAGCTGTCTTTCTCCTTTTGGTGGCCACTTTTTTCAGCGAGCTGCTCCATAAAGTGGGCACGTGCTAAGCTGGAAACAATTAACTCTTGAGGAATGTCTTGCATATTGGAGAGCAAGAGCATATTGACCCAGAATTTTAGTCGTTTTAACCCCATATAGGTGATGGCATCTTTTACAGATTCAACTTTAACCGGAATCATTGCTGAAGGGCGATTAATGGCTTCCAGTAGCTTTTCTATTAAAGTCGGATCGTGACCAATAATCTCCGATAAGGTATTAAAATCGGTCTCTTCATCATTCACCTTGGCTAAAAGTTCAATTAAGGTCAGTTTATTGCCGTTCAGTTCTTGTCCTGTTTCTAAGCTAATGGGTTGGCTAAAGAAGTAGCCTTGGAAATAGTCAAATCCCAGTTTTTTATAATAGTGATAAGCTTCTTCCGTACTGACCGGGGTGGCGATGACCTTTAACCCCATCTCATGTAGCTGCGCCAACATCTCTTTTAATTTGCGTTCACTCGGTTCTTCCACATCAATCAAGGCGTACTGGCAAGCGTTTGCCAGCTTGAGACTGGTTTCATCTCCGTCAAATCGCTCAATGGCCAGTTCCATCCCTTCTTGGCGTAAGCTTTTGATATTTTGCAACACCTCTTTAGCGCGAGCGACCTCTTTTGAGAGTTCAATAAAGGTTTTTTTATTTTTGGGGAAAAGGTGGACGGTTTCTGGGCGAATAAGGGGGGCAGGTAGAGAGAGTATCACCGCCGCATTTCCCACAATATTTTCAAAGCCAATTTTTTCTTCGGTCTCTTTGATTAAAGCTTCTGTCGCTTCCAGTAGCTCTACATTAGGAAAGACACCATGGAAAAACCGCAGCTCATAAGCAAACAGCTGCATTTTGTCATCTAAAATGGGTTGGCGTGCGATAAAGATTTGAGATGGTGACATAAGCCCTCCTACTTTGAGACCTTTACGCTAGATGGCGCTACGAAAATATGTTATTTCATTTCAAGCAGCTGTATTTATGATGCAAAGGTCTTATTTTTAGTTATCTCTTTATTTTAATGTGAAAAAACAGGCAGGCGAGATTTTTTTGATAAAGAAATTGAATCTGCAACCACGGTATGGGAGCACTACGGCTAATCCGTTAATTGTTTCGTTGGGCTGTTTGCTGGCTCATGGTATGATATGAAGTTCAAAAAAGCCGTGAAAAGGGAGAAGTTGATGGCGCAATTACCTGAACATTTAAAGTATGCCGAGACGCATGAGTGGGTTTATATTGATGAAGAGGGCTTGGCAGTGGTAGGCATTACCGATTTTGCTCAGGAGTCCTTGGGGGATTTAATGAGTGTCACCCCACCACCTGTCGGGGCAGATGTGGCTCAAGGCGATGTGGTGATGACCTTAGAGTCGGTGAAGGCAGCATCTGATATTCATGCGCCAATCAGCGGGGAGATTGTGGCCTTTAATGAGGCTTTGGAGGATGAGCCGGAGTTGGTCAATGATGAGCCTTATGATGGTGGGTGGTTGTTTAAAATTCAGCCGCATGACTTATCCGAAATGGATTCATTGATGGATGCAGAAACCTATGGCAAGGCGATTGACCAATGAGTGCATCCATGCAACTGCCAGCTTTACGCCTCAAACCCAATGAAGACCGTCGTCTTAAACAGGGACACTTATGGATTTACAGTAACGAAGTCGATACCAAAGCCACGCCGCTTAAAAGTTTTGAGCCCGGCCAGCAGGTGATCGTGGAAGCGGCCAATGGCAGAGCTTTAGGCTTGGCTTATGTCAATCCCAATACCCTGATTTGTGCGCGTCTTTTATCGCGATCTGTCAAAGGTGAGTTGGGGTATAAGCTGTTAAAAAAGCGTATCCAAGCGGCGCAAAGTTTGCGAGAAACGTTTTATCATGAACCTTTTTACCGTCTGGTCTATGGCGAAAGTGATGCCTTGCCGGGTTTGGTGATTGACCGCTTTGGAGATGTTTTTTCGGTGCAGATTGCCACAGCTGGCATGGAAGCCGTCACCGAGCAAATCGTAGAGGTACTGGTCAATCTTTATCAACCGCAAGCCATTATGCTGAAAAATGATTTGCCCGCCCGAGAGCTGGAAGGGCTACCGCGTTATGAAAAAATCGCCTATGGCCATTTACCTGAAGAGTTGGTGATTATTGAAAACCTAACCGAGTTTGTGATTCCGATCGAAGAGGGGCAGAAAACCGGTTGGTTCTATGACCACCGTGAAGCGCGTAAACAGCTGCAGCAGTGGGTCAAGGGCAAAACGGTTTTGGATGTCTTCAGTTACTTAGGCGGCTGGGGCTTAGAGATGGCCACTGCGGGTGCCAAAGAGGTCACCTGTGTGGATGCTTCAGAACTGGCGCTGGATGGTGTCGATCAAAATGCCTTGCGTAACGGTGTGGCGGATAAAGTGATCACCATTCAGGGCAATGCGTTTGAAGTATTGAAAGCTTTAAAGGCAGAAGCGCATAAATATGATGTGGTGATTGTGGATCCCCCAGCATTTGTGAAAAAGAAAAAGGATCTAAAATCAGGCAGTGAAGGCTATCGCCGAATCAATGAATTGGCCATGCGCGTTATAGAACGGGAGGGGATTTTGGTTTCGGCGTCCTGTTCGCATCACATGAGCCGAGCCAATCTATTAACTCAGGTTAATCAGGCCGCGCGCCACATTGACCGCAGTTTGCAGCTGTTCGCGCAGGGTCATCAAGCACCAGACCATCCCATTCATCCAGCCATCCCAGAGACAGAGTATTTGAAATCGCTCTTTTTCCGAGTGGGGGAGAGTTGGTAAACACACTTTAAAGCGTCTCTAACCACAGTAAAATTTGGCTAAGCAGCTGCGCGTTCGGGAGTTGGTTTTGATTCACGCGGGCTTTTTTCAATTGCCAGCGGTTATTAGCCATATGGATGCATACGCCAATGAGGATGGAATCGCCCTCTTCATTGAGCATTTGCCAAGTGTAAAGGCAGTCTGTTGGTGTAATTTCCGCAAACCAAGCGTGCTGTTGCAGTTGGCTCAGTTGCGCAATTTGCTCAGATTGACTGAGCTGTTGAGGCTGTTGTGTAATCGCTAAAGCGTGCAGTTGGGCATCTTGTATGACTTGTGCTATCCAGCTTTGATAAAGCGTTTCTACATCCGTCAAATAACGACATTGGCCAATCATCTGTTCTGCTTCGGAATACTGACAAAACTCTGCCAGTTGAAACGCATCTTCTAGCAGTGCAATCATACTTTGGCACTGCATGGGGCGACAAGGCAGCTGAGCCAGGGTTTGCTGGAGCCGACTGCCAATCAGTTCCGGAAATCGTGCCGCTAAAGAGAGCGCCATGGAGTTAATGCGTGGCAGTTGCTGCAATTTCTGTAAACGGTTCTGATCGAGTAGACAGGTTTCAATGCTTTCTGCCACCTCTTGATTGACAAAACGCAGGCGTAATTTTTTGAGCAATCGTAAAGTCTCTTTCTGCTCCGGCCAGCCGAGTTTACCCAGCCAATAGGTCTGTTTTTGACCTAAAAGTTGGCGAATAGCCTCTTCAGTGAGTGGGCTTTTGACCAATCGCCAGACCAGCACGGGTGCGAGGTCAAGTAGCTCTAACAGTTGAGGATATTTGGCCACCGCATGCAGCATTTTGAGTTGATGAGAAGGAAACAGCGCACAACTTTGCTGAACCCAGGTAGGGATCGCTTTGCGCCACTGTTGCAAGGCAGCATGAGCTGGCCACTCAAAAATGCGCCAGTGCACAGGATAATGAGGAATAGTCTCGCGTCCCAGCATCATATTGTCCCAAGCGGGCACTTGCAAGGCGCCGATTTCAGGTTCGACCTTGCGCGCATCCACCCAAAGACTGCCATCCATCTCATCAAACAGGCAGTGGCGTGCCAGCAATCGCTGTTTGGGTGAGAGGGCAGGGCGTTGAATCAGCGATTTTTGTGCGGGGGGGTTGGATTGCATCAGCTTGGAATCAGTTTTTCAGAGCCAAACAGATCTTGCCAAGTCTCGCGAGGACGAATTTCATGAACTTGGTCACCCTCCACTAACACCTCTGCTACACGGGGGCGGGTATTGTAATTGGAGCTCATGGTAAAGCCGTAAGCGCCTGCCGAGAGCACGGCGAGCAGATCCCCTTCATTTAAATTAAGGCGACGATTTTTGCCTAAAAAATCACCCGTTTCACAAACTGGCCCCACCAGATCCCAAGAGAGTTCAAATCCAGATTGATGCGGTGAAACCGGCACAATGTCTTGATGACTCTGATAAAGGGCTGGGCGAATTAGATCGTTCATTGCCGCATCGATAATGGCAAAGTTTTTGTGCTCAGTGATTTTTAAAAATTCCACTTGAGTGATCAACATGCCGCCATTGCCGGCAATGGCGCGACCGGGTTCAATTAAAATCTCTACCCCCTCGTCGGCCACAGTTTTGACCAGTGTTTGCACATACTCTGGAATGCTGGGGGGCTGCTCATCGGTGTATTGAATACCTAAGCCACCGCCCAAATCCAAATGGTGAATCTCTATGCTTTGTTGTTGTAGGGTCTCTTTTAAATGCAGTACTCTTTGAATGGCGTCGACAAATGGATGGGTATCGATAAGTTGAGAACCAATATGGCAATCAATCCCCAAAATTTGAATATTGGGCATTTGCGCGGCTTGGGCATAGAGTTCAGGCGCGGTATGAATTGCTACACCAAACTTGTTGTCCTTCAAGCCGGTGGAGATATATGGGTGGGTTTTGGCATCCACATCTGGATTGACGCGAATGGAAATGGGCGCAATGGCATCCATTTCGGCAGCCACTTGTTGGATCCGATCCAGTTCAGCATGGGATTCAATATTAAAACACTTAATGCCCACTTCCAGTGCGCGACGGATTTCTGCAGGCTTTTTCGCCACCCCTGAGAAAACCACCTTTTTCGGATCGCCGCCAGCTGCCAACACCCGCTCCAATTCACCTTGAGAGACAATATCAAATCCAGCGCCTTGCTTGGCCAGCAGATTTAAAATGGCAATATTCGAGTTGGCTTTAACCGCATAGCAGACCAGGTGTGGTTGCTCACCAAAAGCTTGGTCAAACGCTTGCCAGCGCTGTTCAAAATGTTGACGGCTATAGGCATAAAGTGGTGTGCCAAACTGCTGGGCTAAATCTTTCACCGCAACCTGCTCAATATGCAGCGTTCCATTTTGATAAGTGAATTGAGGAGAGTGGGTATTAAACATTCTATGGGTGTCCAATTATTATAGTTTTTGAGGTTTTTTCGGGGCATGCTTAGGATCATCTGGCAGATACAAAGGTCCCTTTTTACCGCAGCTGCTTAAGCTTAAAACAGAGAAGGCCATTAGGCTGATAAGACTCAAAAAAATAAGGCTGCGCTTGAATCTCTTTCGCTGTTTCGGTTGTTGCTGTGCCATCTGTCTAAATGCCCGTCGTTAAAATGAACATTTTATCAGTTATGCGCGCGTTGTGCGATTGCTGATTCATGCGCAATCAATCCCTATAAGCTCACAGTTGTCGTGATGGCATCTGTTAAAATACATTAATTACCAAAATCCGTATTTCACTTTATTATGAATCCAATCATCATTGAACCTAAAAGTGGCATGGCTGAGGCGTGTGTCATTTGGTTGCATGGATTAGGGGCGGATGGCAATGATTTTGCTTCCCTCTATCCACAGCTAAAGCTTCCCGCAGACCATCGTATCCGTTTTGTTTTTCCGACAGCGCCGATTGGACCTGTGACGGTAAATGGCGGCATGCCGATGCGCCGTTGGTATGATATCCGCAGTCTGGATCTATTGCATGATGTGGATGCCGCGGGGATTCGTGTCAGTTGTTACCGGGTGTTTGGGTGGATTCAGGATCAAATCGACCAAGGCATTGCACCGGAAAAGATTGTATTAGCTGGCTTTTCACAAGGCGGGGTGATTGCACTGCATACCGCTTTAAGCTATGAATATCGTTTGGCGGGGGTGATGGCATTATCGACCTATTTTCCACTCCCCCAACAGTTTTTTCAGCATAGAGGATTGCCCATTTTTATGGCATATGGATTGAGTGACAAGATTTTGCCGTTGAGTGTTGTTGAGCAAAGCCGAGAGGCATTGGTTAAAAAGGGGTACGATGTGGAATGGCACACTTACCCTATGGAGCACACGGTTTGTCCACAAGAGATTGAGGATATTTCTCGCTGGTTACAGCACGTTCTGAAAGGAGAAGTGGGTGGCTAATGTAAGACGGTTTTTTCGTTATGATGTGGAGATTCCCATCTATTTACAAACCGATGAAGGGCTTGAACGCACGCTTGAGCAGTTGCGTAAAGAGATTGTTTCTCCGAGAGAGGCAGCGAGAATTGAAGCCATTGATTCGGAAGTCAAGGCTTTGTTGCAAAAGCTTTTGCAGGGCCAGTCACAGACCTTGAATGTGTTTTATATGTTTGAAAAGCGATTGGAGTTGATCCAGTGGTTTATCGAGCACTATTTAAATTTATCCGATCCTTCTCAAGCCCCAGATTATAAGTATCGATTGCGCATCGATAAAAGGCATCGGCCGCCTACGGCAGTAAAAAGTAATAAACTTTTACCGCTGATGCAAGATTTTTATATTCAAATGGATGAACTGATTCAGGAGCTGATTCAGGTAGCTGAAACCAGCATTGATGGGCGTTTATTTATCTTCCAACCTACGCATCGTCGCCATTTTGATTTTCGGCAATTTGTAAAAAACTTGGATCAAGTCGCAGCAAAAGGCATTCTACCTGCACAAATTTTATTGTTGTTAATCGAGAAATATAATTTATTGGTGGATATGCTGAATCGTTTGAAAGATAAATTTCAGATGATTTCAAACAGCAAAAATTGGCCGGTACTGACGGTGAATTTAAGTGCAGGTGGCTGTGCTTTTAAAACCAATGAACTGTATGAGAAATTTACCCGTTTTAATGTGTTTATGCAGCTGGATGAAGATTTAGTCGTGCCCAAAGGGCGAATGGTGATGGTCAGAAAAATTGATGCGCCTGATTATAAATATATTGTGGGCATTGAATTTGAATTTATTCCAGTAGAAACCCAACAAATCATTACCCGTTTTATTCAGTTACATGAATTAAGAGATGCGATGGCCGTTTATCCAACGGTTAAGGATCAGGCCTTAAGATCGACCGAATCGCTTGAAATGTAAGTACCTGAAGAGTGGTCATAAGCGCTTTTATTTGTTTGAGTGAAGTTGGCATTCAAGTTAATAAGAGGATAGGACGGTTAAAGAGATAAGAAATGCTTTAACCGTTCAATGATGTAAAAGATTAAGATTGAATTTGAAAAGGCAAGGGTTTGACTTTTCTGGGTATCCATTGAAAACGCGGACTGCCGCCTCCGGCTTGGGTGCATCCTCCACAGCTGCCAGTTTGACAGCTGCTTTCCGTTTGCGGCAAGGGGAGTACATACCCTTGTTGCACCAGACGCTCTAACATCGCTTCCGCCCCAGGCTCGGTCAGATCAAAATGATTGATAATATCCTCTAAACTGACCTGACCCTGTTCTTGAATGTAATGTTTAATTTCTCTTAAGATCATTGTACTGTCTGCCAATGCGTTTGAGAACGTTATAGAGGGTGAGGTAGACCCCTGTAAAAAATAGCAACCAGAGCGCGGAACTTTCAGGGTGACGCGACCAAGTGGCGACTTGGTAGAAAGTGACCGCGACACTGTAGCCTAAAAAGAGACTCCAGCTCCCACTTGTTAACGCCCAGCGCCAGCCCAACTCTTGTTTAATGGCACCAAAGGTGGCGACGCAAGGGAAATAGAGGAGTACAAAGAGCAGGTAGGCATAAGCACCGATTTGACCATCAAAATGGTTGACCATTTTGTTCAGAGTACTGGTAGACACCCCTTGCTCTTCCGCGGCTGCCTGCTGATTGGAGACAGCGGCTAAACCTCCCAGTCCGAGCGGATCTATAATGCCCCGCCAAAGTGCGTGAAAGTTATCCGGAATGGTTCCCAGAGCGGTCATTAGCTGCTCTCCGAGAGAATAAGATTCATCTTGCTCAGATTGTTGTGATTGGGATTTTTGATCCATATTTTGATAGAGGGCATCTAATGAGCCCACGACCACTTCTTTGGCCAGGAAACCGGTAATTAAACCAACGGTGGCAGGCCAGTTGTCTTCGGTGACGCCTAAGGGCTCAACCACCGGCGTTGCGCTTTTCGCCATCGTACTTAAGACAGAAGTGGGTTGGTCTTGGTGACCCCAAGTGCCATCAGTGCCAAGGCTATTTAAAAAGTTTAGAATCAGAACGATAATCACAATAATTTTACCCGCATCGAGAATAAAGCCTTTCAGTTTATTACGGGTATTGAGTAGGACATTGATCACTGCAGGTTTGTGGTAAACCGGCAGTTCCATGAGCAGAGGTGGCGCTTCACCAGGTAGGAGTGTTTTCTTTAATAAGAGCGCCGTGAGAACCGCTGCAACAATCCCTAATAGGTAAAGCGAAAAGACCAGTAAAGCCGCATGGTTGGCAAAAAAGGCTGCAGCAAACAGAATATAGACCGTCAAACGCGCACTGCAAGACATAAAAGGCGTCATCATAATGGTCATAATGCGGTCACGATGGTTGGGAAGGGTACGTGTCGCCAGTACCGCGGGCACATTAC
Source organism: Galenea microaerophila (assembly GCF_054657255.1). Taxonomy (NCBI): domain Bacteria; kingdom Pseudomonadati; phylum Pseudomonadota; class Gammaproteobacteria; order Thiotrichales; family Piscirickettsiaceae; genus Galenea; species Galenea microaerophila. The sequence continues at coordinate 492,622 of NZ_BAAHWZ010000002.1, forward strand.
ATCCAAAGCCAACCACCAGCGGGATAAATGCTTGTCCAGATAGACCCAGTTTACGTAAGGAGCGGTCCATAATTAAGGCAGCGCGTTGCATATAGCCAGTCTCTTCTAAAATAGACAAGAGGAGAAAAAGTGCGCCAATCACGGGGATAAAGGTGGCGACGACCTGTATCCCGGAACCGATACCGCCAGGTAGCAACGCAATGAGCCAGCTGGGCGCCCCGATCTCTTGTAGCCAATGCGTCGGTGTATCGACAAATAGCGCTTGGGCGCTTTGATCAAAGAAATCCAAAAAGAGATTGCCGATGCTAATAGAAAGGGCAAAGAGTAGATACATAATGGTGAGGAAAATAGGCACGCCCAGTTTGGGGTGTAGCGCCCAACGATCTAATATTTCCGTCGTATTCCGCGTAAATTTATTTAAAAATCGCTGGCTGGCATGGCTCGCTTCATGGGCGAACTGAAAATAGAGATCGGCGACTAATAAAGCGATTTCTTCCTGATAATGGGCTTCTAGCTGTTTTTTTTCCGCTTCTATTAGAGAGCGGATTTCCACAGGCGCTTCTTCAGGGTGCATCAGCAATTGGAGTATTTTCCAGCAGCTGACATTATTTTGTTCAGGGATTAATTTTTTGATTTTGTGGACACTTTCATGCAAAGCGTCAGGGAGTTCAAAATGGAGTGAACATTGCTTATTTAGATATTTGGGGATCGCTTCCTTGAGCGCTTTAATCCCTTTATTGTAATAGGCTGAGATGGGGATGACTGGGCAGCCCAACTTTTCAGCCAGCTTTTGTTCATCAATGACGATATTGCGTTCTTTAAGCAGATCCATGCGGTTAAGCACCACAATCATCGGCAAACCCATATGGAGCAACTGTGCAGTAAGGTAAAGCTGCCGTTCTAAACTGGTGGCATCCACAATATTCAGAACTAAATCAACCGGTTGGCAAGAAAGAAAGTCTCGTGCCACCTTTTCATCTAAACCGGCGTGAGAAGAGGCTTCAAGGGAGTAAACCCCTGGGAGGTCGATTAAGCTGAAATCTTTGTCCCCGATTTTAAAATGCCCGACTTTTTTTTCTACGGTCACACCAGGCCAGTTACCTGTGGATTGCTGAGCACCGGTTAAGCGGTTGAATAGGGTCGTTTTGCCACAATTTGGGCTGCCAATGAGGGCAATTTGATAGGTCTTATGATGTTTGTGGGGCGCCTGATTCAGTTGTTGATTGATTTTGGGGCTAGGAATGGTCATAGGGGTTCTCCAATCTCAATATTTTGCGCTAGGGATTTATCAATGGCAAAACGAGAACCATCTACACAGACGACAATGGCCTGATCGCGAACCATTACCACTTTAATGTGGCTATGGGTGTGAAAGCCCAAATTGACCAAGCGAAGCTTGGTCTCTAAATCTCCCTTTAGGGCGGTAATTTCACAGTGTTGTTCAGCTTGACACTCGTCAAGAGTATGCATAACTCACTCCTTTACAAATGATAATTATTATCGATAAGCGCAGTTTAACATTGAGGAAATAATTTTGCAAATAAGAATTGTTTTTATTTGTAAGTGAGGGGGTTGAATAAAATTTGAGCCCGTGATGAGCCCCCGCAAGGATCTCGTGCAGAGGCCTCTTTTTAAGTTTTATCTATTTTACGCTGCACGCGATAAAGGGCGATTTCGCCAAACCAGTTGGGCAGCAGTTGCATGGCAAGGGTGGAGCGATGCTCATGATTCACCACCGTACGCGCCATCACTTCAATGCCCTTGGCTTCGCAGAGTTCTTCGAAATCTTTGAAGGTGCAGAGGTGAATATTGGGGGTGTCATACCAGTGATAAGGGAGATTTTCATTTTGGGGCATGCGGCCGGTAAACATCAGTTGGGCACGGTTTTTCCAGTGACCAAAATTGGGGAAGGTGATAATGCTCTGTTTGCCGACATCCAGCATCTCATCCAGCAAAATATCTGGACGATCCACCACCTGCAGGGCTTGGGTCATAATCACAAAATCAAAAGAGTCTTCATCAAAATAGTGGCAGATGTCTTGGCTATTGAGATCGCTTTGAATCACATTCAACCCTTTTTGCATGGCAGCGATATTTTTATCTGGATCCACTTCCATACCGTAGCCGGTAATCTGGTGTTGTTGTTTGAGATAGGCTAACAGCGTGCCATCCCCACACCCCAAATCTAAAACGCGACTATGAGGGGTAATCCAGTCGGCAATGAGTTTAAATTCTGGAGAAACGTTCATGATCGCGCCTCCTCTGCATGGTTGGCCGTTTGTTTGACACGATCCATATAAGCTCGAAACGCGCCTTCATAATGGGCATTGGGCAGTAAAAAGGCATCATGACCATGTTGAGATTGGATTTCAGCATAGCTGACCGGCGCGTCATTATCGAGTAGCGCTTTGACAATTTCTCGAGAGCGTTCAGGTGAGAAGCGCCAGTCGGTGGTGAAAGAGGCGACCCAAAACTGAGCAGATGCCTCTGCCAGTGCTTTGCTCAAATCATGGTCAAAATCAGCGGCGGGGTCGAAATAGTCAAGCGCTTTAGTCATCAGTAGGTAAGTATTGGCGTCAAACTTCAGTTTGGTGGCAAACTTCTCACCTTGATAGCGCAAGTAGCTTTCTACCTGAAACTCTACATCAAAGTGGTATTTCAATTCGCCCTCACGCAATTCACGCCCAAATTTGCTGCCCATCATATCATCGGAGAGATAGGTTAAATGGCCGAGCATGCGTGCCAGTGCCAAGCCGCGTTTTGGCAGGGTGCCCATTTCAAGATAGCGACCATTATGGAATTCGGGATCGGTCATAATGGCGCGGCGAGCCACTTCGTTAAAGGCGATATTTTGCGCTGAAAGTTTGGGGGCGGCCGCGATGACCACAGAGTGTGCCAGTTTATCAGGATATTGAATCGCCCACTGCAATGCCTGCATGCCCCCCATGGAGCCACCCACCACGGCCGCCCACTGTTCAATGCCTAAATGTTCACGCAATACATTCTGACTGTTGACCCAGTCGGGAATGGTGACAATGGGAAAATCTGGGCCATAGTAGCGTCCCGTTTCTGGGTTGATGGAGGCCGGACCAGTGGAACCATGGCAGCCACCTAAGTTATTGGAGCAGACGACAAAAAAATGATTGGTATCGATTGGTTTCCCTGGTCCAACATAGTTTTCCCACCAACCAGGCGTTTTTTCCCCAGGATAGTAGCCAGCCACATGGTGACTGCCACTGAGTGCGTGGCAGATTAGAATGGCATTGCTGCGACTTTGATTGAGTTCGCCATAGGTTTCATAGACAAGATCATATTGTGGCAAAATGGCTCCGGACGCCATTTTTAAAGGCGTTTCAACATGGAGTGTTTGCGGTTCAACTAAGCCGACAGAATTTTGTTTTTCACTCATAGACGCTATTTTACTCAAAATGACCTTGCAGTGCTTGTTCAATCAAGGCAGGCATCTGTTTAGGAGCCTGAATATGAACTTTTTTATGACGACTGAGCTCACCTGACAGAATCTCAATATGACTTTTACTGGTTTTAAACTGTTTACTTAAAAATTTGATTAAATGTGCATTGGCCTTGCCGTCGATAGGGGGGGCGGTAATGGCGACTTTTAACTCTCCATCGTGCCAGCCTTGAATCTGATCCCGGCTCGCTTTGGGTTGTAGATAGATGGTAAAGATCAGATCCTCCCCTTGTTGCATGACCGGTGTCATTGACCGACGAACCCTTGTGCAATCGCGACAATGGGACGAAGTAATACAATCTGGGTCAGCTGAATTAGTACCAGTACCGCCAACGGAGAGAGGTCAATTCCGCCAATGGGGGGAATGAAACGTTGAAAGGGGCGAAGAATGGGGGAGACCATCTGATCAAAAATAACAGTATTCGGATTGTAGCCAGGACTGACCCAGCTTAAGATCACTTGAATGATAATTAACCAGAAAACCAAATCTAAAATCTGATTTGCAATTTCGCTAAAACTTACCAGTAAAATGGTGATGAGACCAAAATCGCGCCCTGTGAGAAGGCCAATCAAGCCAACAAAAGCCACTTCGACAATAAAGGCCGCGAGCAAGGCTGACCAGTCCCATCGACCCATATTTTTAAAGAGTGCATTTAAAGGGCGGCAGATCGGATTGGTCACTTTGGCAATAAATTCCACCACAGGATGGCGCCAGTCCACATGGGTGGCGCGCATTAAAAAGCGCAAAATCAGGACAAAAGTGACCAATCCAACTAAAAACTGCAGTAAAAACAATCCGCCATTCGCAACCGGGCTCATTTCTCTACTCCTTTTTTATCTTGTAAGGCATTAAGGGGATTACCCAGCTCTTCAGCCAGGCTTAAAGAACGCTGATAGGCGGCCTGCATTGCCTGTTCAACCAGGGAACGGCAGCCTTTTTCTTCAAATACTTTTAAAGCTTGCTCTGTCGTGCCTCCCGGAGAGGTGACCTTGCGACGCAAGGTGGCGCAGTCATCGGTGCTTTCAATTGCCATTTTTGCCGCGCCCAATGCGGTTTGAAGCGTTAGCAGATGCGCTGTTTGCGGCTCGAGTCCCAAATCCACACCGGCTTGTTCCATGGCTTCCATAAAAAGAAAATAGTAGGCAGGCCCGCTGCCTGAAAGCGCGGTGACAGCGTCAATTTGCTGTTCGGTTTTCACCCAAACCACTAGGCCTGTGCTGCGTAAAATATTTTCAGCTTGCGTGCGTTGCGCTTCGGAGACCTGTTCATTTGCAAACAGGGCGGTTGCGCCGCTGCGAATCAACGCTGGCGTATTGGGCATGGCGCGCACCAATGAAACTTTGCCACCTAACCATTGGCTCAAGTCTTGCGTGCGAATGCCCGCCGCAACAGAGATTACTAAAGGGTGTCGGGTTTGAACGGTGTCCGCCAACTCTTGACACACTTGGGCGATCTGCTGCGGTTTGACACAGAGAATAATGACATCCGCTTCTTGCGCTGCCTGAACATTATCGCTCTCGCAATTGACCCCCATAGTTTGTGAAAATTGTTGGCAGTGCGCTGCATTGGGATCGGTGGCGCATAGGTTTTCTCGTGGATAACCATCTGCAATTAATCCACCTATAATGCTTCTTGCCATATTGCCGGCACCAATAAAACAGAGTTTGATTTGATTCATAGAAGCGTTCCTTATTAGGCGATAGGATAGTAAGATCATTATAAACTTTTTCTTATTGAGCTTGGTTTGTATTGTTGATTTCCATCGAATACGATTTAAGTTTTTGAAAAGATAGCCGATTAAGTGATTGAACGCACAAGGGATAACATTTAAAAATCAGCGTTCAGTAGGAGAAGAGAGATGAGCCAGACAATTTCGCCTTTACAGGCCAGTATTACAAAATTAACGGGAGGGAATCAATCCGCCCAAAATCCAAAAAATGCATTAGATGAATTGCTACACTCAAAGCAAGAGGCAGGCAAGTCTGTGCCACCACCACCACCACCAAGGAATGATGAATTAACCGCCTTTCATCCTTCAGCGCGTGGATTGGAAGCGGCTGCAGCCAGTGAAAAGTATCAGCAGGCTTATGGCTATAGTCAAACAATGAATTTGACCCTAAAAACCAAAGAGGGGGATATCGTACAGGTTGACTTTCGTCAGCTCTATGCAGAATATCAAGCCTATCAGCATGAACAAGCGGCAGCTCAAGGCCCTAAAGGCGCACGCTATTTTGAATCGACAGAAGCGATGGAGTCGACCGCATTTGAAGAGCGTTTTGGCTTTTCGGTGAAAGGAGATTTGAATCAAGATGAGCTGAAAGCCATTTATGATGTGTTTGATCAGGTGGATGCATTGGCCAATCAATTTTTTGAGGGCGATATCGAGGAAGCTTTTAAACAAGCACAACAGATGAATATTGATTTTGGGCAGTTGAGCAATGTGTCGCTGGATCTGCAAAAAACTGAGGTGCGCAGTCAAACTTACCAAAGAGCCGCAGCCTATCAACAGGTGCAGCAAGCCACACAACCAGAGCCCGGTAAACCTGAGACGCCACCAGGCAGTCCAGCACAATTGCCCCCTTACTTACAGCAAATGCAGCAAGTGGTGGGTACGTTGGATACACAGTTTGACGAAGCGCGGCAAAAAGCGGATGAGCTGTTTGCGAAGGTGGCGTCACAACGCGATCCTGAGCAGAAGCCGTTCTCTGCTTGGTACGACAAGGTCAAAAGTCTGCACGACCAACTGGCAGAGATGGCAAAACTGGACAAGATTACGCTTAAGCCCAGTGGTGTAGAAATTCCTAAAGAAAGCATTGAGTCTGCCGAAAAAGAGCGTACAGAGGGATAGACACCTCGACCTTGCAGATGGAGGCAAAAGAAGGCAATTTGCATTCATGTCGCAAAAAGGAGAACAGCCGATACACAGTTGTATATCGGCTTTTTTATCGCTAGGAAACGGCGTAGAGCGCCTGTATTTGTCGAACGGAAGGCTTAATCTCGTTTACCAAAAATATCGGTGCCAATGCGCACCAGCGTTGCCCCTTCCAGGATAGCGGCTTCGAGATCGGCGGACATGCCCATTGAGAGGGTATCCAGATTCTGTGTTGGCAACGCAGCTTGCAGTTGCGTTAATAAGGTTTTCATGGCTTTGAAAGGGCGTCTTTGTGCTTCAAGTGTCTCGGCTTTTTGCGGAATGCACATGAGACCTCGCAGTTGTAGATTGGGCAACTGAATCATCTGTTGTGTCAAAGGCAGCACCTCTTCTGGCAGGACGCCCGATTTACTGGGTTCTTGGCTAATATTGACTTCAATCAGCACCTGTAAAGGCGGAAATTCTGCAGGCCGTTGTTCACTTAAACGACGGGCGATTTTAAAGCGGTCAATACTGTGCACCCACTGGAAGTATTGCGCGAGATATTTGGTCTTATTGGATTGAATGGGACCAATAAAGTGCCACTCTAAGTGCGGAAACTGTCTCTGGGTCGCTTCAATCTTTTCTACGGCTTCCTGTACATAATTTTCTCCAAAAGCGGTCTGTCCATTTTCTGCCAAAGCTTCCACCATCCATGCCGGCTTGGTTTTGCTGACCGCAAGGAGTTTGACTTCACCTTGTCGATGAGCCGCTTCTTCCGCTTTGGCAATACGTTGCAGAACGGTTTGATAGTTTTGCAGGAGTTGTGTTTTGTCGATGAAATTAGTCATTTTTCTTATCCATATTGAGCCACACCCAGCGTTGTTGCCAGTGTTCTAGTTCTTGTTGTTGCCAGGCAGCCATTAATGCTTCTATGGTACCGTCATAGCAGCCGGGCTGAAATGTTGGGTTGCAGAGCCGATTGGCAATTTGCCAATCTTCCAGCAACTGCATCATGCCAATCGCTTCCGGCGCAATCTGTGCCAATTCTTCAAACAGCATTAAAGCCGGTTTGGGTTGAAAAGGAAATTGACCTTGAGCATCGGCTTCTAATAATACAGCGATCTCAGGTTGCTGCTCGGGGGGGAGCTGTCGCAGCTGTTGAATGAGATGTAAAGCGGTGGCGATCTGCTGCCCTTTGGCGGTGATCAGCAGTGTGCGACCGTTCATGGGCGCAAGCCATTGTTGTAAATGCGTCTGTAATGCCTCGCGTTCTAAAAAACAATGGAAAAATCCGGTGGTCTGCGCCTGCCAAAGGCAGTGCAAATCTAATGGCAGGGTTAAGATTTGCGGCTGCATCAGTTTTTGTGGACTCAAAAATTGCAATTTTTTGCCAGAATCCCCAGTCCTGCACTCGGTTTCTTGTAGCATTAAGGTGGCATTAAAGCCCGGTTGATCCGCATTTTTCAGGTGTAGGGCAAATTGAATGGGCAGCTGCTGAGGATGGTCATCAGTGCGTTGCCAAGTTTGCAGCCAGTAGCCATTCGCTTGCGGTTGCTGGTCTTGAAATTCTAGCTGAATCATGGGTTGGAATGACGATAAACTGGGCGTCCTTGGAAGTAGGTGGCTTCGATCACGCCGTTAAACTCCCAACCAGCAAAGGGAGAGTTATTGCCCGCACTGACCATCTGCTGAGGATCCAAAGTCCAATGTGCTTCGGGATTAATGATGCAAAAGTCAGCTGAATGCCCTGCCGTCAGGGTGCCGCTGTCGATTTGCAGAATATTGGCCGGATGGGCGGTGACAGCAGCAATGGCTTGCATGAGCGACAATTGATTCATTTCCACCAGTTTTAGCATTAGTGCCAACAGGGTTTCAAAGCCACTGATGCCAGGCTGGCTTTCCGCAAAAGGCAGCAGTTTATCATCTGGGTGCAGTGGCGTATGGTCACTGACCACTGCATCAATAATGCCCGACTGCACACCATAGCGGAGGGCTGCCATATCTTTTTGACTGCGTAAAGGGGGCGAGACATGGAAGAGGCTGTTAAAGTCCATCGTATCGTATTCGGTCAAGTGGAGTTGATGCACCGCCACATCACAGGTGACCGGCAGACCGCGTTTTTTGGCTTCAGCAATCATAGAGACTGAGCGCGCAGTGGAGAGTTGAGAGAAGTGGGCACGCACGCCGCTCTCTTCCACTAAAATCAGATCGCGAGCCAGGGCGATGGTTTCCGCAGAAGCCGGAATCTCTTCTAACCCTAAACGAGAGCTAATGGCGCCAGCATGCGCGACACCGTTGTTTTTCATCTGCTGATTTTCACTGCGTATCATCACCAATATGTCGAAAGAGGCGGCATAGTCGAGCGCGTTGCGTAAAACCAGTGGGTTTTGAATGGGGTCATTGGCCTGTGAGACGGCAATGCAGCCTTCTTGCTTGAGCGCATAGAGGTTGGCCAGCAGTTCGCCTTTCAATTCTTGGGTCATGGCACCGATGGGGAGCACAAAGGCCGTGGCCGCTTGTCGCGCTCGACGCTGAATTAACTCTATGACGGCTTGCGTATCGGCCACAGGTTGAGTATCCGGTGGGCAGCAGATGGTGGTAATGCCGCCAGCCGCTGCAGCTCGGGTTTCTGTGGCAATGCTGCCGGCATAGCGGCTGCCTGGTTCGCCGAGGCGACCTTGTAGATCCACCAGACCGGGAATGAGCCATTTTCCGCTGCCATCGATAATTTGACTCGGATTAAAATCCGCTGGCGGGGTTTTGCCAATGGAGAGAAAGCGGCCACGGTGAATATAAAGGTTGCTGATTTCATCGATTTGATTGGCGGGATCAATAATGCGAATATTTTCAATCACCAAACTCATACCCAGACTCCTTTTTCTGTTTCGGCCGCATTTTGCATAATAATGCTCATAATCGCCATGCGTACGGCAATACCGTTATGAACTTGATCCAGAATCACAGACTGTGGGCCATCCGCAACGGCAGAATCAATCTCCACCCCTCGATTAATGGGACCTGGGTGCATCACAATCGCATCCGGCTTGGCAAGTGCCAGCCGCTCTGGGGTCATACCGTACAGTTTAAAAAATTCTTTGGTGCTGGGGAGTAGGGCGCCTTTCATGCGCTCGTTTTGCAGGCGCACCATAATCACCACATCGACATCTTCTAGCCCCGCTTCTATATCGTGAAAAACATGCACCCCTAAGGCTTCAGGGCAGGGGGGCAACAGTGTCTTGGGCGCGATAACGCGAATTTCGCGCGCTTCTAAAATGCTCAAGGCCTGAATTTGAGAGCGCACAACACGCGAGTGCAGAATATCGCCGACAATCGCTACCTTGAGATCAAAAATCTCCCCTTTATGCTTGCGAATGGTGAACATATCGAGCAGTGCTTGACTTGGGTGGGCATGGCGTCCATCACCACCGTTAATCACATGCACATGAGGCGCCACATGTTGAGCAAAAAATTGCGCCGCACCACTTTCGCTGTGACGAATAACAAACATATCGGCCTGCATCGCTTGTAGATTCCATAAGGTGTCGAGCAGAGATTCCCCTTTTTTGGTGGCAGAGGTCTCAATGTCCAGGCTCATCACATCTGCAGAGAGCTTTTTCTCCGCAATTTCAAAGGTGGTGCGGGTGCGGGTGCTGGGCTCAAAAAATAGATTCATAATGGTTTTGCCTTCCAGCAGAGGCACTTTGTTAATTTCGCCCGTCAGTGGATCAAAAAAAGTTTCAGCGGTGTCGAGAATTTCCAGCAGATGCGGTTGTTTTAAGCCTTCCAAAGTTAAAAAATGACGCAGTCTACCATGTTCGTCGAGTTGTAGATTGGGGGTGGAGAGACGGGCACTCATAGGGGGGTCCTCTGTTGCGTGTTTCTTTGTTGCAGCCAATTTTCTAAAATAATTTGTGCAGCGTGATCATCCAGGGGTTGATGCGCCGCGACCTGACCTTTCATCCGATTTTCAGCTTCAATGGAGCTGAGTTGTTCGTCGATAAAAAATACCGGACGCTGATAGCGACCGCTTAAGCGTTGACCAAATTTTCGCGCCGATTGGGTTAAGGGTTGCTCTTCACCATTCAGGCGTTTGGGCAAGCCCACCACAATAGCGGTGGGTTGCCACTCGGCAAACAGTTGGCTGATGTGCGTCCAATCCGGTTTGCCATCCTGGCTGGCAACAATCGCTAAGGGCGATGCGGTTTCGGTGATGGTCTGCCCAATGGCGACACCAATGCGTTTCAATCCAAAATCAAAGCCAATCACCGTTCCGTTGACTTCTGCCGGTGAGTGCGCAAATTTAGGCATGCCCTGCTTCCATGCTTAAAAATTCAGGCGTGACGCCCAAGGTGGAGAGGGCGACTTGCCATTTTCGCTCTGCCGGTACCTCAAACAGCAGGGCTTCATTATAAGGCAAGGTGAGCCAGCTATTGCTTTGCAGTTCGGCGTTTAATTGGTTCGGTTTCCAGCCGGAATAGCCCAGCGCCACAATAAAATCTTGTGGCCCCTGACCTTCAGCCAGCCCTTTGAGTAGGTCTTCCGATACCGTCATTGCCAAACGGTCAGAGAGGGTCATACTGCTTTGCCAATCATCAATGGGACGATGCAGGACAAAGCCGCGTTCAACATCCACCGGTCCGCCAGCAAAAACGGGATCTGCTAAATAGTCATACTGACCTTTGATCTCATATTTAAAGTGAGACAGTAGGGTTTCAATATTCATGGTGGGCATCGGTTGCGTTAAATTGATGCCCATCGTGCCGGTTTCATTGTCTTCGACAATGTAGATCACGGCTTTCTCAAAATAGCCGCCATCCAAGCTCGGCATGGCGACTAAAAAGTGATGGTCTAAACTGTGTAGTTGCTTTACATGGGATTGATTGGTCATAGGCTTAATTATAACTAAATCCCATAGGGGAAGGTCGGCAAATTAAGGGGTTAATGGCTCGGCTTAAACCGCTGTTGCATGCGGTCTGTGAAGTAGCATCTGCCTTGGTTGTCAATCAGGAGCGCTTGGGTAATGCCCATCTGTTGCGCAACCGTTTGCCAATGTTTGGGGCCGGCGACAATGAGGGCAGTGGCGGCAGCATCGGCAGTGGTGGCATCGGGGTGAATGACGGTGACGGAGATAAAATGCTGCCCTTCATGATCAATAGGGTAGCCGGTTTTTGGATTCAGCAGATGGCTGTAGCGGTTGCCGTGCCAGCGATAGTAGCGCTGATAGGTGCCAGAGGTGACAATGCTTTCATCCCCTTGAAGCGCTAGCACGCCGATGGGTGCTCCTTGGGGGTTTTGCGGATCTTGAATACCAATGCGCCAGGGTTGGCCGTTAGGTTTGTGGCCATGAATACGCATGTCCCCACCGATATTGACCACGGCATTTTCAATGCCCGCTTTTTGCAGGGTCTGCATCGCCATATCCAACGCTAACCCTTTGGCATTCCCCCCAAAGTCGAGGGAGACTTGTGGGTTGTGGGAGATAAGGGTATTGCCATGAAAGGTGATCGCATGAATAGAAGGGTGGGCATTGAGATAGGCTTGAATCGCTTTGGCGCTAGGGGGTGGTCCGTGCCAAGTATTGGCATGAAAGCCCCATAGGGCAATGAGACCGCCAATGCCGGGGTCAAAATAACCTTGACTGCGGTGACTGAGTTGTTGTGACTTGAGAATAAAGTTTTTGACCGTGAGGGGCACCTGAATCGACTTTTGCTCGGCAATCGCCTGATTAATGCGTGCAACAATCCCCCCTTTTTCCCAAGCGTGCCAGTCGCGATTAAATTGCTGAAACCGCTGTTCCACTTGGTGAATGGCTCGGTTCGCTTGTTGAGGATTTTGTGCATAGAGTTCAATATTGACGACGGTACCAAACACATAGAAGGTTTGGCGAATGGGTTGCGGAGGACTGCTCGGCCATTGACAACTGCTGACCAGTAGAGTCAATCCGAAAATCAGCAGGATAAAACGCCCAAAATGGGTTAGGAGTTTGCGGTCAAACTTTGTGGGGCTCACAATAGACGTTCTAAATGGTCAAACAGTTGTCCGGCAATATTGAGGTCAAACTGACGGTCCAGCTCGCGAATACAGGTGGGGCTGGTGACATTGATTTCGGTGATGTAATCGCCAATGACATCTAGGCCGACAAAGTGAAGCTCTTTGGCCTTTAAGGTGGGGGCAATCTGTTGGCAGAGCCAATAGTCGCGTTCGCTAAGCGGTTGACCAATGCCGGTGCCCCCCGCAGCCAGATTGCCACGCGTTTCGCCTTCTGCAGGGATGCGGGCCAATGCATAGGGAACCGGTTCGCCGCCGATGAGCAGAATGCGTTTATCGCCATCCTTAATTTCAGGGAGATAGCTCTGTGCCATAATGTGATGGCGACCAAAATCGGTCATGGTTTCAATAATCACATGGGTATTGGGATCGCCTTTTTTCACGCGAAAAATAGAGCTGCCCCCCATTGCATCCAGTGGTTTTAAAATGGTGTCGAGATGGTCATTGATAAACTGGTGTATGCGTTCAGGCTGAGCCGAGACCAGTGTTGGAGGGATGCAATCGGGAAACCATTGTGCAAATAGCTTTTCATTGCAGTCACGCAGACTTTGCGGTTTATTGATCACGAGCACGCCCGCTTTTTCCGCAATTTCCAACAGTTGGGTGCTATAAAGATAGTCATTATTAAAGGGGGGATCTTGGCGTATGAGGATCATATCCAGTTCGCAGAGCGGCAGGTCAAAAGTGCCGCCAAAGCCATAATATTGCGCTTCACTATGAGGGTCGGGTCGATCCCATACCTTGAGTTCACTCTGCTGCCCCCACGCTTCTCCATTTTTAAGAAAAAGATCTTGCGGCGTCATATACCAGAGATCATGCCCGCGTTTTTGTGCTTCGAGCAACATGGCAAAGGTGCTGTCTTTATGGGGTTTGATGGACGCAATGGGGTCCATTACTACGCCAACTTTAAGGGGTCTCATGAGGTAGCTTGCTCCTGCTTTTGTTTGGCTTCGGCAATTTCACGTGCGGCGGCCAGTAGTGCTAAACGCGCGACGACACCATAAGCATAAAAGCGGTTGGGGGAAGCGTCCGGTGTCTGCTGACTATCTGGCGTGACGCCCGCACTTTCAAAAGAGATGGGCAGAAAGTGCATTCCAGGAGAGTTCAGGTTATCGGTCGTGGTTTTTCCAGTGTGGACGCGATAGAAGCCCCCAATCACATGATTGTGAATCATATAGACGACAGGTTCTGCCACGGCGCCATCAATGTTTTCATAGGTGTAAACGCCTTCTTGCACCAGCATTTGATCGACCGACAACCCCTCTTTGACAGAGGTCATCTTATTACGCTGTTTGCGATTGAGGTTGAGTACATCTTCTGCATTTTTAACCGACATAATGGACATGCCATAGGTGCCACTGTCAGATTTAACAATGACAAAAGGTTTGCAGGAGATGTGGTGTTTTTCATACTGCCGTTGTGTCTCTTCCAGGACGCTGTTGACCGCACCGGCTAAACATTCCAATCCAATACGTTCTTTAAAATTAATGGGGCCACACGCCACGGATTTTGGGGTGATCATCCAAGGGTCAATGTCGATGAGCTCGGCGAACGCTTGTGCCACCGTTTCATAGTGACGGAAATGGTCCGTTTTATAGCGATTGACCCAGCCTAAATCGAGCGGCGGTAGCAGCGTTTGTTCGATATTTTCCAAAATTTCCGGTCGGCCACTTGAAAGGTCATTGTTTAGCAGAACTGCACAGGGAAAAAAGTCATCGACACCGACTTGATTACCCTTTCTTTTAAGGGGTTTTAAGACCAGTTGATTGCCAGAGGGCAGGTCAATGGTGGTGGGTTCGGTGATGTCTGGATTGAGAGAGCCGATCTGCACTTCATAACCGGCATTCTCCAGAATGTCCCGTAAAACAGAGACATTTTCCAGATAAAACAGATTGCGTGTATGATTTTCCGGAATAATCAGCACCCCATCCGCAATGGGACACGCCGCTTGTACCGCTTGTTGCGCGGCTTGAATCGCTAAAGGGCGTAAATCGGGATGAAGATTGTTAAAGCCTGCGGGAAAGAGATTGGTATCCACTGGCGCCAGTTTATACCCTGCATTGCGCAAATCCACCGAGCAGTAAAAAGGGGGGGGTGTTAATTGGAACTGTTTGCGAAACCAAGCCTCAATCTGTTTGCTGTGGCTAATCGCATGTTGCTCCAGCTCTTGAAGTGGGCCTGTGAGCGCGGTTTGTAAATGGGGAACTTGATTGGTTGAGGGCATAGACGTTTCTTTTTGTTTAATGAATACATTGTACCTAAAACAGGCTGGGTCACAATATAGAAAGGGGTTAAAAATCCCCCCACCGAGCTTGCAGGGCGGCTAAAATCCCCAGTCCTGCCGTTTCAGTGCGCAGGATTCTCGGCCCCAGTCGTGTGGGGGTTAAGCCTTTGGCTTGCGCTTGTTGAATCTCTTCCTCTGTGAGCCCGCCTTCGGGGCCAATAAAAAGATGAATGGGGTGTGTGGCTAAATGGTCAGGTAAGGTTTTGAAAGTGTGGGCTGCTTTCGGGTCTAGGATTAAACCCTGCAGTGGGCCTGTTTGAGAGTGATAGGCTTGCCAGCTCATCGGCGAGTAAAGCTTAGGCAAGCGATTGCGTCCACACTGTTCGCAGGCGGACTGAATGACGCCTTGCCAGTGCTGTAGGCGTTTTTCTAGCTTGTCGTCTGAGAGTTTGACATCGCAACGCTGAGTGAATAAAGGTTGAATTTCGGTCACGCCAAGTTCGACCGATTTTTGTAGCGTGAAATCCATGCGATCCCCTTTGGAAATCCCTTGTAAGAGGATAGTGTGGAGGGGCGATTCGCGATCAACGTTTTCGAGGGCTTCAATATAGACATCCGCGGAACGTCGACCGGTTACCCTCAAAGTGCCGATAGCTTGATGCCCCTCACCGTCAAACAGTTCAACGGGATGTTCATTTTTGAGACGCAGTACATTGAGCGCATAGTGGGTTTGCGCTTTATCCAAGCTGATCACCTCTCCTGCTTGGAGGGGTTTCGGCAAGAAAAACCGAGTTCGTCGCATGGTTTAATCCTTGAATGTAAGCGCTTGGGCGATCTCTAAAGTGGGGTGCACTTGGTTCATGCTGTAAAAATGCAAGCCAGGTGCGCCCGCATCGAGCAGCCGCTGCGAAAGTTCGGTAATAAACGTTTGACCAAACGCCCGTAAACTTTCGACATCGTTCTCAAAACTTTCCAGTCGGCATTTAAGCCAGCGGGGCACTTCTGCGCCACACATGGATGAGAAACGAATCAGCTGTTCATAATTGGTAATCGGCATAATGCCGGGCACAATGGGGAGATCAATCCCAGCCTTTTCACAGCTGTCAATAAAGTAGAAATAGCTGTCTGCATTAAAAAAGTACTGGGTAATCGCCTCATCTGCACCGGCATCGACCTTGGTTTTAAAATGTCGAATCCCTTCATCGCAGTTACGCGCTTGCGGATGAGTTTCTGGATAGGCGGCCACTTCAATTTTAAAGGTATCGCCGGTGGTTTCACGAATAAAACGCACTAAGTCAGAGGCGTATTTAAACTCCCCCGGATCCATCATCCCTGAGGGCATGTCTCCGCGCAAGGCCACAATGCGTTGAATTCCCAAGGTTTGATAGGTTTCGAGCAGTTGGGCAATACTCTCTTTAGTGGCGCCAATGCAGGTGAGATGCGGCGTGGCTTCAAAAGGGGTCTCTTTCTGAATAAAAGTGACGGTTTCTACCGTGCGCTCTTGGGTGGTCCCCCCTGCACCATAGGTGACAGAAATATATTCAGGGTGAATCGCTCCGAGCGCCTTTATGGTTTGCTTAAGCTTTTCCATCCCCTCATCTGTGCGCGGTGGAAACACCTCTAAACTTAAAGATTGCGGATACTTTTGTTGCGATTTTAAATGCGGATTTAAGCAACTCATGGTAGCTCCTTTTAGAGCCCCGCGTCTTGACGCAAGGCTTCTGCTTTATCGGTTTTTTCCCAGGTGAAATCGGGCAGCTCGCGTCCAAAATGACCATAAGCCGCGGTTTTTTGATAGATGGGGCGATAGAGATCGAGCATGCTAATCAACCCTTTGGGGCGCAAATCAAAGTATTCTCGTACCAGCTGTTCAATGGTTTGCACGGCAATTTTTTCGGTGCCAAAAGTCTCGATGCTGATCGAGGTGGGCTCTGCGACGCCAATGGCATAAGAAATCTGAATCTCGCAACGGTCCGCCAAGCCTGCGGCCACAATGTTTTTCGCTACATAACGACCCGCATAGGCGGCAGAACGATCTACTTTCGAAGGGTCTTTCCCCGAGAAAGCACCCCCACCATGTCGAGCCATCCCCCCATAGGTGTCGACAATGATTTTTCGACCTGTAAGCCCTGCATCACCAACAGGTCCTCCAATCACAAAGCGACCGGTGGGGTTAATGTGGTACTTTGTACCGGCATGTAACCACTGTTGAGGCAGGATGGGTAGAATGATCTCTTCCATCACCGCTTCTTTTAGATCTTTTTGGCTGATGTCTGGGTCATGTTGCGTGGAGAGGACCACTGCATCAATGGCGACGGGTTGACCATTTTCATAACGTAAGCTGATTTGACTTTTGGCATCGGGGCGCAACCAAGGCAGACGCTTGGATTTGCGCAGCTCAGCTTGGCGTTCCATTAAGCGGTGTGCATAAAAGATAGGCGCCGGCATGAGTACATCGGTTTCATTGGTTGCATAACCAAACATTAAGCCTTGATCACCAGCGCCCTGCTCATGTTCAATGGTTTCATCCACGCCTTGAGCAATTTCAGGTGATTGTTTCCCAATCGCGGTTAAGACCGCACAAGTATCGGCATCAAAACCAAGCTCCCCTCGGTCATAGCCAATGTCGCGCACCACATTGCGCACCAGCTCCTCTTGGTCCACCCAAGCTTCGGTGGTGATTTCACCGCCAATTAGCACCATGCCGGTTTTGACAAAGGTTTCGCAGGCCACACGCGCACGTGGATCTTGCGCCAAGATGGCATCGAGCATGGCGTCTGAAATTTGGTCAGCAATTTTATCGGGATGGCCTTCAGAGACCGATTCGGAAGTAAAAACAGTGGTTGTCATGGAAGTTGTCCTCACATTTGTTAAATGAGGTACGGAGCTCGGCAGGAACCTCGCTTTAGCCGTACTTTTAATGCGCCCGCAAGCTGATAATCAAATCGGCGCGTAAAAGTTCATTATAACGTTCTGAGGTAAGAAGTGCAAAATGGCTGCTTTATAGGGTGATATGTCATCAAAATGTCATGGCTGTTGAGTTAAGGTGGATCATTTGCTAAAAAAGCTGTTTGGAGGGCAACGATGATTGCGTTTTGTAAGCAGGTTGGGCCTGATATTTTGAATGAACAAAAGGTCTCTCAGCTTTCTAAAACCCATTTAGGGAGAACATTCCTTAAAATTTTTTCAGAACACGCATTAAGTACGGTTTTTCAGCCAATTGTAGACTTAAAAACGCATCAAGTTTATGCAGTTGAAGCCTTAACACGTGGGCCTGAGCAATCTCCATTATATAGCCCGTTAAATTTATTTGGTGCAGCAGCGGAGTATGGTTGCTTGGATGAGATGGATTGGTTGGCGCGGCAAGTTGCGATTGCGAATTACAAAGAGCAAGCCTCCATTCATAAGAATCAAATCAAGTTGTTTTTAAATGTCACCGTTAATCTTTTACAAAAAACGACTCAATCAGGGCGCACATTGCAATGTCTAAAAGAGCTTGGGATTTCACCCGAACAGGTGGTGATTGAATTAACGGAGCTGCAGCCGGTTGAGGATTATGAGCAGTTTTTAAATTCCATTCAGCACTACCGAGAGATGGGCTTTTTAGTGGCTGTGGATGATTTGGGTAGTGGCTACAATGGCTTGCGTATCTGGTCCGAAGTGAAACCTGACTTTGTCAAAATTGATCGTCATTTTATCCAAGATGTGAACCGATACCCAGAGAAAAAGAATTTCTTAGAAGTGATGTTGACCCTGTCGCAAAAGATGGGGACGAAGGTGATTGCGGAGGGGATTGAGTCTGAAGGTGAGCTGAGGGTGATTGAGACTTTAGGTGTTGACTATGTACAGGGGTTTTTATTAGCAAAACCGCAGCCAAAGATCGTGTTTCAGCCCAAATATTTATGGAGTCGTCAAAATCACATTCATCAAGATCTGGATTATGAAGAGACGGTTGGTAGTATTGCGGCACCGGACTTAACGATTCCACCTGATTATTCCGCTGCAAAGTTAGATCGTCTGCTGTTAAAAAATAGTGAGTATGAATGGGTTGCAGTCTTAAACGCTGAGCAAAAGCCAGTGGGCATGATTTATCGGGAAGAATATATCGCCAATCTTGCCAGGCCTTATATTCGCGAGCTCTATACGCGCAAAACAGTAGCTGATGTCATGGATAAAGAGCCCTATATCTTTGATGAAAAAATGGATTTGATTGCCGTGAGTCGTTTGCTGACCAGTGATCGAACGCGTGAACGTAAGGCCTTTATCATCACTGAAGACGGGACTGGAAAGTATAAGGGGGTCGCTTCTTTTATCGATTTGCTTAAGGCAATGACGAATTTACAAATTCAAAGCGCGCAGCATGCCAATCCCTTATCAGGCTTACCTGGGAATAAGCCGATTCAAAAAACCATTAAAAAATATCTATCGGGTGATCGACCCTTTGTGGTGATTTATGTGGATGTGGATAACTTTAAACCCTTTAATGATTATTACAGCTTTGATGAAGGGGATCAGGTCATCGTAGAGATTGCTCATATTTTGACTGAAATCTCTAACCAATATCCAAGCTTTGTCGGGCACATAGGCGGGGATGACTTTGTGGTCATTATGGATGCTGAGCATGATTACGAGAGGGTGTGTGAGCTCATATTGACACAATTCCGTCAGCGGGTGGTTCGGTTTTATTCGCAAGAAGATCAAAAACGCGGGGGGATAGAGGGGCTGAATCGACAGGGCGAAAAAACGTTTTTTCCCTTAATGAGTTTGTCTTTAGGGGTGCTGAAGGTGCATCCTGAACATGTGGATCACCCCCAAAAATTGGCTTCTGAAGCGACTAAGGCGAAAAAAACAGCTAAAAATCAAGGTGGAAATACCTATTTTGTGAGAGAGATTTAAACGGTTACTTGGTTTCTGAGTTTATATCCTCTATAATAAACGGTTTTTTTAAAGAGACCTTGAAATGACTGCAAAAGCCGGAGCAACGAATCAGTATAAGCCTTTAGTCGGTGTAATTATGGGTTCAAAATCGGATTGGCCAACCATGCAACATGCGGTAGAGATGTTGGAAAAACTGGGGGTACCGCATGAAGTGAAGGTGGTCTCTGCGCATCGCACGCCAGATCTGATGTTTGAGTATGCAGATTCAGCTGAAGCACGAGGGTTAGAGGTGATTATTGCGGGTGCAGGGGGCGCTGCGCACCTGCCTGGTATGGTCGCAGCGAAAACCGTCGTGCCCGTTTTGGGGGTGCCGGTGCAATCACGTGCTTTGAGTGGTCAGGATTCATTGCTTTCCATCGTACAGATGCCTGGTGGCGTGCCGGTGGGCACCTTGGCCATTGGCGAGGCGGGAGCGAAAAATGCCGGCATTTTAGCCGCCCAAATCGTCGGCAACAGTCGCCCAGACATTCGGCAAGCGATTAAACAGTTCCGCCAGCAGCAGACCGAAGCGGTGTTGGCAGGAAGTGATCCGCGTCAATAAGGTTTTAAACGCCAGCGATTGCTGGCGTTTTTGCTTTTCGCTTTTAAGCATCAAAGGAATACGAAATATATGACACCCTTTAGTAAAAAAGTGGGCGTTTTAGGCGCCGGACAATTAGGCCGGATGCTTGCCATTGCGGGTTATCCTTTAGGACAAAAGTTTGGTTTTTATGGGTTTTCAAAAGATGAGCCATCCGGCTTATTGGGGCATATGTTCGAGCACTCCGATGAGACCGATTCGATAGAAGCCTTAGTAAAATTTGCCGATGTGATCACCTATGAAAGTGAAAACACAGATATTGAGTTGGTGCGAAAAATCAGTCAGACCGTTCCCGTCTACCCCAGTGAAAAATCCCTCTATATCTCTCAGCATCGTGGGCGTGAAAAAGCGTTATTAACCGATTTAGGCATTCCCTGTGCGCCTTATCAAATTGTGGAATCTCTAACAGACCTTCAGCAAGCAGTGGCTGCGCTGGGGCTGCCAGCTGTATTGAAAACGACTACAGAAGGCTATGATGGCAAAGGTCAGTTTGTGATTAAGCGCGAAGATCAAATTGCCCAGGCCTGGGATGAGATTGGCGGCCGTGAATTGATTCTAGAAGGGTTTGTGAATTTTAAGCGGGAACTTTCCATGGTTGCGGCGCGCAACCAAAATAATGAACAGGTGTTTTATCCATTGGTGCAGAATGTGCATCATGAGGGGATTTTGCGTTATACCATTGCGCCAGCACGCAATCTTTCAGAGACAGTGCAACAGCAAGCCGAAGCGTATATGCGCGCCTTATTAGAGGCGTTGGATCATGTGGGCGTTTTGACTTTAGAATTCTTTGAAACCGATCAAGGATTGGTGGCCAATGAGATGGCGCCTCGCGTACATAATTCAGGCCACTGGACCATAGAGGGCGCCTATACCGACCAGTTTGAGAACCACATTCGTGCGATCACCGGACTGCCTTTAGGCAGTCCTGAACCCCGACAACCTTTGGCGGCAATGATTAATATCATTGGTCAAACCGGTCCCGTTGAACAAGTGTTGCGGCACCCTAAAGCCTTTCTCCATCTCTATGACAAAGAAGAACGCCCCGGTCGTAAGCTCGGGCACATTAATCTTGTGGCGGACAGTGAAGAAGCCCTTTATGAGAGCATTCAGCAGTTTAAAGCTTTCTTGCCCTAAAGTGGACTCAATCAGGTTGCATGACGGTATTTAACGTTTTGAGCTGTTGGATGACGTCAGAAGGTGTCAGGGTCGGAAGATTTTGGTTCTGAATGGCTTGGTCAGCCGCTTGCGCATGGAGAAAAACGCCGAGTTGTGCGGCGGCCAAAGGTGAAAAGCCTTGCGCCAATAAGCTGGTGAGGATGCCGGTTAAAACATCTCCCATGCCGCCCGTGGCCATGCCGGCATTGCCTTGTGTGCACAGCCAAGTCGAGGCGCCATCAAAAATCAATGTTCCGCACCCTTTCAGTATCCAAATGCCGCCGTAGGTTTCATGCAGTAGAGAAATGGCTTCCAGGCGGTCTCTCTGAATCGCATCCGTTGAGGTTTTAAGCAGTCTTGCAGCTTCGCCTGGATGAGGCGTCAGGATCACCCGATTGGAGAATCGGTTCTCTAAAGATGGTTGAGCCGCTAAAAGATTTAAGGCATCAGCATCTAAAACCCAATGTTTGCTTTCATCCGTTAAGAGATGAGAAAGCACTTGTTCAAATAGTGCCTTTCCCCAGCGCTTTTGTCCTAAGCCAGGTCCGATACCAATGGCTTTTGCAGGGGAGAGTCGGGCGGCAAGTTGTGATGCTTCAAAGACCATCAGTTCTGGTTGTGCTTGGGTGATTGCGGTTTGATGTGCTGGCTGGGCCACCAATTGGGTTAGGCCAGCCCCCGTCGTGAGACACGCTTTCCCTGCTAACAAAAGGGCACCCATCATACTCTGATCGCCACCGATGAGCAGCGCTGTTCCATAGCTTCCCTTATGGGTATTCGCAGGGCGCTGCAACCAATTTGAAGTGAGAGTCGCTGCTTGGGTATTTAAGGTTTCAGCAATATAAGGGATTTGTAGTATCAGTTCAGGCTGTTCTTGGTGAAGGAATAGGTCATGAATAAAAATGCGACCCGCATGCGCCTTGCCTTCTGCTTGATAGAGCCCCATCTTAGGTACGATAAAACTGAGCGTGTGTGTCGCTTGCGTGGCGATGCCCAGCTTTGCACCGGTGGTGGCATCAATGCCTGAGGGCACATCTAAAGCTAGAATGGGTACTAGATTCTGTTTTGTATGCGTATTGATGAGCTGAATCACTTCTGCAAACTGCCCCTCAACTGGGCGCTTCAGTCCAATGCCGAAAATGGCATCAATGATCAATTCTGCATCCGTTAGCGCTTGTGGGGTCAATGGATAGGGATTGAGTCCGCAGTCGACCAGTTCATGTAAGGCGGTCAGCGCATCGCCTTTAATTTTGTGGGTGGGGCCGACCTGAAACATTTCGACCTGATAGCCCGCCATGGTAGCCAATTGACCAAGCATATAGCCATCACCGCCATTATTGCCAATGCCGCAGATGATATGCAGTTTTTGTACCGTTGGATAGTGCGTTTGGATATGTGCGAGCGCGGCCATTGCTGCGCGCTTCATGAGCAGGATGCTGGGCATGCCGAGTTGTTCGATGGCCGTTTTATCTAACTGTTGGGCTTGGTGGGCGCTGTAAAGTTTCATGGTGATACTCTTTTTGTGAAGTCGGGGGATAAAGTTAGGCAAACCCAATCAGTAATATCACCCCGAAAATAATACGATACCATCCAAAAACGCGGAAGGTAAAGTGCTCTAAAAAGCGAATAAACAGCGTCATGACGGCATAGGCAGTGATAAAGGCTACCACAAAGCCGACGGCAAGGGGTTCCCAGCTGGTGGCGGCAAATTCATGATAGTGTTTGAGCAAATCAAAACCAGAAGCCGCCGCTAAGACGGGCAGGGCGAGTAGAAAAGAGAACTCTGCCGCCGCTTTGCGATCCAGTCCTACGGCAATCGCCCCCACAATGGAAGCACCGGCGCGACTGGTGCCAGGAATGAGTGCAAAAGCTTGTGCGATGCCAATCCAGAAGGCTTGAGTCATAGAGAGATCTTCAACTTTACGGGTGCGATGGGTGCCTTCATTGTAGAGCGCCTCCATAATTAAAAAGATCACCCCGCCAATAATAAACATCCAAGCGACCGTGGTCACGGTAAACAGCTCTTTGATCTGATGGTGAAACAGCAAGCCAAGAATGCCAATGGGAAGAAAAGCGATGAAAATATTGCCCCAGAGGCGGAAATGTTCTAGATTGAACTTATCACGATAATGGCTGATCACTGCCAAAATGGCGGCCACTTGGATAATGACCTCAAAGGCTTTGTTTTCACTGTTTTGGTCGAGCCCCAATAGATCCGCGGTGATAATCAAGTGGCCGGTAGAAGAGATGGGCAAAAATTCTGTCAACCCCTCAATTAGGCCTAAAATAGCGGCTTGAAAAATATCCATCAAATTTTCTCCTTAAAGCGTGTGGCGTAAGTCGCGGTACATAAAGCCCATCAGTGGGTGATCATAGTTTTTGGTCAAGGCGATCACCTTAAAGGTTTCTCCCATCTCATCTGGTAGGGTTAAGGTTTTGACCTGTTGCGCAAATTTTAGCTGCTCTGTGATATCGGTACTTGTACTGGGTTGGGCTTGTAAGAGGCCACTGCCCATTAAAAAATGGGCTTGCGTGGTGAAGCCCGCGACCTTAAAGCCCGCATCAAACCCCGATTCGGCAACTTGGGTAAAATCAATGTGTGTGGTAATGTCTTGTAAACCAGGATAGAAAAAAGGATCGCTATGGGCACGATGTTGATAGTGGCAGCGCAGCGTCCCCATATAGCGCGCATTTTGGTAGTACTCTTGGCGTGTATAACCATAGTCAATGAGCAAGACTAAACCTTCTGCAAGCACCTCATTCACGCTCTTCAGCCAAGGGGCAATATGGGGGTGAATTTCTGTCCAGTAGCCTTTCGGGTTGTGAGTCGTTGGGTTGCCAATGATATGGAGCAGCTGGTTGGCCTGTTTTTGCCATTTGGGGTCGGTCAGCGGGCGGAAATCCCAAGTAAATTTGGCTTGGGCTTTATCATAAATCACATAGCCCATCGAGGCTTGATCTTCTGAAAAATGCAGGCGTTCAAATGGCATGGCATCTAGTACTTCATTGGCTAAAATGACCCCATGGATAGGGGATTCAGGGAGTTTATCCAGCCAGTGTACTTTGTCTAACCATGCTTGGGGTAAGGCTTGGGCTAAGGTCTGCTGTTGTACCGCTTTGAGATCAGCACTGAGCTCTAAAATAAAATAGTGCTCCAAGGGCCACTCTTGTTCGATAAAATGCAATAAAATATCTCTGGCCATTACACCGCGACCGGCACCAAATTCCAATATGGTTTTATGGGAGGGAATCTGTTCCAACACTTGTTGTGTTTGATTGGCAACACATTGAGAAAAAAGGGGGGAGATTTCCGGGGCGGTTACAAAATCGCCTTGCGCCCCAATTTTGGGAAGACCATTGGCATAATAGCCGAGATTAGGCGTGTAGAGCGCGCGCTGCATATACTCGCCAAAGGTCATCTGACCGGCACGGTTGAGATATTGGCGAATTTTTTGCGTCAGTTGTTCACTGCGTGCTTTGGCTTCCGCTGAAGGCTCAGGGAGTTGGCGATGAGATTTCATAGATAGTTTATGATTGTACATTAAAGTGGCTTTATTATAAGGGTAGGGTCGCTATTGGCAAGCGTTTTGCTTTGAAAGAGTCATCATAAAAGTTTTAGGAAATAAGATGAAGGTTGGGATTAAAAGGGTATCGGAATCTGAATGGCTGGTGCATGTTGGGTGTGCCTGGCTTCGGTTAGGGCGTTTTTCATTAGAGTTGCTCAATCTCTCTCTAGAAAATGCCATTACGCAAAACAGCTCTGCACATTTAATTCAAAGCTATATCCAGCTGGGACTTAAAATGAATGAGCTAGATGATAAAGGTATGCAGTTATTATTAAGGACTGTGGATCCTAAGGATATCGTGGTGCTTCTGCAAGTGTCCAATGATGCTGAGTTTGTCAAACGCGTGTTGAAAAATCTAGGTGTCTTGCTGGCTAAACAGATAGAGCAAGATTTGCAACAGAACGAGATGCCTTCCGAAGAAGCGATTAAAGCCAGTATTCGTCGCATTGCTGAGCGGATGTTTGAGATGGAGCAGAGAGGTGAAATCGAGTTCTTTAATGAAAATACGCAATATATTTAAGGCAGCTGTTGAATGGAAATTTCGGTTAAGAAACTCAAAAATCAAAACTTTGCTTTAGAGGTTGAGCCTGTTACGATCGAACTCACGCCGGAAGTGGTTAAAAGTCTCCATGAAGTGATTAATCTTTATCTTAAAAAGGGGCAATCCCAAAGTGAAGATTTAGAGAAAAAACTTTCGATTTTTCGTGCCCTGGCAGATAAGTTGGTGAGGGCTGATGATCGAGTCCTGCAACACTTTTTGTCCAAATTGACGCCTGGTCAGTTAGTGACTTTAGTGCGCCTTTCCACGGATCAAAAACTGTATCAAAAGGTTTTGAAAAATTTAAGCCGTACCAATGCGCGCCAGTTTGAAGAAGATTATCGAGAGATGGATAAGATCACACAGCATCAAGCGGTGGTTTACATGGAGCAGATTATCCCACAACTGAAAGCGGCCATTGCTGAGCAGAAGAAAATAGAAGCCGAGGGCGTTTAAGGGCGTTGCCGTTCAATACGGATGCCGACGGTTTCAGCTTCTTTGACGGCTTCGGGTTTGAATAGGGTGAGGGTAATGGCCTTAATGCCAGCAAACTTTTGGAATAGCTGTTGGCAAAGCGCTTCCGCTAAAGCCTCTAACAGTTCATAGCGCGTCTGTTGAATATGCCTAATTACCTGTTGAGCCACTTCTGCATAATCCACCGTCTCTGTTAAATCATCATTTTTCCCTGCGTCGTGTAAATCCACTTTTAATTCAAAGTCTAACAATAAAGGTTGAGGCTTCTCTTTCTCAAAATCATAGACGCCAATGACAGCTTCTACGCGCAGTTGGTGGATAAAAATGGTATCAAGTTTTCGAGGGGGTGTGGATGCAGACATGGCGTTCTCGGTACAAAGTGAGTCATTTTTTCATTATATCAGCTAAAATGTCCCCATTGCAGAATGAGAGATAAAGTGTGTTAGAGATGATTGGAATTGAAGGGTTGGCAGTTGTGGTGGCCTATTTATTGGGATCGCTTTCCTCAGCCATTATTGTCTGTCGCTTAATGGGGTTGGGGGATCCGCGAGAAGGCGGCTCTGGCAATCCAGGTGCCACCAATGTTAAGCGACTTTATGGGACTAAGCCCGCTGCCATTACTTTGTTAGGGGATATGCTCAAGGGGTTGATCCCGGTGGCGATTGTCAATGGCTTAGGCTGGCCGCCTGAGGTTGTTTTTTTAGTCGGTTTTGCGGCCTTTTTGGGGCATTTATATCCGCTCTTTTTTGGCTTTAAAGGCGGAAAAGGGGTGGCGACGATGTTGGGGGTGATGTTTGGGCTATCGCCCTGGATTGGTGCAGCAGTGGCTGCGACCTGGCTCTTTGTGGCCAAGGTGATGAAAATCTCTTCCCTCTCAGCGCTGATTGCTGCGGTGTTGGCTCCTTTTTATATCTATTGGCTATCGGGGGAAATGAGTTGGGTGTGGGGCAGTGGATTGATGAGCGCACTGTTAATCTGGCGCCATCGTTCCAATATCCAGCGACTCATTAAGGGCGAAGAAGACCTCATTCAACGCTGAGTTAAATGGGGGATAGTTCTGTCAGCTGCCAGCGAGGATTGGCCGCAAAACTTAAATCTTCCTGTTGTCCGGCTAATAATCTTTGAGCACCTGCATAAGCAATCATCGCCCCATTATCAGTACAAAATTCTGGACGCGGGTAAAAGGCTTGCCCGTCCAATTTTTCCATTAAGTCACTGAGCTGTTGTCGAATTTCTCGATTGGCACTGACACCACCGGCCACTACTAGAGTTTGGTAGCCGGTCTGTTTTAAGGCGCGTTGACATTTGATTTTTAAGGTGTCCGCTACCGCCAATTCGAATGCGCGACAGATGTCTGCTTGTGTTTGTGCGCTGTCATCGCCTTTTTCCTTAGCTGCTAACCAGGTATTTAAAGTGAAGGTTTTAAGGCCGCTAAAGCTCATGTCTAGGCCGGGTCGATCGACCATGGGGCGTGGAAATTGAAAGCGGTTGGGGTCACCTTTAAGCGCCATTTGTGAGACGATGGGTCCACCGGGATAGCCCAATCCTAGCATTTTGGCGGTTTTGTCGAATGCTTCCCCAACGGCGTCATCCAGTGTGTCGCCTAGGATTTCATAACGGCCAATGCCTTCCACTTTAACAATCATCGTATGGCCGCCGGAAATCAGTAAGCAGATAAAAGGAAATTTCGGGGCGTTCGCTTCTAACATAGGCGCCAAAAGATGCCCTTCCATATGGTGAACGCCAATGGCTGGAATATTCCAAGCAAAAGCTAAACTGCGCGCCACGGCACTGCCGGCTAAAAGCGCGCCCATCAGTCCGGGACCTTTGGTGTAAGCAATGCCTTCGATCTGTTGAGCGGAGAGTTGGGCGTCTGTTAGGGTTTGTTGAATTAAAGGGGTTAGCTTGCGTATATGATCGCGAGAGGCGAGTTCCGGCACCACGCCACCGTATTCAGCGTGTAGCGCAATTTGAGAATAGAGGGTGTCGGCAATCAAACCTTTATCGGTGTCATAAATGGCAATGCCGGTTTCATCGCAAGAGCTTTCAATGCCTAAAACAATCATGCATGATCTCAAAATGTGAGTCAAAGAGACCGGATTATAACGCAATTTTTAGGTGATGATGAAACGTGTAAAGCTTTACTGCATCGGAGACTAAATAAAATTTGCAATATAAAGTCAATAAAATTATAATTCTCGTTTTCCGTTATCTGCGCTTAATTCTAAGGCGCAGCAGACATTGAAACCGAATTAAAATTTTAAGAGAAGAGATTATGCCAACCGTAAAAGTAAGAGATACTGAACCTTTTGACGTTGCCTTGCGTCGTTTTAAGCGCGCTGTAGAAAAAGCAGGCATCTTAACTGAAGTGCGTAAGCGTGAATATTATGAGAAGCCTACTTGGGCGCGTAAACGTAAAAAAGCTGCGGCTGTTAAGCGTTTAGCTAAGCGTCTGTCTCGTGAACGCGTGAATGCAGTTCGTAAATATTAAGGGTAGATAGATGTCTAACCTGAAAGATCAACTGACGGCAGAAATGAAAACGGCCATGAAGGCGAAAGATAAAGATCGTCTTCTTGTGATTCGTACCATTCAAGCTGCAATTAAGCAAGTTGAAATTGATAATCAGACGACTTTGGATGATGCCGGTGTCCTAGCAGTGCTAGACAAAATGGTGAAGCAGCGTCGTGATTCGATCAAGCAATATACCGATGCAAACCGTCCAGAATTGGCGGAAAAAGAAGCCTATGAAATTACCGTCATCCAAGAGTTTATGCCGCAACCGCTAACACCCGAAGAGATTGAGCAGATGGTGGATGAAGCCTTGGCAGAAACAGGTGCCAGCTCCATGCAAGAGATGGGCAAGGTGATGGGCATACTCAAGCCTAAGATGCAAGGTCGCGCCGATATGGGTGAAGTCAGTAAATTGATTAAGGCTAAGTTAAGTTAGTTGATTCATTAATCAACTGCCTTTGCTTTTCAGGTTAGAAAACCCACTCATTTGAGTGGGTTTTTGTGTTTTTGTCCATGTGCAATGGAGCTGACTGATTTACGATGGCCAATTCGTCAAAGCCAGTCCGAGGAACCATTCCTCGTACATTTATTGAAAACTTGCTGAATCGTGCGGATATTGTGCAGGTGATTCAACAGCGTGTGCCATTGAAAAAAGCTGGCAGCAACTACAAAGCGTGCTGTCCCTTCCATTCGGAGAAAACCCCTTCTTTTAATGTCAATCCACAGAAACAGTTTTATCACTGCTTTGGCTGCGGTGCCAGCGGCGATGCTTTGAAATTCATTATGGCGTATGACGGCTTGCCTTTTGTGGATGCCGTTGAGCAGTTGGCCAGTATGTATGGCTTGGAAGTGCCTTATGAAAAGCGTTCCCAGCAAAAGGTGGTGCAGCAGAGGCAGCAGCAAGATCTCTATGAAGTGATGCATTCCGTGACAAAATACTATCGCCATCAACTCCGAGATCATCCCCAAGCGAAGCGGGCTAAGGATTACTTAAAACAGCGCGGTTTAAGTGCAGAGATCGCTAAGACATTTGTGATTGGCTATGCCCCAGACGACTGGCAAAATCTGCAACCGGCTTTGAAGGCAGATGAGGGGCTCACGCAGCAGCTTATTGAAGCCGGCATGTTGATTAAAAATGAAGCAGGACGCATTTATGATCGCTTTCGTGATCGAATTATGTTTCCCATTCGAGACATTCGCGGACGAGTCATCGCTTTTGGTGGGCGTATCCTAGGAGAGGGACAACCCAAATATCTGAATTCACCGGAAACGCCGATTTTCCATAAAAGTTATACGCTGTATGGTCTCTATGAGATGAAGCAGGCGCGTCAACATTTTGATCATATTATTGTGGTTGAAGGCTATATGGATGTGGTCGCCTTAGCGCAATTTGGCATCCGGAATGCGGTCGCCACCTTGGGAACAGCGACCACGCTTGAGCATCTAGAGCTGCTGTTTCGTCAAGTGAATGAGATTGTTTTCTGTTTTGATGGCGATGAAGCGGGGATCAAAGCGGCTTGGAAAGCCTTGGACTTATGTATTCCATTAATGGGTGAACAGCGCTCGGTGAAGTTTCTTTTTCTGCCGAAGGGGGAGGATCCCGACTCCATTGTGCGCAAAGAGGGTTCGGAAGGGTTTCAATCCCGCGTCAATACGGCCTTATCGCTGTCACAATTTTTAATAGAAGGATTGCAGAATCAGCTGAAAGCCCCCTTAAGCAGCGCAGAAGGACGCCAGCATCTGGTCGCTTTAGCTACGCCCTATGTGCAAAAAGCGCAGGGGCTTTATCAGTTTTTGCTGGCTGAAGCGGTTGCCGAACAGGTGCAGCTGCCGACTTGGCGCATTGAAAAAGAGATGGGCGTGCGTTCAGGGTTTGCCACGCCTAAAGCCCCAAAATCCCAGCAGACCTCTCCCACGATAAAAGTGGTCTCTTTGCCGATCAAATTGATTCGTTTGTTGTTAAAGCGCCCTCAATGGAACCAGGTGTTTTACCCTGGTTTTGCGCAAGATGTGGCAAATCTTGGGGGCGCAGATTACGCGCTATTGGCCAATGTGATTCATCTGCTCAATAAACATCAAGGTTCGGTTGAGCCGATATTCGCTTGGCTACAAAGATCGCAAACGTCTGAAACACTTGCTTTGATCCAGCGGTCTGAATTACCCGATGAAGATGTCTTTTTAAAAACGGAGTTTAATGCATTGATGCAGCAGCTGGCTAAAAAAATGGCCACTCAGCAGGTGAAACAAGCGGGTTGGGATAAGTTGGCATTACAAAATTTACAACAACTGCTGACGTCACGAGAAAAATAAAGTGTAAAGAGTAGAAATTTTAAAAAATAGCACTATATAAAAGTTAAGTAGTATAATATACGGTTCCATTTTTCCATGTCACCAGACGAAAATCTGGGCGTTGAAGTTGAATATGAGGCGAACATGACAACAAGAGTAGAAAGAAAACAACAACTTATTGATTTAGTTGAACGCGCAAAAGAGTTAGGCTATCTAACCTACGCGGATATCAATGATGTCATGACTGAAGATGTGGAAGAGGACCAGCTGGCGCAGGTCATCACCATTTTGAAAGACTTCGGGATTCGTTTATTTGACTCTCCACCAGATGAAGAAGAATTGATTGCCCAAGAAGGTGGGATTTTCGATGAAGCCGCGGCGGAAGCTGCAATGGCCGCCTTGGCAGAAGTGGATGCAGAATTTGGTCGCACCACGGATCCAGTGCGGATGTATATGCGCGAGATGGGGTCGGTGGAATTGCTTTCTCGCACGGGTGAAATTGAGATTGCCAAGCGGATTGAACATGGCACGCGTGATATGCTGGATGCGATGGCGAAATATCCGATTACCGCTAATGCGGTATTGCAAGTATTTGAGCAGATGGATGAGGGCATGGGTAAGCTAGCCGATGTGATCCAAGGATTTATCCGTCCAGAAGACTTAGAAGATGTGCCCATTGAAGAGCTTTCACCTGATAATGAAAGTGGTGAACCGCGTGACAATACGATTAAGCCAGAAGATGTGGAAGCTTTTGTTCGCGAGTTGAAAAAACTCAATAAAGCGGCGATTGAAGCAGAAGAAAAATATGGCATTCGTGATGAACGTGCGAAGGAAAAACGCCAAGCGGTCATTGACCATTTGCGCACCGTTAAGCTCACCCCAGCCTTTAGTAATCAATTGATTAAAGACATTAAAGCAAGAATTAAGCAGATTCGCGAGTATGAAGGCAATTTAGTCGAAATTATCGTTCGCAAAATAGGGGTCCCAAGAAAAGACTTTATTGAGGAATTTGTTGGCAAAGAAACAGATTATACATTGGTCGATCGCTTAAAAGAACGTGTTCCCGAAAAAGCCGAGCAGCTTGAAGCGGCGAGAGAGGATATCAAACGCAATCAGAAGCGTCTAGCGATGATTGAAAAGGCAGAAAAGATGCCGATCTCCTATTATAAGGAGGTGTATACCGGATTGAGTAAGTCTGAAAGAGGTGTACGCGTTGCGAAACGGGAAATGGTCGAAGCCAATTTGCGTTTGGTGATCTCCATTGCCAAAAAATACACGAACCGAGGCTTGCAGTTCCTGGACTTGATCCAAGAAGGTAATATCGGTTTGATGAAAGCGGTGGATAAATTTGAATATCGCCGTGGGTATAAGTTTTCAACCTATGCCACCTGGTGGATTCGTCAAGCGATCACCCGTTCCATTGCGGATCAAGCGCGCACTATTCGTATCCCCGTGCATATGATTGAGACCATCAATAAGCTCAATCGTGTTCAGCGTCAGCTTTTACAAAAAATGGGGCGTGAACCGACACCAGAAGAGTTGGCAGAAGAGATGGAGATGCCAGAAGATAAGATTCGTAAGGTGATGAAGATAGCCAAAGAACCCATCTCTATGGAAACGCCTGTGGGTGAAGATGAAGACTCCTCATTGGGAGATTTCATCGAAGATGCAAATATTTTATCCCCTGCCGAGACAGCAGATTTAGAAGGGATGAGTGAGACCGTTCGGGATATGCTCAACACCTTAACGCCTAGAGAAGCGAAGGTATTGAGAATGCGTTTTGGATTGGGAATGAATACCGATCACACTTTAGAAGAGGTCGGTAAGCAGTTTGATGTGACGCGCGAGCGTATCCGTCAAATAGAAGCCAAAGCCTTGCGCAAGCTTCGCCATCCTAGCCGAGCAGATCGCCTGAAAAGCTTTTTAGAATAATCAAATAGGTTGCATCAGCCCATTGACCGATAACCATCGATGGGCTGGTAAATTCTCCTAACAAATGATGACAATTCCTTTATAATACCGCAAAATTCAAATCCCAATTCTTACCTTTTCCTTTGCCCCCTTAGCTCAGTTGGTTAGAGCACCCGACTCATAATCGGTAGGTCCACAGTTCGAGTCTGTGAGGGGGCACCATTTATTTTGATCACAATGCCCGTATAATGATCCAAATTCTCTTGTGGCATAAGGCGGTAATTGTGCGTTTTCTTTGGTTTCTTTGTCTTCTTTGGGGGCTGGTTTTCTTTTCCAGTGGTTGGGCAAAAAGCCCTGATCATCAACCCGACATAATGCTCCTAAAACCCTATCACTCAGTGGACCTCACGCAGGGGCAATGGGTTTGGAGTGAAAAGTTTGATGGGGTGCGCGCTTTTTGGGATGGGCATGACCTATTCTCTCGTGGTGGTAAAGTGATTCATGCGCCGGCTTGGTTTTTAGCGGCTCTGCCACCGTTTGCGATTGATGGGGAGTTGTGGTCGGGGCGCGGACAGTTTGCGCAGACAGTCTCGATTGTGCGGCAGCAACAGCCCGATTCACGCTGGCGACAGATTCACTATCAGATTTTTGAAGTGCCTAATCAGCCGGGTGGGTTAAAACAGCGCTTGGCAAAATTGCGCACTTTTTTGCAGCGTCATCCTGCCTCCTTTATCCATATCATCGCTCAGCATCCGGTGAATCGTGAGCAGGTTTTACAGAAAGCATTTCACCAAGTGATTCAGAGAGGGGGTGAAGGTTTGGTGGTACGGCGGGCAGATCTCCCCTATCAAACAGGGCGCCTAGCGACCGCATTGAAATTAAAACCTTTTGAGGAGGCAGAGTGTGAAGTCGTCGGTTATCGTCCAGGCAAAGGTAAGTATCAAGGTAAGGTGGGCGCTTTGCTCTGTCAGATGAGCAATGGTCAAAATGTGCGCCTGGGCAGTGGGTTGACCGATGCACTTCGTGCACATCCACCGAAAATTGGCGCGGTGGTGACGTTTAAGTTTATGGGCAAGACTCAGCAGGGTCATCCACGTCATCCTGTCTTTTTGCGTATTCGACAAGATGCGGATTTGCAAGGATTGAAAAATTGAGATAAAGATTAAAAAATGCCAGAATTCCCAGTCCTGCTAGGCTTGAAAAGGGTTTTTTAGTGATTTTACAGGGTGGCAGGACTGGGGATTTTAGGCGTTTTGTTATTTAAAAATCATTGGCCGCATGGTGACCAGCTCTTCTGAACTGGTGGGGTGAATGGCAATGGTGGCATCGAGGTCAGCTTTGGTGGCGCCCATTTGCACGGCGACGGCAAACCCTTGGAGCATCTCATCGGCACCATCGCCGACAATGTGAATCCCGACCACTTTTTTCTCTTCGCCGACAGTCACCAGTTTTAGCGCAGTTTTGATTTGATGTTGGGTAAAAGCGTAGCGCATGGGGGTGAAGATCGAGGTGAACACTTCCACATGATCATGTCCATACTGCCTGCGCGCTTCATGTTCGGCCAAGCCGATGGTGCCGACAGGGGGGTGAGAGAAAATCACCGTGGGTACTTTACTTAAATCCATTTTCAGTTCAGGCTTGTTGTTATAAAGACGCTCTGCCAGATAGCGTCCAGCACGAATGGCGACTGGGGTGAGTTGTGGTTGTCCAGTGACATCGCCAATGGCATAGATATTGTCTACAGCAGTACGGTGGTAGTCATCGACTTCGATAAAGCCTTTTCCATTAATGCTCAAGCCGGCATTTTCCAGTTTAAGCGGTTCGGTGAGGGTGGTGCGACCGACAGCCCAGACGACTTGGTCAAAACCTTTGAGAATGCGACCATCATCGGCGTAAATGTTTAAGGTGCCCTCTGCCGTTTTTTCTAATTTGGTGACTTTGAAGTGGTACGCTTTTTGAATACCTGCCTCAATCATGGCGTCGGTAAGGGTTTCGCGAATCATGTCATCGAATCCGCGCAACACTAAATCTTTTCGGCTCAGCAGATGGGTTTCGGTGCCGAGTGCTTGAAAGACGCCGGCGAGCTCGACGGCAATGTAACCCGAGCCGACCACGGCCACCTTTTTCGGCTGTTCCGTGAGGGCAAAAAAGCCATCAGAGGTGAGCCCCAGTTCGGCATTTTCCACCTCTTGCGGAATGAGCGGTTGTCCGCCGGGGGCAATCACAATGGTTTTGGCGGTATAGCGTTTACCGTCCACTTCAATGGTGTGCGCATCGACAAAACTTCCCCAGCCTTGGATTAGATCCACGCCGAGCTCTTGTAAATAGCCTTGATACCAGGTGGTAATGTTTTGAATATAATTTTCGCGTTGTGTCACCAGTTTGTGCCAATCGAACCTTTCAACCTGTAAATCAAAGCCGTAGTCGGGGGCATCTCTGAGCGCTTCGGCAATATGGGCACCAAACCACATCACTTTTTTGGGCACGCAGCCGATATTGACGCAGGTGCCACCCACTTTTTTGGCTTCGACCACAGCACATTTAACCCCATACTCGCGCGCACGTTCCACGACGGAAAGGCCGCCGCTGCCCGCGCCAATGGCGATTAAATCATAGTCATACTGCTGCATAATAAACTCCTTGAATAAAAATGGGGGATAAAAAAGGGGCGCTTAGCCCCTTTAAAATAATAGTCATTATTTTAGCATTTACGCTTTATGGGCTAAGACCTTTTCCAGCTCTTCTGAACCGCCGATATATTCCCCTTCAATAAAGATTTGTGGCACGGTGTCTTTGCCTGTGACAGCACGCAGCGTGCGAGAGGTGATCTCATGATTGGAAATTTCAATCTCCTCATAGTTAATGCCAGCCTCTTCAAGCATTTTTTTGGCTTTGGCGCAGAAAGGGCAGCCGGCTTTCGTGAAGAGGGTTGCCGATTTAGGGGGTTTCGCTTCAGGATTAATATAGCGAAGCATGGTATCTGCATCAGACACTTCAAAAGGATCGCCAGGTACATCCGGTTCAATAAACATTTTTTCAATGACGCCATCTTTGACCAACATAGAATAACGCCAAGAGCGCATGCCAAAACCTAGATCACTCTTATCGACTAACATGCCCATGCCTGCGGTAAATTCACCATTACCATCAGGGATCATGGTGATATGTTGTGCCTCTTGATCTTTGGCCCATGCATTCATCACAAAGGTGTCATTCACAGAAAGGCAGACGATTTCATCGACGCCATTTTGTTTAAAGACCGGTGCTAACTCATTGTAGCGCGGTAAGTGGCTGCTGGAGCAGGTGGGGGTAAAGGCGCCAGGAAGCGCAAATAGTACGACGGTTTTGCCTTTAAAAATGTCATCGGTGGAAATATTGACCCAGCTGTTATTTTGTTGTGTGGGCCAGATTACATTGGGAACGGTTTGTCCTTCACGGTTTTCTAATGGCATGGTTTTCTCCTTGGTTGGGGGAATTGAATTAAAAAGCTTTGAAGCTTGAGTATTAGTATAGGATATCTAAATTAATAGTTAAAGATAATTGTATATATTCTAATTATAGTCTTAGGCTATCATTAAAGACGGTTGGTCAAACTGTGATAGAATCCATTTTATGCGCAAAGGTGAGAGACAATTGATGAGCAAGCGAAAACAAACAGTGTCTTTAGTTCTAGGCAGTGGCGGGGCTTTAGGACTGGCCCATATAGGGGTGATTCATTGGTTGGAAGAACATGGGTATCAGATTCAATCGGTATCAGGCACTTCCATAGGTGCCTTAATTGGGGGCATTTATGCGGCCGGTAAATTGGAGG
The DNA here is from genome assembly GCF_054657255.1 of Galenea microaerophila. Taxonomy (NCBI): domain Bacteria; kingdom Pseudomonadati; phylum Pseudomonadota; class Gammaproteobacteria; order Thiotrichales; family Piscirickettsiaceae; genus Galenea; species Galenea microaerophila. The sequence goes on from NZ_BAAHWZ010000002.1 coordinate 528,995, forward strand.
AATATGAAAAATGGGTGCGGGGCATTGATAAGGTGGATATTTTCTCCATGCTGGACTTTTCCTTAGGCAATGGTGGAATTGTTAAGGGCGAAAAGGTGATGCAATATTTGATCGGCATGGCTGGCGATACCTTGATTGATGACTTACCCATTAAATATACAGCCGTAGCGGCGGATGTGTTTGAAGAAAAAGAGGTGTGGCTGCAGTCAGGCAAGCTCTTTGATGCCATTCGTGCTTCCATTTCCATTCCTCTTTTTTTTACACCTTATGAACTTAATGGCCGCACTTTAGTGGATGGTGGGGTGTTAAATCCTGTCCCTATTGCACCGACGCTGTCGGATCATACGGATTTGACCATTGCGGTGAATTTAATGGGTAAGCCGATGCAACGAACTCCATTGAGCTCTACTCTGATTCAAGGGGATCAAGATCTGCTTCAAGAGCAGACGAAGCATGAAACCGGGTGGGTAATGGAGCAGACTTTGAAACGCTATTTAAAGGAGTTGCAAGATACCATGCGTGCAAAGCTGATGCCCAATTTAGGGTTCTATGATTTGGCCAACCGTTCTTTTGATACAATGCAAGGGACGATTGCACGCTTAAAACTCGCGACCTATCCGCCTGATGTGCTGATCGAGATTGAACGGGATCGCTGCGGGATTTTTGAATTTGATCGCGCAAATGAGATGATTCCTGTGGGCTATCAAAAAGCGCAAGAAGCGATGGACAGATTTGACCCGCAATCACCAAAAGGATGGTTTTTAGGTGAATAAAAAAATTGAGACCTTTGCATGAGTGGGATGCGAGCTAAAAATGAGAAAAAATTTTCCTTATCTAGGCGGGAAACGCAGGCAATAGCCAGCTATTGCCAAGTTTTCCAACAACGATAGGGGAAATTTTAGCCATTTTTAGCCGTAGAACCATCTCGTGCAAAGGTCTCTTAAAAGGAGACGTTTTATGCAAGAGATGTGGCAACAGTATATGCAAAATTTAGCTTCGGGGGACCAAACCACTTTAATTGCCTCTTTGGTTGGCGTCGTGGTTGCTTTTTTTATCATTAAAATGATCACTGGATTGGTGAAAGCAGCGGTGATTATTGCGATGTTGTTACTGGCAGGCGCGCTGTTCTTTCCGGATGCACAAGTCATAGAAAAAGTGGGTAAAGGTGCGCAAGTGGTGATTGAAAAAGGACAGCAGGTGAGCGAAAAGTTGATTGAGCAAAAAGGCCCGATTGTGAGTGAAAAAGCGCAAGAGATGGCTCAAAAAGTAAAAGAGTAAATAATCATGTTTTTTGAAAAGGGTCGGTCAATGCAAGTGAACAATCTGCTTATGTGCGAGAGAAATAAATAAGTCGCATTAAAAAACCATTCATATCCTAAAAAAGGGCTTTAAGCCCTTTTTTATCAATGTCAGATAAAAAGAGACTGATTTTCAGGTGAGTGGGCAAAATAGGTGGCTGCACCGGCAAATTGCACCCCTTCGATAAAGTCATCTGCTTGATAGCCGAGCAAATCCACCGTCATTTGACAAGCGGTAAATTGCACCCCCATTTCTAGACACAGTTGGCGCAACGCTTCAAAAGGCAGCTGTTGATGTTGAGCCAAAGTCTTTTTAAAACTCCATGTGGCCAGTGAAGTCATGCCGGGTAAACTCCAGATAAGATCTGGTAAACAGCGTAAATCCTGCTGCTGTAGCCAGCGAGGACCGATAGGCAGTTTTAAAGGCATGGCAGGATTGCCGACCGGCGAGACTTTGAGCTTGCTGGTATCTTTTAATAAGCAGTTGAGACCATAAAAGGTGCAAAAAATCCCAACTTGCTTATCCATGGCCGCTGCTGTACTGGCTAAAACCAATGATGGATAACACCAGTCTAAGGTGCCCTTGCTTTGAATAAGGCTAAATTGTGGAGCGTGTGAATTATTCATAGGTTTATTTTACTGATTAAATAAGATTGATACAGGGTATAATCTTTTCCAATCAATAATTAAAGTTTTTTCTATGAATTCATTCAATGATTTAAGCGCAGGACAACCTCATGATGGTCGGCCGATACATTTGCGCACATTGGTTTTTGTCTTACTGGCTTATTTCGTTTTTTCTGGCACCTATTTATGGCAAACCTATCAGCTGAATAAACAGTATTTAACCTGCATTCATCAATCCCAAAACAGGATTGAAGCCAAAGGGGTTGAGCGGATAGTGCATAATAATCTGTTAGATTTAAGGCGCTCGCTTAAAGTATTTGTCAATGCGCATCAGGCGCTCATTGCCGATTTGGCACTGCATCCAAAAGATAAGGTGCTTCAAGATGAACTTTACGAAAAATTAATGCGTTATTTTCCTGAGATGGGTGGCTTTACCATTGCGGATGCTCAGGGAAACCTCTTGTTCGATGATTTTGGCGGCACCATTAGCGATATATGCCGGCGAGATATTCAGCATTTTGCCCAACCCCCTCATGCAGGCTTAATGCAACTACATCCCAATCACGTTTTTCCGCACGTTGATTTGATGGTGCCTATCAATTTAGATGATAAAAAGTGGGTATTTTTTATCAATATTTCGGCGAAAAAGGTTGTGGAATGGTTGCAATATGTCACTTTAGAAGGCACGCATTCGCTGTTAGTGAAAATTGATCGGCAAAAGCAAGTGGTACTGATTGATTTTTCTGATCAAGGTTATCGTCATAGCTATCCCCGCCAATGGCAAATGTCCTTATCTGCATTAAATGCTTTACCGAATGTGGCCATGAAAAAAATACCTGGCACCTTGTGGACGGCAGTTGTTTATAGCAGTCAAGAAGCTTTAGCGCAAGACCAAAAGCAACTCCGGCAAGCTGTGATACAGGGTTTAGGCTTGGTGGTGGTATTAGGCGCTATTTTCTTGCCGATTATTTTATATTTTGATTATAAAGCGCATAAGGCGCGTGCCCAGGTTGCATACTTAGCTTATCATGATCCATTGACAGGATTATTGAATCGGCTTCAATTTAAAGAGCGCTTAATTCAGAGTGTGCAGCTAGCGATACGCAACAAGAAATCGATTGCAGTGCTGTTTTTGGATCTGAATGGTTTTAAGCCGATTAATGATACTTACGGTCACAAAGTGGGCGATGAAGTGCTGAAAACGGTGGCGAAAAGATTGAAGGAAACCTTAAGAACGTCGGATATAGCTGCACGGTTTGGCGGGGATGAGTTTATTGTGGTGTTAACGGACATTCGGCATCCAGAAGATGTGCTTAAAGTCGTCGATAAATTAGAAGAAGTGATTAAGGCGCCTATTGAGGTAAATGGGATTTCCGTTTCTGTTTCCGTGAGTATTGGCTATGCGCTGTTGGATGACTTTACCGAGGCGGATGATGCTGAAAAGGTTGCAGACACATTGATTAAGCAGGCAGATATGCATATGTATCAGGTCAAAGAAGCCTATCACCAAAGCATTCGTTAAATTGAGACCTTTGCATCCCACTCATGCAAAGGTCTCAAATTTTTCCCAAAATTTTATGTAAGCAGCTTATAATATCCTTCTTTCAAAATGCACATGCGCCCATAGTTAAACTGGATATAACGTGGCCCTCCGGAGGCTATGTTGGGGGTTCGAGTCCCTCTGGGCGTACCATTACTTATCGAGATGTTTCTGTAAAAATTCTGTCGCTTCATCGCCTTTTAACGGTTTTGAAATCCAATAACCTTGTATAAATTCACAGCCATGAGCTTTTAAGTATTCAAATTGTGCTTCATTTTCAACGCCTTCCGCCACCACTTTTAAATGCAGTATGTGGGCAATAGAGAGAATCGTTTTGACTAACTCTTGATCTTGTTTGTTCTCTAAGATTTCCATAATAAAACTGCGATCTATTTTAAGGACATCCAATGGGAAGCGTTTAAGATAGCTCAAAGAGGAGTAGCCAGTTCCAAAATCATCTAAGTAGATGTTACAGCCATAATCTTTAATTTTTTGTAGGCCATTCAGAATGGTTTGGTTATTTTGCATTAAGAGTCCCTCAGTAATTTCAAAATGAAGGGTATTCACTGGGAACTGTTTCTGCTGAAGCGCATCTAATACTTCTAGTACACTCGCAAACCCATTCTCGGCTTGCACTGGCGAGAGGTTGATAGAAATATGAATTTCTTGATGTGGGAATTGTTTTTGCCATTGCATGGTTTGATTGGCGGCTTCGCGAATCACCCATTGTCCGAGCGGAATGATTGTCTGATTGAGTTCGGCAATCTCAATAAAGCGGTCAGGGGGTAAAAAGCCGAGCTCAGGATGGTTCCAACGGATCAGTGCTTCAAAATGCTGAATGTTTTTTTGCGTGTCGACAATGGGTTGATAGGTCAAATAGAACCCATGCTGTTCAGGATCTCCGCTTTTGGCGATTTTCGATAAACTTTCCGTAATGGTTTGTTTAAAGGCGAGGGTGTGGGATAGATCTGAATGGTAATAGGCATAGCCATTTTTGCCCTTTGATTTGGCTTCATACATGGCCAGATCGGCATTGATTAAGAGCGTATTTCCGTCATTCGCGTCTTTAGGATAGAGCGCTATCCCAATACTCGCAGACACATTGATGCTTAAATCTTCATCGATGGTGACCGGCTTGGAAATGGCATCGATAAGTTTTTGTGCGATCTTTTTCGTGTCTTCTGTCTCTTTTAGCTGTGGAATTAATATGACAAACTCATCACCCCCCAGTCTAGAGGCGATATCACTGCTACGAATGCAGATTTGAATACGTTTGGAAATCGTTTGTAGCAGCTGATCGCCAACATGGTGTCCTTTACTGTCATTGATATTTTTAAACCCATCTAGGTCGATAAATAGAAGTGCCAGCTGTTCTTGGTTTCTCTGATGTTGTTTGATCAACAAATTGAGTATTTCGAGTAAATAGCCTCGATTAGGCAGCTGTGTTAAGGGATCAAGGTGTGAGCGAGTCCAAATCTCTTGTTCATAATTTTCACGATCGCGAATGAGCGTGTTAAATGATTTTGCCAAGCTGGCGACTTCATCTTTGCCATCAATGTTAATTGGATGAAAATAGTGGGAAGTGGACATCTTGCCAAGCTCATCAGATAAAAGTGAAATCTGTTTAATGCGCGAGAAAATATACTGCATGAGTAGAATCAGAATGAGGGTGATGAGCAGTAATCCGATAAAAATGAGTATATTCACTTGTTTTAACGCTTCGACTTCGGCTTCAACCTCTTCTTGCATGCAATGAAGTAATTTATCCTCGGCCAATGCAATCTCTTGAATAGGCTGGCTGGCTAGCTGCCACCATTCCAAAGGGGGGATTGGGGTATAAAAATGTTTTAGATCCTGAATGGCCTCTATAGAGGCTGCTGTGTCAATCTTGACTTTATCATCAATTTCATCTGTATTCATGGCTAAGTCATGATATAGGTCCATTGATTTGAGTTTTTCTTCATAAAGCGAAAAGATGCGTTGAATAATTTCTAAATCTTGTTTTTGTCGCGAAGTATAAGCAAGCTGAGCAAGCTTGGGTAAAATTTGTTTGAGTCTTTTCAAGTCTTTTTCTGCTAAGTGATAATCGAGACTATCGTGACGTAGGATATAGTTTTTATAATGGTGAATAAAGCCCCCATAGCCGATGACAGAAAGTAAATCGAGGAGCCGTTGTTGCAGGAGAAATTGATCTCTTATTTGAAGTTTTAGTGCGGTTATTTTTTGATACTTATCGGTATTTAGATGGGTGAGCAGCTGTTGAATGTGTTTAGCTTCATGACGCTCTTTTGATTCTTTATCTGCTGCCAAAAATTGTCGATCGTTATAGATGTCGGATAATTTCTTTAGGTAATGCTTTTGGCGTTGAACAATCCCACTGAATAAAAAATAATGATCGGTATCCAGTTTTTTGGATAGGAGGATTTGCATCACGATACCTCTCTCTTGGCCAAAGAGCTCTTTGAGGTTGGTGAGCGTATTAAGGGTCGTCAGATCTAGACTTAATGCATTATTTGATAGAGGAAGTGTGGCTTGACTGAGCATTTGTTGGTTAAAGGCAGCGAGTTGTGCGATCAGTGCACTGTAAGCTTTAAAACTTTGTTTACGTTTGCGTAGTTGATCGAGCTGTTTCAGTGAAGAAATCAGTGCCTTCTGGTTGGGATAGTGCGTTTCTAAGGCGTGAATAAGGTTTTCCTGGGTGAGTAGTCGGTCGGTTTGTGTTTCAGCTGATTTAAGCAGTTTGTTAAAAGAAGATAGGGCGTGTGCCGCATCTGTTTGTTTGGTACTTTGATTTAGAGACTGAATATAATGTAAGCCTCTTTCTTGAGCTAAAAGTGTGATCAGTTTTTGGATTTTATTTGAAAGATGGTAAGTTTTTTGGGCGGTCTGGTAGGATTCGTATTTTGTGAAATTACTGAAAAGCAGATGGCCTGAGAGTGAAAGCAGCATGGTTAGGATAATCAAAAATCCTAATAAAATAGGTGTTTTTAAAGATTTGAACATAATACGGTTAAATTCTCTTGAGAGACGCTTGCCATCCTGTGTAAAAGCTTGTCATGAATTCACCATTTTATGAAAAATGAAGAAGATTTGCATGTAATTTTTATTAAAGAAATAGCAGTGTTGTGCAAAACTTGGCAGAATTGCGTTGTTAAATTGTAGCGGGTTGTTTGCTGAAAAAAAAAAGGATGTAAAACCTTCTGCTGTAAAAATAGTGGGTGGGCACTATTTGAGGCGTTCTAAAACCGGAAAAAGAAAAGGGCCAGCAAAATGATTTGCTGGCCTTAGCTTTAAGTGCGGATAAAGGGAGATGAATTACATCATGCCGCCCATTCCGCCCATGCCACCCATGTCTGGAGCAGGCGCTGCACTTTCTTTGGCTGGGATCTCAGCAATCGCGGCACCTGTTGTGAGGACAAGTCCAGCAACAGAGGCAGCGTTTTGTAAGGCTGAACGAGTCACCTTAGCTGGGTCGATAATCCCCGCTTCGATCATGTCAACATATTCTTCTTTATTGGCATCAAAACCGAAGTTACCTTCATGCTCAAGCACTTTGTTGACAATGACAGAACCTTCTAAACCGCAGTTTTCAGCGATTTGACGCATAGGTTCTTGCATTGCGCGTAGTGCAATTTGAATACCGACATCTTGGTCATTGTTGTCACCTTTTACATCCACTTTAGACATGGCGCGAACCAAGGCAACACCTCCACCGGCAACAATTCCTTCTTGCACTGCAGCACGGGTTGCATGAAGGGCATCGTCCACACGGTCTTTTTTCTCTTTCATTTCCATTTCAGTCGCTGCACCTAACTTCAAGACAGCAACACCACCGGCCAGTTTAGCTAAACGCTCTTGTAGCTTCTCTTTGTCATAATCAGAAGTGGTGGTCTCAATTTGCGCCTTGATTTGTGCAATACGCGCTTCAATGTCTTCTTTAGAGCCGGCACCGTCAATCAACTTGGTGCTGTCTTTACCGACAACGGCAGATTTACATTCACCCAGCATGTCTAAGGTCACATTTTCTAAAGTGAGACCCACTTCATCCGTGATTAAAGTTCCGCCAGTCAGCACAGCCATGTCTTGCAACATCGCTTTACGACGCTCACCAAAGCCAGGTGCTTTCACTGCAGCGACTTTGACAATACCACGCATATTATTGATCACCAAAGTCGCTAAGGCTTCACCGTCAACATCTTCAGCGATGATCAAAAGTGGACGGCCAGACTTAGAAACCGCTTCTAGAGTTGGCAATAGGTCGCGAATGTTTGAAATTTTCTTATCATGCAATAAGATGTAAGGATTTTCTAATTCAGCGACCATTTTTTCTTGGTTGGTGACAAAGTAGGGGGATAGGTATCCGCGGTCGAATTCCATCCCTTCTACCACAACCAATTCATCTTCAAGTGAAGAACCTTCTTCAACCGTGATCACCCCTTCAGTGCCCACTTTTTCCATTGCATCGGCAATCATTTTACCAATGGCAGCATCAGAGTTTGCAGAAATGGTTCCTACTTGCGCAATCGCATCGTAGTTATCGCAAGGCTGAGACATGGCTTTAATTTCTGCGACAACGGCATCCACCGCTTTATGAATGCCGCGGTTTAGATCCATTGGGTTCATGCCTGCGGCAACAGACTTCATCCCTTCGCGAACGATGGATTGTGCCAATACGGTTGCAGTCGTGGTTCCATCACCCGCGACATCATTGGTTTGTGAGGAGACCTCTTTGACCATTTGTGCACCCATGTTTTCGAACTTGTCTTCCAAAGAGATTTCACGGGCAACAGAAACACCATCTTTGGTAACAGTTGGGGCGCCAAAAGATTTTTCGAGTACCACATTACGACCTTTAGGTCCTAAAGTAACTTTAACTGCGTCGGCAAGGATATTAATCCCTTCGACCATTTTTTCACGAGCATCTAAACCGAATTTGACTTCTTTTGCTGACATAATGCTTTCCTTCCTTATTTAATCAATATTACTAATGCGTTAAATACGTCTTACTTAGTCTTTAATGGCAATGATGTCGTCTTCACGCATCACCAATAATTCTTCACCGTCTACAACCACTTCTTGGCCAGCGTACTTGCCAAAAAGGACTTTGTCGCCGACTTTTACCGACATTGCAATGGTTGAGCCATTGTCTGCGATTTTGCCTGGCCCTACCGCAACGATTTCACCTTCAGCAGGTTTCTCTTTTGCAGAATCAGGCAACACAATGCCGCCTGCTGAAACTTCCTCTTCTTCCATTCGACGCACAACAACACGGTCATGTAAAGGTTTAATTGCCATTCTTCTTTCTCCTATTGAGTCATCATCAAGTGAACTTATGAAATTAGCACTCTCCTGTTTAGAGTGCTAATTATTTTATAAAACAAACTTAGGGTGTCAAGTTAATAGGGATAAGAATTTTTTTTTCAACCAATTGATGAAAAAAATTAAGGGTCTGCGATGGGCGTTGAGCGTTTTATAGAATTTATGAATGCTCTGGTTCAGTCACCACTAAGTTATCGCGGTGAATGAGGGATTCGTCTGTTATATAACCGAGAATTTCAGGGATTTTTTGAGAAGGCTGGCCAATAATTTTAGCGGTTTCGTGACTGGGATAATTGATGAGTCCGCGCGCGATCTCGCGCCCTTTGTCATCGGTGCAGATGACCAGTTCACCGCGTTGAAACTCACCTTGAAAGGCTTTGACGCCGATGGGAAGTAAACTTTTGCCAGAGGTTTGTAAGACTTTAATGGCGCCTTCATCTAGGATTAAGGTGCCTTTGGCTTTGAGGTGACCCGCCAACCACTGTTTGCGGGCACTCATAGGTTCAAGATCAGGGAGCAACAAGGTGCCGAGGGTTTCCCCTTGCATAAGGCGAGGGAGGATATTAGGCTCTTTGCCTGAAGCAATTAAGGTGGCGGTGCCAGAGCGCGCGGCGCGTTTAGCAGCCATTACTTTGGTGTACATACCGCCACGTCCAAGTTGGCCGCCTTCAGGCGAGGCCATCTGTTCAATGTCTTTTCGACTGACTGCCGCTTCTGAAATGAGTTTGGCATTGGGGTTTTGGCGAGGATTGCTGTCATAGAGTCCGTTTTGATCCGTTAAAATCACCAAAACATCCGCAGAAATTAAGTTGGCAGTCAGCGCTGCGAGGGTGTCATTATCACCGAAGCGGATCTCATCAGTGACCACCGTGTCGTTTTCATTAATAATGGGCACCACTTGGTGGCGCAGAAGTGTTTGCAGGGTGTTGGCTGCATTTAGGTAGCGATTGCGATGAGAAAGGTCATCATGGGTCAGTAGAATTTGTGCAGTATGCGTATTGTGCGCGCTAAAGGCATTTTCATAGGCTTCAATCAGTCCCATTTGCCCCACGGCCGCTGCTGCTTGCAGTTCTGAAATTTCAGTGGGGCGTTGTTCCCAGCCCAAGCGTTTAATCCCTTCCGCCACAGAACCTGAAGAGACCAGCACCACTTCAATGCCTTTTTGTCGCAGTTGGGTGATTTGTTCGGCCCAATCTTGAATGGCTTGGCGATTGAGGCCTTTGCCATCATTGGTTAATAAGGCGCTGCCAATTTTAACCACCCAGCGTCGGGTTTGATGGAGCGTAGAACGCTGGATCATGGTGTTTCGTCCTCAGGGCGATCGTTTTCAGGCTGGGTTTCGTTTGTGTGCACTTCCGCCATTTTTTTTGCCTCAATTTCGGCCTGCTGTGCGGCCACTTTATTGGCTTTAAGCGTTTCGGCAATGGCATTGACCAGTGTTTGCGTGCCGGAGCGCTGCGCGGCTGAAATTACAAAATAGGGCGCTTGCCAATTGAGAGCCTCAAGGGTCTCTTGAACGCGCTTTTGTGCTTCTTCTTCAGGTAGGAGATCCGCTTTATTAAAGACCAACCAGCGAGGTTTGCCAGCTAGCTCTTGGCTATATTTTTTCAGTTCATTTTCAATGGTCTGAATCGCTTCTAGTGGTGTGCTTTCATCATAGGGTGCTAGATCGACCACATGCAGAAGTAAGCCTGTGCGCGAGAGATGTTTTAGAAACTGCACGCCCAATCCAGCGCCTTCAGCAGCTCCTTCGATTAAACCTGGAATGTCGGCGATAACAAAGCTGGTTTCAGGTGAAATATAGACCACCCCTAGATTGGGATAAAGCGTGGTGAACGGGTAGTTGGCCACTTTGGGGCGGGCGGCAGAGACAGCCGTAATGAGACTGGATTTGCCGGCATTGGGAAGTCCAAGTAAGCCCACGTCGGCCAATACCGCCAGTTCAAGCTGCAAGTTGCGCTGTTCACCCGGTTCTCCAGGCGTGCATTGTCGAGGGGTACGATTGCGACTGCTTTTAAAATGCACATTGCCCAAACCATGGCGTCCGCCTTTGGCAACGAGCAGTTTTTGTCCGTGTTGGGTGAGGTCGCCAATCACTTCTCGTGTATCAACGTCACGCACAATGGTGCCGACGGGAACTTTGATAATCAGATCTTCACCGGCCTTTCCGGTTTTTTGTTGCCCCATGCCGCTCTGACCATTTTCTGCTTTGTATTGACGGACAAATCGAAAATCAACCAGCGTGTTGAGATTCCGGTCTGCTTGCAGATAAACGCTGCCACCATCCCCGCCGTCTCCCCCGTTAGGGCCGCCGAAAGGGATATATTTTTCACGCCGAAAGCTGGCGACGCCGTTACCGCCACGACCGGCAATGACTTCGATTTGGGCTTCATCTACAAATTGCATCTTTTCTCTCGCACAAAGGGCTTTTTTCAAAATAAAAACGCCCCGACAAGCGGGGCGTCTGGCAGTGGATTCCGATAAGCTTATTCGGCAATCACTGTAACATAGGTACGTACTGGCTTACCTTTAGTGACAAAAGCGACCTTACCATCAGCTTTTGCAAACAAGGTATCATCCTTGCCACGACCCACATTTAAGCCAGGGTGGAATTTAGTTCCACGCTGGCGAACAAGAATGCTCCCCGCGGAAACTTGTTCACCACCGAAACGCTTAACACCTAAGCGTTTGGCATTGGAATCGCGACCGTTTTTAGTACTACCTGCAGCCTTCTTATGAGCCATGCTGATAACCTCTTATTCGCTCGAACATTCCCTACTCAGAAATGCTCCAACTTAATTAATATGCCAACCCCGTTAAGGGATCAATTATATTAAGCTGAAATACCTGTAATTTCAACTTCTGTAAAGTTTTGACGGTGACCTTTCTTCAAGCGAGAACGGTTTTTACGACGACGGAACTTGATGATGGTCACTTTTTTACCGCGGCCATGACCTTTAACAGTCGCCGCAACTTTAGCGCCTTCTACAGTTGGGGTGCCCACTTGAACATCTGCACCTTCGCCAACCATTAGAACTTCATCAAACTCAATCGCGTCCCCTTCATTCGCTTCTAAGGTTTCAATGCGCAAGGTTTGACCTTCACGCACACGATATTGTTTACCACCGGTTTTAATGACCGCATACATCTTGGAGTTCTCCAGATTTGATTCTAAAATTCGTAATTACCAAAGCATGCTGTGATGGCAGTGCCTGGAATAAGAAAAACGGGGATTATATAGATTTTTTGTAAGAAGGTCAACTTTATTATTGAGACCTTGGTGCGTGATAAAATTTTTCTAGGTGTTGTTGGCAAACGCGCATCCATATTTTTTTGAGCGTTTTTTCACGCTGCCGCCTTTTCAAAAGAGCCGCTTCATACTAAACTTACCTGGATTTATCTACTAAAAAGATGTGACCTATGACTTTAGCCGAAATTCGCCAGTTGATTGCTGAAGATATTGCTGCCACCGATCAGTTGATTTTAAATCGATTGGCTTCTGATGTGGTGCTGATTAATCAGATCGGACACTACATTATTAACAGTGGGGGGAAGAGATTGCGTCCCTTAATGACGCTGCTGAGTGCGCGAGCTTGTGGCTACGAGGGGACGCACCATTTGACCATGGCGGCGGTGATTGAGTTTATCCATACTTCAACCTTGCTGCATGATGATGTGGTCGATGAATCGGATACGCGTCGTGGCAATAAAACTGCCAATGAGGTCTGGGGCAATGCGGCTTCTGTATTGGTGGGGGATTTTCTCTATTCACGGGCTTTTGAGATGATGGTGGAGCCCGATGAGATGAAGGTGATGCAGGTGATGAGTGAGGCCACCAATGTAATTGCTGAGGGAGAGGTGTTGCAGCTGCTCAATTGTCATGATATTTCAACGGATGAAGCGCGTTATATGGAGGTGATTCACCGTAAAACGGCGAAACTGTTTGAAGCGGCGACGCAGATGGGGGCGATTTTGGCGCATCAACCGCAGTGGGAGGCGCCTTTAGCTCAATATGGTTGTTGGGTTGGGACGGCTTTTCAGTTAGTGGATGATGCCTTAGATTATATGGCGGATGAAGCGGAGCTGGGTAAAAGCATTGGGGATGATTTGGCCGAAGGTAAGCCCACCCTACCGCTCATTTATATGATGGCGCACGGTACGGAAGCTGAAAAAGCGATTATTAAGCGCGCAATTGAGTCTGAAGGGATCGCATTAATTGAAGAGGTGAGTGCCATTATTCAAAAATCAGGCGCCATTGATTATACCTATCAGGTGGCCCGCAAGGAAGCAGAAGCGGCTAAGGCCGCGCTTGCGCCTCTGCCAGACAGCCATTTTAAGGAGGCTTTATACGCCTTGGCGGATTTAGCGGTTGAGCGCACCCATTAGTTCACTCTAGGTACAAGTTTTTATACCTTTTTGCGGTCTCTTCTGCGCCGATCTTTTGAATAATTTTTTGCAGGCATGGCGCCTTCTTCATGCTGGGCTTCTAGCTGCTTTTTTTGTTTCTGTTCTTCTTCTTTTTCGTGAAGATACTCTTTGTAAATATCTAAGTTTTGTAACCGCGTTTTTTTCCAATCAATGCGACGCAGCATCCAGCGGGTGATAAAGCGAATCACATGACAGGGATTTTTACTGGCATAGATTTTTTCGGGTTTAGGGCGATAGCCATGCAGACGTTCGATTAAGATCAGGCGTTCATCCTCGCTCAAACGAATGCGGATAAACCCCGCTTGTTCAGAATCCAGTGAGAGACTGTAATAAAAACGTACCACTTTGCCCAGACTAAATATAAGCTTGGTCAACGGAGAGGATTCGATTTTGCCATTAATGCCGACAATAAAAATAAAGATGTTTTGCGTTTTTAAGACTCGGAAAAAGTGTCCAACTTCTTCGAAATCGATGGTATCTTCAGGTTGTTGAGCTTCTTGGAGCTTTTGAATCTTTTCCGCTTCTTTTTCTAGATGGCGCAAAAAATATTTAATACTGGCCGACAACTGTTCGTCACTCATAGGCTGCTCACAAATCAATTTTAGGATACAGTCTTTATCGGCAAGCGGTGATGAATCTTAAATGATTTTACGCTTCCACAATATGAGCGCTAAAAAAATGACCAGTAAGAGAGTCGGTTGAGTCATATCGGCTTTGACAAGTAAAAAAAAGTGCAAAATACCCAGTCCTGTGGCCCAATAAATAGCTTTATGCAGAGTGAACCATCTTTTTTTAAGGCGTTTTTGCCAATTAAGGGTTGAAGTCACTGCTAATGGGATAAGCAGCAGCCAAGCGACCATGCCGACGAGGATAAAGGGGCGTTCGATTAAATCGGCAATGAGGTCAGAAAAGACCAATCCCAAGTCAAAGACAAAGTAAACCGTTAAATGGAGCGTCGCATAGCCAAAAGCCGCCAATCCTAAGGTGCGTTTAATGAGGTAGGTGGGCAGAGGCGGCTGTTTGGGCAACAGTTTGATCAGCTGCGGCACGGCTAAGGTGAGCAGCAGTAGATAAAGCGCCCAGTCACCGCTGCTATGCTCTAAAGTCTCAACTGGATTGGCACCTAACTGATCGTGAAGAAACCGCCAGCCAAGCGCCATGGCAGGTAACAGTGTGAATAGAGTGAGAGAGGTAAGTAAAAGATTTCGTTTCATACTAGAAATACTTCTTTAAATCCATCCCTTGATAGAGTTCAGCGACTTCATCTTCATAGCCATTGAACATGCGCGTTGGTTTTTTAAAGAAGCTGCCTAAGGGGCGTTCTTTCGCTTGGGACCAGCGTGGATGTGGAACATGAGGGTTTACATTGGAATAAAAGCCATACTCATTCGGGGCGGCTTGCATCCAGCTACTGGTGGGTTGGGTTTCAACCAAGCGAATTTTGACAATGGATTTGGCGCTTTTAAATCCATATTTCCACGGCACCACCAAACGAATGGGCGCACCATTTTGATTGGGTAAAGGTTCGCCATAAATGCCAGTGGTCATCAACGTTAAAGGGTGCATGGCTTCATCCAGTCGTAAACCTTCGCGATAGGGCCAGTTGAGAATGGGAAAACGCTGTCCACGTAGGTGCTTGGGGTCATGGATACTGATAAACTCCACATATTTTGCTTTAGCCGTTGGCTTGACGGTATCAAGCAGTTTGCTCAATTGAAATCCATCCCAAGGCACCACCATTGACCAGCCTTCCACGCAACGGAAGCGGTAAATACGCTCTTCATAAGGAAACCGTTTTGCCAGTTCATCGAGAGTGAAGGTCTGAGGGTGTTGGCATTCACCCTCCACCGTTAGCGTCCAGTTGTCAGTAACCATTTCCGCCGCGTATTCGAAAGGATCCGATTTACGCGTGCCGAATTCGTAAAAATTATTGTAGTGCAGTGCGTGCTCTGGATCGGTCAGTTTTAAATCGGGCTGATAGGCTGGATTTTTTTGCGCGGAAAAGGCATGGCTCAACAGGGGCGTGCCAATCAGCCCCGCTGCCGTAAGGTATTGAATAAACTGGCGGCGATTAAGATAAGTCGACTTGGGGGTCACGTCCATCGGTTGATTCCTTGAATTATAAATGGTCACTCAATAATACCGTAAAAAGCGGACTTTATTACCGTGCATGGTAAAATAATCTAATACACAAGTGAAGATTGAGGTAGAGATGGAAAAAATTAAAATTGGGATTGTGGGCGGTACAGGCTATACCGGTGTAGAACTATTGCGGATTTTGGCGGGTCATCCCAATGCTCGGGTGGTGGTGATTACTTCACGGGGTGATGCGGGCACGAAGGTTGCGGATATGTTTCCGAATCTGCGGGGCTACTACGATTTGGCGTTTACAAAGCCGGATATGGAAAAATTAAAGCGGTGTGATGTGGTCTTTTTTGCCACGCCGCATGGTGTCGCAATGCAGATGACGCCTGAGTTGATTGAAGCTGGAGTCAAGGTGATTGATTTGGCTGCAGATTTCCGCATTTTTAATTTGAAAGTTTGGGAAGATTGGTACGGCATGGAGCATGCCAGTCCTGAGCTGATGCATGAGGTGGTCTATGGCCTGCCTGAATTGTATCGCGATAAAATTGAGCAAGCGCGTGTAATTGCCAATCCGGGGTGTTATCCCACTGCGGTGCAGCTAGGATTTTATCCGCTGATTAAGCATGGTTTGATTGATATTGATGATTTGATCGCCGATGTGAAGTCCGGCATTAGTGGTGCTGGTCGTGGGCTGAAGTTGGGTTCTTTGGCCGCAGAGACAGCAGAAAGTTTTAAGGCTTATGCGCTGAATGGACACCGTCATCATCCAGAAATCGAACAGGGACTCTCTTGGATGGCGAATACCGATGTTAATCTCACGTTTGTGCCGCATTTGGTGCCGATGATTCGCGGGATTGAAGCGACGCTCTACGGAAAATTGACGCGCAGTGTGCCACAAGCGGAGTTGCAAGAGATTTTTGAGGAAACCTATGCGATGGAGCCATTTGTGGATGTGATGCCAGCAGGCAGTCAGCCGGAAACGCGGATGGTGAAAGGTTCTAATATGTGCCGCATGGCCGTGTATCAACCCAAAGGCAGCCAGCGTGTGGTGGTGACTTCGGTGATTGATAATTTGGTTAAAGGCGCTTCAGGACAAGCGGTGCAGAATATGAATATTCTGTTTAATTTGGAAGAAGATACCGGGCTGCAACAGGTGGCGTTGTTGCCATAATTTGTTACAATGATTTGATTCAGATCATTGTGATGGGTTAAAAGGAATAAATCATGTCAGAGACAAATTTAGCATCAACCGAAAGTGCAGAAAGCGCAATGCCTGCTAAGCCGGTCAATTTTACCGAAGCGGCAGCGGCCAAAGTAAAAGGTTTAATTGAGGATGAAGGTAACCCCAATTTAAAACTGCGGGTGTATATCACAGGGGGTGGCTGTTCCGGTTTTCAGTATGGATTTACCTTTGATGAAGAGGTCGCAGAAGACGATACCGTGGTGGAAACCGACGGGGTACAGCTGTTGATCGATCCGATGAGTTTCCAGTATTTGGTCGGTGCCAAGATTGATTACCTTGAAGATCTACAAGGGGCGCGATTTGTCATTGAAAACCCCAATGCTTCAACAACCTGTGGTTGTGGTTCTTCATTTAGCGTATAAGGATGGTTATGGAATATATTCCTGGTTTAGCGGGCGTCCCTGCCACAAAATCTAAAATATCTTATATTGATGGTCAGAAAGGGATTTTGACCTATCGCGGCTATGACATTATGGAGCTGGCAGAAAAGTCCTCCTTTGAAGAAACAACTCTGCTGTTATTGTTTGGTGAGTTGCCAACACAAGAGGAATTAGCCCAGTTTGATCGCAAACTGCGTGAGAATCGAAGGGTTAAATACAATCTCCGTGAGATTATGAAAAACTTGCCAGCGACGACGCATCCAATGCATATGCTGCAAGTGTTGGTTGCCAGTCTGGCCAGCTTTTATCCGAGCACCGAATATATGAGTGGTGGATCGGAAAATCAGGAATATATTAATGATGTGACGGTGAAAATCATCGCCCATATGGGCACACTGGTGGCCCAGTGGGAACATATGCGTAAAGGTTATGATCCGATTGAACCGCGTAAAGATCTCACCTATGCAGAGAACTTTTTGTATATGGTGACCGGTGAAGAGCCAGACCCAGATTGGGCGCGATTGTTGGATGCCTGTCTGATTTTGCATGCGGAGCATACCATTAATGCGTCAACTTTTACCACTATGGTGGTGGGGTCTACACTGGCCAATCCTTGCTCGGTCATTTCAGCGGCAATTGCCTCCTTGTCGGGTCCATTGCATGGCGGTGCCAATCAGATGGTGATCCAGATGTTAGAAGAGATTGGTTCGGTGAAAAATGTGCGCCCCTATATTGAACAGCGACTCAAAGAGAAAAAGGTTATTTGGGGGATGGGGCATCGTGAATATAAAACGAAAGATCCACGCGCCACCATACTGCAGAAACTTTCAGAAAATATTCTTAAGAATAAAAAAGGTCAACTCAGCCCTCTGTTTGAAATTGCTGTAGAAGTGGAAAAAGTGTGTGAAGAGCTGTTGGCGTATAAAGGGGTGTATCCGAATGTTGATTTCTATTCGGGGATTCTCTATAAAGAGATGGGTTTTGAGCCCGAACTCTTTACCCCCATTTTTGCTGTGGCGCGCTCCGCTGGTTGGATGGCGCATTGGCGTGAACAGTTGCAGAACAACAAAATTTTCCGGCCGACGCAGATCTATACTGGGGCCGGTAAGCTCTGTTATATTCCAATTGAGCAGCGGAGTCCTGAAAAAGAACAGCCCTCTTCCCAGACACAAAAAGTGGAAGAAGCGTTTATTCAGCAAGAAAGTTAGCGATAGCAATTTTTATTTAACGCATTGAACGAACAAAAAGCCAAAATCCCCAGTCCTGCAGAGTTAAGCTTTTATCAGGACTGGGAATTTTGGCTTTTTTCGTTGATTTTCTGTCTGTTTTCCGCCTCTAGAAAGGGCTGAATGGCGTTGAGCAGTCGAGACAGTGCACCGGTTTGGGATAAAAAGGCTTGGTGTGCTTTTTCGGCATAGCTGCGTGCAAAATCGGGGCTCTGTGCGAGGGTCATCAGTTGTTCCCCTAAGGCTTGCGCACTCTCTGCAATCAGCAGCGCATCTTGGTGGATAAACGTTTCATACAGCGCTTGCAAGTTCTGAAAGTGGGGGCCAGAAAGAATCGGTTTATTCAAGGCAGCAGGCTCTAAAATATTGTGGCCACCAAAATTAACCAAACTGCCGCCAATAAAGGCAGCATCACTGGCGGCAAACCAGAGCATCAGCTCCCCAACCGTATCGGCAAGATAGACCTGGGTATCGGCTTCAATCGGTTGGTTTTGGGAACGAATCGCAGTCTTGAGCCCACTTTGTCGACACAATTGGGCAACCGTCGCAAACCGCTCTGCATGGCGCGGCACTAAAATTAATAGGGCGTCTGGCCGCTGTTGCAGCAGCTGCTGATGGGTTTGTAGAACAAGAGATTCTTCATTTTCTTCATGCGGTGTTGTCCCTGCGTGGGTGCTGGCAGCCACCCAAATAAAGCGATCAGCCGCCTCCTGATGTCGCCAGCGGTTGGCTTCTGTTTGCAGTGTATCGGGCAGGGAAAGATCAAATTTTAAATTGCCCCACACTTTGACTTTTTCAGGCTTGGCGCCAAGTTGCATCAATCGTTCTGCATCAATGGGAAATTGTGCGCCAATTAAGGTCGCTTGATTGAGGGCTTGTGGAATCAGGCTCCCTCCCCATTTTTGGTAGGCTTTAAATGAACGCTCTTTCAAGCGGACATTGGCGAGCACGAGTGGAATGTGCAAATCATGGCAGGCTTGAAAGAGATTGGGCCAAATTTCGGTTTCAATAATAATGACCAGTTTGGGTTCAAGCTGACGTAAAAAGCGTTTAACTGCCCAACCATAGTCATAAGGGATCATCTGATGTTGCACTGCAACGGGTGCAAATTGTCGCGCTTGAATCGCACCTTGTGTGGAGCCGCTGGTCAGCGTAATGGGTAGATCAGGATATTGGGCTTTAAGCGCTTCGAGCAAGGGGAAGGTCGAGCGCGTTTCGCCCACTGAAACCGCATGAATCCAGATGCCCCCTTTTTGAAAGTCAGTCGGGTTGAACCCCCAACGACTTTTAAAACAGTGCGGAATCGGCTCGAGCTGATTGGCGGATTTGCGACACCGTTTCCACGCTGAATAGAGAAAAATCGGGAAAGCAAATATCAGCAGTAGGGAATAGAGCCAGCGGTTCATTTTAAGCCGTTATTGATTTAAGTCATAAATTTGAATAACGCCCACAATTTGCTTATCTGCATTGGTCACCAGCAGTGAAGTGATTTTTTTCTCATTCATTAAGGCTTCCGCTTCGGTCAGTTTTGTGTTTTCATCAATGGTGGTTGGGTTGGGGTTCATAATCTCCCCAGCCGTTTTTTGCATTAAACCGATCGCGTCCTGCTCCATATGGCGCCGCAAATCGCCATCGGTAATAATCCCTTTGCCCTGATCCACAATACAGAGGCCCAGTCGCCCTTCACTCATGGTGTGAATGACCTCTTTCATCGGGGTGTTCGATTCAATAAACGGCAGATTTTGACTGCGCATCTCATGTTTAACTCGAGTGAGCAGTTTGCGCCCTAGGCTGCCGCCAGGATGAAAGCGTGCAAAATCTTGTGGTTGAAATTGACGCGCTTCCATTAACGCGACCGCCAAAGCATCCCCCATCACCAAAGTGGCCGTGGTAGAGGAGGTGGGCGCTAATTGGTGGGGGCACGCCTCTTGCGGGACGGCAATATTGAGATGGAAATTCGCATTTTGTGCCAAGGTGGACTCTGGACGACCCGTCATGGCAATGATCGTATTGCCATTGTCTTTTAAAAAAGGAATTAATTTGATCACCTCTTCGGTCTCGCCTGAGTTGGAAATGGCAACAAAAATATCTTCGGGCGTGACCATGCCCAAATCACCGTGAAAGGCTTCACCGGGGTGCATAAAAAAGCAAGGGGTACCGGTGCTGGCCAAGGTTGCCACAATTTTTTTACCAATCAAACCGGATTTGCCCATGCCGCAAATGACGACGCGTCCTTGGGTATTGAGAATGGCTTCAACGCTCTGGTCAAACTGTGAATCCAGCTGCTCAGAAAGATGGGCAATGGCTTGCGCTTCAATCTCAAAAACACGTTGGGCAATGGTTTGATAGTGACTCATAAAGGGCTCCTAGAATAAATACTGGATATGAAAGGTTTGAAAGTTATTCCCTGGGTTGGGGAGCTCGATATTGGCATTCGAAATATGCAGGTAACGATAGCCTATGTGATAATGCGCATTGCCAATGCCGACGCCAAAAATATCCCCAAATTGAAACTGGGTGCTTTTATAATTGTTTTCAATGGTGATATTGTCTAAATATTTGACTCCCGCACCCACTTCAATATAGGGATGGATATTCCAACCGAGCCAAGTGTATTGAAATACGGGGGTGGCACCGAAAAAATAACCGTCTTCATTTTTTGGGTGCTTTTTGCTCGAGGACCAGTAACCGGCATCAAACTCCCAGTGCGCGGTTAGATCCCATTGTTTGCCTGTGTAAAGGGCGTTTTTAAAAGGTCGAACAAGCTGTATTTGAGTCAGGCTAACGGAGTGATCAGCGCCCTGTTGGAATCCCACGCCCCATTGGGGTTTAAGGTGTAAACTTTCGCGAAAAGGGTTTTCCCCCCAAATACTGCTGCCAATTAGGGTGAGCAGGGTGCCCTGAATGGCTAAATTCATTAAGGTGTCTTCAGTGGCGTTTTGCGCCTTGGCCGGTTGCAAGCTGATTAGGCAGAAAAGTGCGATAAACAGGCGTGTCATATGACGCATTGATCGAGATATCCTTTTGACATTTAATAAAATAATAAATTAATGTTTCTGTTTTGATAAGAGGCTCTTTAAAATGCAGGGCTAGGGCGCCTCTTATGTTTAGGGTTTAATATTGAAGTAGATATTTTAAAGGTTTTAGATGAACGCAATGCAACAATTTAATTTAGAAAAATTGAGTCAGGCCAAGGTACTGGTGGTAGGGGATGTGATGTTGGACCAGTATTGGAATGGTCAAGCGCATCGAATTTCGCCGGAAGCGCCCGTACCGGTGGTCAAAGTCGCGGAAGAAGAACGACGTGCTGGGGGTGCTGCCAATGTGGCCCTGAATATTGCGGCGCTTGGGGGGCAAGCCCATCTTTTGGGGGTGATCGGTGAGGATCATTATGGTGAAGACTTAGAAGCCATCTTACAGCAAGCCGGTGTGCAGACCGATTGGATTAAAAGTGCGTGCGGCACCATCTGTAAATTGCGTGTTTTGAGTCATCATCAGCAGTTGATTCGTATGGATTTTGAAAACCCGGTTCCTGCGGAAGATGCACAACGTTTGGTGACATTGGTCAAATCGAAAATTGCCGAGTATCAAGCATTGGTGATATCCGATTACGCCAAAGGGGCACTGCAATTTGTGGAAGAGATGATTGCAGAGGCCAAAGCGGTTGGCGTGCCCGTATTAATTGATCCCAAAGGGGATGACTTCAGTCGTTATGCCGGCGCTACCTTGATTAAGCCTAATCAAGGAGAATTTGAACAGATTGTGGGGGCTTGTGACAGTACAGATATTTTGTTGGAGAAGGCCGCGCAACTGATTGAGCAGGTGCAGCTGGAAGGCCTACTGGTGACGCGCAGTGAACATGGAATGGCCTTGGTGCAAAGGGCAGCAGCGCCTTATCTATTAAAGTCGCAAGCACAAGAGGTATTTGATGTAACGGGGGCTGGGGATACAGTGATGGCGACCTTGGCGACGGCTTTTGCTGCTGGATTCCCATTGGAAAAAGCCACGGATTTGGCCAATGAAGCGGCCAGTATCGTGGTGCGCAAGGTCGGGACTTCCACCGTGACAAAAGCGGAGCTGGATGAACAGCTAAAAGCGAAACATCGTCATCAAGGGTATGTGGCGATGAATGAAGAGGAGGTCAAACAGTTGGTCAAATTGGCACAAGAAAAAGGCGAGCGCGTCGTCTTTACCAATGGGTGCTTTGACCTGCTGCATAGCGGCCATGTGCGCTATTTAAATGAAGCGGCCAAGCGTGGAGATCGACTCATTGTTGCCGTGAATTCCGATGAATCGGTGAAACAGTTGAAAGGAGAGAGTCGTCCCATTGTGCCTTTAGAGAGTCGCATGGAGCTTTTGTCGGCCTTAAGTTGTGTCGATTGGGTATTGCCATTCAGTGAACAGACGCCGGAGCGTTTGATTTGTGAGCTCAAGCCCGATGTGTTGGTTAAGGGCGGGGACTACCGTCCAGACGAGATCGCAGGGGCTCAGTGTGTATGGGACAATGGCGGTGAAGTTGAAGTGCTCTCATTTTGGGAAGGCTACTCCACCACGAAAATGGTAGAGCGTATTCAGCAGGCTGAGCAAGCAGAACAGGAGTGTCAGGCATGAGTTCACAAGCGGTAGAACTGGATATCACGCGCGCCGTAAAAGCGCATCAACAAGCCCTGTCGGTCGTCAACACCCAAGCTAAAGCCATTCATCAGGCAGCGCAGATGGTGGTTGACTGTTTACAACAAGGCGGTAAGGTCTTGTGGTGTGGCAATGGCGGCAGTGCCGCAGATGCCCAACATATGGCGGCAGAACTGATGGTGCGCTATCAGGCAGATCGCCGGCCTCTGGCCTCTATTGCTTTAACGACGGATACTTCAATCTTGACAGCGCATCCCAATGATTACGATTTTGAGTCGGTTTTTGCGCGTCAGGTGGAGGGTTTGGCGCAAGCGGATGATCTATTAATCGGCATGACGACTTCAGGTAAAAGTGCCAATGTGATTCAAGCCATGCGAGCGGCAAAAGCCAAAGGCTGCGCCACCCTTGCTTTGGCTGGCGAAGCGATCACCGAGCTAGATGAAATTTGTGACCTGGTCATTCATGTCCCTTCACAAGAAACCGCACGTATTCAAGAGGCGCATAACTTTATTAACCATCTTTTGTGTGAAGGATTGGATCAGGTGTTTGCGCCATAAAGGCAAAAGCCTTTATTCTTCTTCGATCCAAACTTGATTGTTTTCCACCTTTTTTACCTTGACGATTTGCCCTACTTTCAGGTGGTCCGAAGGGTTGGCAATGCGCCACCAGCTGCCGTGGTATTCAATCATCCAAATCGGATCTTTGAATTCATCTTTATGCTGGACGACAGTACCCGTTTCTCCCGCTTCAAAAGTCTCTAATGGCAGTTGTTCACGGCGTTGGCTTTCCAACAATTTTTTTCGGAAAGCGAGTAACAGCAGGGTGCCTAAAATGGCAATCGCCAGCAGTTGGTATTCTCCATGAGTAAAGGGGTAGAAGAAACCAATGGCCCCTATGATCAATGCGGCAATACCGAACCAGAGCAGTATAAAAAAGTTAAGCAGTGTGACCTCTAGCGTGATGAGAATCACCCCTAAAGTGAGTATTTGCCAGTTGGCAAAAGCGGGAAGAATCGCAGAGGCGTTTTCCATCTTATTGACCCTTGTCTAGAATCGAGGTTAAAGCGGAGAGCGAGCCGATTAATTCACTGGCTTCATATGGCAGGATGACCTTATTGGCCGAGTCGCTGGCGGCAATGCCTTCAAGCGCCTTAATTCGATCTTTAGCCAGTAAGAACTCTGCAGCCTGAGGATTGTTCTGCATCGCTTCATTGATCAACATCATCGCTTTTTGCTCACCTTCTGAGATTTGAATCTGTTCATAGCGTTTGGCATCCGCCATCCGCTCAATGGCTTCCGCTTCCTTAAACGCTTTTTGGCGAGCACCTTCCGCTTCAGCAATGGTGGCGTTCTTTTCCCCTTCCGCTTTGGTCTCAGTGGCGCGTCTTTCTCGTTCGGCACGCAGTTGCAGTTCCATCGCTTCTTTGACCTCTTCAGGCACAGAAATGTCTGAAATCTCCACCCGTGTGACCTTAGCGCCCCAGTTGGCTGAAGCACTGTCTAAGGCTTGCAACAAAGCCGCGTTAAGTTGTTCTCGAGAGGAGAGGGTCTCATCTAGATCTAGTTTACCAATCTCTGCACGGAGTGTGGTTTGTGCCAGCTGGGCAATGGCAGACTTCAGGTCTTGGATTTCATAGGTGGCTTTGCGCGCATCATTAATACGTAGAAAAACCAGTCCGTTAATGGTAATGGAGACATTGTCCTTGGTGAAAACTCTTTGTGGGGGGATATCAATCACCTGTTCTTGAGTGGTAAAGCTGGAGCGAACTTGGTCAATAAATGGAAGAATAAAGTTGAGCCCTGCATCAAGCGTACGGTGGTATTTCCCCAGCCGTTCAATGACCACGAGCTCAGATTGAGGCACAATTTTGACGGCTTTATAGAGAATAAACAGAATGGCAACAATCAGAATCAGGGTGAAGATGGTAAAGTTCATAATGGCTCTCTGTGGTTTTGGGTGGAAAAGGGATTTTCGGGCGCCCTTTACGAGCGGGCTACATGGCTAAAAATGTAATCTCATTTTATATCTTGCGTCCTGCTTGTGCAAAGCTCTTTTTAAAGATGAATAGAGAGTTAAAGGATGCCCTGAAGATCAGATTTAAAGTGCCAAAAGCGAGGCAATTAAAACGGGCGGTGTAATAATGATGCCCACTTTCATATATTGCCCCCAAGTAATGGTGACGCCTTTTTGTGCTAAAACATGTAGCCATAAAAGGGTGGCTAAGGAGCCGATAGGCGTTATTTTAGGGCCTAAATTCGCACCGATAATATTAGCGTAAACAAGATCTGGACGTTGAATATGGTCCACAGCCAAATCCATAATCATAATTGTGGGCATATTATTCATAATCGCACTGAGCACTGCAGAAGTTAAACCGGTGGCAAGGGTTAGAGCCTGCTCGCCATAGACCGCAAAAGAAGCGATAAAGGTTCCAACCATTTCCGTTAAACCTGCATTTTTCAGTCCAAAGACGACAACATAAAGCCCGATGGAAAACCACACCACTTGCCAAGGAGCGGTTTTAAAAATAACTTTAGGTTGAATGGCGCCAGTGGGGGCGGCAATGGCGATAAAAAGGAGAGCGCCGCCTAAAGCGAACACGGAAATAGGGAGATGGTAAATATCGCCTACAAAATAGCCTACGAGCAAAAGCGCTAGGAAGAACCAGCTAAATTTAAACAGGGCTGGGTTTTTAATCACACTGCTCGCTTCTGGGAGCTGTGTAATATCCACGCGCGCAGGGATCTGTTTGCGAAAGAAAAGAAAGAGCACAATAATGGAGGCGATAATGGCGACTAAGTTGGGTAAAAACATATGCTGCGCATATTCCCAGAAGCCAATATTAAAATAATCTGCGGAGACAATATTGGTTAGATTAGAAATGACTAAGGGGTTAGACGCGGTATCGCCAATAAAACCGCCAGCCATTAAGAAAGCAAAGATGGCGACTGGCGACATTTTTAGATGCTTCATTTTCGCCAGTAAGATAGGAGTTAAAATTAAGGCCGCGCCATCATTCGCAAACAGAGCTGCGACAATGGCCCCCAGAATTAAGATATTGAAAAATAGCCAATAGCCATTGCCTTTGGAAAGCCGCGCCATCTTAATCGCCGCCCACTCAAAAAAACCGATTTCATCTAAAGCCATAGACAGTAACACAATCCCAATAAAGGCTAAGGTGGCATCCCAGACAATATCGGTCACGGTGATCACGTCCTGTAAACTGACAATACCCAATACATAAGCGACTAAGGCGCCGATGACCGCTGTGGTGCCGATTTGCAAGCCTTTCGGTTGCCAAATGACCAAGGTGATAACGATTACAAAGAGTAGGGCGGCTAACATGATTTTATAAACCCAGCTCTTCTTTTACGCGTGGCAATAAACGCTGTTC
Organism: Galenea microaerophila; assembly: GCF_054657255.1. Lineage (NCBI taxonomy): Bacteria > Pseudomonadati > Pseudomonadota > Gammaproteobacteria > Thiotrichales > Piscirickettsiaceae > Galenea > Galenea microaerophila. The sequence goes on from NZ_BAAHWZ010000002.1 coordinate 555,167, forward strand.
AATTTCATTTTTAGTGGCGACAAAAGCTTCATAAGGCTTTCCATCAGGATCTTCAAAGCCGACATGAATAGTTTTAACATCCCCTGGAAAAATAGGACAAGACTGTTTGGCGTTATCACAAACGGTGACCACAAGATCAAAGTGGCCACCGGCTTCTTTTTCCGCTTCCTCAATGGTCTTAGAGTGGTAATGGTCATCCCAAGCCCCGATCTCTTCAAGAACTTTTTTCGCATTTGGGTTAACGCGACCTGAGGGGTTGCTACCAGCTGAATAGGCTTTTACCCCTTCAAGCTGTTGATTAATCAAACCTTCCGCTAAAATAGAACGGCAGGAGTTTCCAGTACAGAGAACTAAGACTTTTTTCATGAGGGTTTCCTTTGAGTTGATATTTGTATATGTGATTATGCATTTATTATACAGTGCTTAAAAATTTGTTTATATGACTTTTTTATGACATAGTAATGAGTAAGGGTATTGTATGAGATCTGTTGATAAATCGATTGGTTACAAAGCCCTTTTAAAACGTATTTATACAAACAAGAGGAGAAGGTGATGAAAATGAGATTAAAGAATTGGCTAGGTGTCGCATTGATAGGAGTGATGCCTTTGGGTGGGGTTCAGGCTGAGGATACGGAATCAGATCTGGCGGTTACGATCCCTCGGTTGAGTATGGAAGTTGCGCAAAAAATGGCGATGAACGCGATTTTAGCCTGTCGTGAAAAAGGGATTTCTGTGAGTGCGACGGTTGTGGATCGAAGTGGCAATATTCAAGCGCAATTACGGGATACCATAGCGCCTCCCGTCTCTTTGGGGATTAGCTATAAAAAAGCGTTTACCGCGGTGAATTTCAATGTGAAAGGCTCACAATTGATTGGCAACTTAAAAACAGGATTGCCCTTTGCGGATTCAAGGCTGGTGATGATGGCAGGATCCGTTCCCATCAAAGCGGGCGGTAAATTGTATGGTGCCATTGGGGTCAGTGGTGCGCCTGAGGGTAAAGTAGATGAACAGTGTGCACTGGCTGGATTTGAGTCAATGGCAGAAGACTTAGAGATGATGTAAAGAATTTCATCTATTGAAAATAATTAAAAACCAACCTTCGGGTTGGTTTTTTTATGTCTGATATTAAATTTTTTATGAAATATCTGCATGACAGCATTTGTGAAAAAGGGCATAAGGTTTGATTTGCAGAATAATTGGAGGAAAAAACTCTATGCATTTCAATGTATTAGCGGGTCATGATATAGATAAAATTAATTGAATGATAAAAAACTTCTGTTGCAAATATAGAAATAAATTGTTGAGACGATATTAAGTGTCTGCTTTAATGGAATCGTCAGTAATGACAGTTATTTTAATTGTATTGTATTAGGAGATAGACAATGAAATCTTTAAATAAAGCTCAGTATAAAAATATTTTGAATCAAAAGTCTGATAAGAAGCAGAAAGGTGCAACCATGATTGAGTACGCGATAGTGGTCGCGGCTATGGTAGCGATAGCAGCAGCTTACTTTGGACAGGGCGGTACTATTTCTACAGCGTTGGAGGGTAAGTTGGATAGTGTTGCGGAGAAAATCTCTGATGCTAATACTGACACTGACACTGGCACTGGCGGCACTACTGGCGGCACTGGCGGTTAGTAGTTTAATTGTTGAGTAAATCAGTGTCAATTAAGAGTAATCAAAAAGGGGCGGTAATGCTTGAAGCAGCCTATGTACTGCCCCTTATTGTTATTGCGATTATTGCGATTATTGATGCTGCGAATTATTCGATTAAAGCACTCGAGGTAACTCAGGTGCTTCAAGATTCTACTCAAGAAGTGATGTATCAGGCTGTTCAGCAATCTGAGAATGCAAGTGAAGTCCTTCCATTGGTCCAGTGTGCTGGAGGAAAGGTTGATTTAAAGACGAATGAGGTGAAGCAATTTGTGACGGATGCGCTTAAGCAAGTTTTGGGCGAATCCAATGTGGATACTGATGCGGTAGCGGTGGATCCATGGAGTGCATCTCCTATAAATTCCTATATTATTGCAGTTGATGTTAAGCCTTTTTTAATGATGCTTCCGGAGTTTTCGGGGGCAAAGATCAGTTCTAAAAATATTATCAGTATAGATTATTCTTGTGAATAAGCCTAAATGTGATCAGCGTTAATAAATAGATTTTTGAGTTTTAAGGAAAGTGATGAAGCTAAAAAATAGAGACTTCATATTATATGGTGCTGCACTGTTGTCAGCGATTTTAGCGGTTGCGATCGTTTATGGTTATGTTCAAAATCGCATCGCGGAAGCGGAACAGAAAGCAAAAGCACAAGTAAAAGTGAAGACCATCACAGTGGTGGAAAAACCAAAGATGCGATCGGTTGTGGTGGCAGCACATGATATTTTTAGAGGTGAGCGAATCGGGGTGGATGATGTAAAAGTGCTTGCAGTTCCCACAGAGGGTGTCATTGCTAAGGGGGTCGTTGTCAATCCACAGGATGTTGTGGGGCGAGTCGCAAATCAGAATATTTATGCGGGGGAGTGGATTATCGACCGCAAAATAGGGGGCTACGAAACGGAGAAAAAGAGTATTGAGGCGATTTTAGCACCAGGGCAACGTGCGATACGCATTCCGGTTTCAGCAGAAACTGGGTTGTTAGGTATTTTGAATCCAAATGACCGAGTGGATGTGGTCAGCGTTTTTCCTGGGGGCGGTAAGACGGTTTCGCGCACCATTATGCAGAATATAGAGGTTTTGTCCGTTGGGCAATATAACCGGATGGGTATTTTATCCTTTTCTAAAGATCAAACACAGGCGTCTGCTCAGAATAAAACTGCTCACAATAAAAATTCAAAGAGTCCAAAGAGTTCAGAAGATGAAGCTTTTATTAAAAGTTCAATGGTCGCCCTTAATGTGAATACCAAGCAAGCAGAGATGTTGGCGTTGGCAATGAATATAGGTGCGATTCACTTAGTATTAAGAAACCCAGCAGATGTCAAAATCGTCAAAACAACAGGGGTGAATGCCAAGATCCTGAGTAAGGGTGGAGACGCGATTAAGTATAGAATCAAAAAACGCAAGCGTGAAGTGATTGAATTAATGCAAGGTAATAAAGTACAAGAGGTAAGGATCCGATGAAAAATAGAGCGCGTTTCTTTAAGGTTTGGTTACAGCTTTTGGCGGTTTGCTTTGGGGGGGGGCTCTCTTTGGGTGCTATGGCTACTGTTGAGCAGAAATATGACATTATGCAAACCGAAAGTAAGATTTTGAAATTTGATCTTCCCATTAAACGTGCCTTAATCGCAAATCCTGACTTGGCCATAGTTAAGGTACTGAATGCAAAGGAATTATTGGTGAGTGGGAAACAGGCTGGGCGCACAGAATTGATCATTTGGTACCGCAATCATCCTGATGTCGCGAAACATATCGTGATTAATATTCTGCCAGATCAGGCACGCTTTGATGAGATCAATAATACCCTTGCGCATTTGATGCAACAATTAGATCCAGAAGGGACGGTTAAGTATGAATTGCGCTCTATATGGGTCAATCCTGAATCCTCTGTACGTCGTGAAGTGGATAATATCGGTAACCAAATAGATGGAGATGCCACGCTTTCAGCTGCGCAGCGCCATGATACACAAGTCTTACAAAAGGAACAAAATGCTGGCTCTTTCGGCGGACACTCTCAAGCGGGAAATTATCTGGTGCTGCTTTCTGGAACCGTTCCCAATAAAGCGCGTAAAAAACGCATTCAATCTGTGATCTCGGCGTTGGGATTGAGTGTGGTCAATATCATCAAGGTGACTGGTCCGCAGCAGATTCGATTATCAGTCCGCGTAGCAGAAGTGGTTAAGGGGAACCCCTTTCGTGCAGGGATTGCTTTACGCGATAAACGTGACCAATATGGCATTTTCCCCCCAGGTAATTTGGGCACCAATACTAATTTTTTATTAAATGTGGCGAAAGTAGCGGCTGGAACTCAGGCCAGTATAGCTTTACCGTATGCGGATGGTTTTCAAATCGGAATTAATCCCTTTGAGAGCAGTCTTTATGGCGTCTTGTCTCTATTAGAGGGTAAGAATTTAGCCCGGATTTTGGCGAAACCAGAACTGACCGTTCAATCGGGTGAAACTGCGGATTTCTTAGTAGGTGGTGAATTGCCGATTCCAGTTTCTCAAGGCAACGGTGCAGTGAGTTTGTCTTATAAAGAGTTCGGTATTCGCTTGAGGTTTAGTCCCATTGTTACAGAATCTGGTGAGATTCAGATGACCGTTGCCCCTGAGGTGAGTAATATTGATGAAAGTGCTGGTGTGCAAACGGGGGCGGTGATGGTGCCTGGATTTAGATCTCGAAAAGCCAGTACCACCATTACCTTGAAGCCTGGCCAAAGTTTTGTCATTGGCGGTTTACTGCAAGATAATTTACGCTCTCAGATCAATAAGATTCCTTTTTTGGGTGATATTCCTATATTGGGCGCTTTATTCCGTTCTACCAGTTATGAAAAAGACCAAACCGAACTGGCAATTTTAGTGACGCCAGAGTTTGTCAACCCAATCAAAAAAAACCAAAAGGTGAAATTGCCGGGTGAAGACCTAGAGCGTCCTAGCGATCTGAATGGCTTTGTGTGGGGGGATACGGCAGTTAAGCTGGAAAATGGGAAAAGTGTGCTGCCTAAGCATTTAATTGAGACTGGCTTGGAGAAGTTACAATGAGTCAAGCGTCTTTATCAACAGCTAATATGGCTTTAAAAAGAGCGCTTTATATTGGCGTGGATGAAGATTTAATGGAGTCTGTACGGGTCTCTATTATGTCTAAATATGACCTAGAGGCGATGCCTGATGCGCCACATGTTTTGCCCGATGATGTCAATATCGTTTTTATTGAATTTGCAGGCGATGCAGAGAATACCTTAAACATCATCAATCAAGTACTCACAATTGGTAAAGGCCTGCCCGTCTATGTGTTGGTTAAGGAAAAAGATGCTGACTTTATTATTCATGCAAGTCATCAAGGTGTGCAAGGGTTTATTGAGTGTCCAGATGAAGTTTTTCATATCCTTTCGATTATTCATATGCAAGATCGGAGACGCCAAGGCAAAAATGGGATTGTCTCCGCTTTCTTTAGTTTAAAAGGCGGGGTGGGTTGTACTGCGTTGGCCACCAATTTGGCGGCTAAGATTACGGATATGACCGATAAAAGAACCGTGCTCGTGGATTTTCATATGCCTTTGGGTGACACAGCCCTTTATTTGAATATGGAAGAGAATCGCCTCTATACCATTACGGATTTTATTTATAACCTCAATCGCTTAGACGAAAATTTAGTCTATAAATCCCTTTCTCAGCATACATCAGGTTTATTTCTGTTGTCATTGCCCAGGGATTTAGCAGAGCTAGAGATGGTAGATGGGCAGAAGGTTAAAGTCATGATTGACGTGTTACGGCAATATTTTGATCATGTATTAATTGACTGCCCAAGCGACTTATCAGATATTGCTTTAAGTGCTTTGGATGAATCAGACAATATTGTTTTGGTGGCGGAACCCTCTTTATCCTCAATTCGAGCGACCAATTCAGCCGTTAATTTAGCTCAAAAATTGGGATATTTAAAAGAGTCTCTTAAGTTGATCATTAATCGTAATACCAGTCATCACAATGCTTTAATTGAAGAGTTGATAGATGCTTTAGAAGTGGGGAGTGTCAGTCGTGTAGATAATGACTATCAAACTTTCAATGAGGCGCTCGTTGAAGGGGTGCTATTAGAACAGTATCGACCAGACTCTCCTGTCAATGCACAATTGACGCGAATCGCAAATATGCTTCATAACGGAACAGAATTGCCTGAAGTTCGGGAAGATAGCCAACAGAAAACATCTTGGTTCGAGGGACTTAAAGCGATCTTCACCCGACAAAAAAAATCATCAAGCTCAAAAAGGATGCGCTTATCCAATTCTGTCAAAAGCGCCTCGGAACATTCCGCTGTCTCTGAAATGCAGTCGGATAAAAAGGTGATGGCATAATCAATGGGTATTCGTGATCGCTTAAAAAATATAGAAAAGCGGGAGCTGGAAGAGCGTGGGATTCAAGACGCGCCTGTTAACAAGGCGGTTAGAGACAATCGCGTGGAGCTTGGTCAGAATGCAACATTCTTAGAGATTAAAGCGCGTTGCCAAAAACTGGCTGCTGAGGATGAGGCATTTTACCGTGCAGATTCAAAAGAGACGCGTCAAGAATTGCTTCCTCGGTTGGAGGAATTGGTCAGGGAAGTGGTTGCTGACATGGATTACCCTCTAGCCGATGTTGAGGTGCGCCAACTGGGTCGAGAGTTACTCGATGAAATCTATGGGTTAGGCCCCATTGAACCCCTGCTTGCCGACCCCACTATTTCTGATATCTTAATTAATGGCTATCAGAACATTTATGTTGAGAGAGGTGGGAAGCTGGAGAAAACCGATATCGCTTTCATCAGTGAAGAGCATTTACGCAATAAGGTAGATCGCATGCTTTATCACACTGGCAGGCGAGTCGATGAATTTTCTCCACTGGTGGATGCACGTTTACCTGATGGCTCTCGTATTAACATTATTATTCCCCCGCTTTCAGTGGATGGTATTAGCGTTTCCATTCGCCGCTTCCCTGAGCAGCATTTACGCGCCAAAGACTTGATCTCATTTGGGTCGATGACTGAGCAGATGTTCCAATTTTTGGATTACAGTGTTAAGGCGGGTTTGAATATTATCGTGTGTGGGGGGACGGGATCTGGAAAAACGACAACGCTCAATATGCTGTCAGGTTTAATTCCAGAAGATGAACGTATTGTAACCATTGAAGACAGTGCAGAGTTGCGGATGCAGCAAGAGCACGTGGTGCGTTTGGAGACACGTCCACCTAATGCTGAAGGCGTAGGGGAGGTTTCTCCTCGTGAACTGTTAAAAAACGCTTTACGGATGCGACCTGATCGAATTGTCTTAGGGGAAGTGCGCGGTGGCGAAGTGTTAGACATGCTGCAAGCGATGAATACGGGGCATGAAGGGTCTCTGGCTACCCTGCATGCGAACAGTCCTCGGGATTGTATTGCCCGTTTGGAGTTGATGATTAACCTCAGTGGTGTGGATATTCCCGCTGCTTCTATTCGTAAACAGATTGCCAGTGCACTGGATTTGATTATTTATGTGAACCGAGGCAAAGATGGTAAGCGACGAGTGGAATCAATTACGGAAGTCGTCGGCATTGAAGAAGAGAATGTGGTCTTACAAGAAATTTATGTTTTTCAACCGCAATTTGATCCGATTACGGGTCAACAATATGGCATTTTTAAGAGCACTGGACTGCGTCCTGGGTGCAGTAAAAAGTGTGAAGCCAGCGGTATTAAGCTTCCAGTGGAATTATTTAATTTTGAAAAAAAGGTGCGCTAGTTAAATGGATCTGGGGTTAGTCCTCCTAATGGTGAGCATTATGTTGCCTTTTGTGTTTGTTTTATGGGGTGTTAAGGTGCATCAGGCAGCTGCCCGAGAAGCACAATTAGATCATTTGATGCAGCGGGCGGGAATGCGAGTTCAGTATCAAGCTAAGATACAAGAGGTGAAAAAGCAAAAACAAAAAAGTTATTGGCGTAACTGGCTGGAAGATCAATTTAAGCACGCAGGTATTGTCGATAAAAAGACCATTCAAAAATGGTTATTAGGGCAGGTGCTACTCATTTGTATCAGTATTTTTTTATTGGCGCTGTCAGTAGGCAGGGAGGGTGTAGACAAAATGATCGCTTTAGCAGCCGTGCTACCTTTAATTCCCGCTGCTTTTCTTTTTTATTTACAAGCACAGCGGCAAAAAAAAATGCGTAAGCAGTTTCCAGAAATGCTGGATGGTTTGATCCGGGGATTGCAAGCAGGTTATGGTGTGGATGGTGCCCTGAATGAAGTGGCCGAAATGTTACCGGATCCCTTAGGCAGTGAAATTAAAGAAATAGAACGTCAATTTTCAATAGGGATAAATATGCGGGATATCCTTATGGAGTTTCAAAAAAGAGTGAATATCCCTGAAGCGAATTTTTTTGTGGTGACATTGATTATTCAGCGAGAGACGGGCGGGCAATTAACTCAGATATTGCAAGAGCTCTCCAAATTAATGCGGCGGCGAGAAGTTTTTCAGATGAAATTGAAGACCTTGACAGCTGAATCGCGTTTTACGGCTTGGTTTTTAGGATTGGCGCCGATGGTGTACTTAGCTTATAAATATTTTTTCGATTATGAGTCGATGAAATTCTTTTTATATGACCCAACAGGTCAAAAATTGTTATGGGTTTCTTTAACATTGATCGCTATAGGCACACTGGTGTTACGCCAGTTATTAAAGATGAGGTTTTAACTATGCTCTCACTCTCTCTGCTTTCACTTTTAATACTATCAGGCGCATTGGTGTTTTTGTCTATTCTCTTGATTGGCAAGGTGATTGAGCGAAAAGAAGAAGATTTGCTCGCAGTGGAACGGTTAAAGGCTCGCGTTGGCATGCAAAATCATTATCAGCGAGAAGTAGTAGAGAAAAAAGTTTGCGATTGGTGTGCTTTGGGGCGCGTATTAGGTCCAAAAGATAAAAAAGAGATTGAAAAAATAGAAAACCAATTAATCCGAGCAGGCTATCGCACTGAAGACTCAGTGGGTGCTTATTTTTTTATTAAAACCTTTATCATTCTATTCGGTGTCTTTATTGCTTTGGTTGCTTGGGCTTGGTTTAATCTTTCGCTTCCTCTGGCTATTTTTATTCCCATTGTCTTTATGTTGACCCCTGAACACGTATTAAACTATTTGGGGAATAGACGATTAGAACGGGTGAATACAGCGCTACCCGATTTTTTAGATATGACAAATATTTGTATGAATGCGGGCTTAAGCTATCTTGTCGCACTCAAACGAGTGACTTCAGAGTTAAAAGAGGTGTATCCAGAAGTGTGTTTTGAATTTGAATATATGCTCGATCAGATTCAGTTGGGTGTGCCTCGGATTCAAGCACTTAAACAATTCGCTGAGAGAAATCCCACCGAAGATATTCAGCAGTTAGTGTTGGTTTTAATTCAAAATGAAAAACTGGGCACCCCGATTGCTAAAGCAATCAGTGATTTTACGCGCCGAATGTATCAAGAAAGAGAGCAACGTTTAGAAGAAAAAGCGGCCAAAACCTCTGCCAAGATGGCGATTGTGATTTTCCCTTTTTTAATGCTGCCTTATTTTATTTTGCTGTTAGGCGAAAAAATGGTGATGTTGGGGCGGAATTGGTAATGAGGTTTTCGAAAGAGAGGTGTTTTTTAAAATTTATTTTTATTGTTTTTATCTCTCTAGGGTTAGGCTCTGGTTGTAGCAGTCACCCGACCAAAATTCGCACGGTGACAGAGCCAGAACGTCCCCCTTTGGCAACGCATCTTGGAGATAAGGAAGCCTATGAGTTTGCGCTCGGTGTCGCCCAATTAGCGATTAAAAATAAGCATTATCAAAAAGCGGAAGAGATTTTAACCAAGGTTCGGCAAAAACATCCTGATGATGTGCGGGTTTATCGTCTTTTAGCGCATATGTATGAGCAGCAAGGTCAATTAGATTTAGCTTGGGTGGCTAGAGATAAGGCAATTAAATTAGAAGCACATACAAAAAATGACGAGGCGGAATTTGCGCGATTATCACTATTAACACACCGCTATCGGCAAGCCGAAAAAATTTATCAGCAGTGGTTGGAGGAGGCGGAGAATGAAAATGAGAAAAGTATTGCACTGAATAATCTCGGATTGAGTGCTTTTGTCCAACAGCACTATAAACAAGCGCAAGCTTATTTTATTCAAGCCTTGCAGCAAGACCCTTTGAATAAAAAGGCACGCAAAAATCTCTTACTTTTGAAGTCTGTCATAAAGAGAGCGTCTTAACATGAAAAGTTTAATGAAAAATATTTTCCAGAAACAGAAAGGTTCGATTTCTCTGCTGGGTGCCTCTGCATTACTGTCCGGGATGTTTGTCATGGCTGCAGGCCTAGAGTTAGGAGGTAAGCGAATTAAGGATGCTCAGTATGATATGTATGCTCAGGCGATTGCTCCAATTGCATTGCGATCAGAGATTGCATTAACCAAAGCGATGGTGGAAAACGGTCAAGCGGACCAGCCTTTTACGCTGTCTCAAACATTTTTATCTGAAGCAGGTGTGAATTTAGAGAATACTGTATTGACTTTAACTTATGGCAATATTCATCATTTAGATACACCGAAGACGGTTACGGATGATCAAGGAAATCAACACACCATCAATGAGGAATTTATCCCACTTGAGCAGCACGCTGATAATCCGAAAAAAGGCTTAGGTCCAAATGAAGTACTACCAAAATTTAATGCAGTGGCCGTAGAAATTCAATCGAAACCATCTGGTATTTTCCGTAATTTTATTCCTAAAGGACGAAGCATTTATGGATTGTCAGATGACCAAGAAAACAGTCCAGAAATGGGAAGCTGCTTTTGTGATGCACGGTTTAATGCCTGTATGGCTGCTGAGAAGACCAATAACGTAATGGGTGAAAAAGAAAGTAATGATCGTCGAACTTATTGTGAAACCGGTATGGCCCCCGCAGTAGGATCCTTTTTTAGCTTTTTCTTTGGAGGTAAACCCAAATTCCCATACGTGGATTCAGTCAAATTATCTCCTCAGTGGGTGGGGCGTCCTTATCAAGCTGAAATGGGTGGCAGCGCTACAGATGAAACCAGTGGTGCTTGGCAACAGGTACAGAATCATGAGTTACTCACAGTTGTTAATGGTAGTAATCCTTTTCCAGAAGCCAGTTGGGATGCCGAAAATGCGCAATGGTTGCCTGGTAACTATGAGATGAAATTTACAGGTTGGCAAAATGTTAAAGTTTTTTTAGGGATACATCTTAAATATAAAAATCCATGGGAAGTGGATGGAGAATTTTATGTTGGCAGAAGTGGTGTCTGTGCCTATCCTAGTAAAGGGTTCTTTTTCTTTCAAATGTTGAACCTGGCTCAAGAATTTTTATGGGGGAATACGGACTGCCTTCGCTATACGGCTAATCCAGATGTGAAGTATGATTGGGCGAAACCCTTGCTACCTTTTTTCAATCTAATTAATAGCGTGACAGGTGCTAATCAGCACTATTATAGTTGCCGGGATTTTTCGGGGATTTCTTCAGCACGTAATGGATTTTTCCAAGTGATGCGCCGCATCTGGAGTAATCCCATCCTAGATTGGACCAAGTCTTATCAACAGGCGGACTGCTCTGTTAAGACCATGCATTTTCATGGCTTCTGGATTTTTGGAAGATGGCGAGCGGAATAATTGGGTGAAAATCTTTTCCAAACAGCGAGTTTTTCCGCTATAATTCTCGTCTTAATTCGGAGAGCTGTCTGAGTGGTTGAAGGAGCTCGCCTGGAAAGCGGGTATAGGTTAATCGCCTATCGGGGGTTCGAATCCCCCGCTCTCCGCCAGATTATAAAAGCTGAACAGCCTTGTTCAGCTTTTTTTATGCCTGCTTCAAACTGGTGATTCTTGCCGGCCTTTAGTATGATAATCAAATTCAAGTAGAGTAGAAGTCTGAATGAAAGATAAGGTTAAACAGATTCATTTTGTGGGAATTGGCGGCGTCGGTATGGCCGGCATTGCAGAGGTGTGTATTAATCTTGGTTTTGAGGTGACGGGTTCAGATATTCGTCATAACTCAACCATTGCTCATCTACTGGATTTAGGCGCGAAAATTCAGATGGGGCATGAAGCACACTATGTGAAAACTTGCGATGTGGTCGTGGTCTCCACAGCCATTGCTCAAGGAAATCCAGAGGTGGAATGGGCAAAAGCACAGCGTATTCCGGTGATTCCGCGTGCAGAGATGTTGGCCGAACTGATGCGGATGCGTTTTGGGATTGCGATTGCGGGCACCCATGGTAAAACCACCACCACCAGTTTGACGGCTGCGATTCTTACCGAAGGGGGATTGGATCCCACTTTTGTTATCGGCGGGCGTTTAAATCAGGTTGGGACCAATGCCAGATTAGGCTCCAGTCGTTATTTGGTGGCAGAGGCCGATGAGTCGGATGCCTCATTTTTGCATTTAAGTCCGATGATTTCCGTGGTTACTAATATTGAAGAAGACCATATGGAAACCTATCAGGGGCAATACCAGAATTTGGAACAGACCTTTATTGATTTTATTCACCGTCTCCCTTTCTATGGCCTAGCCATTCTTTGCGTTGAAGATGCCAATGTCCGGCAGATGATGCCAAAATTAAAACGAAAATATTTGACCTATGGTATTGAGCAGCCGGCCGATATTCAGGCGCGTGCGATTGTGGATCAAGGCTTGCAAACGCAGTTTGAAGTCTGGACGGATGGAGAGTTGGCTTTTCCAGTCACTTTGAACTTACCCGGCCGACATAATGTGTTGAATGCGTTGGCGGCGATTGCGGTGGCACGCGAGTTAAATGTTGCATGGTCAGCCATTGCGCAAGCACTGGAAACTTTTGGGGGTGTGGGGCGCCGATTTGAAGTTTATCCACAGCGCATGTTGGGGGATAAAACGGTGACTCTGGTGGATGATTATGGTCATCATCCGACCGAGCTGGAGGCGACTTTGACCACTGCGCGTTCAGCCTTTCCTAACCAGCGATTGGTATTGCTGTTTCAGCCCCATCGTTATACGCGCACGCGCGACCTTTTCGATGCTTTTGTGCAGGCCTTAATGTTGGCAGATTTGGTGGTGTTGACCGAGGTCTATGCCGCAGGAGAGAGTCAGATTCCGGGGGCTGATGCGAAGGCGTTGGTGCAAGCATTAAGACTGTATGGTAAACAGGATGTGATTTTGGTTGAGGATTTAGAGCATTTAGAAGCGCGTATGGCGCCATTATTACAGGATGATGATGTGCTGCTGGTGATGGGCGCGGGTAGCATTGGTCAGGTGGCGCGTCAATGGCAGCAGTTGAAGGCGGAGGCATCTTAAATGGCCGTGGACAGTGCATTGAGTAAAGTTGGCGTTTTGATGGGGGGCGTCTCAGAAGAGCGCGCGATCTCTTTAAACAGCGGCCAACAGGTGCTGCAAGCGCTCCAACAGGCGGGCGTGAATGCAGAAGGTTTCGATGTACAAAGCTTGATGGATGTGGTGCAAGCTGCTGAACAAGTGGATGTGGTTTTTATCGCGCTGCATGGTCGTTGGGGGGAAGATGGTCAGGTACAAGCCATTTTGCAGAGTTTAAACAAGCCTTTTACCGGCAGTGGTGTAGCGGCTTCAGCTTTGGCAATGGATAAATTGCGCACAAAACTGGTATGGCAGGGCGCCGGTTTGCCGACCCCTAAATTTATTTGGATCTCGCCGACGCAACCCTTTAGTTGGCACCATTTTCACCAAGCACAGCTGGACTTCCCAGTTATGGTTAAGCCCTGCCATGAAGGCTCTAGCATCGGCATGAAGAAAGTTGAGAATGAAGCCGATCTGGAAGCGGCGATTCAGCAAGCACAGCAGTTTGATGCGGAAGTATTAGTCGAGCAGTGGATCACTGGACGCGAGTTTACCGTTGGCATTCTAGGCCATGAGCCTCTACCTTTAATTGAGCTGGAGACCCAGCGAGCTTTTTATGACTATCAAGCAAAATATGAGGCAGATGATACGCGTTATCACTGTCCCGTTCACCTGCCAGCAGGAAAAGAACAGCAGATCCAAAAGCTGGCGAGACAGGCGTTTGAGACCTTAGGGGCACAGGGTTGGGGGCGAATCGATGTGATGTTAGATCAGGAATTGAATCCTTATTTAATCGAATTGAATACGGTGCCCGGCATGACGGATCACAGTTTGGTGCCGATGGCTGCAAAGCATGCAGGACTGGGCTTTTCAGCATTGGTTTTACGCATTTTGCAGTTGGCAAATGGAAGTTAGGTGAAATCAGGTTTTGGCTAAGCGACGCGTCTGGTTTAAAAATGCCTTGTTGGGCCTCTTGCTTTTGGGGCTGGTATTGGCGGCACTCTATTTTTGGGATAAGCAGAAAACGCTATTTCCGTTGAAGCACACTGAGGTGGTGCCGACGGAGAATCAATTAACGACGGCTCAGCGTCAGCAGCTGATGCCGATTCTAAAACGTGCTTTGGGTCAATCCTTTTGGCAAGTGGATCTATTACAGCTGCAGTCAGATTTGACACGGTTGGAGTGGGTGCGCAGTGTGGTTGTGACGCGGCAATGGCCGGATACGTTGCAGGTTAAGTTGCATTTACAAACCCCGGTCGCACGCTGGAATCGGAATGGGCTAATTAATGATGCGGGGCAAGTGTATTATCCCTTAAACCTTCAACCCTATTTAGATTTGGTGCAGTTACAGGGGCAAGATAAAGACGCGGCAGAGGTGCTAAAGCATTTAGTACAGTTTCAGCAGCGCTTGAATGCCTTGGGCATGCAAATTCAGTCGTTACAATTAAAAGAGAGTGGTGTTTGGGATATTCATTTGGTGAATGGGCAAACCCTTGTTGTGGATCGGGCGCACGCCATGTCTAGACTGCAGAGATTTGTGCAAGCCTACCCAAAAGTGGAAAAATCTTCTTTGAAAGTCGCGCAAGGGTTTGATTTACGCTATAGTAATGGTTTTATTATTCAGAAAAAAACAATAAAAGATCAGACTGAAGGGTCAAAGGCAGATGGCAATTAAGCAACAGCATTCAAATATTATTGTGGGTTTAGATATTGGCACCTCAAAAATTGCGGCCATTATTGGGAAACTGAAAGGGAATGGGGAAATTGAAATTATCGGTATGGGAACCCACCCTTCTCGAGGACTCAAAAAGGGCGTGGTCGTGAATATTGATGCCACCGTCGAGTCCATTCAGCATGCCATTGATGAAGCAGAGCGGATGTCTGGCTATCAGGTGGATTCTGTCTATGTCGGCATTGCTGGCAGCCATATTCGCAGTATGAATTCTGACGGTATGGTGGCCATCAGTGATCAAGATGTGAAGCAGACAGATGTGGAGCGGGTGATCGAGGCAGCTAAGACCATTGCCATTCCCGGCGATATGCAGCTGCTTCATATTTTGCCGCAAGAATTTATTATTGATAAGCAAGGCGGCATTCGCGAACCGATTGGGATGTCGGGTGTGCGTCTGGAAGCGAAGGTGCATATGGTGATGGGGTCGGTAAGTGCGGCGCAAAATATTACCAAATGTGTTGAACGCTGCAATCTGGAGGTGGCGGATATTATTTTGGAGCAGCTGGCTTCCAGTGAAGCAGTGCTGTCTGAAGATGAAAAAGAGCTCGGCGTATGTTTGGTGGATATTGGGGGCGGCACGACTGATATTGCGGTTTTCCAAAATGGTGCAATTCGCCATACGGCAGTGATTTCTGTGGCCGGGGATCAGGTGACCAATGATATTGCAGTTGCTTTCCGCACCCCGACACCGGCAGCAGAACGCATTAAAAAACAGTATGCGTGTGCAGTCCCACAGCTGATTGCTCAGGATGAAGAGATTGAGGTGCCCAGTGTGGGGGATCGTCCAGCCCGCTGCCTGTCTCGTCGCACTTTGGTCGAAGTGGTGGAACCAAGGTATGAAGAGTTGTTTCAATTGATTCAAGCAGAACTCCAGCGTTCAGGCTATGAAGAGGTGTTGGCTGCGGGGATTGTTCTTACCGGTGGCGCTTCACTGGTTGAAGGAGCGGTTGAATTAGCCGAAGAGGTGTTTCATATGCCGGTGCGCCTAGGCTATCCGCATGGTGTGAAAGGCTTGCAAGACCAAGTGAATAATCCAGCTTATGCGACGACAGTCGGTTTGCTTAAATATGCCCAAGAGCATCAACCCTTAATGGCTAAGCCAGAAAAAGGAACGCGTTTTTCAGATGCCAGTACCATGTTAGAGCAGATGAAAAACTGGTTTAAAAAGAGTTTTTAAGTGTAAAAAACCGGGCTATAATACCCGGTTTATTTCATTATATCGGATTGTCTCTATGCATCAGCGCACCCTTGCAAACCCAGTTAAAGCAAAAGGCATCGGTTTACACACCGGTCATGAGGCCATTATGACTTTACAGCCAGCGCCGGAAGATACAGGGATTGTATTTCGGCGGGTGGATTTAGATCCTGTCGTCACCTTTAAAGTGTCCCCAGAAATCGTGGGTGAAACCACTTTATGTACAACGGTGGTCAAAGATGGGGTAAAGATAGCAACGATTGAGCATCTGATGTCTGCCTTAGCTGGGGTAGGGATGGACAATCTATATGTCGATATTACCGCCGATGAAGTGCCGATTATGGATGGCAGTGCTTCACATTTTATTTTCTTATTACAGGCGGCGGGCATTCAAAAACAGAATGCGCAACGCAAGTTTATCCGCATTAAAAAACCTGTACGTGTTGAAAATGATAAGGGGGGCTGGGCCGCTTTTGCACCTTATGAAGGCTTCCGTTTAAATTTTTCCATCGATTTTGATCATCCCGCCTTTAAACAAACGGCGGAAAAAATGACCTTGGAATTTTCACGCACGGCCTATTTTAAAGAGGTGGCGCGAGCGCGCACTTTTGGGTTTATGAAAGATATGGAAGTGCTGCGCAAAAATAATCTAGCTTTGGGCGCGAGCCTAGACAATGCGATTGGTCTGGATGACAATGGTGTAATGAATGCTGAGGGGTTGCGCAATAAGGATGAATTTGTACGGCATAAAATTCTCGATGCGGTGGGCGATCTCTATATGGCCGGTTATCCGATTGTGGGGGAGTTTTCCGCACATAAATCTGGGCATGCCCTGAATAATCAACTGTTGAGAACCTTAATAAAAACGCCTGATGCGTATGAAATTGTGACCTATATTGATAAGTCGCCCATTGATTATGGCAGCAGTAAGGTGATGATGTAATTATTTGAAGGCCCGCCCGCCTAAGCGTTGCAATACTTTTTTTAAGCCTTCCGATTGCACGCTTTCACTCAAATGAAAAAACTTCGCCCCTGTCTCTTTGTCTGGGGGGTCCATCTGCACTTTGGTCGGTTTGCGCTCTGCTTGTAAGGGCAGCACCCGAATTTGCACGCGATAGAGCTGTAAATGCGGGAAATGTTGTTGATAGAGCGCTAAAATTTCGTTTTCGTAAAACCGCAATTTACTTTTCCACAGGTTATCATCCAGCTGTAAGACTAAAGTCTTGCCTTCAAAACTGACGCCAATCAAATGCAGTGCGATACGGCTTGGCAGCGCCTCTTGAGCCACTTCTAAAAGCGCTTGATAGAGTTGCGTTTGTTCAATCAATTTGCTCAGGCCTGCTTGTGCTTGATCTAGGGCTTTTTTCATCGGTGATTCACCACTCTTTTGTCTTTAAAGAACCTTGCTCGTGACTGGTGCAAAGCGTTCGATAATTTGTGCTAGAATAAGTTTTTTAATTGTACTAGATTCAGATAGAGAGCCCCAATGTTCGCAAAATTTTTTAAGAAAATTTTTGGCAGTCGTAATGAGAGACTTTTAAAGCAATACCGTCAAGAGGTGGAGAAGATTAATGCCCTTGAGCCGGAGTATGAAAAGCTGGATGATGTTGCGCTACAAGCGAAAACCGATGAGTTTAAACAGCGGCTGGAAAAGGGCGAAACTTTAAATGATCTTCTACCAGAAGCCTTTGCCGTTGTCAGAGAGGCGGGTAAGCGTGTCTTGGGAATGCGTCATTACGATGTGCAGCTGATTGGGGGGATGGCGCTCCACCATGGCAAGATTGCGGAAATGCGTACCGGGGAAGGAAAAACCTTAGTGGCCACCTTGCCTGCTTATCTGAATGCCCTGACCGGTAAAGGGGTGCATGTGATCACGGTCAACGATTATCTTGCTAAGCGTGATGCCGAGTGGATGGGGCAGCTCTATGAGTTTCTCGGTCTTTCAACCGGAGTGGTAGTCTCGAATCAAAGTCCACAAGAGAAACAGCTCGCTTACGCCATGGACATTACCTATGGCACCAATAATGAATTTGGTTTTGACTATCTGCGTGACAATATGGCCATCTTTAAAGAGGAGCGTGTGCAGCGTGGCCAGCACTATGCCATTATCGATGAAGTGGACTCCATTCTGATTGATGAAGCAAGAACGCCGCTGATTATTTCTGGTCCGGCAGAAGACCGTTCTGAAATCTATAAGGCGATTGATCCGTTGATTCCACATTTGGAACGCGGTGAAGAGGATTTGGAAACGAAAACGACCACAGGCGATTACACTGTTGATGAAAAGAATCGTCAGGCCTATTTGACCGATCAAGGGTATGAAAAACTTGAAGGGATGTTGAAAGAGATCGGCTTATTAGAAGCGGGTGAAAGCCTGTTTGATGCGCACAATATCAGCTTACTTTTGAATTTGAATGCCGCTTTAAAAGCGCATGTACTGTTTGAGAAGAACCGAGATTATATTGTCGAAAACAATGAAGTCGTCATTATTGATGAGCATACGGGTAGAAAAATGGAGGGTCGTCGCTGGAGTGAGGGGTTGCATCAAGCTGTCGAGGCCAAGGAGGGCGTGCCTATTCAAGCAGAAAGTCAAACCTTTGCTTCGATCACTTTCCAAAACCTATTCCGTCAGTATGAAAAATTATCAGGAATGACTGGAACGGCGGACACCGAAGCTGGAGAGTTCCTGTCCACCTATAACTTAGAAGTAGTGATTATCCCCACCCATATTCCGCCCAAACGGATCGATCAACCAGATCTGGTTTTCCTAGATATGGAAGGTAAGTTTGCCGCTTTGGTGAAAGAAATTAAAGAGACCCATGCTAAAGGTCAGCCGCTTTTAATTGGGACAGCATCCATTGAGATGTCGGAGTTATTATCGAGTCTCTTGACGCAAGAGAAGATTCCGCACAATGTGTTAAATGCGAAGCAGCATGAACGTGAAGCGCATATTATTGCCGAAGCAGGGCGCCCTGGTGCGGTGACAGTGGCGACCAATATGGCCGGACGCGGAACCGATATTGTGCTCGGGGGGAATCTCGAAATGGAAATCGAAGCCTTGAAGAACCCTACAGACGAGGCGATCGCTGCTTTAAAAGCCGATTGGGAAAAACGCCATCAGCAGGTATTAGAGTTGGGAGGCTTAAAGGTTTTAGGTTCTGAACGTCATGAATCGCGGCGGATTGATAACCAATTGCGTGGCCGTTCAGGGCGTCAGGGGGATCCGGGTGAGACGCGTTTCTACCTCTCGCTAGATGATGATTTAATGCGTCGTTTTGCTTCTGAACGCGTCAAAAATATGATGCGTCGCCTCGGCATGAAATCTGATGAGGCGATTGAGCATAAGATGGTGTCCAAATCCATTGAGCGTGCACAACGACAAGTAGAACGCATGCACCAAGATGAACGTGCGAATCTGCTGAAATTTGATGATATTGCTAATGAGCAACGAAAAGTGGTCTATGCGCAACGCAATGAGTTGATGGAAAGTGATGATCTCTCCGAAACGGTGGACAATATTCGCGATACCGTTTTGACCGACTTTTTCCACCAATTTATTCCGGCCGGCAGCTTGGCTGAGCAATGGCAAGTGCCAGAATTGATGCTACGTCTAAAAGAAACATTTGAGCTTGAACTGCCGATTGATCAGTGGCTTGAAGAAGATAAATCCTTGTATGAAGAGACGCTGTTGCAGAAGTTACTGGAGACGGTTAAACAGCATTATCTTGAGAAAATGTCAGCCATTGACGAGCAGACGCGTCATCAGTTTGAGAAAGAAGTGCTTTTGCGCACCATTGATGAACAGTGGCGGGAGCATTTATCGCAGATGGATTATTTACGTCGTGGTATTCACTTGCGAGGCTTTGCGCAGAAGGATCCTTTCCAGGAGTATCGTCGGGAAGCGGCGAATATGTTTGAGGCTTTCTTGGGCAATGTGATGTTTGAGACCACAAAAATTCTGCTGTTAGTTAAGATCGAAGCGCCACAAGATGTCGAAGCCTTTGAAAATGAGCTTGAAGCCGAACGACCCCAACAGTTAGAGGCGATTCATCCTGCTGCCGATGCGATGGGGCAAGCGATGGAAGTGGATCAAGAAGCTGAGGAGGCAGCAGCCTCTACTTCGGCGACTCAGGGCACCTATCGTCGTGAAACCCCTAAGGTTGGGCGTAATGACCCTTGTCCTTGTGGTTCAGGGAAAAAATATAAGCAGTGCTGTGGCAAGCTATAGTTAAAATTTAACGAGTGTGAACAGATACGCACCCTTTGCAGGGTGCGTTTTTATTTGGAGAACCCCATGCAATTAAATTCAGAAATCTCTTTTCATCCCGTATCCGGTTTTTATTGTGGCGCTACGGCGGCGGGCATTAAAAAAAATCGTCAGCTCGATTTGGTGGTGATGGAGTTGACGCCTGGGAGTATCACGGCGGCTGTTTTTACGCAAAATGCATTTTGTGCAGCACCGGTGACAGTGGCGAAAGCCCATTTAAGTACCACCCAGCCCCGTGCTTTGGTGATTAACAGTGGTAATGCGAATGCGGGCACAGGCAGACAAGGTTTGAAAGATGCGAAGCAGACCTGTGCTTGGGTGGCAGAAGAGCTGGGGTGTGATCCGGAAGCGGTTTTGCCATTTTCCACGGGGGTGATTGGAGAAAACTTGCCTATGGAAAAGATGCAGGCAGGTATTCCCGATGCTTGTGCGGATCTGAATATTGAAGGTTGGGCAGAAGCGGCGCGTGGCATTATGACAACGGACACCGTAGAAAAAATGGTCTCTGTGCAAACAGATATTGATGGACATCTTGTGACCCTAACCGGGATTGCTAAAGGTTCTGGAATGATTCACCCGAATATGGCCACCATGTTGAGCTTTATCGCCACCGATGCCAAAATTTCGCCTGCTTGTTTGCAAGCGGCACTGGATGCTGCGGTCAATGTCTCTTTTAATCGGATTACCGTCGATGGGGATACGTCTACCAATGATGCCTGTACAGTGACCGCCACGCAAGCAGCTGACATGCCGGAAATTGATGCATTGGATAGTGCTGCTTTTCAGCAGTTCCAGCAGTTACTGACCGAGGTGATGGTGGAACTGGCGCAAAAAATTGTGCGCGATGGGGAAGGCGCTACCAAATTTGTCACCGTTAAGGTTGAGTCGGGTCGTGATTCAGAGGAGTGTTTAAAGGTGGCGCATGCGGTGGCATTATCGCCACTGGTGAAAACCGCCCTATTTGCTTCAGATCCTAACTGGGGACGCATTTTGGCCGCAGTGGGACGTGCCGGTGTAGAGCAGCTGAATATTGATCTGGTGGAAATCTATTTAGGCGATGTGTGCATCGTTAAGGACGGGGGCCGTGCTCCGGGCTATACCGAGGCAGCCGGCCAAGCAGTGATGGATCAACCGGAAATTCAGATTACCATCAAGCTGAATCGTGGTCCAGCAACCGAAACCGTTTGGACCACAGATCTTTCTTACGACTATGTCAAAATCAATGCCGAATATCGCACCTAATGCGCTTCGAGAAGGGTTTTGACGGCGTCAATCAAAGCTTGGTTTTCACTTTCTGAGCCGATGGTAATGCGCAGATAGTCTTTAATGCGAGGCTGATTAAAATAGCGCACAATAATCTTTTTCTCGCGCAACTGTTGCGCCAGCGCCTCTGCTTTTAAGGGCGCAGGTGGGCAGGTCAAGATAAAGTTGGCGTAGGATTCTAAGGTATCAAAACCGAGCGTATCCAAGGCTTCTGTCACCTGTTGGCGTTGAACAATAATGCGTTGGCACTGCGCTTCAAAATAGTCATGATCTTCAACTGAGGCGACGCCTGCCACTAAGGCCAGCTGGTCTAGTGGGTACGAGTTAAAACTGTTCTTGACTCGCTCTAGCGCTTCGATCAAATCCGCTTGACCTAAAGCATAGCCAATGCGTAAACCGGCCAAGGCTCGAGATTTAGAAAAAGTTTGAGTCACCAAAAGATTGGGATAATGCGCAATTAAGCGGACGGCACTCTCACCGCCAAAATCGATATAGGCTTCATCGACCACCACCACAGATTGGGGGTTGGCCTGTAAGATGGTTTCAATGGCTGTGAGGGGCAGCAATTTTCCGGTTGGCGCATTGGGGTTGGGGAAGATAATGCCCCCATTGGGCTGAGTATAGTCATTAGGGTCAATGGAAAAGTCATCGGTGAGTGGCACCGTTTGGTAATCTATTTGATAGAGACCGCAATAGACCGGATAGAAGCTGTAAGTGATGTCTGGGAACAGAATCGGTTGTGAATGTTTCAGCAGCGCTTGAAAAGTATGTGCCAGCACTTCATCTGAGCCATTTCCGACAAATACTTGGTTGCTTTGCAGTTGAAAATGATCGGCCAACGCCTGTTTTAAAGCCTCTCCATTCGGGTCAGGATAGAGGCGCAAACGCTCATTATTGGCTTGTGTAATGGCCGCCAAGACTTTGGGGGAAGGAGGGTAGGGATTCTCATTAGTATTGAGTTTAATGAGTTGATCTTCTTTCGGTTGTTCACCTGGTACATAAGGGGTCAGTTGGTGAACAAGGTCACTCCAAAAAGGATTTGATTGTGTCATTCTGTTATCCTAATATTGATCAATCTAATGTCTTTGTGACATTGTATTAAAAATTGTGCGCAATTTGCCAAAATCCCCAGTCCTGGTGGCTAAATAGGAGGACAAAATGTCGAAAAATGAGCCGATAAAAATTGCATTAGGTGTGCTTCGTTGTGGAGAGGAAGTGCTTTTAGCGCAGCGCCAGGCGTCGCAAGATTTTGCGGGCTTGTGGGAGTTCCCTGGCGGAAAGGTGGAAGCCGGCGAGGCGATTGAAACCGCTTTAAAACGGGAATTTGTGGAAGAAGTGGGGGTGGAGACGGCGCATTGGCAGCCTTTAATCGAGTTTCAATGGCGCTATGGTGAGAAAATACTGCACTTTTTTGTGTTTGAAACGTCGGATTTTGAAGGAATGCCAACTGGAAGAGAAGGGCAAACAGTGGCTTGGCATACGATTTCAGAGCTGACGGATGCGCATTTTCCGCCCGCTAATCGTGGGATTATTCGCGCCTTAAAGTTGCCCGATTTATATATGATTACAGGCCAATTTAAAGATGAACAAGAGGCCTTAGAGCGCCTTCAGGTGGCTTTGGAAGATGGGGTTCGTCTCTTTCAGTTGCGGGCAAAAACAATGGATGCCACCGCTTTTATCCATCTGGCACAACGAGCCGTGGAAAAGTGTCATCAATATGGCGCTAAACTTTTGCTGAATGGGGGCGTTGAATTGCTTGAAGCTGTTCCAGAAGCAGATGGCCTGCAATTGTCGTCAGATAAGGCTGCCGCCTATCAATCCCGGCCATTGCCGGAAGATAAATGGTTGGCGGTTTCGACCCATAATGCAGAACAGATTGCGCATGCTTTAACATTGGAGGCCGATTTTCTGTTATTGTCGCCCGTTAAAGAGACCACGTCTCACCCCGGCATGCCGGGGATTGGCTGGGAAAAGTTTGCATTGCTGACGGAACAGGCACCGGTACCGGCTTATGCGCTGGGAGGTATGAAGCCGAATGATGTGCAGACAGCCAAACTTAATGGCGCTCAAGGCATTGCGGCGATTTCAGGACTTTGGCCACAGCCCCTGTAATAGAAGTTTTGATAATATTCTATTGAGGTAAAAACGCTTTAAGCGCTTTTTTTAGGTGCTTTTCCACCTCTTCAAAGGGGAGCTCGGTATTGATCACCCGATCGGCGAGTGCCAATCGCTGTTGTCGACTGGCTTGTTGTTGGATAATGCTTTGAATCTCCATTTCACTTTTGCCATCTCGTTGTGCAGCTCTTTGGCATTGGGTGGTTTCTTGGCAGTCGGCGATCCACACTTGATCAATATAGTCAGGCTTGCCGGTCTCAGCCAGCAAAGGGATTTCAATCACAATCAAAGGCGGGTTTTTCTGACGTAACGTCTGTAGATGTTTGAGCGTTTGTTGCCGAATCATGGGGTGTAGCAATTGTTCCAGCCAAGTTTTGAGTGCCGGTTCTGCAAACATTCGCTTTCTTAACTTACCTCGATTGAGCTGTCCATCTTCTAATAAAATGTCCGTCCCTAATTGATCGACAATCGCCTGTAAGCCAGGCGTGCCTGGGGCAACGACCTCACGCGCGATTTCATCGGCGCTGAGTGTGGGCACCCCTTGTTCGGCAAACCACTGTAAAATACGGCTTTTGCCACTGCCAATGCCGCCCGTTAAGGCAATTACTTTTGTTGTCATGTCGATAAGAGAGAAAGTTGTTAGAATAGCATAATCTAATAGACTAACAGAAAGAATCAAAATCATGTGTGGAATTTGTGGGGAATGTTTTTGGAACGGGCAGCCCGCTCAAGAACAGCATTTAAAGTTAATGTTAAAAGCATTAGAGCGTCGCGGACCAGATGATGGCGGGTTGTGGACGCAAGACCAAGTGGGATTGGGTCATCGTCGTTTGGCCATTATTGATTTGAGTGAGGCCGGTCACCAACCGATGGTCGAAGAGAGTCTGACCTTGGTGTTTAACGGCTGTATCTATAACTATCGGGAACTTAGAGAAGAGTTGATTGCTCTGGGGCATCATTTCCGCTCGCATTCGGATACTGAAGTGATTCTCAAAGCCTATCGTCAGTGGGGAATGGAGAGTGTAAAGCGTTTTGAAGGCATGTTTGCCTATGCGCTCTGGGATGATGATCAGCAGCAGCTCTATCTGGTGCGCGATCGCTTTGGCATTAAGCCCCTATATTATGCGCCTATTGAAGGCGGCGTGCGTTTTGCTTCCAATACCCAAGCCTTACTGTCTACATCGGGCATTGATCGTTCATTAGACCCCGTTGGGTTGCACCATCAATTTACGCTGCATGGGGTCGTCCCAGCGCCACATACGATTCTAAAAGGCATTCGCAAGTTGGAGCCGGGTCACTGGATGGTGGTTGATCCAGATGGACAGATGTATAAAAAACAGTATTGGCAGTTAGAAGCGCGTCGTCCACAAGCGGGCGAACCTTGGTCGGCCTTGAAAACAGAAGCGGATTGGCTTGAGGCGATTCATCAGTCACTGAAAGAGGCAGTGCATAAGCGTCTAACCGCAGCGGATGTCCCGGTGGGGGTGCTGTTGTCAGGCGGATTGGATTCGAGCTTAATTGTGGCGCTGTTGGCAGAAGCGGGTGTGGAGAATATTCGCACCTTTTCGATTGGGTTTGAGGACCAACCAGAAGAGAAGGGCAGCGAGTTTGAGTATTCGGATTTGGTGGTGGAACGCTTCCATACGCAACATCAAAAATATTTAATCCCCAATGAAGAGGTTTTACCACGACTGCCGGAAGCGGTGGATGCGATGGCGGAACCGATGTTTGGTCAAGATGCGGTGGCGTTTTATCTGCTAGCGGAACGGGTGAGCCAATCGGTGAAGGTGGTGATGTCAGGCCAAGGGGCGGATGAGGTGTTTGGTGGCTACTTCTGGTACCCGCAGATGGCACAAGCTGCAGCAGAAGCCTTAGAGTGTCAAAACCCAGTCGATTGCTTTGCCCCTTATTATTTTGATCGAGATCATGCCGAGTGGCTGGAGATGATTCATCCTGATTACCATACCGATGATGTGACGCGTCATTTAATTAATGAAAAATTACTTGAGCCTGGCGCGGATGAGCATTTAGATCGCGTGCTACGTCTGGATGCGACCACACTGATTGTGGATGATCCGGTGAAGCGGGTGGATAATATGACCATGGCTTGGGGGTTGGAAGCGCGTGTACCTTTTTTGGACCATAAGCTCGTGGAATTGACGATGGCAGCGCCCATTGAGTTAAAGTTAAAATCCCCTAAATATATTTTGAAACAGATTGCTCGAGGTCGAGTACCGGATGCGGTGATAGATCGTCCCAAAGGTTATTTCCCAATGCCGGCTCTTAAGTATGTGCGCGGTGAGTTTTATCAATTTATGAAAAATATTTTAACCAGTGAAGCGGCTAAAAATCGAGGCTTATTTAATCAGGCCTATATTGAAAAATTGCTGGCAGCCCCTGATGCCCCCGAACATTTTACCCGCATTCAGGGCAGTAAATTATGGCACGCTGCGCTATTGGAATTCTGGTTACAGCGGCATGTGGACGCGCTGCATTAAGCTCAAACGGCCATTTTTGTTTGAAGATTTTGTTGACCAGCTCACGAAATGTGCATGCAAAGCGCTTTTAAAGTTGTTAAAATAACCTAGTAATTTAGTCAAGAATTAAAGGAAATGAAAATGGAAAACAGTGAAAATCAAACGCAAGAACAAGAAGTTCTTGAGCGCATCGACAGTCAAGTGAAAAATAATCCTGTGGTTATTTATATGAAAGGCACGCCTCAGATGCCTTCGTGTGGGTTCTCAAGTCGCGCTGCGCAAGCATTAGTGGAGACTGGAGAGAAGTTTGCTTTTGTCAATGTGTTGGCCGATCCGCTGATTTTTGAATATCTACCTAAATATCAAGACTGGCCGACTTTCCCGCAACTCTATATTGACGGAGAGCTGCAAGGTGGCTGTGATATTACGCTAGAATTGGCTGAAAGCGGTGAACTGAAAAAAATGATGGCAGAAGCAAATGCCAAACATGAAGCCAAGCAGAAAGAGGCTGACGCAGCAGAATAACGCTCAATTGCGTTAATTGCAGATTAAAAAAGCAGGTCATCCCTGCTTTTTTTGTTTGGGGGGTTAACTTGAAGAGGTACTTTTATTTTCCACAAAGGCTGGATTTAAGGGAAATTGATTGACGATTTTACAGAAGAGCTCGGCGGTCTTTTCGGTGTCATAGGCCGCAGAGTGCGCTTGGCTATTGTCCCATTCAATGCCGGCTAATTTGACGGCTTTGGCCAGCACGGTTTGCCCATAGACCAGCCCGGCCAAGGAGACGGTATCAAAGGTGCTGAATTTATGGAAGGGGGATTTGACCTTGGCGCGTTCGGCAGCGGCTTGCACA
This sequence comes from Galenea microaerophila, assembly GCF_054657255.1. Lineage (NCBI taxonomy): Bacteria > Pseudomonadati > Pseudomonadota > Gammaproteobacteria > Thiotrichales > Piscirickettsiaceae > Galenea > Galenea microaerophila. Next base: position 582,036 of record NZ_BAAHWZ010000002.1, read on the forward strand.
AACCCTAAATCAAAAAAAGCGTTGTGCCCCACCAAAATGGCTCGACTACAATCGGTCTCTTTAAGCTGCTGATGGATAGGTTGAAAGCAGTGTTCAAGCGCCTCTTTTTCGCTCACCGCTTCTCGAAAAGGGTGGGTTGGATCGGCAACACCGATAAACTTTAAGGCAGATTCATCCAATTTAGCCCCCTGGAAGGGAATGACATTGGCTTGATAGGTCTGATCTCGATGCAAAAGACCTTCACTGTCCATTTTTAACGTCACCACGGCGATCTCTATCAGCGCATTGGCGTGACAATCAAAGCCTGCGGTTTCAACATCCACCACCACGGGTAAGAAGCCTCGAAAGCGGTCTTTAATATGAGTAATTTTATTGAGCATGCAATCTATTATAGCGGTTTCATTAAGACTTTTGAGCGCCGTTGATAGTTGTAGAGCGTTTTTTTCTCTGCTGGCAGCGCTGTAAGCGTCGACGGTTGGAAGCCGTGCTCAATAAACCAGTGTTGCGATTGTGTGGTGAGAATAAAGAGCTGGGTGATGCCTTCGACTTTAGCCTGAGCTTCAATGGCCTGAAGTAACTGTTCACCTAAAGCTTGATTTTGATAGTTAGGGTCAATGGCGAGACACGCGAGCTCTCCCATTTTTTCAGCTAAATGCGGATAGAGTGCGGCACACCCTATAATCTGTTGATCGCGTTCAATGACAATAAAGTGTTCAATCTCTAATTCTAGCACTTCTCGAGAGCGCTTCACCAAAACCCCCTGTTGTTCCAGCGGCTGAATCAGTTGAATAATGCCGCCAATATCTTCACTTTGTGCGGGACGAATTTGATGGTAACGGTCGGTAAAAATTAAGGTGCCTTTACCATCACGCGTGAACAGGTCATACAACAGCGCGTCCGGTTCCGCTTCATCTAAGAGGTGTACGCGTTGGATGTTCAGCGCATCTGTTAAAGGGGTGAGAAAGTGTTGCTGTTCAGCAGAGAGTTGGGGCAGTTGCTGCTTTAATTGTAAAGGGGTGAGCTGTTGTGGAAGTGCGGCGAGTTGATGTGAAGGGGCGTAAATCATCAACTTATCCGCCTGTAGCGCTTGGGCCACGGCAATCGCCTGCTCTAGGGTGTTGAGGTTAAACAGCTCCCCAGTCAGTGAGTAGGCCAAAGGAGTCAGCAGCGCAATGGCGCCACTGTTGAGTGCTTGATTGAGTGAGGTGGTTTGCAATTTTCGCAATCGCCCTGTGTGTTGGAAATCTATCCCTTCTATGACGCCTTTGGGTTGGGCAATGACCCAATTACCAGACAGCAGCGTAATCGGTTGACTCAAGAGGGGTTGGCCGGTCACATGACTAAAAGCAGCCTCCAACTGACTGCGCAGTTGCCCGACACTCTGTTGCAGAATGGGGAGCATGGCTTGGGTGGTGATGCGAAATTGTTGGTGGCTTTGCCAAGGGATGTGTGCGGCTTGCAGTGCTTGATTAAACTGTGGCGTGGCGCCGGCAGCGAGGACAATTTTGATGTCTAAATTATGCAGCAGACGAATATCTTGCACCAGCTGTTGCAGTACCGCCGGCTTTGCAATCAGGGTGCCAGGCAGGTAAATGACAAAGGTTTTTCCACGGTGCCGTTCCACATAGGGGGTGGCTTGGCGTAAGGTATTAATAAAATCTAATTCAGATTGCTTCATATTTGTGAGAAAATAGCTTTATTATCATTATTTAATGTGCTTGGCGTCAGTATAACGCAAGCCACACGGAAGGAGAACAGTATGCCAGAATATCGCTCAAAAACATCAACCCATGGTCGGAATATGGCAGGTGCGCGCGCCCTTTGGCGGGCGACCGGTGTTGGCGAAGGAGACTTTGGAAAACCCATTATTGCCATTGCGAACTCTTTTACCCAGTTTGTACCTGGGCATGTGCATCTAAAAGATATGGGGCAATTGGTCGCCAAAGTCATTGAAGAGCATGGTGGGATTGCCAAAGAGTTTAATACCATCGCCGTAGATGATGGGATTGCGATGGGGCATGATGGCATGCTCTATTCTCTACCTTCTAGAGATCTGATTGCGGACAGTGTGGAGTATATGTGTAATGCGCATTGTGCGGATGCATTGGTCTGTATCTCTAACTGCGACAAAATCACGCCAGGTATGATGATGGCCGCGATGCGCTTGAATATCCCCACCATTTTTGTAACAGGCGGCCCGATGGAGTCCGGTAAAGCGGTACTGGGAGGGGAAACGCTGAAATTAGATTTGGTGGATGCAATGGTGATGGCGGCAGAAGATCAGTGTTCAAATGAAGATGTTCATACCGTAGAAGCAGCCGCCTGTCCGACTTGTGGATCTTGTTCCGGTATGTTTACGGCTAATTCTATGAACTGTTTAGCAGAAGCTTTAGGGATGGCGCTGCCTGGGAATGGGACCACTTTAGCGACGCATAAAGATCGCAAACATCTGTTTGAAGAGGCGGGTCGTCGTATTGTCGAGATGGCTAAGCAGTATTATGAGCAGGGGGATGATTCGATTTTGCCGCGCTCGATTGCTTCAATGAGTGCGTTTAAAAATGCGATGGCGCTGGATGTGGCGATGGGCGGTTCAACCAATACGGTACTGCATTTATTGGCCATTGCACATGAAGCGGGTGTGCCTTTTACTATGGCGGACATTGATCACATTTCGCGACAAGTTCCCTGTTTAGTTAAGGTGGCGCCCAATTCTAAAATTTACCATATGGAAGATGTGCATCGCGCCGGTGGGATCATGCGCATTTTAGGTGAATTGGCGCGTGCAGATCTCATCGACCTAAATGTGCCCACGGTGCATGCGTCGACTTTAGGGGCAGCCATTGAGCTTTGGGACATTACGCGCACGGATGATGAAGCCGTGCACACCTTCTTTAGAGCAGCGCCCGGCGGAGTCAGAACGACACAAGCCTTTAGTCAAGATAAGCGTTGGAAAACCTTGGATATGGATCCTGAAAATGGCTGTGTTCGCAGTGTCGAACATGCTTATACCCAAGATGGTGGCTTAGCTGTGCTCTATGGCAATATTGCTCAAGAGGGCTGTATTGTGAAAACGGCTGGTGTAGATGAAGAGATCTTTAAGTTCACCGGTAAAGCACGCGTGTTTGAAAGTCAGGATGACGCGGTAAAAGCGATTCTTGGTTATGAAATTGAAGCTGGAGATGTGGTCATTATTCGCTATGAAGGGCCAAAAGGGGGGCCGGGTATGCAAGAGATGCTATATCCAACCAGCTACTTGAAAGCTAAGGGGTTAGGAAAGGCGTGTGCTTTGTTAACCGATGGCCGCTTCTCAGGGGGGACTTCAGGTCTCTCCATTGGCCATGTTTCCCCCGAAGCTGCAGAAGGTGGCAATATTGGCTTAGTTGAAGATGGCGATACCATAATCATCGATATCCCGAATCGGACAATTCATGTCGATTTAACCGACGAGCAGTTGGCGGAACGCCGTTTCCGCATGGAGGAGAAGGGAAAAGATGCTTGGAAGCCAGCCAAACCGCGCGCGCGTAAAGTCAGTGCGGCCTTAAGAGCCTATGCGGCAATGACCACCAGCGCGGCGCATGGTGCAGTGCGCAATGTTGAGCAGATTGAGAGGTAGGGCAGATGTTTGTTGAAAGATTGACGCCAGAACAGCGCCGAGTGGTTTTTGAGTTAGCGGTGATGTTGGCAGCAGCAGATCATGAAGTTTCTGAAGAGGAATTGGAGTATTTGAAGAGCTTTAGTGAGGCTTTTAATATTCCGTTTAACATAGAACCCATTTCTGAAGACCAGCTAGAGGATCTGCTAACCATTTTTGATACACGTACTAGCAAAATCATTCTCCTGCAAGAGCTAATTAAGCTCTCCTATAAAGATGGGCATTTTGGCAAGGAAGAGCAAGATAAAGTCTTTCGGATTGCACAGACGATTGGTCTAAATGATGCCGATTTGCTGCTCCGAATTGAAGCGTGGGTGCGCGAAGGGTTTAATTGGCTGTATGAAGGCGAAGAGCTTTTAAATAGCTAGTTTGAAACTGGATTAGAAACCATCTCGTGTAAAGGTCTCGATTAAAAACCGCTAAAAGTTTCAAGACGTTTAGCGGTTTTTGTTTGTCAGTAATGAGTTGCTAAAAAAGGCTTACATGCTGGCTTCCCATTTCAGATAGGTTCGGTTTAAATTGACAGGGTGCCAAGATTTATAGTGTTTCAGGTGCTTGAATGCTGGCCAGTCTCGATTTTGGTTAACGGCTTCGTCAACACCGAGCATCTCTTCCGCCGCTGCTTTCATGGTTTGATTGAGCTTGGTTAAGTAAGCGCCAGTTTCAACATCGGCTTGCTTCCAATCCGTGACGCGACCATGTCCTGGCACGATGAATTGGGCGGGGAGTTTGCGCATTTTATGATAAGCCTGTTCCCAAGTAATGGGATTGGACCAAGGGTGAATGCCTAATATACGGTCAACATAGACGAGGTCACCGGTAAACAGCACTTTTTGCTTAGGTAGCCAAAGCGCACAATCCCCTGGGAAATGAGCGTCGCCATAAAAATTGAGATGCATTTCGACGCCACCAATATTCAGGGTATTGTGGGGTTGGGTCAACACAATATCCGCTGTTTTCATTTTAATCCCTTTTAGAGCGGGGACTTTTTTGACCAAATTCGCCACCTCTTGATTAAAAAATTTGGTTTGCGTTTTCACGGTCCCTTGGTAGGCGTAGATTTTGGCACCCTGTTTGGAGAAGTAGTCGTTTCCCAACCAACGGTGATCTTGACTGCCTAAATTGATCACGGCAATAATGGGCTGTTTTTTGATGCCTTTAGTGATCGCTTCGAGTTTTTGAGCTGCTGCCTCTCCTGCACCGGAGTCAACCAGCACCCAGCCTTTAGGCGTATCAATAAAACCGATATTATTGTTTAAACCTAAGTTTTCAGGGGTTCGGTCATCGGTAGGACCAACATAGGCATAAACGCCATCGGTGACTTTTTGTGCTTTAAAGGTCGTTGCTTGCACAGAGAGTGAAAGGAGCATCAAAGCTAAGAAGAGTCGGAAATGTCGGAAGATATTTATCATTTTTTCTATGACCTCTTTTTTATATATGAAAGTTTTCTATTTAATTTTCTATATGAAAAGATCAGCTCTTTACGAACATTTTTATATAGAAACCTTTGTACTAAATTGTCGTACAATATATGCACATATTCAAATATAGTCAAGTATTTTGAACAACGATTCTATTCAACTCAACAGGAGAGATTGTATGGGCAGTATCAGTTATTCTTGTGGATTAAGTCCTGATGAACATACAGGTCCAACCTTAAAAGGAACGCTTTATGGTCAAAGTACGGAAGTGGCCAAGCTTAAAAAACGGATTCTATGTGCCGGACGGCGTTATGGCATCGTTTGGCAATTTACCGTTGTCAGTGACCTGCTGAAAGCGGCAGAGCGCGGCATTGAGCGGTTGCCAGCTTTAGAAGTGGAGGGCAAGTTACGGATTCAAGGACTTGCGGCTACGGAGGAGATCGAAAAGACATTGGCTTCTCTTGTCGATGCGAATGCATCTGAGGCAGATACGATATAATGACGGTTTCAATTTTTTAATTGCCTTTTTATTGTCATGAAAACCATTACCGATGCCTCTATTTTTGAATTTCCTTTACACGCTTGGCTGACGCCGGATTCTGTTGATAGCCTTGTCACGCACGTGCGCCAAGCTTTAGCCGCTGAGCAATCGATTACGCTGCGCGCTGGCGGCACCTCTTTGGGTGGGCAGGCGATTGGCTCAGGGGTGATTTTGGATGTTTCCAAACACTTAACAAAGATTTTAGCCTATCGTCCTGAAGCGCGTGAAATTGTGGTCGAGCCGGGTGTGATTCAAGAGGATTTAAACCGGTTTGTGGCGGCGGATGGGTTGAGATTTGCGCCTGATACCTCAACCGCCAATCGGGCGATGATCAGCGGCATGATCGGTAATAATTCCTGTGGCGCTTATTCTGTCTATTATGGCACCACACGGGAGCATGTGAAATCGGTTGAAGCGGTATTGGCAGATGGTTCAGAAGTGGTGTTTGAACCCTTATCTGCTCAGGCGCTGCATCAAAAGTTGAATTTGCCCACCTTAGAGGGGACGATCTACCGAGAGGTGATCTCGCTGTTAGAGCAGTATGGCGAGCAGATTATTGCGGCCTTCCCAGATCCTTCGATTAAACGTCGGAACACCGGTTATGCGCTGGATGAACTCTATCGTCACCACCAACCTTTTAATCCTGAAGGTAAGCCTTTTAATTTAACGCCCTTAATTTGTGGCAGCGAAGGCACGCTGGCGGTGATTAAGTCTGCCACCTTGAATTTGGTGCCGCTGCCTAAATATCGTCAGCTGCTCTGTCCGCATTTTGCGTCAGTGGAAGCCGCCTTAAAGACGGTGCCGGAGGCCTTGGATTTTGAACCGGCCGCCATTGAATTGATCGATCAGGCCACCTTAGAGGGCACAAAATATAATCGGAAACAAGCTCAGAATCGCTTTTGGCTAGAAGGGGATCCAGGGGCTGTTTTGGTGGTGGAGCTGTTTGCTGAAGATGCGGAAATATTGGTGCAAAGGCTGGAAGCGCTGCAGCAGTGGTTTTTACAACAGGGGGCGACGGCATGTCCCCTGATTGCCACTGAAGACACCCAAAAAGTGTGGGCAGTGCGAAAGGCAGGATTGGGCTTGTTGATGGGTAAACCGAGTCGCAAAAAGGCGATTGCCGTCATTGAAGATGGGGCGGTGCCAGTAGCGGCTCTGCCCGACTATTACCGGGATGTGCAGGCTTTAATGGCGGAATTGGACGTGGGGTGTGTCTATTATGGGCACGCTTCAGTGGGATTGATTCATATTCGTCCAGAACTGGATTTGGCGTTGGTAGAGGATCGTGCCTTAATGCAGCAGATTGCTGAGCGTAATGTGCAGTTAATTAAAAAATATCGTGGGGCGATTTCTGGTGAGCATGGCGATGGTCGAATTCGAGCTCCTTTTCTACCACAGCTGTTAGGAGAGGAAGTTTATCAACACTTGGTCACCTTGAAGCGGATTTTTGACCCGAAAAATCGATTGAACCCCGGTGTTATTATTGGTGAGATGCCGATTACGCAACATTTGCGCGCCGATCGTCAGCCGGTGGCCAATTTTTACGAACTGGTTCCACCCGCTTTTGATTGGTCGGATGACCTATCGTTGATGGATGCGGTTGAGAAATGCAATGGCGCAGGGGCTTGCCGCAAGTCGACAGGGCTCATGTGTCCTTCTTATCAAGTCACGCGTGAGGAAGCCTATTCCACGCGTGGGCGCAGTAATCTTTTGCGCTACGCTTTAACTGAACCCGATCCAAGACAAGCCTTGCAGGCGGAGGAATTGCAAGAGGCGCTTGAGCTATGCTTAGGGTGTAAAGGGTGTAAAACCGAGTGTCCCGCTTCGGTGGATATGTCGAAGTTGAAGTCTGAGGTGCTGTATCAAGTGAAGCAAAATGGCGCCACCACACTGAAAAGTCAGTGGCAGGATTGGGCGATTCAGAACTATGGGCGTTTAATGCAGTGGGTCAGTCGTTGGCCAGCGCTTTACAATTGGGGGCAAAATAGAGGCTGGGTGAAGGATCTGTTGCAGGTTGATCGACGGCGCACCTTACCGGCCATCGCCAATACTTCTGCCCAAAGCCTCTGGCAGCAAAAGTGGGCGCAGAGGGTACAGGAGATGCCGAAGCGCTCACCTGAAGTGTTGATTTTAGTAGATCTGTACAGTGGTTATCAAGAGCCACAAATTGCCGAAGCGTGCTTTGCCGTGCTGAAACAGTGGGGAATGGTTGTTCAACCGATTTTTATGCAGCACAGTCCGCGCGCTTTAATTAGCCAAGGGCTACTTGAGGAAGCGAAAGCGGCTTTATACGATTTGGCGAAACAGGTACATCATTATCCTGACGCTAAGGTGTTGGGTCTCGAGCCTTCTGAAATCTCGGTGATGATGGATGAACTGTCAGATCTGTTTCCAGAACTGAAAAAAACGTCGCTGCAAGCGGGCGAAAGTACGCAAAATCCCCAGTCCTGTCAAGATGCCTACCTTTCAGGACTGGGGATTTTGGCAAAAACGCAGCCTTTTGAAGAGATTGTGCTGCAGCTTTTGGCAGAAAACCCCACATTTGGGGGGTTGAAAGGGGTCAATAAGCTTAAAAAAGCCTGGCTTCATGTGCATTGTCATCAAAAATCCTTAATGTCGCCGAAAAAAGTGGCGCAGGCTTTAGCCTTAGTGGCGGAAGAGGTGCAAGTGATTGAGAGTGGATGCTGCGGGATGTCGGGCGCGTTTGGTTACCATCATTATGAGATTTCCGAAAAAATTGCCCAGCAAGCGCTGCTGCCTGCGGTCTCTAAGATGCAGCCAGGAGAGGTGTTGGTAGCGACAGGGACCAGTTGTCGCCATCAGGTGGCAGATTTAAGCGAGCAGCAGGCGATTCATTTGGTAGAAGCTTTTGCCAGGGCGCTGGGGTCTGGAGAAAGCGCTTAAGCCATTTGAGTGAAATAGTCTGCCAGCGCTTTTTTCAACCGTTCGGGTTGCCCTTCATCTTTGCTCAGGGGTTCTCGGCACCAGATGGGATCGGGCCAAGCTTCATCAGTTTCATCGCGAAAGACTAAATGAATATGGTAATAAGGGAGCTTATTGCCAATTTTAGCAAGGTTGAAGTGGCCATATCCCTGATCTTGGAGAATAAAGGCGATTTGGTGAATTTCCCCATAGAGATTGGCAGCATAGTCCTTATTGGTAAGCGGTTGTTTGGGAATAAATTGCAACCAAGCGATTTGCGTGGCTTCTGCCATCAAGGAAAAGAGCGGATGGTCATAGAGGTAGTGGTTTTCAAAGATGGCTTCCAGTTTTTCGGGGGTGTGCGTGGGTAGAATAATGTCCATATGTTTCCTTTCCTTGACTTTCTTTTAAGCCAAGATCTACTTGCGATTTGAGATAGAATAAACAAATCATCATCAGAATTCACTTAAAAATACTACAAAATGAAAAAAATTTATTTAGCGTCACAATCGCCGCGTCGTTTAGAGTTGTTGTCCCAGTTGGGTTTACAGGCAGAGCCGGTGATTGCCCCGATTGAAGAGGTGGCCTTGCCGCATGAATCACCGCATGCTTTTGTGGTGCGTATGGCGGTGGAAAAAGCCTATGCAGGATTTAATAAAGTGAGTGGAACAGACAGCTTTGTGATTGGCGGAGATACCGTGGTGCTGGCAGATGGAAAAGTGTTGGGCAAACCCAAAAACAGAGCGGCGGCTTTTGCGATGTGGCAGCGTTTAGCGGGGAAATCGCATCAGGTATTATCTGCGGTAGCGGTCGTAAAAGATGGGGTGGTAAGATCGGCTTTAAACACGACGCAAGTGTGGTTCCGACCCATGAGTGAGCCGGAAATGACGGCTTATTGGCAGAGTGGTGAGCCGCAGGACAAAGCCGGCGCTTATGCGATTCAAGGTTTGGGCGCTAAGTTTATTGAAAAAATTGAAGGCAGTTATTCTGGGGTGATGGGTTTGCCGTTGTTTGAACTGGATCAATTGTTGCAACAGGCAGGGTTTTATCAAGATGAGTAATGAAGAGAAAATGTTGATCAATGTCACCCCAAGTGAAACCCGTGTCGCATGGGTGGAAAATGGGGTGTTGCAAGAGGTGTGGATTGAGCGCGCTAATAAGCGCGGTCTGGTAGGTAATATTTACTTAGGCAAGGTGGAGCGTGTGTTGCCCGGGATGCAGGCGGCATTTGTCAATATTGGACTTGAGCGCGCGGCGTTTTTGCATGTATCCGATGTCTGCCCGAAAGTGATTAGCGGCGTGACAGATGAGTGTGAAGACATTCAGCGTTTACTGCGACCAGGACAACAAATTATGGTGCAGGTGGTCAAAGATCCTTTGGGGACGAAAGGGGCGCGGGTGACCATGCATGTGACCATTCCTTCGCGTCTATTGGTGTTTATGCCGAATGAGCAGGTATTGGGTGTTTCGCAGAAAATTGAGAGTGATCAGGAGCGTCAGCGTTTAAGAGCGCTGGCCCAATCTTTGCCGGAATTTGAAGCGGAGACGGGCGGCTTTATTGTTCGTACGGTAGCGGAAGGGTGTGATTTACCTGAATTGCGAGCGGACATGCGTTATCTACAAAGATTGTGGCAAAGCATTGAGCAGCGTGCCAAAAGCTGTAAAGAGGCGTGTTTAATCTATGAGGATTTACCGCTTTATTTGCGGGTGTTGCGCGATATGCCGGTAGAGCGTGTAGAAAAAGTGCGGGTGGACTCCACGGAAACCTATAAAAAAATGCAACAGTTTGCAGAGCAGTATGTACTCGAACTGAAAGATAAAATAGGGCTCTATACAGGCGATCGGCCTATTTTTGACCTCTATAATATTGAAGAAGAAATTCAGGCCGCCTTGGAAAAGCGGGTCAATTTAAAATCAGGCGGCTATCTGATTATTGATCAGACGGAAGCGATGACCACCATTGATGTCAATACGGGCGCTTTTGTTGGCCATAAAAATTTGGAAGAGACGATCTACCGCACCAATTTAGAAGCGACACAAGCGATTGCGCGTCAATTGCGATTGCGCAATTTGGGCGGGATTATTATTCTGGATTTTATCGATATGGAGGAAGCTCAGCATAAAGAGCAGGTATTGCTAGCGCTGGAAAAAGAGCTGCAAAAGGATCGTGCCAAAACTTCAATCAGTGAGCTTTCTAAACTCGGGTTGGTAGAGATGACACGCAAACGCACGCGAGAAAGTTTAGAGCATACCCTTTGTGAACCTTGTGCAGTCTGTCATGGACGAGGCACGACAAAAACTGCGGAGACCATGGCATATGAGATTTTCCGAGAGATTACGCGAATGGCGAAGTCTTTTGATGCCGACAGCTATCGAGTCATTGCTTCAGAGCCGGTGGTCAACTATATTTTAGATGAGGAGTCCAGTGCGGTTGCAGAATTGGAAGCCTTTTTAGATAAAAGCATTCGATTTCAAGCGGAGAGCAGCTATACCGCTGAGCAATATGATGTGGTGATGATGTAGGCTATGTGGAAGCGTGTTTTACACTGGAGTTGGCGACTATTTGAAACTGCCGTTCTGCTTCTACTGTTTCTGTTTGTATTGTTACAAGGCACACTCTATTTTTTTCAATACGCCCCTCAAAAAAGCAGCGCACTGCTTCAGAAATATCTAGGGATTGGCTTAACCTATCAACAAGCGGATATTCAGCAAAATCTATTTAGCTTTACCGTGACTGCCAAGCAGTTAAAAGTACAGCGACAAGCAACCTATTTTCAGGCCGAACAACTGACATTCGATATTCATCTCCTGAGCTTATTGACCCCAAGCCAGTTTGTGGGGGATCATTTGGTTTTGCGCAATGCCCGCTTGCAGCTCCCGCCTATTGATTTGTATCAAGATGCTCAGAAGTCTGCTGCTTTGAATAGACTGCCAGCTAGGTTTTGGCGAGAGATCAGTGTCTCTAATTTTGAGTTGGCGACTCAACTTCGTCAGACGGATCTATCCACGGCAACGCCGCTTTCCATGAAATTAACACAATTGCAGTCTCGACAGGGATTGGATTGGTTGCTAAATGGCCGTGCGGATCTGTATGTCGCATCCCAAATGCCTGTCACTCGTCTCTCTGTTCAAGGCCGCTTAAAACCGAATGCGATAGGATTTCTGTCAAAAGCGCAATTGAGTTGGCAATTTATACAGCCTTTAGATTTAGCTAAGTTGCGCCCATTGCTGAATCAACAGCAACGAGGGCTTTTACCACTGGGGTCATTAGCGGTGGATGGTGAAGCCACACTCCAACAGGGAAAGTTAAGAGCCTTAACTTCAAAAGTGTCTTTTCAGCAATTGCAATGGCCAAATATCAAGCATAATCAAGTTTTACCTAAAAGTTTGGCCTTTCGAGTCCGATGGTTGCAGGCACAAGCGCAGCGTGCTGTCTTAGAAGATTTAACGATTGATAACCGTTATGTTGGACATCAAAACTTAGCAGAAGTGGTATTGGGGCCTGAAGCATTCCAATTGAAAATGAGTCAATTTAGTTCGGCGCCTTTTGAGCCTATTTTGAAAAAAGCGTTGGAAGAGTATTTAAAGGTCCCCGTTAAAACTCTTGCTGAGCAACCGCCCCATATTGATATTGACGCCATTCAGCTTAGCTTAAATTATCAAACTTGGAAAATACAGCAGCTCGCGCTGCGTTTAAATCAGCTGAGCGTCCCGTCCATTGCTAAATACCCGGGGGTGAAAGTTCAACACCTTTTTTTACAAAAGCTGGGCATGCATTACCAATTGAATGTCAAAAAACCAATTCAGATCCAATATCCTGATGCATTTGAACAGCCAATCGCTTTGAAATTTGATAAAAAGCTCCAGTTTTCTTGGCAAGGCGGTCGTCAGCAGAAACTGCAGATTCCCAAGGCAACCTTCCACGTGAATCAGATTCCCTTTCAATTGCAGTGGACATCAACAGGTTCAGTGGTGAAACAAGCGGTTTTATCCGCATCGCCGAAAACGTTAAGTGAAGTGAAAGCGCTGTTGCCTTATCCGCTGATGTCAAAACAGCTTCAGCAGTGGTTAAAACAGAGTTTAAAAGCAGGTGAGCAGATTCAGGTCGTTGCCAAACTTTCAGGTGATTTAAAACGGTTCCCCTTTAAAAAAGGAGGGGGGACACTTCAGGCTAAAGCGGTGATTCATCACACCGTTTTGAAATTCCAACCCGATTGGCCGGCGTTAACGGACTTTACTGCACAGTTAGATTTTCGACCTTACGACCTGACTGTCACAACACCTAAGGCGACACTGTCTGGCCTGCAAGTGTCGGATGTCAAAGCGTTGATTGCCAATTTAGATCAAAAAGATATCGCAGTGGCTATTCGCGGAAAAGCGCAAGGGGATGCGGCTGATGCCCAGCGATTTTTATTAGAGAGTCCGCTGGCTAAAAAGGCTGGGTTGGAAACTTTTCTGCAAAAACAGGTCACGTTTTCAGGCAGGTTAGAGGCTGACCTTAAAAGAATATGGGTTCCGGTTTATGGGTTTGACCAGCAAAAAGAAGATGTTCAAGCCAATGTTTTCCTTAAAGGCGTTGATTTAACCCTCTATCAGAAGCTCCCTTTTAAAAATATTCAGGGAGACATTTCTATTCACAATCACGATATTCAAGCGCCCAATTTAAAGGGTCAATTAACGGGTGTTCCCTTTTCTGCTAAGATTCAAACAGAGCCGAAAAAGCACCAGGTGACTATTTCAGCAACAGGCGCGCTCCAAATGCCGCGAGAAAGCTTGCTTGTTAAGGGAAGGTTGCCTTGGGAATATTATGCGATTCTCCCTTATGATCAACGACCGATAAAAATGAAAACGCAAGTGGATTTTAATCAGTTTCATTCTAAGCTTCCAGCCCCTTTAGATCAGTCATTTTTCTCGACAGGGCCTGCAGAATTTACGTTTGAAAAAAATCACGCTCACGGAAAACTGGATTTTCACTTGGGTCAGAGTCTAAAAGCGAAAGGAAAGTTGGATTTTTCAGCACAAGCGAAAAAGGCACAGACGAATTTGATCCAAGCGTTGTATATCGCCATTGGTCAGCAAACCGTGCCTAAAAATTGGTCGGAGGTTAAGGGGGTTCGTTTTCAGGGGTCATTGAATACCTTGGATTTAGATGGATGGCTGCATAACATCAGTGAAGTGAAATCATGGTTCCCGACAATGGAATCGTCATCAGAGCACCCCATTCTGTTTGCCCCTTCTACGTTAGACTTTAAGACAGTGCGGTATAAAAATCACGCCTATCAGGATCTGGCATTGACTCTGCAGACGCTATCTAATCAGCAACAGGTTTTTAAACTTAAAACCGCTAAAGAAATTGATCTGCAGGGCATCAAACAGGCAGGCAAGTGGCAAGTTTATGCGAATAAGCTCCATGTCATTTTGCCTGAAAGTGCAAAAGCGTCCGAAAAATCCTCTATTTCCAAGTCCTGCCAGCCGCCGTTGCCACCCCAATCCCCATTAAACTTGGCGCCTATTTACTTTAAAGGTAAAAACATTCGCTGGGGGTCACGTCAGTTTGATCGCATGAGCTTTCATTTTGCCCCAACGCTAAAAGCACTTTTGGTGCAAGATTTAAATTTTGGCTATCGAAAAGCATATGGAACGGGTTACTATCAATGGCAATATGATGTGCAAAAGAGCGATTTAAAAATTGCCATTCATTCTAAGAGTGTGGAAGACTTTAGTCGTATGCTAGATATCGAGAAGGGGATTACAGGTAAGAAAGCGGAACTCAATTTAAAGGCAAGCTGGAGAGGTGGGCCACACTGTTTTGATTTGAAAACTGTTCGTGGGGATTTAAATGTTAGATATGATGATGGGGTTATTAAGGATGTAGAGCCTGGCATTGCCAGAGTGCTAGGACTGCTCAGTATCAATTCAATTGTTAGACGGTTAAGCTTAAACCTTTCTGATGTCACGGATAAAGGTTTAGCTTACTCCATTATTGAAGCTAATGGCAAAATTGAAAAAGGCTATCTAAAACTTAAAGAACTGAAACTAGAAGCCCCTTCTGTTCGAGGAAAAGTGTGGGGGCGGGTTGATCTTATCCATAAAAAATTGGATTTAAAGGCGGATGTCACCCCAGCAGTGGGCAGTTCCTTAGCCACTATTGGCGCTTTGGTAGGCGCGGTGAACCCAATTACCGCCATCCTAACGTTTACTTTGCTTAAAAATATTCCACAAATCAATGAGGATTTAATTACTTATCAATATACCGTACGTGGGGATTGGGAAAAGCCAATTATCAAAGAGCGGAGTGCGGGTGTTCAGCTGATTCATAATTAAAGGTTAAATAACTCATTGAATAACTCTGTGGATAACTACGGTAAAACTCGGTATAACGCAAAAGTGTCAAATTTTTGTTAAAAAAGTCGAGTTTAGGACTTGAACTTCTCCCGAATGCCCCTATAATACGCATCTCCTTCAAGGGCGCAGCACTAAAAAGTCGCGTTCAAGAAGGACGAGCCAAGCAAAAGCGAAGCGTTGTCAAATGAAAAAAACGGAAGTAAGCAGTAAAAAACCTCCAAAAAACATTTGACAGTAAAAACGAATTCAGCTTATAATGCGCAGCTCATTTGATTGACAAACACCTAAAGCCAAACGTAAGTAAACGCTTTAAGTGATTGAAGCAGACACAGTTCTTTAACAACACGGTAATTCAGAGATAATTTATGTGGAAGCTCCTTAAGTGAGTTTTCGATAGATAAATCTCAGACGAAATGCAAGGTAAAGATACGCAAGTATCGTACATGTATCTCGTCAATTTCGAGAGTTTATTCCAACTCCTGAGAAGGAGACTAAATATATTGCAAGATTAAACTGAAGAGTTTGATCCTGGCTCAGAATGAACGCTGGCGGCAGGCCTAACACATGCAAGTCGAACGGAAACG
>NZ_BAAHWZ010000002.1:600000-602100 GCF_054657255.1 Galenea microaerophila
ATACGAAAACTTATTATGGGTGAAAACGAGTAGGACGGGACACGAGAAATCCTGTCTGAAGATGGGGGGACCACCCTCCAAGGCTAAATACTCTCTACCGACCGATAGTGAACCAGTACCGTGAGGGAAAGGCGAAAAGAACCCCTGGAGGGGAGTGAAATAGAACCTGAAACCGTGTACGTACAAGCAGTGGGAGCCCCTCGGGGTGACTGCGTACCTTTTGTATAATGGGTCAGCGACTTACTCTATGTTGCGAGGTTAACCGAATAGGGGAGCCGTAGGGAAACCGAGTCTTAACTGGGCGCAAGTAGCATGGAGTAGACCCGAAACCGGGCGATCTATCCATGGCCAGGCTGAAGGTTGGGTAACACCAACTGGAGGGCCGAACCCACGTATGTTGAAAAATGCGGGGATGAGCTGTGGATCGGAGTGAAAGGCTAATCAAGCTCGGAGATAGCTGGTTCTCCTCGAAAACTATTTAGGTAGTGCCTCATGTCTCACTGTTGGGGGTAGAGCACTGTTATGGTCTAGCGGGCCGTCAAGGCTTAGCAGCCCATGGCAAACTCCGAATACCAACAAGTGCAATCATGGGAGACAGACTGCGGGTGCTAACGTCCGTAGTCAAGAGGGAAACAACCCAGACCGCCAGCTAAGGTCCCTAAACACTACTCAGTGGGAAAGGATGTGGGAAGGCTTAGACAGTCAGGAGGTTGGCTTAGAAGCAGCCACCCTTTAAAGAAAGCGTAATAGCTCACTGATCGAGTCGGCCTGCGCCGAAGATTTAACGGGGCTAAGTAGTGTACCGAAGCTGCGGATGCCGTAAGGCATGGTAGAGGAGCGTTGTGTAAGTCTGCGAAGGTAAATCGAAAGGTTTACTGGAGATATCACAAGTGCGAATGCTGACATAAGTAGCGATAAAGGGAGTGAAAAGCTCCCTCGCCGAAAGACCAAGGGTTCCTACGCAACGTTAATCGACGTAGGGTTAGTCGGCCCCTAAGGCGAGGCCGAAAGGCGTAGTCGATGGGAAACAGGCTAATATTCCTGTACTTCTATATACCGCGATGGAGGGACGGAGAAGGCTAGATCATCCTGGTGATGGTTATCCAGGTTCAAGCCAGTAGGGAGATTCGCTAGGCAAATCCGGCGAATCAATCCTCAGAGGTGATGACGAGCCCATTATGGGCGAAGTGATTGATGCCATGCTTCCAAGAAAAGCTTCTAAGCTTCAAGTATATAGAAACCGTACCCCAAACCAACACAGGTGGTCAGGATGAGAATTCCAAGGCGCTTGAGAGAACTCGGGTGAAGGAACTAGGCAAAATGACACCGTAACTTCGGGAGAAGGTGTGCCTAAAGTAGGTGAAGCCCCTTGCGGGTGGAGCCGAACTAGGTTGCAGAGACCAGGTGGCTGCAACTGTTTACTAAAAACACAGCACTCTGCAAACTCGAAAGAGGAAGTATAGGGTGTGACGCCTGCCCGGTGCCGGAAGGTTAAGTGATGGGGTGCAAGCTCCTGATCGAAGCCCCGGTAAACGGCGGCCGTAACTATAACGGTCCTAAGGTAGCGAAATTCCTTGTCGGGTAAGTTCCGACCTGCACGAATGGCGTAATGATGGCCACACTGTCTCCACCCGAGACTCAGCGAAATTGAACTCGCAGTTAAGATGCTGCGTACCCGCGGCTAGACGGAAAGACCCCGTGAACCTTTACTACAGCTTTGCACTGGACTTTGACACGACCTGTGTAGGATAGGTGGGAGCCTGAGAAACCGAGACGCCAGTCTCGGCGGAGGCGTCCTTGAAATACCACCCTGGTCGTGTTGAGGTTCTAACCTAGATCAGTGAATCCTGGTCAGGGACAGTGTATGGTGGGTAGTTTGACTGGGGCGGTCTCCTCCCAAAGAGTAACGGAGGAGCGCGAAGGTACCCTCAGCACGGTCGGACATCGTGCAATGAGCGCAAGAGTAGAAGGGTGCTTGACTGCGAGACAGACACGTCGAGCAGGTGCGAAAGCAGGTTCTAGTGATCCGGTGGTTCTGTGTGGAAGGGCCATCGCTCAACGGATAAAAGGTACTCCGGGGATAACAGGCTGATACCGCCC
>NZ_BAAHWZ010000003.1:0-5868 GCF_054657255.1 Galenea microaerophila
CCAGCTGGGTTTTTGGAATAGATAAGCTTGGGGATGACCTACTCTCACATGGCACCTGCCACACTACCATCGGCGCTGAGACGTTTCACTTCTGAGTTCGGAATGGGATCAGGTGGTTCCATCTCGCTATGGTCCCCAAGCAATTGGGTTATGTACATTGTGTAAATGCTAAATGCACACTGCACTGAATTCGGAATAGATTCACTTTTAAGTCTTTTGTAAAGTTGTAACGTCAGGTCAATGTCCTTACAAGTTTTATTCAATCTTTAGAACTTGTCATCTTCTTTTAATCACTCAACCTTTGCTTAAGCATAGTGCTTAAGGTTACTTTTGAGTTGTATAGTTAAGCCTCACGAGTAATTAGTACCAGTTAGCTTCACCCATTACTGAGCTTCCACACCTGGCCTATCAACGTCCTAGTCTTGAACGGCTCTTCAGGAGACTTAAAGTCTCAGGGAGAACTAATCTTGGGGCAAGTTTCCCGCTTAGATGCTTTCAGCGGTTATCTCTTCCGAACTTAGCTACCCGGCAATGCCACTGGCGTGACAACCGGAACACCAGAGGTTCGTCCACTCCGGTCCTCTCGTACTAGGAGCAGCCCCCCTCAATTCTCCAACGCCCACGGCAGATAGGGACCGAACTGTCTCACGACGTTCTAAACCCAGCTCGCGTACCACTTTAAATGGCGAACAGCCATACCCTTGGGACCGACTTCAGCCCCAGGATGTGATGAGCCGACATCGAGGTGCCAAACACCGCCGTCGATATGAACTCTTGGGCGGTATCAGCCTGTTATCCCCGGAGTACCTTTTATCCGTTGAGCGATGGCCCTTCCACACAGAACCACCGGATCACTAGAACCTGCTTTCGCACCTGCTCGACGTGTCTGTCTCGCAGTCAAGCACCCTTCTACTCTTGCGCTCATTGCACGATGTCCGACCGTGCTGAGGGTACCTTCGCGCTCCTCCGTTACTCTTTGGGAGGAGACCGCCCCAGTCAAACTACCCACCATACACTGTCCCTGACCAGGATTCACTGATCTAGGTTAGAACCTCAACACGACCAGGGTGGTATTTCAAGGACGCCTCCGCCGAGACTGGCGTCTCGGTTTCTCAGGCTCCCACCTATCCTACACAGGTCGTGTCAAAGTCCAGTGCAAAGCTGTAGTAAAGGTTCACGGGGTCTTTCCGTCTAGCCGCGGGTACGCAGCATCTTAACTGCGAGTTCAATTTCGCTGAGTCTCGGGTGGAGACAGTGTGGCCATCATTACGCCATTCGTGCAGGTCGGAACTTACCCGACAAGGAATTTCGCTACCTTAGGACCGTTATAGTTACGGCCGCCGTTTACCGGGGCTTCGATCAGGAGCTTGCACCCCATCACTTAACCTTCCGGCACCGGGCAGGCGTCACACCCTATACTTCCTCTTTCGAGTTTGCAGAGTGCTGTGTTTTTAGTAAACAGTTGCAGCCACCTGGTCTCTGCAACCTAGTTCGGCTCCACCCGCAAGGGGCTTCACCTACTTTAGGCACACCTTCTCCCGAAGTTACGGTGTCATTTTGCCTAGTTCCTTCACCCGAGTTCTCTCAAGCGCCTTGGAATTCTCATCCTGACCACCTGTGTTGGTTTGGGGTACGGTTTCTATATACTTGAAGCTTAGAAGCTTTTCTTGGAAGCATGGCATCAATCACTTCGCCCATAATGGGCTCGTCATCACCTCTGAGGATTGATTCGCCGGATTTGCCTAGCGAATCTCCCTACTGGCTTGAACCTGGATAACCATCACCAGGATGATCTAGCCTTCTCCGTCCCTCCATCGCGGTATATAGAAGTACAGGAATATTAGCCTGTTTCCCATCGACTACGCCTTTCGGCCTCGCCTTAGGGGCCGACTAACCCTACGTCGATTAACGTTGCGTAGGAACCCTTGGTCTTTCGGCGAGGGAGCTTTTCACTCCCTTTATCGCTACTTATGTCAGCATTCGCACTTGTGATATCTCCAGTAAACCTTTCGATTTACCTTCGCAGACTTACACAACGCTCCTCTACCATGCCTTACGGCATCCGCAGCTTCGGTACACTACTTAGCCCCGTTAAATCTTCGGCGCAGGCCGACTCGATCAGTGAGCTATTACGCTTTCTTTAAAGGGTGGCTGCTTCTAAGCCAACCTCCTGACTGTCTAAGCCTTCCCACATCCTTTCCCACTGAGTAGTGTTTAGGGACCTTAGCTGGCGGTCTGGGTTGTTTCCCTCTTGACTACGGACGTTAGCACCCGCAGTCTGTCTCCCATGATTGCACTTGTTGGTATTCGGAGTTTGCCATGGGCTGCTAAGCCTTGACGGCCCGCTAGACCATAACAGTGCTCTACCCCCAACAGTGAGACATGAGGCACTACCTAAATAGTTTTCGAGGAGAACCAGCTATCTCCGAGCTTGATTAGCCTTTCACTCCGATCCACAGCTCATCCCCGCATTTTTCAACATACGTGGGTTCGGCCCTCCAGTTGGTGTTACCCAACCTTCAGCCTGGCCATGGATAGATCGCCCGGTTTCGGGTCTACTCCATGCTACTTGCGCCCAGTTAAGACTCGGTTTCCCTACGGCTCCCCTATTCGGTTAACCTCGCAACATAGAGTAAGTCGCTGACCCATTATACAAAAGGTACGCAGTCACCCCGAGGGGCTCCCACTGCTTGTACGTACACGGTTTCAGGTTCTATTTCACTCCCCTCCAGGGGTTCTTTTCGCCTTTCCCTCACGGTACTGGTTCACTATCGGTCGGTAGAGAGTATTTAGCCTTGGAGGGTGGTCCCCCCATCTTCAGACAGGATTTCTCGTGTCCCGTCCTACTCGTTTTCACCCATAATAAGTTTTCGTATACGGGACTATCACCCTGTATCGTTGGACTTTCCAGACCATTCTACTAACTTATTATCGGCTTAAGGGCTAGTCCCCGTTCGCTCGCCGCTACTTAGGGAATCTCGGTTGATTTCTTTTCCTCCGGGTACTTAGATGTTTCAGTTCTCCGGGTTTGCCTCCCACTAGGGGATAACCAGCTGGTGCTGGTTGGGTTTTCCCATTCGGAAATCCTCGGGTCATAGGTTGTTTGCCACCTTACCGAGGCTTATCGCAGGCTACCACGTCCTTCATCGCCTTCTACCGCCTAGGCATCCACCGTGTACGCTTAATCACTTAACTATACAACTCAAAAATAACCTTGCTTGCGCTTGGCTGGCATGACCTTTTGTGTTGAGCTTGCGCTCAATCATGCTTTGTTTTTTGAGGTTGCTGTGATTAAAAGTTTCGCTGACATGTTCTTACTTGATTGTTTTGAACTCTGTAAGATACATTGTTACCTATATCTTTACTGCATATCATCCGTTGGAGCAGATGATATGCAACTTTACATGCTTAAATATGTCGGTATTTAAGCACTTCACTCAGATGGTTGTCTCTGACGATTGTCTTTGATTTTCATCTGGGTGAATCTATTCCAAATTGTTAAAGAGCTTTTTGTTTTCAAAGCCTAAAGGCTTTGATCACTTTGCTTTCAGTCTTAATGAACTGAGAAGAGGAATTATAGCATTCACGCTTCTTGTTCTCAATAAGAACCGCTTATAGATTCTTTGCTTTGATACAAGAACTTATAAGCGGTTGTTATTGGTGGAGCTATGCGGGATCGAACCGCAGACCTCCTGCGTGCAAGGCAGGCGCTCTCCCAGCTGAGCTATAGCCCCATGGTGGGTCTGGGTGGATTTGAACCACCGACCTCACCCTTATCAGGGGTGCGCTCTAACCAACTGAGCTACAGACCCGGTTCTTTTCCTTCTACAACACTTTCGTGTCTTCGGTAATTCAGAGAGAATTTATGTGGAAGCTGCCTTAAGCTCGCTTTCTTTTTTATCTTAAAGGAGGTGATCCAGCCGCAGGTTCCCCTACGGCTACCTTGTTACGACTTCACCCCAGTCATGAACCACACCGTGGTGACCGGCCTCCCGAAGGTTAGCCTAGCCACTTCTGGTGCAGCCCACTCCCATGGTGTGACGGGCGGTGTGTACAAGGCCCGGGAACGTATTCACCGCGACATTCTGATTCGCGATTACTAGCGATTCCGACTTCATGGAGTCGAGTTGCAGACTCCAATCCGGACTACGAGAAGTTTTTTGAGATTTGCGCACTGTCGCCAGTTGGCTGCTCTTTGTACTTCCCATTGTAGCACGTGTGTAGCCCCTCCCATAAGGGCCATGATGACTTGACGTCGTCCCCGCCTTCCTCCGGTTTATCACCGGCAGTCTCATTAGAGTTCTCAACTAAATGGTAGCAACTAATGATAAGGGTTGCGCTCGTTGCGGGACTTAACCCAACATCTCACGACACGAGCTGACGACAGCCATGCAGCACCTGTCACTGCGTTCCCGAAGGCACAGCGCCATCTCTGGCGCCTTCGCAGGATGTCAAGGGAGGGTAAGGTTCTTCGCGTTGCATCGAATTAAACCACATGCTCCACCGCTTGTGCGGGCCCCCGTCAATTCCTTTGAGTTTTAATCTTGCGACCGTACTCCCCAGGCGGTCAACTTATCGCGTTAGCTTCGCTACTAACCCTTTTAATAGGGCCAACAGCTAGTTGACATCGTTTACGGCGTGGACTACCGGGGTATCTAATCCCGTTCGCTCCCCACGCTTTCGCACCTCAGCGTCAGTTTTAGTCCAGGAAGTCGCCTTCGCCACTGGTGTTCCTCCAGATATCTACGCATTTCACTGCTACACCTGGAATTCCACTTCCCTCTACTAAACTCTAGAATGCCAGTATCAGATGCAGTTCCCAGGTTGAGCCCGGGGATTTCACAACTGACTTAACATTCCGCCTACGCGCGCTT
The DNA here is from genome assembly GCF_054657255.1 of Galenea microaerophila. Lineage (NCBI taxonomy): Bacteria > Pseudomonadati > Pseudomonadota > Gammaproteobacteria > Thiotrichales > Piscirickettsiaceae > Galenea > Galenea microaerophila. The sequence continues at coordinate 4,875 of NZ_BAAHWZ010000003.1, forward strand.
TACGCCCAGTAATTCCGAATAACGCTTGCACCCTCTGTATTACCGCGGCTGCTGGCACAGAGTTAGCCGGTGCTTCTTCTGTGGGTAACGTCAAAACGCTTGGGTATTAGCCAAGCGTCCTTCCTCCCCACTGAAAGTGCTTTACAACCCTCGGGCCTTCTTCACACACGCGGCATGGCTGCATCAGGCTTGCGCCCATTGTGCAATATTCCCCACTGCTGCCTCCCGTAGGAGTCTGGGCCGTGTCTCAGTCCCAGTGTGGCTGATCATCCTCTCAAACCAGCTATAGATCGTCGCCTTGGTGAGCCTTTACCTCACCAACTAGCTAATCTAACTTGGGCTCATCCTCTAGCGATAGCTTCCATGGAGTGGCCACCTTTAATCCGTAGATCATATTCGGTATTAGCGTACGTTTCCATACGTTATCCCCAACTAGAGGGCAGATTCCCAAGCTTTACTCACCCGTCCGCCACTCGACGCCTGGAGAAGCAAGCTTCTCCATCGTTTCCGTTCGACTTGCATGTGTTAGGCCTGCCGCCAGCGTTCATTCTGAGCCAGGATCAAACTCTTCAGTTTAATCTTGCAATATATTTAGTCTCCTTCTCAGGAGTTGGAATAAACTCTCGAAATTGACGAGATACATGTACGATACTTGCGTATCTTTACCTTGCATTTCGTCTGAGATTTATCTATCGAAAACTCACTTAAGGAGCTTCCACATAAATTATCTCTGAATTACCGTGTTGTTAAAGAACTGTGTCTGCTTCAATCACTTAAAGCGTTTACTTACGTTTGGCTTTAGGTGTTTGTCAATCAAATGAGCTGCGCATTATAAGCTGAATTCGTTTTTACTGTCAAATGTTTTTTGGAGGTTTTTTACTGCTTACTTCCGTTTTTTTCATTTGACAACGCTTCGCTTTTGCTTGGCTCGTCCTTCTTGAACGCGACTTTTTAGTACTGCGCCCTTGAAGGAGATGCGTATTATAGGGGCATT
>NZ_BAAHWZ010000004.1:0-56845 GCF_054657255.1 Galenea microaerophila
GCCGGTAAAAATCCTAATATGGGTAAATATCAAGAAACATTGCAAAATAAACAGTCCATATTAGACTGCTCATCAAGACAATTTAGTGAAACTGAATCAAAGGGAAAAACAAGTCTTTGCTCTGACCCTAATCAAGTTGTAAATATTTTTGATAAAGATAATTCAGGGTGTAAAACCATTGAAACCTGCATTAATTCCATAGATATAACTAAAACTCATGAGACTTCATGTGTTATGGCTGTTAATACAGATAAAATAACTCAACATGATACTATTCCTCACCATACGTGCACAAAGCGTAAGGATTATAAGAAACAATGCAAAACTGTAACTGAAATAAAAGTGATAGAAGTACCCACTGATAAATGGCGGTGTGCTCCAAGCGATGCAGGTAAAAGATCGCCAATAAGAAGGTTTTTCCCTTTTTCAATAAACATAACATGTCAGCCCGATGGTAGAATTTATTATAATCAAATATTTTATGCAGATGGTACGCCATATTGGGTCAATTTTAATCAATATCTTGTTTTTGATAAAAATAGTAATGGTTCAATTAAACAATCTCATGGTAGATTATTATTAAAGCCTACTAAAGTAGATCATACAAGTCATTGTTGGTATGGATGTCCTAATAGACTTATGGCCCCTCAATCAGCAGCTTCATCTTCTAGTTTTACTCTTATATTTTATAATTATACTTTTGGTAATTATTATAGATCTACCGGAATTAAAATGATAAGAATGAAGAAAGAAAAAATCATTCAAACTACTTCAACCACTTGTAGCAATGAATAAATAAGCCTCATATGAAAAGCTTTCATAGTGTAAAATTGCTTACCTCCACGCAGCCCCCACATTTCGGGGGTTTTTTATTGGTTTAAATTTTTTTGAAATCAAGCAGATAAAGTGGTATTTTTAACTACATAGACCATTTGACAAGACTTACTTTATGAGCTTTTTAGATACAGCAAACATTAAGTTACACGCTAGAAGGCGTGAGCCGGATCTCGGTATTCTTGATTTGATTGTTGAGAAAATAAACAGTGAAAACAAGGGAAAGCCCTTTTCATCTGAATTTTTAACAACTTTAACAGGCAGTCAACTCAGTTTGAAAGCAGGGCAAAAAGTCATGCTTGAAGACGCAGAGCAAATCTTATCCAACCTTTCTGATAGCAATATTGAATGGTCAACTAAGTTTGGTAAAGGAAAACTATCTGTTCTGAAAGATTTTAAGATTGAAGAAGTCGAACATCCAAAAAAGCGCTTTAAAGCTATTGTGACTATCAGTTCTCAAGTTTTAACAATCATTAACTCTTTTTCAGGTTCTAAAAACATTCCTCACTCTGACGAAGAAGAAAAATTTCAAGAAGCAGAACATTTTTAGCGCAATCCCCCCTTCTTCTCACAAAGATTCATTTCTAACCTATTTTAGATTCGTTTTGAGTCTAAACCTTACCTCTCTTCTCTCTTTTCCTTATAAAAGGTTCGATAACTTTTAATTATCAAAACTATGAAAAAAATAGACAAGCAGTGGCATAATCATCAAATAAGTAAAAATCATCGCGCAAAATTACAACACAAATTGCGAACTTTATCGAACAAACATGTTCGATATTGTTCGTTTACATGTTAAAATATTTACGAAATGGTTAAGGAGCCAATATGACATCTAAAAATAAAACTACAGCTGAAATTCAACAGATTGTTGATCAGGCGCTAGATGAAATGTATGCCGCAGGAGAAAAACCAACAATCCGCTCATTGATTGAGCGTGTTGGAAGAGACGTAATTAGCAGCACGTCCACCGCAAGCAAATACAAAAGAAGTTATGAAGAAAGAAGAAGAGCAAAAGAGCAGCAGATTTTTAACAAAATCGGGTTCAGCCAAGACTTCACAGACGCATTTATAAAAGAAATTAATCGCTTTCAAAAAAATATCGAAAACCAGTGGGAAGAAGCCTTTAATGCCATTCATTCCGACAACATAGAATTGTCTGAAGAGCTTAAGAAAATGGAAGTTTTGCTCAAAGAGGAAAGGGAAAAAGTTTCTCAACAAACTAACGATATAAATGCACTTAAACAGACAATAAAAGAGCAAAAAAGAGACTTTGAATACGCCTTTTCCGAATTAGATAAAAATTTTAACCATCGCCTATCCCTTGCAGAAAAAGGGTTTGAAAATGAAATCACTAATTTCAAAATTAGAAATGAAGAGCTTTCCGACAAGTTAAAAAAATGTGAATTTGAGCTGGAATCTGCAAAAGAAGCGCTGATTAATGCGCAAGTTAAGATGAGTAAGCTCGAGAACATAGAAGCACAAAATGATGTGCTCATAGAAGAAAATAACAAGCTAAAAGGAAAGCTTTCCGAATTAGAAAAAAAATTTTCTTCGGTGTCAAAAGATGCGGAAATTTATCAGCTGCAAATGACGACCATGAAGGAATCGCACGAGAAAGAGTTGCGTTTGAAGGAGCGTGAAATTGAGATGCTGCAAAAAGTCATAAAAAAACTAGAAAAGAAGTAATTTGTTACAAGGGGGATAACTGATGGGCAATCTGATTTTAAATAATGCAGGTAAAAATCATGCGATTTCAACTATTTTGGAGGAGAAACATTCTCCTTCGTTTTCCCTATTAACAGAATCTATTGCGCCGAATACGTTAAGGGCGTATATTTCCGATTTGTCTATGTTTTGCTACTGGCTACTTGATGAAGAAATTCAGTATGACCAAGACAATCAAGTTATACAAAAGACAAACGATGAGATTGCTCAAATTATTTTATCAAGTCACGTTTCTGATAAAACGATTTGTAAGTATCTTGAAGAAGTGGCTTTTAAGTACAAGATTAGCACCATTAAGCGTAAGTTAGCGTCATTTTCGTGGGTTTTCGGGCAATTAAAGATTCCTGACCACACAAAGGCAATCTCGGTTAAGGATACTTATAAAGGGCTAAGAAAGTTGCAATCAAAATATATTGCAGACTTGGTGACTGCTGAAGAAATTAAACAAAGAGGATTGAAAGAACCAAAGAGAACGCCAGAAGATTTATCAAGAAAGCCTGCACTGGGATTTAGAGAGAGTTACTTAATCAAAATTATTCGCTTTATAGATTCTGGTGAACATAATTTTTGTGAAGCTAAGGTTTTACGGGATAAAGCATTGCTAACAGCTTGGTGGGCGGGCGCTTTCCGACGCAGTGAAATTGCTAATTTGCGTTGGGATTATTTAAATTTTTCGGAGCAAGGCGTTGTAATCACCCTACCCTTTTCTAAAACAGACCAAGCAGGAAAAGGGATTTCTAAAGGGATTCATTATGCAAGGCGTCATCCGGAATTATGCGCGACAACTCATTTATTAAATTGGTATCGGTTCCAAAAACATTCAGGGAGTAAATACGTTTTTTATCGTGTCTCACGGAAAAATAAGCTAATTTGGGAACGGGGTCCTCTAACAACTGTGGCGATTGTGCGCATTTTGAGACAGTACCTTAATTTAATTGGTGTAAAGGATAGCCGGCGGTTTTCTGGTCATTCACCTAGACGCGGTTTTGTGAGCGATGCTTATAAAGCAGGCGTTCCCACAAGGGAAATTCAAGAACAAGGGGGGTGGCGTTCTGAAGCAATGTTGAACCTTTACATTGAACAAGAGAGTGTTTTTGACCGCAATGCAACTAAACATCTGCTCTAAGTAGAAAGTAAATTCTTGTTTTTCTAAATTTTTACACTATAAACAAATGCTGAATATTCATTGCTAAAAATACTAGAGACCTATTATGCGGAAAAGTTTGTTGCGAGCTTTTTTAGTGCTGCTCGTTTTTTACTATTTTTTAGGGTTCGGATATTGGTTTTTTTCCAATGATCTGATTGAATCCTCTGCGCGTGCGATAGGCATTAATGAAGAAGTTACTGCCTATAATGCACTAGATGTATCTATCCAAGTCATAAAGCACCAAATCAAAGAATATAGCCTTATTATTCCTTCCCTGTTTGCTGGCTCTATCTTAGTTACATTATTTATAGTGCTCTATTTTAGATTTCGAGCACCACCTAAACATAAAAACGTTGATGGGATTTATTACAGTTTAGGTGAAGTTCCTACGCCTGCATGGCAACTGAAAGCTGAAAAGGCACAACTTGAATTTGAGGATGAAGCTTTATCTGAAAAATTTAATGAGCTTCCTGAAGTTTATCAAAATCTAATTTGTGAAATAGCCTACCTACTTTCCAAACACCAAGATGCCTACATTGGTGATGGGCACGGAAATACCCTCCTAGAACACTCCTTAGAAGTCTTTGAAAAAGCATTGCTTGATGAAAAAAATGATGACCCCTTATTACCTGTCATAGCATTGTCACATGATTTAGGCAAAATATTATCCCACGAAAAAATTGATGGTAAATGGGTTAGAAAAGCTTATCACGATAAACTTTCTGGTCTCATTCTTTCTGGTTTACCTAGCTTCAAACAACTTCCCTTTGAAGAACAAAGCTTGCTGCTTTTAGCTGTTAAATACAGTCACTCAAAAGCAGATATGCCCATTCTTCCTTCTAGTAAAGAACAAGACAGACTCCAACAACTTTTCTTTGAAGCTGTATCAATTGATAAAGAACAAACCAAAGAAGAGAAAGAAGAAGTTAAGAAAAAGCTTTCCCTAGAAGAATTATTTGAGAAAGAGTTTCATAGGATTATTTCTCAAATCCAGTTTCAACAATACGGCTTAGCGAAAGGTGAAAAAGCGGGGGGATGGCGAAACGGAGATTCTATTTTTGTCTTAGAAGTACACGTTAGGCAAGCGATAATTTCATTAGCGGACGCAGATTTAGTGGCTGCTGAAGGGGGCATGCACCGAGCTAAAGGCTCTATCCCCAACCTAACTAAAAAATTCATGGAGTATTGTAAGAAGAAGGGTTGGTTGATAGATGAATACAAAGGAATGGTGGCTAGAAATGGCTTATGGACAATAAAACCAGGAAAAATTGTCTTTAAAGGCGTTTTTTGGCTCAAATTACCGGAGTCAATGCACTTTCTATTACCAGAGAATGCTCCTTATGAGGTTGAGGTCTTAGAACCTACTCATGGAGATTTGAATCAAAAACAGAAGAAAACCGTTAGAAGAAAGCCAAAGTTGAAGCTTGATTTGAAAAAAGCTATTGAGAATGAGAGAAAACAAAATAGTGAAAGCTCAATGAAGGCTGACCAACAAAATGCTTCTGTTGAAGAAAGTAGTATTAATTTAGCGAAAAAAGATGAATCCGAAAAATTATCAGATGAAGAAGAGAAAAAACAGAAAAAAATGCGGGCTGTATCGGCAGCCTTAGGGATTCCTCTATAGGAGGTACTTATGGATGTCAATGTATTAGATAAGGTTTTTAACAGAATAGCCATTTCTATTGGTGGGAGCACTAAAGACGGCAGGAGTTTTCATGTTCCCATTGAAGATATTCATCAGATTATCTGGACGATGTACCTTGAAGGCAAATTTGATGGGTACAAGGGCAAATCAGATGATTTGAAGCACTTTTCTGGCTATGTCCGGAAAGTTGTTAGAAACCATCTAATACAAAGTTCCGAAGGGCGTAATTATAATTTTTGTATAACGGCGCCTTATATGCGAAACAAGAAAAAGAAAGAAGATTCCAGACCTAGTCTATATTGGGATGAAGCAAAGCCTAACAAGGGAACCTTAGGTGGTTCGACTATATCGGTAGTTGATATTGAATATGAAAATGTTTCAGTTGAAGATGACTTCAACCTATCTGAATTAGATGAAGTCCGTGAGTTTCTGCTAACAAAAATCGATGACGCACCACTTTTAAATGCTTTCTTGGTGCTTGGTTTCACGCCTATGGACTTCTTTTTTGATGAGCTATATAAAGAATTTATAAATAAGAATACAGGTAGGTATCCGAGGGAAAGTTACCACTATCAAATCCCTATCCTTCTCACAAAAATCATGAAAGAAGAGGTCGATAAAATCGATCCAGATAACGTCAATTTCCCTATATTTGCTGAAAAGAACCTTAAATCATCCCTAAAAATGATGATTTCCAATGAAAAAGAGTTTATTCGCGACGATGTTGTTGTCTCAATAAGCAACAAGCTTCATAAAGTTAAAGACGCCTTGACCAAAAAAGGGGTAGAGTCCAGAAAAGTGATGCGCTGGATTAGCTGGGCTTACGAATTCCCCGACGAAATCAACAATCAAATCCTTTCTATTAGACAGAAAAATCTGTAATTACCTTCTTTGCCGCAAGATTCGTTTCTCCTGTTCTTTCACTATATGTAGTGAGACCATTTTTTAGACAATTTGACGGGAGAAAAAAATGTATAACGAAGATCTAAGGCAAGAAGAACGCTTGGCTGTATTTGCAGCTAAGCAAAAATACGGAAAAAATCTTTCAATAGAATTAGAAGGAAAAATTAGGGCAAATGCCCGTAAAAATTTCCTTTCTCGATTTGTCTATGGAGGGGTAGTTTCAATACCCCTTCTAAGACAATGCAACTCCACTGAGACACAGGAGGCTAAAAAAGCCGCATCCACTGTCTCGGTGGAAGAAAACTTTGAAGACTTATCTTCTCTCTCAACGGGAGAAGATGAAACTCTAAATCTTGTCGCTAATGAAGAAATTAGTGACAAGATGCAAGAATTAGCCCCCGCCACTTGGGGGCTGATCAATGGGGACTTCACACCAGAAGAAGTCTCCAAAAAAAATGTTTTTGAGGAGATTATTTATCTCCTCTCAAACATTACAGATCTGCCAGGGAAAGAAATTCTTTCCTTGGCAGACGAGGCTGCGGGTTATCTCACTCGTAAGCCTCGGGAAGAAAATAAAAAAAATCCGGCTCCAAAAAAGGAGTCGGAAAAAAATCTAGAAGAGATTAATTATTGTCTCTTCTAAAAATTCAACCAGCCCGTCCTTGTGACGGGTTTTTCATTTAAGTGTGAGTGGTATAGAAAATGATCGGTCGAAATCATATTGTTTTTGGCGCCGGCTCTACTGTTTTAATCGGTAAAGCAATGGGGTTAGATTTTGCTCAAATTGGTGCGATGTTGCCCTTTTCCGTGTTGGGTTCGCTTCTACCTGACATTGATTTGATGCAGTCTCGGTTGAAGAAAAACTGGGTCATTAAGCTGCTTACATTGCCGTTTGTATTGCTTGGTCATAGAACGTGGACTCACAGTATTTTGGCACTATTGATAGTCAGTTTACCTATATTTTTTATGCCCAATGAGATGCTTAAATTGATGTGGGGAGGGATGATTATTGGGTTTGCAAGCCATTTAATCGGTGACTGGATGACACCAAAGGGCGTGCCGCTTTTTTATCCTATGAAGCAATCTTATCGCGCGCCTTTCACTTTTAAATCGGGTGCACTAGTTGAGTATATCGTTGCTTTAATTCCATTGCTTATGAGTGCTTTATGGACTTTTTATCTTCATTGATGGCGGCTTCACCAGACTTTGACTTAAGGGTTATCACTGTCGGCACTGCTTTGTTTGTTTTTCTCTTTACTCGTTACGTGCTTTTTCGTTTACCGCTTAGTTTTTTTTGGGTCACATTGATTGAATTACCCGGTACGATTCTGCATGAATGTTTAGGGCATTACTTGGTCTCTTTGCTATTAAATGGTCGCCCAATCAGATGCTCTGTACTGCCTACAAAATCAGAAGATGGGGGATGGCGATTAGGTTATGTAGTATCGTCAAATATTACTTGGTATAACGCAGTTCCTATTGCTATGGCACCACTAATTATATTTATACCAGCGCTTCTCTTTCCCCCTTCTAACATAGGTTCAGCATTGTTCTGGGGTCTTGTTATGAGCAGTGGAATTCCATCCTTGACTGATTTTAAAGTAGCCTTCAGCAATATTTTTTCAGTGATTTTTTACGGTTTTTTACTCTATTTCCTGTTTTTTTTGCCCTGAAGTCACTATTTTTAAGAAATTAAGAGATTCACTGCACTTTTATGTAGTGGCTCCCCTTTTTATCAATTTTTTAGAGGTACTTTTTATGCGAAAAAAATTTAAGTTGACACCATTTGCTATAGCACTTTTGGCTGCAAATTTGGCTTTCTCTTCTGCACAAGCTCAAGTGAAAACAGATGAACCAAAGCCAATAGAATTAAGCATGGAACAGATGTTAAACCTTCCTTTGAAAGTAAGGTTGCTTTACCAAAAAGGTGAATTAAAAATCTATCATATGGAAAAGCTGTCAGGCTCTCATTTAACAGCCTATGTTGGAAAAATAAATGGAAAACTTGGCGTATTTTATGCAGATGGAGACTACACAATTTTTGGGAATGTTCTAAACACTGAAGGTAAAAATCTAACTGTACAGTATTTAGAAAGATTTGCAGTACCCGTTACCTACAACCTCAACAACTTCAAAGCTAAAGAGATTAAATATGGGCACGGTAAGAAAGAAGTGGTGGTCTTTACTGACCCAATGTGCCCGCACTGTATTAAACGTGTACTTGTGGCGCTTAAAAAAGATAAAACGCTTCAAGATAAATACACTTTCCGTTTTGTAATGGTAGGGTTTGTTACGCCGATTTCAGATGAAATGGCTGAATTTATCTTAAAAGAAACAGACAAAGGTATCCCACTGCCTGACGCATGGGAAAAAGCATTAAAAATGAAAGACAAATTTCATGACCAAGGGAAAGTTCCAGTGATTAAGGAAAACTCCCAAAATGCTGCAAATGCTGGCATTAATCAAGTGCCTACTGTGTTAAGAAAAGACAAGAAAACTGGCAAGTGGGTAGAAGATAAAAGCATTTTCTAAAGCCACTTTCGACTAGTAATTTAAGGGGGGCATCCCCCTTCATTTCATAGGAGAGTATTCATGTTTGAGGGAAAGAAATCTATATTGCTGTTAGTTGGATTAGCACTGTCTGCTGCAACGATTTTTGGCGCTTATATGCTGTTTAATCATACTTATGTCAGTGGAAAACAGATGGTCATTATCGACCCAGTTAAAATTTCCAATGCGCAAAGAGCCTATGCTGCAAAAATCATGATGAAAAAAGGGAAAGACGATATTTCGCCAGATTCATTAGATAAGTTGTTTCAAATCTCAAAACATATGCACGAGATTATCAAAGAGCGCACAAAGGGAAAGATTGTGTTTGTTAAACAAGCCATTGTATCAAGTGATTTACCTGATATTACCGATGAAATCCTGAAGGCTGCCGGCCTTCCCACAAATCCACCTACTATTGATATTGGTAAAGCATTAGAGATGGCGCCTACTATGCTTATGGGAATGATGCCACATGAAAAACAAAAATAATTCGCCAACACTGAAAGAGAGAATAAATAATGTTGCTAGGGGTTTGCTCCCCTATGCCATTATTGCTTTCTTACTAGGCTTGGCATTTGAGCAGACACCTTACCGCATTACTTATAACATTACCCTGAGTGTGCCCAAAGGCTTTTATCTTTATGAGAAAGGTAACCGTAACATTACTTCTCATGAGGATTACGTTGTTTTCCAATACGTAGGTATTCCGCCTTATGTTGGGAAAAATAAGTACGTTGATTTGCGTTGGACGCATTTTATCAAGCAGCCTTTGGGGATGCCGGGGGATAAAATCCTTACTAAAGATTATGTCAATTACCGAATTGACGACGACAAATTAATTGAACTTAATAAAGCCAAAAAAGAGTTGCCTGTGGTGCAGCAGTTTGATGGCTCACCCTTGCCTAAAGACAAATACTTTATGGGTTCGCATAGTGATGTTGGTTTTGATAGTCGATACTTTGGATTAGTAGATAGAAATCAGATAATTGGGAAAGCATGGTTGTTATGGGAAGTCGATTTATCAAAATTGTTTTAAGCGTAGGTGCGGTGATTTGCTTTTCCTTTTCTGCATTTGCTGAAAAAGAAAGTCTAGTTGGTAAGGGCGGGGTTGGCTATTGGTTTTATGAAGAGCCTCCCAAGCCACCCAAAGAAATCAAGGTGAAGAAGAAGAAAAAGAAAGATGAACCTGTTTTTATCATGCAGGATACCCCTAAAAAATTGGAAGACGCCAAAAAAAGGGATTGTGAAAATCATTGGACGCTTGAGTGTGGGTTCCGTACACCTAAAACATTTTCTGAACAAACAAAAATGCGTGATGCGCTTATGAAGGATGCCTACATGCACCCTAATGATGCGCATAAAGTTTTACAGATGCAAAAATATATGCGCTGGATAGTTGATCAATCGATTCAAGCTTCTAAATTGTGGAAATACAATCTAGTTCAAAATCCAGAGTTAGATCCTTCAGTTACCAATCCTATTTCCGCTTATGGTCTAAAACTGATGACTTCTGTCCGTAAGAAGAAAGAGAAAATGGTTTGGGATACCATTAAAGAATGGGGCGGTAAAGTTATCATGTTTACCAAAGAGGATTGTCTGTTTTGTGAGAAGCAGGCTAAGCCTTTTTATTGGTTGAAGGTGAATGATGATGTTGAGGTTCACGGTGCATCCTTAAAGGGAAATTGCCCTTATGGCGTGGTTTCATGCAATAAGGGTCCCAAAGTATTAGCGGCGGCTAGAATGCTCAATGTTAAGGTCGTGCCGTCGATTTATCTATATCTACCCGGTAATGTATGGATTCGGGTTTCAAATGGTTTGGTAACCACAGAGGAGCTGGAAAATCGAATCTATAACTTCTTTATTGCTTGGCGTACAGCGGTATCCAAAGGGTTAAAATCCTCAAATTCTGCTCAACCACCAATGGACTTTACTACACCTAAAGATATGCAAGAATTTCAAAAATTGCTTATGAAAACAGACCATGATAAATGATATTGTTTATGACGGGCGGCGTGTTTGGGTTTCCAACAAGATTTCGCCCGAAATCAAAAAGGCATTTAAGCAATATTCCACCAAGTATAAGTTTTACTATCATCCTAAGGCTAAGCGCTGGGTTTTTGTTCAAAGTAAAGCGAGAGAAGCCCTTTTAGCCATCTCCAAACATTTAAAAATCGATGAAAATAAGACTTTGCAGTCAATCAAGAGTGCTAGATACTCGTTTGAATTTGCTAAGTTCTTAACCTTTGATATTTATCCGATAAAGAATGACCCTGATAAATTAGTTGTATTCTGCCCTTTTGACTGGGCGAGCGCGTACTTTTTTAGAACAATTTCAGGAATCTTTGATAAAAGCAACAATGCTTGGATTGTAGAGACAGATATAGAGTCTCTTGTTGAAGATTTGCATGAAGAGAATAAGATTCCGCTGGAATTTATCCGGTTTTATAGCACCACAGAGCTTTTTGTTGATACAGATTCAATAAAAAATCTGTTTAAAACTAAAGCTAACTTGGAGTTTGAAAGTGGTGAAAAGGTCATTGAGAGACAGCAGAAAGAATTTGGGACTATTTCAGCAACGATTCTGAATGCAATTCAGGACATCCAGAAAAGAGAGTATGATGCAGAGCCTGTTAATGCTTTTCTAAAGAAAATTGGCGCTCTTCAACACCAAGTAGAAGGTTGTCATTTTATCCTTTCACGTACAAGTTGCTTGCTTGCCGACGACATGGGACTTGGTAAGACGCTGCAAGCCGTTGTCGCCGGTCACTTTATACCTGGAATAAAGGTCGTACTTTGCCCAAAATCTTTAAAGCTAAACTGGGGAAATGAGATTAAAAAATGGACTCAATCTGATAATTTTTATGTATGCCCCAATCGTTCAGTTTCAATACCTGAAGGCAAAGAGTGGTATATCTTTAATTATGAGCTTTCTGACAAGCTTATAGAGTTTTTAGAAGAGAAGAATATTAAAGAGGTTTCGTGTGCCTTTTTTGATGAAGCTCATGAGTTGAAGAATCCTAAATCCATTAAATCAAGAAATTCATTCAAATTGGGTGCTAAAGCTGCAAATCGAGTTCTTATCACTGGTACCCCTATTCTCAATCGTTTAAATGAGTTACATACGCTTCTCATGCTATCTGGTCATGAATTAGGGAAGGTGCCAAGAAAAGAGTTTTTGGAAATTTACAATACCTCAATGAAAAGCGCTCGTATGCTTAAAAGTCTGTTAGATGGCTCATGGATGATTCGACGTGAGAAAGATATTCTAGGGGCAAGTTTACCCGGAAAAACTGAACAGATAATTCCTTTGCAGATTGAGAATACGGATATAGCAAAATACAACGAGATTCTTAAAGACCCAAATTCTAATGCTATAGTTAAATTTAACCACTTGCGGCGCTTGATTGAAGACATAAAGGTTAATTTTATTTGTAATCAGATTGAACAAATTTACAACAACCACAAGGTGCTCATTTTCTGCGAATATAAAGAAACCATTGACCGCTTTTCTGAATTCTTTGAAGCCAAAGGCATTGAGTACGTTACTTATTTTGGGCAGATGAGCAGCAAGAAACGTGAAGCAGCCGTAAATGCCATTCAGCAAGGCAGTGCTAGAGTCTTTATAGGTACCACAAGGGCAGCAGGTGTTGGCATCACTTTAACAGAAGCAGATCACGTGTTTTTTGCATCATTGCCGTGGACACAAGCCTTAAAAGAACAAGCAGAAGATCGGGCAAACCGTATTGGACAAAAGAATCTAGTAAAAATTATTACCCCTATCGTTCAAGGCACCATTGACGAACATCTTAAGAAAATTATTGATAACAAGAAGACACTAAGTGAATGTGTTATCAAGAATGACCTATCCCCTGACGTGAAGACTTTGATTATGAAGTCTGAAATCTTAAAAGGCTAGCTTGGACAAAAGCTTGTAGCCTTCTTCTCTTCTAGCTATCCCTTCTCTATCTTTTTTCCTCGTTTTCTCACTATATGAAGTGAGAACATTTTTTTTGAGAACTTTTAACGAGGAGAAATATTATGGCTAAGGCTACTACAAGAGAAGTTTTTAAACAAATTGTGGAAGAAATCGTAGGATTGATGGAGAAAGATAAATTAAATTGGTCGAAACCTTTTAAAGAAGTCTTTCATCAAAATCCTATATCTGGCTCCGTTTATAGGGGCGTTAATCCTTTTCTCTTATCTTATTCCGCTCATAAAAACGGTTTTGAAAGCCCTTATTGGGCTACCTTTAACCAAATAAAAAAAGCGGGCGCCAAGATAAAAAGGGGTGCACAATCTACTCCCCTCTTTTTCTACGCAAAGATGGAAAAAGAGGATAAAGAAACAGGGGAAGTTAAAACTTTTCCTGTTTTTAAAATGTATCGGGTGTTTAATTTTGACCAGATTGAGGGGGATTTAAAGACCCCAAAAGATGTAAAAATTAAAGACTTCGAAAAATTAGGTAATAAATTTTACCGAGAAGATGTAGAAACACTTGTCTCAAACACGGGGGCTAAAATTAAAAATGCGCCCGATGGGGCAAGTTATTCTCCATCTTTGGACATTATTTTTTTACCTGATGCAAAACAATTCGTGAATGAGTATGGCTATTACGCCACACTCTTACACGAATTGGTCCATTGGAGCGGACACCACTCACGATTAAATCGTGAAGGGATTACTGACCTATCCGCTACTTTTGGATCCAAAGCATATGCGTTCGAGGAGTTGATCGCAGAGTTAGGATCTGTATTCCTATGTTCGCATCTAGGATTAAAAAAGGGTGGCGTTGATGAAAATCACGCCGTTTATTTGAAATCGTGGACGCGAATGCTTAAAGAAGAGCCAATGGCTCTTTGGAAAGCCGCATCAAAGGCTCAAGAGGCATTTGACTACCTCATGAGCCTTGATTCAGATTAGTCTGAATCAATAATTCAACAGCCCGCCTTCTTGGCGGGTTTTTTCATTAAAAAAAGTTTCTTTTCCAGAAAGCTTACCAAAAAGCCAATCGCACTCCCCTTCAAACACTTAAAAATAAAGGGATTTGAGAATTTTTTTCGATTCGGAATGACCTGTTCTTTATAAGAAAAACCTATCAAAATCACGTTTTCTAGCCCTTTTCACTATTAATAGCGAGACCATTTGACGTAGTCAATCAGTCTCTCACGCAAGAAAGCGGGAAAATCCTTTAATCCCGTGAGCAGCCTAATAATAATAGGCGACGCTCCTTGTTGTGAGGTTTGATTGGCAATGAGTATTCAGCGCCCCATCCTCTTGGATGGGGTTTTTTTATGCCTTTCTTTCTGCCTTTCCTAGACTGCGGTCAAAATTTTTCGAGATTTGATTTTTTTATCTTTGGTGCACTATAAGAAGTGAGAACATTTTGTCTCGAGATCATTTTTAATACAGGAGAAAAAAAGATGTATAAGAAAACTCATGATGTTGTCTATAATGCAGGAACAAAAGAAGAAGCCAACTGGATAAAGGTTGGGAATATGTTATCGGATGGCGAGAGCATTCGATTAAAGTTGGACGTTGTTCCTACAAACTTTAATGGTTGGCTCTTGACATTCCCCGTCAAAAAAGACGGGGAAAAAAGTCTAGAAAACCAACATAGCCAAGACAATTCTACTTTGGACAATAAATTGTCCGAAAAAGAACGTCTAATACAACAACTCTCAGAGTTGTTGTAAATTCAACCAACCCGTCATTTTTGGCGGGTTTTTTATTATGGGCAAGAAAATTTTAATAATCGTTTCTTCAGTTAAGATTTAAACAGGCAAGAATTGATGTATCACCGCCTACAATCAATCTATCCCACCCCTTCTATTAATCTCTTTAATCCGTTCTTCTGGCAAAATTTTATGACGAGGATTTGTTAGATGATAGAAAAAGTCCCTATGTGCTACCAAAATATGCCGGATGACAAACATGACCCAAATAAAGGCTTGTTTAAAAATTTCCGTTAGCAACGTAAATACAGATTCAAACAGTGGCTTTAATACATGGTCAAGACCAGGCAATTTACCAAGAATGATGATTGCTAAAGCCGCTATGATGATCCATAGCACTATGGTACTCATGTTGTTTTCGCTCCGTTTTCTTTGTAAACATGATCATTTTTCATACCAATGCTACCGTAAAGTAAATTGGTATATTTTTTAGCATAGTTAAGGGCAAGAGTCCCTGCAGGTAAGCGAACCTGCCTTTTATACGGGTAAAAGACATACTTCTCTCTCTCTTTTCCTTTAACTTCGGTGATAGGCGTTTTTATCTCCGGAACTTGAATGTGGTACATTCTGGGACCGATTGTTAAGATACATTCCCCAAAACCTAATCCCATGAGTTTATCTAGACTTATTTTTTCTGCTTCTTGTTCCCGCCATGATTCGCCCATACCGTCACCGTCAACAGCATTAAATTGCGGATTAGGTTTTAATGCGACAGTGCTTTCTGCATTGCTTTCATTTTGTGAATGGGAGTAAACAAACGTTTTGCCTTTTCCAAACGATTCGGAAACCTCTTGCGCAGATTTTTTGGAACCAAATTTAAAATAGGCTTTGCACCAGTTGTTTTGCATCAATATATCTGCAAATTCTGGGCTCGCTTCAGATAGGTTACCTAATGACTGAAAACCCGGCATTAAGATAATATTTGCAGACCTCGCCTGCTCAAACAGCCTACTGGCTGATGATGGAATAATGTAGCTACCAAACTCATCTGCAAAGATAAGAAATTTAGGATTGGGTCGTTCTTGTTTTGGAAGTTGTTGTATGTTGTAAACAGCTGCCCTTAGGTCAGATAGTATCATCTTGGCGGCATTTAAAGCCGCAACGTCTTTGGACATTGTGGGAAGCATGACGTATAGGACTTTGTTGTTTTTGATAATATCTGTTAGGTCAATTTCTGGGGTGTAGGTGTTAAATATTTGTCCGAATTTTCCTTGAGCGAATTGAGCAATCCTACCAGCCATGCCACCGAGTGCATCTTTTAATTTTGTGGTATCTACTTCATGCACCCATTTGTCATCTACTTTCTTTTTAACTCTATATTTATCTAAAAATACATCCAGTGCCATGCGTTCTGGGCTTGGAGGGAGTCTTCTTAACAAATCTTCAATCGCTTTAGAAGATTGCAGCAGTATTGTTAAATCGTTGAAGTCACAGCGTGTATTAATTGCATTCATTGCACCAAAAAGAACCGTAAGTGCATGGTTAGCCGTTTGGCGATAGTGGTCTGCACCGGGATTATTTTCAGCAGAGGGGGCGATATTCATTACACGAGAAGCTTTGTCGTCCGCATCCCCTTCTAACAATGGATTATAGGTATTTGAGTGTTGAGGGTCGTCTAGATTCAGGATATAAAGGTCATCTTCACGACCAATCGATTTCATCATGTATCCCAAGGCATCACGTGTATCAACATCCAGCTTTGCGTCTATAAATATAGCACCACCGCCTTTTACAATTTGTTGATGAATGAAAACCATACCAAGGTTTGTTTTACCTACACCAGAAGCCCCTATAAGCGCCATATGACGGTTTAAAAATTGATAAGGGATGACAACCGGCTTTTGCTTGTCTTTTGTGTAGCCGGCAATTAATCCATCTTGTCCTTCATAAACAGGTGCAGATGGCAAAATAAAGCCTTCTGATTTCGTGGCATCTACTTTATCGTACTTCTCTATTATTCTGGGTAAGGTTAGCACTCCAGCTCCTATAGCCGCTGAAATTGCGCCTGCTATAGGTGCATATGGCATGCCGGCAAAATATGGCATGGTTGAAGCCACACCCATTCCTATCATACTTAAACCGATTGCATCTAATGGTCCTGCTAATGGCTTAATCAAAGGTACGTTATCTAGTTCCAATTTTTTTCCTCGATGGTTTGGTGACTTTATATGAATGCAAAACTATTTTATATTTTAAAATCAATAACTTACGTTTAGATTGTTTCTTCCTTCAACTTTCATAGTGAAAAAATCAAAAAAAATTTAGAAAATTTGCGTTTTTTTGTCCATTTTTCGGAAGCGTTGCACTTATATATTGTGAAGATGCAAAATCTTTTTGTGAATTTAACAACTATTGGAGGTAAAAACCTATGTCACTACATACTAAAGCAAGCGAAGCTCTAAACTCATGT
Source organism: Galenea microaerophila (assembly GCF_054657255.1). NCBI lineage: Bacteria > Pseudomonadati > Pseudomonadota > Gammaproteobacteria > Thiotrichales > Piscirickettsiaceae > Galenea > Galenea microaerophila. The sequence continues at coordinate 16,950 of NZ_BAAHWZ010000004.1, forward strand.
GTACAAGAATATAATTTGCCAATTGTAATTCGTGAGTGGAATAAAGAAGCAACTGAAACATCAGAAGCAGAAGTGTCAGGAGAGGATTTTGTGAAAATCCCAGAAGACGTTGCTGAACCACCTGCTTTCTTGGTTTCATTGGACGGTCAAAGATTTGCGGGATTTGAAACAGAAGAAGTTTTGGAGCTTGACCGTAGAGAACTAGCAAAAGAAATCCTAACTCGTATTCATGCTTTGAACGAATAATCTTTTCTATGAAAGTCCCCTGTCCTTTAGGGGCAGGGATTTATTGAAAGTTATTTGTTTGAAGGAGGTGAGCATGGATTGTTAAAAATTTGATATAGTGTCAGCAAAATATACTTTGGGTTTGTTGGCACTATATAAATAAAAAGGAGGAACCTAATATGCGTGCACCAACAGAAAAAATGACCAACTATGCTTTGGACATCGCCAAAGTCAGTCCTGAACACTTAACCTCTTCTATCCTTAGTAATTTTGACGCAACATACGATTATATTCGTCGGAATAAACACCACCTTAAGAAATCGAAAGTACCCCCTCAAAAGATTTTAACTGGTCTCTATAAGCAAAATTATTTAGATGACAATCGAAGCCTTTGGAGGCGGTTATTTACCCTTCCTGCTTTGATGATTTGGGCACTTTCAATTTATGCCATGTATCACTTTGAATGGCATACAGGTAAGGTTTATCTTATTTTGTCACTAGCCTTACTTGCTCATTGGGCAAGTTTTAGAATTGAAAGCTATCCAACTTGGTTTGTGGTAAATAAAGGCGTATGGAAAAGCTTTTTTACAATTCGCTCTGCGGTTGCTTGGCTAGCCTTTATTCCCGCCCTTCTCACAATCCCAATGACTCTACCTATGAAGGCATTGGTATCAACGATATTTCTTTATTTACAGTGGAAAACATTTAGGTTGGAGACTGTGCCACCGTATTATTTGGAGAAGAATATCGATTTTTGGTATAGATATTTGCCAATGAAAATGTTGGTTGCTTGGATTGTGCTTATTGGGCTTATGTTTTACTTTGAGATATTTTTCCCATTTTTAGTTATAGGCATCATCTTAAACATAAGATTATATAAAAGTAGGTCAGGATATAAAGATTCTGATTCAAGCTCTGTTTTTGATTCTGGTTTTGTTACAGATGGCGGATTTGATGTTCCTACTCCTGGAGATATAGACGCTAAATCATTGATGGTATATGAGAATAAATTTTGATATTTATAAATATATATAAATGGTTATGTCTTTTGATAACAAGAGGCATAACCCTATCAATCAAATATAACCATTCTTAAAATAACTGTAATCTTCATAAACTTCACTAAGAAAGTGACTCATTCTAAATCCTCTTCATCCAGCATAACCAATATGCCATTAACTACATCTTTATAGATTACTCCATTGCAATTAAATTCAAGCCATTGACCGCAATGTTCACACTGGAAAGGCTTAGTGTCGGCGTAATCACGTGATTCAAAGTGTTCTTCACAATTTGGGCATATCATTTTTTTGTTACCTTCAATAGCTATTTATTAAAGCCAAACATATTCTTTAGAGAACTTATTAAATCTAACGCTTTATTATTTGCCTCTAATTGTGCCCTTGAAACTTTTGAAGCAGGTGAATGATTATCATATTGTTGTTGAAGTTTTTCTAACAAAGCTTGTGCATCATTTATATCTTGTTTCGTCCAAACGGTATTTCCAATATTCTTCTGTTCTAGATATTCATGTAATTGTTTTATTTCATGTTTGATTAATTCACTTTGTTTCTGTGCTAACTCGATGTCGTTATTTGCTTGCATGGCAGCTTGATGCGCATCATGTTTGACCTCTCCTCCATGTTTTTGTATATAGTTTTCGACTCCATCAAGTAAACCGTTCAATGCTAGTTGTTCTTCTTTAATATGTCTATTCACTGTTTGTGTTAAATCACTATTACCTTCAGTGAATTCTTTTATTGTTCTTAATCTTTGTTGCAATGTTTCTTGCGATTGGTTCATCTCGGCTATAGCTTGCAATGCTTCAGCATCACTCTTAATTACCCCGCCTGAATAACCTGCCACAATTTGTTCATCTCTTGAAGTAGCCTCAATCCTTTCATAATTTGTTGCAATATTTTCATATTGCTTTGCAGCGCTGGTGTAGCTGTTTGCTAGCTCCTGATTTTCACCTTTAACACTATTTGCCAATGCGCTAAATACTTTAGACATTAATTTAGCATATTGACCTTGTTGAGAATCCGACGTATTTTCTGCACGGCTCTTTAATTCATTAAAGGTTATGGTTTTCTGTTCTCCATTTTTATCTATATATTGAATAGATATTCCATCAGCTAATGATACATGTCCCCCAGTACCTCCAGCTTCTGCACCTAATTGAATTTTCACCTCTCCTCTCAAATCATTATTTGCTGACCTAAGTAGATTACGCAAGCTATTAAGTCCACTGCCAGCTTGTGTATTTGTTCCTGTAGTATTGGATGCACCAACGCCATCAGTAGTGCCTTCAGAGCCAGTTGTTTGTTCCCCTCCTGCCATAGTTTGAAGGGTTTGATTCATCCACTTCTCGTTATATTGTTTTAGTTTATTTGTTGATTTTTCAATTGCTTCTTGAGCAGCTGTTTTCACTTGTGTTGCTATTTTATGTGTTTCGCCTACCTCTCTATTCACCTGCGCTTTTAGAGCATTACTAACTACCTGACCATGATTAAGGTAATGTGCTGCTGATACTCCACCTTGATGTGCACCTACGCCCATATTCCCTACAACAGTCCTCATTGCTGACATTTCTTGATCTAATGTAGTATTATGGGCTTTCACTTCACCATAAGATTTATTTCCTGTAGCGGAGATTTCTGCTGCTTTATTCGCAAAACTTGTTCCGATATTACCTGAAATAAAGCTAGTGAACGCATAACCACCCCTAATGATTGCCCATGAAATCATTGGAGTTGCAGCGGCTAATGCTGATGCAGCCAAGATAAAGTTATTGGTTCGAGCATCTATGAATGAAGTATTTATGAAGTTATAACCCAAATCGGCTACGCCAGCTAAATTACCTTGTGAGTAGAGCTGAATAACGTAATTGATTACACCTAAAGTAGGCTCCCAAAGAGATAGCCATACTAAGATTAACCCATAGTTTATTGCCATTTTTAATCCACCGGGTAAAAACATAGCAACAAAAATTATCGGTGTAAGCCCAAAAATAAACGCCTGTAAAACAGAATAGAAGTAACCAGCAAAGTCAGAGAAAAGAATGGCAGTTGTTGCCCATGAGCTTTTTTGAGATTGTTCCGCTTGAGCGATTGCGAATCCCATATTTGCAGAATCATCACCTGTTTGCGCCGACATAGCCATGATGGAAGGCTTTAATGAATTAATGGCAGCTGCTTGTTCAAGTGATCTTGTTGAGTCATATGAAGTGGTATTAAAAACAAACTTCTGAGCAGCATTTAAAGTGTTAGCTAACCATGTATCAGATGCAGCTACCCCAGCCTGATTTTTAAACCAGTCCGGTGTGGCTGTTTTTATGTATCTACTGATATACTCAAAAGCACCTTTAGCATTTACTTGACTATAAGTTTTTGAGGTAACTACTGTTGCGTTTGTTCCTTCTGGAATACCATCTTCCGTGCAGGGAACGACGGCACCTGTTGGTCTATTTCCAGTATAGACTACTGTAAACAAAGATGGATTTACTTTTGAAAAAGTCCCATTAGTACCAAACAAATCTGATGAATTTAATACCTCTCCTGAACTGATTAATCCTGATGAAATACTTGGTATAACACAATCGTCATAGAACCGATTGATTGTTGTTTTTAGGTAGGGTGAAGTGATTTCAAGTTTTGTTGAACTGGAAATAATCTCATTACCTATATTAAAAGAGCCGCCGGATGACACAGACAATGAAGACGGCAATGTAAAGTGTTTTTCAATTAATTCGGTTAAATTGTGCCCCATAGTTGTGATAACGGATGCTGGCAATGCAACAATTGCGGGCACATCAGTTATTTGTTCAACATCATTAAAGACGGGATCGTAAACCGTTACGTTAGACTTCTCCTTCAAACCAAACGAAGACATAGCTGTAACACTAACCAGAATCACCCCTATCTTCTTACCATCTACGGTTCCAGCAGCACTTAAGGTTGCAGCAACTAATGTGGAAAATGCAGCAACAAAAACCACCAAAGTCATAAATGATGATTCTTCCATCATCCCTTTTGATGCTTCAATAAGCCCTGCAATAACGTTAGCATTTCCGAACGCATAAACTGTCCAAGAAGAGTTACTTCCCCCTGGATTTATATCAGCGTGCGCTAAAAAAGGCAGTCCTATTAATGCTACTAGGAGACAAGTTTTAAAGATATTCTTCATATTAAACATTTATCTACTACCGACCTTGTGCAACTCTTCTTGCCACCATTTGAGAAAATGCTAAAGTACCAATAGAACTTTGATAAGCTGCATCTCTCACAATTACTTTATGAATATTGTTTAACTGCGCCATCATCTCTTCTTGTACTTGATAAGACGTTTGAATAACTTCTTGGCTTTTTTCCATAAATTTAGCTATAGATTCAAAAACTTTATTAATTTCTGCTTTTGCTTGAGATAATTCTGCATGTGATTTACCATTTTCATCAATATCTGTCACTGTTGAAAACCAAGAATTAACAATCCCTTCTGCAATCAAAATAGCAATCACTCGTGAATATTCGTTTACCAATTGTTTAGCCACTGAAGGATAGACAGCAGCAATACTAACCATCTTATAAACAGGTAAAGGTGAAATCTGAATAAGCTCTATTTGTTTTGCTGTTAATCTTTTTCCTTTACTAATACGATCAACTGCACCTAAAAGCAATTCATTAACTCTATTTAAAAGTCCATACTCTGTAATTAAAGGAGTATTATAAGCAGGGAATACTTTCATAGCAGTTACTAATATAGTTTTAGGTGCATCACACATTTTAAAAACGCCATTTTTTGATTTTGGCGTATTAGGTATTGTTCTTTGACCTGTAGCTGAGTCATAACATAGGATATATTGTTGACCTTCAATATTTTTAGCTGCGTCTTTATAAAGTTCTTCAAGTTTTGTGTTTTCTGGATTCTTATAATTAGAAGGGTTGTATCCAAACAATAAAAGATCAACAAGCGCGTCACCTCTATTTAACTGTGGTGGCTGTACATCAAGAGTTTCAACCTTTTGACTTGATGGATTAATGCTGTTTGAAGAGTAGCCTCCTATCGTCATAAAAAGCTCTTTGATATAGGTTGAAGAAAAGCCCATATCAGTTAATGTCATCCAAGTTTTGTTTCCGACAAAGTCTGCATATTTCGCTGCGGCTGTGTTTTGGTCTCCTTGCCCATTTATCCATTGAGAAATTTTTGTAAAACTATCTTTTACACTAGAACAACCTTTGGTAAATGCAGATAAAAATCCATCACTTGCACCAGAACCAGAATATTCTGTTGAACACATAGATTTTGCTGCGCGTTGTGTCATATTTCCATCTGGATGAAGCTTGCCAAACATTCCACTAACTAATTTAGTCGCTGCTTGGCAACTGTCTAAAGACATAGAAGTCGCCATTTGTGATAAATCTTGCATTGTGGCTAATACGTCTGCACAAATTGGGCAGAATAATCTAATACCTTGCTGAATCACTAAACCAGAAGAGTTTGAAAGGATTTGATTAATAAATTGACCTATCTGCTCCCCATTAATATAAGAGAAACCGCCAAATGTCATATCAACACCTGAACATCCAGCGGTAAATGATGGAGGCGAAATAGAAAATAGATTAACATTACCTTTGGGCACACGAATTCTTAAACTTCCCCCATAGAAATTTGTCCTAACTCCAGTTTCAAACCGTCCACCATCTGAAATAGAAACTGACGTACTACCAATCAAAGAATCAAAAGCATCATCAACCGAGCTATCAGAAGATGCTGCATTTACAGTTACAGTTGTCCAGCTCAACACAACTAATAAGATGAATTTGTTTGCTATTCTCATTTTTCTTTCTCTTCTCTATTTCGCTTCCTAAAATAGTGAATAACAACTAAAAAAATCACAAAAATTGCAAAAAATTCCATCATGTAGCTGTTACTTCCAGAAGTTTTGCTGTCTGTAACCTTTGTTTCTTTCACTTCAATTGACGTAAGATGCTTATGCACATCTGGGTTTATAGGCTTTTCAACCGGCTTTGGTGAATCAACTACTTTCTTTTCCGGATGAAGCGCCTGATACTGTTTGAAGGAGCGAATAGGTGCAGGTAATGACATTTCTTTTTTGAAGGTTTAAGGTCTAATACAACACTGCGTTCCAATAAACAACAGATAGCCACTATCCCCTTTCATTTGATAGTTTAGAGGCGGGAAATAGCCCCATTTAACAGCTGGTGCCCCAATGTAAATTGGTTTCCCTGATTGATATTTAGGATAGACTGGAGCTACACGTACTTGAGTCTTCATAAAAATAGGATTAAACGTTGAGAAGCATTTAGCTGCCGGACCCAAAGTCGTTCGCCATGTTCCTAACCTAGCGCTTCTTGCTAGAAATTTTGCAAGTACTAAACCATTTGATTGTTGCGCTGATGAGTTTGTATTTGGATTTCCTGAAAATGGATACATTGAACCCCAACCCCCTGCACACCAAAACAAGGCATCTTGGGGATAATAGGTCATAGCACTTACTGCATCTATTGCACAAGCTGCTTGAGCAATTGGATTGGCGAATAGCACTGATTCTGGAGAGAGTACATTGCTCCATAGATCTGATTGCCAAACTGGGTCAATTTCAGTTAAATACCCCATAGAAAATCCATTGGAACTTGCTTGACAGACGGCATCTGTAAATAAATCTAATATTGCAAACAATGGATATTCCATCCAATGGATTTGTTCTCTGTTAGAACTATTTTTAGCGCCTGCACCCCTTCCTGTTTTCCCTGAACCCGTCATAGTGTCAAATCCCGATAAAAGCTTTACGCCACCTAAGGTATGCATACAACCGGGTACTTTGGTTGATTCCACTAGATATAAAGGCTCATGATAGGTTACGCCAATTCCAGGAACTACCGTAGGTAAAACATGAGAAGGACACATACAAATCGCATCTTCATGTAATGTTGGAGGATTACTTCCCCCACCAATACTCACACCTGCAAAAGTAATGGGAAAAATATCAGATAGATTTGCCTTCCAAGGCTGAAAAAACTCTCCCTTACAAGTTGATCCGCTTACTGATATTGCATGACTTTGCATTAAAACCAATATTGAAGCGGCAAAAAGTACTGTCTTAATCCATCTCATCCCAAACATCCTCAAAATGTTTCAATGTAAGGGTATTCATTTCACCCAAAGCAATGTTCATCCCCTTCACTCCTACTAACACAGGATAGCGCTTAAGTTGAAACTTCTCTACTATCCAAGGATAGGCATAAAAAATAGGCTTGTTTAACTTGTCCGCTAACCTTGCAATATCACCACCTACTGCAACCAAATAGACTTGGTTAGGATGCTTACTCTCTGCATCTAAAGCTAACTTCAATTGGTCTTCGTTAGAAGGATCAAAGAAAAACATCTTGGTTCGGGGGCGAGCATATTTAAGTGGATTCAGTTTTTGTCCTTTACGCCCAAGAATAACCGTCCTTCCATCTATAGTGGGGGCAGTTATGTTTTCTTTAAGCACAATAGTAGGATCAACAAGGCGGAATTTATCTTTTTTAGCTAGCTCTAAATCCGCATAAGGCATGTTGTGAAGTTTTTTCTTCTGGTCTTCTGCTATTTTTTTATTAACTTCCTTCCAATCTTTCTTCTGCATCTGCAAAGTTATGATGGCGAGCATGTTAGGTTCTTTTATCTCAAAAATCGTTCCCCTAACCCCCAAATCATAAGCCATCACGTTCAAAGGAAATAATAGAAAAAAGATAATTATTCGCATGGTTCTCCTTCAATCACCACTGCCCTACCATAGGTTTTTGATTCTCCACCTGCATATGCAAAAGCTTTTATTCCCGTTGAACGGATACTTGTAGCAATATTGACTGCTCTTAATGCAGACAACATCTTATTTATATACTCCTTTCCTACCGGACTGGCATATCCAGTCACCCTATAACAAAGGTTTTTATCTAAAGATGGAATCACTTCATAGGTTTGCGCTTTATTATTCGCAAAATGCAAAATAATTTTTTTTGGCTTTTTTACTTTTAGCACTTTAAGCTCTTTAGCTTCGATTTGTTTAACCTTGATAACTTGATGCTTCTCTATAAGTACTGAATTCTCAACCATAGGGGGAACATCTACAGGAATCCCTATCATTTCTTTATCTCTCCTTTAAAAAATTAATTACTGAATCCGTATAAACCTGACTGTTGTTATTCCATCTCCACTCTGCAATTCTTTTTCCGTTTGGTGTTTCTGCAACGATATAAGGGACATAAACAATGTTGTAATATTTAAATTCTGTCACGGCATCTATAAAAGCAGAACGAGGGGCGAATTTATTGTAATAATCCTTTATTTTTTGATAATCCAGCTTTACCCCTTGTAACATCACCCATTGATATACACTGTCAAAAGAACTCAAATCTGCTTTGGTTTTAAACCCTAATGAAATCGCCGAAGCAATTCTAAGTGTTGTCGTTCTATCTAAAAAGTTTTTGCTGGTATAAAAGAAGCGTACTGCGGGTGTGGGATAAAGATTGTTATTAGCAACTTCTACAGGAAGAACAGGCTTCAATTGAAAATCAATATAGCTCTTTCCTTGCAAAAAAGGCAAAACCGCATCAAGTGTAGTTTGGCAATAAGGACATCCAAAATCTATGAACATCTTCATCACTATAGGGTCTTTGCTTTGTTGGGCAAAAGAATCTTTACTTGGTTGAGCAAATGCCCTACCTGACGCTAAAAAAAGCGCACCAATCAAACCCTTTTTAATCACTTCTCTTCTTGTCTGTAATCTTGTAAAGCTTTCCATTGCTGATACTCTTTCTTATAAAACAAGCTCCAAAGGGTATAACGACAGGTATAGTCCGTTTTATCTACTGCGTTCTGTACACTTTTTGCCCATGGCTTATGTACTATTTCCATCACTGCTACTCCAGCACCACCTACCCATTGAATAGGTTTACAGCCTCTTTCAAAGCGTTCACTAGGATCAGCTGGCAATACAGACCAAATGATGAAGAGGATTAAACCGATGGTCGAAAAGAAACCCGACAAGATTCTAAACATAAGTCTTTCCCTTAAATTTTCATGTATGCCCTAAATTCTCGTCTATAGATAGTGATTTCTTCTCTAAAAAAAGACCGAAATTAATAACTGGTTCTAAGAGAATATTCTTACGCAGCTCTACTTCGCTCAAGAAAAGACTAGGAATCCAAAAAGCTACTAACAACCAATTTGCAATATTGCGGTGCTGCTTCACACTAATATGAAACTTAATCTCATTCTCTTTGTTTCCCATAATAAAAGCGCAATCTGCTTTCGTTTTATATGCTATTCCCTTATCTCGACAAAACTCTAGAAACGCATCCGCTATTACTTGAGACAGTTTGTTCACCATCTTCACCCTACACGCTTGATCGGACAAAATAGCCTTCTTAATCTTTGGGCTGTCTAACTCAAACGTCATCTCAAACTCAATCTCTTTTTTAGCTAAGTTGTACACTCAAAACTCCTTCTCTTTTTTTATTCATTTATTTTCTTTATCGCAAACCATAGTGTTCAAATTTTAAAAAATCTCATTCTTCATCTAAGAAATTCCCTATTTTGGTTTTTCGTTTCACTTATTACATCCTTCATCAAGAAACGAAACCATGAAAAGATACTCTTTGGTAAAACGGATTTTTCACCAATACGAAGACAGAAACCAAACCATCCAGTAACCACTCCCTTACAATTACAAACAAATGCAGCATAATAAAGCCAAAATCTAATCTCATGGAGGATGGGGTATTCTCCATACTCTTTCGACATGAATTCATTACATATGGCTTAAATAGACACCTTCAACTACTATAAAGTGCATTGACTTTCTTATTTGTAGCTCAAGGTTAAAATGGATGAATAGAACTTGGATGGAAAAATTTTCTTTCGAGAATAGACTTCTATATCTAAAGAAACCCGCAACCCTTGTCTTTTTTCCTGATGAAACCTCAACCTAAAACAGGATTTGCTTTAACTCTTACTTGGATTCCAAATTGTCAGTCTTCAATTCAAAACTCAATGGAGTAACCCAAGAAACCAGCAACCAACAAAACGACACTATCTAACTACAAAATGGGCACGCTCGGCATGATTACTTATTATATCGTTAGAATGGTTGTGCGGATGAATCAAAACTAGCCCTTTTCTACCTCTAACAAACATCAACTTTTAACGTTCTCTCCTAACTAATTTTTCTCATCATCTCAAGCAGTCTCTTGTGCAAAAGAATGAACTCTTTCTTGTACTTAATAAGTAACTTTGCCTCTAAAACTAGCTCTTTAACTCTCTCATAATTCCGTTCAAACTCTCCTTTCCTTCTCAAATATCTAACTGGATTCTTACCTTCCTTTAAAGTAAAAGTCAGCAGCAATGGATTATCCCTTGTGCCACTTTTATAACGCTGAATTCTCCATCTAGCATGCGGACAACCTGCACACTTACGACCACAATCATACAAATCAAGAATGATTGTTCCATCGCCACCAGACTGCAAATCCCTCAACTCTTGAGATATTTCCTTTAGCCGGTCATTAATCATTTTTACTGCTAAATCGCCATGCTTGAACTCTGTTCTCATAGTCTCTCTCTCCTTCTAACAACCCTTTATAGTGAATCTCAAATTGAATAATTTATCCTCAAATAAACTCCAATCCCCCCTACATATAAACACTAACATCCCTCTAATTCTTTAACCCAACTAACTTTCTCACACCTCTAAACGCTCTGTATTCTCTACCTAAAACACCCTAACTTTACCCTACCCTAACGTTACACTCATTCACCTATCCAGCACTTACCTTCTCCCCTAACTTTACGCTTTAACACCACCAAACCCTCACTCAACAAACCCTAACCCTCCCTAACTACCAATCCAAACGTGCCCTTAATAACCCCTCTAAACGCTCGCAATACACCCATCCATACCCTCCCTTATCTAACTTCCAAACACTCTCTTATATGCACTATCACGTTCTCTATAAACTAACTTCCCTAACCCTCTCTAACCCCTCTAACACTAACTTTTCACTATGCCTCTAACCCTTCTCTTTACTCTTTACCTTCTCTAATTAAGCGCTTCACGTTCTCTAAAACCAGATTCAACTATCATGCAAAATCCATACAATCTTTCTGCCTTGGCATGCCTTTTACAGTGCAAGACTCAATAGCACAGACAAATCATAAAATTTTTCTCGATAGCAAATTTTTATGTTCCCTTATAAACTCCACAAAAAAATACAAGGCATCAATTTTTCATCACTGCATGGTTTCACAGAAAAAAACGCCATTTCTCAATCGACCCAACAGCCTTACTGACCATCATTCACCCTTCAAACAAAATAGCTCTACTACATGAAGTGATGACACCATCAAAACTCAATATTGTGATGTTTTAGTCAAAAACTTTCTATGGTGCAAATAGCTTCTTCCATAAAAGTCTTATCCTTCTATCTAACGCTTACACTCTGTTCTCTAACGTACCCTTATTACCTAACTCTTCTAACTCTTAACGTTCTCATACTCTCTAATCCTAACGTTACTCAAACACCTTACGTTACTCAAACACCTAACATTTCTCTCATTCCATTACGTTACGCTAAAGCTAATGTTTCTCTAACCCTTACGTTACCCTAATTCTTTACGCAAACTATCCTCTCTATCCTTTCTCTAATACTAACCTTCTCTATATACTCTAACCCTTCCCTCCTCCCCTATACCCTTTAACCTTACTCTAACCTCTAACTCAACTCTTATTCCTTACCCTAACCCACCCCTTCCCTTATCTTCTCTATTACTAATGTGCTCTAACCCCTCATTCTCCACACTTCCCCCCTTCAAACAAACCCTCTCTAACCCCTCTTTAATCTTACGCTTTCTACCTCTCAACTCTTTCTATTCTTCTCTAATCTTAACCTCTCTTTTTGATAGCTTTTAACTCCTACAAACACTTATCTATCTTTTTGCTTTAACTTTCCTTATTCCACTAACTATCTCTAATTTGCGCTAACTATCCATATATATTTAAAAAATTTTCCCCGAGCTCTATTAAAGCAGGGCTTTCAGTCCAATAATCCTTACGGACGTAGCGTAGCAACATTAATATAAACCGTTACTTACATATCGTATAGATACCGTATGGAACTTAATATAAGACTCAAAAATTCAATCAAAGCCTAAAGGTCTGTTTGAAGAGATGAAGTATGGTGGGGGCGGCGGCACACGGTTTCAGCTTCATTAAGATTAAAAGGCAAAGCCAATAAAAACAAAGCGGCAGAATCGGCGTAGCCCTTCATAAAGGAATACAAAAAGGGAGCGGGCATTTTCAAATTGCGTGTTTAGGTCAGCACATACAAAAAGATTCTTAAAAGATTTCGCGGGCAATCCCTTCATTCCCCCTTAAAACAAATCCCTTGAAACGACTCAAAAAAATTAAATTTTTTTCTCTTTTTTTTCAAAATTTTAAGCAATTAAGAACCTTGATGCACTTTTATTTAGTGAGGGCGGCAATGATGCTACCTTTTCATTATAGGATTACAGGAGGTCAAAAATGAAAATTATCGAAAACTTAGCAAAAGGTTTACAAGTAAAACCTAAAGAGTTGGAAGATATTCTTATTAAAACCGTTTTCCCAAGCGGTGTTAAAAAAGAAGAGTTTTTAAGCTTTCTTATTGTTGCGGACAAATACAACTTGAACCCGTTATTAAAAGAGATATATGCGTTCCCCTCAAAAGGAGGGATACAACCCATAGTCAGCATTGACGGCTGGCTAAAAATCATCAACACTCATCCCGAATTCAACGGGATGGAAGTAAAAGAACAATTTGTAAACAATAATTTGTTTTCAACCACGTGCAAAATCTTTAAAAAGAATGTAGAGCAACCCATAGAAATTACGGAGTATTTAGAGGAATGCTATAGAGAAACACCCGTTTGGCGAAAATGGCCGGCGCGAATGTTGCGCCATAAGGCGGTCATACAGGCAGCGCGCTATGCGTTTGGTTTATCAGGCATCATCGACCCCGATGAAGCCGAAAGAATAAAAGAGATTGAGGGAGAAATAGAAAATCCCAATCAAAACGTAACTCCAAAAATTGAAAAACAAGTTGAGTATTGTTCTCAAGAAAAATTTAACAAAAACAAAAATGCCTGGAAAGGCATTGTTGAAAGTGGTCAAAGAAGCGCTGATGAATTAATAGCTATCTTAAATACCAAAACAAAGCTCACGGATGCAATGGTAAACGAAATCAAATCATGGGAAACGGTAGAAATTGAAGGAGAAGTAGCATGAGCATGCAAGTTTTGAACGTCCTACAAGGAACAGAAGAGTGGCTGGAAGTAAGAAAAAATTACTTTACAGCATCAGAAGCCCCCGCAATGATGGGGGTGAGCAAATATATGACCCGAGAAAAACTTTTAAAAGCAAAAAAATTTGGTGATGAAGAAGTTTCATCATACACAAAGAAATTATTTGAAAAAGGTCATGCCGCAGAAGAGACGGCAAGACCAATTGCCGAACAAATTATCGGGGAAACTCTATACCCGATTACAGGCACAAAAGAGGTTGACGGATTAAAGCTTTTAGCTTCGTTCGATGGAATCAACCTAACGGCTGATACCATATGGGAACATAAGCTGTTTAATCAGGAATTAGCCGAACAAATAAAAAATGGTGAAATCCATCCACAATACAAAATTCAAATTGCGCATCAATTTTTAGTTTCAGGTGCCAAAAAATGCTTGTTTATGGCAAGCGACGGCACTAAAGAGAACATAGCATATGCTTGGCTGGAAGCCGACGAATTGATGACAGAAGATGTTGTAAACAGCCTAATCAATGGCTGGAAAAAATTTCAAAAAGACCTTGAGGCATATGAAATGCCTAAGGAGGTTCCAGCCGAAAGCTGGCTGGAAGAGAAGTTTACAATATGGCAGCAGCTAAAAAGTCAAAAAGAAGCCATTGAGGAACAGTTGAAAACCATTGAGCAAGAAATGAAAAATTATGCCCAAAGTCACCACGCTGAATGCGTGAAAGGGCAAAATTTCAAAATATCATTGGTGCGACGAAAAGGCGCCATTGATTACAAGAAAATCCCAATTCTCAAAGATATTGACTTAGAGAAGTATCGGAAAAAGGATTCAGAGTTTTACACAATCAAGCCGCTATAATTTTTTCTCCTGTAACCCTTGCCCCCCATGCGGGGGCTTTTTTTATTACGGACTAATTTTCCCACCTTCTCACAATTCCCTAACTTACCCTTATTCTAATTTTCATGCTTGCTTTCGCCGCTAACCTTCCTCTATCTATCCTCTCGCTTACTTTCACTGCTAATGTTCTTTACTAATATTCTCTCTTTCATTTTCTCTTGCTAACTTACGCTGTTACTTGTTCTTATCTGCCGTTTACCCCTAACTTGCCTTCTCTAATGCTAACCCTCTTCTCATAACATTCAATAACCCTAATATTGCACTAATATAGATTCATTTTGACGCTAATTTAACTCTTTTATAAATTTACTTTTAATCTACTCTAGTACAATATCAACCCTATACCTACTCTTACCATTATCAAACTTATAGCGCTTTTCTGTCAAAAGAAAAGGGGTGCAAAACCTAACCGTTGAAGCCAGCGTAAAAATCAAGAAAAGAGCGGAAAGATGGAACGGGGAATCTTTACCTATGGGTAAAATATTGAAAAAAATTAAACTCACCTACTCTTTTTCTAATCCATTATGACTCTATTCCCGCTCTACTACTAATCTAATTTGAATCCATTTCAACTTCATTTTAACTCAACTTCTGCGCTTCCTTCCCTTCCCCTATCTTCCTTACACTCAAATTTTTGCGCCGGCGCTTATTTTTCTCTTTTTATCCTTATTTTTCTTATCTCTCTCGTCCAATGTTCTCTAATTTTTCTAACTTTACTCTTTACTCTCTCTTTCTCTTATTATCCATCCTCTTTCTTCACGCTCTACCCGGCTCGTGGCTATAATGCTGCCCTCTTCTCTCTTCCTCTTCTACTTCTCGAATCAAATCATCCGCAACTGGGTCTTGTTTACCACCCCTCTTTAAATGTTCCATATACCAAGAAAACATCAATTCTGATACTCTATCTTCCGAACTTTCTCTAAAATATTCAATCGGAATATTACTTTCCTCACAAATCTTCTCTATTACCGACCAATCAAAGGATACACTTCCATCCGATTCTCGCCCTAACTTCAAATCCGAAAAATCTAAATTCTCCGGTATCGCTATTTTTAACATTACAACCTGATTCATCTTTTCTCCTCAAAATTCCCCACTTTATCTCCCCTTCCCACAACCACTTTCAAAATTTCTCTACTATAAGATTCCCGGTGTATGACTATAATACTGACCTTTACTGTTCTCTAAAATTAACTCTTTTATTTGATTCTCCATCAATTCATTTTTATCGCCACCCCTTCTCAAATGTTCAATATAAAAAGCTAAAATAACTTTAGATACTAAATCTGCCGGCGGTCTTTTCAAATCTTCATCTGTTAGCTTACTTTTTCTAATTATCTTCTCTACCACTTCATGATTAAACTGGATGCTCCCATCTGGTCTCAAAGCTAACTCTAAGTCTGAAAATTTAAACTTATGCGGTATTCTTACTTTCATCTTTACTCCTCCCTAAGCTTTCCAGAATCCATCTATCTACTTAATCATTCTCTCTTTTTTCATACTCAATTTTACTCTAATACTTTCCCTTAAACCACATAATCAATCTCTTTTTACTCTTATTTAGATTCTTTTTTACTCTGTTTTAACTCTGTTTTAACTCTGTTTCTAACCCTCTCTTGATTACTTTCTCGTCCCTTCTCTCAAGAACCTTCTCTCTGCCCTCTCCTTCTAACAACACTAATTCGACTCTAGTTCAAATCTAACTCATAACTAACCTATTCTTACTTTAATTCCACTCTATTTTCACACTATCCCTAATCCATTCTTACTTACTCAACCCCCTCTAACTCCCTACGCAACAATAACTTTACTCTATCTCCAATACAAGCAAATTTAATTCTGTTACAGATTCATTCTTACTCTAAATCAACTCTATTTCAAATCTTAACCTAACCTGAAACAAACCTATATCACACCAACCATAGATTGTTAGAAGATGGGAAAGTATGGCCGGCGGGCGGCACCTACAAACCAATTTCGTTCACCATTAATAAAAAAAATTTAAATGCTTAAAAAAAGTACCATTTAAATAGAAAAAGATTGGGTTTTTACGGTTTAATAATAACTAGGTTAAAAACTATTGTTATTTTTAATAGCAATTAGTTTTATTGGACGTAAAGTCCGAGTTTTCATAAAAAGGAGAAAACAAATGAAAATCATAAAAATATATTATCAAGAATTTAAAAATATTATCTTTGAAATTGATTACATAGAAGAATGCGATTCAAACATCGGAGTTGCTTTGGAATTTTCTTTTAAATTGCAAGCGGATGCAGAAAGTAAAGATTATAAATTTATTTTTACTATAAGGTTAAAATACCTAAAAAATAGGCAGATGCGTGAATAGTAAAAAATTCTAATTTTTTTGTAAAATCGAAAAAAGTGCATCTTTTTTGAGAAGAGATGCACTTATATATTATAGAGGCGGCAATAATGCAGTGCCTTGAGAGCAGTTAGCTCGACCGGGTGCAGACTCCGGGTTTTAGTCTGTGTTATAGAGGAGTAAGGAAATGGTTAAATTCAAAGTAACTTTAGAAGAATTAAAAAATTCGGTTTTCATAATAAGAGATATAGAAGAAGAAGATTCTGATTATGGGTTGGATGCTTGCGAACATGATAAATTTGAAAGGTGGGTTCGCTATAGAGTCCAGTTTATTAATAAAAAAGAAAACGAGCAGGACTTAATTTTTTCCTTTGACGTAGTAGCAGAGTCAAAAAGTCACAGCTACAGAGAATCATACGATTTCAAAATAGATATAGCGCATGAACCTTACTTTGAATCCAACTTTATTGTCGTCGATGAAGACGGCGATGAATTGAATTTTGGATTAGTCGAAATTCTAGAGGTGGCAAAAGAAGTAGAGCATTGGGAAGAAAGAATAAAAGAATTGTTGCCCAAGCCAGAAGAGGCAGAAGTGTTAGAAGAAGATGAGAAGGGAACAGATATGGATTTTGAAGAATTTATTTTAGAAAGGGATAGTGCCCCTGACTTGAAATTTGTCGGAAATAAAGTTGCTGAAGTAGTAACTGATGAAAACTCCGCAAGATGGCTTGAATTAGCATTATACAAAACTAAAGGTGGGCAATTTATTTGTCAAAAGATCGAGAAAACTCGTTGGTTGGGTGAAGTTGATCACTATTATGTGCAAATTTGCGCAACAGAAGACGAAGTTAAGCAATACTTTGGGCAAGGTAGATATTCCAAAGAATTGTACAGGAAGGCTGAAATAGAAAACGTAGAATTTATTGAATAGTTTTAGCTAAAAGTGCATCTTTTTTAAAAGGAGATGCACTTATATATATATGAAGGCGACAATTAGTCGCCGAGATCCCCAAAAAATTAAGTGCGAGGTATATAAAATGCGTGGAGTAAACAAAGTTATCTTAGTGGGCACTTTAGGTCGTGACCCAGAAATCAAATATACCGCCAATGGCATGGCGGTCGCTAACTTAAGCGTGGCGACTTCGGAACAGTGGACAGATAAAAACAGTGGTCAAAAACAAGAGAAGACCGAATGGCACCGTGTGGTCATTTTTGGCAAATTAGCGGAAATAGCCGACCAATATTTGCGTAAAGGTTCGCAGGTTTATTTGGAAGGCAAGTTACAAACGCGGAAATGGCAAGAACAAAACACAGGTCAAGATCGTTACTCAACTGAAGTCGTCCTTGATGGATTTAATGGAAAAATGGAGATGTTAGGAGGCAATCGTCAAGAAGGTGATGCAGCCTTTGATAATGGGAATTCTAATGCACCCGCTATGGGCATGAATGGTGGGCAAAATATGGAACAGGCGCCTGCTCAAAATGTGAAAGGCGGTTTTGGCGGTCAAGCATCTATGCCTAACCAAACTAACCAACAAACCCAACAATTTAATGCGCCACAGCCTTCATCACAAAGTTCACAACAACCGGCTCCGGATTTTAATGATTTTGATGATTTTGATTCGGACAATATACCTTTTTAACCTTGCTAGTTACCCATTGTAAGGTTTAAATAAGCCTGCTTTAGCGGGCTTATAATTTTTAGGCTATAAATGTAAATTTTTGGCAAATATCATGTTTAGTCTCAAAAAGAATACTAAAAAACAGAATCTAATACGCTGTCATTGGGCATTGATTCAAATTTCCCCCAATGTTGCGACGCAAGAACGTATAAATGTTGGCGTGGCTCTAATTGATCAAGATGGAGTTGTGTACGTACGCTTAGCAAAGGATTTATCAAAACTCAAATGTCTTTACAAAAAAATAGACGTCAAATTCTTTGAAGAGTGCTTGTCATATTTACAATTCATAATGCACGGCGCGCGAGTGGAATCACTGCAAGAATTAAATGTGTTTGAAGGCATCTATTTTAGCGACTTAAATACAGCTAAAGGTGAAAGACACGAACAGATTCTCTCACACCTTTTTGAACAGATGGTCGCATTAGGCTAAAGACAACTTACTTACTCTAACAAGCTTTCCTTTCTCGATTACACCTACTACCACGATAGAATCGTATATTCCTCACATTTTCCGCGCCGTTTCCCTACTTCACACAAAACCATTTAATCTAAAAATTTTTCCTCCCTGCTTCACTATATAACAATGAGAACATTTAATTTTTAAAGAAGTGGTCAAGGAGGCGCTATGAACTTCAAAGAAGCAAACGAGCGGCTTCTTGGCCGCTATGATCAATTCGCCTTGGCATTTGCACCGCAACTTGCCGAGGCGTTGCGTAAACCGGGTAGGAAGGTAACCTGCCCGGTTTACGGGGAAAAAAACAAGTTCAATGTACACAAAGGATTCGCCACTAATGGGAAGTGGTATTCCTACATTGAACCAGAACAGCCTCACGGCGTTTTTAATTTGCTGGCTTGGGTAACCGGAGCCACAAAGAAAGAGATACTGGATTTTGCCGTCCATTATCTTGATGGCATCGCCCCTCTTTCTCCTAAAGAAATTGCGCAAAAGAAAGCGCAAGAAAAGAGGGAGAAAGAAGAGCGGCGCAAAGAAAACGCCGCAAGGCTTAACAAAATCTGGCGTGAAGCTATAAAAGGCTGCACGCCGGAAATTGAGACCTATTTAAGGCATTGGCGGGGGATAAACAACTTAATTCCCCCTCAAAATGTCTTATTTCATCCTTCTCTTTTTTACTCCAATGGAGAAGAGAAGGGTGAAAGCCCGTGCCTGCTTGTCCGAATGGATACTCCAGAAGGGCAAGCAGCGACACTCCATCGAATCTACTTGGAAGAGGGGACTTTCAAAAAGTCCTCATTAGGGAAGCGGATGCTTCCCCCAAGTAGGGAAGTAATGGGATCGGCTGCAAGGCTGTATCCCATTCGACAGGATGGCGTGCTGGGGATTGCGGAAGGGGTTGAAACTGCAATTGCAGTGACCTCAAAGCTAAAAATCCCCACATGGGCAGCTTTATCTGCTCCTATGTTGGGTGGCTTCATCCCTCCAAAGGGGGTGAAAAAGCTCATCATATGGGCGGATAAAGACCGGTCGGGTACCGGCCAACATTACGCAGAGCTCCTTAAAGAGCGAATGCGTACTATTGATATTAAGGCGGAAATTATGCTTCCGCCCAAACCGGTTCCTGAAGGAAAAAAAGGCATCGATTGGCTAGATGTTTTATATCCAGCTGATCGATAATAATTCAACCGACCCGCTCCTTGAGCGGGTTTTTTCTTTCTCAAACTCAAACACACCTTTTCCGTCCCCTTCAAACAATTTCTCATGCACTATCTCATTATTTTGCTAACATGGATAAACTCATTTTAGGTTTGTTTTAGATTCTTTTTAACTTTATTATGACTTCGTAACAGATTCATAAAAAATTTATTTAAAATTTCTTTCAAATCAGTTTTTACTTTTATATAATTTGTCAAAACAAGCTATTATGAATACATAATCAGTCGAGGAAAAAATGATCATACATGTAGGGAATCAGAAAGGGGGGTGCGGTAAATCCACCTTAGCTGTCAATATTGCGGCCGAGTTGTCTCGTCGTGGCAAAGATGTAATTCTTGTTGATGCGGATCGTCAGGAAACGTCCAGTTTCTGGGCGCTAGAACGTCAAGAAAGAGATTTACCTAAAGTGAGCCATGTACAACTTTACGAAAACATTTATGAGTCGGTCAAAGACTTGGCGAAAAGATATGAATATCTAATCATAGATAGTGCAGGCAGGGATAGTCGCGAATTGCGAACCGGCATGGTTGCGTCCGATATACTTTTAACACCTTTCCGGCCTAGTCAACCGGATCTCGATGTCCTTCAAAAGTTTTCAAAGGTTGTTCAAGAAGCAAAAGACTTTAATCCTTCGCTGAAAGTCTATTCTCTTTTTAACCTAGCACCCACAAATCCGCAAATCAAAGAGGTGGAAGAGGCAGAAGAGTACATGTCTCTTTTTCCTGATTTTCAACTCTTGAATACAGTTATCCGTGACAGAAAGGTTTATAGGGATGCCATGAGTTATGGTATGTCGGTTGTCGAAATGGATAATGAAAAAGCAAAACAAGAAATAAAATCATTAATAGGAGAAATTTTAGATGGTAGTTCCTAAGAAGAAAATTGAAAACTGGGCTGCAAATGCGGATAAAACACCCAACAAAGCCTCAAATGAAGCTTCTAGTCAAACTGAAAAAGAGCAAATAGTTAAGAAAATGGGTATCTCTTTTTCTGAAGAAGAGTACCTATTACTTAAGGAAGCTGCTACAAAGTCTAAACGTAGTATGCAGAATTTCATTCGCTATGCCGTAGAAAAAACGGCTAAAGAAGAATTAAACAATTAATCTAAAGGAGGATCATAAATGTCAAAAGAAACTTTAATTAATGAAATTATTATTAATTCTGACATGACCAAAAAACAAGCTGAAGAAGCACTTAAGGCAGTTACAACAGCAATTAAAGGTTGTCTTGAAAAAGGGGAGGAGGTTTCTCTTCTCGGATTCGGTAAGTTTGAGGTTAAACAATACGCTGAAAGAAAAGGTAGGAACCCTAATAGTGGTGAAGAGATTACAATTCCAGCTAAAAAAGGCGTTAGATTCAAACCTGGAAAGGCTTTAAAAGAAGCCGTAGCTTAATCAAAAAAGCCCCGTAAGGGGCTTTGCTCATACGTTTTTGATATTCAGTGCTGAAATTATCTTTCGAGCAATATGTCGAATCACATTCACAGGCACTGCATTACCAAATTGTTTATAAAGTTGTGTGTCTGATACCCCAGCTTTTCTAGCAGCATGAACAAGCTCATCTGGAAAACCTTGTAATCTTGCCGCTTCTAACGGTGTAAGCTTTCTTGGATTTTTCCCTTTTTGCTCAATAAGAATTTCTGAACCGTCTTTATAATAACGTGCAGAGATCGTATTGGTGTATTCTGATTCTGCATTAAATAATCCATAACCAAAACCATTGCCTTTAGCTTTGTGCATCTCTTTTCTGCGTTGATGACCTTCCCAAAGTTTATCGGAGATAGTGTATTTTGAATCTACTTCCTTCTCAAGAATATCACCAAGTTTGATAGTTTTAGGAATGGGTTCTGGGAAAGAAAAGCGTTTATAATCCTCTTCATTTAAAAAGCCTACTAAATAAATACGCTCTCTGTTTTGAGGTAAATTAAAATCCTTTGCCGCAAGGACTTTATCAGTCACAAAATAACCGATTGCTTCTAAGTTATCTTTAATAACCTTAAAAGTACGCCCTTTATCATGACCTTTTAAGCCTTTGACATTCTCAAGAAGGAAAGCTCTTGGCATTTTGCATCGAATAATTTTCTCTATCTCAAAAAATAGCGTTCCACGAGTATCATTAAAGCCTTTTCTATGCCCAGCTTGACTAAAAGGTTGACATGGAAACCCAGCTAACAAAATGTCGAAATCTGGTATCTCACAAGGCGTTATTTGTGTAATGTCTCCAGCAGGCATTTCATGAAAGTAAGATTGATAGGTTAGCTGCGCATACTTATCTATTTCAGAGCTAAAAACACATTCGCCATTAAGTTCATCGAATGGGATTCTCAATCCACCGACCCCACTAAATAGATCAACAAACTTAAATAGATAATTCTGTTCTAATGAGTTCTCCTTACGAAGGCTTTCTGATAAAGATCGCGATACAAATTCTTGAATTGACTCGTCCTTTTCAGCGCATTTTATTCTTAAATCCTTATGTACATTTTCTGGCAATTTTATGTGTATTTGCTTCATACATGGCACTCTTATATATCTTAGGTATATTATTTTACCCTGTATCATTTTAATAATAAAGATAAATTTGATTCCATAAAGAATTTGGACTATCTTTCCAACTATTCTTTAGTGGGAAAAAATCGATGAAAAAGTTTGGTAATATTAAGATTGAAGATCCAGCTAATGTTACTAATCCATTTGACACTACTGATGTTAAAAACCTAACTATATGGAATAACTTTCTTTTCCCGTTGTACAAAGAATGTTATCGCATGCTTGGCAATTCTCAGTCTAACGTTATCCCTCAGATTGATTATGACGTCTTAAAACACGGTACAACTACCTTTAAAGGTCTTACTCACATTGTTTCTACCTTCAGTAATTCTGACCGTACTCAACTAAATAAATACAACAAAGGAGTTGTAACTTCTAGTGACTGGAATAAAGACCCCGAACGTTCAGCCTTCACTATTTTCTTGAATATCTTTCCTGAATTTTCGCATTTAATACAGAACATCAATATCAAAACCGAATTGGCAATTAAAGCAGCAGAATTAGATAAAGGCGAAAAGGTTAATGCAACTAATTTTATGGACTTTAAGCGCTATCTTGACCGAATAAATCGTAATCGTTGGACTAGAGAAATGAACACAAGCGAAAAGCAAGGTGGCGTGTCTATTTTAGGTTCAACATCAGAGAAGTTGCTAGAATTATCAATGGATTCACTCATTGATGGCGTAAATTTCTTTAAGGTGAACAATGATCGAGTAAACTCTTATGGTGACTTCATATTAATGTGTCTTCCAAATAATTTGTGGCTATCTGTTAAATCTAATTATGCAAGAGAACGTCTTCTTGCTTCTGGTTATACAACTGATATTGTTGGAGTAGGCTATTTCACCGAAGCTAAAGAATTTACATCCACTAGTAAAATTCGTAACTTTCAACGTGTAGGATTTCTAGCTATGTATATTCCTGATGCTCCAATTTCTGAAGCACAAATAGAAAATAATACAAGCACTTATGATGAAGTAATCGAGGATTACAAGTTAAAAGGTAAAGAATTGCCGAAAAACATTAATGGCACACCATTTATTCGGAAACTATCTTCAATTGGAGAAGATATGGCGTCACTTTTACAAGAGTCCAATATTTCAAAAAGACTTGTCTTAGATTTGTAAACAAAGCAAACCTAGAAAACCCTATTGCGAGAGCAGATTAAGGCTTCTAGGTTATCCAAAATCAACCTGTTAAATTTCTACCCAATTCTCAGGAAAATCAACCGGTCTGCGACCACGTCCAGTCCATGTTTTACCAGTTTCTTTATGGCGATATTTGGGTGCTACTTTTGATTTTCTACCTTGTTTACAGAACATGCTTGGGTCTATCTCAAACCCTTCAATCAATCTTTTTATTACATTGATAACTTGTGCTTGCTCTTCCGCTCTTGTTTCTTCAAGCTCTTGTTTAAGTTTTAAGTATTTTGAATTGTTGATATACTCATCTTCCAACAAGTCTAAAATGTCTAAATCTGACATGAATACTCCTTGACAATTAATAAAAATCTTTTATATTTTAACTATTTCAAAAAGGAATGCAAATGAAATATATAATTTTCTTTACGTTAAGTTTTTTAATGATTCCCTTTAACTGTTCTGCTTATGATTATGCTAAACAATTTATTAATCCTAAGTCATGTGATCAAATTCTTGATAAAAAATATTACAAATCCTGTTACAACTATAAGATGAAAGGTATCCTAGCTACTGCATATACTTTGGACGGCCAACTAGTAAACCAAAAAAATATAAAAAAACGTTTACGTTGGTACACTGATAAAGAAATTCCAAAACAATTCAGAAGTGAACCAAGTGACTATTCTCATTCAGGATGGGATCGGGGTCATAGTGCACCTGATGCAGATTTTGATTTTTCTTATAAAGCTTTAAAAGCTGTATATGCTATCTCTAATGCTACACCTCAAGCACCTTACCTGAACCGTCATCTATGGGCTAAAGCAGAAAAATATGAACGGTATGTTGCGCATAAACTTGGTAAGGTCAAAGTTGTAAACGTCATCCAATATGCTTGGAATCCCCGTAGAATTGGCGTTAATCAAATTGCTGTGCCTTCTTCATACTATAAAATCATCTATAACGATAAAGGCTTTGAAAGATGCTTTATGTTTAAAAATTCTCTTCTTAAAACAGATAAAACCAAACTCAAGCAACATGAAGTAGATTGTCAAACTATCCCTTCTCCTAACAAAAACCTTAGAAAAATTAGGTGAAAAATTTCGTTATGTTTTTGGTACTGGATAGATGGTGAACATATTTTCAGTTTTAAATATTTTTAAATCTTTTTAGGCTTCTGCATCCCCCTATTTATAAGGGCTGTAGCCTTTTTATGCCCCTAAATTTACACCCAAACGCCCCTAAATTTACACCTAACCCCCCCTAAATTTACATCTAAGTGCCCCTAAATTTACACCTAAACGCCCCTAAATTTACACTTAAATGCCCCAACTTGTTTTTTTCTAGGGGCTATATTATGATGACCCTATATGTTAAAAGGAAGGGACAAAATGACAATAGCAAAAATCATGTCAAACTTAAACACTAAAATTACCTCAAAGGGAGAATTTGAAGAAAATAAAGAATCTGATGAAAAGAATACTTGTCTAGCGAGAAATTTAGAGAAAAGCGCAGAAGGGGCTAACGTCAAAATGTCGAATGCTCTTGTTAGTGCAATCCATGGTTTAAACTTAAGTGAAAGAAGACTTATTTTTTTGGGAATGGCGCTTTTAGAAAAGGGAGATGAAATTCAAATCAGTGCAAAGGAGTATGCAGAAGTCTTTGGGCTTGATAAAGCAAATGCCTACAAACAAATATCAGATGCTTGTAATAAGCTCTTTGAGCGTGAAATACGTTTTTTAGACGGACGAAAAACTACAAGGTATAGATGGGTTCAGTGTACTTCTTATCATGAAGGTGAAGGATGGTGCACGCTTAAATTTACAGATATAGTCTGTAAGAATATCAAAGGTCTTCAAACTCAATACACGCGCTATGCTCTAGCTAAAGCTGGCAATCTTAAAAGCATTTACTCTTGGCGTTTAATGGAAAGATTTTTACAATATGGTAATTCAAAAAAAGACTATAAAGGTTGGTGGCAAATATCTATTGTTGAACTCTGTGAATTTCTAGAATTATCCGATTTTTATTTGGAATGGCGAAGACTACGGGAGAAAATCCTTATACCTGCTACTAACGAGCTGATGAAAAAAGATAACTGGGTAATAACATTCACTCCTCTAAAAACTGGACGAAAAACAACCCATGTTAAATTTGATTTTAAACAAGATAAAAAAATTAAATGAATGACTTCAACTTATTAAGTCAATAGAGAGAATCTGTTTTAAAGCGCAGCTGTTTTCTTTCCCCGCTTGCTCCGTTATTAATTCTCTAGAAATCGTAGATTTCTTTTTTATGTGGGGGAAAAATTCCACCACCTTGATTTGCGGTTGTTTCATGCTGCTTCCTTCTTGTTTAGCGCCCATCTTGTCAGATTGATTATCTGACTTATCTCAAATCCTATAGGGGTTCGCCATACGTTGTCTTTGACTATCTTTAACGCATGATTTATCAAATAGAAAGTAGATCCTTCTTTTTGGCTTAAGTGACCAAAGCGTATCGCCCAAACTATTTCATTGAATATCCTATCCCTAGTCTCTGGGGCAAGTAAGTTCCCATTAATTTTGAGCTTGTCTAATCTTGTCTTAAGCGCTTTTATATCTTGAGCTCTTATGAATCGCGCTGTTTTAGCCTGTTTAGGCTGATTCTTTTTAGGTTCAATGATGCTCTCTGAAACGGTTTCTTTTTTCTCTTTATTTGTCGATATTGTTTGCATCTGTCGCTCTATGGATTCTATTTTGTCATGTATATCAGCTATATCATCACAAACCTTTATTTCTTCCTCTGTCATCTTCCTTTTAATATCAATCTTTTGACCTGGTTTTTGATCTGTTAGCTTGTAATACAAATCCAATTTTTCTTGGTGGATTTTGCGCAAAACTTGAAGCTGATTCTTTAGCTT
The DNA here is from genome assembly GCF_054657255.1 of Galenea microaerophila. Classification (NCBI taxonomy): domain Bacteria; kingdom Pseudomonadati; phylum Pseudomonadota; class Gammaproteobacteria; order Thiotrichales; family Piscirickettsiaceae; genus Galenea; species Galenea microaerophila. Next base: position 43,680 of record NZ_BAAHWZ010000004.1, read on the forward strand.
TTCTAGTTTTGTTTCAGTGTCTGAAGAGTGAGTGGTTTGGGCGGACTGATTTTGTTCTTGAAGAGGGGTATCTGGGGTTTCTTGTGTTGATTGTTTTTGAAGGGAGGTGGTTTTTGTTTGTCTGCGGTAAGTGATTTTTTCTTTGATTTCTTTTTCTGGAACGATTATTTCATAACATGTGCCGTTCTTAGTTTCCTTAATAATATTAAGGATACCTAATTCCTTAAATTTTTTAATGGCAGATGCAATTGTTTTCTTGTCGCATCCTCCAACTTCCCTAGCTAAAGATGCGAAACTAAACGTTACTTGTAATGCTTTTTGAGTCTTATGAATTGATTTAAGAATAGCTTTACTGATGATTCGCTCAATGAGGAGTCTTTGACCTAGCGAAAAATTAAATTCATCTAGCCAAAGCGTAAGACTTTTGGGGATTACATAGAAAACATCAATTGATAAAAGTGCTCTGATTTCTTGTGCGGTTAAGGTTTCTTTCATTTTTCACCTCCTTTAAGGAGATGACTTACCACCGACAATCAAATTTTTTTGATAATACTTGATTTTTTCAAAAAAAATGTTGATAATAACAACTCAATAACGTTGTTTTATTCGGTAGCAAGTCATTTCCGAGTCCTTGCCTAATAAAACATCTCCGCCCTGATGCGCCAACATCAGGGCTTTTTTTTACCTTTTATATTCTCAAACTGCTTGTTTTTGTCTGTTTAAGCAGAACCTTGAAGAATATTTTTGCAATCCTACCACAAAATGGCTTGATTTCCTACGTTTTTTTCAAAGTTGCCTTTTTTGGCATCTGACATCCTTTTCATTTATTGTGGCGTGCCTGATGCGCCGTATGGGCTAGATTTGTTTGAGGTTTCGATATTTGGGTTGAACTCATTCATCCATTCATAGAAAACTGACTTGCAGAATTGAGAAAATTCCATCTTGTCTTCCAAGCTTGAAGCTGAATAGGCATGCAACAAATCATCTAAATTTATAGCTAAAAACTCTTTGTATTCCTCGTTCATTTCTTCATACTTCCTTTCTTTCTTAAATGTGTCGTCCTATATAGTGCATCTTTTTTTATTTTCTGAATCACTATGGAAACCAAAAGAAGAAATGAAGATATATTTGATGAGGATAAAAGATTGAGACGCTTAGCTTTGGTTTTGCTAACAGTGTTTTCTGTAACTGGATTTACTGAAGAGACTTGCAACAAGGTTTCGAGTACTTGCACGGATAATTCATGCCGAACTATAAATGGGGTGGCAGTTTGTTTTTCAAATTCACCCAATAAGCCAGCTGGTGCGCATATTATCTCTGGGAATTGTTGGAATACGGTCACAAAGTATGATTGTTATGATAGTAATGCTTCTAACACTTGTGAGTCAGCTCCAATAAAAGGATGTATTTTAGCTACCAATAAGTGTTCTAAAACCAATTCTTCTGGTCAGTGTATCGAAAATACTCAACAGTACGTTTGCACAAAACAAAAATCGACAACCTATACTCCTACAACTCCAAGCTCCAACTGTGTAGTCAATCCATCTACTAAAGTTTGTAACTTGAAAATTGGCAGTTACTGTGTGGATGAAAATAAAGATTGGACTTGTTCAGTTTCTCAATCTGATTGTAATACAGATCCCAAGTGTAAAAAGGTTTCAGAAACTTGTATTGAAACTGAAAACGGAATTTGCACCACAATTAAGCAGGAATACACTTGCACAGAAACAGAATCACAATGTACCCAGTATCAAACAACTAACTCATGTACCAATATCACCTTAACAGAGCCCGCCGTTGATTCTCCCGCCCAAGATGGTTCATTTAATAAAGCTGTAGGTGCTTCCAATCTTATTGAGCAAATTAAAAATAATTCTTCTGGCAATCCTTTACGAGTTTTCCCAGGTTCTGAAATGCACTGTACCGAGAATGATTATTGCGGGTCAACTGGAACTTGTTGTTGTCATAAAGATGCAGATAAACACGGTAACTTCTTGGGCATGATTAAATGTTCTGATTCGGAGCAGGAACTTTACGCTAAAAGGAAAAAAGGTTTAGATGTTTATTTGGCAAGTGGATGTGTTGATGGAATAGGAGATCCTTTCGGGGATGGCTGTATGTACTGCACTGCAAAAAGGTGGTGGTACTGTACTTTCGATAACAAGTTAGCTAAAGAGGTGCAGGTGCAGGGCAGAAGACAGTTAGCCCAGCTTGCGAGTCAAGGTTATGGGGATGCAGTAAAGAAACACTTTAATTTTAGCTTTTACGGTTCAGGTAACAGATGGGTTGATATGGGAACTGTAAATGGTAATCGCATTTGGCGTTATCAATACGACACTTCGTGCAACTCAATCAGCCCCCCTTCCAACATGAATTGTCCTGCGATTCTTACAACTTATTTTGCAGTTTGTGATAACAATGGTTGTTCTTCTCCGAATGTTCCGCCACCACAAAAACAATCAGATGATCGGTTGAATATCGTTTCTGTTAATCCTTTGAATACTAAACTGACTACTTTATCTAAAAACGTCGTTGCAAATGGCGGTTGTGATTCCAATGGTAACTGTTCCTATGATATTTCTGCTTGGAAAGGCGGTTACTTTAAGACAGACCTTGCTTTTTATTTGAGTAATCCAACAGGTGCTGGTAGCTGGAGTGATCCAGTACAAATTCGAGACTTGGATATTTCTGCTTATACCTATGGGCAAAATGAAGATGCAAAACAACTAAAACTTCGTTATAGACCCCAAAATTCTAGCAAATATATCACGCAAACTTTGCCATTATCTATTGATCCAACGCCAGTAACATACATACCTAGCACTTCTATTCGGATTTATGGTTCATGTGATAAGGACTCGAATTATTGTTCATATACGCTTATTTCTCCTTTGGGTGCTTATGCTAAACCATTTTTAATTGACCGAGATAAAAGTGGTTGTTCTACTTCTGTAACGGCTGATTGTTCAGGCTTTACTATTGAACAGCTTTCTTTACTAGATTTTTCTAAGATGGATTTATCTAGTTTAGTAAGTGACCTAACTCCTCAAACACCAAATCAAACGGAAATGCAGCAGATTGCACAAAAACAAGTTGATAACAATCAAGTTAATTCTTCAACAGAAACAGGGGACATTGTCGCTTGGATTGATAAAGGTAATTGTATCAATTCATGTACAGTCAATCTATCAACTGTTCAGAACTGGCTGCCTGCTAACATAAAAGTAAAACAGGTTTCTATCGCTTGGGGTGATGGGGGAACCAATAGCGGAACCTATATTTACAATTTTAGTCATAACTACTCAAGAATTGGCAATTTTACGATTCAAGTGCACTTTACTTTAGAGAACGGGGATAAGCATTACGCTGAACTAAATGTTCAAGTAAAAGATAAATATGACCCGCCAACAACAGGTGCTACTCATGTTAGTTTGGAGGCTAAACCTTTATGGTAAAAAAAGTTTTAATCTGTTCACTTCTATTCTTTTCATTGTCTGCTACAGCAGATAATCAGAAGCCTGAATACGCAGGACAGAACTTAATGTTGAGTCCAATGGAAAGGGGATTTGATGCAGAGAAATATAAAAAAATGTTCTCGAATTCTCTTCCAAAATCTGAAAAGTTTGTTGAACCTCAACTGAAAAAATGGAAACAAAAATTTACTGCTGAAGCGGAAAAACCGAACGTTTATATCTTGATTTCTTCTTCAATGCCTATGGAGTTAATCCGTGCTTATGCGCTAGATGCAATAACCTACAACGCGCGATTAATTTATAAAGGAATAGACCCGAATCATCGTCTAATGTGGTTCGCAAAGCGCTACATTTTGCCTTTGAGAGGGAAAAAATTAGCGCCAACTGTTGATATTAATCCCGTCCCTTTTTCTCTTTGGAAAGTGGATTCAGTGCCTACTATTGTCTTTTCTAAAAAGGAGCCTATCTGTGGAGAAACATTTGACGCAGGTGGCTTTAAAGATTGTAAACCTGCACCTGAAAACACTTATTGGAAAATGTCTGGAGCCGTAGATGTGACTTGGGCTTTAAGGCAATTTAAAGACGAGGGGGCGCCAATTCCTGAAGGTTTTATACGTGATGGCGGAAAGATTAAAACTGCAAATCCACTCGATAAAGACTCTTATTCTGCCATGCTAACTATCATTGGTAACATGGGAAGCAACACTAAAGTTGACCCATTATCCGCTTGGGATTTCAAAAAATAGTCAATTTTTTTTATTTTTTTTATTTCTTGTCACTATTAAGAATTGGTAGCACTTTGGTGCCAACTTTGTTTTTTTTTAGGAGGAACATTTAAATGAAAAAATTGCTATCTTTCGTAACTTTGGGTGTGGCTTCTTTAGCCTCTTCTTCGGTATTCGCAAATACAGGTTATACCGCAGCGAGTAGTGATCCTTTCGCGGATTTTATGACCACTGTAGATGATTGGGCGAGTGGTCCATATGGTGTAGGTGTAGGTATTGCATCTATTCTAGTAGGCTCTGCAATTGCAGTTGGTAAAAATAGTCCAATGCCAGCACTAGCAGGGATTGGTACCGCAGCATTTGTTAAATGGGGACCAGGTGCAGTTAAAGGTCTAGTTACCGGTGCAACACTTTTAGGTTATGGTGGTTAAAAATGGGCGATAGCTCACGTTCGATCCCAACACGAGCAGATAATGTTGTCCCTATTCTTTTTTGGGAGCCAACAGAGTTTATTCTGATGGTATCCATATTGGGATTCTCTTTTTTGATCAATATGGTGATAGTAGGATTAATAATCGTATTTATTTTTATGAAAATCATGAAAGTTATGAGGCGCGGTAGTAAGAGAGGTGCTTCTCAACATGCGCTTTGGGCTTTTGGTTTGAATATTGATCCTATCCTTAAAAAAAGGTTCCCCAAACCTTATGAGAACGAGTTTATAAGCTAGTTTTTACAAATTTAGCATCGGTAGGATTCCGCCCTTTTGGGCGGTTCCATATAAAAGAAAATTTTAGGCAAAAATTTTAATAGGTAGATTTTATGGCACACTCAAGCTTACTTATCAATACATCTAAGTCCAAAAAGGCTTGGCAATTTAGCTCCATAGTCTTAGCCGTAGTTTGTCTTTTTTTGGGATATGCCCTTATAAAGAATTCCAATAATACGAAAGTAGTTATCCTTCCGTATTCCGCAATCAATCAAAATAAACCAGTATCTGTAACAGGCAAAATAAAGCAAGATGCAGCTTATTTATCATTATTGGCAGATGCTGATTTGTCTCTTCTTCTCAACTGGACACCTAAAACAATTGATCAAAGATTCGAGCTTTTAAAAACGAGATTGTCGCCCTTGGCGCTTTCTCAAAATCAGCAAAAACTGGAAAAAGATATAGATTTTTACAAGACTAATAACATTTCTGAAGTGTTTTTTGCCACAAAGAAATCGTTTCAACCACCTAATAAAGTAATCGTTTCAGGTGTTTTAACACGGTTCGCTGGCGGTAAACCCTTAAAACCTATTAATGCAAAGTATAAGTTGACTTACTCTCATGTAACTGGGGGTATTTATGTGATTGACTCTATTGAGGTGTTAGAAGATGAGAAGTAAGTTTTTATTAGCCTTAAGTGTCCTATTTATTTCTATCTCAAGCTCCGTTTGGGCAGAGGTACACGGTGTTTCTGTAGGGACGTACAATGTATTTAATACTGATTCTAAAATCTTGAAGTTGGTATTTCCGCCGTCTGCACCGATAGATGGCAAGCCTATTTTTAGTAAAGATCAGAAAACCTTCATGCTTCGCTTTAAGGAGAGTGCGGATGGTAAAAGAATTGATGGAGTAGTTGAAACGGAAACGGGTAGTTATACATTATCTTTACTTCCATCTAAAAACCTATCTCCCCAAGTGGTTCGCATTACAGGGCTTAAGAATCCTTTGCCAGAAGTTAAAAATAATACCAACCCAAACGCTGAATTTATTCCAGTGTTGGCATCTATTGCTCAAGGGGAAACCCCGAAAAGTTATCAAGAGAAGAAAGTTAATGAGATTATAGATTATGGTGATTTTTTAGCTTATCCCGTGAAGGCCTACTCAAATAATGAATTCGATGTTGTTAAGTATAAACTGGTACTTAAAAAGCATGTGAAATCACCAATTACCTTGGATGCAAGTCAGTTTTACCGGCAAGGTATTAGAGCTTCAATGCCTATGAGTAACTTAACAATTTCTAAAAACCATCCGGCCTATATTGTGTTAGTAAGTGAGGTGGTAGATGGCTAAAACAAAAGTTAAAACAAACTCCCAGAAAAAATCGGCAATTGAAAGAAAGTGGATATTTTTACTGGTAGGATTTGTATTTGTCGTTATTTTCTTAAGTGGTATTTTTGGTGAAAAGCCAAAGCCTAAAGAGAATAATGCGCCGATCATTGATTTATCACCAGAAGACTTGGATAAAAAAACCATTTCTGAGAAATTACAATCAGAAATCGATGTTTTAAGATCCAAAACAAATTCATTAGAACAGTCATTAAAGGAGCAAAAGCAGCAGCTATCTCGTCTTGAAAAAGATCAGAGAGAATCTTCACAAATGACGCAAAAAAACTTTAGAGAAATAAATAGGCGGTTGATCGATTTAGGGCAGAAGTTGGGTAGCATTCAGAAGCAAAAAGTTCAAATGCCAACGCCTCCGACCGTAAAGAAACCAATCAGTCAAAATCCGCCTCCTCCTCCTACACTTGCGGATGTAAAAAAACAGCATGATTTAAATTTACCTTCATTGCCGCCCAAAGCCATTGGGCTAGACAATATGAGGGAAGTTACCCAACCTTCTAACAAAAAGGCTGAATCTGTAAAAGCTGAATCAGAAGGTATTTATAGTCCTAAAAAAGAGGAAACACGAAATATTTTCCAACCTGAACAAACTGACACAGAGATTATTGAAAAGCCAAATAACTATGCAGGCTATTTAACACAAGGTTTTGTGCCCGGTGCGCTTCTAACAGGTGTTTATGCAAATACAGCATCTGTTTCTAAAAAGAATCCTGCGCCGGTCTTAATGCGCATTCAAAGTGATGCATTTTTAGCTGGCGATGCTCGATATAAATTGACAGGGTGCTTCTTAACAGGGGGTGCTTACGGTGATTTATATGACGAAAGGGTAAAAATTCGATTAGATACTTTATCTTGTATAGATAAAAAAACAGGGCATTTGTTAGAAGCTAAGGTTAGAGGCTTTGTAAACGATTCTGACGGCTACTTTGGCTTAAGAGGCAAATTAATTAACAAACGAGGTGCGATTTTAGCCAAAACATTGTTAGCTGGATTTGCTCAAGGTTTAGCGGAAGCAGGGCAAGGTGCATCAACGGTAACGGGTGTTTCTGCACTCACTGGGTTAAGTGTAGAACAAACCGCACAGTCTGCTGCTCTTAATGGCGTATCGGTAAGCGCAGGTAAGCTTGCCGACTTCTGGTTGAAAGAGGCTGAACAGATGTTTCCAGTTTTACAGGTAGGAGCAGGTCGAAAAATCACGATTGTCTTTGTGAAAGGTCAACAATTGCTTTGGAAAGATTACAAATCAACAACGGTTAAAGAGGTGAAAAACAATGGATAAAATCAACGTAAAGAATCTTCTAAAAAGTTCTGGTATGAAGGGTGTCATTGGATTTGCATTGGGTATGGCTGTCACAATGTATTTTGAGACTTCTTATTTCCAGAACCAAGAACAAAAAATTGTTGGAGAGGTACAAAAAATCCAAACAAAAGTCGAGCATGTGACACAGTCGGATGTTGATCAGGCGCTTAAACAGGCTCAAAAAGACTTCCCAAATACTCAATGGAATTATGCAAAGGTTTCTGATGTTCATCATGGAATCATTGAGCTTCACCCCAAAGGTGATAAGACGCCTTTCCTATATGACCCTATCCGAAAAATCTATTTTATTGGTCTAGTGATTAATCCGAAAAATAAAACTGCAAAAATCGCTGGGGGTAAGGTAAATGAATAAGACAATCAGCTTTTTACTGACTTCTGGCGTCTCTTTTTTGCTTATTGGATGTTCTTCATCTCCGGTATTTGATTGCCCTATGGGTAAGTCATGTGCGCCAATAGAGAAGGTTTATAAGTCGGCAAAAAATGATAAAAGTGTTGAAGGGTGGTCAACGTATAAAAAAAAATCTGATGAAAGTGAACAATCTTCATCAAATAATTTATGTGTAGATGATGAAGATGAATGTTTAACAAAGACAGAAAAACCTAAAGAAAAAAAATCAGTAGTTAAAGAGGCGTTATTGTCTCCTAAGCTTAAAGATGCGTTAAATGGGGCAGTTTATCACCCAGCAAAGCCATATCAAATCTGGTTGGCGCCCTTCAAGGATAAACACGGAATTTTATACTCCGGTAATTATGTTTGGATTACAACCCCTGCTTATTGGACGTATGCGGGTGTAAAAGTGCCATCGGCTAATGCTCAATGGAAAGAATCTGAAAAATTAGCGCCTGCTTATATCCAGAATTACACGCCTCCTTCTAACCCCTTACAGCAAGCAGCTGATGCTTTAAATAATAAGCAAGTAAGGAAATAAAAGATGATTAATACTGAAGGTTTAAAAGAAGCGGTAGCTCAAAAAGGTAAAAAGTTTATACATGATGCTATTAATTGGCTGAAGGTTGATCCACCATTAGACGAATCTACCCCCTATAAACTTTTGGAGGAGTTTTCAGAAAGACAATCTTTGCTATCGACTCTTTATTATCGAGATATAAGTAAAAATGGCTTGATTACCTTTGACGATGGTAAAGAAATCCGATTGGGCTTCATGCTTGAATTTATGCCGTTTCTGGTTGTAGGCACAGATGCTGAACTGCAAATGGAAACAATTATTTCAAGCGTAAAGGTGCCTGATGCAGTCATGCAGTTTGGCGTTTTGTCTCATAATTTTGTTTCCCCTACTCTAGTACGTTGGCAAAGAGCTAAAAAGAAATCTGGTGACCCAATGATTGATAAGATTGCGGATTTCCGGAAAAATTATTTTTTAGCCGCAGCCTATAAAACAAATTTAATATCGGGTACGCCATCCCATCCCAAAGAACATTCTTTCCTTCTTACAGTCACCTTTCCATACAAAGGGGATATTCATGATGAATATGAATGGCAAGAATTTCATAATATGGTACTCAATCAAAGAGACTCTGTTTTAGGGGTATTACAAGGTGCGAAATTACCTGCTTTTGCATTAGAAAGAGAGCATATTAAGTTTTATTTGCGCATTATGTTAAACCCTCATATTCCAGCGGATAAATTGGCTCGTGTACCCTATGATGAAGTAGGTGTGACTGATTTGGTTATGAAAAATAATCGGTTGACTGTAGATGAAGAAGGGATTTTAGAATTTTCAGAATCGGATGCAAAAAAGGAAAAAAAGGCTGTTTTGTGTATGACGCTTGATGGTTACCCAAAATCAACCTATTTACCGGGTACCGCTAAATTATTAGGTGACTTTAAAAGCGCTCATGAGAATATTCCTGATCCTTTTTGGATGTATCTAAACATTAGGATTTTAGATTCAGGTAAGGCTAAAGAGAAACTTGAAATTAAATTGGCGGGAGTGACACGACAATTGGTTTCTGATTCTCCTGCATACAAAGCATTAATGTCTCATCTTTTTGAGCAGCGTGATCAGTTACAAGGGCTCGTCGATTTAGCAAATGATGGTGCCTCATTGGTCACAACCTATATGGGGATGAATGTTTTTACCCAAAAAGAGAATGCGGCTAACTTATCAAAATCCATTTCAGGTATGTGGGCAGGTCATGGCTATCGAGGTAGCCAAGAGACGTTTATTTCCTTCCCTATTTGGTTTAGTTCCCTTCCTGGTCTCTTTTTCCCCAAAGCTGATCCTACAAACTTTAAAGGCTTACAAAGATCTTCCACTATGACCACAACCCATGCTTCCAGACTTCCGCCCGTTCAAGGTGACTGGAAAGGCACTAACCCAGAGAATGGGGGATTATTGATGACCGCAAGAAGGGGACAAATGGCTACCTTTAACATTATGGATAAGGCTGCTGTCCCTAACTATAACTTTGCGATTGTTGCCGCTTCTGGTATGGGTAAAAGTTTCGTTGCCCAAGAGATTGTTTCAGACTTTTTGTCAAAAGGTGGAATGGCGTTTGTCATAGATGCAGGTCGTTCATACTATGAAATGTGTGAGCTGTTAAATGGTGTGAACCTAGTATTTAATCCTAAAGAAGCCTTTGATATTAACCCATTCGCCCAAATTAAAGATGAAGTCGAATTAAAAGTAATGTTGGAGAATCTTAAAGAGTTGTTGGCATATATGGCTTGGCCACAATCTGTAGATTCTAAGATTCCCGATTGGGAGTATGTTTTACTTTCTCAAGCAATTGAAGAGTGTTGGCACGAAAAGAAAGAAAAAACGATTATACGTGATATTAGAGACTGGTTAGCTAGTCATGAAGACAAGCGGGCACACGATATTGCAGATCAATTGCGCCCATACGCTGAAGGGACGTTTGCACACTGGTTTGATGGAACAGGTAAGAAGATTAATTTAAATAACCGATTTGTGGTGATTGAGCTGGATGATTTGAAGTCTCAAGGGGCTTTTAGGGATGTTGTTTTAACAATGATGATGCAGAGAATTGCAGACATTATGTATAAAACAAAAGATCCTAGCCAACCTAAACTCATGCTTATTGACGAGGCTTGGGATTTGCTGGCATCTAACCAAGCGGCAGGATTTATCAACCGAGCTTATCGGACGTACCGTAAGTTTGGAGGCTCCGCAGGTGTTATTACTCAATCGTTCGGTGATTTTAAAATGTCAGAAGCAGCAAAAGCGGCTTGGGATAACAGTTCTTGGCTCTTTGCTTTGGGACAAAAAGCAGAATCGTTGCAGGCTGCATTTAATGAAAAACTATTGGTTGTGGATGACTTTACTAAGGATTTATTGAGCACGGTTCATACTATACCCGGTAAGTATTCAGAAATTTTTGTGCGCGCAGGTGACAGTGGACAAGGTGTCTATCGCTTTATTGTAGATAGATATACGTATTGGCTTTACACTTCTAATGGTGAAGAAAAAGCTAAGCGTAAACAGATGTTTGATAAGATAAAAAGTGAAAATCCAGATATGACCTATCAGGAAGCTATGGCAAAAGCCATCGCTACATTAGCGGACATGGACTATAAAGAATCGATCGGCAAATCACCAAGGGAGATAGTAAAAGAGTTAGGAATTGATTAGTTTTTTATTTTGAAATCACTATAGTTGTTGAAACTTTTTTAATAGACAATTTAGAGGTACTATTTATGTTGAACAAATTTATCTTACAAGGAACCATTGAAGATATTGACGCAAGAGAAACTGGTAACGCTATGATTTGGATTAAAACATCCAAAAAAGAAGAGGCAGAAATTACAAATGCTGCTATCCCTTCATGGTACACATCTATTATTCCAGTTAGATTCTCAAAGGAAACTTGGAACAATATTCTCAACCATAGAGCTAAAAAACTTGGTAAAAAACCGCATGAATTGAAAGATGAAGAAATCTTTTTGCCGGGTGTTGTTTATAACCTTGAAGGCTCAATTCAAGGTATTAAAAGATTAGTAGAAGGTAAGCCTTTCTATACCGCTGAAATCATAGGAGCTAGAATTTTTTCAGATGATGATTGATTTTCCTCCGGCGATACATGAGTGTGTAGCAGAGGCATCTCAACGTTATGAAATCCCCACTGCACTGTTATATTCAGTGATAAAAGTAGAGGGGGGTAAAGCAGGTACTATTTCTAAAAACAGAAATGGTACCGAAGATTTAGGTTGGGCACAGATCAACACTGTTTGGTTACCAACATTAAAAAAATATGGTATTTCAAAACAGCACTTGCTTTATGACCCGTGCGTAAATATAGGTATTTCTGCATGGATACTAAGACAAAACTACGCTCGTTATTACAATTGGGTGGATGCTATTTCAGCTTATAACGCAGGCTATAAACTCAAATACGGGCGTAAATATGCAAAAAAAGTCATTATGACATGGCATAAATTAAACAATAAATACAAGATGAAAAGCTACACATATTCAATGAATCCATAACAATTTGTTACGAGGTGGGAATGAATCAGCCTTCCCCTTCCCACAGTTCTTAAGGAGTATTACAAAGGACATATAATTTTTAGGAGTACCAATGAGTATTAAACTGAATTTATCAAAAAAAGAAAAAAATGTTCGCAAATCTATCGCTTTTAAAGAGACCCAAGCTAAATTATTAGATAAGTATATGAAATATCTTGATAGCATGGGGTATGAAGCAGACGTCAGTCAAATTGTTGGTCAAGTGGTAGAGAGGTTTCTAACATCTGATAAAGATTTTAAAGCTTGGCTGAAGAAAAAAGAGAAAGAAGAAAAAAATAAAGAAGATTCCAACGTTCAAGAACAAGAAGAAACTAACGAGTCCTACGAGCCTTATAACCATTAAATTTATCTCCTAAGCGAGCCCCCATAATGGGGGTTTTTTTATTTTCAAAACACTATTAAAACCAGTACATGATTAGATATTGGTTTATGAAAAAGACATTTTTTAATCTTATTGTTTGTAGTTTGTTTATTGCTTTCACTAGCATTGCATTTGCTTTATCCCCACAAGAAATGGCGAGGGGTGCTTTAAGTAACCTTAATTCAACTAACAGTTCGGTAGTTCAAGACACGTTAGGGGTATCAGGTGGCTCAAAGGGCAATGCTGGTAAAGGAAGTGGTGGGCTTGATATTACACGCACCTCAACAGGGGATATTCCTTGCCCAACATCTGATACAGAAAAAGGCAATGGTAATGTAGGGGGTGTGTCTTTTAAGTGCCAACAAAATAGTGGAGGGCGTCAACTTTCCTATTGCTTAAATCAAATAAATGGCTCTATCTGTCAAGATAATGATTATAAAGTCTTATCCGGAAGTTCAAAAAAGGATGGTGAAACTTCAATTGATGTAATTTCATGTGACGACAAATCATGTAATGTAAAAGTTTCTACAAGAAGAAATAAAGTTTATTCAGGTGATAATTTAGAAAATCAAGGTCAAAGTGCTTTAAACAATCAATATGGAAATAATAACTCTATTACAAGCATGACACTTGGAGCGGGTGTTTATGACCAGAATGGCAATCCAATTGTT